>NZ_FNPB01000003.1 GCF_900107195.1 Halobellus clavatus
CACAGTCTCGTCAAGAGCAACGTGATTCGGGCTTCGACCCTCTGTGGGCTGTAGATCGGCTTTCTGCACCCAATCGTGGATCGCTTTCGGCGAGCGCTCGACACCCCACTCTTCGAGAACCGGGACGGTATTCCGGAGCGACAGCCCCGCTAACTGCAACTGAATACCGAGCTTCATCGCACGCTCGGGTGTCCGCTGACGCTCCACAAAGTCCAAATCAATCCAGTCTGTACATCCGGTGAGGCGGGCGATTTCTGGCATAGATCACCAAGAAATCACTCCGCCTCACTCTTCATCCTTAACTAAACACGACTTCCAGTGGCTCCCACAGACTTATTCCCCCGTCCGGAAATGTACCGGATATGTCTCTGCTGGTCTCGATCCACTCGTGGCTCGCGCTCCTGCAACTCGGCGGCCTGCTCTCGCAACCGCTCGGGCAGGCGCTCGCCGTCATCGTGGGCGTGGGGATCGTCATCATCGTCGGGCGGATCGCGCTGAAGATCGCGTGGCGGCTCGTCACGATCGCCGCGCTGATCGTCGGCGTGCTCCTTCTGCTCTCGTTCGTCGGCCTCAGTCCGCTGTAGGCTCGGCTGGCCCGTCCGCCGACGTCCCGAGGACGCACTCCTCGATGAAGTTCCGCACGAGGTCGTGACCGACGCCCGTGAGGACCGATTCGGGGTGGAACTGCACAGCCTCGATCGGGTACTCCCGGTGTCGAACGCCCATCACCAGGTCGACTGCCGCATCGCCGTCGTCGCTCGCGTGGGCCGTCGTCGCTGACACCTCGAACTCGTCGGGGACGCTCGTCGCTACGAGCGAGTGGTATCGACCGCCCTGAAAGCCCTGTTCGAGGCCAGCGAAGACCCCGCGACCGTCGTGATCGACGGGGAAGGCCTTGCCGTGAATCGGCTCGGGCGCGTGACCGATCTCACCCCCGTACGCGTAGACCGCGGCTTCGAGTCCGAGACAGACGCCGAGCGTCGGAATCGTCTGCGACAGCGACGTCAACACGTCGTTGGTGACGCCGACGTCGCGGTCGTGTTTCGGGTGTCCCGGTCCCGGGCTGATCACGATCGCATCGGGATCGATCTCGCGGAGTTCCTCGAGCGAGGCCGTGTTCTTGCGGACGGTCACCTCAACCGGCCGCCCGTCGACGCGCTGCTCGGAGAAGTACTCCACGAGGTTGTAGGTGAACGAGTCGAAGTTGTCGAGGACGAGCAGCCGGACCGTCATCGGACCACCTCCTCGCCGTCCGAACTCGTCGGCGCGTCGGACTCGGCCTCGACGGCCTCGCGCTCGATCTGCTCGATGGCCGTGAGGACGCCGTCCATCTTCTGTTCGGTCTCCTCGTACTCCGCGGTCGGATCGCTGTCGGCGACGAGTCCCGCACCCGCACGCACGGCGATGACGTCCTCCTGGCCGCTTCTGTCCACCGTCGCCGTCCGGATGACGATCGCGAAATCGGCGTCGCCGGACCACGAGTAGTAGCCCACGCCGCCGCCGTAGACGCCTCTCGGAGTGGCTTCGAGGTCGTCGACGATCTCCATCGCGCGGACCTTCGGCGCGCCGGTCAGCGTCCCCGCGGGGAAGGTGGCTCGCGTGGCGTCGAACGCGTCGGCGCCGTCCGGGTACTCGCCGTTCCGGCTCTCTGAGCCCGCGAGCGTGCCGGTCACGGTCGATTCGATGTGCTGGACGTGACTGTATTTCAGGACGTTCATGAACTCCTCGACGCGGATGCTCCCGGGTTCGGAGACGCGCCGGACGTCGTTACGGGCGAGGTCGACGAGCATCGTGTGCTCGGCGCGTTCCTTCCCGTCGGCGAGCATCTCGCCGGCGAGTCGCCGGTCCTCGACGGGGCTGGTCCCGCGCGGACACGTGCCCGCAATGGGGTTCGAGACCACGCGGTCGCCCTGGACGGAGACCAGCGTTTCGGGACTCGCACCGACGATGTGCCGGTCGTCGTGGCGCAGGACGTACATATACGGCGAGGGATTGACCTCACGGAGTGCCGCATAGAGACCGAGCGGATCGACTTCGCCGCGGAGTTCGCGAACCCGCGAGATGACGCCCTGGTAGATGTCGCCGTCGAGAACGTGTTCTTTGGTCTGTCGAACCGCGGCCTCGTACGCTCCTTTCGCGCCCGCGGATTCGTCGTGACGGACGAACCCGCCGGTCTGTGGGGCGTCCGCATCCGCGAGCGTGCCGGCGACCGCCTCGGCCTCCGCCACGAGGTCGTCGTAGACGGCCCCGGGATCGTCGTCGGGCGTGACGACCGGTGTGAGAATCAGCGAGACCGACGCGTCGGCGTGGTCGAACGAGAGCGTCTTGGTCGTGAGGACGAACTGCGCGTCCGGCGTGTCGCTCTCCGGGCGCTCGACGCCGACCTCCGAGAGCCAGAGGTCGTAGACGGCTTCGTACGCGAGGAAGCCGACGAGGCCCCCACGGAGTTGCTGGCGGTCGTCGTCGGGGAAGCCGACGCGGGGGAGGTCGGGGAAGGCCGCCCGGAGGCGGTCGAGGACATCCGGGCCGTCGTCCGCTGTCCCGTCGGCACTCCCCTCGTCGCCGCCGACGCCGGTCTCGACGAACTCGGCCGCGCGCCCGCCGAGTCGGTCGACGCTCGTGCCGTCGGGATCGACGGTCACGACGGCGTCCGGGTCGTAGCCGACGAACGAGTATCGGGCGTGACGGTCGGCCGTGGCGTGATCCGGCGCGAACGCACCGGCGGGGTCGCTTGACGGCGTCTTCTCGGCGCTCTCGAGCAGGAAGCCGTACTCGCTCCGATCGGCGAGTGCGGCGTAGGCGGTCAACGGCGTCGTCTCCGGCAGTTCAGCCGTCACGTGAGCGACGACCGGTCCGTCGGCCTCGGCGGTCGCTGAGCCGATCTCCTCGACGAAGGACTCCCGGGACTGCGACAGCGTCCTCGCGGTCGACCCCGTCGGCGACGCGCGTCCGTTGGTCGTCACGAGGACACCTCCTCTGCCTCGATCGGACCGTCGATGTCGGCATCGCGCTCACCCGCACGCTTCGCGTTCGCGACGAACGCGCGGACGGCGTCCGGATCCTTGTCCTCGCCGCTCGCCTCGACGCCGCTGGCGACGTCGACGGCGAAGGGCCGAACGGTTCCGACCGCGTCGGCAACGTTTCCGGGGTGCAGGCCACCGGCCAGGATCACGGGCGCGTCGAGTGTCGATGCCACCTCGGCAGTCGCCGTCCAGTCGTGTGTTTCGCCGGTGCCGCCTGCGCCCTCGCTATCGACGGAGTCGACGAGTATCCCGTCGACCGCCGGCGCCACCTCGCGAGCGCGCTCCGGGGCCGCGGCGTCGACGACGGCCACGACGCTCGCCTGGACGGACTCGCGAATCTCGGTGAACACGTCGGGCGCGAAGTCTCCGTGGAGCTGGAGGACGTCCGGACGGACGCGTTCGGACACCTCGACCGCGTCGGCCGGTGTCTCCGGCATCGTCACGAGCGTCGTCGTCAGGAACGGCGGCGCGCTGTCGAGGAGGCGAGTTGCCGTTCCGAGCGACACCTCCCGGGGCGTGTCGACGGGCACGGCCGCGATGACGCCGACGGCGTCCGCGCCGGCGCGCTCGACACCCCCGAGATCGGTCTCGTTCGTCACGCCGCAGATCTTCACTCTGACCATTCGTCAGCGCTCCGCGGCGGTGTCGAGTGGTTCACAGAGCGCTTCGAACGTCGTCGCCGCGTCGCCGTCGTCGATGGCGTTTGCCGCCGCCGCGACCCCGTCTTCGATGCTGTCGGCGAGGTCGGCGACGTAGATCGCCGCGCCGGCGTTTGCGAGGATGATGTCCCGCTTCGGGCCGGTGATCTCGCCGGTCACGATCCCGCGGAGGTCCGTGGCGTTCTCCTCGGGACTGCCCCCGGCGACGGCCTCGATCGGGGCGGCGTCGACGCCGATCTCTTCGGGTGTGATGGTGTACTCTTCGATCGTGTCGCCGTCGACCTCCGCCACCCGAGTCTCGTCGTGCAGCGCAATCTCGTCCATCCCCGATCCGTGGACCACGAGCGCGCGGTCGACCGCGAGGTGTGAGAGCGACCGCGCGAGCACGGGAACGAGGTCCGGGTCGTAGACGCCGACGACCTGCGCGTCCGCGCCGGCGGGGTTGGTCAGCGGGCCGAGCACGTTGAAGATCGTCCGCATCCCGAGTTCCTTGCGGGGGCCGATGACGGCCTTCATCGCGGGGTGGAACACCGGCGCGAGCATGAAGCCGATCCCGTCGCGCTCGATGGCCTCCTCCACCGCCGGCGGTTCGGCTTCGACGTCCGCACCGGCGACCTCCAGCACGTCCGCGCTGCCCGAGGACGAGGAGACCGAGTAGTTCCCGTGTTTCGCGACTGCGGCGCCCGCACCGGCGGCGACGATGGCACTCGTCGTCGAGACGTTGATCGTGCTGTAGTCGTCGCCCCCGGTCCCGCAGGTGTCGACCAGCGGGTCGCGGTCGGGTTCAATTGTCCGCGCGGCGTCGCGCATCCCCTGTGCGAAGCCCGCGATCTCCGTCTCGGTCTCGCCCTTCGCGCGGAGCGCAGCCAGGAGCGCACCGATCTGGGCCTCTGTCGCGTCCTCGAAGACGGCGCTGGCCGCCTCGCGTGCCTCGTTCTGTGTCAGGTCCGTTCCCTCGGTCGCGCGTTCGATGTAATCTTGGAGTGTCATCGTGGTCACCGATGTACGTCTTCGTGTTGTAGTGAACAAATCCGTTCATCAGTATAAGCCTATCGGAGTACGGAATCGAGATCGAGAGACCAGGCGGTCGCCCCGCCTCGATTGTCGTTCACCGATTCTCGACAGTCGGGGTGACCCTCTCCAGCGAGCTGCGACGAGCAACGGATCCGCACTGACCCTCGGACGGGCGAAACCGACAGACGGCGTCCGATCTGCGAAACGAAACCTTCAATTGTGTCCCCCGGGAACTGGTGAATGCGCTCAGACGGGCGCGATGTACGCCCAAGCGGGTTGGTGGTCTAGTCTGGTTATGACACCTCCTTGACATGGAGGAGGCCGGCGATTCAAATTCGCCCCAACCCACTCCCTTTTACACAGAATCGAACCGCGGAGCCCTTCGGTTGTTCCAGCGGCCTCGCCAGTCGGTGTCTCGGCTGAACAGCACACGCTGCACGGAGAGTCGATCGGTTCCCGGGACTCCGACTCGCTGTCCCTCCTGATCCGCACCACCCCCTTCGTGCCGGGACACGACTTCCAGTGACTGGGGAGGACCGAAGCCTCGGTCTGTCGGTAGGTTCCGTTCACGCAGCCGAATTCAACACCAGTCCGTATGGAGCACAACTGCCTCGCTGGCGCACGCAGAGACGCCGTTATTCTTGACCCGCCAGTTACGGTGGCGTCCGCGTCGACGTGTCCAGAGTCTATGAGCCGTGACGAATACCGGGGATTCCTCTGACAGTTGCGGCCGGTCCCGCGGAGGGGCCACCGACTCCGCATCCTATAGGTACCGGGGGTCCTAAGAACGGAGGAGATGGGCAACCAGCAGAACCCTGACGACGGTCCAGAACAAGTCCCTTCGACCGACGCCCCCGGTCCGGATCGGGGCACACTCCTGTACCTTGGATTTCGAACGCTCGTTCTGATCGCGGTGCTCGCTGTGGGCTACCTCACGCGGCCGATCTGGCACGGACTGGTCTACTCGGCGATGTACTCGCCGACCGGCCTCCTCGTCGTCGGCGGCGGGAGCCTCGCCGCGGTCGTCCTCTGGTACCTGCCGCCCGATCGGCTCAATCCGGAGAGTTCCGGACCGGGCGGTTCCGACGACCCCACGATGCTCTCCGATGACTTCGACCCGATGGGGGAGTTGTCGGGGCCGAGCGACGGCGCTGCCGGAGCGAAAATCCGGCTCCTGGCCGTGATCGTTGGGATCCTGATCGCGGTCTCGTTCCTTGTCGGCGGACTCAGCGGGACGCTCGAACAGCGCAGTCTGGCGCAGGAGACGATGGCAGAGGCCACCGAAGTCGAGGACTTCCCCGAGGCCAACCCGGAGAACCCGCGGGTCGTCCCCCGTCGGGTCTCTGAGATCACTACCCGCGGGGAGGTCTCCTACCGACAACACCGGCTGGGGACGAGCGACATCGCCAGACGCGAAGACGGGTCGCTGGCGTGGTCCTACCCGATCGAACCCGACGGGTTCCGGAACACGCTCCTCCTGAACCAGCGCGGGGTGTTGCTCTCGGATATGACCCGGATCGACGAGCGCCGGACCGAGACGTTCGACGACACGCAGTTCACCTACGGCGAGGGGATGTTCCTCCACCGGTCGGCGGACTGGCAGCTCAAGAAGACCGATTACTTCGCGCGGTACACCGACGACGCCGTGGAGTTTACCCACGACGGCACGCCGTATATGTACTACCCGAAGACCGGCCACGAGTGGCGGCTGACGCCGTTCCCGCACACGGTTCCGGTGTGGGAGGGCGGCGCCTTGGTGTTCCCCGACGGAGAGATCAAGCATCTGACGCCCGAGGAAGCACAACAAAACGAGATCGTCGACGGCCAGCGGCTCTACCCGGTCTCGCTCACCCGAGTCGAGATGGGGTCGCTTGGCTACCGCAACGGGATCGTGAACCAACTGCCCGTAGTTGGCGCCCACCGGGGTGAAATCGAGGTCGCAGAACTCCCGCCCGGTGCCGACAACAGACAGCCGTTCATCATCGACCTGGCGGGCGAGCGGATGTCGTACGTGACCGCGATGGAACCGTACGGCGAAGACAGCCGAGGGCTTGACGAGGTGTGGTTCGCCGACGCCGAGACCGGCGAGTACACCTTCTTCGGTACCGACCGCGAGACGCTCACCGGACCCGAGCGCGCGATGGGGATCGCCCGGTCGGAGGACTCACAGACCAACTGGGGGCAGAACTTCGTGGTCACCGAACCCGTGCCGGTGATCGTCGAGGAGGATCTCTGGTGGCACATCAAGGTCTCGCCCACTGACTTCACCGACGTGACCCGGAACGTGTTCGTGAACGCCGACTCCGGGGCCGCAATCGCGGTCCGGACCGACAACGAGACCCGGGCGTTCATCCGAGGGGCCGTCGACGAGTCGACGACCGACGGTGGTCAGGACGCACCCGAGGACGGGACGGACTCCGACAGCGGAACGGACTCCGACGACGACATCATCTACTACATCGTCATCACCGACGAGAACGGTGCGGTGACCGATCGGATCCCCGTCAGGTCCGGCCAGGACACCTCGATCGTGCCTCCTGACGACGACCGTGTGACGGTCACCAACGAGACCACGACCAACGAGACCACGACCAACGAGACCACGACCAACGAGACCACCGCAACCGCCTGAGACGGCGGTGGGGTGGATCGCCCTGTTGGTCCCGTGCCCTCCGCGGGCGGGATGCCGTCGGCGAACAACGAGGGTCGTCGACTGACGCCCGGATCACAGCGACTCGACAGTCACCGGACCGACCGCGGTGTAGACGCCGGCGAGCTCCGTCTCCGCGATCTGGGCGGTGATCTCGTCGCCCTCCGCGACGCTCTCGTGTCCCAGGTCGGCGACGACCGTCACCGGTTCGATGGGATCACGACGGAGTACCGCCCACAGGAGTTCAAAGAGCGACGGGGCCCCCCCGCGGCGACAGATGAGAATGGACCGCGAGCCCGCCAACTCCTCGAGTGCCGGTTCGAGTTCGTGATCGGCGGCCTCCTCGGGAGTAACGACGTGGAGCACCTCGCCGCGAACGGTCTCGGACATCGTTGTACCGATCAGTGGGGCTGGGAGCGGTCTAAAACGACCGGTTTGGGCTGCTGCTCGTCATCGAACGCTGACCGTCTGGATCGAGCGCGGAGGTGCGGACCCTGTCGGCGTCTGACACACCCGTCTCCCCAGTGGTGTTCTCGTCGAGTCCTGCGGACGACGGACATCTCTCCCGGCGTCTGCGGTCGACCCGCTCACGACGCGGACGAAACAACAGGTTTGGGTTCGTCGGGCGCATTTTTGCGGTACACACAATGACTGCCGGACTCAGACGGTGGAGACGCGGGGCTGCCGGCGTCCGGGTGGTGGCCCAGTGAGCGACGCCGACGGCGGATTCACGGACATTCGCGACTCCGTCGACGGCCACCCGATGCGCCGGTTACTCGGATCGGCTCGACCGTACTGGCCGCGGATCACGCTCGGAGTGCTCGCGGCGATGCTGACGCGGTTCGCCCGGCTGGTGCCGCCGGTCATCGTCGCGACCACCATCGACCGAGTGGTGCTCGGATCGGCCGACCCCGGACTGCTGACCGAGGCCGGGCTGTTACCCGGCGGCGCGATCACCGGAGAGGCCGCACGCCTCGCGTTCCTCCGCCAGTTGATCGTGATCGCGGCGCTGGCGTACCTGCTCCGATCAGTCACTCGCTTCGGGTCGCGGTACCTCCTCCAGTCCTCGGCGCAGAAGATCCAGCGGGACCTCCGGAACGAGACCTACGACCACCTCCAGCACCTCTCGATGGACTTCTTCGCCAACCACCAGACCGGGGGGATGATGTCGATCCTCAACAGCGACATCAATCGCTTAGAGCAGTTCCTCAACACCGAGTTCCGCCAGCTCATTCGGGTGGTCGCGACGGTCGGCGGGATCGCGGCCGTGCTGTGGTACTACGCGCCGACGCTGGCGCTCATCGCCCTCGCGCCCGTCCCGATCATCGGGCTGGCGAGCGTGGTCTTCCTCCGGTGGATCGAACCGCGGTACAAATCCCTCCGGGAGACAGTGGCCCGGCTCAACACGCGGCTGGAGAACAACCTCGGGGGCGTCGCCGTCGTGAAGGCGTTCAACCGGTACGCCTTCGAGCGCGACCGGGTGGCCGAACGGAGCGAAGCGTACCACGACGAGAAGGTGGCGGCGCTCCGGATTCGCCGGGGATTCTTCGCCACGCTCCGACTCCTCACGGGCGTCGTATTCGTGCTCATCCTGTTCGTGGGTGGGCGAGCGATCATCACCACGCCCCCCGGCGAGGCGGCGCTGATCTCGACGGGTGCCTTCGCGGCGTTCTTCCTCTACCTGCGGCGGCTCTACTCCCCGATGCGCCGGATCGGCCGGTCCGCGAACAAGTACCAACTCGCGAAGTCCAGCGCCGAGCGAGTGTTCGGGCTTCTCGGCCAGGATCCGACGGTCACCGAACCCGAGGACCCGCACGTCCCCGACCGGATCGACGGTGACGTCGCGTTCGAGGACGTGTGGTTCGGCTACGACGACCGCGAGCCGGTGTTGAAGTCGGTGTCACTGGACGTCCCAGCCGGGGCGACCATCGGACTCGCCGGAGCGACCGGCGCGGGCAAGTCGACGCTCGTGAAACTCGTCCCCCGGCTCCACGACGTCGACGACGGACGGGTGACCGTCGACGGCCGCGACGTCCGGACGTACGACCTCGAGGCGCTCAGGGAGTCGATCGCGATCGTCGAACAGAACCCCTACCTCTTTTCGGGGACTGTCGCCGAGAACATCGCCTACGGTGACAGCGAGGTGTTGGCCGCGGAGGGGGGTGACGGGAACCCGGACGCGGGGCGCGAGCGGGTGGTCGCAGCTGCGGAGGCCGCGGCGGCCGACGAGTTCATCTCCGGGTTGCCGGAGGGATACGACACGGAGATCGGCGAGCGCGGGATCAAGCTCTCCGGCGGGCAGCGCCAGCGGATCGCGATCGCGCGGGCGCTACTCAACGACCCCGCGATCATCGTCTTCGACGAGGCGACGAGCGACGTCGACACCGAGACCGAAGAAGAGATCAAAGAGAGCATCGACCGGCTGATCGAAGACCGGACCGCGTTCGTCATCGCCCACCGGCTGTCGACCATCCGTGACGCCGATCGGGTCGTCGTGCTCGACGACGGCGAGATCGTCGAGTCCGGCTCCCACGACCGACTCGTGGCTGACTCGGGCGAGTACGCCGCCCTGTGGGACGCACAGGTCGACGACGCGAGGACGGCCGACGCGAGCGACTGAGCCGGCAATCCGGGCCGGTCTGGGGATGCAGATCGGCCGGAAAATGTCGGTCGGCCAGAGGGTGCAGGTCGCCGCCGTCTCAGAGCGACTCGGGACGGCCATAGACAGCAGCGAGACGCAGTCCCACCAGCCGGGGTCACTTTCGGCGATCCAACCGCGAGGGCTACGCCGTCGAACTCACGCGGTTGCACGGAGAGAGCGCACGACTCCACCCGTCAGCGGGGTGACTCCGACCACCGCAACTCACTTTTCAGGACGGAATGGTGGGCAAGCGCCGATCGAGGGCGGCCGTCGAGTAAGCCCACCATACTTCCCACACGTCTCGGTCCGGATGTCCCGCCTCGCCAGTCGAGCCCGTCACGTCCACGGTCGGGGTTCCTCGGGGCTGTTCGCTCGGACGACTTTACTGTCTGCAGGCACGTGGTCGGAACGTGCCATCAGCACTGTTCATCGTTAGCGAGCGCGGCTACTGGGGCGAAGAGTGCATCGAACCGCTGGAGACACTGGACGAGGCCGGATTCGACATCACCGTCGCCACGCCGACGGGCGATCCGCCGGTCGTCGACGAGCGGTCGATCGACCCCGAGAACGTCGGGGCGGAGACCGCCGCCCACGTCCGATCGGTCGACGAGAGCGACGAGCGTCTGAACGATCCGATCCCGCTGGCGACGGCGTCCGCAGACGGGTACGATGCCGTCGTGTATCCCGGCGGGCACGGGACCGAGTGGGACGTGAATCAGGACAGCGACGCTCGCGAGATCCTCGCCGACGCGGTCGCGGGGCCTGACGGCACGGCGCTCGTGGTGTGTCACGCTGTCGGCATTCTTGCGTTCACCAGAGCAGAGGACGGGTCCTTCCTCGTCGAGGGACGCGACGTGACGGGCTTCCCCAACGACTGGGAAGCGGGCATCGTCGACGACCACGACCGGATGCCCGACGGTCGTAAACTCCCCTACTGGGTCGAAGACGAGGTCCGCGCTGCCGGGGCGAACTGGGACGCCGAACTCGACGCCGACACGAGCGTCACCGTCGACGGTGACCTGGTGACCGCCCGCGGTCCCGGTTCCTCCCTGGCGGCGGCCGAGACCCTGCTGGCGGAGTTGGGGATCGAGCCAACGGCCTGAGCGCAGTCCAGAACGCGCCGAGTGAGGCTACTCCAGATATCCGAGATCTTCGAGTCGACCTCGGAGGTCGTCGTCGAACTCCTCGTCGGCGAGTAGATCGATCGCCCGCGCCTCGCGGGTCTCCACGACGTCGAGCAACTGTAGCGCCGTGCGAAGTTTGTAGTTGATCTCTGGGTCTTCGGTCGATTCGATGCTGCTCCGCAACAGCGTCGCGATCGTCTCCATCGTCTCGTCGGCCATACGTTCGATACGGTGTATTGGTTCAAAAACCATACTGATCTGTGGCGGCAGACGCTCTGCGGCCCCCGCCGCACCCGGGCGTCGACGCCGGTGCCACCCCGCTGGATCGAGGAGAGGACTTATTCCCGTCATCTCCCTAACCCCCTTCGTGGAGTCGCCGTACGACGTACTCGGAATCGACCCCGACGCCGACACGGACGTCGTCGTTCGAGCCTATCGGGAACGGGTGAAAGAGGCCCATCCCGACCACGGCGGATCGGTCGCGGAGTTCAAGCGCGTTCGACGGGCCTACGAGCACCTCTCGGCCGGCCGCGACCCGTCGACCTTCGAGACCGACGGCCGCCAGCGCTCGTCCGATGCAGCCCAGGGTGGCACCCGTACCGACGACGGGGGTGCCGGAGACGGGCCGTCTGATCGGTCTGACGCGGACGATGCTGACGAAGACGACGCAGAGGAAGAGACGCTCGGTCCGACTGTCGAGTACCTCGACTACGGGGTCGTCGAAGCGCAGGGCTGGGAACTGACCGACGAGGACCTCTTCGAGAAGGCCGAAGCCGCGGACCTCGACGTCGACAGCCACGGTATTCTCGTCGTCGAGGACCGCGAATCCCTCCTGGAGGCCGCAGAGCGGTACGGCTTCTCGTGGCCGTACGCGTGCCGGGGCGGTGCGTGTGCGAACTGCGCCGTTGCGGTCGTCAACGGAGAGGTGGAGATGCCCGTGAGCACGGTCCTGACCGACGAGATGAAAGAACGCGGCATCCGACTCTCCTGTATCGGACACCCCGTCACGGACGACCTGCAGGTCGTGTTCAACATCGAGCACCTGCCAGGGCTGGCCGAACTTCGCCTGCCCGCCGAGCAGTTCGGGAACGCGCGCGCAGACGACTGAAGGGTCATCCGACTCTCACTCGCCGTCCACGAACCGCGATTCGACGTCGAGGTCCGGGAGGCGAGACCGATCTCCGGTCGCCGCCCCGGCGCTCGCGCGCTCGGCGAGCAGCCGGTGGACGCTGCGAGCCGATTCGCCCTCCGATGGCGCCCGCTGGACGTAGCTGCCGTCGGGTCGCATCTCCCAGGACTTCCGGTTGTCCGCGAGATAGCAGTCGAGCACGATTTCGAGTTCCTCGCGGATCTCAGGGTCGTCAACGGGGGCGACTGCCTCGACGCGCCGATCGAGGTTCCGTGTCATCCAGTCGGCCGATCCGATGAAGTACTCGGGATCTCCAGTACCGTCGACCTGGCCGGCTGACTGGCCGCTCTCCGAGTCCACGCCGTTCTCGAAGTAGAAGATCCGCGAGTGTTCCAGGAACCGCCCCACGACGCTCGTCACCGTCACGGTGTCGGTGATCCCGTCGATCCCCGGTCGCAGCCGACAGATGTCGCGGACGATCAAGTCGATCTCGACGCCCGCGCGGGCCGCACGGTACAGTTCGGCGACGATCTCGGGATCCTCGAGCGCGTTCATCTTCGCAATGATCCGTCCCCCGCGGCCAGCGCGCGCGTGGTCGGCCTCGGCCCGGATCCGTTCGAGGAGCCCCGTCCGGAGGGTACCCGGCGCGACGAGGAGCCGCCGGTACTCCTCGTGGAACGAGTGGCCGGTGAAGAAGTTGAAGAGCTTCGTCAGGTCGTGGCCCACGTCGGGGTCGTTCGTCAGTAAGCCGAGGTCGACGTACCCCTTCGCGGTCTCCGCGTGGTAGTTGCCCGTGCCGACGTGAGAGTACAGCTGGACGCCGTCATCCTCGCGGCGGACGACGAGAGCGGTCTTGGTGTGAGTCTTGAGCCCGATGGTCCCGTAAGCGACGTGGATGCCCTCCTCCTCGAGTCGCTCGACCCAGCGGAGGTTGTTCTCCTCGTCGAACCGCGCCTTCAGTTCGACCATCACCGCGACCTGCTTTCCGTTCCGTGCGGCCTCGATGAGACTCTCGATCACCCGAGAGTCCCGCGAGGTCCGGTAGATGGCGGCCTTGATCGCGAGGACGTTGTCGTCGCGGGCGGCTTCCCGGAGGAGCGTCTGGACGGTCTTTTCGAACGAGTGATACGGGTGGTGGACCAGCACGTCGTCGTCGCGAATCACGTCGAACACGTCCCGATCGGTCTCCTCGTCGACGACGCCGTCAAACCGGGGATGGGGCTGCGGGGTCCACGAGGGCAGCGAGTGCGCCGGCCGGTCGAGTTCGACCAGCCTGGAGAGGTGCCGGAGGTTCAGCGGCGGTTCACGCTCGAACACCTCGCGGTCGGTCAGGTCGAGCTGGTCCATCAGGAGCGATCGGACCGCCGCCGGCGTATCTTTCGAGAGTTCCAGGCGCACGACCGTGGCGAACCGACGGTCCCGGAGAACGCCCTCGATCATCTCGATCAGACCCTCTGCGACCTCCTCGTTCCGTCGCACCTCGGCGTTCCGGGTCACGCGGAACGTCGACCAGTCGAGCACCTCGACGTTCGGGAACAGGAGATCGAGATTGGCGGCGATGAGGTCTTCGAGGAAGACGAACCGATCAACGGCGTCGCCGTCTCTCGATCTGTCGGTCGCTCCGGGGTTAGCGGTGGTGACGTCACCTGCCCCCGACTCCTCGCCGGTGTAGGTTCCAGGGTCGTCGACGACCGCGTCCACCTCCAGCAGACGGGGTTGATTCTCCGGGATCTTCACCCGGGAGAACTTCGGCTCCTCGCCCTCGCCTCTGGTCCTGACCGCGAGTGACAGCGAGAGGTTCGAGATGAACGGGAACGGGTGCGCCGGATCGAACGTCAGCGGCGTCAGCGTCGGGAGGATCTCCGCCTCGAAGTGCGCCCGGAGCGCCTTCTGCTCCCGCTCGGAGAGAGAGTCGTGCTCGACGACCTCGATCCCAATCTCGGGGAGTCGCTCCCGGACGACCGCACGGTAGCACGCATCCTGCCGCCGGAACATCTCTTCGAGGGTGTCGAGCGCGAGCCGCCACTGTTCTTCCGGCGTCTGACCGTCAGGCGTAAGATCCGATACTTCGCCCGCCATCTGCTGTTTGAGCCCACCGATCCGCTTCATACAGAACTCGTCGATGTTCTTGGTGAACAGGCCGAGGAACCGGGTCCGTTCCAGCAGGGGATTCCGGGGATCCATCGCCTCGTGGAGCACGCGCTTCTGGAAGGAGAGTTCGGACAGCTCCCGGTTCAAATACCACTTCGGCTCCGCGAAGTCGACGTCGGTGCCGTCGAAATCCGGAACCGGTCCGGGGTCGGTCCCGTGGAGCACGCGCGTCGGACCACCTTTCGAGGGCTCACACACAGTCCCCACGCCCGAGCCGACGCTCGGTCCCGCACCGACGTCGTGGTCGTCTGCTCTGCTCGACCCGTCGTGGTCGCCCTCCTCACCCGACTTGTCGGATTTGTCGACGCCGTCCGCGTCCGCCGCCCCGTTGCGACCGTCAGTGTCGTCGGGAGGTGTTCCGCTCATCGTAATCGAGGGTCAGGCGTTCACGTCGTCCGGCGCCAGCACCTTTCGGTCGGCGCGCTCCTCGTAGGTTTCGGTGGCGGGCACGCTCACGAAGCGGTCTCGGCGGTAGTCGTACGCCGTCAGCGAACCGCCGTAGACGCAACCCGTGTCGAGGCCGACCGCCCACTCGGTCCGGACCGGCGCTTCGAGCACGGTGTGTCCGAAGAAGACGCGCGGCTGCCGGCGATACGTCTCGAACCAGAACGGCCCGTCGTAACCCTCTCCGCCCGGCGATCGGCAGTTGAGCAGCGACTCGGCGTCCTGGTCAGTGAGCGGACAGCTTGGATCGACGCCGCCGTGGACCACGAGCGCGCCGTCCCACGACAGTGCGACCGGGAGTGATTCGAGGTAGGTCTCGTCGGCCGGTCCCAGACTCGCCACCTGCTTGCGGTCGTGGATCAGTTTGTGCTCGTTGTTGCCGCGGACCGATACCAGATTGTCGCGCGATCGCACGTACTCGACGACTGCCGCGGTGTCCGGGCCTTTCCGAACCAGGTCGCCCACGAAGACGACCAGATCGTCCGCACTCGGGTCCAGCACGTCCATCAGCCGGCGCAGTTCGTCGATACAACCGTGCACGTCGCCGACGACGTAGATGTCGTCCCACAGGGCGGCGTCGATCCGGCGATGGTGACCGGCGACCGACGGGTGGAAGTCCGCCTCAGTGAGCGAAACCGGCGACCCATCCGCTGGCTCTGCCGACCCGGCGGCTCGGTCCGATGTCGCTCCGATTTCCATATTGCGGTAATGGCTGATGATTGTATAGATGGTTGCTATGATTGCTTGGTCCGGCTACCCGCGACTATATTGCGGTATATATTGCCACGGCTAGAGGATCCACCCACCAACGACCGATCGAAGACGGCCGGCTTGGGTCCGCTACCGCCGGTCAGTCGAACCTTCCCCCGGACGTCACGAACGGCTGAGAACGGGACGAAGTTTCAAGACAGCCCGAGGCGTACGTCCAGCAGGAGGCTACTCCGTTATGGATATTACTGATATTGCCACTCCTGATTTCGTTGAAGTTGATGCCGGCAAGCGACTGGGGAAGATCCGCGCAATCTTCGAGCGGGAGAACCCTCGCGGGATCATCGTCACCGAAGACGGCGACTACACCGGCGTGATCGGCGAGAAGCAGCTCGTTCGCTCTCGTATGGAAGACGACACGAAGGCCTCCGTCGTGATGAAGTCCGCGCCGCGAATCGACCGTCACGAGGACGTCCGCGAGACGGCGCGGATGCTCGTCGAAGGCGACGTGCAAATCGCCCCCGTCTTCGAGGGGGAGACGCTCTACGGTATCGTCGGCAGCGACGCGATCCTGCAGGCCGTCCTGGACAGTTTGGACGCGATCAGCGTCGAGGACATCTACACCGAGGATGTCGTCAACATCGGGGACAAGGCCCACGTCGGGCAGGCGATCAACAAACTCCGCGAACACGGCATCTCTCGGCTGCCAGTCGTTGACGAGGACTCCGGGAACCTCTCGGGGATCGTCACGACTCACGATCTCGTGGAGTTCGTCGTCCGCGACGACGACCGACAGGGACGCGGCGACCGACGCGGCGACATCGACCGGATGCTCGATCTGCCGGTGTACGATCTGATGTCGTCGCCGGTCGTGACCGCCACGCCCGCCGAGAGCGTCGACGTCGCCGTCAGGCGGATGTTCGAGAACGACCTCTCCGGACTCGTCGTGACCCCGGACGAGAACGACGACCTGGTCCAGGGGATCGTCACGAAGACGGACGTCCTGCGCGCGCTGACCTTCACCGAGGAGGAGAGTATGGACGTCCAGATCACCAACGTCAGTCTGCTGGAGACGCTCACCCGCGAGGAGATCGTCGAATCGATCACGACGGTCGTCGACAAGTACCAGCAGATGCAGGTGCTCCACGCGCACGTGCGCTTTCACGAGCACAAAGAGAAGCTCCGCGGCACGCCGCTGATCCAGTGTCAGATCCGCCTCCGGACCAGTCACGGACAGGTCGCGGGCAGCGGGGAGGGCTACGGCGCAGAGCACGCCTTCCATGTCGCGCTCGACAAACTCGAACGCAACGTCCTCGAGATGAAGGGCCTCAACGCCGACGAGAAGTACCGCGGACAGCTCATCCGGAAGCTCGGCGAACTCTGATCGCAGCGCCCGCGCCGAGGGCTCGGCCGCCGCCCGTTACCGGTCGGTGCTCTCGATCCCCTCGTCGGTAATCTCGAACGTAACGCTCTCGCCGACCGCTTTCGCTCTGTGCTTTTCGAGCGTCGCTCGGCGGTTGCCGCCACGGAACCGTTCCAGTCGCACGACCGCGCCGGTCCAGTGTTCGAGGGTGTGGCCCCCAAGCGCCCGCGTGCGGTCTGCGTCCGGATCAGTGAACACCTGATTCGTGATGATGACCGCGAGGTCGTGTTTCCGCGCGAGCGAGAGTAGGTGCGTCACCTGGCTGGCGACCCGGCGGAGCGAGTCGCCGGCGTCGGTGTCGCCGGTGCGTTCGAGGCGGTAGAAGCCGGTCGCGCTGTCGAGGACGATCAGGTCGGCACGCGGGGCGAACTCCTCGGTGTCGCGGACGGCTTCCTCCTGTTCTTCGAAATCGTGTGCCTCCGAGACGATCAGCCTGGAGGTGACGTCCTCGACGGATTCCTCCTCGGCGACGGCCGCGGCGAGTTGGTGGAAGCGATCGATCGAGAGGCCCTCGGTGTCGATGTAGACGGCGCGCTCGCCGGCGGCGGCGACGCGGACGGCCGCCGACAGGGCGACGTTCGTTTTCCCGGCCGCGGGCGGCCCATAGAGCTGCGTGACGGTGCCGCGCTCAACTCCCCCTCCCAGCAGACCGTCGAGCGCTCGGCACCCCGTGGTGAGTGCGTCGGTCACGCGCCACTCTCGGGCGTCTCCGGCGAAAAACCCCCCGGTCCATCGGAGCCGACTGCCGACTGTGACCCGGATTCCCTTGACGACCGCCGAGCGTTGAAATACGAAGCCGGGACCATCCCCGGTGATGGACGCCGCTGTGACGACACTGACGTACGCGCTGCTCGGAATCGGGGCCGGGACGGTGACCGGACTGATTCCGGGGCTTCACGTCAACAGCGTCGCGTTCGGAGCCGTCGGCGTCGCGACTCACCTGCCCGGCCCGCCGGGGGCGGTCGTCGCGGCAATCCTCGCAGCGGGGGTGGTCCACACGTTTCTCTCGATCGTTCCCGGGCTGGTGCTGGGCGTCCCAGACGCCGCCACCGCGCCGGGTGCACTGCCAGGGCACCGGCTCGTCCTCGCCGGCCGGGGCCGGGAGACGATCCGGCTCTCCGCGCTCGGAAGCGGGATCGCGCTCGTCGCCGCGGTGGTCGTCGCGGTGCCGCTCGCCGGTCTGATCGGGGCCGGCCGTCGCTGGCTGCTCGCGGCACTCCCGGCGCTACTGGCGCTCGTGGCCGCGCTCTTGATCCTCGCCGAACCGACACGACGTCGTCGCCTCGGTGGCCTGTGTTGTCTGTGCGCGGCGACGCTCCTGGGTCTCCTGACGCTCGATCTCCCGGCGAGCGGGCCGGTGTCACCCTCGGGCGCGGCCTCGATGCTCGCGCCGCTCTTCGGTGGGCTGTTCGGCGCGCCGATCCTCCTCGACGCGCTGGACGTCCGGGGCGCGATTCCGCCGCAGGACGGGACCCGACTCGGGCTCTCGCGGTCCGAAACGCTCAGGGCCGCACTCTCGGGTGTCGGCGGCGGCGCACTCGTCGGCTACCTGCCGGGCGTCTCCGCCGGCGTCGCGGCCGTGCTGGCGCTCGGCGGTGCCGGGGGTAGCGGACCCGCCGGCCGCGGTTCCGATCGCGCCTACGTCGTCGCCACGAGCGGCGCTGATACGGCGACGGCGGTCTTTTCGGTCGCTTCGCTCGTCGTCCTCGGCGCTCCGCGGAGCGGCGTGACGGTCGCGGCCCAGGCGCTCTTGACTGACGGGAATGGTGACTTCGCACTCGCCGTGGCCGACACGGTCGTGCTGTTCGCGACGCTCGTCGTCGCGGCAGCCGTCGGCGTGGTGCTTCTGGTGACGCTCGGCGAGTGGTATCTCGGCGCGGTCCGCCGATTGCCGCGCCGGCCGCTCGTCGTCTCTGTCCTCTGTCTGCTGGCCGCGCTCTCGGTCGGGTTCGCGGGCGTCCTCGGCGGCGCCGTGTTCTGTCTCGCGACGCTGCTCGGGCTGGTGCCGCCGCGGGTCGGCGCGCGGCGCGTTCACCTGATGGGGGTGTTGTTCGGACCGATCATCCTGGGATGAACGGGAAAGACAACCGTTAAAAGTCGCGGCCGGGTCCAGTAGTGTATGAGCCAGTCCGAACAGCGACACGCCCGACAGTGCGTGTCCTGTGGCATCAACATCTCCGGCATGAGCGCGGCGACGTTCAACTGTCCGGACTGTGGCCACGAGATCTCGCGGTGTGCGAAGTGCCGAAAACAGAGCAACCTCTATGAGTGCCCGGACTGCGGGTTTATGGGACCCTGAACGATGGGAAAAGTTGCAGCCAAAATCAAGGTGATGCCGAACAGCCCCGAAATCGATCTTGACGAACTCCAAGAGCGACTCGAACAGTCGCTCCCCGAGGGCGCGAAGATCAACGGCTTCGAGCGTGACGACGTCGCGTTCGGACTCGTCGCGCTCCTGCCCACCGTCATCGTCCCCGACGACGCCGGCGGGACTGAGGCCGTCGAAGAGTCCTTCTCCGAGGTCGACGGCGTCGAGAGCGTGGCCGTCGAGAACGTCGGCCGTATCTGATTCTTCGGGCGAAGCGATTCCCCGACGCTCATCTGCCGCTGGAGAGCGGAGCGACCAGCGTGCAGACGACAGCACCGACGGGACGACCCGTTCGAGCGGCGCTTACTCGCTCCGACGGAGGACGAGCACGCCGACGACCGGTGAGAAGATGAAACCGAGCCCGAGCGCGATGATCAGCGGGAGCGCCCCGCCGATCGACCACGAGGCCGCCACGCCGACCACGGCGCCTAGGAGAATGCTCGCCGCGACGCCGAGGCCGAACTGTTCCAGTCGAGTGCTCGAATCGTCGTGGGTCGACCCCCCGTCGCCTTCGAGGGCGCCCTCGACGTCCTCAGAGAGTTGTCCACCGGATGCGTATTCTTGTGCCATACCGGGCCGTTGAACGCCCCGTGATTTAGACTTTGCCGAGACGGGTCGCGACCCGCCACCGTGCCCGCTGCGCTGGCACGGACGGAACGTGCGTTTTATAACTGCGTCCCAAGTATGGAACTCCAACGACTATGCCGAGTTCCAATGGTCCACTTCACGGGACGCGAGGAAAGCTCTCGAACAAGCCACGTAACCGGGGCACGTCGCCACCGCAGCGCTCGATCGCCGAGTACGACGAGGGACAGAAGGTCCATCTGAAGATCGACCCGAGCGCCCAGGACGGCCGCTTCCACCCCCGGTTCAACGGGCACACCGGCGAGGTCATCGGCAAACAGGGCCGCGCGTTCAAGGTCCGGATCGTCGATGGCGGCAAAGAGAAGACGATCATCGCTCACCCCGCTCACCTGCGCGCACAGGAATAACCGTCCGCGATGACCATCTTCAAAGAGAAGGTCGACGAGGAGTATCTGACCGTCTCGGAGGTCAAATCCCTCCTCGAGGACGTCGAAGCCGAGCGCGCCGCCGACGAGGAGCGGGAACTCCGCTACGAGCTCGCGCGAGCCATCGAACACGTCAATCGGTTCGCCCATCTCGATCCCGAGGAGTCCCGCGACCTCGTCGAAGAACTTCTCGAACTGGAGAAGGTCGACCCCGTGACGGCCATCAAGATCGCGGACCTGCTCCCACAGAGCCGCGACGAACTCCGCGCCGTCTACGCCCAAGAGCGCTACGCGCTCGACGGCGACGAACTCGACGACGTACTGAACGTCGTCGCGAAGTACGTCTGACGCCCCCGGACTCGTCTCCTGCCGCCCAAGGGCTGCCGATCGCGGCCCGGTCCGAGACCACGTCGCCACCCCGTCGGCCAACTTTTTAAATACGCCGTGGGCGTACGTGTGTGTATGACTACGACCGACGGCGGGAGCGACGGCGATCCCCCCGAGGCGGCGACGGACGACGCCGATACGAGCGAGGGAACCGAATCCGAGGCCGTCGACAGACGCTATGCGGTCGTCTTGGACTACCTCCAGCACGGCCGTGCCGACGACGACCGGCCGCGACACCGGAAGTCGCCGCTGGCGTACGCCCTCGGAGAGCGGGACTTCCGGCTGTTCGAACTGACGTTCACCGAAGACGCCGACGTGTCGATCGGCGACCGGGTCGTGATCGGCCCCACGGAGGCCAGAGACGTCGTCGACGGCTTCAAACAGGTCGAATACGAGGACCTCTCGAACACCGCGAACGCGGAACTGGAGTACGCGGTCGAAGAGATCATCGACGCCGACGAGGACCGATTCGTCGACTTCTACAACGACGCCCAACCCATCACGCTCCGTCTCCACCAGTTGAACCTGCTCCCGGGGATCGGGAAGAAACTCCGGAACAACATCCTCGATCAGCGCAAGCGCGGGCCCTTCGAGAGCTTCGAGGACCTCGAAGAACGGATCTCGGGACTACACAACCCCCGGGAGGTCCTCGTCGAGCGCATTATGGAGGAGCTGCGCGACGACGACCTGAAGTACAAGACGTTCGTCGGCCGCGAGTCGTAACCGGGCCGTCGGACGAACCGCCCCCGGGCTTGGGGGCTGACAGGACCAGCCGAACCCGAGACGTTTACCCGCCTACGCGCGCACAGGACACTAATGACTGAATCGACGCCTGACGCCACCGGTCGCGACCCCGACGCGTTGCGACGACGCGCCGGCGTCCGCGGTGATCCCGATCGCGACCAGCACTTCCTGATCGACGATCGCGTGCTCGATCGGATCCCGGAGTACCTGCCTGCAGACGCCGATCGTTCACACGTCCTCGAGATCGGCGGCGGGACGGGCGCGCTCACCGACCGACTGCTCCGGACCGCCGACCGCGTCACCGTCGTCGAACGGGATCCGTCGCTGGCGGCGTTCCTCCGCGAGGAGTTCGCCGACGCCGTCGACGACGGACGCCTCACGATCCGCGAGGGCGACGCGCTCTCGATCGACCTGCCCGCGTTCTCGGCGTGCGTCTCGAACCTCCCGTACGGGATCTCCTCGGAGATCGCGTTCCGACTCCTCCCGACGGGCCGACCGCTGGTGTTGATGTTCCAGCGCGAGTTCGGCGAGCGGATGGCGGCCGAGCCGGGGAGCGACGACTACGGCCGCCTGTCGGTCAGCGCCCAGCACTACGCGGACGTGGAGGTCGTCGAGATCGTCCCGCCAGACGCGTTCGACCCCGCTCCGGCCGTCGAGAGCGCGATCGTCCGGCTTCGCCCCCGAGACCCCGATTACGACGTCGACGACGAGGCGTTCTTCTTCGACTTCGTGAAGGCGCTGTTCACACAGCGACGGAAGACGATCCGCAACGGCATCAGGAACACCGCCCACATCTCGGGACTTGAGGATCCAGCGGCGGTGATCGACGCGGTCACCGCGGTAGACGAAGACCTGTTGCGCAAGCGCGCAGGATCGCTCGCGCCGGCGACGTTCGCCAGGCTGACCGAACTCGCCGACGAGCACGGACGCTGAGGTGAGTGGGATGCCCGGGCAACTCACCCTACAGACCACGACTGAAGGCGTGAACAGCACCCTTGAGACCGTCCCCCAGTTGATCCCGGGGCTTCCGGGCCGGATCGCCGCCACCTTTACCATCGGACTGCTGGTGATGGCGCTACTGGCGCGGACCGACAGGCTTCACGCGCTCGAACCCGAGCGGTTCCCCTCGGCGGTGTGGCACCTGTTCGTCACGCTGGCTACGATGATCACTGCCGCGACCGGCGGCGTCGCGATCGTCTCGGTCTGGGGGCTCTCCTCGGAACTGCTCGGTGTCTTCGGCGACAACCTGGGCCCCGAGGCGGCGGTTCGACTCGGGATCTCCATCCTGTTCCTGATCGGCGCGTACACGATGACGGGGCTGATCCGCCAGCTGGTCGAGGAGATCGCCCAGACGCGGTCCTCCCTCGGCGAGCACGAACGGGAGATCGCTTTCCGGGTCGGACAGGTGACGCTGTATCTCCTCTCGTTTATGATCGTCCTGTCGCTGTGGCAGGTGAACATCGGCGGCATCCTCGTCGGGGCGGGGTTCCTCGGCATCGTCGTCGGGATGGCCGCTCGACAGACGCTCGGAGCGCTCTTGGCCGGATTCGTGCTGATGTTCTCACGGCCCTTCGAGATCGGCGACTGGATCCAGGTCGAAGAGTATGAGGGCATCGTCACCGACATCACCATCGTCAACACCCGCGTGCAGACGTTCGATGGCGAGTACGTGATGATCCCGAACGACGTCGTCTCGTCGAACAGCCTGGTCAACCGAAGCCGGAAGGGGCGGCTCCGGATCGAAGTCGAAGTCGGAGTCGACTACGACTCGGACCCCGAACGAGCCGCAAACGTCGCACAGGACGCGGTTTCGGGCCTCGACGATCCGATGAACGTCCCCACGCCACAGGTCGTGCTCAAGCGACTGGGTGACTCCTCGGTCGTTCTGGGCGTTCGATACTGGATCGACAACCCGAGCGCGCGCCGAAAGTGGCGCTCGCAGACCGCAGTCATCGGGGCGGTAAAACGAGCGCTCGAAAGCGAGGGGATCAAGATTCCCTTCCCGCAGCGCGAACTGGCCGGCCGCGAGGAGGCCGGCGGATTCGTCCTCGCAGGCGACGACACGGGAGCGAGCGAGGCCCGCACGACCGAACCGACGGCAAGTCGAACCGACGGCGGGGCGAGCGGTGCCGAGGGCACCGACGGGGACGGATCCGCGTGACCGACGACTCGTCGTCGGCGTTAGCCGAACGCCGCGGGATGGAGACGCGGGTCTATCAGCCGGCGGAGGACTCGGGCCTCCTCGCATCGGCCGTCCTCGAGCGCGGCCGGGGTCGGCTGCTGGAGGTCGGCACCGGCTCGGGGTGGGTTGCAGCGCGGGCGGCCCGCGAGGCCGACGACGTGAGCGAGGTGGTCGCGAGCGACCTCAGTCCCCACGCCTGTCGGGCCGCGCGGGAGCGAGCACGTGAGGGCCCGGACGCGGACGAGGCCGGACGGACCCCGACGACGGCCTTCGAGGTGGTCCGCGGGAGTCTGGTCGAACCGTTTGCCGCCGAGACCTTCGATACGGTCGCGTTCAATCCGCCGTATCTCCCGACCGACCCGGACAACGAGTGGGACGACTGGATGGAGCGCGCGCTCTCGGGCGGCGAGTCCGGACGCGAACTGGTCGATCCGTTCCTCGACACGGTCGCTCGGGTTCTCACTGCTGACGGACTCGTCTTGCTTCTCGTGAGTTCGCTCACTGGCTACGACGAGGTGCTCTCCTACGCCGCGAACTGCGGATTCGACCACGAAGTCGTCGTCGAGGAGTCCTACCCCTTCGAGACGCTCACTGTCGTCGGCCTGACACCGAAGAATAACTGAGAAAAATAAAACGGCATAGCAAATATTAAGCAGCGTCATTCCCTAGCGACTGGTGATGACGGAGTACGTCTCGACCACGCCCGGGTTGTTCCCCCTCCCGGACTGGGCGAAATCGAAACTTGGAGACCTCAAAGGCCATCAAAAGGGCGATCTGATCGGCGGCGACGAATCGGCGGCGATCGCGAGCGCCTACGACCGCGCCCGCTCGGAGGTCGTCGACGAACAGCGCGACGCCGGCGTCGACTGCATCGTCGAGGGCCAACTGCGCTGGGACGATATGCTCGCTCACCCCCTCACTGTCCACGACAACGTCGACACCGGCGGGATCGTCCGCTACTACGACAACAACAACTTCTACCGCGACCCCAGAGTGGTCGGCGATCTGACTCCCTCCGGCGACGTCGCAGCCGAACTGGATGCCACCGCCGAACTCCTCGACGGAGAGACGCCGCTACAGGCAGTCTTGCCCGGCCCGTACTCGCTCTCGGAGTTGGCGACCGACGAGCACTACGGCGACGAAGCCGAGTTCCTGGCCGCGATCGCGGACTTCCTCGCGAGCGAAGTGGCGGCCTTTCCCGACCACGAGACGCTCTTCCTGCTCGATCCCTCGCTGGTGACGTCGGCGCCGGGCGACGACCTCGCGCCGGGCATCCCGGAGGCGATCGACACGGTCGCGAGCGCCACCGATGCCGACGTCGTCGTCCACACGTACTTCGGCGCGCTCGAAGAGAAGACCTACGCCTACTTACTCGATGCCGAGTTCGACGCAGTCGGCTTCGACGTCGTGGCGGCGGACCGCGAACAGACAGTCTACAACGCCTCCGAGTACGGCTGTCCGAGTGATGTCGCCCTCGGACTCGCCGATGGCCAGAACACGCTTGTGGAGTCCGCGGAGACGCTCCGCGAACGCGCGACGTGGTTCACCGAACAGGTCCCCTCGACGGACTTCGAGACGGTCTATTTCACGACGAACACCGAACCGTTCTACCTCCCCGTGACCAAGTTCCGCGAGAAACTCGGCGCGCTCTCGGCCGCTGCCGACCTCGATCGGGAGGTGACGGTCTGATGGCCCGAGACGCCGACAACCGCGCGCAGTTCCGCCCGGACGACCACGACGCCGAGCACTTCCTGTTGACGACGGTCGTCGGGAGTTACCCGAAACCGTCGTGGCTCAGCACCGTGCGCGACCTCGAAAGGGAGAGCGACGCCGGGTTCGCGGAGTCCGATCTGCAGGAGGCGTACGACGACGCCGCGCGGGTGATCACGCGCGAACACGAACGGGCCGGGCTCGACACGGTCGTCGACGGCGAGATGCGACGCGAGGAGATGGTGGAGTACTTCGCCCACCGGATTCCGGGCTACGAGTTCAACGGCCCGGTGAAGGTCTGGGGACACAACTACTTCAACAAGCCCTCGGTCGTCTCGACGGTCGAGTACGACGAACCGTGGCTCCTCGAGGAGTTCGAGTTCACTTCCGACGTGGCCGAGAAGCCGGTGAAAGTGCCGATCACCGGACCGTACACGCTCGCGCGGTGGTCGTTCAACGAGGCCTACGAAGACGAGGCCGCACTCGCGTACGACCTCGCGGACCTCGTGAACGAGGAGGTGGAACGGCTCGTCGCGGCCGGCGCGCGCTACATCCAGATCGACGAACCCGCACTGGCGACGACGCCGGACGATCACGCCATCGTCGGTGAGGCCCTCGAACGCATCGTCGATGGGATCCCCGACGACGTCCGGATCTGCCTGCACGTCTGCTACGGCGATTACTCGCGGATCTACCCCGAGATCAACGACTTCCCGATCGACGAGTTCGACGTCGAACTCTGCAACGACGGCTACGAACAGATCGACGTCTTCCGCTCGCCGGAGTTCCAGCCGGACCTCGCACTCGGCGTCGTCGACGTCCACGACGCGGAAATCGAGACCGTGGCCGAAATCAAATCGAACATCAGAGAAGGGCTGAAGATCGTCCCGCCCGAACGCCTCACCGTCTCGCCGGACTGCGGCGTCAAACTCCTGCCCCGCGAGGTCGCCTATCAGAAAATAGCGAATCTCGTCTCGGCCGCTCGCGAAGTCGAGGCCGAACTCGACGCCGGCGAGATCGATCTCGTCGCGCCGGAACCGTAGCGCGGTCCGGTCTCACTCCTCCGCGTCGGCGCGGTCGACCGCGTCGGCTTCCGCGTCTTCAGTGTCTTCGGCTTCCGCGTCTCCGCCGCGCGACGGGCCGTACTCCAGTGCGAGCACGATCGCGCCCGCGAGTGCCGACAGCGCCGACTTCCCGCGCACGGCCGAGACGTACCACCCTTCGGGTTCGAGATCCTCGGGGTTCTCATAGCCCGCGAGCAGCAGCCGTCCGGCGACCTCGATCACCCGTCGAGGAACCAGCGCGCCCACAACGCCGAAGACCACTGCCGATGCCGCCATCAATCGCGTGCACGGTTTCTGCATACTCAACTGTTTGTCGCGGGCCCCAAAGAGGGTAGCGATGGTTCTCCGTGGTGGAAAAATACGGAGACCGTCGCCGGCTGACGGCCCGCGGTCGCGGACCGATCAGTGGTCTTCGCCTTCGTACAGCCAGGCCGCGTCGATCCGCTCGTAGTCGAGGAGTTCGTCCTCCTCGAAGAAGAGGTCGATCTCCCGTTCGTTCGCGCCTTCGTCCTCGTGGTCGGAGGCGTGGATGACGTTACGGCCTAGATCGAGGCCGAAGTCGCCGCGGATCGTTCCCGGGGCGGACTCGGCGGGGTCGGTCTCGCCGACCATCGATCGGACCTGTCGGGTCGCGTCGGCACCTTCCCAGACCATCGCGAAGACCGGTCCGGCGGTGATGAACTCGACGAGGTCGTCGAAGAACGGCTTGTCTTCGTGTTCCCCGTAGTGTTCGTGGGCGAGTTCCCGGTCGATCTGGATGAACTTCCCGGCGACGAGCTTCAGACCGCGCTCTTCGAACCGAGAGACGATCTCGCCGATCAGCCCGCGCTGAACGCCGTCGGGCTTGACCATCACGAAGGTTCGTTCGTCGTGATGACTCATTCGCCGGTGTCTCCGCTCCCCGCTTCCGTCCACTCCAGATCGCGCGGCTCGCGGCCGAGGCGGTAGTTCTTCTCGGCCTTCGAGTCCTTGAAGTGGAGGATCGTTCCGTCGTTCTTCACGAGCATCGTTCCCGTGCCGGGTTCGATCTCCTCACCGGTGTAATCGCAGGTGCGCGTCTCGACCATAGGTTATCGACCTCCGATGGAATCGGCGTCGCGCTGCGTCTCGCGGAGCTGCAGGATGTCGCCCTCGCGGACGGGACCCAGGACGTTCCGCGTGATGATGCGGCCCTGGTTCGAGCCCTCGCGGATGCGGCACTTGACCTGCATGGCCTCGCCGTGCATCCCTGTCTTGCCAACGATCTCGATGACCTCCGCGGACGTCGAGTCGCTGGCGGTCTCTTCTGCGCTCATCGTCGCTTACCGCAGTTCCTCGACCTTCGCGGCGATGTCTTCGACCTGACTCTCCGAGTCGCCGGCGTCGACGATCGCGGCGGCGGCCGAGCCGACTTCGAGGCCGGCGGCCTGTCCGACGTCGTCCTGCGTCTCGATGAAGACGTACGGGATGCCCTTCTCGTCGGCGAGTTCGGGCAGGTGCATCACGATCTCTTCGGGGGAGACGTCTTCGGCGACGAAGACGAGTTCCGCGGTGCCGCGCTCGACGGCTTTGGTCGTCTCGTTGGTTCCTTTCTTTACGGTTCCTGTGTCTCGGGCGACCTCGAGGGCCTCGAGGGCATCCTCTGCGAGGTCGGCTGGGACGTCGAATTCTACGTAGACTGACATTGGTTGTTCACCTCTCCTGCTCGCGGGCTCGACTGCCTCGCCGGTCTGCTGGGTTTCCCTGACGGCGAGGAGTATCATCAACCCCGGGCAGGCTCTACACATCGGTAACCCGGGATCCCATAAAAGCGCTTTCAATGGCGTCGTGGCGTGCCACGGCGCCACACGCGGAACTGGGGGCGTGAGTCCGACTGTGAACGCAACCCCCTTGGTCGCCGGCCGTCTTCCCGCGGGTATGGACGTCACCGCCCTCGCCGCCGACCTCCGCGCGGTGGCCCGACGCCGGAATCACCGACGGATGCTCGTCCTCGCCGGCGCGCGCGAGGCCGGCCTGGACGCCGCCTTCGACGCGATCGAGGGCGCTGAAATTCCGGACGCAGCGACCACGATCGTCACTGGCCGCGAGGGCTTCCGCTTCGACCGCGTCGCGCCCGAACACGCCGCCGAGCTCCTCGGCACCACGCAATCGGCGGTGATCTGCGACGCGCACGAGTCGTTCTCGCCGAACGTCATCGGCCGACTCGTCGGCAGCGTCGACGGCGGCGGCCTGTTCGTCCTGCTCACGCCGCCGCTCGACGCGTGGCCCGATCGACCGGGGTCCTTCGAGGAATCGCTGGCGGTCCCGCCGTTCGGACTCGACGACGTCGGCGGGCGGTTCCGCGAGCGGCTGGTGGCGACGCTCCGAACGCACCCCGGCGTCACGATCGTCGACGTCGACGACGGGACCGTCGCACGGCGCGGTGACGGGGAGACGGCGATGGGCGAGGCCCCGGCGCGCTCGTCGCCGACCGTCCCGACAGAGGGGAGACGCGTCTTCCCCCGCGCCGCCTACGAGGCCTGCCTGACAGCGGATCAGTCCCGAGCCCTCCGCGCACTGGAGGCCCTGGCCGGCGCGGAGAGATCGGACCGCAGCGACGGGGACGGTCCGGCGCCCCGGGCCGTCGTCGTCGAAGCCGACCGCGGGCGCGGGAAGTCGAGTGCCGCGGGACTGGCCGCGGGATCGCTCGCCGCCGCGGGGCGCGACGTGCTCGTCACCGCGCCCGAGCGTCGAAACGCGGCCGACGTGTTCGCCCGCGCCGAGACGGTGCTCGCGGACCTCGGCGCGCTCGAGGAATCCGTGGCCGAGAGCGGTCGCGACGGTCACAACGAGGGTCCCCTTTCGGCCACCGGCGGGGGACGCGTTCGGTTCGCGACCCCGACCGCGGCCGTCGACCGGCCGGGAGACCCCGATTGCGTCATCGTCGACGAGGCAGCCGCACTCCCGGTGCGACTGCTCTCCTCGTTCCTCGACGCCGACGCCGTCGCGTTCGTCACGACCGTCCACGGGTACGAGGGCGCCGGCCGGGGCTTCTCGGTCCGGTTCCGTGACGACCTGACGGCGAGTCCCCACGCGGTGACAGACGTCTCGATGCACGAGCCGATCCGCTACGCGGCCGGCGACCCACTGGAGACGTGGGCGTTCCGAACGCTCCTGCTCGATGCGACCCCGCCCGTCGCGACGCTCCTCGAAGGGGCGTCGCCCTCGACGGTCGAGTACCGCGCGCTCGACCCGTCGGATCTCGCCGCCGATGAACACCTCCTGCGGTCCGTCTTCGGACTGCTCGTGCTCGCACACTACCGGACGGAGCCGAACGACCTCGCGCGACTCCTCGACGCGCCGAACCTCCGCGTCCGGGCGCTCGAACACGACGGACACGTGGTCAGCGTCGCGCTGCTCGCGCGCGAAGGCGGACTCGATGCACCGACGCGCGCGGCGATGTACGACGGGGCGCGGGTCCGGGGCAACATGCTCCCCGACGTCTTCACGAGCCAACTCCGCGACGAGGCCGCCGGCCGGCCGGTCGGCTATCGGATCGTCCGAATCGCAACGCACCACGCCGCTCGCTCGCGCGGGCTCGGATCGACACTGCTCGATGAGATCCGCGCGGAGTTCGCCGAGACCGCCGACTACCTCGGTGTCGCCTACGGGGCGACGCCGGAGCTACTGTCGTTCTGGGACGCCAACGGCTTCGACACCGTCCACCTCTCGACCACGCGGAACGAGTCCAGCGGCGAGTACTCCGCGCTGATGCTCGCTCCACTCTCTCCGGCGGGACAGCGTCTCCGGGACCGCCACGCGCGGTGGTTCCGAGACCGGATTCCGGCCGTCCTCACGGATCAACTCAGCGACGCCGACGCCGACGTGATCCGCGGCGCGCTGGCGGCGTGCCCGCCGCCGGCAGAACCCCCCACCCTCTCCGAGCGGGAGTGGCGCGTCGTCGTCGGCGCGTCCACCGGTCCCGGCCAGTACACGACCGCCCCCGACGCGTTCCGCCGTCTCGCGCTCGCCGCTCTGCTCGGTGCACCCGCGACCGGCGAGGGGTCCTCGCGGCCGCTAACCGCCCGCGAGGAGCGGCTCCTGGTGCAGAAACCGCTCCAGACCCGACCGTGGACGGCCGTCGCCGACGACCTCGGCTACGTGTCGACGCGCGAGTGTATGCGCGCGTTCGGCGCGAGTTACGAGGCCCTCGTCGATCGGTACGGGAGCCACCGCGACGTCGTGGCTGCCGAGCGGGCGCGCTTCAAGGAGTGACAGCGGCCGCGGTCGTACGAACCGCCGGCGCCGGGGGCGATCCACTGCGTTCATCACCCCTACGGTCGACGTTCGGGTATGGATCCCGTCACGTGGGTTGCGCTCGGCCTCGCCGCGGTCGCGGTGATCGGTGCGGCCCTGCCGCTCCTTCCCGGCGGCGCGCTCTCAGTCGTCGCGGTCCTGCTCTACTGGTGGTCGACCGGCTATGCGGCGCCTTCGACCGCGCTCGTCGTCGTGTTAGTCGCCGTGGGCCTGCTCACGATGGTGGTCGATTACTTCGGCGGCGCGATCGCCGCCAGGGCCGGTGGCGCGTCGGCGCTCACGACCGCCGCGGCGGTCGTCGTCGGGGTGCTGTTGCTCTTCGTCGCGGGCCCGATCGGGTTCGTCGCCGGCGTCGCCGCGACCGTGTTCGCCGTCGAGTTCGCCCAGCACGCCGACGCCGAGGCGAGCGGGCGAGTCGCGCTCTATGCCACCGTGGGCGTCCTCGCGTCGACCGCCGTCCAGATCCTCCTGACCGGCACGATCCTCGTCGCGCTCGTCGTCGTCGCGCTGCTCTGATACTGATGACACGCACTTTTCATCGCCGAGTGCCACTCCCGGTGTCGGCGCTCGGCGGTAGAGAGACGAGAGTAATCAGTATGAATCGATCAAGAGAACGCCTCCGGCAGAATGCCGATCCGACGGTGGAATTATATCGGTCCTGCTCCAACGAGGGTCTGTGAGCGTCAACGTCGAGACGAAGGAGGATCCCCCCGGCTCCGCGGCGTACGCGGAGGCCGCCTGGAACCTGAAGGAGGCGATCCGGGCACAAGAGGGCGTCCTCAAACAGCGCCGAACCTTCTTCGTCGACGCCTATCGCCGTGCTCGCGACCATCTGCTTTTCGAGGAGGACGAACTGATCGGCTTCGCATCCGTCCGCCGGGACGGGTACATCCTGTTTCTCGCGGTCGCTCCCGATCGGCGGGGCGAGGGCCACGGCAAGCGCCTCGTCGCCGCGGCGCTTCAGGAACACGAATCCATCTCCTGTCACGCCCGCGCGACCAACGAGTCGGCGCTGTCGTTCTACGAGCACCTCGGTTTCGATATCCAACGGCGGATCACGGGCTACTACGAGGACGGCGGCGACGCGTACTACCTCCGGCTGGGCGACGGCGGGTCGCTCCGCGAGAAGTTCGCCGAGTTCTTCCGCCGCCGGAGATGAGCGGCGCCTCCGACCCCCTCTCGGTCGGCGTCCTCGGCTACGGATTTATGGGCCGAGCGCACGCGAACGCGCTGGCTCGCTTGCCGATGTTCTTCCCCGACGCCCCGCAGACAGAGCGAGCGGTCCTGGTCGGACGCGACGGCGACGCGGTCGAGACGGCCGCGAGTCGGCTCGGGTTCTCCGCCACTGCGACCGACTGGCGCGAGGTCGTCGACGAGGTGGACGTGTTCTACAACCTCGGGCCCAACCACGTCCACGCCGACCCCTCGATCGCCGCGCTGCAGGCTGACACGCACGTCCTGTGCGAAAAGCCCCTGGCGCGGACCCTCGGGGAGGCCGCAGCGATGCGCGACGCGGCCAGGGACGCCGGCGCGGTGGCGGGCTGCGGCTTCAACTATCGGTACGTCCCCGCCATCCGGCTCGCCAAGCGGTACGTCGAGGACGGACGGATCGGGGACGTCAGGCAGTTCCGCGGGCAGTACCTCCAGGACTGGCTGGCGGATCCCGATTCCCCCTGGTCGTGGCGACTCGACGAGGGCCTCGCCGGCTCCGGCGTCCTGGGTGACCTCGGCGCGCACACCATCGATCTGGCTCGCTTCCTCGTCGGCGACTCGGCCGGGGCGATCGAACGCGTCTCCGGGCACCTCCGGACCTTCGTCGAGGAGCGCCCGGCACCCGACGGCGAGGGGACGCGGCCGGTCACGGTCGACGACGCCTACACCGCGCAGGCCGAGTTCGAAACCGGCGCCGTGGGGACGTTCGAGGGGTCGCGGTACGCCCGCGGTCACGAGAACGACCACCGGATCGAGATTCACGGCTCGGCGGGCAGCCTCTCGTTCTCGCTGGAACGGCTGAACGAACTGCGGTACGCCGGCGCAGACGACCGGGGGTACGAGCGGATCCTCGTCACCGGCGAGGACGACCCCTACGGCGAGGCGTGGTGGCCCCCGGGGCACACTCTCGGATGGGAACACGCCGTCGTTCACGAGAACTACGAGTTCCTCCGCTCGATCGCTGGCGACGGGGCGTTTCGGCCGAGTTTTGCAGACGGGTACGCCGTCCAGCGGGTGCTCGAAGCGATCGAACGCGCCGACGAACGGGGTGAATGGGTCGCCGTGGACGAGATCTCCGGCGAGGGCGTCGCGGCCGGCAACCGAGAGGAGTGATGTGGACGCCGGGGTCGGTGACGAGAGTGGCGATAGGGACACCGCCGCGGTCTCGCCCCCAGGTCAGCGGTTCTTTACGCCGTTGTCGGTGACGAGCTGATCGACGAGCTCCATCGGGGTCGCGTCGTAGGCCGGGTTCTCGATCTGGACGTTCTCGATCGGTTCGAGCGAGACTTCCGCGGGCGGGCGGTACTCGTTCTCGAAGACGAAGCCGTCGTCGACGACCTTCGCGGCCGACCCGACGATGGTGACGGGGACGTCGAGGTGGGTCGCGGTGGCGACGATCGGATACGTCCCGACGCGGTTGTACAGCGTCTCCTCGACGATGCAGTCCATCCCGAGTACCACCCTGTCGCACTCCGGAAGGAACGACCCGACCGCGCCGTCGACTAACAGGTGCGGTTCGACGCCCTCGACCGTCGCCAACTGACGCGCGATCTTCCGACCGAGGTAGCGCGGCCGGGCCTCCGTCACGTACGCGGTCAGTTCGATCCCCGAATCGACTGCCGTCTCGATGGCTTCGAGGACCGTCGAGGAGTAATCGTGCGTGAGGATCGTCTCGCCGTCCTCGAAGGTCGGTGCCGCGTTCGCCGCCGCCCGGGACTTTCCGTGTCTCACGTCCTCAACGACACGGGCGGAGACCTCTTCGAGAAGCTCTTTCGCCTCGTCGACGGTGTCCTTTCGCCCGACGACGTTGACCAGAACCGTCTCCATCGCGTTGAACAGCGACGCGTGCGAGGGGTTCGCTCGCTTGAGCGCGCTCACGTTGCGTTCGAGATCCCGCTCGAACTCCTCGACCGTGGCGTGCTCTCGATCTAGCAGTTCCGAGAGCGACTGCGTCGCCTTCACGGCGACGACCGACGAACTGTGCGTCTGCATCTCTCGGATCTCCGCAATGGTCTCGTCGATCATATCTGAAGGTGGACGAGTCAGGTGAAAGACCTTCCGACGGCGCGGGTCTCGAACCCCCGGCGGTGGCTCACTCGGTCCGGCCGTCGCGGTCGAGCGCCTCGGGTTCGGCGTCTCCGCCGTCGCGGTCGATCGCGTCCGGGTCCTCCCCGCCGTCGCCGGCGTCGTAGCGCCGGGCGTACGCGAAGACCGAGATCGCGACGACGATCCAGACCACCGCGCCGACCCGGATCGCGAAGGTCACGCGGGACCCCCAGGTCGGCAGGGGTGTGCGGAGCGAGAGGGCGGCGACGACCGGTGCGCCGACGACGATCGTGAGCACGAACGTCGTCTGCATCACCCACCCGTAGTCGACGCCGTCTGGATCGGAAGTCTCGACCGGTTGCACGAGCGGGCCTTCGTTGGCAGACGCAAAGACGTGATGGTTTTCGACGGTGGTGTCACCGACGCAGGGTCTGATAGTGTTTACTCTCACTTTTTACCGCCGAGCGCCACCCCCGTTGGCAGCGCCCGGCGGTACGAGATGAGAGTAAACACTATGAGACGGCGTGTCCTCACTCCTGCACGCGCCGGTCGAGGAAGTCCCGAACTGCGTCGTTGAACGCTGTCGGCTGTTCGAGCATCGCGAGGTGTGCCGCCTTCTCGATCACCGTCAGTTCGCAGTCGGGGATCCCCGCCTGTAGTTGCTCGTGAAAGTGCGGCGGCGTGAGCCGGTCGTACTCACCGACGACCGCGAGGGTCGGGACCCCGACCTCCGAGAGGTGATCGCGCACGTCGAATCCGTGGGCCGTCCGGAAGTCACGCTCGAGGATCTCACGTCCCGTCGTCCGCAGGGCGTCGCGAGACACGTCGCGTATCTCCTCGTCGACGTCGTGAAACAGGTGGTCCGGTTCGTGGAAGAATTCGATCACGGGATCGATGTCCTCAGAAACCCAGGCGAGGACGTCGTCGAGGACGGGCAGCCGCGGTCCCGTCCCGGCGAGGAGCAGCCCCGAGAGATAGAAGTTGCGCTCCAGTGCCGCGGTGAGAGCGACGGCCCCACCCAGCGAGTGGCCAAGAAGCACCTCGGCACCGACGGCCTCAGCGACTGCCACGACGTCGTCGACGTAGGCTGTGAGCGTCTCATAGCCCGGTTCCGCAGCGACGTCGTCGCTCTCCCCGTGGCCGCTGAGATCGACCGCGACGAGCGGCTGTTCGGTGGCCAATCTCGACTGCTGCGACCAGACTAGACGGCTCCCGCCGGTCCCGTGGATCGCCAGTAGCGGAGCGCCCGATCCCCCGCGATCGAACGTGCGGTAGGCCGTCTCCCGCTCGTGGTGTGTTACCGTTTTCATACCACACGATTCGCGGGCGTGGCAGATAAACCCTCGATGCAGTCCTTTCGCCGGATTCGGCGCTCAGCCGAGACCCTCGAGACTCGTCGTGGCGGCGGTTTCGACGTCGAACTGCAATTCAACCGTTCGGATCCGGTGACCATCGCTGTATTGCGATTAGTCTGCGACAGATTTATATAGTAAAGCGACTAACTTGGAGTTAGGAATCAACGATGAGCACGATGCAACTTTCCGGGGAAAACGAGCGAATCGTCCGCCGGTACGAGTACGACGACAGTTGGGTCTTCGTGACCGATCTTCAGGTGGCTGACGAGGACGTCAGCGTCGACGTCGTCGGATCGACCGCCATCGTCGTGGCCGACACCGACGAGGGCGTGTCCGAGGCGGAGTTCGAGCTCCCCGGGGCCGAGACCTCGATCACGACGAACAACGGTGTGCTAACGATCACAGGAGACCGCTAAATATGAAACTCACTGTCAAACCCCTCAAGCAGAAGGACGCCGGTCGCGGACTCGCCGCGATCGACCGACAGGCCGCCACGGAGATGGATCTCGAAGGCGGCGACTACATCAGGATCGACGGGAGCGACGGCACCGCCATCGCTCGCGTCTGGCCCGGCTATCCCGAGGACAGCGGCACGGGCGTCGTGCGGATCGATGGCCGACTTCGGCAGCAGGCGAACGTCGGCATCGACGACCACGTCGAAGTCGAGAAGGCTGACATCAAGCCCGCGAAGCACGTCTCGGTCGCCCTCCCGCAGAACCTCCGGATCAGCGGCAACATCGGCGCGCACCTCAGAGACAAACTCGCCGGCCAACCGGTGACGCAGGGCCAGAACATCCGCGTCCCGTTCGGCTTCGGCTTTATGTCCTCGGGTAATCAGCCGATCCCGCTGAAGGTCGCCTCGACCGAGCCCGAAGGCACGGTCGTCGTGACCGACTCGACGGAGGTCTCGATCAGTCAGACCCCTGCCGAGGAGATCCAGTCCGGCGAGGCGGAGGAGAGCGACACGCCCAACGTCGCCTACGAGGACATCGGCGGTCTCGACAGGGAACTCGAACAGGTGCGGGAGATGATCGAACTGCCGATGCGGCACCCCGAACTGTTCCAGCGGCTCGGCATCGAGCCGCCGAAGGGCGTCCTCCTCCACGGTCCGCCGGGGACCGGCAAGACCCTGATCGCGAAGGCCGTCGCCAACGAGATCGACGCCTCCTTCCACACGATCTCCGGCCCCGAGATTATGTCGAAGTACTACGGGGAGTCCGAAGAACAGCTCCGCGAGATCTTCGAGGAGGCCGAAGAGGAAGCGCCGGCCATCGTCTTCGTCGACGAGATCGATTCGATCGCGCCCGAGCGTGGCGAGGCCGGCGGAGACGTTGAGCGCAGAGTCGTCGCGCAACTGCTCTCGCTGATGGACGGGCTCGACGAGCGCGGCGAGGTCGTCGTCATCGGTGCGACCAATCGGGTCGACGCGATCGACCCGGCACTGCGACGCGGCGGCCGCTTCGATCGCGAGATCGAGATCGGCGTGCCCGACCGCGACGGCCGCAAAGAGATCCTGCAGGTCCACACGCGGAATATGCCGCTGGCCGACGGCGTCGACCTCGATCAGTACGCCGAGAACACCCACGGCTTCGTCGGTGCCGACATCGAGAGCCTGGCGAAGGAGGCCGCGATGACGGCCCTCCGCCGGATCCGACCCGAACTCGATCTCGAATCCGACGAGATCGACGCGGACATGCTCGACTCGATCGAAGTCACCGAGGACGACTTCAAGGAGGCGATCAAGGGCATCGAGCCCTCGGCCCTCCGCGAGGTCTTCGTCGAGGTCCCCGACGTCACCTGGGACGACGTTGGCGGCCTGGACGGCACCAAAGAGCGTCTCCGCGAGACGATCCAGTGGCCCCTCGACTACCCCGAGGTGTTCGAGCAGATGGATATGCAGTCCGCCAAGGGCGTGCTGATGTACGGGCCGCCCGGGACGGGCAAGACGCTACTCGCGAAGGCCGTCGCCAACGAGTCCGAGTCGAACTTCATCTCGGTGAAGGGGCCGGAACTCCTCAACAAGTACGTTGGTGAGTCCGAGAAGGGCGTTCGCGAGATCTTCCAGAAGGCCCGCGAGAACGCCCCGACCGTGGTGTTCTTCGACGAGATCGACTCGATCGCGACCGAGCGCGGCAGCAACACGGGCGACTCCGGCGTCTCCGAACGCGTCGTCTCCCAACTGCTGACCGAACTCGACGGGCTCGAAACGCTCGAAGACGTCGTCGTGGTGGCGACGACCAACCGCCCGGACCTGATCGACTCGGCGCTGCTGCGGCCGGGCCGACTGGACCGCCACGTGCACGTTCCCGTCCCCGACGAGGCGGCGCGCCGGGCGATCTTCCAGGTCCACACCCAGCACAAGCCCCTGGCTGACGATGTCGACCTCGACTCGCTGTCGCGTCGCACCGAGGGCTACGTCGGGGCCGACATCGAGGCGGTCTGCCGTGAGGCCTCGATGGCCGCCAGCCGAGAGTTCATCAACAGCGTCTCTCCCGAGGAGGTCGACGACTCCGTCGGTAACGTCCGCGTGACGATGGACCACTTCGAGCGCGCCCTCAGCGAGGTCGGTCCGAGCGTCACCGCCGAGACGCGCGAGCGCTACGAAGAGATCGAAGAGCGCTTCCAGACCAGCGAGGTCGAGCGCGAACCCGAGGCCGGCGTCGGTCGGACGTTCCAGTAAGGATCCGGCTTCGGGGCCGATATCGGTCGGCTCGGCCACGCTCCTTTAACTCCGAAATAAACCCGTTTATCGTTCACTTCATCAGAAACGTGGTGTCACCTAGACGTCCGCGTCGAGGCCGTCCAGGTCGGTGAGGATCGTCGCCGCGTGGCCTTCGGCGTCCACGCCCTCGTAGGTGAGGACGATCTCGCCGTCGGGATCGATCACGTACGTGTTCCGGAACACGCCGTCGAAGGTGTTGCCGAACATGTTTTTCTCCCCGTAGGAGTCGTACGCGCTCGCGACCTCTCCGCCCTCGTCGGAGAGCAGTCGGAACGGAAGGTCGTACTCCGCCGCGAACGATTCGAGGTCTGAGACCGAGTCGTCGCTGATCCCGAAGACGCTGACACCGCGCTCGCCGAACTCGTCGTAGGTGTCCCGGAAGCCGCAGGCCTCCGTCGTGCAGCCGGGGGTATCGGCCCGCGGGTAGAAGTACACGACGACGAACTCGCCGCGGTGATCCGACAGCGAGACCGTCTCGCCGTTCTGATCGGGCAACGCGAAGTCCGGCGCCTGCGTTCCTGTCTCCAGCATACGAATCGGGTTGCAGGGTCTGGTGCTTGAACGTACCGCTCTGGCCGTCACTCCAATCGCTCGGCGGCGTCGCGCTCGATGAGCGGCCCCGCGTTGGTGCTCGGGAGCGTCACGACGTCCTCGGCCGCGAGATCGTACTCCCGCTCGTCGACGCCGAAGATCCGGCCGACGTCCTCGGTGATACGGAGCGTCAACCGCTCGGTGTCGTCGCCGCTCCCGCCTCGCGCTTCGGGCCCCTCGGACCCGCCGGTCGGCGGCGAGGCGTCCGGCACGCTGTCTGCTGGCAGGCCGCCGTCCCGAGCGGTCCGCTCCCCGTGTTCCGTCTCGGTCGGTTCGCTCTCCGTGGCGTCCTCGGCCTCCGCACCGACGACCGGCGCTTCCGTCGCCGCCGCGTCCGGCGGGGCATCCGGCGGGACGGCCGGCCCGCCGCCGTCGGATGGGTGTCCGGCGTCCGGCTCTGCGGAGGGGTCGGACCGCCCCGCGGGCGGGTCCGGAGCCGTAGCCGACCCCGTTGTCGCCGCCGAGTCACCCGGTGCCGGCTCCTCAGGCGCTTCCTGATCCGACTCCGACGACGGACCGCCCATCGCCTCAGCGAGCACGTCGTCGGGTGACGCGGTGTTTGTGGGATCCGCGGGGTTCGCGGCATCTGTGGCATTCGCGGCATTCGTAGTAGCCGCGCTATCTGTCGTATCCGCTGTGGCCTCGGAGACGCCGGGCGCAGTCGTCGCCGGCGATCCGTGCTGTGCAGACGCGCGATCGCTCGCCGCCTGTCCAGGTGGCGCGTCCGCGGGTTCGGTCTGGTCGACGGCGGGACTTCCCTCTCCGGCGAGGACGTCCAGAATCGTCTGTCGGCTCTGCTTGATACGTCCGACGAGATCGTCGAAGAGCGCCCGTTCCTCGGCAGTCAGTCCGTTCGTGTCGGCACTCATATCCGCGGCCGCGAACGACGCCAGTTTGACCACCTTCCCGACCCGGCGCTCGTAGATCGCCTCGACGACCTCTTCGGCGGTCTCGATCTCGTCAGTGAGTTCTCCGACTGCCGGATCGCCGAAGGGATCGTCCGCGTCCGCCGCCGCCCGTTTCCGTTCGGCTTTCCGCTCTTCGATGTAAGCGGCCACGTCCGCGTAGAACGAATCGCGGAGATGCTGGAGGCTGTCCTTCTGGCGCTCGGTCCGTTGGACGCTCCGCAACTCGTCTAGATCCATATCCGTTGTCTCCCGTTCACTCTTTGATCTTCTCCGCGCGTCCTCGGGCCATCAAGAAGATCCCGAGGCATTCCTCTACGGAGTGCTCACCCTCCGGGATACTAAACGTGTCGCCGTCGAAGTCTACCGGGCCCGGATCGGTGACGGTCACGGCGATGTCGCGGCCCCGAAAGCGGTCGGACACGGCGTCTTCCAGCGGCCGGAACGACTCGATCTCCGAGCGGTCCAGCGGCGTCACTGCCAGCCCCGAGCCCCCGTGGAGACTCCCGGGGAGCCGAATCAACCGCTTGGTGTCAGTCGTCACGGGTTCGTCGATGGGCGCCGTCTCGGCCTCGATCGCCTCGGACGCGAGCGCGTCGACGAGGATGCGCGTGCCCGGCCCGCCGGCCTCGACGTTCCCCTCGCGGATGGCCTCGAAGTTGTGCTGGATCTGCCCGAGGATGGTCTCCGCGCGGCCCGCGCCGATGCCGTCGAGCTCCTGCAGTCGGGCGAGTGCGTCCGCCTCGTCCATTTCGCGGAGCCGCTCGGCGAGGTCGACGAGTCGAGTGTGGACGCGCGCGCCCCACCCGCCGCGGCGGCGGAGTACCCGCCGCGTCGTGCCGCGGTTCGAGACCGTCTCGATCAGGCCGTCGCGATCGAGATCGATCGCGCGGACGTAGTCGACGATCTCCCGGCGGGCCTCGCTGTCGAGTCCTCTCACTTCCGGATCCCGGACGTGGACGTGGTAGCCCCGGCCGCCCGAGAAGACGACCGAGACGTCCGTGAAGCCGAAGTCGTCGTCGACGAACGAGAGCAGATTCAGCAGTTCCTCCTTGCAGGCGGCGAGCATCTCGGCGTACGACGTCTCATCGGGGTCCACGCCGGGGAGGTGGTCCGCGTCGAGGTCGAAGACCAGATCGGCGGACTGCCAGCCCTTCTCGTCCATCGAACTCGCTCCCGGATCGGCGAACCGCGCCGAGGAGAAGTAGACGTGCCGCGGGGCCGTCCGGTGGAGGAAGTCGCCGAGGTCACCGACGTCCAAGAGGGACTGGTGGCGAACCATCGTCGTCGAGCCCGCGCTCCAGGGGATGTGCCCCCACTCGCGACGGTCGGCCGCAGGCGGGAGTGAGATGTCGCTCCGACGGTAGTAGTCGCCGAATCGACCCTCGAGATACGTCCGCGTACGCGACTCCATCAGTCAGATTCGATAGCGAAGGGAGGGCTAAAGCCGTTGTGACTCGGGCGAGCGCGAGCGCGTGCTCACTCGAACTGCTCGCGGTCCGGGATCCCGTCGCGCCCGAGGATGATCTCCTGGGCCTCGACGTCCTCCAGCGACGCGACGAGCCCGCCGATCTCCAGCGTTCCGTCGTCGGTCTCCAGCCTGAGCGAGGCGACCTCTTCTGTCTCCTCGAACGTCGTGGTCTCGATCTCGCCCTCGACGATCACCGGGTCGCCGCTTTCGATGTCGCGGCCCGTGATCGAGGCGTAGAAGGGGCCGTCGAACACCCGGACGTCCTTCACGGCCCGGCGAATCGAGGCGTATCGGCGCGGGAACGGTCGGCGCTTGCCGTCCTCGGCGAGCGTCTCGGCGGTCGACCACAGGACCGTCCCGAAGAACCCCGAGACGAGAAAGCCCAGCGCCGAGCGGTTGAAGATGACGCCGTACCGGTCGCGGTCGTCGCGGAGCGCGTCCTGTGTGGCGTAGATCGAGTAGTTGCCGTCGGCGACGGCGAGGACGGGGGTCGTGATCCCCCGTCGCGCTCGGGCCACAGTCGCGACCTCCAGGTAGTCGAACGACGACGGATCGGGAGCGCGAGATCCGGGCGTGACCAGCAGGTCGATGCTCACTCCCGCGTCGATGGCGGTTGCGAGGTCGTCGCGGAAGCGACGGAGGAGTTCGGGCGTAAGCGAGAGGACGATCTCGTACTCGGCGCTCTCGATGATCTCCTCAATGTACCGGAGGATCGTCGAGCGCGACTTCACCAGCGAGACCGCTTCGGTGTCTCGGGCCGGCGCAGTGTACCGCGCCTCGAGTTCGGAGACGAGATCGTCAAGCGACTGCTGTACGTCGCCGAACGCGTCGTCGGGATTGACGGCGACGACCTTCATCGGGCGGGACTCACGGAGTTCGACGAGTCCGCGATCCGAGAGACTCCGGACCGTGTCGTACACCCGTGGCTGCGGGATCTCGCTCCCGTCGGCGATCTCGGAGGCCGTCAGCTCCCCGTGTTCGAGCACTGCGAGGTAGGCCTCGATCTCGTACTCGCCGAGGTTGAACCGGTCGCCGACGCGTTCGAGCGTCGTTCGAAGTTCGTCTGCCATACCAGTATCTCTGACCCCCGACACTTACAATTTACTAAACTTCGAGTAGCACTCGATTGTCGAACCGAATCCCAGCCGAACGATTCTCATAGATCCAGCCGACCCACTGACAGCCCGCAATCGCCTTCCAGCGGGTGCCTCGCGGATGCTGCGGACCTTCGCCGACGATCCGGGCGATCGCCCGGCCCGTGCCCGTGGAACCGCCAGGATGCGGGATCGGGCTCCCGACCGACGTGCGAATCACTTCCGTCCGGCGAGCTGACTGCGATCCCACCGACTCCCGACCGCGAGAGCGATTCTCACCGACCGAGCGGGTGGTGTTTCCCCATCGGGTGACAACGCTTTTTATGTGCCCCCACGCTGGTCGGAGGTATGCTGTCGCCATCGACGATCGTGGCTGCGGCGACGCCCACTGGATCGACTGGGATAGTGTCGTCGTGGCTCCAGATTCCGGGCGTCCGGCCGCTGCTCGCCCTCCTCGTCGTGGGTCTGGGTGTCGTCGGCTCGCGGTACGTCGTCAGACTCCTCGGTCGACCGGTGGCTCGCCAGTTCAAGCGACAGAGTGTCGCCCAGACGGTGCTGCGACTCATCCGCCTCGCGGTCGTCCTCATAGCTCTCGGCGGGGCCGCCCGGATCCTCGGTCTCGAAGTCGGCGATCTCGTGCTCTCGGTGACGGTGTTCTCGGCCGTCCTCGGTATCGTTCTCGCGCCGATCGTCGGCAGCATCATCAACGGCGTGTTCGTCCTCGCAGACCAGCCGTACGAGATCGGCGATCTGATCGAACTGGAAGACGGCCGGCGGGCGTTCGTCGACGAGATCACGATCAACTACACCAAACTGCTCACCCTCGACAACACCTCGCTGGTGATTCCGAACTCCTCGATCCGCGACCGGCTGGTGACGAACTTCTCCGCAGAGGACGAACGTGTCCGGCTCGGACTCGACGTCCTCGTGACGTACGAATCCGACACTGAAGCGGCCCGTCAGCATATGCGCCGCGCCGCGGCTGCCGAAGCCGAGGTGGTCGAAGGGGGACCCGACATTCGTATCGGCGGGGCCAGATACCCTGCTGGCCCGACCGTCCATCGGGCGGACTTCGCTGACGACGGCGTCCTCCTCAGACTTCGATATTGGGTGAAGAAACCCTACCGGATCGCGACCATCGAATCGCACATCCGCGATCGGATCTGGGACGCGGTCACGGATACCGACGCCGTGGAGTTCGCCTACCCGCATCGACATCTGGTCTTCGACGACACCAGCGGCACGCTGGACGCGACGGTGGACTCGCGCGCCGAGCGCGAGATCGAGGCCCACGCAGAACGACGGGCAGGGGACGCCGATTCCCCGGGTACACCGTCCGAAACTCAAGATATGCCGACCGGCGGCGCGGAACCGACCACCGATGAGACGTCAGGCAGCGACGAGTGAGGCCCCCAGGTCAGTTGTCGGCCCGGACGGTGATCACAGTGCACTCCAACTTTTTGCGAAGATACGACTCGATGTCCGGGTCGTCGAGGATCCGCCGGAGCATCTGCCGCCAGCGACCCGCCTGTTTCGAACCGAGGACCACCACGTCGGCGGCCTGTGCGGCCACCTCTTCGAGGATCGCCTCTTCGACGATGAACCCACGGCGGACGACGTAGCGTGTCCGATCCTGTGAGCCCACCGCCGACTCGACGGCGCGCTTCAACGCCGCCCGCGTCACCCCTCGGCTGTCCTGGTAGAGGTCGACGTGGAGGACCGTCAACTCGGCCTCCTGTTCCCGGGCGATCCGGACTGCTTCCGAGAGCGTCGCTCGCGAGTGCTTCGAGAGTGGGTATCGCACGGGGACCACCACACGCGTCATTATAGGCCCCGACGCCCCCGCGGTTCCTGAACGTTTGCACTCCACGGTCGGCCAGCAGTCCAGGCCTCTCGACTCATTCGTCCGCTCCCGTGGCGGTGTCTTCGCGCGGTGTCCGGTTCGTTCCGATCCGCCTGATGCGTCCGTCGGGCGCGGCGTCGATGCCGAATTTGCGGGCGTACGCCGCTAGCACCTCGAACTGGATACCGCCCTCCCCGATCCGGTGCTGCTCGCTGAGCGTCGGGAACTCGTGGTCCGTGTGGAGAAGATACGCCGACGTGGCGATCGTGTATCGCCGATCGGAGTCGATCGGCTCGCCGGCGACAGTCGCATCGAGCAGTTCGTTCGCGTCGTCGTCCCACTGGATGGTCGCGCCCGAGACGTGCCCGTGCCACCACCCGGGTTCGCCGAAATCGACGACGGCGGCCGCGGACTCTCTGAAGATCTCCCGTAACTCCGCACCGGTCACTTCGGCGCGGACCACGTGCTCTTCGAACGGGATCACGCTCACGAGGTCGGCGACGGTCACGGCTCCGGCGAGCGGCGGGCCGTTACGGATCCCGCCGCTGTTCTGGAGGCCGACGTCCGCGTCCAGCGACCAGCGATAGGCGTCGGCGACGAAGTTCCCGATCCGACACTCGCCGCCGAAGACGGTCTCCTCGCTTCGATCGATCGGCTCCTCGAGGGTGGTGACCACTTCATCGAGACCCGCGGCGTCGATCCGTCCCTCCAGCGCGTCCACGACGTCCTCGGCGACCGGCGCCTGGGCCGTTTCGTGTCGTGTGACGTCGATTCCACCGTCGGCATCGCTGCCGATCTCGACCTCGAAGATCACGTGCCCGTTCGCCCCCGGCCGGAGCAGGCGCGCCCCAGCGACCCGCTCGTCCCGCTCGGCGTGGACGTGCCCGCCGAGGATCACGTCGACGTCGACGCGGTGGGCGAGTTCGTCGTCGCCCCCGCCGAGGTGGGAGAGCGCGATCACGTGGTCGACGCCTCGGTCCCGGAGGTCGGCCACGGCGGCTTCGGCGGCGTCGTAGGGGTCGGTGAACACCAACTCTCCCGCCATCGGGTTCAGTGATGGCGTCGCCGGATCAGTCACGCCGAAGAACCCGAGGCGGACGCCGTCGACCTCCCGGATCGTCGTCGGGGTCACGTGCTCGGCCGCGAAGCGGTCGCCGTTGGCGTCGACCACGTTCGCCGCCACCCACGTCTGCGGCGCGTCGGCCACGACGCCGCGGGCCGCCGCCGGACCGTAGTCGAAGTCGTGATTGCCGAACGTCTCCACGTCGGCGTCGATCGCCCGGAAGAGATCCAGGGCCTGACGGCCGCGTTCGATGAGCGCTAACACCCCGGGCGAGGTGTTGTCGCCGCTACCGCAGACCACGGCGTCCGCGCCGGATCGCGAGCGGATCGCGCCCGCGAGCCGGCCCACACGGACGGGATCGTCGTAGACGTTCTCGATGTCGGAGTAGTGGAGGAGACGCGGCATCGACGCTGTGTGATCGGGCGACAGAAAAGAACTCGTCGGTGTGGGTCGACGACGGGCGACCCCGGTCGGCTTACTCGCCGTCGCGGAGTTGGAACGCGACCGTGACTTCCGCCTGGTACTCTCGGTCCTCGACGGAGGCGATCTCGACCCCGAGTTCGTCCACTTCGATCCAGTGGACGTTGTCGAGCGTCTCGTTCGCTCGGTCGATCGCGTCGTCGACTGCTTCGTCGAAGCTCTCACCGCTCCGTCCGATTAGTGTTACTTTCTTGAAGACCATCGCCATACTGGGGTACAGCACGGACCAAAATAAGTCCCGGGGGCCGTCTCGGCGGGGCCGCCCCGACCTACAACCGCGCGTCTCCGTCCCGGCCGTCGGCGAGGCGGTCGCTGAGCGCGTCCACCACCTCTGAGAGTTGCTCGCTCCCGTAGACCGCGACGAGGATCGCGCCGACGGTGTCGAAGACGAGATCCAGCATCGAATCCTCCAGTCCGTACTGCGTGAGGACGCCCTTCGTCCCCGTCATCGAGGCGGCGAGGCCGATGCCGAACTCGATGACCTCCCAGAGGACGCCGAACGCGACGACGAAGAGCAGGATGAAGACGAACTGGAACCGTGCCGGGAACGAGACGTGTTCGGAGTGGAGGTCGACCGCACGCGTCGTCGCGTAGCCGACGCCGGCCACGAGGCTCGCCGACAGCGCGTGCGTCAGATGATCCCACCACCAGATGTCGACGTAGGGCTTGCCGACGCCGGGGATGGTGATCGTCCCGAGTGCGTGGAGGAAGACGGCCGCCGAGATCCACAGGGCCAACCCGGCGTCGATCGGGATCCCGAGGTCGCGTTCGAGGACGCCCGGCAGGAACGTCACGAGCAGTCCGACGAGCGCGTTGATCGCGACCCCGGCGTTGCGAGCGACGAGGCCGCCGACGAAGGCGAGGAGCAAGAAGAGTTGCATCCCGCGGGCGGCCTGCCGCTGTCGTCGCTCGGAGATGTGCAGCACGTCGCGGATCCTCATCGGCGAGGTACCTCCTCATCGGGCCGTTCACCCGGCGTGGCCTCCGGAATCCGACGGACCAGGCGCGCGTGTCGCCGGAAGTAGTACTCGAAGAGGACGCCGGCGGCGACGCCAGCCAGTGTCGCGGCGACGAAGTCCCACATCAGCGCCTCCTCGATCACCGCCTCGGCCCGGCCGTCGTAGAGGAACCGCGTGCCGATGAGGACGTCCGAGAGCCACCGCACGACGGCCCAGATGCCCGCCGCGGCCATCGTCGTCACGACGACGAACACCACCGCGAAGCGGTGATTCATCTTCACGCGCGTGAACACGTCCAGCTCGACCGCGATCAACAGCGCCACCGCAGCGACGGCGACGTACGTGGTGAGTCGCCCCGAGAACGTCATCCCGCCGATCGACTCGCCCGCGACGAGCGCCCGCGAGACGATCGGGAGGGCGGCGAGCAGCACCACCTCCCAGGGGAGCATCGCCGTCACCTGGCGCTTTGCGACCGGCGGGACGAGAGTCACGACGAACACGCCGACGGTGAATCCCGCCCATTCGAGTTCACCGGCGAGGAACTGCCCGACTGCGGCGACAGCGAGAAAGACTGCGATCGCCCCGGCGAGCGCGGCGTTGATCCGCCGGCTCTCGACGACGCTCGACAGCCCCGAGTTCGACATAGACGTGTTAGGTACCTACCGGTACAAAACGGTTCGTAGACGACGACCGCGAGCGCAGAATGGCCGCATAGCTGTCGGGGTCCATCGAGAGCGGATCCGAATCGCCAGCGACCGCGACCCCGGGAGTCAGGCGGCGTCGGGGAGGTGGACGTCGTAGTCGCCGTCGTCGGCGACGCCAATCACGGCCCATTCGTAGCCCGGATCGACGCTGGCGAGTCGATTCTGTACGGCCCCTGTCTCGGACGCCGGTGCGACGAAGCAGCGGAATCGATAGTCGTTCGACGGTTCGCCGCCGTCCGCGAGGAGTCGGCGGCCGTTGAGGTCATCGCCGTCCGAAAGCGCCGTGACGCGAACCGTGCGCCACTTCCGCTCGGCGACGAACTCCGGTCCGTCGCCCGAAACACTGTAGCCCAGCCGACTGAAGATCGCCCGGGCGTCTTCTGCGGGAGGCATGCTGACAGGGGGCATGTATCTGGACGTACGGCAGCCGACCGCATAAATCTTGTTACGGTATCACATACGTGAGAATCGGCCGGGGACAGCCGCTCACTCGTGCGCTGCGTCCCACTCCTCGGGCTTTCGGACGTTGCCACAGGCGTTGCACTCGATCCGACCCATCGTGTCCATCGCGTTGTCCGTGGACTCGCAGTTCCCGCACACGTACCCCCAGCGCTCCTCGCCGTCCGCCGTCGTGTATGCGACGAAGAACGGCCCCTTCATCCCTCGTTCGCCGTTGTGCCGGTCGACGTGGACGGTCCCGGCCTCGGGCGTGGTGAGCGGATCGAGTTCGACAGCCATACCCGATACTTACGAGTGTGCCAGTATAGTCCTCACGTTCGGGTCGCCGGCTGCGCGGGAGAATGCGTCAGGTACGGAAGGATTCGCCACACCCACACTCGCTCACGACGTTCGGGTTCTCGACGTGGAACCCCGCGCCCTGGAGGCCTCCTTCGTAGCGCAGCGTCGACCCGCCAACGTAGTTCTGGCTCGCTGGATCGACGAATACGCGAAGCCCGTGCTGTTCGACGATCGCGTCGTCGCTCTCGGGTTCGGTGTCGAACCGCATCCCGTAGGAGAGCCCCGCACAGCCGCCCTGTTGGACGAACAGTCGGAGTCCAGCAACGTCAGTATCGAGTCCCTCGGACTCGATGAGATCGAGGGCTTCCGCGGCGGCCTCCCGGGTGACGGTCACCGCGGTACCGGCGTCACTTTCGGCCGATTCAGTGCTCATACAACCGGTTACAACACCGACGATGTTAATGCTAACGCTGTCGGCCGATGCGAAACCACAACTGGTTACATCTCACGCGCGATCCCCGACACGACATATATCATTCTCCTCCGCGAACGGTCCGGTATGTACGAGATGATCCTCGTTCCAACCGACGGAAGCGATCAGGCGGCCGCCGCACTCGACCACGCCGTCGAACTTGCCCGGACCGCTGATGCGACGGTACATCTGTTGTACGTCGCCGACACCAACCGCGATAGTGTCACCACTCTCGGCGGTCAGGTCGTCGACGCGCTGGAGGCGGAAGGCGAGCAGATCCTCGAAACGGCGACCGATCGGGTCGGCGGCGTCAGGATCGTCGACAGCGTCGAGACGGGCGACCCCGTGGAGACGATCCTCGACTACGCCGACAGCGTCGACGCCGACGTCGTCGTGATGGGAACCCACGGCCGTCGCGGCCTGGATCGGTATCTCCTCGGAAGCACGACCGAACGCGTCGTCCGACACTCACAGAGACCCGTCTTGACGATCAGTGGGGCCGAGTCCGACTGAGGGCGCTCACTCGTCCGCTCACTCGTCCGATCGATCGTCCGCCCATCCCCCGGTTTCCGCTGGGTCCAACGAGTGGGCCGTTCGGTCGCCGCCCGGCGGGCCGTTGTCGATCGGTCTGACGCCGGTCCCGACGACGACGCCCGGCAGATCGCTCTCCCCGGCGACGCGGACGTTCGTGAACCCCGCGGACCGGAGTGCTGCGGTGAGGCCCTCCGTCGAGGTGAGTTCGAGCGGCCGTTGCTCGCTCGTCACCACCGAGTCGCCGTCGCGCCGATCCGTGACGCGGTAGTCGATGCTGACGACGTCGTCGCTCCCGATGTCGACGGCGCGTTCGAGCCGGTATCTCGACCCGCGGTAGGTCTCTACCTCCGGATCGAACACCGCCTCGGGATCGGTGGGGGCGGCGAGGATCACGATCCCACCGGGCCTGAGCGCGACGTAGGCTCCGCCACAGACGTCGAAGGCCGAGTGCCGGGCCACTGCGGGTTCGAGGACGCAGACCGCGTCGAACGCGCTGTGGACCGGTGGCGCGACCGGCCGACCGCAGACGACTGACTCCCCACGGGCGGCCGGAAACCGGAGGTGGGCCCGTCGATCGTCGGCCCCGACGACTTCGTAGTGCGTCCCGAGTGGCGCCAAGAGCGCGCCGAGGCCACAGCCGAGTTCGAGGACGCGGTCGACGCCGGTCGGAACGCGACGCCGGACGAGCTGTGACCGACGCTCGCCCCAGTCCTCGGGGACGGTCCGGGCGTGCACAGGGGCCAGCGTCGTGTCCATCGAGTGCGCCGCCGCCGGGTCGGCCAGCACGGCCCGGCACGCGTCGGCGAACGTCAGCGGGCGGCGGCCGGGCATCGCTACTCCGAACCGGTGTCGAACCGCGCACGGACGCTCTCGGCGTGGGCTTCGAGCCCCTCGGCCTCCGCGAGCGTGGTGATCGTCTCCGAGAGGGACTCGAGCCCCGACCGATCGAGTCGCTGTACCGTCGTCGAGCGGAGGAACGTGTCCACGGAGAGTCCGCCCTCGCGCTTCGCGCCCCCCGACGTGGGGAGCACGTGGTTCGTCCCCGAGGCATAATCGCCCGCCGCGACCGGGGTCGACGGGCCGAGGAAGACGCTCCCGGCGTTCGTGATCCGATCGAGCAATGCCTCGTCGTCCTCGGCCTGGATCGAGAGGTGCTCTGCGGCGTACTCCTCGGCGAACAGCACCGCCTCGGACATCGACCGCGCGTGGAGGACACCGGAGGCGTCGTTCGCCAGTGCCTCGCGGATCACGTCGGCCCGCTCGCGGTCCTCGATCCGTGCACTCACCTCACTGACGATGTCCGTGGCGACCGACTCGCTATCGGTCACGGCGACCACCGAGGCAGCGGGGTCGTGTTCGGCCTGCGCGAGGAGGTCGGCGGCGACGAGGCCGGGATCGGCGGTCTCGTCCGCCAGCACCAAGATCTCCGACGGCCCCGCGAGGAAGTCGATATCGACGTCGCCGCGGACGGTGGCCTTGGCCGCAGTCACCCACTTGTTGCCCGGGCCGACGATCTTCTGGACCGACGTGACGCTCTCGGTCCCATACGCGAGCGCGCTGATCGCCTGCGCTCCGCCGACGCTGTAGATCCGGTCCGCGCCGGCGACGTCTGCGGCCGCGAGCGTCACCGGGTTCAGTTCCTCGGCCGGTGGCGTCGCGAGCGCCACGTGGTCGACGCCCGCGACCGTCGCGGGCACGACGCCCATAATCACACTGGAGGGGTACGCAGCGGTGCCGCCGGGCGCGTAGACGCCGACGCGCTCGAGGGGTCGGAACCGCCGGCCGAGTTCCCTGACGCCCGCCTCGGATCCCTTCGCGTCCCCCTCGGCGCCGAACGACGCCCGCCAGTCTTCGGGCATCTGCCGCTCGTGGAACTCCCTGACGTTGGCTGCGGCGGTCTCGATCGCCTCTCGGACGTCGTCGTCGATCTCGTCGTATGCCCGCTCGGCCGCGTCAGTCACGTCGAGATTCCCGACCTCGACGTCGTCGAACTCTCTGCAGAACTCGCGGACGGCGACGTCTCCCTCGGTCCGGACGCGCTCGACAATCTCCTCGACGTCGCTTCGGACCTCCGTCACTCCCGCGTCGCGCTCAAAAATTGCCGCGCGCTCGTCGGGGGAGAGCTCGGAGATGGCCCGAACTTCCAGATCCATACGGCTCGATTCGACGCGGGTGGGTAAGGACGTTCCGGAACGACAGGTCTCGCGTTCGGCGCGAAAGCCGCCGGTCGGGTGACCCGCGGCCGGTCGCGTTACGCGACCTGTCGCTCGTCGCTGAACGTCACGGTCTGGTCGGCCGTCTCCACGGTCGTCTGGACGGTGATCCAGCCGTCGTCGTTCTGGATCTTCAGCGCTTCCGAGAACGATAGTTCGACCTGCCGCGTCGTCGTGTACGACTCGCCGGCCCCAAGCGTCCCGACGGACTCGTTCCCCTGCCAGACGACGTCGCCGTCGGTCCCCTGGCCGGCGAAGATCCGCGTGTAGACGGTGACGTCTTCGGCTGTCGTGTCCTGCTGGTTCCGTAGCGTCGAGGTGACGTCCCGGCAGGTCTGCCCGCAGTTCTCGATGTTCTCGATCGCGAAGCCGAACGGCGGCCGCGGCGTCGCCGTTGCCGTCGTTCCGTTCCCGTCAGTGGCCGTCTCGGTCGACGGTGTCGCCGTGGCCGTCTGCGTCGGGAAGGGCTCCGCGCTCGCCCCGTCTCCACCCGGCAGTAGGTCTCCGCCGACGACGGCGACGCCGCCGCCGATTGCCACGAGTAGCGCGATGACGATGATGAATTTTCCTTCCATAGTGTTCGGGTGAGTGCCCGCCCCGGGGTCCCCGCGGACCGGCATTCCGCTGTGAGGCCAGGGCGGAACCGCTGTGTTTCGGTCTCGTGCCTCGTTCAAATAGTGGTACCGGTCCGCACTATCACGAGGCCGACGTGGCGGTCGAGGTACCAACGTCCTCGTCGCCTGCGTCGTCGTTACCGGCCGCGTCGCTTACGCTCGGTCCGAGGCTATCCAGCGTGCCGTCGACGAACTGCTGGACCAGCCCGTGGATGTCGGAGACGAAGTCCGGAACCGGACCGGGGAGATCGTCCGGCGGCCCAGCCGTTCCGGCGTCCTCGGCCGCTCCGGGGTCCGCCTGAGCGGCCGTCCCGCTATCTGCCGCGCCTGTGCTACCGGGTACCGCGGCCGCAGCGCCAGTCGCAACGACGAGCGCTGCGAGTGCGGCGGCAAGTAGTGTGGTTCGGTTCATTGCTCTGCACTCGGATTGGGGCGGTGGAGCCCCCTAAACGGGCGACTTCCTGAACCGGGCTTGTCCCGGTTTTTCGCCCGAGTTAGCGACGTTTTATCCGGATTATCCGCCGATACGACCCATTCGGGCCGAACGAGCGCATCGCTCCTCCGGGGACGCCGACCACATTCCGGCGCGCGGGCCGCGACCGACTACGGATGCGACCAGTACGCGACCGATTCCTCGTCTCCGTGGTCGTCGACGCGTGCGAACCCGATCCGCTCGAACTGAATAACGTCGCCGTCTTCGGTCGCGCCGAAGTCCGGTTCCGCGACGCCGGAGACGTCGCCGTCGGGCGTCCGCAGTCGGACGGCGACGGTGTCCGTCGCGGGCGCCCAGTGGATCACGTCGACGTCGCCCGCCCGAACCACGTCGATGTCGTCACCGGTCGCGACGAGGCTGTCGCCCTCGCGCCGGACACACGCGTAGCCCTTCAGCCAGACGCGGTCTCCCTCCGCCGGCACGTCCTCCGGTTCGACGACGACGCCGTCGGCCGCGGGGACGGTCCGCTCACCGCGGGACTCGTGATCGGGGTGTATCGGGGGGTGGCCGGCGTCCGGCCCACCCTCGATCGGGAACATCTCGCCGTCTCTGACCAGGAAGTACCGCTCGGCCTCGTCGTCGACGAGCTCTCTGTTCTCGGCGTAGACGGAACTCATCGAGAGGTCCACGTTCGAGGTCGAAGTGCCCAGCGCGGCCAGCGCTTCGACGACGGCTTCACCGCGAATCCCGCGGCGTCGCAGACTCTTCAGTGTCGGCGCGCGCGGGTCGTCCCACCCGTCGAGGTCGCCCGCGTCGATCTTCTCTTTCAGCGTCGACGTCGAAAGTTGCACGTCGTAGGCGTCGACCTGCACGTGGCCCCAGTGGACCACCTCGGGGTACGTCCAGTCGAAGTAGTCGTAGACGAACCGCTGGCGCTTCGCGGAGTCCTGGAGGTCGATGCCGCGGATGATGTGGGTGACGCCGGTGAGGTGGTCGTCGACGCCGGACTGGAAGTCGAGCATCGGCCAGCACCGGTACTCGGAGGCCTCCTCGCGCGGGTGCGGCGTGTCGATCATTCGGAACGCGACCCAGTCGCGCAGCGCGGGGTTCTTGTGGTCGATGTCCGTCCGCACGCGGAGGACCATCTCGCCGGCGTCGTACTCGCCGTCGACCATCGCCGCGAACTCCCGCCGGGTCGTCTCCCGATCCTTTTCGCGGTGGGGACAGGCCTCTCCGTCGTTCTTCAGTTCCGAGAAGGTCTCGCCCGAACACGAACACGTGTACGCGCCGCCGGCATCGATCAGGTCGCGGGCGTGCTCGTAGTAGGTCTCCAGGCGGTCGGACGCGAGGATGACCTCGTCCGGCTCGAATCCGAGGTAGTCGATGTCTTCGAGGATGGCGTCGTAGGCCTCCAGATCGGGCCGCTTCGTCTCGGGGTCCGTGTCGTCGAAGCGGACGACGAACGACCCGTCGTATCGCTCCTTGTACCGACCGATGACCGCCGGCATCCGGGCGTGACCGATGTGCCAGGGTCCGTTCGGGTTCGGCGCGGCCCGCATCCGCACCTCGTCGTAGTCGTCGACGTTCGGGAGATCAGGCAGGTCGTGCTCGTCGCCGTCGTCTTCGGCTTCGATCGCGGCGAGTTCCTCGGGTGCGAGCGTCTCCAGTCGCTCGCGCTTCTCCGCCGTCGAGAGGTCGTTGACGCGCCCGACCACGCCACCGATGATTCCGGGGATCTCGTCGCCGTGGGGGCGGAAGTCGGGATTCTCCCCCATCAGGGGGCCCATCACGGCTCCGACGTCGGCGTCGCTCTCGTATTTGACCGCGTTCAGGAGCGCGTGCTTTTCGGCCTCGCGCTCGACGCGTTCGCGTAAGTCCTCGTCCATTACCCGTCGGTGGGTCCTCCCCGGTAATCAAACGAGGGATTTTCCTCCCGGCGGCCGTCTGGTCGCCGTGTTCGACGCAGACCGGGTCACGACGGTTACCTTCGATTCCTACAGCACGCTCGTCGACGTCGATGCAGCGGAAGCAGCGCTCGCCGACCGGGTTGCGGAGCCCGAACCGATCTCGAAGCACTGGCGGTCGCGCTCGCTGGCGTACACGTTCGTCGCGAACCAGATCGACGCGTAGCAGCCGTTCTACGACATGAACCGGGACGCGCTCCAGTACGCGCTCGATGCCCACGGGGCCGACGTCTCCACGGAGGAACGCGACGAGATCCTGGCGGTGTACCACGAGTTGGACGTCTTCGACGACGTTCGACGGGAGATCGAACGACTCCGCGAGGCTGGGTACGACTGCTACGTCCTCTCGAACGGCAACCCCGAGATGCTGGCCTCGATGGTCGAAAACGCCGGGATCGGGGACCTGCTCGTCGACACGATCAGCGCCGACGAGGTCCAGAGGTTCAAACCGAGTGCCGAACTCTACCGGCACGCGGCGGCCCGCACGGGGACGCCGATCCGCGAGACCGCGCACGCGACGGCCGCGTGGTTCGACGTGCTGGGCGCACAACACGCCGGAATGCAGGGCGTCTGGGTGGACCGGAAAGGGAACCCGTGGGATGGAGTGGCCGGGGACCCGGCCCTCACCGTCGAGACTCTGGACGCTCTGGCCGACGCGCTCGGGGCCTGAGAACGGAGCAGCAGAAGGCCCGACTCGCCCGCTCAGTACCCGCGGGTGATCAGGTAGTCCGCGATGTCCGCGAGGAGGTCTCGGGCCTCGTTGTCCGGCAGGACGTCGAGGTGTCGCTTGGCGTTCGCGGTGAGTTCTTCGGCCTTCGCTTCAGCGTAGGCGATCGATCCCGACTCCTCGAGCCGGGAGACCGCCGACTCGATCTCGGCCTCTGAGACGGTCTCGACGTCGGCAGCGGCGACCAGCCCATCGACGTCGACGCCGTGCTGCCGCGCGTGAAGCGTAATCAGCGTCTCCTTGTTTTCCACCAGGTCGGAGCCACGCTGTTTCCCCAGCGTCTCCGAGGGCACGGTCAGGTCGAGGACGTCGTCTTGGATCTGGAACGCCCGCCCGGAGTCGATGCCATAGCGATACAGCGCGTCGACGGTGTCGTCGTCGGCGCCCATCAGGGTCGCCGCCGTCGCCGCCGCCGCGCCGTAGAGCACGGCCGTCTTCAGTTCGATCATCTCGAGGTATTCCTCGGGGAGGACCTCCGTCCGGCGCTCGAACTCGACGTCGAGCGCCTGTCCTTCGCAGATCTGCGTACACGTCGTCGCGAGGCGTCGGACGGCCTCGAGTCCGTTCTCGGGGGCGGCACCCGTCTCCGAGAGCAACTCGAAGGCCTTCGCATACAGCGTGTCGCCGGCGAGGATCGCCGTCTCGGTATCGTACTCTCTGTGGACCGCCGGAACGCCGCGACGGAGGTCGTCGTCGTCCATGATGTCGTCGTGGATGAGCGTGAACGACTGGATGACCTCGATGCTCGTCGCCGCCGACATCACGTCGATCTCCGAGCCGTCGAGCGCGGGGAACGCGTGGTAGTCGACCGACAGCGGCTCGACGTCTGCGAGCGCTTCCGCAGTCAGGAGCGAGACCGTCGGCCGGAGGCGCTTGCCGCCGGCCTTCAGCAGGTAGCGCGTCGCCTCGTAGAGCCGCTCGGGCGACTTCATCGGGACGTCGTCGTCGAGCGCCTCGTTGACGAGTTCGCGTCGCTCTGCGACCGCCTCGAGCACCCGTTCCTCCGTCGCTTCCGAGTTCATCTCACTCCACCAGCTGGATCATATTCCCGTTCCGCGTGACGTGCAGGTCGCGTCCCATCGCGTAGCCCTGCGACTCCGCGAGGTCGACGTACGGCGCGAAGCCTTCGAGGTCCTGGTGAGCCGGGATGACGTGCTGCGGCTGGAGCGCGTCGAGCATCTGGTAGTGCCCCTCTTCACGGAGGTGCCCCGAGACGTGGACATCGTCGTAGATGCGCGCGCCCTGCATCTTCAGGAGGCGCTCGGACTGGTAGCGCTGGCCCTCGTTGGTCGGCTCGGGGATGACCCGCGCCGAGAAGATGACTTTGTCGCCGTCCTCGATTTCGTAGGGCGTCTCGCCGCGACCCATCCGGGTGAGCATCGCGCGCGGCTCGCCCTGGTGGCCCGTGACGATCGGCAGGTAGTTCTCCTTCCCTTCCTTCATAATCCGCTTGAACGTCCGGTCGACGGACTTGCGGTGGCCGTACATTCCGACGTCGTCGGGGAAGTCGACGAAGCCGAGTCGTTCGGCGGTGCCGGAGTACTTCTCCATCGAACGGCCGAGCAGGACGGGCTGGCGGCCGATGTCCTTCGCGAACTCGACGATCGAGGAGACCCGCGAGACGTGTGAGGAGAACGTCGTCGCGACGATCCCGCCGTCGTAGTCCTCGATCGAACGGATGGTGTCTTCGAGGTGGTTCCGCGCGTGCGACTCGGAGGGCGTCCGGCCCTTCCGGCCCGCGTTGGTACAGTCTTCGATGTAACAGAGGACACCGTTGCCCTCGCGGCCGATCTCGCGGAACCGCTTCATATCGATCGGATCCTCGAGGACCGGCGAGTGGTCCATCCGCTTGTCGAGCCCGTAAACGACCGCGCCCTCGGGCGTGTGGAGGACGGGGTTGATCGCGTCGATGATCGAGTGCGTCACGTGGACGAACTCGAGTTCGACTTCGCCGGAGTCGCCGATCGACATCGTTTCGCCGGCTTCCATCTTCACCAGGTCGTTGTTGAAGTTCCCGCTGAACTTACTCTCGCTCTCGACCTGCTGTTTCACTAACTCGATCGTGAACGGCGCAGACACCACCGGGGCGTCGTAGCGGTGTGCGAGTTTCGAGATCGCCCCGATGTGGTCGAGGTGACCGTGCGTCGGCACGATGGCCTGCACGTCGCCCTCGAGGTCGGACATCACCCGGTCGTCCGGGATGGCGCCCATATCGATCAGGTCGAGACTGTGCATCTTTTCGGTCTCCACGTTGTCGTGGATGAGGACCTGACTGAGGTTCAGGCCCATGTCGAAGATGACGACGTCGTCGCCCGCGCGAACGGCCGTCATCTGTCGACCGACCTCTTCGTATCCGCCGATTGTCGCAATTTCGATTTCCATAGTTGAATCCGAGCATCGAAAGCCACCGGGTGAGTGCCGCTGTTCCAGTCGCACTCACGATATGGCGAGGGTGCTCACGTAAACGTCCCGTCGAGTCCGCTGGCCCGCTGTGGGCGGGCTTCGGGACCGATCGGCCCCGGCGTCTTGCAGCACGTCGGTCGTCGGTCCCGCGTGCCCGAACCGCTCGGACACTTACCCGCGGGAGTCTTGGTACAGATGACTTCTCGGCCGGGTACTAAAAACTAACCGGGTTGGGCCGCACTCGTGTGTCCGACGCGATCAGTGTCGGAGAAACGCTCTGGCGTCGGGACGCGCGGTGTCGCCTCTCACCTGCGGACACCGACCCCCACGAGGGCACCGAACGGCCCGCCGAATCCGCTCCTCTCGGGGTCGGTCCGGCACATTTAATACCGAAACGAGAGGCGCTTGGGATATGAGCGGTCGACCCCTCGACGTTCTCGAAGCCGCGCTCGAAGATGTCGTCACGATCACATTGAAAGACGGCACTGCGTACTACGGCACTCTCGCCGGGTACGATCAGCACATGAACGCTGTCCTCGAGCCGGCAACGGACGTCGACGAGACCGTCCGGGCCGAACTGGAAGTCACGGCGGTCGAAGACACAACGATTATACGCGGCGACAACGTCGTGACGATACAAGTATGACGGGCGCAGGCACCCCTAGTCAAGGCAAGAAGAACAAGACGACGCACGTCAAGTGCCGTCGGTGCGGCGAGAAGTCCTACCACGTCAAGAAGAAGGTCTGTTCCTCGTGCGGATTCGGGAAGTCCGCGAAGCGTCGCGACTACGAGTGGCAGTCGAAGGCCGGCGACAACTGATTTCTCGAGGTCTCTCGATTCCAGCGTTGCGACCGAGGTTCTCTGACCGTTCGACCCACGAGCCCTCGCTGTAGCGTCTACGGCCGCACCATCGGCCCCGCCGAATGCTGGGGACCTTTGTCCGTCGAATTCGAAGTCCCCAGTATGAGCAGCGAGGACCCGTCCGACGCTCACGACCACGAGACCGATCACAGCGACGGAGACGACGAGCCCGCCGAAGGTGGGCACAGTCACGATCGCGGCGGCCACGACCACGACCACGACGGTCACGACGGTCACGACCACGACCACGACGGTCACGATCACCACGCCCACGACGTTGGGTCGTTACAGGCCGCAGTGGTGACAGTCTCGTCGTCCCGGACGCTCGAGGACGATCCGGCCGGTGACGCGATCGAGGCGGCCTTCGAGCGCGAGGATCACGAGGTCAGCGTCCGTGAGGTCGTCGGCGACGACTTCGACGGCCTCCAGTCGGCCGTGGATCGCCTGGTCAGCCGCGACGACGTCGATGTCGTCGTGACGACCGGCGGAACGGGCGTCACACCAGACGACGTGACCGTCGAGGCGCTGAGCGACCTCTTCGCCAAGCCGCTCCCCGGATTCGGCGAGCTCTTCCGCCGCCGGTCTGAGTCCGAGATCGGAACGCGCGTCGTGGGCACGCGCGCCAACGCTGGCATCACACAGGGCGTCCCGGTCTTCTGCCTCCCGGGGAGCGAGAACGCCGCTCGACTCGGCAGCGAGGAGATCATCGTCCCGGAGGCCCCGCATCTCGCGGGACTAGCGACGCGTCACGAGCACTGACGCAGAGGGCTGCGGTTCGTCCGGCTATCCGTCCCGCGACGACTGCGACACGGCGATACTCTCCCGGCCGAGAGGTCAACCCACCCCGATCACCGTCGGAGCGCCGACCGCGGCTCCTATGGCCGCCACCGTCCGCCGATCTCTTCGCGCGGGTAGTCCTGATACGTCCCGTTCAAGAACGAACTGACGCGTCCGTTTTCCTCGCTCAGAGTCACCGCCCAGAGCACCTCCTCGCGGGTTGATGCCTCCAGTGCGCTCATATGCTTCGTGCCCATCCAGTCGGCGTATTCGATATCGATTCCGTCCATCGACTGGTGGCTCGGACTCCGGACTCGGACCATCTGTTCTTGAATCGTCCCGTCGGCGGCGATGACGATCGCGCCGTCGCAGGTGAACGCCACGTCTCTCGCCGCTTCCACGAAGGCCTCGGCCGATTCCGAGATGACCCGACAGCGGTTCACCGGCCACTTGTTCGCCCCGAGCGGGTCGGTGTAACTGCTCACGTCGACGTCGGCGACCACGAGAAAGTAGAGACTGGGCCCGGATACGTGTTGTTCGTCCCACCGGTCGAACCCGAGGCTCAGTGACTCCGCGGTGTACCGAAGGAGGTCCATCAACTGCTGACTCGTCTCGTAATCTGTTCTGGATGCGTCGTGCTGGACCATACTGAGTTGACAGTCGTATTAACATACGCCCACGTCGGTTTGATTGTATCGGCGCGTCCACACGACGATCCGGGCCATCAGCCGGCCGAGCACACAGAGAAGCCCGGCGGTCGACCTATGCGTGGCCTTTTAATGCCGCTGCGACTACCTGCCGTGTATGAGCAAGCAGGAACCACGCGAACGCGAGGACGGTGCGGACGAACCGTTCTCCAGCGGGAAAGACCCGGACCTCCCCAGCACCGACGTGACGGAGGGCCCCGATAAAGCGCCCCACCGAGCGATGTTCCGGGCGATGGGCTTCGACGACGACGACCTCTCCTCGCCGATGGTCGGCATCGCCAACCCCGCAGCCGACATCACCCCGTGTAACGTCCATCTCGACGACGTCGCAGACGCGGCCATCGAGGGCGTCGAGGACGCCGGCGGGATGCCCATCGAGTTCGGCACGATCACGATCTCGGACGCCATCTCGATGGGGACCGAGGGGATGAAAGCCTCGCTCATCTCCCGCGAGGTCATCGCCGACTCCGTCGAACTCGTCGCGTTCGGCGAACGGATGGACGCGCTCGTCACCGTGGCGGGCTGTGACAAGAACCTCCCCGGTATGATGATGGCCTCGATCCGGACGGATCTCCCGTCGGTCTTCCTCTACGGGGGGTCGATTATGCCCGGCGAACACCAGGGGCGGGACGTCACGATCCAGAACGTCTTCGAGGGGGTCGGGACCTACGCCGAGGGCGAGATGAGCGCCGACGAACTCGACGACCTCGAACGCCACGCCTGCCCGGGTGCGGGGTCCTGCGGCGGGATGTTCACCGCCAATACGATGGCCTCCATCTCGGAGGCGCTCGGGATGGCCCCGCTCGGCACCGCCGACGCACCCGCCGAGTCGCCGGAACGATACGACGTCGCACGGCGCTCGGGCGAGGCCGTCCTCAACGCTGTCGAGAACGACGTCCGCCCCTCCGACATCCTCACGAAGGAGTCCTTCGAGAACGCCATCGCACTCCAGGTCGCGATCGGCGGGTCGACGAATGCGGTGCTGCACCTGCTCGCGCTCGCCGCGGAAGCCGGGATCGACCTCTCGATCGAGGAGTTCGACGAGATCTCCCGCCGGACGCCGAAGATCGCGAACCTCCAGCCGGGCGGGACGAAGACGATGAACGACCTCCACGAGGAGGGCGGCGTCCCGGTCGTGATCCGGCGACTCCTCGACGCCGGACTCTTCCACGGTGACGCGATGACGGTCACCGGGCGAACGATCGCCGAGGAACTCGACGAACTGGACCTGCCTGACGACGACGAGATCGAGGGCGAGTTCATCTACCCCGTCGACGACCCCTACCAGGAGGAGGGCGCGATCAAGATCCTCACGGGGAACCTCGCGCCCGACGGGGCGGTGCTAAAAGTCACCGGCGACGACAAGTTCCACCATCAGGGGCCCGCCCGCATCTTCGAGGGCGAGGAGGCGGCGATGGAGTACGTCCAGCAGGGCCACATCGAATCGGGCGACGTCATCGTCATCCGGAACGAGGGCCCGCAGGGCGGTCCCGGAATGCGCGAGATGCTCGGCGTCACCGCCGCGGTCGTGGGCCAGGGCCACGAGGACGACGTCGCGCTCCTGACCGACGGTCGCTTCTCGGGAGCCACCCGCGGGCCGATGGTCGGCCACGTCGCCCCGGAAGCCGCCGTCGGCGGCGCGATCGGACTCATCGAAGACGGCGACGAGATCACCGTCGACATCCCCGAACGGGAACTGTCCGTCGACGTTTCCGACGAGGAACTCGAAGCCCGCCGCGAGGACTGGGAGCCCGCAGACCCGCAGTACTCCTCCGGTGTGCTCGCGAAGTACGGCACCGACTTCGGGACCGCAGCCAACGGCGCCGTGACGAACCCCGGCGCGAAGCAGGACTGAGCGTTTTCCCGGGGGGTTCTCACCCCGCCACTGTACGTTCAGACGGTCCGCAGGTCGTCGGTCGCCCGCCACCGGATCGCCGCGGCGGCCACCTCGTCGATGCGCCTGATCATCTCGGCTTCGATGGTGGCGGGTTCGACGTTCGTTCGACTCGTGTGTGAGAGCACGATGTGTGCCAGTTCGATCGGGAGATCCACCTGCGCGACGAGGTGGACGCCGTAATAGGGGTGCCCGAGTAGGTCGGAGACCGCGGTGTCTTCCATCCCCGAGAACTCGGCCAGTTTGCTCACGTCGTGGACGAGTGCGCCCGCGATGAGTATGTCGGTGTCGATGTCGAGCACCGCATCACGACGATCCAGAAATGCCGCGACGAGCGAAATGGCACCCGCGGCCACGTCACGCACGTGGTCGATCAGATACTCGTCTCGCAGCGACAGTTCGCGCTGTGTCGGTGGCAGCCACGGCACAGACCGCAGATCGTCGATATCGTTCTCGGCAATCGCCGTGGTCCACGCCTCGACGACGCCCGCGCGGAGGTCGTCGTCTTCGATCGCGTCGAGCTCGGGGAGCGCGGCCCGAACTGCTTCTTCGCTCATACGGTGGGTACGACGGTGGCGAGCAAGTAGGTTCCTTCGGCCCCGCCGGACCGCCGCTCACTCGTCGGCGACGGCCCACGTGGGGGTATAGACGAGGCTGCCGAAGAGAAAGACCAGCGCGAGCGCCGCCAACAGCAACGGACCCACGGAACTCGATCTGACGACGCTTTCGGCGCCGACAGCGATCCCGATCACGATAACAGCCGTACACCGACGAATCGTCCGCCGGAGGGCAGGGGACGAGGACATACTCGCCGTTTGCCCGTCCGGGAGAAATCGGTTCCGCTCGGCGGGACCGGCTCAGACCGATTCGACCGCCGATAGGAGTTCCTCGTAGTCGGGTTCGTTCGTCGGATCCTCGGCGACCCAACTGTAGGTGACGGTCCCGTCGTCGTCGAGGACGAACACCGCGCGGTTGGCGATCCCGTAGAGCCCCAGGTCGGCGATGTCCATCGAGAGCCCGTACGCCTCGATCGCGTCGCCGCCCATATCGCTCACCAGATCGAACCCCAGGTCGTACTCGTCGGCGAAGGCGCCGAGCGAGAACGCGGAGTCGGCGCTCACCCCGAACAGCGTCGCGCCCGCGTCCGCGAAGTCGTCGTAGCGCTCCTGCAGCGCGACCATTTCATTCGAACACGGCGGCGTGAACGCGCCGGGGAAGAACGCCAGCACGACGGGGCCGTCGCCGAGGTGGTCGGCGAGGTCGAACGTCTCGTGATCGCTGCCCTTGTAGGTCGCGGTGAACGCCGGTGCTTCCTCGCCTGCAGACGGTGTGTCAGACATCTCGTCTGTCCGCTACGGGCCGGACGACCAAAATGTGATGGGGCACCGTGTTCGCGCGGTTCACGACCGTGGAGACGAATCCGGGAGCGACGTCCGCGATCGACGAATGCCGTCGCCGTCGAACGGGCCTCAGACCCAGCCTTCTTCGACGAGCAGTTCGCCGTTGAGCAGCGACGCGCCGGCCGCGCCGCGGATGGTGTTGTGCGCGAGGCAGTTGTACTTCAGGCCGCTCGGGGTCTCCTGGAGGCCCCCGGCGGAGATCTGCATTCCCTCGCCGCGCTCGCGGTCGAGTCGGGGCTGCGGGCGTTCGAGATCCTCGAAGACGTGGATGAGTTGCGCCGGCGAGGACGGGAGGTCGGCGCTCTCGTAAGTGCGCATCGCGTCTGCGGCCGCTTCGGGCGACACGTCGTCTGCGGTCTCGGCGAAGACGTTCTCCAGGTGCCCGTCGAGCGTCGGAATCCGGTTACACGACGCCGCGACGTCCATCCCGTGAAGTTCGAGTTCCGCCCCGTCGAAGGTGCCCAGCAGTTTCCGCGATTCGGTCTCCATCTTCTCTTCTTCCCCGCCGATGTGTGGGATCGCGTTGTCGATGATTTCCATCGACGTGACGCCGGAGTAGCCCGCTCCCGAGACGGCCTGCAGCGTCGAGACCTGCACGGATTCGAGGCCGAACTCGTCCAACGCCGCGAGCGTCGGAACCATCGTGATCGTCGAGCAGTTCGGGTTCTTCACGAGCGCGCCGTCCCACCCGCGCTCCTCGCGCTGGATCTCGATCAGGTCCAGATGACCGGGGTTGATCTCGGGGATCGTCAGCGGCACGTCCGGTGCCATTCGGTCGTTCGAGGAGTTCGAGGAGACCACGTAGCCGGCGTCGAGGAAGCCTGGTTCGACGTCCGCTGCGACGCCCGAGGGGAGCGACGAGAACAGGAGGTCGACGTCGTCCGGAACGTCATCGGGAGTCGTCGCGGCGACGGTCATCTCCGCGACGTCGTCCGGGATCGGCGTGTTCACGCGCCACTTCGCCGCCTCGCGGTACGACTTGCCCGCGCTCTCCTCGGACGCTGTGAGCGCCGCCAACTCGAACGTCGGATGGTCGTCGAGGAGTTGGATGAACCGCTGTCCGACCGCACCGGTCGCACCGAGAATGCCCACACGTACTGTCATCACCGTTGGCGTGGGAGACACACACATAAGGCGGTTTGGATTCGCGTCGTCTTTCACGGACGTTCAGAACTGATTCACTCTCGACGCGCTCACTCGCCGAACGGTCAGTTCCGTCGACGAATTAGACGCAAGACGTTCGACGACCGTCGAACCTCACTTCGTTCGGAATCGACAGATAGAGGTGCGGCGTTCCGGAATACATCGGCAAATGTTCAGCAAAGTCCTCGTCGCTAACCGCGGAGAGATCGCCGTCAGGGTGATGCGGGCCTGCCGCGACCTGGGCGTGCGGACCGTCGCGGTCTACAGCGACGCCGACAAACACGCCGGGCACGTGCGCTACGCCGACGAGGCGTACAACATCGGCCCGGCGCGCGCCGCGGACTCCTATCTCGATCACGACGCCGTTCTGGAGGCGGGACGCGAGGCGGGTGCGGACGCCGTTCACCCGGGCTACGGATTCCTCGCGGAGAACGCGGCGTTCGCGAGGCGGGTCGAGGAGAGCGACCTCACCTGGATCGGACCCAGCGCCGACGCGATGCAGCGACTCGGGGAGAAGACGAAAGCCCGTTCGCTGATGCAGGAGGCCGACGTACCGGTCGTTCCGGGGACGACAGAGCCAGTCGATTCCGCCGACGAGGTGAAAGCCATCGCCGAGGAGTACGGCTATCCGGTCGCGATCAAAGCCGAAGGTGGCGGCGGTGGCCGCGGCCTGAAGGTGGTCCACTCCGCGGACGAGGTCGAATCACAGTTGGAGACCGCCCAGCGCGAGGGCGAAGCCTACTTCGACAACTCGTCTGTCTACGTGGAGAAGTACCTCGAAGCACCGCGCCACGTCGAGGTCCAGATCCTCGCCGACGAACACGGAAACGTCCGTCACCTCGGCGAGCGCGACTGCTCGCTCCAGCGCCGGCACCAGAAGGTGATCGAAGAGGCCCCCTCTCCGGCGCTCGACGCCGACCTCCGCGAGCAAATCGGCGACGCGGCCCGACGGGGTGTTCGCGAAGCCGGATACACCAACGCCGGAACGGTGGAGTTCCTCGTCGAAGACGGTGAGTTCTACTTTATGGAGGTCAACACCCGGATCCAGGTCGAACACACCGCCACCGAGGTGATCACCGGTATCGACGTCGTGAAGTGGCAGTTGCGGGTCGCCGCCGGCGAGGAACTCGACTTCGACCAGGACGACGTCGAGTTCGACGGGCACGCGATCGAGTATCGGATCAACGCCGAGAACGCGGCCGACGACTTCGCGCCCGCGACGGGGACGCTCGAGACGTACGACCCCCCGGGCGGCATCGGCGTGCGCATCGACGACGCCGTCCGTCAGGCCGACGAAATCGGCGGCGACTACGACTCGATGATCGCGAAGTTGATCGTCTCGGCCGGGAGTCGGGAAGAGTGTCTCGCCCGCTCCGAACGGGCGCTCTCGGAGTTCGAGATCGAGGGCCTCCAGACGATCATCCCATTCCACCGGTTGATGGTGACCGACGAGACGTTCAGAGCGGGCGAACACACGACCAAGTACCTCGACGAGGAACTGGACCGCGAGCGCATCGACCAGGCGGTCGAGCGGTGGGGGTCGACCGACGCCGCGGCCGACGAAGCCGAGGCCGACGACGCGGAGTCGACCGAGCGGGAGTTCACCGTCGAAGTCAACGGCAAGCGCTTCGAGGTGAATCTCGAAGAGCGGGGTGCGCCGCCGATTCCGGACGTCGACGTCGGAGCCGCTTCGGGCGGATCCGGTGCCGGAACGGCCGGGGCGGCTACGCAACCCGATGCAGACGGCGACGACGAGGAAGTGATCGTCGAGGCCGACGGCGAGCAGGTCTCCGCAGAGATGCAGGGGACGATCCTCTCGGTCGAGGTCGGAGAAGGCGACGAGATCGGTGCCGGGGAGGTCGTCTGCGTGCTCGAGGCGATGAAGATGGAGAACGACGTGGTCACCGAACGCGGTGGAACCGTTTCGCAGGTCCTCATCGAGGAGGGTGACAGCGTGGATATGGGCGACACCCTCGTCGTTATCGAGTGAGATGAACGAGACCCGACGGGCGATCCTGGCGGCGCTCGCGGCGGGACCGGTGACCGGGCCCGCACTGGCGGCACAACTCGACGTATCGCGGGCGGCAGTCTGGAAACAGATCGAATCGCTCCGCGACGCGGGCTTCGAGATCGAGAGCGGCGACGCCGGCTACCGGGTCGAGTCGGTTCCAGCGTACGGGGCGGCGGCGATCGAATTCGACCTCGACGCGCCGTACCGGGTCGAGTACCACGACGCGATCGGGAGCACGAACGACCGCGCGCGCGACCTCGCCGCCGCCGACGAAGCCGACGTGGTCGTCGTCGCGGACGAACAGACCGGTGGCCGCGGCCGACTCGACCGGCAGTGGACCGCACCGAGCGGCGGGGTCTGGGCCAGCCTCCTCCTCCGCCCCGAGCGGCCACCGTCGGAGCTCCCCATCTACACGCTCGCGGCGGCTGTCGCCGTCACGCGCGCCGCCCGCGAAGCGGGCGTCGACGCGCGGATCAAGTGGCCGAACGACGTGCTCGTCGTCGATTCGAGCGAATCAGGGACACAGGCGGAGGACGGCGCGGACAAACTCGCAGGGATCCTGACCGAGATGGAGGGCGAGGCCGACCGCGTCTCCTGGCTCGTCGTCGGGATCGGCGTGAACGCCAACGTCGACGTCGATTCGCTTCCGCCGGGCGCGACGAGTCTCCGCGCAGCGAGCGGCGACGTCGACCGGCGCGTGTTCCTCCAGCGCGTTCTCGAAACGTTCGCGACGTTGACATCCGATGACGGACGTCTCGACGGAGTGCTGGACGCGTGGCGGGAGTATGCGGCGACGCTTGGCCGGCGCGTACGGGTGGAGACGCCCACGGAGGCCATCGAAGGCGAGGCCGTCGACGTCCGGTTTCCGGGGTCACTCGTCGTCCGCACCGACGACGGCGACCGCGTCGTCACTGCGGGCGATTGTGAGCATCTGCGGCCCAGCAGTTCAGACTGAAGAACGTCGGAAAAGGGTCCGTCGCGACCGACTGCCTCAGTTCTCGCCGCCGTCCGTGAGCGGGCGGCCGCCGGCGGTGAGCACGCCGTCGGCGATCTGCTGGGCCTCGGCGGCCGAGGGTCGCGTTCCGTCGACGAACCGATCGCCCAGTTCCTCGACGACGGTCATCACGTCGTTCAGGTCACCGCGATCTGCGACGTCGGCGAACACGTCCTCGTAGGCGTTCGCTTCCCAGTGGCTGATCTCGTAGTCGTAGGTGTCGCTGTCTGAGGCAACCGCGTATCGGAGTTGTCTCGCCGCGTCGGACGGGTTCATACTGTATTACTACGGACCCATTTACTAAAGTGTACTCAGACTCGGAATCGAGTTAATTAGTCCTCTTCCGGCCGACTTTGGCGGCCGACGCCCGCGGTCGCCGAGTCCGCGACTCCGACACGCTTAGGAGACGCGGACCCCGCTCGTTGGGTATGTCTCACGGCGATCGAGTCGGGGTCGCACGGCGGGCGGCCGCTGCGGGCGCGACGCTGGCTACCGAGCGGTTCCGAACCGACCTGGACGTCGAACAGAAAGACGGGAAGACAGACGTCGTGACGCAGGCCGACCGCGACGCTCAGACGGCCGTGATCGAGGAGATCGAAGCCGCGTACCCCGACGACGCGGTCGTCGGCGAGGAGGCTCGCGCGCTGAAGTCAGTCCCGGCGACGGGCGCGGCATGGATCGTCGATCCGATCGACGGCACGAACAACTACGTCCGCGGGCTCCGGACCTGGGGAACCGCCGTCGCCGCCGTCCGCGACGGCGACCCCGTCGCGGCCGCGGTCACCCTCCCGGCTCTCGGAGACGAGTACTGGACTGACGGAGCACAGACGTATCGCAACGGCGATCCGGTCTCGGTCTCGACGGAGGACGACCCCGAAGCGGCCGTCGTCACGCCGACAATGTGGTGGGACTTCGATGCGCGCGACCAGTACGGTCGGGCCTGTCAGGCGATGGTCGACCGCTTCGGCGATCTCAGGCGCCTCGGCTGTGCGCAGGCCGAACTGGCGGCCGTCGCCGACGGTTCGCTCGACGGCGTCGCCACAAACCTCCGGGCGCATCCCTGGGACACCGTCGCCGGCGTGGCGATGATCCGCGCCGCCGGCGGGACGGTGACGGACCTCGCGGGCGACCGGTGGCGACACGACTCCGTCGGCCTCGTCGCCTCGAACGGCGAGGTCCACGACACGCTGCTGGCGGCCGCCCGCGACATCGACCCCGTGGCGTGATCGGCCCGTCTGTCGGCGTATGCGGGCGCTTTGGCGGACCTTGTGAGATAACCACAAGGCCGAAGTTCCTCCGGGCCGAAACGAGTGCATGCAACTCGACGAGACGGACCGGTCGATTCTCCGAATTCTCCAGTCCGACGCGCGCACGCCGTTCAGCGAGATCGCGCGGGAGATCGAGATGTCGAGTGCGACCGTTCACGATCGGGTCGGTCGGCTGGAGGATGAGGGGATCATCGAGGGGTACCACACGAGCGTTGATGCGCGGGCGGTGGGCTTCGGCACGTCGGCGGTCGTCGGACTCCGGATCGAGCAGGGGCAAGAAGACGACGCAGTCGAACGACTTCGAGAGATCGACGGCGTTCAGGAGATCCACCTGACGACCGGCGAGTGGGACGTCGTCCTCCGGGTGTACGCCGAGGACACGGACCACCTCCGGGAACTGATGTTCGACAACATCGCGCGGATCGACGGGTTCTCGCGGTCCCAGACGATGGTGATTCTGGGCTCCGAACTCGAAGACCGCTCGCTTCCGATCTGACGGCTCTCCTCAGTCTCTTCGCTCAGTCGCGGCACCTCCGTTCCGGACCGGAATCCTCAACACGTCCCGAACCGGGCTTCAGTGTATGTCGACAGTCGCCGAGCGCATCGGCGCCGACCCCGAACGGCTCTGGATCGGCAGCGTTCTCGCCGCCGTTGCCCTCCTCGTCGGCGGGTCGCTCGTCCGTCCCGAACTGGTCTATGACGGCTTCATCTGGCACTACTTCTGGGGGCCCGTCCAGGCGGACGCCAACTCCGCCGTCTGTGCGATCCGCCCGGGGAGTACCGTCGAATACCTCTCCGACACGGCCGCCTGCGCCAACGCGGCCGAACCGGTCGCCTACCCCGGCTACACGCTCGTTTCCGAAGTGGGCTATATGATCACGCTCCTGGTCGCGCTCACGGGCCTGGTCTTCCTCCTCCGACGGCTCGATCTGGGCACCGATCGCCGCTTCTTCTACGCGCTGCTCCCGTTCGTCTTCTTCGGCGGCGCACTCCGCGTCGTCGAGGACGCCAACGACTCCGTACCCGCCGCGGAAACGCTCATCTCCTACCCGCTGAACACGCTCGTAATCAGTCCGATCATCTACTTCACCGTCTTCGCGATCACACTCGTCGTCGTCGTCGCCACCGTCGTGGCGGCGCGCCGCGGACTCATCGGCCGGTACGACCGCGTGCTGTTCGGCCTCGGAAGCGCAGTCCTCGCCGTGACGCTCGGCTATCTCGTGTCGCTCGTGGTCACCGGCGCCGAAGGCGTCGAGTTCTACCCACAGGTGCTGGGAGTCGTCCTCGTCGGGGCGACCGTGTCTGCGGCCGTCACGTGGGTCCTCATCGAACGGTTCGCGCCCGAGATCAACGCCGGGACCCGGGGGATCGGCTTCGTGGTCCTCTGGGGGCACGCGGTCGACGGCGTCGCGAACGTCGTCGGACTCGACTTCATGACCGCCCTCGGTGCCGGCCCGAACCTGATCCCGAAACACCCGGTGAACCAGTTCGTCGTCGACGTCACCGGGTCCGTTCTTCCGGCGTCCGTGCTCGCAGTGACGGGCGACACCTGGCCGTTCCTGCTCGTGAAACTCGTCGCCGCGACGTTCGTCATCTGGGTCTTCGAAGAGGAGATCTTCGAGGAGAGCCCGCGCTACACCATCCTACTCTTGATCGCCGTGTTGGCCGTCGGTCTCGGTCCGGGGACGCGTGACATGCTCCGCGCTACATTCGGTGTCTGATAATGAGTACTCTCGTCTCTTACCGCCGAGCGCCGTCAGCGGGGGTGGCGCTCGGCGGTAAAAAGTGAGAGTAATCATTATGAGACGGGGGCGTCACTCGCCCCCGTGCGACCCGTCCTTCCATTCGGGCGTCCCGCGGAGGATGCCGCGGAGTTCGGTGAGCGGGTCGCCGACTTTGATGCCGTGTCGGGTGATCTCGAACTCCCGGAGCGTCCGCTCGAAGTCGCTGGTCCGCATCTTCAGGACGCCGATGACCTTCCGCATCTCACCGCGGATCTCGATGTGTCGGAGGAAGAGGATGTTGTCCGCGAGGTAGCTGATGCCCACGTTCGTCGCCTGGAACTCCCCGGTGATGGTCGGGATCTCGTCGACCAGTATGACGGTCACGCCCATGTTCTTCAGATACCGACCGAGCGAGTGGAGATGCGTGACCAGTTCATCTTCGTCGCCCTGAATGCCCAGTTTGTACCCTGCAATCCCGTCGAGCATCACGATGTCGGCTGCTTCCTCTTCGACCTGCCGGCGGATCTTCTGTGCGAACTCCTGCGGTGAGACTTCGAGCGGTTCGATCCCCTCGACGGTGAGCGTCCCGCGCTCGCGCATCTTTGCGACCGGGATGTTGATCGCTTCCGACCGCTGGGCGAACGTCGCCTCCGACTCCTCGAAGAGGTACATCACGGAGCGTTCGCCGCGACCGGCCGCCTCCTTCATGAACTGCGTCCCGGTGGTCGTCTTGCCCACACCGGTCGGCCCGCTGATGACCGTGACGGTCCCCCGGTCCAGACCGCCGTCGAGCAGTTCGTCGACCTCCGGGATCCCCGAGGAGATCGGTTCCGAGACGAACTCCTGTGAGTACTCACCGGGCGCGAGTTGCGGGAAGACGACGAGTCCGTTGTCGGTGATCGCCATCCCGTGATCGCCGCTCTGCGTCGGCGAGCCTCGGAACTTCGGGACGGCGATCGAGCGGCCGGTGGAGGCGTACCCGAGTTCGATCGTGCCGTCGCTCATAAACTGGAGGTCGTCGTCGGGCTCCTGCTCTGTGGCCTGGGTGGTAAAGAGGACCGAGGCTCCGTGTTCGCCGACCAGCCGCATAAACGAGAGCGCGTGCTTCCGAAACTGGTAGTCGTCCCCCGCGAGGTCTCGGAACTGCGTGATCGGATCGACGAACACCCGGTCGGGTTCGACCGACGATACGCGCTCGGATATCGCCTCGATGAGCGGATCGCGTTCCACCGCGCTCGCGTCGAAGACGTCGTACCCCTGATCGTCGGTGAAGAAGTCGGACTTGGGGCTCAGATCCAGGAACTCGACGCCGTCGAGATCGAATCCGAGCGTCGCCGCGTTCTGTTTGATGTCTGCTGTCTGCTCTTCGAGGTTGATGAAGAGGGCCGTTTCGCCCGTCTCGACCCCCGCCGTGAGGTAGTGCATCCCGAGAATCGACTTCCCCGTTCCCGGCGCGCCCCGAACGAGGTAGCTCCGCTCCGGGATGAGTCCGCCGTGCAGGATCTCATCGAGTCCGGGGACGCCAGTCGAGAGCCGGTCGATGTTCGGTGCCTCCGTCCTGGATCGATCGTCGTCTGAGTCGGTTGTCATAGGTAGGGTCGGTGTCGACCGAGGGACGAGGTCGGCGTCCGGGCCGGCCGTGTGGGGCCGTTCGGAGCCGTCCCAGGCCGTGTGACGGGCCCATCGGCGGCGTGTGCCGGACGCGTGACCGATCGAACCGTCCCGACGCCCGCGAGGTCGGTCGACCGCTTCGAATATCCCCCTGGCGCCCCCTGCTCATTATTCTAGTGCCTTTGAATCGTCCTCTCGCCGCCGGGCGGACACCCCGTACCGGCCGAGCCCTCCGTGAGAGCGGCGCGCTCGCCCGCTGCGGCGAACGGGCCGCTCAGGGAAACGGGTGATACGGCCGGTCCAGTCGGGGATCGAACCCCAGTTCGGTCGGCACGTTCCGGGCCCGCGCCCCGAAGAACGGTTCCCCCTGGAACAGCGGCTGGGCGTCTGGGACGAGCACGCGGACCGCCTCGAACCCGAGCGACTCGACGTCCTCCGTCGTGAGGCGTGCGGCGTAAGTATCGAGGTCTGCCGCATCGACACGCTCCAAGACCGCGTCGAATTCGGCCTCGCCCTTGGGAACCGACGCCGGGCCGACGCTCGACGTCGGCACGGTGGTTTCGGGGTCGACGAACGACTGTGCCGGTTCGGGGAACGACGCGTACTCGCCGATCGCGCCGCCCTCGGCGTTCGCCTGCTCGGGCCCCATCGATCGCAACTCGGTCCAGTTCTGCAGGGCCTCCGCCAGCGCCGACCGCGCGGCGTCGACCGGATCCAGCGACGCGTCCGACCCGACGGCGAAGCGAGGCCACTCCCCGTCGCGGTGGACCGCCGCGACGACGACGGGGACGTCGACGTCCTGGGTGACCAGGAGCGTCGTCACGGTCAGTGACTCCGCCCGCGCCCGCTTCCGGAGTTCCTCGTAGTCGTCGTCGTCCACAGACAACCCCAGCGGCTCGAACGACGAGTACCACGCCAGCATCGTCGCGTCCCGCTCGATCACCTCATAGAGCCCCGCGAGCAACGCCTCGGTCCCGGAGTTGCCGAGACCGAGCCCCGTCGTGATCGCGGGCTTGTGCTGTTCGGTCGGCGGCGGATAGTGGACGAACTCCGCCGGCAGCGACACGCCCTCCTCGCGCCGGAGGTCGACGCCCTCGACCCACGGCTGCGGCGTCTCCGGATCGACGGTCGGTGCGTCGTCCGGTCGGACGAACGCCGCGGGAGGAACCGGCCGGGACCGCGTCCGCTCGGGGGCGACGGTGAACTCGGCGGTGCGATAGACGCCGGCGCAGTACCGTTCGAGTCCCTCCCCGAGCGCTTTCATAAACGCCACGTCCCAGTCGGGATCGACGCCCGCCGCGAACTCGGCGGCGCGCGCGTCGCTGAACTCGCTGGTGTCCGCGGTTTGTGCCAGATAGTAGGGGACGGGGAACGACTCCTGCTCGCCGACCTGCGTGAGGATGCCGGTCCGGTCGTCGAGCGCCTGCTCGGCCCGGCCGAGTGCGTCGTCGACGTCGACTGACCGATGATCGCGCCGCAGCTCGCGGTCGCGAGACTCGGGATCGGGGACGGAGAGGATCGGTCGTTCCGCGGCGAGACCGGCACCGGCGACCTCGACGGCCGTTCCGGCGACGGTCGCCGCATCGGCGAGCAGTGCCACCGCACGTCGGCCAGCGAGCGCCCCGGCGAAGCGGACGGCGCTTCGGTCACCCGCGGGCGATCCTGCCGCATCGGTCGTCGCGCCAACTCGCGCCCGAAGGTCGGCGAAGTCGGGGCCCCCGACGCCGAAGGCCGAGACGCCGGCGTCGATGTCGGCGATCGGATGGCCGCCGAGACCGCCGATCTCGACGACGACCAGTCGCTCGGCGCGCGTCTGGATTACGTCCGATGCTCGTCCTGCCGGCGCGATCACGAGCGTCAGTGCCGGGTCGTCGGGATCCGTTCGAACCTCGGCGTCGACGTCGTCGAACGCGGCCCGGGCCGCCTCCGCGGCCGGACCAGCGCCGACGACCTCGATTGCGTACGTCATAGGTTCCCCCTCGGGAGTGACCGAGAAAAATCGCCGGGTCTCGGCGGTATCGACGCCGTCTGCCGAATCGATGCCACGTATATACAGGCACAGCCGCGGTAAAATTAAGTAGTTACTACCGAACAACGGACATATGCCCTCCGAAACGAACGTACTCGGAGACAGTGTCGAGTACGTTCTCACCTCGGCTCTCCGCGCGGCGTCCGACCAGGACCCCGTGTACGTCGTCGGACCGACTCCCGCGATCGTCGAAGCGCTCGTCACGCGGGCCATCGACGTGGACGACTCCCCGCCGGTTCGGGTCCTAGCCACCGAGGAACTGCTGAAGTCGGCGACCGACGATTTCCTCGTCGCCAGCAACGCGTCGGACTTGCTCGCCTCGGGAGCGCTGGACCTCCGGATCGTCGACGATCCGCCGGACAACTCACTCGTCGTCACCGAGTCGTCGATCGTCGCCGTCGTCACGGTGGGTGACCGCGCCGCGGGACTGTCCACCCAGGACGACGGCCTCGTCGACACCGCAGCCGACACGTACGCGGAGCAGTTCGCGGCTGCCAGAGAGTTCTCGCTGCGTACCCCGGCCCTGTCGGACGTCCGGACGTCTCTGGAGCAGGACCTCGGGGCGGACATCCGCGAGGAGTTCGACGCAGTGCTGGCCGCCCTGGAGACGGTCCAGGACGGTCGGGCCGAGCTCGACGAGGTGACGATCAGCCTCCTCGTCGCGGCGCGGAACGAGGTGCTGCTCTACGACATCTCGAAGTGGGGCGAAGACGTCGGCATCGCCAGCAAGGCGACGTTCTCCCGGACCAAGACGAAACTCGAAGAGCGCGGGTTGCTCAAGACCGAAAAAGTCCCCATCGACGTCGGCCGTCCGCGGCTGCGACTCAGTCTCGCGGACGACCGGCTCCGCGAGGCCGACGTGGCCGACCTCGCCGCTGTGGCGCGAGACCTGCTCGATTGACTCTGTCGGGCACCGATCCGTTGGCCAGGACGTACGGCCGGGAGCGAAGTGGACACACTTATTTGATGCACAACTACCGTATCAGGTATGGATTACAGCCACGTCCGCGACGTCGACCCGGCCGTCGCAGACGCGCTCTCCGAGGAGGTACAGCGCCAGCGAGACACCCTGGCGATGATCGCGAGCGAGAATCACGTCAGCGAGGCCGTCCTCGAAGCACAGGGGAGCGCACTCACGAACAAGTACGCCGAAGGCTACCCGGGCGAACGCTACTACGCGGGCTGTGAGTACGCCGACGAGGTCGAGCAGCTAGCGATCGACCGGGCGACGGACCTGTGGGGGGCCGATCACGTCAACGTCCAGCCGCACTCCGGGACGCAGGCCAATATGGCGGTCTACCTGGCGATGCTCGATCCGGGCGATAAGATCCTCTCGCTGGATCTGACCCACGGCGGGCACCTCTCGCACGGGCACCCCGCGAACTTCACCGGGAAGACCTACGAGGTCGAACAGTACGAAGTCGACGCCGAAACCGGCTACGTGGACTACGAGGGGTTAGCCGAGACGGCCGAGACGTTCGACCCCGACATCATCGTCTCGGGCTACTCTGCGTACCCCCGGGAGGTCGATTTCGAGCGCGTCCAGGCGGTCGCCGATTCGGTCGACGCCTACCACCTCGCGGACATCGCTCACATCACCGGACTCGTCGCGGCCGGCGTCCACGCCTCGCCCGTCGGCGTCGCCGATTTCGTCACTGGCTCGACGCACAAGACCATCCGCGCCGGTCGGGGTGGCATCATTATGTGCGACGAGGAGTACGCCGACGCGATCGACAATTCGGTCTTCCCGGGCGCACAGGGCGGGCCCCTGATGCACAACATCGCGGGCAAGGCCGTCGGGTTCGCGGAAGCCCTCGATCCGGCGTTCGAGGCGTACGCCGAACAGACGGTCGCGAACGCGAAAGCGCTCGCCGAGACGCTGCAGGACGCGGGCCTCGAACTCGTCTCGGGCGGGACCGACAACCACCTCGTCCTCGTGGACTTGCGGCCCTCGCACCCGGACACGACGGGGAAGGACGTCGAAGCCGCGCTGGAAGACGCCGGCATCGTGATGAACGCGAACACGGTGCCCGGCGAGACGCGCTCGGCGTTCGATCCGAGCGGGATCCGACTGGGTACGCCCGCGCTCACCACCCGCGGCTTCGACGAGGCGGCGACGCGAGAGGTCGGTGAGTTGATCGTCCGCGTCGTCGACAACTACGACGACGAGGCGGTCGTCGAAGACGTGAGTGAACGCGTTCAGGAACTCTGCGAGGAGTTCCCGCTGTACGAGTAACGCACCTGAGAGGCCATCTGCTCGCCTTCTGGGCGGCCACAGGCCGGGTCGAACACCGCAGACGAATCAGCACATTTGAAGTGTGCTACGCGCGCTCCGTATGATATGACGGAGATCATCGACGGCAACGCCGTCGCACAGGACATCCGAAACGGGCTGCTCGACAGCATCGAGACGCTCACCGAGTCGGGGACGACACCGTGTCTCGCGACGGTGCTGATGAACAACGACCCCGCGAGCGCCTCGTACGTCTCGATGAAACACGAAGACTGCGAGGAGGTCGGCATCGCCACCAAAGACGTCGAGATCGAACCCGACGCTCCCGCGGAGGAACTGTTCGACACGATCGACGAACTGAACGACGATCCCGAGGTGCACGGGATCTTGGTCCAGATGCCGCTGCCGGACCACGTAGACGAGCGAGAGGTCCTTCGCAGCATCGACCCCGCGAAGGACGTCGACGGCTTCCACCCCGAGAACGTCGGCCGACTCGTCGCCGGGAACGCCCGCTACAAGCCGTGTACGCCGCACGGCGTCCAGAAACTGCTCGAGGCTGCTGACGTCGAAACCGAAGGCGCTGAAGCCGTCGTCGTCGGCCGGTCGAACATCGTCGGCAAGCCGATGGCGAACCTCCTCATCCAGAAGGACACAGGCGGAAACGCGACCACCACGGTCTGTCACTCCCGAACTGAAGACCTCGCAGAGAAGACGCGCAACGCCGATATCGTCGTCGCGGCCGCGGGCGTCCCCGAGATGATCACGGGCGAGATGCTCACCGAGGGTACGGTCGTCATCGACGTCGGGATCAACCGCGTCGAGACCGAGGACGGTTCCGAACTCATCGGCGACGTCGAGTACGAGAGCGCCAAGGAGAAGGCGAGCGCGATCACGCCAGTCCCGGGCGGCGTCGGCCCGATGACCCGCGCGATGCTCCTGTGGAACACGGTCAAGGCTGCCGGCGACGTCGCCGGAATCGAAGTCGATCTCCCGTAGATCGGCTGAGCAACGCGTCTGCGTTGTCGCGTCCCACCGCGTCAACATCGTCGCGTCGCAACCGCGTCGGCGTCGCTACCGACTGAATCCGCTCGGCCCGCCGGGGCCATCGGCACCGCGCGGCCCGGACGGCCCCGATCCCGCGATCTCGGTGGTCTCGACTGCAGGTTCGGGTTCGACTTCTTCCCCGTCGACGAACCTGACGAACGAGAGGTACAGGTCGCGGCCACAGGGGCTCTCGGCGGTCGGATCGTCGACGTCGTCGGCGTCGCTCCGCTCGTCGGTCCACCGGACGCCGTCGGTCTCGGTCTCGCCGCAGGTGAGACGGATCCCGTCGGCAGACTCGTAATCTCCCCCGGCGACGGTGTACTCCCATCCGACGAGCGGGTACGGTGTGACAGACTTATCCGAGAGGTATCCCTCGCGGTCCACCTCGAAGACCGCGCCGCAGTGAGGACAGTAGTATCGAACCGGGTAGCTCATCGTCGGAAATCAGAGACGAACGGACTTAACGACCGCGGCGGCGGCCCGCTCCGACGACACCGTGGTCGCTCGGACCCCGCCGGGCCAGCCGAGGGTTTATGTACTGACCCGCGGCCACCCCCGCTGTGCGGTGAGAGCGATCGCGGGACGTGACGCGGGTGTGCGGCACGACGTCTCGTGGGGGAAGCGTGCCGCCTGTCAGCCCTCGTTGCGCCCCGCCGGATCGATTTCGAGGTCGCGGACGTACCGGAATTCGATGCCGGCGCGCCGGGCCGTGACCTCGTCACGCTCGGAGTCGCCGACGAACACTGTCTGCTCGGCGTCGGCGTCCAACCGGCGGACCGTCTCGAGCAGCGGCGCTGGATCGGGCTTCCACACGTCGAGACTGTCGCGACCGACGATCGCGTCGACGTACGGCGAGAGACCGTGCGTCTCCAGCGCGACCCGACAGGCGTCTTCACAGTTGAGCGAGCACACGCCCTCGGCCTCGAAGCGTCCGACGGCGTCCGCCGAGGGCAGTCGGTCGGCGCTTGACGCCTCTCTGCGCTCGTGGTCAGCGATCGTCCGCTCGACTTCCGTCCGGAGCCCCGCGTCGCCCGATCGCTCCAGCAACTGCCATAGATCCGCGCCCGTCGCGTCGATGCCAGCGGCCTCGAACACCGATGCGACGTCGCGGGTGACGGCGTCCCAGTCCACGGGGAGTCGGACGAGCGTCCCGTCGAGGTCCCAGACGGCAGCCTCGAACGCCGAGAGGGGCCGTTCCGCCGTCGTGAGCGAACGATCAGTCATCGTCGTCCGTAGGGATCCCTCGCGAAAAGGCGCTTCGGAATGCCCGCGGCTCGACGTGCCCGACTACCGGACGCTAGGGTCCTCCGTCCGAGCGTTTACTCCGAGGGCTCCCACTCCCGGAGGAATTGCAGCACGTCTTCGGGCGTCGCGTCGAGTCCGCCGCCCTGCCCGAACGGGGGGCCACCGCCGCCGCCGCCGCCGTAGGCGTCAGTCACGCTCTCGACGACCGCGCCGGCGTTGACGCCGCTCTCAGAACCGGCAGCGACGACCACGAACGGGCGCTCGCCGTCGCCGACGGCGCAGATCACGCCGTCGTCGCCGACGGCGTCCTTGGCCACCTCTCCGGCCTCGTTCGGGTCTGCGTCGGCGAGGACGCCGAGCCGCCAGGTCGCCTCGCCGATCTCGGACAGCTCGAAGTCGTCGATCGCGGCCGCGAGCGACTCGCGTTCGAGGTCTCTGACGCGCGATTCGAGGTCGTCGCGTTCTTCGCGGACCGCCTCGGCCGTCGCCGCCAGGTCGTCGAGGTTCGTTTCGAGCGCCGTAGCGGCCGCTCTGAGCGCACGGTGACGGTCGATCTGGCGGTCGATGCCCGTCGGGCCGACGGCGAACTCGACGCGGGTCAGACCCTCACCGGGATTTGACCGATCGAGGACCGTCACCGGGCCGACCTCCTGCGTGTTCGAGACGTGCGTCCCGCCGCAGGCGGCGACGTCCCAGCCGTCGATATCGACGATCCGAACGGTGTCGGCGCCGGCCATCACGCCCTCTTCGGTCTTCGTATTGAACGCGACGTCGTCGCGAGCGGTCGCCTCGTCGGTCGGCAGTTCGTACCACTCGACGTCGAGCGAGTCCCACACCGCCCGGTTCGTCAGCCGTTCGAGTTCCACGAGCGTCTCGTCGTCGATGTCGGTCGTAGTCGTGAAGTCGACTCGGACCTTGTCTTCGGAGATGTCGAAGCCCCCGTATCCGAGGTCTTCGAGGAGTCGCCGGCCGGCCCCATAGAGGAGGTGACTCGCCGTGTGGGCGCGCATACAGTACGTCCGGAAGTCGTCGTCGATCCCGCCGGACACCGTAGCGCCGACGTCGAACGTCGGATCCGAGGCGAGCGTGTGTCGGACCGCGTCACCGTCGTCCTGGACGTCGACGACGCGAATCCCGTCGATCGTGCCGGTGTCGGCCGGTTGGCCGCCGCTCTCCGCGTAGAAGTACGTGTGATCGAGCGTCACCTCAGGGCCGTCGACGTCGACGACCTCGGCGGTGAACTCACGGACGGTTGGATCCGCGGGCGCGCGTGTCTCCATACCCGTCGCTCAAACGGGCTGAGGACAAAAATGCTGTCAGTCCCGGCCACCCGTCCTCCGAGCGCCGGTCACTCGTCGACCAGTTCGACGGCTAACCGCTCTTCGAGCGATCTGACGAGTGAGCCGCCGACGCCGGCTCGGGTCGCCCGGCCCTGTTCGACCGCAACGACGTCTGCCTCCTCGGCGTCGAGTTCTGCGGCCAGCTCTTCTGTCGTCAGTCCGGCTTCCTGTCGGGCGGATTCGACGCGGTCACCGTAGTCAGACACCAGATAGGGGAGCGGATCGCCCTCGTAGTCCGTCCCGCTCTCCTCCCAGTGAGAGGAGTCACCCTTCGCCTGGTCGTACACCCGGGCCTGTTTCTGTGCGGCGCGCTTGCGACGCGAGTTGTCGCCAGCGCCCGCTCCGCTGTCCGTCCCCGACCCGGACGACCCGCGTGTTTTCTTCTGTGAGTCGTCGTGCGGAGCGCAGTCACCGCAGACGAGTAGTTCCGCGCCGGCGACGTTCGCCCGGCGGAGGTTGCCGGTCGACCGTCCACAGAGTTCGCAACTGTCCCCGCTGCCCCCGCCACCGCTGCCGCCGGTGGAGTACTTCGGCATAGCGCCCCGTACTGGCTCCATCGTTTAAAACGTACCCCCCGCGACGGCTGGCGGGCTCCGGAACGGTGCCTGTTCAGTGTACTTACGGTAGGATTGTGCGTGGGTGCTGTGTCCCTGAAGGGAGTGCACCCGCATCGAGTGGCGGATCTCGCCGCCGTGCGATGCGTGGGACCGGATTTGAACCGGCGGACCTCTACAGGACAGCGCCCTCAACGCTGCGCCGTTGGCCTAGCTTGGCTACCCACGCTCGCAGTGTCGTGTTTCGCAATCACTGATTGTCTGGGGTAATTTAAATGAGTTTCCTTTCGACGACGGGACGGGGCTCAGACGTCACTGTTTTCACCGCTCCGTCCCGGAATTTCGGTATGGAAATCCGCGCGCGCAACCGCGTCCGCGAACTGACCGCGGCGCTCTCTGTCCTCTCTCTGGCGGCCGTGTTCGGGGCCGTCCTCGGAGCGATTCCGTCGTCGGTTCTCCCCCGCGCACCGGCGGCGGTCCTCGATGCGATCCCGCACGTCAACGCTGTCCTCAGCACGCTCGCCATCGTAACGATCCTCCTCGGGGTCCGGTTCATCCGTCGCGGGCAGGTCAAACGCCACCGGGCGATGATGCTCACCACGCTCGGCCTGTTTGTCGCCTTTCTCGTCCTCTACCTCTATCGGATCATCTTCCGCGGCGCCGCCGAATTTCCCGGCCCGGAGACGATCTATCAGTTCGTCTATCTCCCGATCCTCGCAGTGCACATCGTCCTGGCGATCGTCTGCATTCCGCTCCTGTACTACGTCGTCCTGCTCGCTGTGACCCGGCCGATCGACGCCATCTACGAGACCTCACACCGGGCCGTCGGACGGATCGCGGCCTCGCTGTGGCTGATCTCGTTCTTCCTCGGCGACGTCGTGTACGCGATGCTGTACGTCGTCTACTGACCGCCACCCAACGAACATATTCGGCCGATTGCATATTGGGGTTCGTTGCATATCGGACAGTATGGCGCAAGTTCAGGACGTCCGACAGGCCAGCGAGACCACCGTTCAGGTACGTGCCACCGGTCACGTCCGCGACGCGATCGGCACACCGCGACTCTCGTACTCCTTCGAGGGCGACACGCTCCGCGAGTTCGCCTCAGCGTTCTTCGAGGAATACGGTGACGAGGTTCGGGACCTCGTGATCGCCGAGACGGCCGAGGAGTCGGCGACCCGCGGATGGGCGCCGATCGACGGCGACGACGTCCCCGGTGACCTCCGGGCGAATCCAGACGGCGAGCGGACCCGCGCGTACGCCAGGATCCTCGTGAACGGTCAGTTCAACGAAGTCCTCGACGGATTCGACACGGAATTAGCCGACGGCGACCGGGTCGCGCTCGTCAATCCGTTCTTATTCTGCGTCTGAGTTCGGCGCTGCTCTTCAGTCGTCGGCGTGGGCCCGCTCGCCGTCTCCGATGACGGGGCGCTGCACGTCGCGATCAGTCTCTTCGCCGTCGATGTCATAGGGGTACTCCCCGGTGACACAACCGAGACAGAGGTCCAGTTCCGATCGACCGAGCACGTCGGCGATGGCATCGACCGAGAGGTACCCGAGGCTGTCGGCCCCGATCTCCTCGCAGATCTCCTCCACCGAGCGGTCGGCGGCGATGAGTTCCTCCCGGGAGGCCATATCGATCCCCATGTAACAGGGCGAGACGATCGCCGGGGCGCCGATTCGAACGTGGACCTCTTCTGCGCCGGCGTCACGGAGCAGCGAGACGAGCTGGCGGGACGTCGTCCCACGGACGATGCTGTCGTCGATGATCGTGACGGATCGGCCCTCGACCGTGCTCTTGATCGGATTGAGCTTCAGCCGGACCGCACGCTCGCGCTCGTCCTGCGTCGGCATAATGAACGTCCGCCCCACGTAGCGGTTCTTCATCAGCCCCTCGGCGAACTCGACGCCGCTGTCGCCGTCGACCCGCGGCGCGCCCTCGACGGTCGTCTCGTTGGCGGCCTCGGCGTACCCCGACGCGAACGCGCGCCCCGAGTCCGGCACGGGCAGGACGACGTCGGTCTCGACGCCCGACTCCTCCCAGAGCTTCCGTCCGAGGTCGCGTCGGGCTTCGTACACGAGCGTGTCGTCGATGATCGAGTCCGGTCGAGCGAAGTAGACGTGTTCGAAGAAGCAGTGCGCGGTGTTGTCCTGTTCTACCAGTTGATACGAGTCGAATCCCGATCCGTCGGGTTCGAGGACGACGAGTTCGCCGGGTCGGACGTCGCGGACGAGATCTCCGTCGAGCGTGTCGATCGCGGCCGACTCGGAGGCGACGACGTAGCCGTCGTCGAGTTCACCGATACAGAGCGGGCGGTTCCCCTGTGGATCGCGTACCGCCAACACGGTCTCGTCGTGCATAATCGTCAGCGCGTACGAGCCGTGGATCCGGTCCATCGTGCGCTTGACGGCGCGGACGAGGTCCGCTTCGAGGAGGTTGCGTGCGAGGTCGTGCGCGATGACCTCCGTGTCGCCGTCGGAGGTGAAGGCGTGGCCCAGGTCGGCCAGTTCCGATCGGATCTCGTCGGCGTTGACGAGGTTGCCGTTGTGTGAGAGGCCCAGCGAGCCCGACTTGAACGACACCGAGAAGGGTTGTGCGCAGGAGGCGTTGACGCCGCCGGACGTCGGGTATCGGACGTGACCGATCCCCGCGTGTCCCGCGAGCCCTTCGATGTCGGCCTCGCTGAACGCGTCGCCGACAAGGCCCATCTCCACGTGGCTGTGTTGCTGAAAGCCGTCGTGGGTGACGATTCCCGCCGATTCCTGGCCCCGGTGTTGGAGCGCGTACAGCGAGTAGTACAGCGGGCGCGCCGCGGCCCGGTCCTCGAGCGCGACGCCGACGACACCACACTTCTCCGTCGGGCCCGAGAGCGCCGCCTGCGTCTCCGTCGAATCCGTCGAAGATGTGTGCGTCGATCCAGCGTCCGTCGGTCCGCGTCCGGGTGTGGGGTTCGAGGGGTCCCGCCCGTTTGGCATATACATCAATACGGAGACCCGTGGGTAAAAATCCGTCCATATGCCATCTTCTGCCGCTTCAGCCGAGAAAATATGCACATCGATGGATATCAGAACATTCCGCAGTCACAGCGGCGGTAGTGCGTCACGAACCCGTCGGCCGTCCGGATCGCCTTCGAGTCGAGATACTCGGCGTCTCTGAGGCCGTTGGCGGCCGCCCGGAGTTCCCGTTCGGTGACGTCCATCGGCGCGACGTCGACCCGAGACGTGTCTGAGTCGAATTCCTGCTCGGCGTCCTCGTCGCGGACGACGTCGAGCCCGGACTCATCTGACTCAGGGACGGTAACCGTCCCGCCGTCGACGAACAACTGGTGCAGTTCGGCCACGGCGTACGCTCGCGGAGCGACCGCGTCGAGGAACTCCGCGACCGCGCGTTCGGTGTCGGTCCACTCCCGGCCTGACTCCCACTCGTCATCGCTGATGGGCATACACGCCCGGACAGACGCCTGGAAAAAAAGCGTTTCTTCGCTTTCGACGACTGCGCGAGCAGCGATGCTCGCGCGCGATCAGCAGTTACTCCTCGTCGTCTTCGTCGACGTCCTCGAAGTCGGCGTCGACGTACTCGTCGCCGTCGCCCGCGGCGCCACCCATTCCGCCAGGACCGGCACCGCCGGGACCGCCCGGACCAGCGCCCGCCGCACCCGCTCCGGCACCGGCACCGCCTGCACCGGCAGCCTGCTGTGCTTCGTACATCTGCTTGCCGATCTCCTGCAGTTCCGTCGTCAGGGCCTCGGTGACGTCTTCGAGTTCCTCTTTCGTCGCGTCCTCGTCTTCGAGCGTCGCCTCGACGTCTTCGATCTTCTCCACGATCGAGTCGTGGAGGTCGTCGTCGATCTCCTCTTCGTTCTCGTCGAGGAGCGTCTCCGCGCGCTGGATCGTGCTCTCGGCCTCGTTACGTGCCTCGATGCGCTCGCGGCGACGCTCGTCCTCTTCGGCGTGGGCCTCGGCTTCCTCCTGCATCTTGTCGATCTCCTCGTCTGAGAGTCCCGCACCGCCCTCGATAGTGATCGACTCGGCGTTGCCGGAGCCTTTGTCCTCGGCCTCGACGTTGACGATTCCGTTCTCGTCGATGTTGAACGAGACCTCGATCTGGGGCGTTCCGGCGGGGGCCGGCGGGATGCCCGTGAGCTGGAACTCGCCGAGAAGCTCGTTCTCGTTGGCGATCTCGCGCTCGCCCTGGAAGACCCGGACGTTCACGGAGGTCTGGTTGTCCGCGGCGGTCGTGAAGATCTTCGACTCCTCGGTGGGGATGGTGGTGTTCTTCTCGATGAGCCGTTCGAAGAGGCCACCTTTGACCTCGATCCCGAGCGAGAGCGGCGTCACGTCGAGCAGGACGATATCGTCGACCTCGCCGCCGAGCACGCCGCCCTGGATGGCCGCGCCCAGCGCGACGGCCTCGTCGGGATTGACGTTCTTCTTGGGCTCTTTGCCGGTCATCTCCTCGACCTTCTCTTGAACCTGCGGCATCCGGGTGGAACCGCCGACCAGGATGACCTCGTCGATGTCGGACTTGCCGTAGCCGGCGTCGTCGAGCGCCTGCTCGGTCGGGTCGACGGTCCGGTCGATCAGATCCTCGGTGAGGGACTCGAACTTCGCCCGAGTGAGCTTCTCTTCGAGATCGAGCGGGCCCGAGTCGGTGGTCGCGATGAACGGCAGGCTGATCGTGGTCTCCTTTCGGCTACTCAGTTCGATCTTCGCCTCTTCGGCGGCGTCCTCGAGCCGCTGGAGCGCCTGCCGGTCGTCGCGGAGGTCGATGCCGTGTTCGGCTGCGAACTCGTCGGCGAGGTAGTCGACGATGGCCTCGTCCCAGTCGTCGCCGCCGAGACTGTTGTCCCCGTTGGTCGCGACGACCTCGTAGACGCCGCCGCCGAGATCCAGAATCGAGACGTCGAACGTCCCGCCGCCGAGGTCGTAGACGAGCACGGTCTGATCGGACTCGTCGTCGAGGCCGTAGGCCATCGAGGCGGCCGTCGGTTCGTTGACGATGCGTTCGACCTCGAAGCCGGCGATCTCGCCGGCGTCTTTCGTCGCCTGTCGCTGGCGGTCGTTGAAGTACGCCGGGACGGTGATGACCGCCTTCTCGACGTCGTCGCCGAGGTACTCCTCGGCATCCCGCTTGATCTTCTGGAGGATCATCGCCGAGACCTGCTCGGGCGTGTACTCCTCGCCGTCGAGTTCGACGGAGTAGCCCTCCTCGCCCATATGACGCTTGATGGACTGTACCGTCTGCTCGGGGTTCTTGACCGCCTGATTCTTCGCCGGTTTGCCAACGAGGCGCTCCCCGTCGTCGAAGGCGACGACGGAGGGCGTCGTCCGCTCGCCCTCGGAATTCACGATGATCTCCGGGTCGCCCCCTTCCATCACCGCGAACGCGCTGTTCGTGGTGCCGAGGTCGATACCGAGGATCTTGTTGCTCGCCATCTTACCGTCAACTACTGGTCTAAATCGGTTAAAGGTTACTAGACGGCGGTTCGCACGGCGGGGAACGGGGTCGACGCGGTGACCCGATTAGTCCGTGTGTATCGTTGGCAAGTAGGTGGATTTATATCGAAGCGCAGGTCAGTCGTCGCTCTCGGTCGACTCGGGCAGCCTGCTGCTGGGGGCCGACCGTCCCGCCCCGTGTCAAGACGAGTCGTCGACGAGCGCGTCCGGACCGGCCTTCAGCGCGGTCCGGAGGTCCCCGAGAACAGCGTCTCGTCCCGACGACGCGAAGCACTCGTGGCCCCCCTCGTATCGGCGGCGGTGGGACGGCGGGGCACGGGCCTCGATGGCCCCGGGGTCGACGATTCGGTCCTCCGGCGTGTAGAATACGACGTCGTCTCGATCGAAGGTCCCGAGACGGGCCTGTGCGTCCCGGATCATCGAGAGGAAGGCCGGCGAGATGCCCTCCGGTCCCGCAGCGGCTTCGGCCGGCGACTTCAGGTCGCCGATCGCGTCGGGATCGAAGCCGGGATCGTAGAGTCGCCGTGCGGTCGGCAGGCGACAGAAGACGTCCGTCACGACCCGGTCGAGCCATCCGTCGGTCACGACCCCCCACCAGGGACTCAGAAAGACGTGTCGGTAGTCGCCGAGGAACTCGGCGACCAGGCCGCCCGTACTGTGGCTCAGCACCACCTCGAATCCGTGGTCGCGTGCGTAGGTCGCGATCGGATCGCAGTACTGCGCCTCGAAGTTCCAGCCGTTCGTCGGGAGCGTGACCGCGTGGACGTGGTAGCCGGCATCGACGAGGCGCGTGAGGAGCCACGCGACGTGCTCGTGTTCGGGCCTGTTGCCCCAGCCGAGGAGGACCAGCAGGTCCTCGTCGTCGGGCCGCCCCCGTCGCGTGATTCGGACCCGAGGCGTCTCGCGGACGAGCGCCTGTGGCGATCTGAGCATACTGGATGACGGGGGCGGCGGTATGATAAATCCCGCCGCACCCGCGCAGAATGATCACTCTCACTTTTCACCGCCGAGCGCCGTCACCGGGGGTGGCGCTCGGCGGTAAGAGACGAGAGTACGCATTGTCAGTAGATGACGTCTTTCACGTCGGCCGCACCGGCGCGCCGGACCACCGAGCGGACGACGTCCTGGGCCCCGGCGAGGTTGTCTGAGTCGCCGTCGAGGACGAGCAGTTTCGCCGGTCGGCCGGGGTCGATGACCCCGCAGTCAAGGCCGGCGATCTCCGCGCCGTTGACGGTTGCCATCTGCAGCACCTCCGTCGCCGAGACGTCCGAAAGCTTCGCAGCGAACGCCATCTCGCGGAACATCGACGGCGAGTTCAGCATCACGTTGTCCGTGCCGAGCGCCACCGTAGTTCGGTCAGCCAGTTCGCGGATCGGCGGGACGCCGACGCTCGTGACGAGGTTCGAGCGGGGACAGACGACTACCGGGATCTGCCGATCCGCCAGTCGCTCGTAGTGAATCCCCTCGGGGTGGACCATATGTACGACGAAATCCGGATCGAGGTCCAGCGCGGCGTTGATGTCGTGTGGATCGCGCTCGCCGGCGTGGATGCCGAACAGTTTGTCCGCTTCGCGCGTCGTGGTACGCAGGCTGTCGAAGTCGGCGTCGCGAGCGCCTGATGCCCCGAACCCGTCCGATTCGCGCATCGCGTCCGCCGACTCCCGGCCGAGGACGACAGGATCGATCGGCAGCCCCGACGCGGCCTCGCGGATGTATTCGACGCCTTCGACGCCCCCCTCCCGGAACTCGACGCAGGCGGCGGTCCCCGTCTCACCCATCAGTCGCAGCGAGCGCCGCATCGCCGAGACGGTTTCTTCGCGAGTGGCTGCGTCGAGGAGCCGGTGCTTGAGCCCGTCCGGCGGGGCGACGAGTTCGTCGAGCGAAAGCCCCGCGCCGGCTTCCTTCGCGATGGAGTCGCCGATGTGCGTGTGGGCGTTGACGAACGCCGGCAGCACCACATCGTTCGAGTGTACCGCGGCCTCCTCGACGGCCGTGATTTCGCCATCTTCGAAGACCACGCGGCCCTCGACGGGGTCGAGAGCGGGGCCCCGGAGCACTGTTCCCTCGACAATCATTGTGAAATAGACTCGGTGCAGCCGCTTGAAACTCCCGCCTCTCTCTCCGCAGGGTCACTTCCCGTCTCTCACCCGGCGTCGGCAAACTCGTCGAGCGTCGCCGTCACGCCCGGCCGCACGTCGGAGACGAGCGCGCCATCCAGATCGAGTCCCAGTTCCGCCACGGCAGCGCGTCCCACCCGATCGGTGTCGTCCGCCGGCGCGTAGACGCCGAGCCGCCACTGCTGCTGTTGCGCCGTCCGCAACGCTGACACGAGCGGTGACTGCTTCCCCAACTGCCGCATCTCGCCGCTCACCATCACTCGCGAGGTCGACTCCGTCATCGACGGGCGGTCGGGCACGTCGATCACGACCTCCTCGGGGGCGAGTTCGGTCCGCTCGGCCACGCGCTCTTCGAGGTCGCGGAGGGTTTCGAAGTCGGCGTCGACGACATCTTCGGGGACCGCTTCAAGTTCGGCCCAGACCGCTCGTTTGTACAGATCGCGAGTGCGGAGGCGACGGGCGACTTCGCTGGTTTCAGGCGTCGATCGGAGCGCGACCTGGAGGTCGTGATCGTCCATCCGCCGAAGCCGCTCCGGGTCCACGTCGGGGTGATCGAGCAACCGTTCGGCGCCACGACGGAGCATCGCCTTCGAGATTCTGGCGACGTGGTGCTGATAGACGGTAGGGTTCATCAGCGCCCGCGCGAGCAGCAGTGACTCGGCGGTCTGGACGTTCCCCTCCGCGAGCACCAGTTCCCCGTCGACGAACGTGAGCTCGCGGATCAGCCGCTCGTGGTCGATCGTCCCGTAAGGAACGCCGGTGTGGTGGGCGTCGCGGACGAGGTAGTCCATCCGATCGACGTCGAGTTCTCCCGAGACGAGTTGTCCGTACTGACCCTCGCCGGCGACGAGTCCGGCGATTCGTTCTGGGTCGAGGTCGTGTTCGCGGAGTGTCGCACCCACCTCGCCGGCCGAGAGGAGCTCCTCGACGTCGTCGTGGTACTTCCCCGTGTGTCGGTAGGTGACCTCCTCGATGTTGTGGCTGTAGGGGCCGTGCCCCACGTCGTGGAGCAGCGCCGCCGCGCGGAGCCGTTCGCCCTGGACTCCGTCGATTCCCAGGTGTTCGAGTGCCCGGTCGGCCAGGTGATAGACGCCGAGTGAGTGCTCGAATCTGGTGTGGTTGGCGGAGGGATAGACCAACTGCACCGTGCCCAACTGCTTAATGTGTCTGAGCCGCTGTACGGGCTCGGTGTCGAGGAGGGCCGCCGCGACGCCCGCGACCTCGATGTGGTCGTGGACGCTGTCTTTGATCGTCGCCATACGCGGCGTTGCTCCGGATCGTACAAAAACCGTCGCCCGCGACAGACCGCTCCGCTCGCCTCTCAATCCGGTGGCCGCGCCACCTCCGCGACGGCCCAGAGCGTCCGACCGGCGAACGCGAGCCCGCCGATGACGGCCGCGGCGGCGAGGAACGGTTGCGAGCCACCCGAAGCGGGAAGGCGGGAGGCGACGCTCAGGAGGGCGAGCAGGATGGCGAACAGGAGGGCATCGCGGGACCACATATGCTTCCGCTCGGCCCCCGCCAAGAAAATACCCCGGTCGCCGTGCCGGTATCCTGACCGCCGCCTGCCTTCACGTATATGATCACCGATACTCAATCCGATTTTAGCCGGCTTGCGTTACCGACGCCGAATAATCCGGATTGACTGTCGCCTCGGTTGAAGTGGCTCCCCGCCCGAGTAGTATGTGCGACGTCGCCGATGCGGCGTCGCAACTGATCGACCCGCTGGATGGACGGGTCGATCTCTCTGCAATCAGCACGCGACCGTCGAGCCCACCGTTCCGCGCCACAGCACGAACGTTCGGACCCCTCACAGCGCCGACACCTGTCATCTCCCCGTCTGTGTCGGTGCTGTGGGGGCGAGCACCGCCCCTGACGACGGTCGCTCGCTGGTCGGAACGTGACGACCCGCAATCAGCGGCACCGGGGAACGGACTCCCCGAGATCGACACCCCTTCGCGGGATCGTTCTGTGCGACCACGAAATCCGGAGGGTTGATATCGCTCCTGCCCAACAGATCACCACACTTTCCCGAATGCTGCCGTCGCTGCCCTCTCCGGTGTTGTTCGCGCTGTACGTCCTTGCGTTCGCCAGCGCTGCCGTCGTCTCATTCGGGATGCTTCCGCGGGCGCGGCGCATCGAACACGAGGACACGCGACGTGGACTCTCGTGGCTCTTGCTCACGAGCGGCGGGTGGGCGGCAGCCCACGTGGGCTATCTGACGCTGCCGACGCCGACGCTCCAGTACGTCCTCTACGAGGTGGGCCTCATCATCGGCCTGGCTTCGGTGGGGCCGTGGCTGTACTTCTGCTCGGCGTACACCGGTCGAACCTTCCACCGGAACACGACGATACAGCGCTCCTTCGCGGCGGTGTTCCTCCTGCTCGTGGCGATAAAGGTGACCAACCCGCTGCACCAGTGGTACTTCGTCGCGGAACCGGCGCTGGTGCCGTTCAGGTACCTCCAGGTCACACACCGCCCGCTCCACTGGATCGTGATGGGCCTGTCGTACGCGCTCACCGCCATCGGTTTCTTCATGCTGTTCGAGCTGTTCGTCCGCGTCAACTCGAACGCCGAACCGCTGTTCGTGCTCCTGGGGCTGACCGGACTCCCAGTGATCTTCGACGTCGCCGGCGCGGTGTATCCGAACGTCTTGGACCTGACGTACTCCTCCATCGGCGTGGCCGCGTTTGCGCTCGGCGTCTTCGTGCTGTACTTCGACCGCTTCCAGTTCGTCCGGGTCGCGGGCGACGGCGACAACCCGGTCGTCGTCGTCGACGAATCGGGGCGGATCCGTGACTTCAACGCCCGCGCCGAGGCGCTCTTCGACGACCTCTCGGGGTCGATCAACGAGGCCGTCTCGGAGGTTGCGCCCGAACTCGTCCGGGCGCTGGATGCTCCCGACCCCGTCTTCGAGACTGACGTCTCGGGGACGACCCGGTACTACAACGTCTCGGACACGCCGTTCACGACCGGCGGGGCCCAGACCGGGCAGTCGATCGTGCTCACTGACGTCACCGACCGCGAGCAGTACCGTCGCGAACTCGAAGAGAAGAACGAGAAACTCGAGGAGTTCGCGAGCATCGTCAGCCACGACCTCCGCAACCCCCTCCAGGTGGCGAAGGGGCGCACCGAACTCGCGATCGCGGAGGAGGACGTCGAGCACCTCACGCCAGTCAAGCGCGCACACGAGCGGATGGAACAGTTGATCGACGAGATTCTGACGCTCGCCAGGGAGGGCGTCTCGATCGACGACGTCGAGCGCGTCGACCTGCCCGTGATCGCCGAGCGCTCGTGGTCGATGGTCCCCGCGACCGATCCCGAACTCGAACTTGAGGGGGAGTTCGACGCCGACCTCTCCGCGGACCCCGAACGACTCCAGCAGTTGTTCGAGAACCTGTTTCGGAACGCGGTCGAACACGGCGGCTCGGACGTGACAATCACCGTGGGGGCGCTTCCCGACGGCTTCTACGTCGAAGACGACGGTGACGGCTTCCCCGAAGGGGCCGCCTCCGAGGTGTTCGACGCCGGCTTCACGACCGCCGCGGACGGCACCGGCTTCGGCCTCGCGATCGTTTCGGAGATCGTCGAGGCCCACGACTGGTCGATCGAGGCGACTGAGGGAACGAACGGCGGCGCACGCTTCGAGATTCACACCGACACCGACTGAGCGGATGTCGCCCCGCGGTCAGTCCTGCCGCACCGCACGCACCGACCGATAGTGTATAGGGAATCCCGAGCAACAGTGGGGGTATGGCCGAACTCGATCTGTACGAACAGGCACGAGCATCGCTCGACCCCGCCGACGGCGAGGTCGACACGACTGAACTGGTCGTCACCGACGACGTCCTCGTGAAGGGCTTCGCCCTCGCTCCCGGCGCGGAGTTAGACCCCCACGAACACGCCGACAGCACCAACGTCTTCCACGTCCTCGAGGGGTCCGTCGTGGTCGTTCGCGACGGCGAGGAAGCGGTCGTCGAGGCACCGGGCGTCGTCAGGCACGACCGCGGCGCGGTGCACGGCGCGCGCAACGAGTCCGATTCGGTCGCCATCTTCACCGCCAGCCTCTGTCCGCTTCCGTAACCCGGGGGTCCCGAAACCGTTAACGCCGGCCGCCGAGAGGAACTCGATATGGATCGCATCCCGTTCGGGGTGTCGCGCTTCGATCGCATCATCGACGGTGGAGCACCGCCCGGAACGGTGGTGCTTCTCGTCGGCGAACCCGGCGCCGGCGCACGAGAGTTTATGTACACCAGCGCGGTGATGAACGCGCTCGCGCACACCGACGCGGATCTGTTCGATCTCCACTACGGGTCCCTCCACGAGGACGCGGCGCTCCCACCGGAGATCCACTATCTCTCGTTCACCGACGACGCGTCGAACGTTCGCCGGGAGATGTCGTACGTCTTCGACGACGAACTCGTCGACGCGGCGGTCGACGACATCGCCGTCCGCGACTTCTCGCCGGAGTACTTCCAGCTCAGCCCGGTCCCTCGTGAGTGGTACCTCGGGGAGACGACGACCCTTCAGGACCTCGGCGGCCAGGAAGACCGCGCGGACGTGCTCACCGCGCTCGGGCAGTATCTCAACGAACACGCCGCGGAGAACCTCGTCGTCATCGACTCGATCACCGACCTCGTCGCCGCCATCTCCGACGAGATGGCGTGGAACGACATCGCCACGGTGATCCGCGGTCTCGGCAAGGCGGCGCACCGATGGAACGGACTCATCCTCGCGTCCGCGAGCCGGGAGACGCTGGAGCGGACCGAACTGGGACATCTGATGGACGCGGCCGACGGGACCCTCCAGTTCGAGTGGGAGTCGGGTGGCTCGAAGCGCGCCCGGACGATGGTCGTCCAGGAGTTCCGGGGCGTTCTCTCGCAACTCGAGCGTGAGAACATCGTTCGGTTCGAGACAGAGATACACGAGGGCGGCTTCGACGTGAGCGACGTCCGGAAGATTCGCTGACTGCCCGCTCGCGGATTACGCCTCGTCGACGCCGCGGATCTCGAAGCGCGCGCCGCCGTCCGTTCCCTCTGTCGCCTCGATCGACCAGCCATAGGTCTCGACGCTCTGGAGGGCGATCGCCAGACCGAATCCCGTCCCTCCCGGTCGCGTCGAGAACCCGTACTCGAAGATGTCGGAGCGTTCGTCCGCCGGAATGCCGTCGCCGTCGTCTTCGACGTAGAAGCCGTCGGGGAGTGCGCCCACGGTGACTGTCACGTCCGAGCCACCGTGTTCGACCGCGTTCCGGAACAGGTTCTCGAACAGTTGCCGGAGTTTGGTCCCGTCGGCCCTGACGCGCTGGTCTGTCTCGACGACGATGGACGCGTCTTCGGTATCGACGTTCTGCCAGCAGACCTCGGCGAACGAGTCGAGCGACACCGTCTCAGGGTCGATGTCGGTGTCCTGGTCGCGGGCGAGCGTCAGGAGGTCTTCGACGAGTGACTTCATCCGGGTGTGCGCGCTCTCGACGTGTGCGAGTTGCTCGCTGTCGCACTCTTCCATCGCGAGTTCGAGACGGCCCTCGGCGACGTTCAGCGGATTCCGGAGATCGTGACTGACGACGCTCGCGAACTCTTCGAGTCGGGCGTTCTGCTGCGTCAGTTCGCGCTCGCGCTCCTGGAGCCGTTCGGTTCGCTCGACCTGTTCGAGCGCGCGCACCACGTTGATGCTCAGGATTTCGCCGAGGACGATATCGCTCTGGTCGAAGGCCTCGGGCTCCGTCGCGCCGGCGATGAGGATCCCGTACTCGTCGAGCGGGAAGTAGACCTCACTCCGAATCGGCGTCTCGGGGTTGTAGTGATCACCGTCGGCGTGGACGTCGTCGACCGTCTCGGGATCGCCCTGCTGGAACACCCGCCACGCGATGCTGTTCCCCCCGGTGAACACCGGCAGTTCGTCGAACAACTGGTCGACCCGATCGGTCGCCGCGGCGGGCACCAGTCCCTCGTCCGGCTCGTAGAGGTGAATCGCGTTGGATTCCAGCTCCAGGATCGACTGGGCAGCATCGACACCGATCCGAGCCACTTCCTCGCGGGAATCCGCCGTCATCAGATCTCTCGCCGTTTGATTCAACGCTTCCAGGCGCTGTTCTCTGGCCCGCCGCTCGCTGACGTCGTGATACACCCAGAGATGTCCCCGTCCGTCGGGCAGTTCGATCGACCGATAGCTCCGGGCCAGCGCCCCGCCGTCCTCGAAGACGACTTCGTCGTTCCACACCGGCTCTCCCGACTCGACGATCTCGTCGATCCGCTCGACGAAGCCCTCGGGGTCGCCCATCTGGTCGCTGACCTCGCGGGCCAACTGTCGACAGTCGGTGCCGATCAGGTCCGCTGAAGATCCTGAGAGATCGAACAGGTCGAACAGACGATCGTTCGCCGTGAGCACGTTCCGGCTCGCATCCTCGACGAGCACGCCGACCGGGAGCGTCTCGAAGAGCGTCGACAGGAGGGCGTTCGTCCGCTCCAGTTCCCGCCGTTGTCTGCGCTCTTCGGTCACGTCCTCGAACTGCGAGAAGATGGTGATCACGTCGCTGTCCTCGTCGGTGACGACCCGGTTGTGCCACGAACAGAGGCGGCGCTCGCCGTTCTTGCGGACGACCTCGTTCACGCTCTGGTAGCCGCCCCGGTTGTCGAGGAGTTGCCGCTCGATCTCCGCGACGTGTCGGTGTTCGTCCTCGGGCACGATCGGCGACCACGTCCCGCCGATGAGTTCCTCGGGATCGTACCCGGTGATCTCGGCGGCGGCTTCGTTGACGTTCACGATCGTGAACTCCTCGTTGTACTCGATCGTCCCCAGCGGTGACTGATCGATGAACCGCGAGAGCCGCTTCTGGCTCTCGGCTAACGCCTCGCGGGAGCGCTTCTGTTCGACGGCGTTTTCGATCCGGTTCGTCAACACGGTGTACTGGTCCGTCCCCACTCCCTTCTGGAGGTAGTCGGTGACCCCGGCGGAGATGGCCTTGCTCGCGATCTCCTCTGATCCCTTTCCGGTGAAGAGGATAAACGGCACGTCATCGTCGAACTCACGGACGCGTTCGAGCAGTTCGAGTCCGGTCAACTCCGGCATCTCATAATCGGAGACGATGCACTCGATCGACTCACCGCGGATGCGTTCGAGGGCGTTCTCGGGGTTCGTCGACGTGTAGACGGAGAAGGACTCGTTGTGCTTCGTCAGAAACGACGCCGTGAGATCGACGAAGTCGGGATCGTCGTCGACGTGGAGTACCCGGATTTCGTCGGGGGGGCTATCGATCGGATACTCCGGTTGGGTCCCGGCCATTTGATTACTTCTTGGTTCCGAGACACGTAGTAAAATAAGTTTGCAACCGTCGAACACGGCTGTCGGCAGCGCTCGGCTCGGTTTGTCGGCGCTACCTCTATGCCTGTCGGCGTTCGAGTCGATGTATGCTCAGCGGACTCGCTCGGCTCGGTCTCGAAGTGAAGGACCTCGCGGCGTCGCGTTCGTTTTACGAGGACCGGCTGGGACTCGTCCCCACGCACGTCGACGACGAATCGCAGGTCCACTACGACATCGGACCGACGGACAACGAGCGGTCGACGAACAGCGCGGGGAGCGACCGAGGGACCGCGCTCGTCCTGCGTCGGCCGACCAGTCGACCCCGCGGCGGCGTGCACACCCACTACGCGTTCGCCACGTCGCGAGCGGCCTACCCGCGGTGGCAATCGCGCCTCGCAGCTCTCGACCCCGTGGCGTTCTCGTTCGGGTCCAGCGAGTCGTTGTACGTGTACGATCCGGCGGGCAACTGCGTCGAGATCGGCGGTTTCCTCGACGACCACGCCGCCGACGAGTCGGCGGCGAACGGGCAATCGCCGGACGCCCCGCCGCTGTCGGGAATCTTCGAGGTCGTACTCGAGGTGACCGACCTCGAGCGCGCGGAAGATCGATACCGCCGGCTCGGGTTCGAGGTGGTCGATCGCGGAGAGGACCGTCGGCGGGTCCGGCTCTCTGGCCCGGTCGATCTGGAACTGTGGGAACCGCAACTGGGGATCGCCGACGGCCGGGGCGGGCTTCACGTCGATCTCGCGTTCCGAACGGCCGACGCCGACGCCGTCGTCGAAGCCGGCGGGCCGTGGGCCGCCGGGCCGATGGCCGTCGAGGGCGGACGCCGCGTCGTCGACGACGACGGTCACGTGCTGACGTTCCTCGACGAGCGATCCTGACCGCCTGCGGTCCCGACCGGCGGCGGCTCAGAAAGTCAGCCGTTCCAGCAGTCGACGCCCGAACGGCGGGCGGTCCGAGTCGCGCGGATAGACCGTAATCGTCGTACAGCCCGGCGACGGGACGACCGGACGATCGTCGAACAGGAGCCCGTGGAGGCCGCTGTCGGTGCCCCGACGCACGACGAGTTCCGGCGACGTCCGCTGTCCCCCGTCCGGTCTGAACGGCTCCGTCCGGACCGGGACAGCGAGCAGGTCCGAGAGTTCGGACTGGTACTCGTCGATGGTCCGTTCGTACTTGTCGGTGGGGTTCCGCCCGGGCGGATACCGGAGCGAGACGTCACCCCCGTTCGCCGCGGCGATGGCTCCGGCGACGTCAACCGCCAACGGCGGATAGGGGCCGCCTCCGCCAGAGAGCGAGACCTGCTGGGGGGCGTCGTAGCCGAGGTTGTCGACGAGGAGAACGTCGCAGGGGGCGTGTCGCACGATCCAGTCGATCGGATCGCCGATCAGCCGGGATCGGAGCCGGAGCGGTTCGTGCTCGGCCACGATCGAATCGACCCCGCGGTCGGCCGCGAAGTTGACCACCGCGTGTTTGGTGTCGTGGCTCACGATCTCGTCGGCCTCGATGTCGACGTCGATCTCCGCGGCGAGCGCTTCCATCCGGGATTCATACGAGATGTCTGATGAGGACTGGACCGTCACGTCCTCGGTGAGTGGGGCCTGATCCGGGATCTCTTGGAACCGGACGGCGACCACTCGGCCGTCGTCCTGACGGACGAGATCGGCCGCGATCTCGACCAGGGACCGCTCGCGCTGCTCGTCGACGTTCTTCGTGAGCGCGACGAGCACCTCGCGGGGCGTGTCGTTGACGGCCGATTCAGTCTCGGTGATCACGTCGCGGCCGATCCGACGTCGCACGGCGTCGGTCGCGGCCCCTTCGCGGTTGACCCGCGATCGGACGTACAGGAAGTACCACGCGACGCTTCCGACCGTGATGAGGACGGCACCGAGGAGGGCGACCGTGCCCATCTGCGTCAGCAGCAGCACGCCGGTGATGGCACCGAACACCTGCAGCCAGGGATACAGCGGTGAGGTGAACTCCGGTTCGTACTCCGTGCTCCCCTCGCGGAAGGCGACCACGGCCAGGTTGATGAGCGCGAACACCAGAATCTGAAACGCGCTGGCGAGTTTCGCGATTTCGAGGATCGGGACGAACGCGATGAGGACCAAAAGCACCGCACCGGTGAGCGTGATCGACGTCACCGGGGTTCCGAACCGGTCGCTGACCGTCGATAGCGACGGCGGAGCGAGGCGGTCGCGGCTCATCGCGAAGGGGTATCGCGACGAGGAGAGGATCCCCGCGTTCGCCGTGGAGATGAGTGCGAGGATGGCCGCCAGGATGACAGCGACGACCCCGGTGTCTCCGAGCGTCGCCTCCGCGGCGACCGCCACCGGAGTCAACGTCCCGGCGACGCTTCCGGGATCGGTCACTCCCACAAGCACCGCCACGATTGCCACGTACAGGACGGTCGTGAACGCCAGGGATCCGAGGATCCCCAGCGGGATGTTCCGGCCCGGATCCTCGACTTCCTCGGCGACGCTGGCCACTTTCGTGACGCCCGCGTACGAGACGAACACGAGCCCCGTCGCGGCGAGCAGTCCGCCGATACCCGCATCGAAGAAGTTGGCGTAGTTCGCCGACTGGACGCCGGGCGCACTCCCGGCAGCGAACCACCCCAGTGCCGCCAGCATCACGACGACGATCGCGACCTGGAGCCGGCCGGTCTGCTTCGCCCCGACGACGTTGATCAGGATCAACACCGCAGCGAGTCCCAGCGCGACCGGCTTCAGTGGGAGATCGAACAGCAAGAGCAGATACGGGACGCCGCCCACGAGCGCGAGCGCGCCCTTGAACGAGAGCGAGAACCACGTACCGACGCCGGCGACGGTCCCGAGCAGCGGGCCCATCCCTCGCTCGATGTAGATGTAGGTCCCCCCGGCTTCGGGCATCGCGGTCGCCATCTCGGATTTCGAGAGCGCAGCGGGAACGACGAGCAGCCCGGCGAGGGCGTACGCGACGATCACTGCGGGTCCGGCGATCTCCAGCGCGAGCGCGGGCAGAATGAAGATCCCACTGCCGATCATCGCGCCGATGCTGATCGCCAGCACCGAGGGGAGCCCGAGGTCTCGCTCCAGTTCCTTCATACGACCTCACCAACCGCCTCGGACAGCATAGTCGTCACACAGAGTGGCTCGTGTCCCGCGTCGGCGAACGCGCCGCGTCGACTGGGATCGTTGACCAACGCGAGAACGCGTGGGACGTCGAACTGTACGCCGACGAGCTGTGCGATGAGCAGATTTCGCCGGTCCGATTTCGTCGCGGCGATCACTGTGGATGCGTCCTCGACGCCGGATTCGGCGAGAACGTCCATCGCCGCTGGATCTCCGACGACGCTCGGGATGTCTTCCGATGGGGACGGTTCGTCCACGATCGCGACCTGCTGGCCTTCCGCACGTAACCGCTCGGCGATTGCGACGCCGATATGGGCGCCACCGAGGATGTAGTGCGTCGCTGCCGCGCCTTCGGCGGGATCCGGTTCGTTGGATGGGGTCGGGTTTATCATCGTTGTGTCCTCGTGTCGTCGGCCGCTTGTCTACATCCACTATAGATGACGGGAAGCAATAAAACAGTCGGTTATTTTGACGACTCGTCAAAATAGCACCCCTGATTATCATATACCGTCATAGATAATGCAGAATACGCCGGTCGGTGCGGACTGGCGACCCCGACGGCCGACTGAACAGGACTATATTCTTCGAGAGTAGCACGTTCTATCATCAATGAAAGAGGGCGAACTGGATTCCATCGACAGACACATCCTGTATTACCTCCAGCAGGATGCGAGAGCAACGTCGTCGACCGACATCGCAGACAAACTCGACTTGTCCTCGAGTACGGTCCGGACGCGTCTCAACAAACTAGAGGAGAGCGGGATCATCCGCGGGTATCACATCGACATCGACTACGACCTCGCCGGCTACCCGTTGTATACCAAAATCATCTGTACGGCGCCGGTCCCCGAGCGGGACACGCTCGCGGAAGCGGCCCGTGAGATACCCGGTGTAACGGCCGTCAGAGAGATTATGACCGGTGAGCGGAACGTCTACGTCAACGCCATCGGGCGCGACCACGACGAACTGAATCGGATCAGCAAAGAGCTGGACGAACTCGGACTCAGTATCGTCGACGAGCAGTTGATCCGAGACGAGCACGTCTGTCCGTATCACGGATTCCTCGACGACGAGGAGCTCCCGGACGACGCGGTCTGAGGCCACCCTACCTCGGACTGGTGGTGTCCCGAGCGACTGTTACAGTCGGTCGGTGTCGATGTCCAGTCCCGGCGGCGCGACGATCAAGAACCGACGGAAGTGCGTCAGGCTCCCGCCGAGTTCTTTGATCGGGCGGGCGAAGCCGTTCGCGAGTTCGTTCAGGTCGCCCTCGACGGCGAGGACGAGGACGCTCCCGCCCTCGACGGCGTCGATCCACTCGCGATCCGGGGTGGATCCATCGAGAACGCCCAGGACCACGTCGCCGTCGACCTCCTCGTCGAGGTGCTCTTCGGCCTCCGAGAGGTTCAGTTTGAAATCGCTCATATCCACTGCAACGGAAAGCGGTACGAAAAGGGTTCGGACGTCACTCAGAGCGCTGACACCGATCGGGACGTACCCAGGGCGTGACCGTTCGTCCACTTGTGAACCGCGCGCGAGCGGATCAGGTGGGCAATTGACCGGTTATTCGGCAGTACTTGCGGCGGCAGCGCACTGTTCACACACCCACTGGGAGGAACGGATCGACGCCTGCCTCCGAGGCGTCGATTTTTTAGACGGCCGTAGACGGCTACAAGAGTCGCTCTCGGTCCTGTTCTACGCGACCGGTCTCTTCGCGCAGGCGGAGACCGACAGCGAAAGCCTTTAATATCTTTCCGGGTAGGTATCTGATACAATGTCTAACGACGACATGGAGGCTCAGTCGGACACCCCGGCTGGTCGAGTTCTTCCAGGGCACTTTAGCCCAAATAACTGAATCCGAGATCGACGAGGTACGGATTTTCGACACGACGCTCCGGGACGGCGAACAGTCACCACGCACTTCGTTCAGCTACGAGGAGAAGCGCGACATCGCGGCGACGCTGGACGAGATGGGGACGCACGTCATCGAGGCGGGGTTCCCGGTCAACTCAGAGGCGGAGTTCGAGTCCGTGAGTGACATCGCCGCCGCGACGGACACGACCGTCTGCGGACTGGCGCGCGTCGTCGACAAAGACGTCGAGGCCGCGCTGGACTCGGGCGTGGAACTGGTCCACGTCTTCGTCAGCACGAGCGACGTCCAACTGGCCGACTCGATGCACGCCTCCCGCGAAGAGGCCGTCGAGCGGGCGGTTGCGAGCGTCGAGCGTGTGAAGGAGGCGGGTGTCGAAGTGATGTTCTCCCCGATGGACGCAACGCGGACCGACGTCGACTTCCTGGCAGAGATCCTCGCCGCGGTCGACGAGGCGGGCGTCGACTGGGTCAACATCCCGGACACGACCGGGGTCGCGACGCCGACGCGCTTCGCCGAGATGGTCCGCGAGGTGCGCAAATACACCGACGCGGCGATTGACGTCCACGCCCACGACGACTTCGGGCTGGCGGCCGCAAACGCGATGGCCGGCTTCGAGGCGGGCGCGTCGCAGGCGCAGGTCTCCGTCAACGGCATCGGCGAGCGCGCCGGCAACGCCGCGTTCGAGGAAGTCGTGATGTCGGCCGAGGCGCTCTACGGCGTCGACACGGGGATCGACACCACCCGAATCACCGAACTGTCGCGAATGGTCGAGGAGGCGAGCGACATCCCGGTTCCGGCCAACAAGCCGGTCGTGGGACGGAACGCCTTCTCACACGAGAGCGGCATCCACGCCGCGGGTGTCATCGAGAACTCCGACACCTTCGAGCCGGGCGTGATGACCCCAGAGATGGTCGGCGCCCAGCGCGAGTTCGTCCTCGGCAAGCACACCGGAACGCACTCCGTCCGTAAGCGGCTGGAGGAATCCGGCTTCGCGCCGACCGACGCGGACGTCCGCGAGGTCACGCGCCGGGTCAAAGACTTCGGCGCGGAGAAAGAGCGCGTTACCGTCGACGTCCTGACCCGGTTTGCCCGTGAGCAGGGCGTCGACCGTGCCGACACGGACGAGGACGAGGAGGAGGTCCGCGCCTGATGGCGCGCGCCCCGTTCGCTCGCACCGCCGGGCCACGGGCGCGCCGCCGACCCTCGAACGGAACCGCGGCGCGAAACGTTCATAATGGGGCAGACGAATCGTTGTGGTACGATGCGACGACCGCACACGACCGTCGGAGCCCACGGCGCTGGACCAGTGGTTCCCGTCGGAACGAGGCGGTCGAACGGCGTCGAGGACGGCGAGCTCGACGTCGCTTCGCGGATCATTGTAGGGGCGTCCTAGCCCCGTATACACACGTCTGTCCTTCTCCGACCCAGTTCGCGCCCGCTGTCAGACCGACTACCGACCCCACCACCAGGCCAATGGAGCACACCGCTCGATCGACACCACGTCACATGTATCGCACACGAACCGCAGTCACACCCCGAGGAGAACACCGATGAGCAAACAAGAACAACCGCCCGAGGCGGAGCCAGAATCCACAGCGAGCGACGACGCGAGTCAGTCGCCGGTCACGACCGGGTCCGAGTCGGTCGTTCGCGCCCTCGAGAACGAGGGCGTCGAGGCCGCCTTCGGCGTCCAGGGCGGGGCGATTATGCCCGTCTACGACGCGCTGTATCACTCCGACATCCGTCACGTCACGATGGCGCACGAACAGGGTGCAGCCCACGCGGCCGACGCGTTCAGCGTCGTCCGCAACGAGCCGGGCGTCTGTCTCGCGACGTCGGGACCGGGCGCGACGAACCTGGTCACTGGCATCGCTGACGCCAATATGGACTCCGACGGACTGCTCGCGCTCACCGGTCAGGTCCCGGCGGATATGGTCGGCTCTGACGCGTTCCAGGAGACCGACACCACCGGCGTGACCGCACCGATCACGAAGCACAACTACTTCGCGGACGATCCCGACAGCGTCGGCGACACCGTCGGCGAAGCGCTCGCGCTCGCTGACGAGGGGCGACCCGGCCCGACGCTCGTCGACCTCCCGAAGGACGTGACGCTCGGCGAGACCGACGCGGATCCGGGCCCGGCGACGCCGCCGGAAACGACCCAGCCGCAGTACGTCGCCGACGAGGAGAACGTACAGACGGCAGCCGACACGATCGAGGCCGCAGAGCGCCCGCTGCTGCTCTTCGGCGGCGGCGTCATCAAGGCCGACGCGACCGACGAGGCGCGCTCGTTCGCCCGCGAGTACGAGATTCCCGTGGTCACGACGATGCCGGGGATCGGCTCGTTCCCCGAGGACGACGACCTCTGCCTGTCGTGGGCCGGGATGCACGGGACGGGCTACGCCAATATGGCGATCACCCACACCGACCTCCTCATCGCGGTGGGCACGCGCTTCGACGATCGGCTGACCGGCGGCATCGACACGTTCGCTCCCGAGGCCGAGGTCATCCACATCGACATCGACCCCGCGGAGATCTCGAAGAACGTCCACGCCGATTACCCGCTCATCGGCGACGCGGGAATCGTCCTCGACCAGCTGGACGACGCGATCGACACCGCTCCGGCGGCGGCGGAGTGGCGCGAGCAGTGTCTCACGTGGCAGGACGAGTACCCGATGGACTACGCGACGCCGGACGACGAGCCGCTGAAACCGCAGTTCGTCGTCGAGGTGCTCGACGAGGCGACCGAGGACGACACCATCGTCACGACCGGCGTCGGCCAACACCAGATGTGGGCCTCACAGTACTGGGATTACACCGAACCGCGGACGTGGGTTTCCAGTCACGGACTCGGCACGATGGGGTATGGGCTGCCCGCCGCGATCGGCGCGCGCATCGCGGCCGACGACGACCAGCAGGTCGTCTGCGTCGACGGCGACGGTTCGTTCCTGATGACGATTCAGGAACTCTCGGTCGCTGTCCGCGAGGACCTCGACATCACCGTCGCGGTCCTGAACAACGAGTACATCGGGATGGTTCGCCAGTGGCAGGACGCCTTCTTCGAGGGGCGTCGGATGGCCGCCGAGTACAACTGGTGTCCCGAGTTCGATATGCTCGCCGAAGCGTTCGGCGCGCGCGGGTGGCGCGTCGACGGCTACGACGAGGTCGCAGACGTCGTCGAGGAGGCCCTCGCGTACGACGGGCCGTCGGTCATCGACTTCCACATCGATCCGGCGGAGAACGTCTACCCGATGGTCCCCTCGGGCGGCGCGAACGGAAAATTCGCTCTGACGGAGGATCAGCTATGAGTTCCGATGACTTCCACGCGACAGACGAGTCGGACGACGACCTGCCGAAGCACGGACTGAAGGGACCGGAACCCGAGGAACGTCCCCACCCGGAGGGCCGTCGCAACTCCCAGGGGATCCGGATCGACCCCGAGGCGGAGGCCGAACACGAACCGCGCCCCGCGGTCATCTCCGCACTCGTCGAGAACGACCCCGGCGTCCTCTCACGGGTCTCGGGCCTGTTCTCCCGGAGACAGTTCAACATCGAGAGCCTCACGGTCGGGCCGACCACCGTGGACAACCACTCGCGGATCACGCTGGTCGTCGAGGAACCCGAACCCGGGATCGACCAGATCGAGAAGCAACTCGCCAAACTGAAGCCCGTGATCTCCGTCGGTGAACTCGACGACGACGCCGTCCGGACCGAACTCGTCCTATTGAAGGTCGAGGGCGACGAACCCGACAAGGTCCACGCCATCACAGAGATGTACGACGGCCAGACGCTCGACGCCGGGCCGAAGACCATCACGGTTCAACTCACCGGCGACGAACAGAAGATCGACGATGCGATCGACGCCTACCGCCAGTTCGGCATCATCGAGATCGCCCGGACGGGCTACACGGCGCTGGCGCGCGGCGATCAAGCGACCGTGCCGGGCGAGAAGCCGGGCACTGCGAACGAACCGACACGACCGAAGAATGTACAACGATAACATATGACAGACGAGAACCTGAATACGACGGTATACTACGACGACGACGCAGATCACTCCGCAATCGAAGACAAGACGGTCGCTGTCCTCGGCTACGGTAGCCAGGGCCACGCCCACTCGCAGAACCTCTCCGAGTCCGGGGTCGACGTGGTTGTCGGCCTCCGAAAGAGCTCTTCGTCGCGAGCGGCCGCGAAGGCCGACGGCCTGCGCGTCGCCACCCCCGCGGCTGCAGCCGCCGAGGCCGACATCGTCTCCGTGCTGGTCCCCGACACGGTCCAGCCGGCGGTGTTCGACCAGATCGAAGACGGCCTCGAGCCCGGTGACACGCTGCAGTTCGCCCACGGCTTCAACATCCACTACAATCAGATCCAGCCCCCCGAAGACGTCGACGTGACGATGGTCGCGCCGAAGTCGCCGGGCCACCTCGTCCGCCGGAACTACGAGAACGACGAGGGGACGCCCGGACTGCTGGCGGTCTATCAGGACGAGACGGGCGAGGCGAAAGAAGAAGCGCTCGCGTACGCCCACGGCATCGGCTGTACCCGCGCCGGCGTCATCGAGACGACGTTCCGCGAGGAGACCGAGACCGACCTCTTCGGCGAGCAGGCGGTGCTCTGTGGCGGGATGACGGCGCTGGTGAAAGAGGGCTACGAGACCCTCGTCGACGCCGGCTACTCCCCCGAGATGGCGTACTTCGAGTGCCTGAACGAGATGAAGCTCATCGTCGATCTGATGTACGAGGGCGGACTCTCGAATATGTGGGATTCAGTCTCCGACACCGCCGAATACGGTGGCCTCTCCCGCGGCGACGACATCATCGACGACCACGCGCGCGAGAAGATGGAGCAGGTCCTCGAGGAGGTCCAAGACGGCACGTTCGCCCGCGAGTGGATCGCGGAGAACCAGGCCGGACGCCCCTCTTACACCCAGCTGAAGGAGGCAGAGGAGACGCACCACATCGAGCAGGTCGGCGAACCGCTCCGTGACCTGTTCGCGTGGGACGACGGGAACGAAGAAGAGGCTGCAGAGGCGGCCGCGGACGACTGAGCAACAATGACCGTAACACGGGTATCCACGGAGCCCCAAGGAGAAGCCAATGAGTGAGGGAACGCTGTACGACAAGGTTTGGGAGGAACACACCGTCTCGGAACTGCCGACCGGACAGACGCAACTGTTCGTCGGCCTCCACCTCATCCACGAGGTGACGAGCCCACAGGCGTTCGGGATGCTGCAAGAGCGCGGCCTAACGGTCGCATATCCCGAGTTGACGCACGCCACCGTCGACCACATCGTCCCGACGGCCGACCAGTCGCGTCCGTACCGCGACGACGCCGCCGAGGAGATGATGTCGGAACTCGAAGAGAACGTCCGCGAGTCGGGCATCCAGTTCTCCGATCCGACGACCGGCGACCAGGGGATCGTTCACGTCATCGGGCCCGAGCAGGGGCTCACCCAGCCCGGCAAGACGATCGTCTGTGGTGACTCTCACACCTCGACGCACGGCGCGTTCGGCGCGCTAGCGTTCGGGATCGGGACGAGCCAGATCCGCGACGTCCTGGCGACACAGACCGTCGCGATGGAGAAGAAAGACGTCCGAAAGATCGAGGTCACCGGCGAGCTCGGACCCGCCGTCGAGGCGAAAGACATCATCCTCGAAGTGATCCGCCGACTCGGCACCGAGGGCGGCGTCGGCTACGTCTACGAATACGCCGGCGAGGCCATCGAGAACCTCGATATGGAGGGTCGGATGAGCATCTGCAATATGTCCATCGAGGGCGGCGCTCGTGCCGGCTACGTCAACCCCGACGAGACCACCTACGAGTGGTTGAAAGAGACCGACTACTTCCAGGAGAACCCCGAGAAGTTCGACGAACTCAAGCCCTACTGGGAGTCGATCCGCTCGGACGACGACGCGGAGTACGACGACGTCGTCACGATCGACGGGTCCGAACTGGAGCCTGTCGTCACCTGGGGGACCACGCCCGGGCAGGGAATCGGCATCTCCGATCCCATCCCGGAGCCGGAATCGCTCCCCGAGGACAAGCAAGACACCGCGCGGCGCGCCCAGGAACACATGCGCGTCACGCCGGGCGAGACGATGGACGGCTACGAGATCGACGTCGCCTTCCTCGGGTCGTGTACGAACGCGCGCCTGCCCGATCTCCGACGAGCGGCAGAAGTCGTCGAGGGCCAGCAGGTCCACGAGGACGTCCGCGCGATGGTCGTTCCCGGCAGCCAGCGAGTGAAGGCCGCCGCCGAGGCGGAGGGACTCGACACCATCTTCGAGGAGGCCGGCTTCGAGTGGCGCAACGCGGGCTGCTCGATGTGTCTCGGGATGAACGAGGACCAACTCCAGGGCGACGAGGCCTGTGCGTCGTCGTCGAACCGGAACTTCATCGGCCGGCAGGGCTCGAAAGACGGCCGGACGGTCCTGATGAACCCCCGGATGGTCGCCGCGGCGGCGATCACAGGCGAAGTGACTGACGTGCGCGAACTGAAGGAGGTGACCACGGTATGACCGACGAGATTCCCGAAATCGAGTCGGTGACGGGGACCGGAGTTCCCATCCGCGGGAACGACATCGACACCGATCAGATCATCCCGGCGCGCTTTATGAAGGTCGTCACCTTCGACGGCCTCGGTGAGTTCGCTTTCTTCGATCTCCGATTCGACGAGGACGACAACCAGAAGGAGCACCCCTTCAACGAACAACAGTTCCAGGACGCCTCCGTCCTCGCTGTCAACGCGAACTTCGGTTGCGGGTCCTCCCGGGAACACGCGCCGCAGGCGCTGATGCGCTGGGGAATCGACGCGATCATCGGCGAATCGTTCGCCGAGATCTTCGCCGGCAACTGCCTCGCGCTGGGGATTCCGACAGTCACCGCAGACCACGAGGCGATCGTCGACCTCCAGGAGTGGATCGACGAGCACCCCGACGGCGAGATTCACGTCGACATCGAGAGCGAAACGGTCTCCTACGGGGACACGACCGTCGAGGCGACAATCGACGACGCACAGCGACGGGCGCTCAAGGAGGGTGTCTGGGACACGACGGCGCTGATGAAGTCCAACGCCGACGCAGTCGCTGACAAAGCCGCCGCGCTCCCGTATATCGATGAGTGAAGAGATCGTCGTCATCGAGGGCGACGGGATCGGCCAGGAGGTCGTTCCCGCGGCCGTGTCGGTCCTGGATGCAGTCGCCGACTTCCAGTTCGTCGAGGCCGAGGCCGGCGACGCCGTGCAAGCGGAGACCGGCGAGGCGCTGCCGCAGGCGACGTACGACACCGTCGCCGACGCCGACGCCACCCTGTTCGGCGCGGCCGGCGAGACGGCCGCCGACGTCATCCTCCCGCTCCGGGAGGCGGTCGGCTCGTTCGTCAATATTCGCCCGGCGCGGGCGTACCCCGGCGTCGACGCCGTCCGGCCGGAGACGGATCTGGTCTTCCTGCGAGAGAACACCGAGGGCGTCTACTCGGGCCACGAGGACCGGCTCTCCGAGGACCTCTCGACGCTGACGCGCGTCGTCACGACGTCCGCGTCCGAACAGCTCGCGGAGTTCGCCTGTGAGTACGTGGCCGACCGCGGCGAGTCGGGCTTCCACGTCGCCCACAAGGCCAACGTGATGCGCGAAACCGACGGACGCTTCCGCGACGCAGTCGTCGACGTCGCGGAACGCGAAGGCGTCGAGGCCGAGGAAGTCTTGATGGACGCCTTCGCGACGCGCGTGTGTCTGAACCCCGGGCAGTTCGACGTCGTGGTCTGCCCGAATCTCGCGGGTGACGTGCTCTCGGATCTGGCCGCCGGCCTCGTCGGCGGACTGGGACTGCTTCCCTCCGCGAACGTCGGGCCGGACAACGCGCTCTTCGAGCCGGTGCACGGGACGGCTCCCGACATCGCCGGTGAGGGCGCCGCCAACCCGTCCGCGGCGATCCTCTCGGCGGCGATGCTCCTCGAACATCTGGGGTACGACGACGAAGCGGCGGACGTCCGAACGGCAGTGGAGTCCGTCCTCGAATCGGGGCCCCGGACGCCGGATCTTGGTGGGAACGCGGGCACCGAGGACGTCACGACCGCCGTCCTCGACCGACTCGATTGAGCGATCGGTTCGGTTCTTTTGTTCGGTCGGATGCCGAAACGGGCATCATCGGTCGTTCCTCACCGTCGTCGCTACCCGCGACCCTCCTCGAGTGCCGTGTCGGCGAAAAACACTTACACATCTAGAGTACCTCTCTCGACCACCGATGTACGGAGACCACTCCGCGGCCGCCGATCCGGAACCGCCCGCGGTCGCGCGCCCGATCCGGGAGGCTGAGAACTGATGCCGGAACGACTCGTCACCGTCGTTCCAGAGGACGGAATCCACGCCCGTCCCGCCTCGAAGTTCGTCGAGGCAGCGAACGAAGCCGCCGCCGACATCCGGGTCGGTCGCCCCGGTGAGGACCTCGTGAACGCGGCGAGTATGCTCTCTGTCACCGGACTCGACGTCGGCCCCGGCGAGGAGGTACAGGTGGTGGCCGAAGGCGACGGCGCGGAGACCGCCCTGGACCAACTGGAGCGGATTCTGCGCACGCCGGAAGACGAACTCTGAGGCGTGACCGAACGACGGCTCTCTGGGACCGGCGTGACGCCGCTCTCGGGAGTCGGTCGTGCAGTCTGGTATGCGCCGGACCTCGACACCGACGACCCACCCGACGGTGGGTCGATCGACCCCAGCGCGGAACTGGCGCGGTTCGAGAGCGCTCGAGCGGACGCTCGGGCGGCGATCGAGGCCGACCGCGAGCGGGCCGCCGAGCAGGTCGGCGAGGCGGAGGCGGCAGTCTTCGACGCCCACGTCCAGTTTCTCGACGACCCGCAGGTGACAGCGGGTGTCGAGGACGAGATCGACGCGGGGGCCGCCGCGGAGCAGGCGGTCGAGCGAACCTTCGCCGGATTCATCGAGCAGTTCGAGGCCTCAGATGGCCGGATGAGCGACCGCGCGGACGATCTGCGGGACGTTCGAGACCGACTCGTCCGCGCGCTGTCAGGAGCGGACGGGGTCGACCTCGCCGCGCTGCCGGGCGGGAGCGTCATCCTGGCCGAGCGGCTGACCCCGAGCGACACCGCGAAACTCGATCCGAACCGCGTCGCCGGCTTTGCGACCGTCGCCGGCGGCCGGACGTCGCACGCCGCGATCTTCGCGCGATCACTCGCGATCCCCGCCGTGGTCGGGGTGGGCGAACCGCTCCGCGACGTCGAAGGCGGAGCCAGCGTCGCCGTCGATGGCGTCGAGGACACTGTCGTGATCGACCCGGACCCAGAGACCCGGACCGCGGCCGCGAGTGACGACGACCACGAGAGACGCGAGGCGCCGGCCACGACGACGGACGGGACCTCGATCGAGGTGGCGGCGAACGTCGGAACCGTCGCGGACCTCGAGCCCGCAGTCGAGTCCGGTGCCGACGGGATCGGGCTGCTTCGGACCGAATTCCTCTTTCTCGACCGCTCGACGCCGCCGACCGAGGACGAACAGTACCGAGCGTACCGCAGGGCGCTGGAGGCCTTCCCGGACGACCGCGTGGTGGTTCGGACGCTCGACGCCGGCGGCGACAAGCGCATCGACTTCCTGGAACTCCCGGACGAGGAAAACCCGTTCCTCGGAGAGCGCGGCGTCCGCCGCTCACTCGGCCCCGACGCCAGCCTCTTCGAGACGCAACTCCGCGCGCTGCTCCGCGCCGCAAGGGATTTCGAGCGTGGGGAGGGCGGACTCTCGGTGATGCTGCCGTTCGTCACGACCGTCGAGGAAGTCCGAACGGCGCGGGAGACGTTCTCGTCGGTCGCGGCTGCCCTCGACGTCGACGACGCCGACCGGCCGGAGTTCGGGGTGATGGTCGAGACGCCGGCCGCAGCGCTTCTTGCGGATGCCATCGTCGATCACGTCGAGTTCTTCAGCATCGGGACGAACGACCTCACGCAGTACGTGATGGCGGCCGAGCGCGGCAACGGGCGGGTCGAACCCCTCACCGATGACCGTCAACCGGCGGTCCTCAGAGCGATTCAGGCGACCGTCGAGGCCGCCGAGAGCGAGGACGTCTGGGTCGGCATGTGTGGCGAAATGGCGGGTGACCCCGACCTGACTCCCCTGCTCGTTGGTCTCGGCATCGACGAACTGAGTATGAGTCCGGTAGCGGTCCCGCGGGTGAAACAGGCCGTGACCGACGTACGTGACGCCGACGCGCGGGCCCTCGCCGAGCGCGCGCTCGCCGCGAGCACCAGCGACGAGGTTGCGCAACTCATCGAGGCGTACCGATCGTAACGCCGGAGTAAGGGTCGAATACCACTCCTCGTGTGAGCGGCAACGAGAGCGTCACGACGCGTCGGCGTGACCGGTGTCGGCTCGGTCAGGATGGGTCCCGGGAACCGGTCTTACTCGAAGATCACGGTTTCGAGTTCGTCTAGCAGCGCAACGGGGTCGTCGCGCTGGAAGATGTTGCGACCCACTGCCAGGCCGTTCCCGCCAACTGCAACCGTCGAGCGAACGTCCTCGAGGAACGCCTCGTCGCTCCGCTTCGATCCGCCACTCATCACCGTCTTCAGCCCACTGACAGCCGCTTCGACCTGCTCCCATTCCTCCTGCGTCCCGGGGTACTTGCACTTGACCATATCGGCACCGAGTTCGAGTCCCAGGCGGGCCCCGTAGGCGACGACGTCCGGGTCCTCCTGCCCCGTGTAGTCGTCGTTCTCCTGGATCCCCTTGCCGCGCGGGTAACTCCACATAACCACGGGGACGTCGTACTTCCGCGAGGCCTCCTGGACGTCGCGGAACTCCTTCCACATCTCGTCTTCGTGGAGCGACCCCGCGTACATCGTATAGCCGATGGCGTCGGCGTCGAGTTCTTCGACGGCGTACTGGACCGAGCACTGTTTGGGGGAGTAGTAGTCGTCCCGCTTCGCGAGATTCGAGTTTCCGTTCAACTTGACGAGGAGCGGTGCGCCGTCGTCGACGCCGTGTGTTTGCTCCCAGGATCGGTAGTATTCGGCGTTGCCTTTCTGCAGCGCGATGGCGGTGACTGCGTCGTGTCGTCCGACCTCGAAGACGTGTGTCGGGTCGGCGCTTTTCGGGAGTGGCTCGAAGTCGACGGGCCCGTGTTCGGTCCCGTGGTCGTAGGCGAGAATGAGGGAGTTTCCGTTCCGTGTGATCGGCGTGTCATCGATCGGTTTCATAGCAAGAGGTATCGCCGCGAAAGGGTTTCAATTTACCGTCCCTCGAAACGGCGTAGTGAATCGACTGAGCACTCCCGGAAATCCTCGGGGTCGACAGCACCGACAGAGTCAGTTCACAGCACCGGCCGACGGGACCACCTCGTGGACACGTCGCTGGAACCCGAATCGCAGCGTACCGATACTCACGGGGGCTCCGGCAGGAACGGCTCGGGGTCGTCGTGAACGAACGTCACCGTCTCGTCGTTCAGTCGGCGGCAGAACAGGCGCACCGAGCCCGTCTCGCGGATCGATTCGAGGGTGTCGGCGTTGGCCGTCGGATCGTAGTACGCCGGGACGAAGACCGCCGTCTCGTTCGTTCGATCGGCTTCGACGACGAGCAAGTAGACCAGTCCGTCGCCGACCGCTTTGAACACCTCGACGTCCCGAAACGCGCCCTCTTCGACGGTGGCTTCGAGGTCTTCGAATTCGGGGCCAGGAAGCAGGACGTCGATGCCCGTGCGGCGTTCGGAGTCGACGAGAACGGAGTCTCCGGGGTGGAGTTCCAGTGTCGTCCACCCACGATCGCGGTACTGCGACGCGGTCGCTTCCATATCCTCGATGACGGCGGTCCAGCCCTCTTGTGCCTGTACGTTCGGCGGGACGCCGTCGCCGGGCGGGTCGCTCATACGATGACGCGTGTCGGTGGGCAGATAAAACGTTTCACTGCGCCCCAAGATATTTTTCCGGTTCTCTGCAAGGAGTGAAAGTGACCGACCTCCTCTCGCTCTCGAACCTCCGGACCCAGTTCAAAACCGAACGGGGCGCGGTCAAGGCCGTCGACGGGATCGATCTCACGATCGAGGAAGGCGAGACCGTCGGCCTCGTCGGCGAATCGGGGTCCGGGAAGAGCGTCACCGCCCTGTCTGCGATGGACCTCATCGACGATCCGGGCGAGATCGTCGACGGTCGCATCACCCTCCGCGGTACCGCCCTGGCCGCATCGCTCTTAGACGAGTTCCGCAGCGCGCTGGTCCCGTACCCGTTCGAGTTGTTCGATGCGGTCTGGACTATCAGCAGCGACATCCGCGCCGAACGGCGCATCCGAGCGGCCTCCTCGGAACTCCGGGGAATGGCCGACGACCTCGCCGGCGACGACCCCGCAGCGCTCGCGGACGACCTCCGTTCCGCGGCAGATCGCCTCGCCGACGGGGACCCGCCCGCCGACGTCGGAGCGGCGCTGGAGACGGCCCTCGAGTCCGCCGCGGACGGATTCGTGTACGTCGACGACGACGCCCGTGCACGACTCCGCGACGGCGCGGACCCCAGTGCCGTCGATATCGACGATGCAGTCATCGATATCACGGCCGCGCCCGAGGCGGCGGTCCGACGGATCCGCGGCGGCGAGATGGGGATGATCTTCCAGGATCCGATGACCTCGCTGAACCCGGCGGTCACCATCGGCGAGCAGATCGCCGAGTCGCTGCGGTTGCACCGCTACGGCGACCAGAAGAACGACTCCTGGCTCAACGGGATCCGTGAGATACTCCCCAAGATCGGCGGTCGCGACGGCGACAAAGAGGTGATGGACGAGGTCGTCAGGATGCTCCAGGCGGTCGGGATCCCCGAGGCCAAACAGCGGGTCGACGACTACCCGCACGAGTTCTCCGGCGGAATGCGCCAGCGAGTGCTCGTCGCCATCGCGCTCGCCTGCCGGCCGAACCTGCTCATCGCCGACGAACCCACCACGGCCCTCGACGTGACGATCCAGGCGCAGATCCTCGACCTCATCGACGATCTCCAGACGGACTTCGGGATGTCGGTGTTGATGATCACTCACGACCTCGGCGTCGTGGCCGAGACCTGCGATCGCGTGGCCGTGATGTACGCCGGCGAAATCGTCGAAGAGGGACCCGTCGAGGAGATCTTCCACGACCCGAGTCACCCCTACACGTACACGCTCCTCGAATCGATCCCCACAGAGGACAAAGCGCGGCTGACCCCGATCGAGGGCAACGTCCCCGATCTGATCGACCTCCCCGAGGGCTGTCACTTCGCGCCGCGATGCCCCTGGGCCGAAGAGCAGTGTCTCGAAGGCGAGATCCCGGAGTTACAGCACGGTCCGGCGGACGTGGATCACCGGGCGAAGTGCGTCCACGAGGAGTTCGACAAGGCGGCCTACGGGAGCGACGGGGTCGCGGCCAGCGCCGAGTCCACATTCGGAGACCCGCTCGTCGAAGTCACGGGCTTACGGAAGTACTACCAGCAGGACGACGACGCCCTCGATCGCGCACTCGGCAGCGAGACCCCGAGCGTCAAAGCCGTCGACGGCGTCGACCTCGACATCCGCGAGCGGGAGACGCTCGGGCTGGTCGGCGAGTCAGGCTGTGGGAAGTCCACCGCGGGCCGGGCGATCCTCCATCTGGATCCGCCGACGGACGGGACCGTCGTGTTCGCCGGCGACGACCTCGGCTCGCTGTCGAAGTCCGAACTCCGGAAGCGTCGAAAGGAGATGCAGATGGTGTTCCAGGACCCGATGTCGAGTCTGGATCCGCGGATGACCGCCGGACAGACGATTATGGAGCCGCTGAAGATCCACGACCTCGCGGACGGGCGTCGTCGCGAGCGGGTGTTCGAGTTGATGGAGGCGGTCGGCCTCGAGCGCGGGCAGTACGGGCGGTATCCCCACGAGCTCTCGGGTGGTCAACGGCAGCGGGTGGGAATCGCCCGGGCGCTCGCCGTCGACCCTGATTTCATCGTCGCCGACGAGCCGGTCTCTGCGCTCGACGTCTCCGTGCAGGCGCAGATCATCAACCTCCTCGAAGACCTCCAAGAGGAGTTCGGACTGACCTACCTGTTCATCGCGCACGATCTGAGCGTCGTCAGACACATCTCCGATCGCGTGGCCGTGATGTATCTCGGCGAAATCGTCGAGGTGACCGAGACGGACGACCTCTTCGAGACGCCGAAACACCCCTACACCAGGGCGCTGCTGTCGGCGATCCCCGAACCGGATCCGCGCGCGGATACGGGCGATCGGACGATCCTCAGCGGCGACGTCCCGTCGCCGATCGACCCGCCCTCGGCCTGCCGGTTTCGGACACGGTGTCCGTCGATCATTCCCCCGGAGGACCTAGAGATCGACCAGGAGCGATACCGGGAAGTGATGTTCTACCGCCAGCGCGTCGAATCCGGCGATATCGACCTCGAGGCTATCGAATCGGAAGTGCGCATCGAGGCGGAAACCGACGTGGCCGCCGTCACCGACGGCGGGGAACACGCGGCGCTGTTCGAGTACTTCTTCGACGGCCCGCTCCCCGACGAGGCCAGAAGGGTGGTCGCGGAATCGTTCGAGCACCTCAAGAACGACCGGTGGGAGGAGGCCGAAGCCACGCTCACCGACACCTTCGAAAGTATATGCGAACGGGAACATCCCACACTCAGCCAACGCGAACATCCCGTTGCTTGTCACTTACACGAGGAGTGAGATACGCCCCCGCGTGAGGGTTTGGGTCCCCCTCGGGGGGCAATGTCATAATTGTTCTTTCTTTCCATCAGTATTATTTGGGTAGCCCTATATATCCGACATATGGTCCCTGATACCACTGCGACTTCGCGGCGAAACTTTCTGAAACGAGCCGGCGGCGCGACCGTCGCCACGGCATCAATCACCTCGCTTGCGGGGTGCGGCGGAGGTGGCGACGAAACCGAAACGGCAGCGGAAGATGACACCGGCGACGACACCGAGACCGAAGCGGAGGGCGGTGAAGACGGTGGTGGTGACACGACTCGACTCCGGTACGGTCGCGGTGCGCACTCGGCCACGCTGGACCCACAGAACACCACCAGCGGCGAGGTCGCGAAGGTGACTAACCAGGCGTACGAGGGACTGATCAGTTTCCAGGTCGGTGAGGCGGCCCTCACCGAATCCCTCGCTACCGACTGGTCGCTTGAGGGCGACTCGGTCACGCTCACCCTCCGAGAGGGCGTAACGTTCCACGACGGGTCGGACTTCACCGCCGACGACTTCGTCGCCACCTATCGCCGGTTCGTCGACGACGAATACGAATACCACTTCGAGGACGCCTCCGCCTACGGGCCGTTCACGCTGGGGAACTGGATCGACAGCGTCGAGGCCACGAGTGACTACGAACTCTCGATCACGCTGAATCAGACGTACGCGCCGTTCCTCCGCAACCTCGCGATGTTCGTCTCCGTCGTCATCTCCCGAGACGCGATCGAGGGCGACACCGACCTGGATCAGGAGATGGTCGGCACCGGCCCCTTCGAGTTAGAGACGCTCGACGACGCCAACAACCGGATCCAACTCACCACGTACGACGACTACTGGGGCGAGAGTCCGAACATCGACGAGGTGCTCTTCCTCACTCGCGGACAAAACTCGACGCGTGCGCAGGCCCTCGTCGAGGAGGAACTGGACATCATCGACGGCCTCGACCCCGACAGTATGCAGATCATCGAGGGGTCCGACACCGCCGAGAACCGGACGGCGACCGGGATTAACATCGGGTATATGGCGTTCAACCTCTCGCGGGTCGAGGCGTTCCGTGATCGTCGGGTCCGCCGGGCGATCAGTTACGCCATCGACACCCAGGCCATCGTCGAGAATATCTACTCCGGCATCGCCACCGAGGCCGACCAGCCGATCCCGCCGGCGCTCTTCGGGCACAACGACGACATCAGCCCCTACGAGTACGATCCCGAACAGGCACAGAGCCTCCTCGATGAGGCCGGCTACGGCGACGGCTTCTCGTTCACGCTGACGACCTTCCAGAACCCCCGTGGGTACAACCCCGCGCCGCTGCCGACCGCACAGACGATCAGATCGAACCTCTCGGACGTCGGGATCGAGGTCTCGATCGACGACCGGCAGTTCTCCGATTACCTGACGTACACCAGTCAGGGGCGACACGACGCCACGCTCGCGGGATGGTACACCGACAACGCCGATCCCGACAACTTCTGTTACGTCCTGCTCCACCCGCAGACTGAGGTCCCCGACGGCCAGGACTGGGTCTCCTGGGACACCGAGGGCTTCAACACCTCGAACAACGCTGCGTGGGCCAACAGCGAATTCATGACCCGCGTCGAGGACGCACAGACGACCACCGACCAGGAGGAGCGTGCCCAACTGTACAGCGAGGCCGCCCAGATCGCCCACGACGAGGCCCCGTGGGTGTTTATCGACTACGCCGACGAGGTCCGCGGCGTCTCCAACCGCGTGAGTAACTACACGGTCGCCGCAATCGGCGGTCCGTACCTCGGGGCCGTCGACGTCGAGTAACGAGCACAGGCTTTTTGCCCGTCCACTCACCGTTTCGTCCTGAATGGTCTCCAATCGGTTCGTCCTGAAACGGCTCCTCCTGTTGATCCCCGTACTGTTCGGGGTTGCGACAGTCGTGTTTGCCATCCTCCACCTCTCGCCGGGCGATCCCGCGCTGACGATCGCGGGCGAGCGCGCGAGTCAGGAGTTCGTCAACGAGGTCAGATCGAACCTCGGCCTCGACGACCCACTGTGGCAGCAATACGTCCGGTTCCTCGGTGACGTGGCGACGTTAGATCTCGGCCAGTCCTACCAGGTCAACCGGGGCACGCCCGTCAGTACGATCCTCGCGGACCGGCTTCCGATCACCATCGAACTCGCGCTGTTGGGTGAACTCGCGGGGCTTCTGTTCGGCCTGCCGCTCGGCATCCTCAGCGCCGTCAAACAGGACACCTGGGCCGACCACCTCACCCGGGTCGGCGCGCTCAGCGGGATCAGCGTCCCGATCTACTGGAGCGGACCGCTCCTCATCCTGCTCTTCGCGCAGTTCCTCGGGCTCTTGCCCACCAGCGGGCGGATCGGGTCGGAGTTCTTCATCGAGCCAGTCACCGGATTCATCCTGGTGGATACGCTGTTGGCAGGGAATATGGCAGCGTTCCAGTCCGCCGTCGTCCACCTGCTGTTACCCGTCGTGGTGTTGGGTATCTACCAGATGGCGTTGCTCTCGCGGATGATGCGCTCCTCGATGGTGGAGGTGATCCGGCAGGACTACATGCGGACCGCGCGGGCGAAGGGACAGGGCTCGAAGATCACGGTGATGAAACACGGGCTCCGCAACGCGTTCATTCCCGTGATCACCGTCATCGGGATCCAGTTCGGGTCGCTGCTGGGTGGGGCCGTCCTCACCGAGACCGTCTTCGAGATCAACGGCATCGGCACGCTGCTTGTGGACGCAATCAACCGAAGTGACTACCCCGTCGTGCAGGGGACCGTCCTGGTCTTCGCCGTCCTGTACACGTTAGTCAACCTCGTGGTGGACATCACGTACTCCGTCTTCGATCCCCGCATCGAACAATGAGCACAGAAACACAGAGCGGAACCGTCGAACGAAGCATCGTCGAGCGCCTCCGCGCGAGCCCGTTCCTCTCGCAGCTCCTCTCGAACCGGCTCGCGGTCACTGGCATCGTCATCATCGTCGCCGTCGTCGTCCTCGCGGTCTACGCGCGGCTGACGTTCAACCTCAGTGATCTGTTAGCCACACAGTTCGGGACCAATCCCTCGGAGGCAGCGCCCAGTATGGCGTATCCCTTCGGGACCGACGGTCAGGCCCGCGACATCTTCCCGCGAGTGCTGTATGGAGCCTGGTATGCGGTCCTCTACGGGACTGTCACCGTGGCGGCGTCGACCGCCCTGGGTGTCGGTCTGGGAATCGTCGCCGCGTACTACGGCGACCTCACGGACAACCTGATCATGCGGACGATGGACGTCCTGCTGTCGTTCCCTTCACTGCTCTTGGCGCTCGCACTCGTCACGATCTTCCCCGAGGAACTGGGCCTGTGGCGCGCTGTGGCCGCGCTGACGCTCGTGTACACGCCGCGGTTCGCTCGGGTCGTCCGCGGAGCGGCGCTGAAAGTCCTCGAAGACGAGTACACCGACGCGACGAAGGCGCTGGGTGCGACCGATCCGCGACTGCTCATCCGGCACATCCTGCCGAACTGTCTCGCGCCCATCACGGTCCAGTCGACGCTCAACTACGGGCTGGCGATCATCGACATCGCGGCGCTGTCGTTCCTCGGATTCGGCGCGAGTCCGGGCGAGCCGACCTGGGGAATGATGCTCTCGAACGGCGTCGAGTTCGGCCTGTTCTCGGGGGCGTGGTGGTGGTCCTTCTTCCCCGGACTCCTGCTCGCGCTGACGGTCCTCGGGTTCAATCTGCTCGGGGATGGGATGCGCGACGCGCTCGACCCGCGGATGCGGGAGACCGTTGACTGAGCCCGAGGATCGGTCACTCGGGCGCACTGCCGCTCGGTGGCTCAGTGTCGGTGCCGTCGCCGGCGTCGTCGTCGCCGGTGCGCTGCTTCCGCTCTTCGGGGCGCGGGCCGCGACCGACACCTCGTTCGCACTCGGCGCGCTGGTGTTCGGCTTCGGGATCGCCACCTGGGCCGGCACCGTCGGCTTCGGATCGTCGGTGGCCGCCGTTCAGGAGCGGCTCGGCGGCCACTCGGGATGGACACAGGAGGGCGCTCGCCAGGCCTTCGCCGTCTTGACCTGGATTGGTGTCGGCTGGTCGGCGACAGCGGTCGCGGCCTCGCTCGCGCTGGTCGGCCCGTGATCGCGTCTCGGGACGATCCCCGTGCTGTCCGGCAGTTCGATCGTGTCACTCCTCTGTCGACCGGGCGTTTAAGTTCTCCCGCAGCGTGCACCCGGGTATGCCGCAGATCCACCTCGACGACGACACGATCGCGCGATTAGACTCGCTCCGGCGCGAGGAGGAGGACTACGACGAGATCGTCAACGAACTCATCAACATCTACGAGGCCGAGGAACTGACGCTGTTCCACAGCGGCGACGAAGTGTAGCCCCGGCCTCGACCGTCTACCCAGTCGACCGACTCAGCGACGGTGACAGAATGCAGACCGACGCAACCGTTCGGTGTGCGGAGATAGCGTCCGGCGAGGTGAACCACTCTGGCGACGATCGATCAGAAAGTCAGCAGAGCTGGTAACGCTCGGCGTCCTGATCGATGAGTTCGCGTTCCCGGAGCGTCGAAAGAATACTGTACAGCGACATTTTCTTCATATCCAGTGAGGATTCGAGTTCGGAGATCGACGCTTCGCCGTGCGTCGAGAGGAACAGATAGACCAGTTTCGCGCGCGGCGATTCGAGTTCAGACGGCATCGACGGCGTTTCGATACCGGCTGTCGGTTGCGGAGACATCGAGTGCTGCATCGTTGTTATCGTACCCTTAGCTTCGACGATAATAAAACCCATCTACAACGATCGTCGAAAACCGCCGAACCGCATTCCGGTGGTAGCGACGCTCAGAAGCACGATCAGTTATTTTCGAACGAATGTTCATTTCGTTCGATCGCTCGAATCGGCCCGTTCGTTTCGACTCGTGACGACATCGTGTGAAGCGATAGCAAGGAAGTGGAAGGGGCGGGAATCGAACCACGCGAAGCCGTATGCGGGAGCGACCGTACGACGGTCGCTGCCGAATTGCTCTACCACTGAGCCACCCTTCCAACCGAGGCTATGCGACCACGACCTATATGAATGACGGCGGCGGTGTCCGCCGCGCGATTGCTTAGTAGCTCCGGATCTTCGGCTCGTAGCGTTTGTCCTCGCCCTCGAGGATGACCGGCTTGAACCAGAGTTCCGGCGAACCGCCGTTCCACGAGAGCAGCGTGTGTCGTAGCCAGTCTTGATCGTCGCGCTCCTGGTACTCTTTCCGCCAGTGCGCCCCGCGGAACTCCTCGCGAGCGAGCGCCCCGAGCGTGATCGCTTCCGCTAAGTCGATGATGTTGCGGGTCTCGATCGTGTGGAGCAGGTCGGTGTTGAACGTCCGGGACTGATCGGCGACGCCGACGTCCTCGTAGTCCTCACGGGCCTCTCGGATGTCCCGAAGCGCCTGTTTCAGACCGGCTTCCTCCCGGAAGACGTTGACGTGCTGGGTCATCGACTCCTGCACTTCCGAACGGATCTCGGCGTGGTTCCGTCCGTCCTCGTTCTCGAGAAGCGCCTCCACGCGGGCGATGGCCCGCTCTGTCGTGCGCTCGACGAGCTCTCTGGGGTCCAGGTCGGAGGCTGCGGCCCCACCGTCGGCGACTGCATCGCCGGCGCCGCCGCCGGAGACGTCGCCGGGCTCGACCGGGGTGTCGACGTCGCCGGCGTCCCACTCGCCGCGCTTGCCGGTCGGGATCTCGGCCGTCTTCATATCGCGGCCGGCGGCGTGGTGGCCCGCGCGCGCACCGAAGACGATCAGTTCGGGCAGCGCGTTCCCGCCGAGCCGGTTCGAGCCGTGAACCGACGCACACGCGCACTCGCCGGCAGCGTACAGGCCCGAGATACACGTCTCGCCGTTCTCGTCGGTCTCGATGCCGCCCATCGCGTAGTGCTGTCCGGGCTTGACGGGCATCGGTTCTTCGAGCGGATCGACGCCCTCGAAGTCCTCCGAGAGGTGGATGATGTTCTCGAGTCGGTCGACGATCCGTTCCTCGCCGAGGTGCCGCATATCGAGGTGGACGTACTCGTCTTCGATCCCGCGCCCCTCGTTGACCTCGGTGAGTTCCGCGCGGGCGACCACGTCGCGGGAGGCGAGTTCGCCGTCGTTGTTGGCGTAGCCGTACTCGAACATGAACCGCTCGCCCTCGGAGTTGTACAGGATGCCACCCTCGCCGCGGACCCCCTCGGTGATCAGCACTCCGGTGGAGGGCAGCGTCGTCGGGTGGAACTGGATGAACTCCATATCCTCGATCGGGACACCGGCGCGGTAGGCCATCGCGACGCCGTCACCGGTGTTCGCGACGGCGTTCGTCGTGTGATCGAACACCTGCCCGAGACCTCCCGTGGCGAGGATGACCCCGTCGCGGGCGCGGAAGCCCTCGATCGAACCGGACTGGATGTCGTAGCCGACGACGCCGTGGCAGTCCCGTTCTTCGGGTTCGGCCTCGTCGCTCACCGCGAGGTCGAGGACGTACCACTCGTCGTAGACCTCGATCCCACGCTTGACCAGCTGTTCGTACATCGTGTGGAGGAGCTGGTGGCCCGTCTCTGCGCCCGCGTAGGTCGTCCGGGGGAACGAGAGGCCGCCGAACGGTCGCTGGCTGACGGTGCCGTCGTCCTCTCTGGAGAAGGCCATTCCCCAGTGCTCGAGTTGGATGACCTCCTCGGGGCTGTCCTGCGCCAGCGTCTCGATGGCCGGCGCGTCGCCCAGGTAGTCCGACCCCTTCATCGTGTCGTAGGCGTGGTCCTGCCAGGAGTCGCCCTCCCGGAGCGCCGCGTTGATCCCGCCCTCGGCCGCCCCGGTGTGACTGCGAACCGGGTGGAGCTTCGAGACGATGGCCACGTCGGCCCCTTCTTCCTGTGCCGCGATGGCCGCTCGGAGCCCCGCGCCCCCAGCGCCCACCACGATGACGTCGTGTTCGTGCATAGTTGATCGTAGGGTTACCAGAACTTGAGGTTTGCTCTACTTGAGCTTAGCATAACCTTTTGTCTAACCGTACCAAATTGCAAAGTATGTCTCGCGGTGACAATCCGGCCCATAAATACAGGGTAGAAAGAGACAGAGTAAAAGATTCCGCCTTGTCGGAGAAAGACACAAAGGCTGTATTAGAGTTTTTAGAGGCTCACCACCCTGATTTGGGAAGTAAGGAATCTCTATCCTACAACTCCTTAGAGGGATACGGACGGGCCTTACGGCTTATCGCCAAGGAATCCGACTGTGGCCTTCTGGAACACACTAACGACTCTCTCGTCTCTGTGTTTGAATCAATGCTTGATTCGTTAGCAAATCAGACTGTCAGGCAGAGACAAGCGGGGGCTATCAAATTCTACAGGTATCACGGTGACAAGACAGAGGTAGATCCTGACGACATTCCTCTGACGGACAAAGGTGATACGTCCGTCAATGAGCGGGATATGTTCTCCCGTGAGGAAGTGCAAAAGATGAGGGAAGCCTGTAGTAATACCCGTGATAGGTGTCTCCTCGAATTACTGCTATACACCGGCCAAAGAATCCGAGTAATCCAAACCCTCCGACTGAAAGATATCGACTTAGATGAGAATGTCTATTACCTCAATACGGACGAATTAGGATTGAAAGGGGCCGAGAAGTCCGGTCGGAAACGTCCGTTACTCGGAGCGACAAAGGCCGTCAGAGAATGGATTAAGAATCATCCTACAGGAGAGCCTGACGACTATCTGATTACACACCTTCCCTCTGCTACCAACACGTCCGAAAAGGGAAGCTATCTATCTTCTCCGGCGATTTGGGATAGGCTCAGACGGATAGCAGAGGAGGCAGAGGTAGACAAACCGTCTAATGCCCATAATTTCAGGCATTATTTCGTTACTGTGTGTCACCGCGAATATGATATGGATATCAGTACGATCAAACACTTAATCGGACATAGCGCCGACTCTGTGGTAATGGAGTCTACATACTCTCATCTAACCGACGATGATCATATCCAACACGCTAGGGAAGCCGCTCAAGGAGTCGGGAAAGATCCTGAAGAGCCTGAAGGGTCACTTACTCCTGACGTATGCCCGACTTGTGACGAAAACCTACCTCCCGCTGCTAAGGCTTGTCCGGCTTGTGGTATGGTATTCACTCCGGACGCAAAGGCGACTCAGGAGCAAATACAGGATGATATGTATGAATCGGAGGGTCAGGCACAGGGAGAAGAGGAAGAGGCTATAGACGAATTGAAGAAAGTCCTAGACGAAAACCCCGCTCTCAAAAAGCAACTCCTCGAAGATTAGAAGGTAAAGACACCCTGACTGTCGTTCTCTGTCTCAGGAGTAGGTGTCACGTCCGTCTCTTCGGATCCTTTCGGCTCATACGATATTTCCCCCTTGAGCCTGTAGGAGCCTTTGAGCTATCCAATTAGCGGGTAGATGCGACTGCGCTACGGTCCGGAGAGACTCAAGCTCTTCGTCGGATAGGTCGACAGTCATTATTTTCTCGGTCCACAGTAGCGAAAAATAAGACTGTCGCTCAGAAGAAATGAACAATATAGCGGGTTTGGTAGTCCGGCCCGCTAATCCGGTCCTTAATAAACTGAAAGACGAACTCAGTAGTGACTGTAGGTGTGTCTCTGCTACTACGGGAGGTGGAGCTATCTCTTCGTCAGAGAATCGAACCTAGGTGAGATGAGCCGGGGGGTTTTCTCAGGTTATGTTAGTTTGGAATCACCAAAACTTGAGGTTGTTCTTGACCGCTTCGCGCTTGAGCTCCTGGATGTGCTCGGTGAGGGGGATGTCCTTCGGACAGACCTCCGTACAGGAGAACTGGGTCTGACAGCGCCAGACGCCGTGCTCCTGTTCGAGGATCTCCAGGCGCTGCTGTTTCATATCCTCACCTTCGCGCTCGTCCATCGTGAAGCGGTACGCCTTGTTGAGCGCGGCCGGACCGAGGTACTCGTTGTCGCCGGCGGCGATGTTGCAGGAGGACATACAGGCCCCACACCAGATGCACCGCGTCGACATCTTCACCTTCTCGCGGTTCTCTCGGCTCTGTTTCTGCTCTTCGAGTTCGCCCTCCGGCAGGTCGTTCGTCTGGAAGTACGGCTCGACGGCCTCCATCTGGTCGTAGAAGTGCTCCATATCCACGACGAGGTCCTTCACGACCTCGGCGTGCGGAAGCGGTTCGATGCGGACCGGCTCTTCGAGGTCCGAGAGTTGGGTCTTACAGCAAAGTCGTTGTTTGCCGTTGACGAACATCGCGTCCGAGCCACAGATCGCCTGCCGGCAGGAGTGCCGGAAGGTGAGACTCGAATCGTACGTGTCGCGGGCGTACATCAGCGCGTCGAGGACGGTCATCCCCTTCTCGAAGGGGACGTGGAAGTCGTCGAAGCGCGGCTCTTTCTTCCCCGCAATCTCGGGGTCGTAGCGGAACACCTTCAGGTGGTAGGTGTCCTCGTCGTCGAGCGCCTTCTCGGCCTTCTCTGCCTGCCGCTCGGCTTCCTCGGCCCGCTCGCGTTTCTTCTGCAGGCGACGCTCTCGTGCCTGCGACGTCGGTTCGACCTCGGCGGCGGACGATTCCTCGTCGGCCTGTTCTGGGAGTTGCGTGCTCATTGTGATTAGAGTGGGACGCCTCCGGCCCACGCGAGTGCGGTTCTGACACCCTGGACGATCAAGACGGCGCTGGCGACGCCGAGGACCAACTTGGCGGCGGTCTTCTTGGTCCCGGAGATGCCCTGATTGACGAGGGCGTTGTAGACGCCGTTGACGCCGTGGAAGGTCGCCGTCAGCAGAAAGAGGATCATCAGCGAGAAGTACGTGAGTTCCTGCATCCGCCCTTGGGACATCGCGAAGGTCACCTCGTCAGCGTGGTGGACGAAGTGCAGGAGGAAGAAGTGGAAGGCTAACACGACCACGAGGAACGCGGCCGTGATGCGTTGCCAGAGCCACCGGCGGCCGCCGCGCTGGAACGAGGAGTATCGCTCGGCCATCAGCCGAACACCCCCGCGAGGAACGTCGGCACGCTCGCGATCACGATCGCGCCCGTCAGGAGCAGCGACGCGTAGAAGCTCTTATCCTGTGACTCGAGTCCGATGCCGAGATCGACGAACAGCAGTCGAAGTCCGTTGAGGATGTGGAAGACGGCGACGGCGAGCAGGCCGACTTCCAAGAGCCGGACGACGAGGAGACTCTCCAGCGACTGGATCGTCGTCGTGTACGCCTCCGGGCTCGTCAGCGCCGTCGACAGCACGGCGATGTGGGTGAAGAGATAGCCCACGAGCACCCAGCCCGTGAACTTGTGGAACACCCAGGCCCACATTCCAGCCGAGAACTCCCGCCAGCGGCCGAAGTCCTCGATGAGACCCCGATTGTAAGACTGACTCATACTCCTCTGAATCTCTGGACGGACCCACTATAGACCTTACGTGTACGGGTCAGTGTCCAGTGGAGATGTGGGCCGGAACGCGACGGTCTCGGGCGACGTCTGGTCCGGCGATCAGGGTGGGTTACGAGGTGGCCTCCGTCCCGGTATCGACCGACTGCTCGCGTTCGACGACCGCCTGCACGCGGGGTTCGAGCTCGACGAGGTGACACAGCGGGTTCCCCGGGTAGACGACGGGGTTCTCGAGCACACCGACGAGGAGGCCGGTGAAGGGGGCCTCGACCGCGATGTTGTCGCTCTTGAACGGATCGGTGAGCGTACAGATCCGCTCGCCCCTCGTCACCAGCGACCCACGTTCGGCGTGCATGTCGACGATTCCCCCCGCATCCGCGCGGATCCACGTCTTCTCGTTCCCGTCGTCGATGACGGTTCGCCACCCCGGCCACCGGACGGTCGCGTCCGCTCGGAGTCCGTACTCCGCGAAGACGCTCTCGACGCCGTCGAGCGCCTCGTCGATCAGGCCGCGCTGGAACCGGTGCGCCTCGCCCATCTCGATCGTCACGGTGGGAACGCCGACCGCGGCGGCCTCGGTCCGGAGCATCCCGCTCGACCCGTCGCTGTCGATGATGACTTTCGAACCGAACGCCCGCGCCAGTCTCGCGACATCGTCGTCGGACATATCCGCACGGACGTGGAGCATATTCGTCCGCCCCCGGGTAGAGGTGTGGAAGTCCAGGCCGTAATCACAGGGCTCGATGAAGTTCTCGAAGATCCTCGCGGCCATCCGTTTGGCGCTGGTGGAGTCCTCCCGACCGGGGAACGAACGGTTCAGATCCCGATCGTAGATGGGGAGGTACCGTTGCTGTGCCAGGAACCCCGGCACGTTCAGGATTGGCAGACAGACCAGCGTGCCCGCCAGGTCGGCGAGGTCCCACTCGTGGGCCACCTCGCGAACGACTTCGATTCCGTTGAGTTCGTCCCCGTGGGCGGCCGCCGAGAGGAATATCGTCGGGCCCGAGTGTTCGCCGTTGATGATCGTCACCGGGATTCGGACCGGGTCCCCCAGGTACGTCTCGCTGATCCCGTATCTGAGGTTCTGCCGTTCGCCCGGGAGGACCTTCCCGCCGTTGTACGTGAAGGTCCCGTCGCTGCTCATACGCGCCATCGGACATCCGCCTTCTTAAACGCTCGTACCGCGCGGGACGCCGGCCGCCACGCCCGCGCCGACCGAGTGAGACCGGCACCTCTTTGCTCGCGTGGCAAGTTACGAGGGTGTATGTCCGCCGCTACTGACGACGATCCGGTTCGCGTCGGGGTTCTCTCGCTCCACAACAGCAAGGAGACGAAGGCCATCCTCAACGCTGTCGACGACCTGGGACACGAGGGGATCTGGCTCCGACGGGAGAACACCGCGGTCTCGGTCGAAGACGGTGACGTCTCGATCGAACCCGAGGTCGACATCGTCGCCAACCGGCTCCTGCTCTCGAACACCGAGGAACCGGCCGAACTGCTGGGCCTGGCAACGACGTTCGAGCGGATCCGCCCGATGCTGAACGAACCCGCCGCGGTACTCACTGCGGTCCACAAGTTCGCGACGGCCGCGACGCTCGCGAACTGGAACATCAAGGTACCCGACGCGCTGCTGGCCCTGTCGAACGATCGGCTGAACCAGGGCCGCGAACGGTTCGGTGACGTGGGCGTCTACAAGTCCGCGATCGGCACCCACGGCGGGGGGACCTGGAAGGTCGATCTCACAGCGCCAGTGAACCCGAAGGTGGGTAACCGGCAGGCGTTCCTCCAGGACCTCATCGACCGCGACGACGAGAAACACCGGGATCTCCGGGTGTACGTCGTCGACGGGCAGGTCATCGGCGCGATGTATCGCTACGCGCCGGAGGGAGAGTGGCGAACCAACGTCGCGCTCGGCGGGGACGTTCTCGACGCGACCGGCGATATGCCGACGGAGGCGCGCGAGACCGCCCTCTACGCGGCTGAGGTGATGGGACTGGACTACGTCGGCGTCGACCTCATCGAGGGTGAAGACGGCTGGTTCGTCCTCGAAGCCAATCCGACTGCCGGATTCCGGGGGCTCTACCGCGCGACCGGACAGAGCCCCGCCCCCTACATCGCGAAACTCGCGATCGAACAGGTCGGCGGCGCGGTCGACGACGACCGTGTCGAGGACCTGGCGACGGCCCTGGACGACTCCCGACCCGCGGGGATGCCGCGCGTCGACGCCGGGCCAGCGGGGGAACGGCCGACGATCGGATACATCGAGGAGGTCATCGTCTCGGGGACCAGCGGCTCGACGCAGGCGCTCGCGAAGTCCGACACCGGCGCGACACGGACGAGCATCGACACGTCGCTGGCGGCCGAAATCGGTGCGGGACCGATAAAGAGTATGACGCGCGTTCGCTCCGGGTCAGTGAAGTCGGGGAAGGCGCGGCCGGTCGTCGACCTGGTGATCGGAATCGGCGGGACGCAGCACACGGTGAAAGCGAGCGTCGAGGACCGCTCGCATATGGACTATCCCCTCCTCCTCGGTCGCGACATCCTCCAGCACTATCAGGTCGACGTCACGCGACGGACCGACGAGCAGGCCGACGACGGCGACCGCGACGAACCGTATCTGGAGTGATACACGCGACTCCCCGGCACGGCACCGACGCCGTCGCGTGACCGAGTCGGGTGGGACGGGCGAGGACGCCCCCGGAGGGCTGTTCACGGAGCTCCTCTACGAGTCCCCGGGAGGAGGTCTGAGCGATCGCTACACACCGCTGGCCCGCGTCAGCGGACGTCGCAACCGATGGTCGGTCTATCACGCCCCGAAATCGGGCGCACATTCTTAAGTGAGGGAGGCCCAACGATCCGTAGATGGCGAGCGAGCAGGCCGACGGACTGCCCGACGAACTCGACGCCTGGGTGGCGGAGCGAGCGGCTGCAACGGGCGATTCGCGGCCGGAAGTGCTCCGCCAACTGCTCGCAGCGCACCGACTGCTCGACGAGCATCCCGAACTCCTCGACGGCGACGGCTCGACCACTGTCGCCGTCGACGACACGATGGGACCGAAACGAGAGCGTTCGGAACCCAGCGAGTCGCTGGCAGCGGACCTCGACGACATCGAGTCCCGGCTCACGGCGCTGGAAGCCGACCTCGACGAGAAGATTACCGACGTCCGCGAGCGGGTGATCCAGGTCAAACGGGAAGCCGACGCGAAGGCACCGGCCGACCACGACCACCCCGAGATCAGTCGGCGGATGACCGAGGGCTTCGAGAACTACGAGGAGGTCCTGGCGTACCTCGCGGACCTCGGGGAGGACCACGAGGACAAACTGCGCCGACTGGCCGGGGCCGTCGTCGACCTTCGCGAGCGCGTCACTGAACTCGAACAGCGGTCGAACGAACGCGCTGCCGCCGCCGAGCTACGGCGCGAAGCGAACCGACAGGGAATCACGTCTGCGGAGTGTGGCTCCTGCGGTTCTGCCGTCCAGATCGGGCTGCTCGACGGGCCGCGCTGTCCACACTGTGAGGCGACGTTCGAAGAACTCGATCCCAAACGCGGATTCTTCGGCGCGAACACCCTGACCGTCGGACAGCGCCCGGCACTGGCCGCAGGCACCGAGCCGACCGACCGACCCTCCCCGTTCGAATCGACCGATGGAGATGGGTCGACCGGTACCGACGCGGCGGAGTCGAGCCCCGACGACACGGACGAGACCCTCGAAGACGCGACAGCGGACTCGACCGGCCCATTCACGTTCGAGCACCGCGCGGCTGGGAGCGACACCCCGGAGTCGGAGGCCACCGAGGAGCCTGACCAGGAGGAGCGTGACCGGGACGATGTGCCCGACGAAGAATCGGAGGTGACCGACCGATGAGCGACGATCCAACGGACTCGAACCCCGCGGGCGCGACCGACTCGGACGATGGCGGCGACGCGTCGGAGAGCCGAGGCGTCGATGACGAACGACCCGAGGGTGCGGACGCGTCGGAGGCGGCCCCGCTCGCCGACTTGGCGCAACGCGTCTCGGACCGACACGACGCGCGAGCGGACGAGCAGGGGCCGGCGTCGGGGACCGATCTCGGGGACGACGAGCCGACGGCGGCCGCGGACGAGGATCCCTTCGAGGAGGTGTCCGTCGGCGATATCGACGAGGAGGAACTGTGGGCGTCGCTCGAAGAGCCTGCAGAGCCGACGGCCGCGGTCGGAGCGGAGGCGTCCGCCCGGACGGTCACACCGGAGACGGACCCCTCGGCGGACACGACCGAACACGTCGTCGACAAAACGGAGTACTGCCAGCGGTGTCCGCATCTCGACGACCCGCCGGAACTGGCGTGTACCCACGAGGGGACCGAGATCGTCGAAGTCACCGATTCCGATCACTTCAGAGTCCGGAACTGTCCGATAGTCGAGGAGTGACCGCTCGATCCGGTCCCGCCTGACGGCTCTCGGGTCCACTGCGGCAACCACCGAACGCTTTTGCTCCCATAGCCAAACGGTACCGTATGTCGTTCGCTCGCCGGGGGGACGATGTGCGGGCCGAACTCGGGGCGCTCGCCTCGCAGGTCCACCCGGTGTTTATGTTACCGCCGCTCGCCGCGAGTGCGTTCGGCGCGATCCTCGCAGGGGCGATTGCACCGGGTACGCTCGTCCTCCACGCCTCCGCAGCGTTCTTCGCCGTGTACACGGCACACGTGAAGGACGGCTACGTCGATTTCTACGTCCGCGACGAGGACGACCGGCACCCGATGACCGAGACCGGGTGTCGACGTGCCATCCTGCTCGCGACGCTCGGCTTTGTCGCCGTGACCGTCGCGATCGGCTCGCTCGTCGGCCTGGCGGCCGCAGTGCTCACCGTACCGATGTGGCTACTCGGATTCCTCCACGCACCGCAGTTCGACACCCACCCGGTGACGACGACCCTCGGCTATCCCGTCGGTATCGGACTCGCCATCCTCGGCGGCTACGCTGCGCAGACCGGGCAGATTGCCGTCCGCCCGCTCGCCTTCGCGCTGGTCTTTCTCGTCATCCTGGCCGGTGTGAAGATCGTCGACGACGCACAGGACTACGCGTACGATCGGTCGATCGGCAAACGAACCGTCGCCGTCGTCCTCGGGCGGGGGCGCGCCCGGCGACTGGCGTCCGCTCTCAGTTACGCCGGCGGCACCCTGGTCGTGGTCTTCGCCGTCTCGGGCGTGTTCCCGCCCGCGGCCTCGCTAGCGGCGGTCGCGTTCGGGGTCGTCCTGCTGTTCGCACAGCGCGGCGAGGCGACGGTGGCCACGATGCTGCTCGTCCGGGGGACGTACGTCTTCCTGGCCCTGCTCGTCGTCGCCGTCTGGTATCGGCCGCTCGCGGGGGTGCCACTTCCCGACATCGGCGTGCTCGGTCCGTTCACGTACCTCGCGACCGAAGTCGTGTTCGGCCTGTTCGCGCTCGCACTGCTCGTCCGCGCCGACGCGCTCGTTCGTGCGGCGCTGACAGTGCTGGCGCTCTATCCGCTCGCGTACGTCTGGGACTGGTACACGCTCGAGGTCGGCGTCTTCGCGATCCGCCTGCGGACCGGGATCGATCTGTTCGGCATTCCGCTCGAAGAACACCTGTTTATGCTCGTCGTCCCGGCCCTGGTGATCGGCTTTCACGAGACGCTGCACGGGCATCTCCGCTCGGACGTATGAGGCGTGGTGAGGATCTCGCTCAACGCGTGAGGGGGGTGAGGATCTGGCTCGGATACGTGACGGAGGGCATCGATCTCGTTCCCACACGCGGCCCACGGCGACGCCCGTCCCGAGAGACACTTGTGTCTACGCCCGGAATGGCCGACAAATGCAGTTCTGCGACGAGTGCGGCACGATGATGGTCTCGAAAGACGGGGAGATGGTCTGTACGAACGAAGACTGCGGCGCGCGCGCCGACCAGGATCAGGAACTGGCCGAACAGTTCGTCTCGACCGAGTCCCAGAGCGACGGCGACGTCATCGAGACGACCGAGGACGCGAACTTCGAGGGCAAGCCGACCGCCACCGACGTGCACTGCGACGAGTGCGGCAACGGCGAGGCGTGGTATACGATCAAACAGACCGGGTCGGCCGACGAGCCACCGACGCGCTTCTTCAAGTGCACCGAGTGCGGCCACCGCTGGCGAGGGTACAACTGACCCGTCGGAGCGATCCGAACGGGAGATTATTACTCCCGGCTCGCGAACGTCCGCCGATGGCCCTCCCCCGCCCGCTCCCCGACGAGTTCCGCCTCTGGTACCTCCTCGACGTCGCCGCGTTCGTCGTCGGCGTCTGGACCTGGCTCCAGCAGTCTTCGACCCCGGCGGCCGACCTGCTCGCCCTCGATCCGTTCGTCGTTTCGGTCGCGACCGTCTCTGGCCTCCTCGCGGTGTTTATCCTCCGCGTCACGGTCGGGAATCTCTGGGGCTACGCCGTCGAGTACGCCAACGCCGGCGGCGAGTGGACCGATCTGCCGTTTCTCGCCACGCTCGGGATCGGTGTCGCGGCCGGGATCGCCACGTACGTCGTGACCGCGAGTCTCGGCGCGGCGGCGTGGACCGCGTTCTGGGCGTTCGTCTTCGGCGCGATCGGCGTCGGCGTCGTCGTCCACCTCGCCGCGGGCTACCGGGAGTCCTCAGCCTGATCGAGCAGGAACGCCACGACCGCGGACGCCACCGCCGTCTCACGACCCACGAAGCGATGGCCCGCGTCGAATTCGGTGACGGTCCGGCCGTCCGCACGGGCGGCGGCGACGACCTCATCGACGTCTACGACGTCGTCGCGAGTGCCGTAGAAGACCCCCACGCGGACGGCCGGCGGAATCGCCTCAAGTGCAGCGGGGATATCCGTCTGCACGGACTCGGCCATCGAGGCGGATTCAGCGACGGCCCCCTCCTCACCGCCCAGCCTGCCCGGCGGGGCCACCGCGGCCACGGCGTCGACGACCGCGCCCCGGGCCGCCGCGGCGAGCGCGACGCCGGCACCGAAACTGTAGCCGAACAGGGCCACGCTGTCGTAGCGGTCTCGGGCCCACCGGACGGCGGCGGTCGCGTCCTGTCGCTCGCCTCGTCCCCGGTCCCACGCGCCGTAGTCGAAGCGCAGGCAGTCGACGCCGTGTTCGCCGAGCGCGTCGCTCACGGCAGCCAGCCGGCGATCGGTCCGGCTGCCACCGTGCTGCGGGTGCGGCGGGCACGCGACGACACACTCGCTTGACGACGCCGGGTCGGCGACGGCGTCCGCGTCACCCGCGCTGTCGAGGGTTCCTCGGGCGTCGCGAGCGCCCGGTAGGAGTACCGTTTCGGTCACTTGCGAGGCGTTCGGCACGTGAGCTTTTAACTCCGGCGTGCCCAAACGGGACTATGGGAATCCTCTCACGCGCGTCCTACGTCGTCCGATCGAAACTGAACTCCCTCCTCAACAGCGCTGAGGACCCCTCGGAGACGCTCGATTACTCCTACGAGCAGATGCGTGACGAACTGCAGGACGTAAAGCAGGGAATCGCGGATCTGACGACCCAGAAGAAGCGGCTCGAGATCCAGAAGCGCCGGCTTGAGGAGAACGTCGAGAAGCACAACGAACAGGCCCGCGAGGCCGTCCGCCAGGACCGCGACGACCTCGCCCGGCAGGCGCTCGAAAAGAAGCAGGCGAAGATGAACCAGATCGAGGACCTCGAAGGACAGATCGCCGAGCTCCAGTCGACACAGGAAAACCTCGTCGAGAAGAAAAACGACCTCCAGAACCGCATCGAGGAGTTCCGCACGAAGAAAGAGACGATGAAGGCTCGCTACGAGGCGGCCGAAGCGTCCTCACGGGTCTCAGAGGCACTCACCGGTGTCGGCGACGAGATGGAAGACGTCTCACGGGCCATCGAGCGCGCCGAGGAACGGACCGACGAGATGGAAGCGCGCTCGGAAGCGATGGACGAACTCGTCGACACGGGCGCGTTCGACGACGCGATGTCGGACAAAGACAGCATCGACCGCGAACTGGAGAGCGGGCGGACGTCGTCGGAAGTCGATACCGAACTCGAGACGCTCAAGGCCGACGTCGACGGGAGCAACGAGAGCGCCGGGAACGCGAGCCCCGACGCCGACGTGGAATCGAGCGACGCCGCCGCCACCGACGTGGAGGAGGCACCCGAGGTCGACGTCGCCGACTCGGCGGTCGAGGCTGAACTCGAAGAGCTGAAAGACGACGACGCGTAGGTCGACCGGACCTTCTTTTCTCCGGGCCGTGAACGTCGACCCAGATGGAGGACTCGGTATCGTCGGAGACGGGGCCTGAGGACACGATGCGACGGCGCGGTGAGGAGAACCGCCTCACCCTCTGGATTCTCTTGGAAGCGAACCGGTGGACTGTCGCAGGGGTGACCGTCGCCGTCTTCTTCGCGGGTGTGATCCTCGCGGCGATGATCGCTCCCGGTCGGATGAATATGAGCGCCGGCGATCCGGTCGAAACGCTCTTTCAGGGGTTCCTCACCGCCACGATCACCGGGGTCAGCCTGGTGGTGTCGATCAACTCCCTGGTGCTCTCACAGGAACTCGGGACGCTCGGCGATCAGCGCGAGCGGATGGAGGGCGCGATGTCGTTCCGCCGGGACCTCGAGGCGGAACTCGGTCGCAACACCGCGCCGGCGACCCCCGCGGCGTTCCTGCAACTCCTCGTCGATGCGCTCGAGTCGCGTGCCGAGCGTCTCGAGGAGGCGGTCGAGAGTGCCGCCGTCGACGATCAGATACAGCTGTACGCGGCGGATCTCAGAAACCACGCCGCAACGGTCGGTGACGACCTTTCGGGCCGACAGTTCGGCACGTTCGGCGTCCTTTCGGCGGCGCTCGACTTCAACTACTCGTGGAAGATCCAGGAGGCGCGTCGCCTGCGAAACCAACTCGCCGCGGATGCGGACAATGGCGGCGACGACGAAGAGACGTCGACCCTCGAGGCCGCGACCGGTGGAGTCGGCGACGTCTGGGCGCGTCTCGACGACATCGTGTCGCTGCTGACGCTCTTCGGCCCCGCTCGCGAGCACATCAAGACGCTGTACTTCCAGTGGGAACTCGTCGACCTCTCACGGGCGATGCTCTACAGTGCGGTCCCCGCGCTCATCGTCGCGACGAGTATGATCCTCTTCCAGGACGCACTCGACCCGCTCACCGGGACGACGCTGGGTGTCAATCACTTCGTCTGGGTGGTCGCCGCGGCGGCGTCGGTCGCGCTCGCGCCGTTCGCGATCCTGCTCTCGTTCATCCTCCGACTCGGCACGGTCGCCAAGCGGACGCTCTCGATCGGACCGTTCATCCTCCGGACCACGGCCGACGACGAGGCCGTTGCGTCGACGCCCGGCACCGACGAGGAGGACCGGGACGGCGGAGAGTAGCCGCGCAGTCGACAGTATCAGTACCCACCGGCCTCCACACCCAGGTATGACTGAAACGACCGACGCAGTCCGCGCCGCGCTCGATCCGGATCACTGCGCGGCGTTCGCGGAGCGGGTCGATGCCGAAGCAGAAGCGTTGCAGGGGGCGATCCGTGCGGGCGTCTTCGACGCGACGCACTTCGCCGTCGGCCTCGAACTCGAGGGGTACGTCGTCGACGGCGCGGGGCGGATCGCGCCGGCGCCCGAGCGACTCTTCGAGATCGACGGGTGTAGTCGCGAACTCGGGCTCCACAACGCCGAGTTACACACTGATCCCGACGTGGTCTCCGGGGCGGGTCTCCGCCGCCAGTTCGACGAGTTGCGGGCGACACACCGCGACGTCCGGACGGCGCTGGAAGGCGACGGCCTGGACTTCGTCCTCGACGCGATGTGGACACACGGCCCCGAGATGGGGTCGCTCGAGTATCTCGAAGCGGGCGAGGAGACCGACGGCGTGTTCCTCGCGACGCATATGCGTCCGGTGCCGCGGTACGTGGCGCTCGATCAGGAGATCCGGCGGCGCAACGGCGGGGTCATCGAGATGGACCTCCCGGGGCTCTCAGAGACCAGTTCGATGCTCGTCGAATCGCTGGCGACCTCGATGCAGCCGCACCTACAGATCCCCGATCCCGACGACGTCCCGGCGTATCTGAACGTCGCGACCCGAACGATGGGCCCGATCCTCTCGCTGACCGCTAACTCGCCGTTCCTGCCGGCGGACCGCTATGAGTCCGACCTTGGAGCGGACGTGCTCGATCGGACACCGCACGAACTGCGCGTGCCGATCTTCGAGCGATCCGTCGACGACGGATCGAACAAGTGTCGGCTTCCCCGCGACGTGGACTCGATCGAGGCGGTGATCGACCGAATGGCCGACGATCCGACCCTCGTGGCCGCCCCGGACCTCATCGACGACATCGCGGGCGAGAACGGAACGGCCGCCGCCGGCCCCGATTCGGGGGCCGCGGCCGCCGCAGAGTTCCCCGCGTTCGCCGCGAAGCGCGGCACGTACTGGCGGTGGGTCAGGCCGGTCTTCGGCGGCGACCACCCCCGCGACGCCGACGGCGAGCACCTCGCGGAGGCCGACGGCAACTCCGTCCGGATCGAGTACCGACCCCTGCCGACGCAGCCGACGATCCGGGACACCGTCGGCGTGCAAGCGCTCGTCGCGGGCGTCCTCCGCGGCGTCGACGCGGCGGGCCACCCGCTCTCGGACCTCCCGTGGGCGGACGCCCGGGACTCGTTCTACGCGGCGGTCGACGACGGCCCGGACGCGGAACTGCACTGGCTGAGGGACGACGGCGACGCGACGTCGGCGACCGCGCAGATCTACGACGAACTGTTCTCGCTGGCGCGGCTCGGACTGGACGAACTCGGCGTGGACGAAGCGTCGATCGAATGGGCGCTCAGCCCCATCGAAGCGCGGCGGGACGCGGAGTACACCTCACCGAGCGCGTGGAAGCGTGCTCGAGCGCAGAAGGCCCGAGAGGAGGGAGCCTCGCTTCCGGACGCGGTCCGGGAGATGCAGGCGGCGTACGTCAACCGGGCGGCCGGCGGCGTGCCGTTCGCAGAGTGGTGACGCCGACCGGACCGAGACGCGGCCATCAGGCGTCCGGCCCGGTCACCTCGTCGAGACGCTCGAAGTACGCCTCCCGCGGAATCTGGTAGGCGTCCCGGTAGTCGACCGCCCCGGTCGCGAACCGCCGCGCGAGGTCGTTCGCCCCCGCGATCGCCGCGTCCCGGCTGTCGTAGGACTCGGTGACCGCTTCGACTTCCGGCTCCAACGTGAGCACGACGTGCCAGGTCGACGTGGGCCGCCGGGAGGCGCCCGGACGCGGTGCTCGCGACCGATTCGAGATCAGAATCGTGGGGAGACACTCCGCGGGCAGTCCCGCCTGTTCGTTAAACACGTCCGGTCGAAACACGAGGATCCGTCGGCCCCGGGGCTCGTCGTTCCAGAGCGTCCATCCGCCCGGCGGCTCGTCGGCCGGCGACTCGTCGGGAGACTCACTCATACCGGTCGTTCCGTCTGCGCCTACAAATATCGTGGCCTCAGCGCCGATTCGGTGACCGCGCGGGCACGGATCCCAGAACCGAAGGAAGGCTTATGTGTGTGTGACCCTCACACACGTTCAGTCTCGGTCGATCGGATCGAGCGACGACGTAGCACGCACCGCACGCTGAATCCCGACGTTCTGTCGTTCCACGACGCCGTGTCGCTGTCGCCCCTGCGCCGTATCGTCGCCGCGTGAGTACCGGAACGTTCGCGTTCCGTGGACGTCGCGAACGCGCGACGCCGTTCGCCGCCGGCCGTCCGAACGCCGGCCCACGTCGCTCCCGAGACGGAGAAACAATGAACGGTGACAGAGCAACCCTCGAATCCCTGAGTCGGCAGTACAAGGACTCGGTGCCCGAAGACCTCCGCGAAGCGAAGTCGTTCGAGTGGTACCTCGATGCGGTGTACGAGGACCCCCGAATCGCTCGCAACGCCCACCAGCGGGTGGCCGATATGTTCGACCACTACGGCACTGACTACGACGAAGACGCCGGTGTCGTCGAGTATCGGATGGCCGCGGAGGACCCACTGCACGACGGCGAGAACACCTTCTACGGCCGGGAGGTCCACGAGTCGATCCACGAATTCGTGAACAAAGTGAAGTCCGGCGCGCGGGGACTCGGCCCCGAGAAGCGGATCAAACTCCTCTTGGGCCCGGTGGGCTCCGGGAAGTCCCACTTCGACTGGATGGTCCGCCGGTACTTCGAGGACTACACAGCCACCGATGCGGGCCGGATGTACACGTTCCGGTGGACGGACCTCTGCGACGTCATCCGCGATCAGGACCCCGAAGACGACGTCGTAACCTCGCCGATGAACCAGGATCCGCTCGTCCTGCTCCCGCAGGAGCAGCGCGACGGGGTGATCGAGCGACTCAACGAGGCTCTGGACGCGCCGTACACGATCCGAAACGATCAAACGCTCGATCCCGCCTCGGAGTTCTACCTCGACCAGTTACTCGCCCACTACGACGACGACCTCGAGGCGGTCTTGAACAACCACGTCGAGATCGTCCGACTCGTCGCGAGCGAGAACAAACGCCAGTGCGTCGAGACGTTCGAGCCCAAAGACAAGAAGAACCAGGACGAGACCGAACTCACCGGCGACGTCAACTACTCGAAGTTAGCCGTCTACGGCGAGTCCGACCCCCGGGCGTTCGATTACTCCGGGGCCTTCTGCAACGCCAACCGCGGCCTGTTCTCCGGCGAGGAACTGCTGAAACTCCAGCGTGAGTTCCTCTATGACTTCCTGCACGCCTCCCAGGAGCAGACGATCAAGCCGAAGAACAACCCCCGGATCGACATCGACCAGGTGATCGTCGGCCGGACGAATATGCCCGAGTATCGAGAGAAGAAGGGCGACGAGAAGATGGAGGCGTTCAACGACCGCACGAAGCGAATCGACTTCCCGTACGTGCTCGAGTACGACGAGGAGGCCGAAATCTACCGGAAGATGCTCCGGAACGCCGACGTGCCGGATATGCACATCGAACCCCACGCCCTGGAGATGGCGGGGCTGTTCGGCGTGCTCACTCGGGTCACAGAGCCGGACGACAGCGTCTCGCTCGTCCAGAAGGCGAAGGCCTACAACGGAGAGATCGACGACGGCGACGACGTCGACGTCAGGAAACTCAGAGAGAGCGGGGAGGAGCGCGCCGACATCGCTGAGGGGATGAACGGCGTCTCCGCGCGCTTCATCGGCGACGAGATCGCGGAGGCGATTATGGACTCGACCCACCGCGATCGGTCCTACCTCTCGCCGCTGTCGGTGTTCTCACACTTCGAGGCGAACCTCGAGAACCACGGGTCGATCCCCGAGGAGAATCTCGATCGCTACTACCGCTACCTCGAACTGGTCCGCGAGGAGTACAAAGAGCGCGCGATCGAGGACGTCCGCCACGCGTTGGCGTACGACCTCGACGAGATTCAGCGACAGGGCGAGAAGTACATGGACCACGTGATGGCCTACATCGACGACGATACCGTCGAGGACGAACTCACCGGCCGAGAGCAGGACCCCGACGAGACGTTCCTCCGCTCGGTCGAGGAGAAACTCGACATTCCGGAGGATCGGAAGGACGACTTCCGACAGGAAGTCTCAAACTGGGTGTCCCGTCGCGCCCGCGACGGTACCTCCTTCGACCCGCAGGACAACGACCGGCTCCGTCGGGCCCTGGAGCGCAAACTCTGGGAAGACAAGAAGCACAACATCAACTTCTCAGCGCTCGTCAGCGCGAACGAACTCGACGACGACGAGCGCAGCGCGTGGATCGACGCGCTGATCGAACAAGGGTACTCACCCGAGGGAGCCAAGGAGGTGCTCGAGTTCGCCGGCGCGGAGGTGGCAAAGAGCGAACTCGAGGGGTAAGATGAGTTCACACACCGACGCGGCGCGCGAGTATCTCGACCGCGCCGACGACCACCTCCGCGGCACGTACGAGGAGCCGATGAGCCTCGCGGCCTACGTCGACGCCGCCTTCGAGCGGCCCTCGATCGCTGCACACGCCTCGAAGTACCTGCTCGACGCCATCGAGTCGATGGGGACGCGCGAGGTGCTAGAGGAAGGCGAGACGCGCGAGCGCTATCGCTTCTTCGACGATCCCGCGAACGATGGGGAACACGCCGTGCTCGGGAACACGGAGGTGCTGAACCGCTTCGTCGACGACCTCCGAACGATCGCCGCCGGGCGGGGCAAATCCGAGAAGATTCTCTGGTTCGACGGGCCCACCGCGACCGGGAAATCCGAATTGAAGCGCTGTCTGATCAACGGCCTGCGCGCGTACTCACGCACCGACGCCGGTCGGCGCTACACCGTCGAGTGGAACGTCGCTGCCGGCCGGGAAACCCGCGGACTGTCCTACGGTGACGAAGCCGGACCGGAGCGGGAAGACGACTGGTACGAGAGTCCCGTGCAGGCGCACCCGCTCTCGGTGTTTCCCGAATCCGTCCGATCAGAGCTGCTGGACGGACTGAACAGCGAGTCCGGTGACCACGTCCCGATCGCCGTCGAGAACGATCTCGATCCGTTCTCGCGGGAGGCGTACGAGCACCTCGAAGAGCAGTACCGCCGAGAGGGCACGCGCGATCTGTTCTCGGCGGTCACGGATCCGACGCACCTCCGCGTGAAGAACTACGTCGTCGACGTGGGGCGAGGGATCGGCGTCCTCCACTCCGAAGACGACGGCTCGCCGAAGGAGCGACTCGTCGGGTCGTGGATGCCGGGGATGCTCCGCGAACTCGACTCGCGGGGGCGCAAGAACCCGCAGGCGTTCAGTTACGACGGCGTTCTCTCGCAGGGCAACGGCCTCCTGACTATCGTCGAGGACGCCGCCCAGCACGCGGACCTGCTGCAGAAACTCCTGAACGTCCCCGACGAGGGGCACGTCAAACTGGACAAGGGGATCGGGATGGACGTCGACACCCAGTTGTTGATCATCTCGAACCCCGACCTCGACGCCGAACTGGACAAGTACGCCGATCGTAACGGCCGCGACCCGCTGAAGGCACTCAAGCGCCGACTCGACAAGCGGGAGTTCCGCTACCTCACGAACGTCTCACTCGAAGCGGAACTGATCCGCAGAGAGCTCACCGACGAGACGGCGGTCTGGGACGTCGAAGACGAGTCGGACCTGCGCGAGCAGATCCGCGCGCCGCTCGAACTCGACGTCCGAAGCGCGCCGGGCACGGTCGACACGCGGGAACTCGCCCCGCACACCGTGGAGGCAGCCGCGATGTACAGCGTCCTCACGCGACTCGACGGCGACGACGTTCCCAGCGGTTACGACCTCGTCGACAAGGCGCTGCTCTTCGACTTCGGCTACATCCAGGAGGGCGACACCCGGACGGCCATCGACGAGTTCGAGTTCGAGGGCGAAGAGGGCGTCCACGGCATCCCGGTCACCTACACCCGCGACGTCATCGCGGACCTGCTCCACGAGGACACGGGTCGCCGCCACGCCGACTTGGACGTCGAGCGCGTGCTCCTCCCCGAGGACGTGCTGGACGCGATGGCCGATGGGCTCCGCGATGCCCCCGTCTTCTCGCGCTCGGAGCGCGCGGAGTACGAGGGTCGCGTGACCCAGGCCAAAGAGTACGTCCTCGAACGGCAGGAAGAGGACGTCCTCGAAGCGCTGTTAGCGGACCGCTCAGTCGAGCGCGAGACGGTCGCCGAATACGTCGAGCACGTCTACGCCTGGGCCGGCGACGAGCAGATCGAGACCGAGCGCGGCCCGGTCGACCCGGACCCGCTCTTGATGAAGTTGTTCGAAACCGAACAGTTGGGTCGCTTCACCGACGGCGACTACCTGTCGAACCAACCGACGAAGAAGGTCAAACAGTTCCGTCGCGAGAAGGTCATCACCGCGCTGAACCGCTACGCCTGGGAGAACCGCGACGAGGGCTTCACCGTCGACGACGTGGAACTTTCGGAGATCCCGGTCATCAGATCCGTCCTCGACGCGTACGACTGGGACGACGTCAGGCGACTCTACGAGGACTTCGATCCCGACCAGTGGGACGATCCGCCGGAAGACACCGAGACGGCGCGGCTCAAGGCCCAGACGATCGAGGAACTGACCGACCGCGGCTACACTGAGGCCTCCGCCGAACTGACGAGCCGCGCGGTCGTCCGGGAGGTGCGTCACCGATGGGACTGAGAGAGGATATCGAACGGTTCCGCGAAATCGGCGAAGAGCGTCGCGAAGATCTGGAATCGTTCATCCGGTACGGCGACCTCAGCGGCTCTCAGTCGGACACGATCCAGATCCCGATCAAGATCGTCGACCTCCCCGAGTTCGCCTACGACCGCCTGGACAAGGGCGGCGTCGGACAGGGCGGCGACGGCACGCCGGACGTCGGCCAGCCGATCGGCCAACCCGAGCCCCAACCCGGCGACGGGGACGGTGACGAGGACGGCGAGGAGGGCGAACCCGGCGAAGAGGGCGGCGAACACGGCCACTACGAGATGGATCCCGAAGAGTTCGCCGAGGAACTCGACGAGGAACTCGGTCTCGATCTCGAACCGAAAGGCAAGGAGGTAATCGAGGAGATCGAGGGCGACTTCACCGACGTCACGCGCACCGGCCCCAACAGCACGCTCGACTTCGAGCGGCTGTTCAAACAGGGGCTCAAGCGGAAGCTCGCGACTGACTTCGACGACGACTTCGTGCGCGAAGCGATGCGTATCGAAGGCGCGACGCCCGAGTCCGTCTACGAATGGTGTCGCGAGGAGAACATCCTGGTCTCACTCGCGTGGATCGAATCCGAGTGGGAGGAGATCGACGAGGCCGAGCGCGACCGTTGGGCGTCCTTCGAGGAGATGACCGAGAACGTCGAGCGCACGACGCCGGTCCAGCGCATCCGCCGGAAGGGGCTCCGCGAGGTCCCGTTCCGCCGCGACGACGAGCGATACCGCCATCCCGAGATCGAGGAGAAGAAACAGAAGAACGTCGTCGTCGTCAACATCCGAGACGTCTCGGGGTCGATGCGGGAGACCAAACGCGAACTGGTCGAGCGGACGTTCACACCGCTCGATTGGTATCTTCAGGGCAAGTACGACAACGCCGAATTCGTCTACATCGCCCACGACGCCGACGCCTGGGAAGTCGACCGCGAGGAGTTCTTCGGCATCCGATCCGGCGGCGGCACGCGGATCTCCAGTGCCTACGAACTCGCAAAGGAGGTTCTCGAAGCGGAGTACCCCTGGTCGGAGTGGAACCGATACGTCTTCGCCGCGGGCGACTCCGAGAACTCCTCGAACGATACCACAGAGCGGGTGATCCCGCTGATGCAGGAGATCCCCGCCAACCTCCACGCGTACGTGGAGACCCAACCCGGCGGCACCGCGATCAACGCGACCCACGCCGAGGAAGTCGAAGACGCCTTCGAGGACAGCGGCGACGTGGTCGTCGCACGTGTCGGCGCGGCCGAAGACGTGACTGACGCCATCTACGACGTGCTCCAGACCGAATCCAGTTCCACAGGAGGAGACCGATGACGCCACCGAATCGCTTCAGACGGATCGCCCAGGACGAGGCCGATCGGCTCGAAGAGCCGGTCGAAGCGGCCGCGGCCCTGGCCAACAAACTGGGACTCGACCCGTACCCGGTGAACTACTGGGTGGTCGATCACGACGAGATGAACCAGTTGATCGCCTACGGCGGCTTTCAACGCCGGTATCCGCACTGGCGCTGGGGGATGACCTACGACCGGCAGAAGAAACAGGACCAGTTCGGGATGGGCAAGGCCTTCGAGATCGTCAACAACGACGATCCGAGCCACGCCTTCCTGCAGGAGTCGAACTCGCTGGCCGACCAGAAGGCCGTCATCACACACGTCGAGGCCCATGCGGATTTCTTCCGCAACAACGAGTGGTTCTCGCGGTTCTCCGGCGACGGCGACCTCGACGCCGCGGCGATGCTGGCGCGGCACGCCGAGACCATCCAGCGCTACGTCGACGATCCCGACATCGATCAGGAGGACATCGAACGGTTCGTCGACGCCGTCACCTGCCTCGAGGACACGATCGACCAGCATCAGCCGCTGGCCGCCGAGCGTGACACCGAGCGCACACAGCCCGAAGATCTCCGCGAGCGCCTCGACGGGATGGACCTCTCCGATACGGTCCAGGGGGAGGTCTTCGACGACGAGTGGCTCGACGAACTCGCCGAGGCGGAGGCCGCCGCGGCGAACCTCGACCGTCCCCGGTCGGACGTGCTCGGCTTCCTCAGCGACCACGGGATGGTCTACGACGAGGAGGCGGGCGAGGCCGTCGAAATGGAGTCCTGGCAGAAGGACGTCCTCGATTTACTCCGCCGCGAGGCGTACTACTTCGCCCCGCAGAAACTGACGAAGACGATGAACGAGGGGTGGGCCGCCTACTGGGAATCGCTGATGATGGGCGAGGAGCGCTTCGCCGGCCAAGACGAGTTCCTCACCTACGCCGATCACCAGTCACGCGTCCTCGGGTCGCCGGGGATGAACCCCTACAAACTCGGCAAGCAGCTCTGGGAGTACGTCGAGAACACGACCAACCGGCGAGAGGTCGCCGACAAACTCCTCCGCGTGGAGGGGATCACCTGGCGAAACTTCCACGACGCGATCGACTTCGAGACGGTGCAGTCGGGCTTAGCGCCGCATCCGGCGATCGACGAGATCCGCTCAGACACGCTCTCGGACCTCGCGGCGCTCCCCGAAGACGATCCGCGGGTCGACTGGGAGACGCTGGACCGAACGCTCTCTGCTCCCGAATCGGTCGATGCGGACCGCTATCCGTGGAAAGTCCTGACCTACGAGGGACTGGCCGAGCGGCACTTCTCGCTGGTGAAGCCCCAGTATCGGGGATTCCTCGAACGGATTCGTCGCTCGGAACTCGAACAGCTCTCCAGATACATGTTCGACGACGCGAAGTTCGAAAGCGTCGACGAGGCCATCGCCGCCGTCGACAGGACCGCGGGGTGGGAGCGGATGCGCGAAGTCCGCGAGAGCCACAACGACGTGACGTTCGTGGACGCGTTCCTCTCACCGGAGTTCGTCGAGTCGAACGACTACTTCACCTACGAGTACACCCGTTCGACCGGCGACTTCCGCGTGGCCTCGACAGACCCCGACGACGTGAAGAAGAAACTGCTGCTCCAGTTCACCAACTTCGGCAAGCCGACGATCGCCGTCTTCGACGACAACTTCGAGAACCGCGGCGAACTCCTGTTGGGGCACCGGTACAACGGCGTGATGCTCGACCTCGACCAGGCCGAGGACGTCCTCGAGCGGGTCCACCAACTGTGGGGGCGGCCGGTGAACCTGATGACGATCCGGAAGGAGTACGACGAACACGACGTGGAGGTGGCTCGGCGTCGGAACCGCGAACCCGAGCCGACCGAGGTCGGGGTCCGGATCCGATACGACGGCTCGGAGTTCGAGGAGTTCGACCTCGATCCCGAGTTGGAAGAACGGATCCAGGCGTCCGACGTCGACTACGACACCAAACCCGACGAGTGGCTGTCGTAGCGACGACCGCAGCGAGCGCCGATCGGGTTACGGGTCGACGCTCGACAGACTCCCGCCGGTGACGGGCGGGAACATCGCGAGTTCGTCACCCGCCTCGACCTCGTCCGACTCGGAGACCGGCGTCCCGTTCCGCATCAGGTTCACGTCGTCCGCGAGGCTGTCGCCGTCGAGGACCCGATCGCTGAGTCCTGCTCGATCGTCTAACAGCGCCGCCAGTGCGTCTTCGACGGTTCCGCCGGATTCGATCGACACCGTGTGTTCTCGACCGCCAGCGACCTCGGCGAGGTCCGCGAACAGCCGCCAGTGTACCGTGTCCATACCTCCGTTCGCGTCCCGGCGGAGTTGAGCGTTACGCAGTCGACCGCGGCGGGCCGCCCGTCACTGACCCCGGCCGTCGTCCGCCGGGGTGCTGGCCAACTCCGCGGCCTCGCGAAGCCGTTCGGGACGGGCAACGAAATAGACCGTCTCTCCCGGTTTCAGCTCCCGCGACCGCGGCGGGGTCGGTTCGATCGGCCCGTCAGAAGCCCGGACGGCCGCGACCGTTCCCGGCACCGTGCGGAGCGCGGCGCCGTCGAGCGCGCTGCCAGCCTCGATCGTCACGACGTCCATCGTCTCGTCGGCGGCACCCAACAGCGACGTGAACTCCCGTTCTGCGCCGGGGTCGGTCGGCACGGTGAGGAGTCGATAGCGCTCGTCGGGATCGAGCGCGGCCGCGTCAGCCTCGTCGAGGATCACGGTCGCGACGTCCTCGCCCGCCGCGCGGAGTTCGCCGCTCGCGACGCGCTTTGCGGACCCGGCCTCGACCGATTCGTCTTCGGCAGGTCGGTCGCGCTCCGCGGGTTCGACGCGCCGCCAGAGTTGGACCGCATCGCCCGCGGACGCGCCTGCCCCGGGGTCTGCGTCGACCGCGACGGCCGCGACGCCGGGGGCGAGCGTGGTCCCGATGCCGGCGACGCGGCGGCCGAGTCCGAGCCGGGTGACTGTCCCGTCGTCGTCGAGTTCGAGATCGACGTAGCCGACGCCGTAATCCTCTTTGATTCGGGTGACGACGCGCTCGCGGAGGCTCTCACCCCGGAGATGTCGGGGGACGAGCAGCGTCTTGCCGGCCAACTCCGCTTTGATTGTCGGCCGAACGGGGTCGTAGCCCTCGATGTCGTCGACCTCAGCGGCTGATTCGGGGAGTTCGATCGGTCGGACGCGCCCGACGCTGCTGACGAGTCGGCTCACCTCCGTATCGAGCTGTCGGGACCCAGCGACGGCGAACGCGCTCGTCGTGAGGCGATCACCGACGGCCCGTCCGGCGGGCGAGACCACGATGGCCGTCCCGATCGTGACCGCGTTGACGAGCACTGTCGCCGGCGCGAAGATCTCTGGTGCGCCGGTCCCCACGGCGCGCTGGAAGAGTCCGACCGCGTTGAGATACAGGGCCACCCCCGACGCGCCGACCAGCGTGGCCAACCAGGCGGGGATCTCCTCGCGGGTGTACCATCGATAGAGGACGGCCGCGAGTCCGGCGAGTGCGGCCGCGAGCGTCGCGAGTCCGAGGACGCCGAGACCCGCGCTCACGAGCGTCTGTTCGTCCGCGAGGGCACCGAGCTGCAGCGACGAGCGGAACGGCCTCACGCGACGACCCCCGCGAAGGTATCGAGGTCGCTCTTAGTCCCGACCACGAGCAGGTCGTCGCCGGCGTTGACGGCCTGCGTTCCGGCCGGGGCGATCACCCAGGAGCCGCCCTGGCGGACGGCGAGCACGGCGACGTCGTAGGCGTCGCGAACCGCCGTTGCCCCGAGCGTGCTGCCGGCGATGCTGCTCCCCTCCCGAACGGTGACTCGGCGGAAGCGGTTGCCCGCCCGCTTGAGGAGCCCGACGAGTTCGAACTCCCGGCGGACGCCTTTGGAGCGGACCGCCAATCGAACGTCGTCGGCCCCGAGCAGCGCCGTCGCGTTTGCCCGCGTCGTCGCGAGGGTCACGCGAGCGCGCCCGCCGGCCGCCCTCGGAGCCGTCGGTTCAGCCACTGTCGGTTCGGCGGTCGCGTCCTGCGACGGCTCGAGATCCGCGGACCGCTCGTCTTCTGGCGCTTCGTCGACGACGCCCAGCAGACTCGCCTCGAACCGGTCGCCGTCGGCCCAGACGACGACGTCGTCGCCGCGGGCGGCCCCCATCGGAACCAGCGCGTCGACGGAGACGGCACGCTGGCCGGACTCGAGGTGCTTCGAGAGGCCGCTCGTCGGGGGCGCGGCGGCGACGGTGGCCCGCCCGCGCTCGTCGAGCGTCACCGACACCTCGGTGAGGTCGTAGTCGGTCCGGAGCGCAGCAGCCACCCGAGACTCCAGTTCGACGAGCGGCAGGTCCGCCGGGAACGTCCACGTCTCGGTCCGGATCGCTTCTCGGAGTGAGGCCGGCAGCGGCGGGAACCCCTCGACGTCACCCACGTCGCCGGCGACCGAGATCCGCACCTGCCCGCGGCCGCCGACCAGTTCGACCACGTCTGCCGACAGCGTCCGCTTCGTGAGTTCCCGCAGGCTGATTCGCTTCGGGAGCGCCGCCCCCATCTTGTCGCCCTGTCCGTGGGCGTAGAGCGTCGCCATCAACACGACCAGGAGCGCGATGGTGAGACGCAACTGATTCGCGGAGCCGGTGAGACTCGGATCCGCGAGTGCGAGGAGCCCGCCGTTGAGCCCGGCGATGGCGACGCCCAGGGCGACGACCCCCAGCCCCGGGATGGTGATCCCGGTGAAGTACTTGAACCCGAAACCGAGGAGCCAGGCGATCAGTGCGGGGACGAGGCCGGTCAGCACGCCAAGGTAGAGTCCGTAGAGTATCTCGATCGGTAGCGACGCCATCGGTCCTCACTCTCGGGGCATCGGCTTACCACTTTCGAGGGCGAATGACGAGACGCTTAAGTCGACGACACTGGAGAGACAGGTATGGCCACCGTACGGGACTGGAACTGGATCGGTGCCCGTGCCGCGGTCGTGCTGACGCTTCTCGTCGGTGCACTCTCGGTCGTGACGGGCATCGCCAACATCGGCGCTGGAGCGGGCGCGGACTTCAGGGTGATCGGCGTTCTCGTCCCCGGCATCGCCAGACAGGTGGCCGCCTTCACCGGAACGCTCACGGGATTCATCCTCCTGCTGTGTGCGTTCGGACTCCGGCGTCGCCTTCGGGCCGCGTGGTTCGCCGTGTTGGTACTCTTTCCGATCACCGCGGCGCAGGGAGTGCTGCAGTCCTCACAGTTGTCCCTGCCGCTGGTCGGACTCTCGGCGATCGCGTTGGTCGTCGTGGGACTCAACGTCCGGACGTTCGACCGCGCCGTCTCACTGACGACGACACAGATCGCATCGCTTGCGGCGCTGGCGGGCGCACAGGGCTACGGGACCGCCGGCGCGTTCGCCCTACAGGAACACTTCGATGGCGTCTCGACGCCGCTGGACGCGTTCTACTTCACGCTCGTCACCGGTAGCACCGTCGGCTACGGCGATATCACTCCGAACTCGGCGATCGGCGAACTGTTCGCACTGTCGGTCCTCCTGGTGACCGTCTCGTCGTTCGCCGTGGTGCTGGGTGTCGTCTTCACGCCGCTGATCGAAGCGCAGTTTTCGAAAGCACTCGGACGTATGACAGAAGAACAACTCGACGTACTGGAGAACCACGTCCTCGTGCTCGGGCACGGGGACCTGACCGAACCGATTCTCGAAGAACTCTCGACGAAGGCAGACATCCTCGTCGTCGTCCCCGACGAGGAGCGCTCCCGTCGACTTTCCGACCGGGGCTACACCGTCCTCACGGACGACCCAAGCGACGAAGAGGCGCAGCACCGCGGCCGGGTCGAGGTCGCGAAGGCAGTCGTCGCCGCGACGAACAACGACGCGGAAGACGCGCTGGCGATCCTGACGGCCCGACAACTCAACCCCGAGGTGACGATCGTCGCCGCCGCGACGCAGCGCGAGAACGTGAACAAACTCAAGCGCGCCGGCGCAGACACCGTCATCAGCCCGGCGGCACTCGGCGCACACTTTCTCGCGGAGTCCGCCCTCGGCGGTCACGGGGCCGAAGCGCTCGAAGCGCGCCTCCTCGGAGCCGGCGGAGAGTCCGAGGACCTGGAAGCTGCCGCGGAGGCAGTGAGTGACGCCGCAGACGAAGTCGATGACACCGGTGACCCGCCGGACGGGGACCAGAGAGCGCAGTGACGATCGCTCCGGCCGGTCCGGACGGCTACAGGTTGCCGCGGTCGAAGACTGCCACGTCGCACTCGAGGTCCTGTACCCGCTCGAACGTCGGCGGCGAGACGAACCGCGACGCCGGCGAGCGTTCCCCGCTGGAACCGATGACCAGCAGGTCGTAGTCGTCGGCGTTGGCGGCGATGAAATCCTGGACCGGAGAGCGCGAGACCCGCGTTTCGACGTTGCCTTCGACGGTCTCGACCAGATGGTCCAGATGCGTCTCCGCCGTCCGGCGCTCGACTTCGCTCCCGATGCAGGTGGTGACGCTCACCGTTCCGCTGTCGCCCGTCAGCCGGGACGCGAAGTCGATCATCCCGTGGGCGACGTCGCCGGGGCGAGCCACGAGCACCAGCACCCGAGACCACCGGACTCTGTCCCGGACGGAGCGGAACGCCACGGCGTCGAAGCGGCTGGCGAAGATCCCGCGGATGTACCGCGAGAGCGTCCCCCGGTCCTCTTCGTACGGCGTCACGACGAGATCGCAATTGGCGTTCTGGCCGGCTTCGATCGTCGCCGAGACCGAGTCGCCGGCCACGACGACCACCTCACAGGGGACGCCGACGCGCGTGTGGATGTCCGACGCACACCGTTCGAGCCGCTCGACCGTCTCGCGGGTCTCGGCTGCAACCTTCGGTGCCGCAGCCACCTCCTCGGTGTCGTCGTCGAACGGGGCCACCTCGTGAATGCGCCGTGAGTCCTCGAAGGTCGACACGCCGCCGTCCGCCGAGGCCGTCTCGGCTTCGGACACCACGTCGAGGAGCACGACCTTCCCGGCCTCGTGCGCCGCTGCGAGCCGCGCCCCGAAGAGCGCCGTCCGTTCTGCGGTCTCACCACGCATCGGGACGAGTACGTGGTCGTCGCCGCGAACCGTCTCGTAGAGGTACTCGGCTCGCTTCTCGTAGAACGTCTCGCGCCAGACCACGAACGCGCCGGCGACGAACACCGCCGCGAGGAACACGCTGACGACGTAGGTCACGGGCTCGACGTCTCCGGTGACGAGCGCGAGCAGGGCCGTCGAGAACGCCGACGGCGCTTCGATGTGACCGGCCCAGGTGACCAGACCGGTGAGGAAGATCGCGAGTGCCGCGCTCTCGGGGTGGACGAGCGCACTGCCTACGCCATCGTATACCCAGGCCGTCGCGGTGTAAGAGATCAGCCCGCAGATCGCGCCGATGCTCAGACTCGCGACGAAGCGAACGGGGTCGGCGTGTCGCCCGTCGGGATCCGAAAAGAGCGTGTACGTCCCCGACGCCAGCGGCGGAAAGAGCAGGAACGACAGCGTCTGGACCTGGTTCGAGAGGTACGTGACGAACCCGATGACGACCGGGACGAACAGGACGATCGAGAGGTGAAGCAGATTGTCGGTGTTCTGAAGCCAGCGTCGGAACTCCCAGAGTTCGCGCCGTTCGATCCGCTTGATGCGGCTCCGCGCCGTGGCGAGACGGTCGATCGCCTGGTCGAGGAGCCGCTGTCCGCGCATCGCTTATGCGAGATCGACGACGGCGTCTAAGGTGAGTCTGATGGCCCGTTCGACGTTGTCCTTCGCCTTTTCGGGAAGCTCCGAATCGGAGTCCGCACCCTTCTGGGTCCCTTCGACGAGGTTGCCGTCGACCGTACAGATCGCACCGGCGGCCAGGTCTTTCCGACGTGCGATCGAGAACACGGCCGCAGCCTCCATCTCGACGGCCTGGAGGTTCGCGGCCTCCCACTCTTCGACGTATTCCTCGCTCTCGGTGTAGAACGCGTCGTCGGAGACGATCGGGCCGACGTGGACGTCCTCTCCGTTCCGCTCTGCGGCGTCGACCAGCGCCGTCAGGACGTCGTAGTCCGGCACGGCCGGAATCACGCTGTCTTCGTACCGCTTCGAGGTACCCTCCTCCTTGGCCGCGCCGGTCGCGACGACCATATCGCCGATCTCGATACCTCGCTGGAGCGCGCCCGTCGTTCCGACGCGGATGAGGGTCTCGACGCCGACAGCCGCGAGTTCCTCGACGGCGATGGCGGCCGAGGGACAGCCGATTCCGGTCGAACAGATCGTCAGCGGGACGCCCTCGTAGGTCGCGTTGACGACCGTGTACTCGCGATTCTCTGCGACCGTCTCGGCGTCCGAACACTGCGCGGCGATTCGATCGACGCGACCGGGATCGCCGGGGATGAGCGCAGTTTCGTGGACGTCGCCCTCCTCGACGAGGAGGTGAGGCTGCTTGGCCATACCGGAATCTGGCGCGAGACGGTGAAAAACGACGCGGTCACAGGAGCGTCGTCGCCGCCGGGACGACGAGGGCCAGGACTGAGCCGAAGACGGCGGTCGAGCGGAGCCACCGCCCGCTGACGGCCGTCGCGCGCTCCTCGTAGATCCAGCCGCCGGCCCGGGGGAACACCAGGTACGCGAAGAACGCGTAGACGAACCCGGCGACGAGTACCGTCGCGACGAGGTGCGGAAGTAGTCTGATCCCACCGACTGTCGCCACGTCGGGAACGCCGACCGCAACGAGGAGGTACAACGCCGCGTACAGGAGCCCGGCGAGGACGCCCGTGAGGTGGTGGAGCGCGAACGCCGCGCCGAAGGCGACTTCGGCCGGTGAAGATCGAGAGAGCACGCTCGTCGCGACGTACGCCGGCGTGAATCCGTCCTCCTGTCTGGTCATCGGCACGTCCATCACGACCGCACCGAACAGCCCGCAGACCGCACAGAGGATGACGAATGCCCCAAACTCACCGGCGGTGTTTGCACCCGCGGTTCCCAACACGTCCGTCACGGTTTCACTCACATCGGTCCCGGCGGTAAAACTCTCCCGCTTCGAGGCGGCAGCAGCGCGATCACTCGCCGATGAACGCGCGGATCATTTCCCAAGAGAGGGTCGTCCGCGCACCCGGCGACTTCGACGCGAGCGCCCCGCAGGCGTTTGCGACGGCGAGGGCTCGTTCGTCGCTCGCACCGTCGACTGTCGCGGCAATGAACCCCGCGGCGAAGGCGTCGCCCGCGCCGGTGGTGTCGACGGCGTCGATCGGATAGCCCGGGTGAGCGACTCGGTCGCCGTCTCGACGGACCTCTGCGCCCTCCGGGCCGTGTTTGAGCACGAGCGTCTGGTCGCTCAGATCGAACGCGTCGAGCGCGAGCGCGGCCTCGCGGTCGTTCAAGAATAGGTACTCCACCGCGGTGACCGCCGGCCCGTACCCGCGGTCGTCGATCCGCCGACCGGGGTCGAAACTCACCGGGACGTCGTGTTCTCGAGCGCGCTCGGCGAGCCGTGTCGCCGTTTCCGGGCGCTGACTCGTCATATGCAGGTGGTCGGCGCGGGCCAGTTCCGACGTGGGGAGGTCGCGCGCCTCGAAGGCCTCGTTCGCTCCCGGACACCCGAGCACCATCACCTCGCCGGACCGCTCGACCACGATGTACTTCGTCGTGGTCTCGCGTGACGCGGATTCGACGACGTTCGTCACGTCCACGCCGTTAGCGGCCAGTTCCTCGCGGGCGGTCCGCCCCTTCTCGTCGGCACCGACGCTCCCCAGGAGGGCCGCCTCGACGTCGAGGTCCGAGAGGCCGTTCGCGACGTTGGCGGCGCTGCCGCCGCCGCCGCTCCGCCGCTCGTCGACGTTCACTTCGCCGTCCGGGTCCGGCAGCGCCGGCACCCGGAGCGTCACGTCCCAGTTCAGGTGTCCGGCACAGACGACTCGGGCCATTCTCGGAGCTACCGTCTCCGGTTACAAAAACGCTCGCCCCCGTGGGTTCCGCGTCGGGGTCGGTGCCGGCCGGGTCGTCCCGACGGCGCCCCGAGAGCTCACGCGGGCGCAGAGATGGTGAACAGCAGCACGTTGTGCACGGCGGGGCCCAGCCCGACCGCCGCGACGAAGCCGAGGAGCAACCGCGCTTGCGTCGGGGCCTCCTCGTACAGATCCGCGAAGAGCCACACGACGAGCGCGGCCACCCCGATCTTCACCAGGACGAACAGCCACCCTGCCCCGATCAGCGACGCGGTCGGCAGGCCGGCGGCGAACTCGATGATAATCCGCGAGAGCGGCGTCCGCTCACCGAACCCGAGCAGGTCGATCCCGATCGCGGTCGAGATCCCGTCGAGGACGTGCGCGAACAGCGCGAACGCGCCGAGCCGTCCCGTGACCCCGATCTCCGGAACGACACGCGTGAGGAGGCCCCACACGCTCGCGGCAACGATTCCCGCGACGACGACCCCCGCGGCCGGCAGCAGCGGCGACAGCGTCCCCTCCGATGCGCCGGCGAGGAGTCCCGCGATTACTGCCACCGCCGCGGCGAGTCCGCCGACGCCCGCCAGCGTGTAGGGGACCGTTTCGGCGCGAGACGGCGAATCGACCGTGAGCCACGTGGCGACGGCCGCGATGGCGACGGTGACGTACACGGCTGGAGTTCCTGCGAGGGGGCGGAGTAGAGACGGGAGCGACCCCGCGACGTACAGCACGTGCAGGGCCGATCCCAGGACCATCCACGGTGCGAGCGCGAGGATGCGATCCGTCGTGACAGCCGGCCGGCGACGCACTGCGGCGCGAGCGACGAGCGCACCGGCCACGGCCAGGAGCGCGAGATACGGCGGTGGCGGCAGCGTGAACCCCTCGGGAAGTATCGCCATAGATCCGACTCCGAACCCGCAGGCAAAACGGTGTCGGAGCGGTACGGCGGGGCCACGCTCGGCGGGGTCCGAACGCCCGTCTCCGGCCTGTAGCTTTTTTCGCTCCGCGGGTAGAGGAGACGGTATGGACAGAGCCGAGTTCGCAGCCCGCATCGACCACACCGTCTTAGGTCCGGAGACGACGCCCGCAGACGTCGAGCGAGTGCTCGAGGAGGCCGAATCCTACGGGATGAACGCGTGCATCCCCCCGTGTTACGTCGCGGCGGCGGCGGAGCACGCGCCCGACGTCACCCTCGCGACCGTGATCGGGTTCCCCCACGGACAGCAATCGACGGCGGCGAAACACGGCGAGGCGGTCGACGCCTGGCAGACCGGTGCCGACGAAGTCGATATGGTGCTCAACGTGGGGCGGTTGAAAGCGGGGGACGACGAGACCGTCACCGCCGACATCGCCGAGGTGGTCGCCGCCGTCCCGATTCCGGTGAAAGTGATCGTCGAGACCGCGCTGCTGACCGAGTCCGAAACGCACCGAGCGTGTGAGGCCGCCAGGGAGGCCGGTGCGGACTTCGTGAAGACCTCGACGGGCTTCGCTGACGGTGGGGCGACCGTCGAAGACGTCGAACTGATGGCGGAGTATCTCCCGGTGAAAGCCAGCGGCGGTATCGGTTCCTACGAGGAAGCGACGGCGATGCTGGACGCCGGGGCCGATCGAATCGGGGCGTCTTCGGGCGTCGCCATCGTCGAGGGGTTCCCGGACGAGTAATCGGAGCCGCGCCCCCGACCGGGCCGAACCCCGGAACTGCCTCTTTACTCCTCGCGCATCTCGCCGAGGCGGTCGACGAGTGCGTCGGTGTCGACGTCGGCCTCGACGTTCACGTCGCCGTCGTGGTCGTGTTCGTGGACGTTGACGGCTTCGCCCTCCTCTTCGGTGTCTGTCGTGGCGTCTTCCTGCTCGGACTCGTCGTAGCTTCCAAATCCCATACCCGTGGGTCAGTACGGGCACGGAAGAACCACACGAAGCAGTCGCCGGACGACACCTGCTGTCATATGGGATGCCGGGTGGATCCGACGACCAACGGTGCGTCAGCGAGACGGATCGGCGCCGAATCGCGGACCTCTCTGCGGTCCCATAGTTGTTCGAAGCGGGCTCTGTGCGTCCGCTGCGGCCCGAATCTGTGACGAGCCAAGGGTTTTTGACATAGATCGCCGTAAGTGGGTTTCAATGGAGATAACGCCGCGGCGACGGATCCTCGCCGGTGGGAGCCTCTCGCTCTTCGGGCTGCTCCTCACCTCGATCACGTTCTTCGATATGTACGAGGACGTCACCGTCCAGGCGAACCCGCTGTATCTCACGCTCGTCGAGAACGCATTACCGATCGCTCTCAATCTGTCTATCGTGGGCGCGGGGATCTTGCTCGTTCGACGCTCCGAATTGCGGGGGGAGTTCGTCTCCAGGGTGACGGTCTGGGGACTCTTGGGCGCTCTCGCGCTGTTCGCAGTCTCGCTGTGGGTCTATCTCTTTCAGATCGTTCAGGGAGAGATCGAGCCGTGGCTCATCTTCAGCCACATCGTTTCGATGGGCACGGTGGCCGGGCTGGGCGTGGGTGTCTACGACGATCAGCGCAGACAGCGACAGGCGCAACTGACGGCCGAACACGACAAACTCTCGGCGCTGTTCGAGAGCACCTCCGACGCGATCGCCGAACTGGAGTACATCGACGGCGACCCGGTGGTCCGAGACGTCAACCCCGGATTCCGTGAGAGCTTCGGGTACTCGCTCTCCGAGGCCGAGGGGAGACCGCTCGACGAGTTGATCGTCCCTCCGGATGAAGACGACTTCGAGCGACACCACGACCGTGCGATGAGCGGGGAATGGTTCGGCCGCGAGGAACTCTTCCGACAGACGGCGACCGGTGAGATTCGCGTGTTCCGGCTCCAGGCGATCCCACTGGATTCGACTGACGCCGAGACGGACGGGTACGCAGTCTACACCGACATCACGAAAGAACACCGCTATGAGTCCCAGTTACGGTCCTTACACGAGGCGACCCGCGAACTGGTGACGATCGGATCGGTCGAGGCGGTGGCCGAGGCCGCGATCGAGGCCGCCTCTGACCTCCTCGATGTCGACTTCGTCACGATGGTCCGGGAGGACGACGGCGAGTTGCGGCCGTTGGACCCCGAGGGCGCTGAGACGGAGCGTCACCGCGATCCCCCGAGGAACCACCACGGAACAGCCATTGCGCGGGAGGCGTTCGAGTCGGGGACCCCGCGGTACGTGCCGGACCTGTCAGACGTCGAGGGCGCAGACCACGACGAGTCCGGGGTTGCCAGCGAACTCGTCGTCCCGATCGGACGATTCGGCGTATTGGTTCTGGGCTCGCGCACCGTCGACGGCCTCGACGAATCAGCGCAGTCGCTCGGCAAGATCCTGGGCTCGAACGTGGAAGCCGCGATGGAACGGGCGGAGCGCGAACGCCGTCTCGAATCGCAGAACGACCGTCTGGAGACGTTTGCGAGCATCGTCAGCCACGACCTTCGCAATCCGCTCGGGGTCGCACAGGGGTATCTCGAACTCGCTCGCGAGGGCGACGAGGCCGCGCTCGATCGGGTCGAGCGCGCGCACCGACGGATGGAGGCCCTGATCGAAGACCTGCTCGCGCTCGCGAGAGAGGGGGAACCGATCAACGAACCCCAGTCGGTCGCGATCGAACAGGTCGCTCGCCGCGCGTGGGAACACACCGCGACGCCGAACGCCGCCCTCCGTATCGAAGCGTCGGGGGAGATCGAGGCAGACCCCGATCGACTCCAGCAGTTGTTCGAGAACCTCTTCGCGAACGCCATCGAACACGGGACGCCGGACGATCCCGGAGACGCATCCGTAGACGCTCAGGACGCGGGCTTCCTCCGCTCGGGGGAAGGCGACGCTGCGGACATCACTGTCTCGATCGAGCGGACAGAGACGGGATTCGCCGTCGAAGACGACGGCGTCGGGATCCCGGAGGAACACCGGTCGACGGTGTTCGATCACGGGTACTCGGGTGCGAACGGCGGAACGGGGCTCGGACTCTCGATCGTCGCGGAAATCGCGGAGGCCCACGGCTGGACAGTACGGGCGGAGTCCGGAAGCGACGGGGGCGCTCGGTTCGTCTTCGAGACCGCGTGAGAGTCACCGACGCTCGCCGGCCGTCCGTCCCGAACTGTCCCTCCGTTGTCTCCGCCTCGCAGGAAAAATGTGGAGTTATCCCGCTGGAGCGACGTGACCGAGGTATCGACCCCTCACAGGATCCCGAAAATGTCAGGAAAATATGATTTGGTCATCGTCGGCGGCGGCATCAGCGGTGCGTCGTTGCTCTACACGGCGGCCACCTTCACCGATATCGAATCGATCGCGCTGATCGAGAAAGAACCGGAGATCGCGGCGATCAACTCCCACCACACCAACAACTCACAGACCCTGCACTTCGGCGACATCGAGACCAATTACACGCTCGAGAAGGCCGCGGACGTCAAGACGGGCGCGGAGCTGCTCGCGGGCTACCTCGAGAACCACGATCCGGACCGCGAGATGCACAAGAAGCGCAGCAAGATGGTCCTCGGTGTCGGCGACGAGGAGGTAGCGAGCCTCGAACGGCGCTATCACGACGAGGGCTTCGGCGACCTGTTCCCGAAACTCCGTCCGATCGACCGAGACGAGATCGCCGAGATCGAACCGGCGGTCGTAGCGGAACGCGACCCCGACGTTGATATGCTGGCGCTACAGACGCCGGACGGCTACGTCGTCGACTACGGGGAGACGGCGAAATCCTTCGTCGATTCGGCTCGCAAGGAACCCCACGTCGACGTCCTCACCGACACGACCGTCGAGGACGTCACGCGCAACACCGAGGGCTACACGCTCACCACCGACCGGGGCCCCGTCGACTGCGGGGTCGCCGTCGTCGCTGCGGGGTCACACAGCCTCCAGATCGCGAAGGAACTCGGGTACGGCGAGGAGATGGCGCTCCTGCCTGTGGCGGGCAGTTTCTTCCTCGCAGACGACCTCCTGAACGGGAAGGTCTACACGCTACAGATGAAGAAGCTCCCCTTCGCGGCGATCCACGGCGACGCCGACGTCCACGACAGCAGTATCACCAGATTCGGCCCGACGGCGAAGTTGGTGCCCGCGCTCGAACGCGGTCGTCTCTCCACCGTCTCGGATTTCGTCGACGTCTTCGGCTTCGACGGGGCGTCGATCCTGAGTTACGCGACCGTCCTCGCCGATCGAACCCTCCTGCCGTACGTGCTCAAGAACCTCCTCTACGACGTCCCCGAAATCGGGACGCGCGAGTTCCTCCCGCACGTCCAGAAGGTCGTCCCGAGCGTCGAACTCGGCGACATCGAGCGCGCGACGGGCTACGGAGGCATCCGACCACAGATCGTCGACACGAGCGCGAAATCCCTGGATATGGGCGAGGCCAAGATCGTCGGCGACGACATCATCTTCAACATTACGCCCTCGCCGGGCGCGTCGACGAGTCTGAAGAACGCAAAGCGGGACACCGAAACGATCCTGGACTTCTTCGAGGCGGACTACACGTTCGACGAAGCGGCCTTCCGCGCCGACACCATCGAACACTTCCCCCGCGGCTCGTAGTCGCAGTCCCGCCCTGCCGCCCAGCGCGGTCACCTGATCACTGACTGCGCCGAACTGTGGGTCTACGGACCGATTCGGCGCTGCGCACGAGATCGTTCGCCCCTCACCACGAGAACCGACTGATTTCGGGACTGTAATTCGAAACGGGCAGCAGTCGGTCATTCGTTTCCTTTAGCCGGCGAATTCCGGAAACGAATACAGAAGCCTTTTATGCATACTGGGTGTCCGTTTAGTCGCAATGGCAAACGGTACGGTTGACTTCTTCAACGACACGGGCGGTTACGGCTTTATTGAGACAGAGGACGCTGACGAGGACGTGTTCTTCCATATGGAAGACGTCGGTGGCGAGGATCTCACCGAGGGAACGGAACTCGAATTCGAGATCGAACAGGCCCCCAAGGGCCCCCGCGCGACGAACGTCGTCCGCGTCTAATCCGGTTCGAGCCGTCGCCGTCTGCGTTCGCCAGGACGCTGTCCCGGTGAACTGATCAGCACGCGACGCACGATCCGCGATTTTCTGACACTACCACCACGGAGCGACAGCGCTGCGCCGAGGCGGCACCGTCTCCGAGTCCTTTCTTCACCGAACGGTGCCGGTCCCGAGGACTGTCACTTCCAGTACGTATTTGATGCCGCACTCATACACCACCGCTGTGAGCGTTAGCATCACTCGCACGATCCGCGGTATGGCGAACCGGGCGAACCCCGCCTTCGGCGTCGGAGCGGTCGTCGTGCCGCTCGGTCTCCTCGTCGCGACGGCGCTGTTCGGCACGGCACAACAGTTGACGTACGTCCACGTGATGGCCGGGATCCTCTGGACCGGCATCGACCTGTTTATGGCGATGGTCCTCGGACCGGTCCTCGGCGGTCTCGACGTGGAGCAGCGCGCGGCGGTGTTCCAGCGATTCACCCCGAAGATGACGTTCCTGATGCCGACGTTGGCGTTCACGACGATCATCGGCGGGATGGTTCTGGCGAGTCGGATGGGCTACCTGCCGGGGCTCGCGGCGTGGGGTGGACTGTTTGCGGTGGTCGCGATGGGCGCCGCGCTCGTCGCTATCGCCTCCCAGTTCGATGCCTTCACAGATCGGCGATGGCTCGCGCTCTTCGGCGTCATCGTCGGCGGCGGCGCCGCGTCGCTCTTCGCGAACCTCGGGTCGCTGGCGATGCCCGGTCCGGCGATTCTGGCCGCGCTCGGCATCGTGAGCATCCTCACGTTCCTCGGCTTCGGGGTCCTGCTACCCGGTGAAGCGCGGATGTACCTCGAAATGACCTCAGCGAACCCCGACACCGACCTCATCGGCCGGATCGGGATGCGAAACGCGAAGCTCAGCGGGGTCGAAGGCGTCTTCCAACTGAGCATCATTGCCGTGATGGTGTATCTCCGCTGGGGCATCGGGCTCTGAGTCGGCAGAACGCCTCACTCCTCGACCGCGGCCGTCACGGTGGCGTTCGATCGAGTGGCTCCCGATTCGTTCGCTCTGACGCGAACGTACCGCTGTCCGACCGTCGTGTCGAGGAGGGTGTCGACCGGGGCACGGTCGTCGGTCAGCACGGGTACGTCCTGCGTCGGTTCGTCGCGGCGATACGACGACAGTTCGCCCGAGAGATCGATGCCGATGTCGCGTCGCTCGTTGCGCGCCTGTAGTTCCGCCTCGGTCACGAGCGTCGAGCGCTTGGTCGCGACTACCTCGATGTTCTGCACGACTGGTCCCCCCGCGGTCGGGAAACTGTACACGCGGGGGAACACCTGTTCCATCGTCCCGTACTCCGCGCGGTAGAACTCCGAGGCGGGGCCGCTCGGTGCGGCGATCAGGTTCGCCAACAGGACACCGTCGTCGTCGAGGCGATCGGAGGCCAGTTGCATGAACTCGACCGTGGTCAGTTGGAACGGGACTGAGTCCTTCCGATAGGCGTCGAGGACGATCAGATCGTACGTGCGGTTCGTGGACTCGAGATACTGTCTGCCGCCGTCGACGTGGACGTTCATCCGCTCGGACGCCGGAATGCCGAAGTACTGATCGGCCGCGTCGACGACGGCCGGATCGATCTCGACCACGTCGACGGTGACGTTCGGATACATCTCGTGGAAGATCCGCGGGCCGGTGAAGCCGCCGCCGCCGACGAACAACACCCGGTCGACGTCCTCGGTGAGCAGCAGCGGCGCGTGGAAGTAGCGGGTGTAATCGAAGACGTGGCGCGTCGCGTCCCTGCGGTCCATCGCGCTGTGGGGTTGCCCGTCGAGGTACATCGTTCGGGTGTCGCCGCGGTCGACGACGCGGAGTTCCTGGTAGGCGGTCTGGGTGCTGTAGACGGAGTCGCCGGCGACGGCCGGTCCGACCCCGCCGACCGCGGCCGCGACGACCAGTGCGAGGGCGACGCTTCCGACCCGGAGACCGGTGGCTCCGATGAGGTCGGGCGCAGCGACGGCGGCGGCCGCAGCGACCGCCGAGAGCCCCAGGACGAGCCCGATCTGTGGCACCGACAGCGTCGGCACGAGTACGTAGGTGGTCGCGAACGCCCCGACGATGCTGCCGATGGTCCCGAGCGCGTAGACGTGCCCCGCTGTCGCCCCCACGTCGCCTCCGGCGAGCTCCGCCGCGTACGGACTGACGTAGCCCAGGAGGTACGTCGGCGGACCGAACAGCAGGGTGATCGCGGGCAGCGACGCGAACTGGCTCGGAACCGGGAAGAGGCCGGTCGCTCGCACCACCATATCCCCGAAGAGGACCACGCCGGCGACGTAGAGCGCGGTCGCTAAGAAGACCCAGACGAGACGGCTGTGAGAGGCGTTCGCGGACGCTCGCCGGCCGCCGCGGTGATATCCAAGGCTGAGTGCGGCGAGAAACACGCCGATGATGCCGCCCCAAGTGTAGATGCTGTTCCCGAACTCGGGGGCGAGAATCCGCCCGGCGAGGATCTCCAGTCCCATACTGGTCACCCCCGAGACGAACACGGCAGTCTCGGGTCGAGTGGGGAGGCGACTGGGGAGGGCCCGCTGGCTCATCACCAGTGCTGCGTCCCGCGCGCCCTTCAACGACTCGGCTGCGGAGATCCCGTTCGTGCTCTCTGTTTGAAAAGAGCTATGCGCTCACCCGCCCTCTGGCAGCGTATGTACGGGAGACGGCAATGAGTGCGCTGGGAAGCCCTGTGGAGGAGCGACCCATCGAGGTCCTCCACGTCGACGACGACGGGTCGTTCGCTGAACTGACAGCCCTCCAGCTTACGCGTGTCGGCCGGGAGGCGAGCCCGGAGATCACGGTCGAGACGGAAACGAACCCCGAGGACGCCCTCACACACGTCGGTGACGTCGATTGTCTCGTGAGCGACTACGAGATGCCCGAGATGTCAGGTCTCGACCTGCTGGAAGCGGTCAGAGCGCAAGCGCCGGACCTGCCGTTCATTCTGTTCACCGGGAAGGGATCTGAGGAGATCGCCAGTCGGGCCATCTCCGCCGGCGTCACAGATTACATCCGGAAGGGCGGGAAGACCGACCGCTTCGATATGCTCGCGAACCGCGTCCGAAACGCCTGTGCACGCGTTAGAGCGGAGCGCGCGGTCTCCCGGAGCGAGCGCCACCTCCGACGGGTCCTCGATCGGTTGCCACAGTGCGTCTTCCTCAAAGATCGAGATGGACACTACCGCTTCGTCAACGAGGCCGGGGCAGCCAGCTACGGCCGACTCCCCGAGGAGATCGAGGGGACTGCGGAGGCATCGGTCCTCGACGATCCGGACCTCGCCGCGCAGTTTCACACAGAGGACACGCTGGTCTTGGATCGCGACAGTCCGCTCGTAATCACAGAGCAGCACGTCGAGGACGGCGCCGAAGCACGAATCGAGCGCGTTCGCAAGTTCCCGATCGAACTGGCGCCGACCGGGGAGCGAATGGTCCTCGGTATCGCAGAGGACGTCACAGAGCGACACCGTCTCAGCGAACGGCTCGAAACCGTGATCTCGGAACTGAACACAGCCATCGAATCGCTTCCGGACGACGAACTTCGTGCGGCGCTCGAATCGATTCGAGACACCGCAACTCCCCCGCCGACAGTCGGGATCCCGGGCACCGATTCCACCGCCGATTCCGCGTAGCCATCGCGGACCCCGGGTCGTCCCGGTCGCGACCGGCCGCAACCCGGCGACCGAAGAAAGGAGGATATAGGGTCCCGCAGACGAAACCCCCGACAGAGCCATATGTTCGATCGAATCCTGCTGCCGACAGACGGCACCGAGTCGATGGACGCGGTCGTCGAGACCGCTGCCGACATCGCCGTCCAACGGGACGCCGAGGTGTACGTTCTCTACGTCATCGACGACCGGGCCTTCCTGACGCTTCAAGACGAGATGAAGAGCGAGGTCGTTTCGGAACTCGAAGGCGAGGGTGAGGCGGCCACCGACCGCGCGTCGACGCGGCTCCGCGAGGCCGGCATCGACGTCACCGCCGAGATCCGCGAGGGGAATCCCGCCGAGGAGATCCTGGGATACAGCGAGGAGATGGACGCCGATCTGATCACGATGGGGACGCGGCAGGGCGACTACACGAAGAATATGATGGGGAGCGTCTCACAGAAGGTGGTCGCCCGCGCGGGCGTGCCGGTGCTGACCACCAACCTCGCTGCCGAACGGTAGGCCGATCACTCCTCGGGGTCGAACTCCAGGGCGGCGGAGTTGATGCAGTAGCGCTTTCCCGTCGGATCCGGGCCGTCCTCGAAGACGTGACCGAGGTGGCCGCCGCAGTTTCGGCACAGGACTTCGACGCGGCGCATCCCGTGGCGCGTGTCTGTCTCCGTCTCGATCGCTCCCTCCGCGGCATCAAAGAACGCGGGCCAGCCGGAGCCGGAGTCGTACTTCGTCTCGCTGTCGAACAACTCCGCCTGACAGCCAGCACACCGGTAACTGCCGTCGTCTTTCTGATCGAGGTAGTCGCCGCTGAATTTCGGTTCGGTGCCGCGCTCGCGCAGGATCTCGTACTCCTCCTCTGTGAGGCGATCGCGCCACCCCTCCTCGGAGTCCGGCAGTTCGTCGTCGCTCTCCGTCGTGGGCTCGTGTGCCATACCCTCCGTTGGGACTGGACACCCAAGAGTCTCGCCCCGACAGCCGAGCCCGGCTCGGCGCCGCTGCGGTCCGGAGGTTTATGACACATCCCGCGGCCAGCCTGCGTGTGCGGTGAACCTCACCCCGCGCCGGACAGCGACTGAGCGGCACACCGGCGCGGGTGCAGCGCTGGTGCCGCCTGCTCGCCAAAAATCTCCCCGGAATCGACTACCGAACTGCGACGCCGCGCTCGGTCACTCCTCGTCTCGCTCCAGGAGCGACGGCAACCGAAGGCGATCGAGGTCGTCGGCATCGAACCCGCTGAGCAACGAGGGTCGATCCACGGCGTCGGGGACGTCGTCCGGCACCGAATCGATCGCCAGCGACTCTCGGGATGGCGACGGGTCGTCGACAGATTCGACGAGTTCCGTCCACGTTTCTTCGTCCGTCTCGTGGAGCGGCCTGACGTCTCTGACCTTCCGTCGCCCCTCCTCGAAGGAGAGTTCGAGGACGCTCCGCTCGTACGCGCTTGAGGCGAGTTCTTGAATCCGCGTTCGTTCCTCGGGGCGTTCGTACCCCAGTTCCGTCGCGATCCCGAGTGAGTACATTCGACGGATGGCCTCTTCGCCCGACAGCGATGTCCAGTCCACGTCGAAGGCGCGTTCGTACATCGTCAGAAGTCGACCCGGCTCGTCGGATCGACGACAAGGCCTTCGTCTTCGAACCGGAGCGAGCGGATGTCACAGTCGATGTCGGTTCCACGCATTTTCACGACCTGGATGCCGCGCGTCATTCCGGTCGCCTCGAGGTAGTTGTGGAAGAAGACGACCCCGTGGGCGAGGAAGTGCTCGTCGGCGTACGCGCTGGGGTCGGTCATCTCCGAGATGAGCAGCGTCGTCGCGTCTGAGTTCTTCAACGCCGTCAAAAACCGCGTCATCTCCTCGTCGCCGTCGGCGAAGAAGAGTTCCAACAGCATCGTCGAGTCGATGACGAGGCGGTCGATGTCGCGGGAGTTGACGAATCCGACGAGCTTGTCGGTCAACCCCTGAACGCTCGAGGCCATCCCGCCGCCGGAGGACTGATTCAGGAGTCGCTGCCCCTTCTGGCCGGCCAGGTTCACGAACCGGAACTGTTCCGAACTCGTCAGCGTCTCGAAGCCGAAGTCGTAATTCGACATGTCGTCGACCAGTTCGTCACGGGACTCGTGCATCGTGACGTACAGGCAGTTCTCGCCGTTCCTGAGCCCCTCAGCGATGAACTGCGCCGTGAACGTGGTCTTGCCGCTCCCGGGCGGTCCCGAGAGGACGTAGAGTCGCCCCGGGAGAAATCCCCCCTGAATGAGATGATCGAAGCCGCTTACCCCGCTCGGAATCCGCATAGGTGCAGTCGGGCGAGGGCCCCCATAACCGTTCCGGGCTAATTTTCAGCGAGCGTAACGCCAGGCAGTTCGTGGAGGTCCCACAGCGAGTCGAGGTCGTACGTCGGGGTCACATCCAGTTCAACGGCAGCGACGTGTGAGCGGCGGATGAACGCCGAATCGATCCCCGCCCGTGAAGCGGCCAGGACGTCGGTCTCGCTGTCGCCGATGAACAGCGCCGACTCGGCGTCGAGGTCGGCCAGTGCCCGATCGAGATAGTATGGTTCGGGTTTCTTCCGCCGGAGGCTCGCCACGGTAGGCGGTCGGCCGTGCGCCGTCTCGAACAGGGAGTCGAGGTCGTGATGGCTGAGGATCGCGTCGATCGTGGCCTGCTGATTCGTGCTCACGATTCCGAGCGGGTCGGCGAGCGAGTCGAGCGTGGCGACGTCGTCGTACCGCGGCTTCCCGCCGCGTCGCATCGACGCGACCTGGGCGTCGCTCGCGGTCCGATCCCGAGTCTGCCAGAAGTCCTGGACCTCGACGTCGTACGTCGAGCAGACGTCCCTAAGCCGATCCGGCGTGACGCCGTAAGAGATCGCATCGACGTCCGCTTCCGACGGATCCTCGACGCCAACGGCGGCAAACGCGTCGGCTGCGGCCTCGGTCAGGAGTTCCAGCGGCGGTGGTTCCACGAGCACGCCGTCGTTGTCGAAGAGCACCGCGTCGTAGGTCATCGAGGGATCGTGCGCGCCGAGCGATGAAGTATCTGCGGAATCGCGGCTCCCCGGGCGTCCGGTCGCGGCTGTTCGGCCCGAACGCTGAAATCCGCGCCGCCCAAGCCTGCAGTGTGAGCGAGACGGACTCAGCGACTGACAGTGACTCGACGCCGAGTCTCGGCATCGTGGGAGCTGGGGCTGCCGGCTCCGCAGCGGCGTACGCGCTCCGCGACGCCGACGTCGACGTGACAATTCTCGAGAAGAGCGGCGGCGTCTGCGGACGCGCGGCGACTCGTCGACGGGACGGCTGCTACTACGACCACGGGGCGAATTACGTGAAAGAAGTCGACGAGCGGACGGCGTCGCTCCTGGCGGAACTCGGGACCGATGGCCTCGTCGAGATCGACGAGCCGGTCTGGACGTTCGACGGCACGGGCGAGATCACGCCCGGCGACGGCCGCGACTCGACGAAGCGCACCTGGTCGACGGGGATCACCCAACTGGCCAAGCGACTGCTCGATCACGCCGACGCGACCGTCCACCGTCGGACCCGGATCGAATCCATCGCGGGGGGAGAGACGTGGACGCTCACCGACACCGACGGAGTTGACCACGGGCCGTTCGACGCGCTCCTCGTGACGCCGCCAGCCCCGCAGACAGCCGACCTTCTGCGCGCGACCGACTGGGACGACGCGCGCCGCTCGACGCTGCTTGAGGCGGTCGACTCGGTCAGCTACCGCACCATCCGGACGGTCGTGCTGCATTACCCCTTCCACGAGTCTTACCCGTGGTACGGGCTGGTCAACCCCGAGTACGACCACGCGATCGGGTGGCTGTCCCGCGAAGAGTGCAAACCGGGACACGTTCCCGACGGCGAGAGCCTCCTGATCGTCCAGATGAGTCCCGAGTGGTCGACGGAGACGTACGACGAGGAACTCGATGCCATCCAGTCGAGAGTCTGCGACCAGGTGGCCACGCTCCTGGACGACGAGCGCTATCAGGACCCCGACTGGGTCGACGATCAGGGCTGGCGGTACGCACTGCCCGATGCGGCTGCCGACGCCGATTCTACCCGGGTGGCCGAAGACGCGGGCCTCTACGTCGCCGGCGACTGGGTGGTCGGCGAAGGCCGGGTCCCGGCGGCGCTGTGGAACGGTTTCGAGACGGGAGCGCGGCTCCGAACGGCGCTCGAGTGAGCCGCCGGCCGGTTCGAGATCGTTGATCCGCGTGCAGACAGGCTTTACTGCGGTCGTGTCCTACGGACTCTCGTGTCGCTAACTGTACGAATCGACCCCCACGTCCATTCGGAGGCCTCCTACGACGGGACCGATCCCGTCGAACTCCTCCTCGAACAGGCTGCCGAGATCGGACTGGACGGCGTCGCCGTGACTGACCACGACGTCATCCACGAGTCAGTCCGGGCCGCGGAGTTAGCGCCAACGTACGGGCTCGTCGGCATCCCGGGTGTCGAGGTGTCGACCGCCGACGGCCACCTGCTCGCGCTGGGGATCGAAGAGATGCCGCCCCACCGCGAATCGATGGCCGACACCGCTGCGTGGGTGCGCGAGCGCGGCGGCGTGGCGATCGTGCCGCACCCCTTCCAGCGGAGTCGCCACGGCGTCCGCAAACGCCGGCTCCGCGGCGTCGAACCCGACGCGATCGAAGTGTACAACTCCTGGGCCTTTACCGGGTGGAAGAACCGACGTGCGCGACGGTACGCGAACGCGTACGGCTATCCGGGAGTCGCCGGCAGCGACGCCCACAAAGTCGGATACGTCGGCCGTGCGTACACCGAGATCGAAATCGACGACCTCAGCCGCGACGAACTCACGACGGCCGTCGTACTGAACGCGATCCGCGACGGCGCGACGCGGGTCGAGGGTCGGCGGACGCCGATTCCCACCTCAGCCCGCCACTACGCCGGCGCGGGCGTCAGAAAGAGCGGTCTCTACGCTCGCTACGGCGCGTACCGCGGCGGTGCGCTCGCGAAGACGGGGGCGATCGGGGCCGCGCGGGCGCTGTACCAGCTCTCGCCGCTGTCCAGGTAACCCAGGTAGTCTTCTCCGAATCGGCCGAGCAATGAGCAACTAAAAGTACCGCTGACCGGACACGTATCCTATATGGCAGACGGTGGCCCGCAGTACGGCGAGCGGCTCTGGGTGGAACAGGCCGCGGACCGGGTCGCGGCCCGCGTCGGCCCAGCGCTCCCGGATCTCGGTGCGTCGACGCCAGCCGTCGGACGGCTGCAGTCGGTCCCGCGGCCGTACCTTCTGGTCGGTGCCATCATCCTGTTTGACATATTCGTTCTGCACTCCGTCCAACAGGTGACCGTCGGCCGGAACACGGTGCTCGACAACCCCTCGTGGCTGGCGCTCCCCGCGACGGTGCTGCTGGCGGTGTTCACGAACCGGTACGCGCGCGACCGCTACGCGGACGCCTGCCGGGAGATCCGGATCGGCTCGCGGATCGAGTCCGGGTCGACGGCCTTTCAGCGGCTGGTCCCCGCCCGCCCCAAGCGTGCCCTGTTCGTCGTCGCCGTCGTTGGGTACTATCTCTACCTGATATACACCGGCCGGATCCCGACGATCGCCGAGTACGAGGGCGTCGCCGGACTGTTCGGCTGGCTCGTGATCATCCCGTTCGGATATGCCCCGGTACTGCTCGAAACGGCTGCGATGTACGCCAGCCTCCACATCTCGCTCCCGCGGCGGTTCGACCGAGAAGACGTGAAATTCTACTACTTCGACCCACACAACCTCGGCGGGCTTCGGCCGATCGGGGAACTGCTCAAGCACTCGTTTTACCTCTTCGTCGCCGGAGTCGTGCTGCTCACGGTGCTGCTGTACGCCCCGTTCGTGTTCCCGGAGTTTCTCTACACGCCGTATCGACAGCCCGAGACGGTCGTCACGGCGTTTCTCACGGGGCTTTGGGCGGTTGGCGTCCTCTCAATCGGCTTCTCGCTGCTGACACTGCACCGGTATATGCGAAAGCGACGGCGGCGGAAGCTGAAGTCCCTGGAGAAGCGGTTTTACGAGACGGTCGGCGACCCGTCCGACGTACAGAACGCACTGAACGACAGCGACGAACTGGAGCGGTTCCAACGTGAGCGACACCGGATTGGTCAGGTCCGGGATACGAAAGAGTTCCCGGCGTCGACGGCGATGTGGCTGCAGATCATCGTCGGGGGGATCATCCCGCTTGTGATACAGTGGGGCGTCCGCTGGCTCACCCGCGTCATCTGAGCGATGCGGCTCGATGCTGGCGCGACGAGCGAAAAAGAACCGAGAGCGCCGGCGCCGCTCAGACGTAGTCGATGCCGTCCCAGGTCGGGCCGCCGCCGTGCCACTGGTGGTTGGTCGGGCCGCCGAGGGACTCTTCCTGCCACTCGATCGGCTCCCAGTCGGGCTCGAAGTTCAGATAGCCCGGACCGGCGAACAGCTCGAGGCGGAGGTTGCTCGCGGGATCCTTGACGTACATACAGTCCGCACGCGTGATCGCGTGCATCGCGGGGCCGTTGCTCCGGTTGTTGATCTCGATGCCGTGCTCGCTGCAGATGTCTGCGGCCGTCCAGAGGTCCTGCAGACTGTCGAGGTGGTACGCGACGTGGTGGAACTGCGTCGGGTCGTCGGGCGCCTCGCGGTGGATCGCGATGTCGTGCGGCAGCGGTGTGACGGCGTACCAGAAGCCCCAGTGCTCGCCGTCTTTGTCCGTGTACCGCTCGTTGAGCTGGAAGTGCATCTTCTCGCGGAGCCACTCGTCGTGATCGAACGCCTTCTGGCCGGGGTCGTTCACGTGGATGTGATCGATCCGACGGGGCGCGATCCGGTTCGCGACGGACTCGCTGTAGTTCCGATTGAGGAGGCCGGAGCGCTTCTCCTCGGGCGCGCGCGGCTTCTCGACGTCCCAGTAGAACTCGTACTCGTGTCCGAACTTGTTGACGCGGATGGCGTCGCCGATGCCGTTCTCCGTGCCGGCCTCGACGTGGGTGACCTCCTCACCTTCGTCTTTCAGCTGTGCCTCCAGATCGTGGAGCGCCTCCTCGCTCTCGGTTCGGAACGCGAAGTGATCGATGCCTGTCTGACCGCTCTCGGTGAGGCTCAGGGTGTGGTGCTCCCAGTCACGCATCCCGCGGAGATAGGCCGTATCGCCGTCGCGTTCGGTGATCTGAAAGCCCATCACCTCGTTGAAGAACCAGAGCGATTCGTCGAGGTCCGGCGTGTGCGCTGCGACGTGTCCGAGCTTGGCAACAGGGGATTGTCGTCGTTTCATAGTTGGTGTTCCTGTGTGAGTTCCCGTGGCGAACTCTACTGAACGGTTGCCGTTTCACTGGTATAATGGTTATAGAAACGTCCCAAATATCGTGGGGGCTTTTTACTGAGCGCGTCGGCATCCCGAACCATTGATCACGTATGATTCCCTCAGAGCCGGGCGTGACCGGAATTCGCGCCGAGGTGACTGTCGAATCGCCGCCGGACTGTCCGGCCGCACAGGCGTCCGCCGCGGCGGACGCGCCCGCGGCGTCCGTGACGAAGTCGGCCCCGACGGATCCCGAGGCGCCCGCGACCGAGGAGATCGTTCTCGAGACCGACGCCTCGGCGGCCTCGATCGACGAATCGCTCGCGGCTCTCGATTCCGAGTTCAGTGCGGTCTTTTCCTACGGCGACGAACGGGTCTACCGCTTTGAACGGGAACGGGATCGCCTCTGCTTCTGTGAGGCCGTCGAGGCGTTCGGCTGTCCCGTCCGGAACGTCCACACCCGGGAGGGAAATCTGGTGATCAGTTTCCACGCCCCCGACATCGACACTCTCCGGCGCGTGATCTCCCGACTCGACGAGCGCTGGTCGGGCGTCTCGGTTCACCGACTCGTCCGATCGGGAGACGACCGCGACGGGGCCGACCTCGTCCTCGTCGACCGGAGCGATCTCACCGAGCGCCAGCGCGAGGTCATCGAGACCGCCCACGAGTTGGGGTACTTCGAGCATCCGAAAGGCGCGAACGCCGGCGACGTCGCCGCGGAACTGGACATCGCGCTGTCGACGTTCTCAGAACACCTGGCGGCCGCACAGCGAAAGCTCCTGGCCGCGATTCTCGCGTGACTCCGAGTCAGCGCTCGGTCTCGGCGGTCACCAGGTCGTCGTACTGCGCCCCGGTCTGTTTCAGCGTTTCCGTCGAGTAGAGCCGTTCGTGCTCGAATGGGAGGTGGTCCGCGGCGAGTTCGTCGATCTTCGCGTCGACCGCCTCGCTCTCGCGGCCGTGGATCATCGTGAAGAGGTTGTACGGCCAGTCCTGTTCGGGGCGTCGCGGCCGGTGATAACACAGCGTCACGTACGGGAGTTCGCCGACCGCCTCACCCCGTTCGTCGAGTTCCTCGTCGGGGACGTCCCAGACCACCATACAGTTGGCGTCGAACCCCGTCACGATGTGGTTGACGACGCACCCGACGCGCTTGATACACCCGTCGTCACGCAGCCGCTCGACGGCCGCGACGACGTCTGCCACGTCGGCGTCGATGGCCGCTCCGATGTCCCGATACGGCGTCGCAGAGAGCGGAAAGCCGTCCTGGATCTCCGTCAGGAGCGCCGCGTCGAGCGCTGAGAGATCACCGACGGCGGCTTCGGAGATCCGGGTGGCCGAGGCGTCGGTCGCGGCCACGCTCTCGCGGGCGAAGGCGTCGTCGTTGACGACCGGGAACTCTAAATCGATGTAGTAGTCCGTGAGCATCGGGAGGTTCAGGACCGCACAGCCGGTCCGCGTCTCGATCTCCTCGAGGATCGCGTCGCGTTTCTCTTGAGAGGCCGCGGTGACGACGAACCACAGGTTCCACGAGTGGTCGCGGCGGTAGTTGTGGTTCACTTGCCGGTAGCCGTTGATCACCTCGGCCACCTCCGCGAGGCGGTCTTCGGGTGCGGAAACCGCTGCCAGCGTCGAACTGCCGATCACGGGCGGATTCAACACCGCCCCGAACCGCCGAAAGATCCCGCGCTCGCGGAGCTGTCGGACCCGCTCGAGCGCCTCCGCTTCTTCGACCCCGAGTTCCTCGCCGACGACGCGGAAAGGCCGCTCGACGACCGGAAAGCCGCTCTGGTAGTCGTCGATCAGCGCCGCGTCGATCTCGTCGAGGTCGGCGCGCCAGTCCTCGTCGAGTGCACTCATTACCTCGGCTTCGGTCCCGACGAACCTACCTATTTCGGCCTGACTCCGTCGCATCGACAGCGCGGATCGGGAGGTGGCCTTCCCGAAGCGGCGGGAATCGAACGGGTGACTTTTGCTACTCGATTCCCAACGTATTCGTATGGCGCAAGCGACGGAGCCCGCCGAATTCGGGGAGTGGCCGTTGAAGCGACTGATGACCGAAGTCGTCGGTTCGGGCGTCAAGTCCGCGGAGGACATGACGCGCGAGCAGGCGACCGAAGCGATGGAGCGGATCCTCGCCGACGAGCCCGATCCGACGACGCTCGGTGCGTTTTGGCTCGCGAACCGCTGGAAGCACAACAACGCCGAAGAACTGTCCGGGTACGCCGACGTGATCGCCGAGGACGTGGTGTACGCCGAACCCGACGTCGACCCCGTCGACTGCGGCGCGAACTACGACGGCAAGGGCGACACCGCCATCCTGGGCGCCGCAGCGGGCATCGTCGCTGCCGGCGCGGGCACACCCGTGGTCGCGCACTCCGGAGACCGCGTGCCGACGCAAAAGCAGGACGCCTACAAGCACGTCCTCGACGAACTCGGCGTTCGGACCGAACTCGTCCCGGAGGAGAGCGCCGAGATGGCCGACGAGACGGGCTTCGGGTTCTACTACCAACCTGAGTTCGCGCCGCACGTTCACGCGCTGTGGGACCGCCGCGATCAGATGGGCGTCCGCACGTTCGTCAACACCGTCGAGACGCTCGCGAACCCCGCGAAGGCCGACGTCCACCTCGGCTCGTTCTACCACCTCGCCTTCGCGAAGAAAGTCACCAGCACCTTCGAGCAGATGTCCTCACAGAGCCCCCACCGCGTCGTGATGTTCCAGGGAATGGAGGGCTACGACGACATCCGCCCGGGGTACACGAAGGTTGGCGAGTGGACCGACGGCGAGTTCCGGGATTACGAGATCGAGACGCCGGAGTACGGAATGGACTTCGAGTACGAGGACCTCGAGGTCGACCCAGACGACGTCGCCGGCGACTCCGCGGAGTTGACTGAAGCGATCCTCGCCGGCGAACGCGAAGACCACTTCGCCGACGCGGTGGCGCTCAACGCGGCCTTCCGGATCTACGCCCGAGAGGACGCCGACACGCTCGAAGAGGGGCTCGAACTGGCCCGCGAGAGCATCGAATCGGGCGCGGCGGACGCCGTCCTCGACGACCTGCGCGACTTCTGAGGGCGGCGTCTGTCGGTTCCGCACGCCCCCGCTGTCCCGATCCCCGGTCGCCGACAGGGGTTTCTTCGCGGCGACCGGGTGTGGGAGTATGAGCACGCCCACGCAGACCGCTACCGCACGCCTTCGAGCGTACTACGCGGCGCTTCGGAACGGAGAGCCGCTCTCTCCCTTCTTCGCCGAGGACGCCTCGATCGTCAAGTACGGGATCACTGAGAAGCTATGCGGCTACGAAGAGATCGAGGCGGGCCTGCGCGAGCAAACGGCGTCGACGGAGGACTGGTCGGTCGAGAGCCACGACCTCCGCGTGACTGCGTCCGGTGAACACGCGTGGTTCGCCGACGACGTGCGGATGGCCTGGACGGACACCAGACGCGACCGCGCGTTCGACTTCGAGACCCGGTGGAGCGGGACGCTCGAACGACGCGCACCTGACGACCAGGCGGCGCAGTGGGTCTTCGTCGGTATGCACGTGAGCGCGATCCCGGACACTGATCTCGCGGAGTGAGGATCACGGGGGCACCGCGTCTCAGCGCCCACCGACCGATGCGCTCGAGACACCCACCGACCGATGCGCTCGAGACACCCACCGGCCCAGACCGACGTCCCCGAGAGGACACCGTTTTGTATCAGTCGGCCCTCCAGATGCCTATGGTCGACGAGTCCGAACTCGAAAATCCCGAGAACCCCGTCGTGACGCTTTCGACGACGAAGGGTGACATCACACTGGAACTGTTCGAGCAGCGAGCGCCGCGTACGGTCGAGAACTTCATCGGTCTCGCCACGGGCGAGACGGAGTGGAGCGACCCCGAAACCGGCGAGACGCGGACCGACTCGCTCTACGAGGGGACGGTCTTCCACCGGATCATCGACGACTTCATGATTCAGGGCGGCGACCCCGAGGGGACGGGTCGCGGCGGCCCCGGCTACACCTTCGACGACGAGTTCCACGAGGACCTGAACCACGACGAGGCGGGGAAACTCTCGATGGCGAACCGCGGGCCCAACACGAACGGGTCGCAGTTCTTCATCACGCTCGGCGCTCAGCCCCATCTCGACGGCCGGCACGCAGTCTTCGGACAGGTCGTCGAAGGGATGGACGTCGTCGAGGAGATCGGCGACGTGCCGACAGACAGCGACGACAAGCCCGTGAAAGATATCGAGATCGAAGCCGTCGACGTCGAACAGTAGCGCACGCTAGGCCTCCGGCCCGGGAGCGCGGTTCGAGCACTCGCCGGTCGGCCAGTTATACTTTCACCTCGCTCCCGAACCCTTCTTAACCGTCCGTGCGGAAGGATCTCGCAGAGAATGACGTCTATCCAGTCGACACTCGGCGAAGATGACGGAGGCGGGATCGCCGAGGAGCTGGCCGAGGGCCAGCGGGCGATCTCCATCGCCGAGTTCTTCGAGAAGAACAAGCACATGCTCGGCTTCGACTCGGGGGCACGCGGGCTCGTCACCGCCGTCAAGGAGGCGGTCGACAACGCCCTCGACGCCACCGAGGAAGCCGGGATCAAACCCGACATCTCCATCGAGATCAGAGAATCGGGCGACTACTACACGCTGATCGTCGAGGACAACGGTCCGGGGATCACCCGCGAGCAGATTCCGAAAGTCTTCGGGAAGCTCCTGTACGGCTCCCGGTTCCACGCCCGCGAGCAGAGCCGCGGACAGCAGGGGATCGGCATCTCGGCGGCGGTTCTCTACTCCCAGCTCACGTCCGGGAAACCCGCGAAGATCACCTCCCGAACGCAGCGCTCCGAACGCGCGCAGTACTTCGAGTTGATCATCGACACCGACACCAACGAGCCCGAGATCCAGGTCGAAGAGGAGCGCGCACCGGGCGAATCGGAGCTCTCGCCCACCCACGGCACGCGGATCGAGATGGAGATGGAGGCGAACATGCGTGCCCGCCAGCAACTCCACGACTACGTCAAGCACACCGCCGTCGTCAACCCCCACGCGCGACTCGTCCTCGACGAACCGGGGCTCGACGAACCGAGACGATACGAACGCGTCGAGGGGGCGTCGCTGCCGGCCGAAACGGAAGAGATCCGGCCGCATCCCCACGGCGTCGAACTGGGCACGCTGCTCAAGATGCTCACCGCGACCGAGTCGTACTCGGTCTCGGGGTTCCTCCAGGAGGAGTTCACCCGCGTCGGCTCGAAGACCGCCGACAAGGTCCTGAACAACTTCCGCGATCGGCACTTCGGTCGCGAGATGGGCTGGAGCGTGCCGCGCAGTGCCGACGTCGACGTCGAATCCGCGGTTGAGGACGCCGTCGCGAACAAGGGGGCGGCGGCGACCGCGACGTTCGCCGAGCGTGTCGCGGACGCGCTCGAGTCCCGCGAGCGGACGACGCACGCGGATGTGACCGAGATCGTGGACACGGTGGCCGAGGACGTCGAAGACGAGTTCGAGACGACCTTCGGTCAGACGGTGCGCGAGAACGCCGTCGAGGCGGGGTGGGATGCGCTGAGGACTGATCTCGTCTCGGACCTCTACGCACTCGTCGACGATGCGACGAGCACGCGCAAGGACGACGCGACCATCTCGGGCATCGCCGAACGGCTGGCAGACAAGTTCCGCGACGGCGATCCGCGGCACCGAGCGACGCGCGACACCGTCCGGGACTACGTCGACCGATCGGCGGAGTTCGTCGTCTCCGAGGACGTCTCCTTCGGCGACACCGCTCGCGAGAACGTCGTCGAGGCGCTGTGGGGGGCGATGCGGACCGTCCCCGACGACCCGCCGAAGGTTCGGGCCGTCGCCGACGACCGCGACGTCGCCTCCGAGTTGTTGGAGGCGATGCGCGAGACCGACATCCTCGCGCCGCCGACGAACTGCCTCTCACCGATCACGGCCGAACTCGTCGAGGCCGGTCTGAAAAAAGAGTTCGACGCCGACTTCTATGCGGCCGCCTCGCGCGACGCGGAGGTCCACGGCGGCGATCCGTTCGTCGTCGAGGCCGGGATCGCCTACGGCGGCGAACTCGAGGACGGCACCGTCGATCTGCTGCGGTTCGCCAACCGCGTGCCGCTGGTCTACCAGCGCGGCGCGTGTGCGACGACTGACGTGGTGAAGCAGATCGGGTGGCGCAACTACGGACTCGACCAGCCGGGCGGGTCGGGGATGCCGAACGGCCCGGCAGTGGTGATGATCCACGTCGCCTCGACGAACGTGCCGTTCACCAGCGAGTCGAAGGACGCCATCGCGAACATCCCCGCGATCGAAGACGAGATCGAACTGGCCATCAGAGAGGCCGCTCGGGACCTCAAATCCTACCTGAACAAGCGGCGCTCGATGCAGAAGCGGCGGAAGAAACAGGACGTCCTCGGGACGATCCTCCCGGAGATGGCCGACAAACTCTCTGAAGTGACGGGACGGCCGCGACCGAACATCGACGGCGCGCTCGCCCGAATTATGAACAACGTCAGCGTCGAGCGGGACGTCGACGGCGACAGCGTAACCCTCGTCGTCGAGAACCACTCCGACCGGGCGGAAACCCCCGAGATCACCGACATCGTCTCTGCGGAACCCGGCGACCTTCCGGACGGGGTGAGCGTCGTCGATCTGGACGACGAGTGGTTCATCTCCTGGGAGCCGTCGATCCCGGCGGGAGAGACGGCCGAACTCACTTACACCGTGAGCGGTGACGCGGAGTTCGACGTCGACGTGGACGGTATCGAGACAGAGAAACTGACGATCAACGCCTGATATGAGCACGAAACAGGACGACGAACTCGCACAGGAGCGCCTCGTCGAACTCGCCGCGGAGTTCTACGATCAGTTCGCGGCGGGCGAGGTACCACACATGGACATTCCCACCCGGACGAAGTCGAACATCGTCTTCGACGAGGAGTCGAAGGTGTGGGTCTACGGCGACCGGACCTCCACCCGGTCCGCAAACAGCGTCCGCGGGGCACGCAAACTGCTCAAGGCCGCCTACGCCATCGAGTTCTTAGTGAACCAACTCGAAGAGAGCCGCTCGTCGACGCTGCGTGAACTGTACTACCTCTCCGAGTCGTGGGACAACGAGGAGGCGCAGTTCAACAGCCAGGACGAGTCGAACCAACTCATCGAGGACCTCGAGATCGTCTCGAAGGTCACCCGGGAGGACTTCCACATGCGCCCCGAGGAGTCCGGCGCGACGCTGATGGGTCCGCTGGAACTCCGCGAACAGACGCGCCGCGGCGAACGGGAGATCCACTGTCAGAAAGACGTCGGCGAGGGCGGGTATCAGATCCCGAACAACCCGGACACGATCGACTTTCTGGACCACGACATCGACTTCGTGCTCTGCGTCGAGACGGGTGGGATGCGCGACCGACTGGTCGAGAACGGCTTCGACGAGGAGTACAACTGCCTAGTCGTCCACCTGAAGGGGCAACCGGCCCGCGCGACGCGCCGGATCACGAAGCGACTGCACGACGAACTGTCGCTCCCGGTCGTGGTCTTCACTGACGGTGACCCGTGGTCCTATCGGATCTACGGGTCCGTCGCCTACGGGTCGATCAAGTCTGCCCACCTCTCGGAGTACCTCGCGACGCCCGAGGCTCGCTTCGTGGGAATCCAGCCCGAAGACATCGTCGAGTACGACCTCCCGACGGACCCGCTGGCCGACTCCGACGTCAACGCGCTCGAATCCGAACTGGAGGACCCCCGGTTCCAGACCGACTACTGGACCGAGCAGATCGAACTCCAGTTGGATCTCGAAAAGAAGGCCGAGCAGCAGGCGCTCGCGTCACGGGGCCTGGACTTCGTCACCGACACCTACCTCCCGGAGCGACTCTCAACGATGGGCGTCCTCTAACCGCCCGGGAATCGGAGGAGAGACTAATTTCGCCTGCGGCGTAGGCCCACGTATGACCTCATCAGGTGAGACGGTCCGTGTCTGGCTCGTCGAGCGGACCGACTCCGACGACGAACAGAACCTGATCATTCTCACGTATGCGACTCCGGACGGCCAACAGTACTTCCGCAAAGAACGGGCGCTGACCTCGTTCAGCGACGTCCGAGAGACGACCGCCGCCGTCGAGGCGGATCCGGACAACCTCGGCGTCGTCGAACAGTCCGATCGTCGCTCCCAGTTCGCCACCGAGGCCAGACGAATGCGAGCGGAACACGACCCCGACGACGCGGTTTGAGTAAGCGGAGCGATTCCGCTATCAATAGTGATTTTTGGGCCCGTGCCTTTTTATGAGGTGGCGCACAGCGAGGTGTATGAGCAGTACGCCACGAACCAGCACGGCTCCGAACCCAGCCGATTCGGACCCAATCGCCACTTACGTTTGGACCGGTGAGGAAGATGGTGCGAACGCCGTCGTCGCCGCCTTCTCCGAGGGGCCACTGGATGGCATTCCGACCGACAACGGCACACTGTATCAGTGGATCGATACCGACGCGATCGACTCGCTCCTGGCATCTGCCCACGACGATGTCGAACTCTCGACGGTCATCTGGGACCACCCGGTCGTCATCACTCGTGATACCGTCGAGGTCTACGCGCAGCGCGAACGCTGATTCGGGTAGTTCCGAGGGTCCGTTCCGCTCGCTGATCGGCGGTATCGCATCGACCGAGACGACAATGCCCTCCTGCGACGTGGCACTACTGCAACCGCTCGACACGTTCGATCGTGTCGGCGTCCGCGGGCCGTTTGTCCTCGCGCACTTCGACGAACCGGGGAAAGCGGAGCGCGTACCCGGACTGGTAGGTCGGTGACTGCTGGATCTCTTCGTACCCCACCTCGAAGACGACCGCGGGCTCGATCGAGACGGTCTGCCCGTCCTCGTGATCGATGTGCGGTCGGAGGCGCTCGGTCAGCGACTCGAGGCGCTCGTCGGTGATCCCCGTCGCGACCTTTCCGAGCGTCGCGTACGCTCCGGCTTCGGCTGCCGTCGAGTCGTCCACCCGCGCCGAGACGAGAAACGTCCCGAGGCAGTTCGCGCGGCGACCTTCGCCCCACTCGGCCCCGGTGACCACCAGATCGAGCGTCTCCACGTCGGGCTTGCGCTTCAGCCAGTTTTGGCCCCGCTTGCCGGGGTCGTACGTCGACGTCGGGTCCTTGAGCATAATTCCCTCGTGGCCGGCTTCGAGGGCCGCCTCTTCGACGGTCGCGACCGTCTCGGGGTCGTCTGCGACGATCAGTTTCGAGACGGCGTCGGTGCCGCCGAGCAGCGACTCGAGCCGGTCGTGTCGCGCTGTCAGCGGCGCGTCGAGGAGGTCCTCGCCGTCGGCGTGCAGACAGTCGAACGCACGCAGTTCGACGCGGACCTCGTCACGCATCTGCTCGACGTCGTACTTCCGTCGGAACCGCCGAAGGACCTCCTGAAACGGCAGCGGTGCGCCCGATTCGTCGACGGCGACGACCTCTCCGTCCAGGACCGCCGGGCGGTCGAGTTCCCGCTCGACGAACTCGACCACCTCCGGAAGCGGCTCGGTGACGTCATCCATATTCCGAGAGAACAGCGCGGTCGACGCGCCGTCGTAATGGACCTGCACGCGCGCGCCGTCGAATTTGGTCTCGACGGCGGCCGCTCCCCACGCGTCGATCGCCTCGGTGGCGGTGCCCGTCTGTGCGAGCATCGCCTGCACCGGCCGGCCGACCTCCAGTCCGATCGCTTCGAGGCCTGCACGCCCCTCGTCGCGCGCGACGCCAGCGACCATCCCGTAGTCGTTTGAGACCTGCAGCGCCCGCTCGACGGCCGCGACTGTCGCGTCTGCTGGCGCGGTGACGGCCGGCGTCTCCGCCTCGTCGTGTTCCGCGCTTTCGCCCCGATCCCCATCCGTTTCGGCTGCGGTTGACTCGACGTCTCCGGACCCGTCGTCGAGAAAGGCCCGGGCGATGGCATCGCGTACGGTCCCCGCTCCGACGCCGATCCGCATCTCTCCGAGGACGAGGCGCGCGAGGAACTTCGCCTCGTCGGCCGACGAGCGGTTGAACAGGCCGAACAGCGTATCGAGCCGTCGCCGTTCGCTTCCGTCGCCCGTGATCGTCGCGATCTCACGGAGTCTGTCGTCGACCGCCGACACGGTTAGTGCGTCGCGCTCGCCGCTAGCGAACGCGCCCAGACCGCGCTGGCCGCCGAAGTCGTAGGTGGCGGCGACTGCACCGATCTCGCCCACTTCGGCGAGTGTCGCCTCGACGTCGTCCGCATCGACGTTCTGGCCCGCCGCGCGTGCGATCGCCTCGTGAAGCAGCGCCGGCCCCACGTCAAGCGTCGTCGAGTCCCAGGCGGGATACACTCGTCCCTGGAGGAACCGAACGACGATCGGGAGTTCCGCGTCGGCGTCTTCGAGGAGCGTCGCAACCAGATCCATCGTCGCGAGGTCGCCCGGTTCCGCTTCCATCTCCGCGGCGCGCGCGGCGAACGCTGCGAACTGCATCGGCAGGTCCTACCGCCGCGGTCGACAAGAGTCCGCCGACTCAGTCCCGGAGTGCGGACGCGCGTCGGGAGCCGTCGGATTGAAGACTTCCCACCGCCCACGGTGGGCTATGACCGAGGAGCTGGCGGCCGAGGTGCGCGACGCCCTCGCCGTCGACCCCGACGAGTTCGAGGCGCAGGCTCGGACCGATGCCGAGGTCGTGAAGACCGAACTCCGGGACGGGACCTTCGACAACCACCAGTCGATCGTCGGCCTCGAATACGAGTTTTACGCCGTCGCCGACGGCCGGTGGGCCGCGTCCAACGAAGCCGACAGGTACGGTCTGATGCGCGTTCCCCGTCGGCTGCTGGAACTGATCGGGTTCGAGAAGGAACTCGGCCTCCACAACGCGGAGATGACGACGAGCCCACAGCCGCTGAATGCTGATGGGCTCCGGGCCCAGGAATCGGAGGTCCGCGCCCGCCTCGCGGCGGCGATGGACTGTACCGCCGCGGAGGGGATGCGGCTCGTGAGTGACGGCCTGTGGACGATCCCGCCGGCGGGCGAGACGGCACGCGAGTATCTCACCGGCAGCGTGGAGGCCGAGGGCGTCCGAATCGCGACGAATATGAGCGGCTCCGTCCGGTATCACACGATGGCCAACGGGCCGAACGCGGGCGAAGAGATGGCGATCGACGCGCCGAACGTGACGCTGTCAGCCGATACGGTGATGCCGGAGTCACTCATCACCTCGATCCAGCCGCACTACCAGGTCGCGCAGGCCGAGGACCTCCCGACGCTGTTCAACTACGCGCTCCGGGTGGCCGGCCCGCTTTTAGCGCTCGGTGTCAACTCGCCGTTCTTCCCGCCGGACCTCTACGACGACGTCGGGGCGCAGAAGATCCTCGCGGAGGGCTACGACGAACACCGCATCGCCGTGTTCGAGTCGGTGTTGAACGCCGAAGACGCCCAGAAAGTCCGATTTCCCGAGGATCTGCAGACCATCGATCAGGCCGTCGATAGAGTCGCCACCGACGATACGATGGTCCCGATGCCTGTCGCGGAGGGCAACCGCTTCGACGATCAGTTCGCGACGCTCCGACGGAAACACGGCACGTACTGGCGCTGGGTCCGCCCGGTCTTCGACGGGGCCTCGCGCTCGGATGCGAACGCGCGAATCGAGTTCAGACCGATCGCGGCCCAGCCGACTGTCCACGACTCGATCGCGTTCCAGGCCACCTTCGCCGGCCTGATGGAGAGCCTCCCGCAGCGGCGTCACCCGGCGACCGATCAGCCGTGGTCGACCGCGCGGGGGAACTTCTACGACGCGATGCGGGAGGGGCTCGATAGCCGGCAGCGGTGGATCTGTAACGACGGCGTCGAGACGATGTCGACCGAGGAAGTCTACGAGGACATCTTCGCGCACGCGGTTGACGGACTCACGGCCGCCGGGCTGTCGGAGTCGGAGGCCGAGACGTACGTGCGCCCCCTGCGCGCCCGCGTCGAGAACCGTACCACGCCCGCGGACTGGAAGGTCTCGCGCGTCAGAGAGTATCTGGCCGACGGTGATTCGTTTGCAGACGCGATCGCCTCGATGCAGCGCGACTACGTCCGCGAACAGCGGGAGACGCTGCTCGAAGGCTCGTTCGCGGACTGGCTCTGAGCCGACGCTCCGTTCTCACGCGTCACCAGAGTCGTCCACGTCTGTGGGTCGGTACTACTCGTGGGCCACCGCAGTGGCACTGCACAGCGGAGTCTCTCTACGGGTCGTGGTCGTGTGCGCTCCAGCGGCGGAGAGAATCACGGGCCGGCGATACGCCTCCGACGCCGCGAAGGATGGAATCCGACCGATTACAGGACTTCGTCGAAGTCCTTGTGGCGAGTGACCTCGACGCCGTCCTCGGTGACGACGCAGACGTTGATGCCGTTGCCGGAGGCCAGGTCGCGCTCGACGGCGCTCTTGATCGCACGGGCGGCGACCGACTTGGCTTCCTCGAGCGAGAGGTCCTCGTTGTACTCCTGTTCGAGGACACCGAGGGCGTACTGGCTGCCCGAGCCGGTGACGGTGTACTCCTCTTCGAGGATCGACCCGGCGGGGTCGATACTGTAGATGTGCGGGCCGTCGTCGTCGACGCCGCCCAGGATCGGCTGGACGATGTAGAAGGCGCCCGAGCGGAGGAAGTTGCCCATCAGCGTCGAGAGCGCCTGCATACTCATATCCTCGCCGCGTCGCGCCTCGTACAGGCGAACTTCAGCGCGGATCGAACTAATGAGCGACTGCGCCGCAGACACCGAGCCGGCGATGGTCAGCGCGCCGCGCGGGTGGATCTCTTCGACCTTCTGGACGTCTTTCGAGGAGACCATCCGACCGAGGCTCGCGCGCATGTCGGTCGCCAGCACGACTCCGTCTTCGGTCTTCAGACCGACGGTGGTCGTCCCCGTCTTGGTCTCTTTGTCGCCCATCTGCTGGGCCCGCTGTTCAGCGTTGGAAAACTCTCCGAGCTCGGGCGAAAAGACGTCCGAGTGCTCGCCGTTCAGCGAATCGAGATTCGAGACGTCGTCGCTCGTAGGATTACGCATTACCCGGAGTTAACACCCGTCGCTGATAAATGCCACCCTTCCCACTGCTGTTGCCCGTTCCGCCTTCGTGGCGACAGACTACCATATGCTGTCCGGCGGGTCCAGCAGCTGGGACGATCGAGTCCGTCGGAGAAACTCAGTGCGTCTTCGATTACGACCCGTCCGCTCGGCCGTCCGCGCGCTCGTAGGTCCGCTCGGCGGATTCGATAAGCGGGCGTACTGTCAGCGTGAGTCCGAGTCGGTGCGCGACCAGCGCGAAGGGCATCGCCAGGATTCCGAGGAGCAGCGTCGTCTGATACAGCAGGAACGCGATCCCTCGGTGAAACTCTGTCATCATCGGCGTGACTCGTCAGCAGGAGGCCGCATATATAAATCTTTTTCCACGGCGCGGATGGTGATGTCGACGCTGTACAGCGATTATACATTCTTGCCGCCGTTTCCTCGCGTGCCGCGCTGCTTCGCGCTCGACCCCGTACGAATGTACTCAACTCCACTGTTCGTCCGCATAAGTTATGCGCAGTATTGGAGTCGCGTACGCGACGCTCGGTGGCTGAGCGTTCCGAATATCGGTGTCACGCACTCGCATCCGCGCGGACGAACCACAAGACACGAAACCCCGCGGCACGAGTTCGTGGTATGAGCAACTATCTCGTCGCGATGGAAGCCGCGTGGCTCGTTCGCGACGTCGAAGACGTCGACGACGCCATCGGCGTCGCCGTCAGCGAAGCCGGGAAGCGACTCAACGACAAGGACAAGGAGTACGTCGAAGTCGAGGTGGGTGTGACCCCGTGTCCGGCCTGTGGCGAACCGTTCGACTCCGCGTTCATCGCCGCGAACACGGCGCTCGTCGGCCTCCTGCTCGAGATCGACGTCTTCAACGCGGACAGCGAGGAACACGCCTCTCGGATCGCCAAGAGCGAGGTCGGCGGCGCCCTTCGCGACGTCCCGCTCTCGGTCATCGACGTCGTCGAGACCGAAGCCGATGCGGACGACCGCGACGATCACTCCGAGCAGTAGCGCTCGACTCTCTGGACGTGTCCGGAGCCGCGTCACCCCGAAACACTTTCCTATAACTTCGGGTAATTTGGCGTATGGACCTCCCGACTCCGCAGGACCTGCGGCAACGCCGCACCAACCTGGAGCTGACGCAGAGCCGGCTCGCCGAGATGGCCGAGGTGTCACAGCCACTGATCGCCCGCATCGAGGGCGGCGACGTGGATCCGCGGCTCTCGACGCTCCGGCGGATCGTCAACGCGCTCGAGGAGGCCGAGGGGAGCGTCGTCCGCGCGGCGGATCTGATGAACGAAGGCGTCGTGAGCGTGGCGCCCGACGACTCGGTTCGCTTCGCGCGGGACGTGATGCTCGACGAGGGCTTCTCTCAGTTACCCGTCATTCGCGACGGCCGGCCCGTGGGTATCATCTCTAACAGCGACATCCGCCACGCCCAAGAACAAGACGACGTGGGCACCCTCCCGGTGGCGGACGTGATGCGCGAGTCGGTCACGACGGCCGAGCCGTCGGCGACGCTCGAAGAGATCGATGCAGCGTTAGATCACCACTCGGCGGTACTGGTCGTCGAAAGCGGCGAGACCGTCGGCATCGTCACCGAGGCGGACGTCGCGGCGCACCTCTGAGCACCGGGCGACGCCTTCAGCCGACCTCAGAGATCGAGTCCGCGGATCGAGACGCCACTGCCCGCTTCCACGTGCCCGATCACGCGGCCCTCGGTGCGTTCGGCGAGCGCCTCTGCGTCGTCCGGCGCGAGTGCACAGACGAAGCCGGTCCCCATATTGAACGTCCGGTGCATCTCCTCGTCGGCGACGTTGCCCGCCTCCTGAACGAACTCGAAGACCGGCTGTGGATCGAACGCGTCCTCGATCACGTACCGGTGGTCGCCGAGCCGTTCGAGGTTCGTCCATCCACCGCCGGTGAGATGCGCCGCCGCACGGACGTCGTTGGCCCGCATCGGATCGAGCAGGTGGGTGTAGAGGCGAGTCGGTTCCAGCAGCGCCTCGCCGAGCGTGTCGTACTCGCCGAACGGACAGGAGTCGGTGTACTCGTGCTCGCGCGTGACCGCAGTCCGGGCGAGCGTCAGGCCGTTCGAGTGGATCCCCGAGGACTCAAAGCCCACGAGCGCGTCGCCCGGTTCGGCCGCGCCCGGGAAGATCGCGTCTTTGGCCGCCAACCCCGCACAGGTACCGGCGAGATCGAGGCCGTCGACGACTTCCGGCATCACGGCGGTTTCGCCCCCCACGAGTTCGAGGTCGGCCTCCTCGGCGCCTGCGCTGAGTCCCTGTCCGATCTGCTCGGCGAAGGTGTCGTCGGGTTCGTCGATCGCGAGGTAGTCCACGAACGCGACCGGCCGGACGCCCGCGGCGACGAGGTCGTTCGCGTTCATCGCGATGCAGTCGATGCCGACCGTCGAGTAGTCTGACAGCGCCGCCGCGACGAGGAGCTTCGTCCCCACGCCGTCAGTCGCGAGTGCCAGGTACCGGTCACCGATGTCGAGTAACCCCGCGTAGTCCCCGTCGCTCTCGCCGACGGCACCGATCAGGGCCGCCGTTGCGGCCTCGCTGGCCTCGATGTCGACGCCCGCGTCGGCGTAGGTCAACTCCGCCCCATCGGCACCTTCGGGATCCGACACCTCGTCCGGATCCGCGTCGTCTGCGGTCATACCAGGAGTCCCGCGGCGAGGGGGCAAAATACGTCCGGTCTCCGGCCACGGGTGCAGTCCAGCCGTCGGAGCCGTGACGGCGGCGATACCGATGTAGATCAGCTCATAAACGTTTTGCCGGATTTTGAGTCGATTTCAAAACGGCGCGAACGGTGCGAACGGCCGGGTGAATCCGGGTGAAGGGAATGAACGCTCATCCCGTTATATGGAGTCGTCGCACCTACGACGAAGCGAGCACAGATGTCCACCGTTCCCTCCACCATCGATCCCTCCACCAACGAATCGGTCCGGCAGGTCCACGGCGCCCTCCGAGGCGCGTTGCGAACAGCTACTGGATGGATCCAGTGGCTCGTCGTGGCCGTGAGTTTCTGGATTGCCATCGCTCTGCCCCTGGCGTACCTGCCCCTCCTGGCGACTGGCTTCACCGGGGGCGAAGCCCTCCTCTTCGCTGGACTGATCGGTGCGAACGGGGTCGCGTTCGTCGTCGGGCACGGTCACGAGCCCCGCTCGATCCGGGGATAGCCGGTCTCAGAACCCGAAGCCCGAGACGAACGCGCCGATCGTCAGCAGGACGGAGGGAACGAAGAACGCCACGAAGGCGACCTTGCTCCAGCCGAGGACGGTCTTCCCGTCGAGCGGCCCGAACGGGATCATATTGAACGTCGCGAGAAAGAGGTTGATCGTCAGCCCGCGCGACCCCACGAGTGCGAGGAACTCCGAGCTGAGGAGAACGCCCACCACAAACACCGGGACGAAGATGAAAGCCAGGATGGCGTTCGTCGCTGGCCCGGCGAGCGCGATCAGTCCGTGCTCGCGACGCGTGAGTCGTCCGCGGTGATGCACTGCGCCCGGGGCAGCGAAGATGAATCCGGCAAGTGCACTCACGACCGCGAGAAATAGCATTCCGTAGTCAGCGCGGAACTCCGCGATCTGGTCGAACCGCACGGCGACGACCTTGTGGGCGACCTCGTGGAGGAGAAACCCCATTCCGGCGGTCAGGAGGCTCAGCAGGATCGGTCCGACGATCCCGCCTTGGAGGATCCCAGAGACGGCGCGCTGGCCGCCGCCGGCGAAGAAGATGGCGAACGCGACGCCCAGCGCGACCCACGCGAGTGCCAGATCCTGGAGCTCTTTGGAGCTAAACGAGAGGGAAGACGTACTCATCCCTGTTGAGTTCGGGCCGACGAGATTTGGGCCTTGTGGGTGCGGGGGTGTGCCCGCCAGCCCGGTGGTCTCACGCGACCGTGCCCCAGAGGATCTCCCAGCCGTTTTGTGCGCCCTCGAAGAGCAGTCGTGTCACGCCCGCAGCGCCGCCGAGATCCAGTGCAAACAGCGGGAGCAGATAGGCGACGAACAGTGCCGAGGCGACGATGCTCCCGATGTTCGTCGCCGCGACGACGATGATGAGCCGGAACAGCGGCACGGCGAACATCTCCTCGAGCAGGTCCGAAATCGGCTTCTCCTCGTCGGCGAGCAACTCGTTGAGCGTACCGATGTCGGAGATGTTCACCGGGTCGTACTGGAGTTCGACGTATCCGGTGAACCACCCCGGCGCGAGGAAGGGGTTGATCGACGTCATCCACGCGACCGCGCCGCCGACGAGCGAGGACGACCACCGCGCGCCGGCCGCCTTCGCGAGTCCGGCGGCGAAGAGCCCGTTCACCAGGAACCACGCGCCGAACAGGCGGAGCAGCGTATCGTCCCCGGCGGACGAGAGCGCCAGCAGGACGAAGAAGCCGATCACGACGACGGAGATGCCCGTTCCGACGACTTTCGCCCACGGAATCCTGCCGCCCTGTGTCCCCGTAAGCGACTCCATCGGCGGGAGTTCCTCCGGATGCTCGAGGTACCGTTCGATGCCCTCCCTGTGACCCGCGCCGACGACAGCGACGACGTCCGCGCCGTGCTGTCGGAGCGCGACCAGTTTGTGTGCGATGAACGCGTCGCGCTCGTCGATGAGCGCCGCTGCACCCCCGGGCGAGAACTGGCGGAACTCCTCCATCATCGCGCTCACGACGTCGGTGTCTGTCATCTCAGACATATCGAACTCGTCGACGTCTTCGACCTCGCCGAACCCGAACGCAGTGGCGAACTGGCCCAGCACCCCGCCGACGAGCAGACCAGTGCCCACGCCGAGGGTCATACTCCCGACGATCCTGACGACGAAGGGTCCCAGGACGTCCGTCACCGGCTCGGCGAGTCCGAGTCCGACGCCGCCGACCCCGCCCACGGCGATGCCGAGTCCGAGCGCCGCGAGGAGTCGGTCCTCCGCAGTGCCCATCGACGCCGACGCGAACCAGACGGCCGCGGCGACGCCGACCGCCAGGAACGCACCACCCGCGATTCGGGTCAGAACCGGCAGTCCGAGTCCGACGCTGCCGCCGAAGATCGCGACGAGCGGCCCCAACAGGAGGCCGAGGACCGCGCCGGCCGCGAGTCCGACGCCCCGGTTGTCGCCGATGCCGAAGGCCAGCCCGCCGATCATCCGGAACTTCTCTACGATTCCCATCTGGGTCCAGAACCGCCGCATCGTCTCGTTGATGTCGCGGTCGACGAGCGCGACGTCGATCCCCTCTTCCTCGGCGGTTTCCACGGCCGCGAGCATATCCGCGCCGGGCGTCACGTCGAATTTCTCACCCAATCGCGCCTGCACGTACGACAGCATCCAGTACGCGATGAACTGGAACACCGTGTTGCCCGAGAGCAGATCGCTCGGTTCGATGTCGTCTGGTTCGCCCCCCTTCAACTGTCGATACCGCCCCTCGTCGAGTTCGACAGCGACGACGTCGGGACGTTCGGCCTCGATCGTCTCCTCGACCTCGCGGATGCTTTCTTCGGAGACGTGCGCGGTGCCGACGACGCGGACGCGACCCTCCTCGGCCGCTTCCTGACTCATTGCTCTCCATACCGCACGGTGGTTTTTACTCCTGTCGGAGCAGTCGGCACTGGTGAATCACGTCCGCTCCGGTCCCGAGCGTCCCGCTGGGACCGCACACATATGATCGTTGAAGTTATTATCTGAATATCACGTAGTGGGGAGTAATGGGACAAGGGGACGAAAGGTGGTACAATCGAGCCGACGTATTGGAGGGGCAAGCGGTTCGAATGCCGTTACTGGACGAGGAGGCCGAGAGGCAACTCCACAAAACTGCGACGCTCCTCGCGGAGGGATGTCGCCGGAAAGCCGAGTTGCTTTCGGACCCCTCGATATCGGTCGCACAGGCTTACGAGCGGGAGTTCGAGTACATCGCCAAGCGGTGCAAATACCGGCTTCGGCAGGTCGCCGGCGACGACTACGAGGCGGTCGCGAAGGCGTACATTACCGGTGAACGCGACGATCGAACCGGCGCGCTCGCCGTCTACTATCTCGAGGCGCTGTGGCGGATCCAACGGCGCTCGACCGTTCCGGGGATGCTGTTCTTCCCACTCATTATCCGATATCCGAACAGTTACACGGCGAACCTCCGTTTCCCGCACGTTCACACGACGACCGAGTCGGTCATCTTCGAGTCACCCGGGCACGCGAAAGTCGGGCCCGACGACCCGCACGCCCAGCAGTACTTCGACGACAGCCAGCACGAGCAGGACCGGGCGGCCGACTACCTCCGACGGGCCGCACAGACGTATCACGAACAGTTCCCGCATCCCGACGATCTCCCGGACGACGAACCGAGGTACGGCGGCATCGTCGGCGCGGCCGGTCGCCGCGGGTCGATGTTCACCGAGATGCTGGCACCTGTCGAACCGGACCCGGACCGATTCGACGAGCCACCGACTGAACCGGAGTTAGTGCCCGCAGGGACGGAAGCCGAGCGGACGGCGCGAGAGTATCTCCCGGAGGCAGCGGCGCTCACCGACTGAGCGTCGTTTGTGGCTGGTAGGGTCACAGAAGCCGAATCGCTCGCTGTCGCTCGCGGATTCGTATGCGGGGATGGGATTTGAACCACGGTCGCGGCGTAGCCGCTCCCTGATTCAACTCCCACCGTTCGACACGAGTCCTCACTATGGCTCGGACATCGAATGCGGGGGATGGGATTTGAACCCACGAACCCCTACGGGAGCGGATCTTAAGTCCGCCGCCTTTGGCCTAGCTCAGCCACCCCCGCGCAATCGGGCTTTTCCGGGACGCGGGGTTAGAGGTTTCGCTTCGGACGGTGTCTCATCCCTTCACCAGTCCACGCTGAGGGTCCCATCCCCGTGGGGATCCGGTGCAACCTCCTCGTCGGTCCGCCGATCGATGACGTGGATGACACCCTTGTCCTTCTTCGCCGGGCAGACTTCGGCCGCGCGCACGTTCTCGTCCAGTTCGTCTTCGTCGATGAAGTACGATTGTGGCCGCCCGAGCCCTGACTCGATGTCCATCTCCCAGTTGTCTGCGACCTCGGCACACCGACCTGCACCGATGCATTTGTTCCCCTCGAAGATGATCTTGTAGGGCTTCTCAGAGACCGGCGGCGCGTCGGTCTCAGAACCGATCTCGCTCGGTTTCGGCGCGTCGCTCATATGTGGTGATAGCGCGGGCGCTGCCTTTGTGCTGTCGGTTTGTGTGGCTGCGGGACCGCCGCGAGCGGGGCCCTCATACGTCGATCAACATAGGGGGAATCGTTCGGAGCCAGCAGACAGTGCGAACTACGGAACGGGTACATCGCGCCCGCGCGTGCGAGGGTTTAAGAACGGAGGTGGCTTAACGAAGACACGATCAATGTCACGTGAAACGGAATACGGGGCCGGGCAAATTCAGGTCCTCGAAGGCCTCGAGGCCGTCAGGAAACGCCCGGCGATGTACGTCGGGTCGACGGACTCTCGGGGGTTACACCATCTCGTCTACGAGGTCGTCGACAACGCGATCGACGAGGCACTCGCGGGCTACTGCGACCACATCGAAGTCAGACTCCACGAGGACGGTTCGGTGTCGGTCTCCGACAACGGCCGCGGTGTCCCCGTCGACACACACGAACAGTACGACCGCCCGGCCGTCGAGGTCATTATGACCGTGCTCCACGCCGGCGGAAAGTTCGACAACAAGTCCTACCAGGTCTCCGGTGGCCTCCACGGGGTCGGGGTCTCCGTCGTCAACGCGCTCTCCGAGCGGCTGGCGGTCGAGATCAAGCGCGACGGCGCGCTCTGGCGCGACAGCTTCGATCACGGTGAGCCCGAAGAGGGCGCGTTCGAGCGCGTCAGAGACCTCGAAGCCGACGAGGAGACCGGAACGACCGTCCGCTTTTGGCCCGACGGCGAGATCTTCGAGACCGTCGACTTCGAGTTCGGAACGCTCGAGAGTCGACTCCGCGAACTCGCGTTCCTCAACTCCGGCGTCGAGATCCGACTCGTCGAAGAGGCGGGCAGTGAGGCCGGCTCCGAGGACGCAGCGACGGTCGAAGACAGCCCCGATGCAGACGGTGTGGCCCGCGAACGGTCGTTCTACTACGAGGGCGGCATCCGGGAGTTCGTCCGCTATCTCGACGAGACGAAAACCGTCCTCCACGACGACGTCATCTACTATGCGGACTCCGAGGACGGCATCGAGATCGAGGTGGCGATGCAGGCCACTGAGGAACTCCAGGGCTCGATACACGCCTTCGCGAACAACATCAACACCCGCGAGGGAGGGACCCATCTCACTGGCTTCAAGACGGCGCTCACCCGTGTCGTCAACGACTACGCCCGGGAGCACAGTCTCCTGGACGACCTCGACTCGCTGAAGGGCGAGGACGTCCGCGAGGGGCTCACCGCCGTCATCTCGATCAAGCATCCCGACCCGCAGTTCGAGGGCCAGACGAAGACGAAACTCGGCAACAGCGAAGTCCGCGGGATCACCGAATCGGTCACTCACGAGAAACTGGGAACGTACCTCGAAGAACACCCCGACACCGCCGAAGCGATCGTCGGCAAGGCCGTCGAGGCAGCGAAGGCTCGCAAAGCGGCGAAGCAGGCCGAAGAGCTCACGCGACGGAAGTCAGCGCTGGAGTCGACGTCACTCCCGGGCAAACTCGCGGACTGTCAGAGCCGGAACCCCAACGAGTCCGAACTGTTCGTCGTCGAGGGCGACTCGGCCGGAGGCTCCGCGAAGCAGGGCCGTAATCGACGGTTCCAGGCGATCCTCCCGCTGAAGGGGAAGATTCTGAACGTCGAGAAGCACCGCCTCGATCGCGTGCTGGAGAACGACGAGGTACGAGCCCTCATCACGGCCATCGGTGCAGGGGTCGGCGAGGAGTTCGACATCGACGACGTGCGGTACGAGCGGATCATCCTGATGACCGACGCCGACGTCGACGGCGCGCACATCAGAACGCTCCTGCTCACGCTGTTCTACCGGCATATGCGTCCGCTGGTCGAGGCGGGCTACGTCTACGCGGCGCGACCGCCGCTGTATCGGGTTCGGTACCGGGGAGAAACGTACGACGCGATGACCGAGGCCGAACGCGATCGCATCATCGAAGAACAGTGCAACGGCAACCCCACGCAGGTCCAGCGGTTCAAGGGGCTCGGGGAGATGAACCCCGATCAGCTGTGGGACACGACGATGAACCCCGAGAACCGGGTCCTCAAGCAGATCACCGTCGAGGACGCCGCGACGGCCGATAAGATGTTCTCGGTGCTGATGGGCGACGCGGTCGAACCCCGGAAACAGTTCATCAAAGAGCGAGCGACCGATGCAGAGTGGGTTGACATCTAGATGTACACTACCGCTTACGAGGTGACTGACCAATGAGTTCCGACGCACCAGAGGAGTTCGATCCGAGCACAGGCATCGCCGCCGAGGTGGAGACAGCGCGGATCGAACAGGAGATGGAACAGTCCTACATCGATTATGCGATGTCCGTCATTGCGGGTCGGGCCCTGCCCGACGTTCGCGACGGGCTCAAACCCGTTCATCGGCGCATCCTCTATGCGATGCACGAGGCGGGCGTCACGTCCCGCTCTTCACACCGGAAGTCCTCGTCGATCGTCGGCGAGACGATGGGTGATTACCACCCCCACGGCGACTCCGCCATCTACGACACGCTCGCGCGGATGGCCCAGGACTTCTCGATGCGCTACCCGCTCGTCGACGGGCAGGGAAACTTCGGGTCGGTCGACGGCGACCCGCCGGCCGCGATGCGCTACACCGAAGCACGGATGGCGCCCATCGCCGAGGAACTCCTCTCGGACATCGAGATGGACACCGTCGACTTCCAGTCCAATTACGACGACCGACTGGAGGAACCGGAGGTGTTGCCCGCCGCGTTACCGAATCTCCTGGTGAACGGATCCTCGGGTATCGCCGTCGGGATGTCGACCAACATTCCGCCGCACAACCTGGGAGAGGTGATCGACGCGACCGTCCACCTCATCGAGAACCCCGACTGCACGATCGAGGACCTGATGGACTACGTCAAGGGTCCGGACTTCCCGACCGGCGCGAACATCGTCGGTCGCAACGCCATCCACAAGGCGTACAAGACGGGTCGCGGCCGGGTCCGCGTCCGCGCGGAGTTCGAGGTCCAATCGGATCGGATCGTCATCACCGAACTCCCGTATCAGGAGAACAAAGCTCGACTCGTCGAGCGGATCGCCGACGACGTCAACGAGGGGAAGATCGAAGGCATCCGCGACCTGCGCGACGAGTCCGACCGGGACGGCATCCGCGTCGTCGTCGAACTCAAACGCGGGGCCAACGCGGACGTCGTGAAGAATCAGCTCCTCGAGCACCACCTCGAATCGACGTTCGGTGTGATCAACCTCGCGCTGGTCGATGGCCAGCCGAAGGTGTTGGACCTGAAAGAGACACTCGTCGAGTACGTCGACCACCGCCGCGAGGTCGTGCGCCGGCGATCTGCGTCCGAACTCGAAGAGAAGGAGGATCGCGCACACATTCTCGAGGGGCGACTGACGGCTCTCGAGAACGTCGACGACGTCGTCGAAGTCATCAGAAACTCCGAGAGCCGTGACGACGCGAAGGCGGCACTCCGCGGCGAGCACGTCGTCGAAGTCGACGGCGAGACGCTGCCGACGTTCGACTTCTCCGAGGCGCAGGCCGATCACATCGTCGCGATGCAACTCGGCTCGCTCACCGCGATGGAGGCCGGGGAGATCGAAGCGGAGTACGAGGAAGTCCAAGCGCGGATCGAGCGGCTAGAGACGATCCTGCGCGACCCCGACGAACTGGACGCCGTCGTGACGTCCGAACTCGAAGAGATCAAAGACGAGTACGACGACGACCGCCGAACGTCGATCATCGAAGATACGGGCACGGTCACCCACGAGGACCTCATCGCCGAGGAGGACGTCGTCGTCGTCGTCACCGAAGACGACTACATCAAGCGGATGCCCCTCGAAAACTTCCGCGCGCAACACCGCGGCGGGAAGGGGATCATCGGCACCGAGCTGAAGGAGGGCGACCGCGTCTCATCGGTCTACGTCGCGAGTACGCACGACTATCTCCTGTACTTCACCAACCACGGACAGGTCTACAAACTCAAGACCTACCAGGTGCCGGAGATGTCTCGGACTGCACGCGGGAAGTCGGCGGTCAACCTCTTAGACCTCGACGAGGGCGAGGAGATCGCTGCAGTGGTCAACACTGCCGACATCGAGGCCGACGAGGAGAAGTACCTCACCCTCGCGACCCGAGACGGGTACGTCAAGCGGACCAGCGTCGACCGGTTCCAGAACATCCGCTCGACGGGAATCATCGCGACGAAACTCGACGACGACGACGCGCTCGCGGACGTCGAAGTCACCGACGGCTCGCAGGATCTCATCCTCGCGAGTCGCGACGGTATGGCCATTCGCTTCGCGGAGGCGGACGTCCGGGCGATGGGCCGCTCTGCCCGTGGGGTCCGCGGCATCAAACTCGAGGGCGACGACGAAGTCGCGGCGCTCGCAGCCGTCGATCCCGACCGCCACGAGTGGGTCCTGACCGTCACCCAACAGGGCTACGGCAAACGCACTGACGTCGGTCAGTACCGCCGACAGTCGCGGAACGGAAAAGGGCTCATCGACATCAAGACGAACGAACGCAACGGCCGGGTCTGCGAACTCGAGACGGTCGGTCCGGCGGACCACCTGTTCGTAATGAGCGGCGACGGTCAGATCCTCCGGACGCCCGTCGAGGACATCTCGACGGTCGGCCGCAACACGATGGGCGTCATCGTGATGGACCTGACACCGGGCGATGCGGTCGCCAGCGTCGACGTGCATCCCGCCCAGGACGACGACGAGGAACCCGGCGACGATCCCGACGAATAACCCCGCGTTCGGGCGTTAGCTTCCGGGTCCTGTCTACCGACCAATCGGATATTTTCACCGGAAACGCGGTGTGTGCAGTCCTCGCACGCCCTCGCCGCGTACGGCACCTATGACGCGATCAGAGGATCTGCTTGCCGAGCGCACTCGCCGCCAGTTCAGTCGCCAGGGAAGCCGTCTCGTTGTGCTCGTCCAGAATCGGATTCACCTCGACGAGTTCGAGCGAGCGCAGACAGCCGCGATCCGACACGGACTCGAGCGCCGCGTGCGCCTCGCGGTAGGTGACGCCGCCGCGCACGGGTGTTCCGACGCCGGGCGCCTCTCGCGGATCGAGCCAGTCGAGGTCGAGACTGACGTGGACCCCGTCGGTGGCCATCGTCGCGACGTCGAGCGCGTCCTCGACGACCGGTGCGATTCCGCGCTCGTCGATGTCGGACATCGTGAACGCCGTCACCGGGCTGTCGGCGATCGCTTCGCGCTCCGCCTCGTCGACGTCACGGAGCCCGACGAGCGCGATGCTCTCAGACCGGAGCCCGTCACCCGCGGGCCACTCGAGATTCGCGAACTCGCCGACCCCGAGCAGCGCCGCGAGCGGCATCCCGTGGACGTTGCCAGACGGCGACGTCGCCGGCGTGTTGAAGTCGCCGTGCGCGTCGAACCAGACGGTTCCGATCTCCGCATCACGGGCCGAACCGGTGACAGAGCCGATAGCGACCGAGTGGTCGCCGCCGAGAACGAGCGGCGTCTGGTCGGCATCCAGTGCCGTGGCGACCGCGTCGCCGAGGCGGGTGGAGACCTGTCGAGTTTCTCTGAGGAATTTCGCTTCGCCCGATTGGAACGTCTCGGCGTCTGGCTCGCGCTCTTCGGCCCGCGGCGCGGGAACGTCACCCGAATCGACGACGTCGATGCCGATCCGCTCCAGTTGCGCAGCCAACCCCGCATAGCGGATTGCCGACGGCCCCATATCCACGCCGCGACGGTTCGCCCCGTAGTCGGTCGGGGCCCCGATGATCCGAACGGTCCGGCTCATCGGCCACCCGCTCGCAGAGTCGCAGCAGCGGTCACCCGCTTCGTGATCGGTTCCATATCTCACCACGACCCGGCGCTCACAAAGCCATTCCGCCGAAACAGAATTGTCTGATAATCGAACAGAACGGGAGTCGAATTGTGTTCTGTACAGCTATGTTCGACAATTGTATACACACATCGGAGAATGAAATTACTACCTGCTGTGGCGTTAATCCATCCACCGGATTTAAGGCCGTCAGCGGCGAACCACAGTCTATGTCATCGATCGAACTGACGTCCAGTCAGAAAACCATCCTGACGGCGCTCATTAACCTCCACCGCGAAGACGAAGACGCAGTAAAGGGCGAGGACATCGCCGCCGAGGTCGACCGCAACCCCGGAACGATCCGTAACCAGATGCAGAGCCTGAAAGCCCTCCAACTCGTCGAGGGCGTCCCCGGCCCGAAAGGCGGGTACAAGCCGACTGCGAACGCGTACGAGGCCCTCGACGTCGACCAGATGGACGAGCCAGCGTTCGTCCCGCTGTTCCACGACGACGAGGAAGTCGAGAACGCGAACGTCGACGAGATCGACCTCTCGTCGGTGCATCACCCCGAACTCTGCCGCGCGGAGATCCACATTCAGGGCTCGGTGCGCGAGTTCCACGAGGGTGACAACGTCACCGTCGGCCCGACGCCGCTCTCGAAACTGGTGATCGAAGGCACCGTGGACGGGAAAGACGACACCGGAAATATCCTCATTCTCCGCATCGAGGATATGCGCGCGCCCGTCGGCGACGCCTCGCACTAGCTCTCCAGACTCTCTCTTTGCCAGACCGCCCGGAGCCGCAGCCGTATCCGAAACAGGCTAAAAACTCGACGACGTTCCTCGTCTGTGTCTGTCTCCGCCTATCTCACATACTGTCCCACGCGTCGAGCGCGTGGCGTGGCGAGGCGACGTCCGCGATCCAACGGGCCGCGATGGCCTTCTTGAGGTTTCGAGCCGCCGAGCCCCCGAAGACGTTCACCGGGAACGCGCCGAGCACGGGCAGTTTGACATCGTGTGCGACGGCGTCGTCCCCGACGGAGACGACCGTTCCTTTGTCGTCGTGACGCCAGGTCTTCAGCGGCTTCCCCGCGGCCGCCCGAGCGACGTTTTCGCCGGCGATTTCGGCGGCCTGCCAGGCTGCCTGGGCTGTCGGCGGTGCGACGTCGTCCGGGCCCTGCTCGACGAGCGCCGTGTCGCCAACCGCGAAGACGCGCTCGTCTGAGGTCTGGAAGTCAGCATCGGCGAAGAGGCGGTGGGAGCGGTCGTCCTGGTCGAGTTCCATTTCGCTGACTTCCTCGTGGCCCGTGATGCCGCCCGTCCAGATCAGGACGTCGTAGTCAAGGGCGTCGTCGTCCTCGTCGTCGCCCAGATAGGCTGTCTCGGCGTCGACCTTCGAGATGAAGTCGCCGGTGAGGATCTCGATGTCGAGGTCTTCGAGGCGTCGCCGGAGCGCGCCCTGGAGTTCGGGATCGTTGCCCGGGAAGACCTCGTCGAGCCCCTCGACCAGCGTCACGTCGATCGGTGCGCGGTGCTCGTCGCGGTACTCGGCAATCTCGCCGGCGGTTTGGATGCCCGAGAGACCGGCACCACCGACGACGACCTGCGCGGGATCGTCACGTGAGGCCGCCTCGGCGGCCTCCTTGACGTCTGCGTGGATCGCTCGGGCATCGTCCAGCCCCTTCAGCTCGTGAGCGTGCGCTTCGAGCCCGTCGATGCCGAAGAACGCGGTGCCCGACCCGACGCCGAGTAGCAGATAGTCGTACTCGATCTCGTCGTCGCCGAGTTCGACGACGCGCTCGTCGACGTCGACGTTCTCGACGTGTCCCTTCACGAACTCCGTGGAGTCGGCCTTGATGTCGTCGACCGGGATGGCGATCTTCGATTCGACGCTCGGATCGCGGATGCATCGGTGGACCTCGTGGAGAACGAGATGGTAGTCGTGCTCTGAGACCCAGGTGAGTTCCGCGCTCGCATCGAGTTCCGCTTCGAGTCGTTTGACCGCACCGGCACCGGCGTAGCCGGAACCGACGACGACAACCTGCGTAGTCATATCTGTCCCTGCGGCGGCATCGAATAAAGGGACTGCGAAACGCCGCGCAGAACTGCTCCCCCCGGGATCGTCCGCGTTCGTGGGTTTCAGTCGGAACGAGCCACAATCGGCCTGTCGGCACTCACTCGATCGAGAGCCCCGCGTGCCAGTGGTCGACGCCGGCCGCCCGTTTGGCCTCGTCCATCTTCGCGAGGAGGTGGACGGCGAGACTGGCGGTCTCGGCGGCCCGGGACTCGCCGGCGGTCCGGAACTCACCGGTGACCCGGTTCGCGTACACCGAACAGACCGCGCCGGCCCGGAGGCCGTAGACGTTCGCGATGGTGAGCAGTGCGGCGGCCTCCATCTCGATGTTCTTTACCTCCGCGTCGCGGAGTTCCTCGACGAGTGACTCCGCGCCGGCTGCACGGAAGCCCTCGAATCCTTGCCGCCCCTGGCCCGCATAGAAGGAATCAGCGCTCATCGTCAGCCCGACGTGGTAGTGGTGACCGAGGCGCTCGGCGGCGGCGACGAGTGCGGAGACGACTTCACGGTCGGCCACTGCCGGATAGTCCTCCCGGACGTACTCCTTCGAGGTTCCCTCTTGACGGACTGCGCCCGAGGTGATGACGAGGTCACCGACGTCCATTTCGGGCTGGATCGCGCCGCAGGAGCCGACGCGGACGAACGTGTCCGCGCCCACCCGCGCGAGTTCCTCTGTGGCGATTGCCGCCGACGGACTGCCGATCCCCGTGGAGGTGACAGAGATCGGCGTTCCCTCGTAACTGCCCGTCGCTGTCCGGTACTCGCGGTGGTGCGCCCGTTCCTCGGCGTCGTCCCACAGCGCGGTGACCTTGTCGACGCGCTCGGGGTTGCCCGGCAGGAGGACCGCGTCGGCGACGTCGTCGGGGCCGACGGCAATGTGGTACTGCGTTTCGTCGTTCGGGTCTTCGCTGTCGGTCATACCCGAGTGTCGAGAACGAAGGGAGAATACACTGTCGGCTGTGGTCGTCGGACGTCCCTACCCCTCGTCGTCGCGTCGCCCGGCCTCGGCCGCCGAGAGCGTCTCCAGCGTGATCGCGTCCGGAAGGAGAGCACCGAGCGCGTACACCGTCGTCTCGTCGCCCCCCTCGTCGCAGACGACCGTCAGATCCTCCGAAGCGAACTCGGCGAGGGTCTGTCGACACATCCCGCAGGGGGTGACGCCGTCGCGCGCGCCGGAGGTGACCGCGATCCGTTCGAAGTCGCGGTGGCCCTCCTTTATCGCCTCGAGGATCGCGACCTCCTCGGCGTGGCGGCTGTTCGAGTAGTTCGCGTTCTCGATGTTGCATCCGAGATACACCGAGCCGTCGGCGGTTTCGAGCGCGGCGCCCACGCGGTACTCCGAGTACGGGACGTACGCGTTCTTCGTGGCCTGGCGGGCGCGCTCGACGAGTTCGCGGTGGGCTGGCATCGCCCGTCGCTTCGAGGGGCCGAGGCTTGTAGGTTGCCGTCGAGGCGCCTGCACCGAAAGGGCAAGGGGGCCGCCGCACGTAGATCGACCGTGCAATCGGATACAGCAGTCGAGGACGGCGCGGTCACCGGGCAGGCGGGGCTCGGCCGACGCATTATGCTCGCGGTCGGTGGCACGGTGGTGCTCCTCTCGGCCGCCGTCGGCTGGTTCGTCGGTAGCAACGGCTCGGCGGAACTCGCAGACGCGGCGGTCCTGGGCACGAACCTGACAATCCCCGTGACACCGCTCGCTGTGGCGCTCTACGGCGTCGGCATCTCGACCCTTCTCCTGGGTGGGCTGTTCGGCCTCGTCGAACTCGCGTCTCGTCTGGAAGACGACGACGTCGGGACGAACGAGAGCGAGCGGGTCGATCGCGACTGACCTCGCTGAGACACGGTGACACAGCGCGGCGCTTTTGTCGCTGGATGTCCGAGTGCCGGTATGCCTTCGACCACGTCGGCCGAGGACCGCGGCGACACCGCGGCGACCCCCGACGAGGAGTTCGACCCCGACGACCCGCTCGACTCGACCTCGGGCGGCAAAAACCGCCGTCGCGCCGCCCTCGCGGTCGCTCCCTTCCTCGCCGTCGGCCTCGCGGACGTCGTGTTGCTCCTCGGGTGGGGGATCCAGCCGCTGTGGGCGTTCGCAATCCTCCCGCCGATCCTCTTCTGTTCGGTGCTGGCGTACATCGTCTTCAGCACCGACTTCCTCGAAGACCGGACGTAGCGACTGATCCACAGACGTGGACTCGACGCCGCGGCAATCGTTGCGGCCCTGACCGCCTCAGTTACCGGTGTCGTACTTGTACGTCGCTTCGTCTGCGTCGATCCCGAAGTCCTCCGCCGTCTCTTCGATCGGTACCTCACCGTCCTCGGGTTCGTCTGCGGGCGACGCGTTCTTGAACCGCTCGCGGAACCGCGAGGGAACGGTGAAATCGTCGGCGTGGACCGCCATCGCGATGACGTCCTCGCCGCGCTCTTTCCGAACGGTCTCGAGGCGCTCGCGGACCGCAGCCGGGAGGTCGCCGGTCTCTCGTGGCTCGAAGTCGAACGGCGTGAAGTACGAGGGCTGCCGCGTGAACGTGTACACCGTGTCGTAGCCCTCGTCTGAGGCCTCAGAAACCAGCCGTTCGATGACGTGCGCCGCGACGCCCTGTTGGCGCCACGGCGGGAGGGTGTAGACGAACGCGAGTTCACAGAACTCACCCGCGTCGGTCTTGTGGACCCGAATACGGCCGAATCCCGCCTTTCGTGACGTCTCCTCGTCGAGGGCGATCACGTAATCCCGGGACCGAAACGCGGGGTCGTCGATGTCGGCCTCCTCGATCCTGTCGAGTAACCAGACCTCGTCTCGATTTTTGGCGTCCCGGACGTACATAACCCGACGTAGAACGCCGGGATGCAAGTGTATTGCGGAGGGAGAACACCCCGTCCCGCGACGGCGACGGCCCCACGGCACTCGTCCGATCTGGACCCCGGCAGAACAACAGATTTGTATCGGTCCCCGTCGTAGCGATTTGCGATGGCTCGTCTCCTGCCCTCCCAATCCGAGCCCGACGTCGACGCGTCCCCGCGCGTGGTCGGACTCGACGACGATGACGCCGACGAACTGCTCTCGGTCCTCTCATCGAAGACCGCTCGGCAGCTCCTCGGTGCGCTCCACGACGAACCGACGAACCCCGCCGCCCTCGCCGAGACCGTCGACACGTCCCTGCAAAACGTCCAGTACCACCTCGGACGCCTCGAATCGGCCGGGGCGATCGAGGTGGTCGACACGGCTTACTCCGAGAAGGGTCGCGAGATGAACGTCTACGCGCCCGCGGACCGCCCGCTCGTCGTCGTCGCGACAGACAACGAAGAGACGGCCGGTCTCTCGTCGGCGCTCAAGAGCCTCCTCGGCGGCGTCGGCGTCGTCGGAATCGTGAGCATGCTCGCGCAGGTCGCGATCGAGGGGTTCCCCTTCGGCGCGCAGACCGGCAGCGGGGGCGGCGACGCTGGAACGTTCTCGGCGGAATCGACGGAATCGGCCCAGATCGCCGCCGATGCCGCCGCGTCTACCATTCCTCCCGGGCTGCTCGTCTTCCTCGGTGGCCTCACCGTCTTACTCCTGTGGTTCGGGATCTGGGCTGTCCGCGAACGACGGTGATCGCGGGGCCCGTGACCGAGTGCGCGGCCCGTCCGAGAGGGGGTCACGTCCCGTAAGTATTCGTACCCGGACGCACTAGAGCACGGTATGAATCACCCGGGCGAGGTCGAAGGCATCGCCGTTGGCGTCGACGCCGACGGCGAGAACATCCCCGCGGTCGTCGTGTCAGCACGGTCGGAGTTCCTCCCGATCGTGGTCACGAACGACCAGGCCCGGGCGATCCAACTCGCTGTCTCAGGCGAGCCCTTCGAGCGCCCACTGACGCACGACCTGCTGGTCGAGATGGTCACCGAGTTCGGCGGCGCGGTCGATCGCGTCCGGATCGACGACGTCGCAGACGGGACCTTCTACGCGAAGATCGACGCCGAGCGGTACAAACAGGGACAGTCCCGCCAGTTCGTCTTCGACGCTCGCCCGAGTGACGCGATCGCGCTCGCAGTCCGCATCGACTGCCCGATTGAGGTGAGCGACGTGGTGCTCGACGAGGCGGGGCAACCCCCCGAGCGGTTCGATCTCGGACCGACTGACGACACCGGCGACGACCCGACCGAGGAACCCGACGAGTTCGACGACTTCGACGGCTTCGGCGGCGAGCGCTGAGTTCGAGCGTCTCTCCCGCCCGGTCGTCCCGACAGTATATCCCGCCTGGAGGCCAACATCTTCCTATGACGCTCTCGGTCGAGACCCCGTCCGTCCCGGAACTCGAAGACACCGTCGACCCGAACGAGTACGACGACGCCGACGTCGTCGGCGACACCGACTATCGCCGCGACGACCTCGAGGCGCTCCTCCGCGACGGCGCGTGGGAAGACGCCTTCGCGGCGTGGGCTGCGACAACCGACGTCACCGACGAGGAGTGGACGATCATCCTGGAACTGGAGTTGCTCTCGCACTTCGATTTCTTCTGGGACGACTTCGCCGACCGCGTGGGGTATCACGCCCCCGGCCTGCCGGAGGACTGGAAAGAGCGCGAGATCCACCCCGACGTCGACTCCTGGAAGACGGTCTCGTCGATCAACGCCGGCCTGACAGAACTGGGCCAGACCGTCTGCGACGTGCTGAAAGACGACTACATCACCTGGGAATCGGAGTACGAAGCGCCCGACGACCTGCCTGACTTCTAAAACCCACCTTTTTGCTGCGTCGGGTGCCGGAGGCGCACCACTCCTTGCAAAAATCTGGACGAAAAAAGTGCCGCGAGACTCGCGCCGCGAGACTCGCGGTACGATTCGGTGCGACGACTGCACCGCCGCCACGAAGCGTACGCTCACCGCCCATCCGATCGTACCCGTTCGATCGCGCTCCAGTCCACGGATATATGTCGATGGCTCCGGGAGAGTCGACCGTGAATCGCAGAGCCCTCCTCTCGACGACCGCGTCGGCCGCCGCCCTGTCGATGACCGCCCTCGCCGGCTGCACCGGCGCGGTGCGCCGAGAACTGAGCGACGACGTCGAAATGGACGTCGCCACGATGGTGTTTCACCCCGCGTCGGAACCGTGGTTCGCCGACGGCCTCTCGGCGTCGTCGGAGTCGACCCACCACGCCGCGCTGTTCACCGAGAAACCGCCGGACGTCTCTGAGGTATTCACCGATCACTACCCGACGAACGAGCGCACCTTCGACAACAAACTGCGAAACGCCGACTACGGGTCGCACTTCATCCTGGTCTACGAAGTGCGGATGCCGCGGGCCGACGCCGCCCAAGTCGCCCCGACGATACTGTACGGCGACCTCGGCTGGACGGGCTGGCGGACGGTGATGGCCCCGATGGTGCGAGCGACGCGGGATGCCTCAGAACTCGACCTGCCGCCGGAGACCGAGGACGTTATCGCGACGACGGTCATCCGCTACAGCGCCGACGCGACCCCCCGACGAGTCCGTGTCCCCGTATACGACGAGGAGACGGGGGAGGTGCTCGCCGAACGGATGGTCCGATCCGAGTCCTGACGGTCCCGACTCGCGCCGCCGAGACCCGAAGTTCGCGCCCGTTCCACGGATTTCATATACGTTCGCTGGTACTCCACCTGTATGGACGAAGTCGACGACCAGTACACGCCCGCGGCCGTCGAATCCGCGGTCGAGGAGTACTGGGACGACGCCGACGCTTACGAGGCGACGAAGGAGGCGCACGCCGACGACCCGCCCTTCTTCTTCGTCGACGGGCCACCGTACACCTCCGGACAGATGCACCTCGGGACGGCCTGGAACAAGACGCTGAAGGACGCCGTCATCCGGTACAAGCGGATGACAGGGCACCGCGTGACCGATCGGCCGGGGTACGACATGCACGGCCTGCCGATCGAGGTGAAAGTCGAGGAGGAACTCGGCTTCGAGACCAAGCGCGACATCGAAGAGTTCGGCATCGAACCGTTCATCGAGGAGTGCAAGGCGTTCGCCGAGCGCAACCGCGAGGCGATGGACGACGACTTCCAGTCGATCGGGGTCTGGATGGACTGGGACGATCCCTACGAGACGATGTCGCCCGAGTATATGGAAGCCGCGTGGTGGGCCTTCCAGCAGGTCGACGAGCGCGGACTCGTCGAGCAGGGCAAGCGCTCGGTCAACTACTGCCCGCGGTGTCAGACCGCCATCGCCGCCAACGAGGTCGAGTACGACGAGATCACCTCACCGTCGATCTACGTGAAGTTCCCGCTTCGGGACCGAGCGGGGAGTCTCGTGATCTGGACGACGACCCCCTGGACCATCCCCGCGAACACGTTCGTCGCCGTCGACGGCGAGATGACGTATCAGGCCGTTCGCGCGGAGAAGGGCGGCGAAAGCGAGGTGCTCTACATCGCCGAACCGTGCGTCGAGGACGTCCTCAAAGAGGGCCGTTACGAGGACTACGAGGTCGTCGAGGAGTTCGCTGGCGAGGAACTCGTCGGCTACACGTACGACAATCCGCTCGAACCACATCTGAACGAACACGCGGACTTCGAGGGCGCCGGCGAGGTGTACACCGCCGACTACGTCGAGGCCGACCGCACCGGACTGGTCCACTCAGCGCCCGGTCACGGGCAGGAGGACTTCGCCCGCGGTCAGGAACTGGACCTCGACGTCTTCGTCCCCGTGAACGGCCGCGGAGCGTTCACCGAACAGGCCGGCGCGTACGCGGGCACGTTCGTCCGCGACGCGAACGACGACATCATCGACGACCTCGACGACGACGGCGCGCTCCTTGCGTCGGGGACCCACGAGCACCGGTACGGTCACTGTTGGCGCTGCGACACGGACATCATCTTCCTCGCGACCGACCAGTGGTTCATCACCGTCACCGACATCAAAGACGAACTGCTCGACAACATCGAGGAGACCGAGTGGTACCCGCAGTGGGCGCGCGACAACCGCTTCCGCGACTTCGTCGAGGACGCCCCCGACTGGAACATCTCCCGGCAGCGTTACTGGGGGATCCCCCTGCCGATCTGGCAGGCCGACGACGGCGAGTGGATCGTGATCGGCACCCGGGACGAGCTCGCCGAACGCGCCGATCAGGACGTCGACCCCGACGAACTGGACCTCCACCGGCCCGCGGTCGATCCGCTGACGATCACCGAGGACGGCAAGACCTACGAGCGCGTCCCCGACGTCTTCGACGTCTGGATCGACTCCTCGGTCGCGACCTGGGGAACCCTCGATTACCCGAGCGAGACCGACGCCTACGAGGAACTGTGGCCCGCCGACTGGATCGTCGAAGCGCACGACCAGACCCGCGGGTGGTTCTGGTCCCAGCTGGGAATGGGTTCGGCCGCGGTCGGCCGCGCCCCCTACGAGGAGGTGATGATGCACGGCTTCGTCAACGACGAGGACGGCAGAAAGATGTCGAAGTCGCTCGGGAACATCGTCACGCCCGAGGAGGCCATCGAGCGGGCCGGCCGGGACCCATTGCGAGCGTATCTCCTCAGCCACGACCAGCAGGGCGTGGATCTCTCCTTCGAGTGGGACGGACTGGGTGAAATGCAGTCGACGCTCAACATCTTCTGGAACGTCTTCCGCTTCCCGCTGCCGTATATGGAACTCGACGGCTACGATCCCGCGGACGCGGACCTCTCGGACGGCGAACGCACGGTCGTCGACGAGTGGGTCCTCTCGAGACTGCAGTCCGTCAAGCGCGAGGCCCGCGATGCGTGGGAGGACTACGAGGTGAGCACGGCGCTGAACACGGTGCTCGATTTCCTCACCGAGGACGTCTCGCGCTTCTACGTGAAGGCGATCCGCGAGCGAATGTGGGACGACGAAGACTCAGCCTCCAAGCGCGGCGCGTACGCGACGCTCGTGACCGTCCTGGAGGAGACGATCCGTCTGCTGGCACCCGTGACGCCGTACCTCGCAGAGCAGATGTACCAGCACCTCGACGGCGACGCGGCGAGCGTCCACGCGCTCTCGTACCCCGAACCCGACAGCGACCTGCGCGACGAGGAACTCGAACGTGAGATGGCGGTCCTCCGTGACGTCGAGGAGGCCGCAGCCAACGCCCGCCAGCAGGGCGGTCGCAAACTCCGCTGGCCCGTCGAGCGCGTGATCGTGGCCACCGGCGACGACGACGTCGGCGCGGCAGTCGAATCGCTCTCGGCGCTCCTGCGCGAACGCGTCAACGCCCGCTCGATCGAGGTAGTGGCGGAGTTCGACGAACTGATCGAGCGCGCCGTCCCCGAAATGGGCGTGATCGGCCCCGAGTTCGGTGCCGACGCCCAGAACGTGATGGAAGCCGTCCAGGGGGAGACGCGCGAGGCAGTCGAAAACGGCGTCGAGATCGACGGCGAAACCTACGAACTCACTGACGAGATGGTGTCCTACGAGGCCGAACCGCCCGAGCACGTCTCGGGGGCAGACTTCGACGGCGGCACCGTCTACGTCGACACCTCGCTCACCGAGGAGATCGAAGCCGAGGGGTACGCCCGCGACGTGGTCCGGCGGATCCAGGAGATGCGCAAGCGGCTCGATCTCGACGTCGACGCGGAGATCGACACCTACGTCGACGTCGCCGATCCCCGAATCGAGCAGTTCGTCGACCAGTACCGCGACGTCGTCGCCGAGGAGACTCGCACGCGGGAGTTCGTCGACGGCGACGAACTCGCCGCCGAGAGCGAGTGGGCGCTCGTCGAGGAGTGGGACGTCGAGGGCGTGACCGTCACGATCGGCGTCGAACCCGTCGCGTCGGCGTAGATCGCGTCCTCGTTCGCCGGCCGACCGGGCTGCCTGTAGACGGCCCACCACGGGGTCAGTCGACGGCCCGACCCTGGGAGACGGTGCGCTGACAGCCACGGACAGCACCCGAAACGGACGCCGAAGTCACCGGACCGAGCCCACCGAACGGAGGGTCTATGTCGCGGCAGGCGCTAGTGCTGTCGATGACTTCGGAGCCGCCGCTGGTCCTGGACATCGACGGGACGCTCACCGACGACGCCGGCCGCCTGGACTCCCGGACCTTCCCGTATCTCCAGGCCTGGAACGCACCGGTGGTGTTGGCGACCGGGAAAGCCTTCCCGTATCCAGTGACGCTCTGTCACTACCTCGGGATCGAACTCACCGTGATCGCGGAGAACGGCGGCGTCGTCCTCGCCGACGGGCAGGTGTCCTATCAGGGCGACCGCGAGCGGGCGCAGGCCGCGGCCGATGCGTTCGTGGAGCGGGGCGGGGACCTCGGCTGGGACGGGTTCGACGACGTCAACGAGTGGCGACGCACGGAGGTCGCAGTCGATCTCTCGGCCGACGAGGACCTGCTCCGGACAGTCGCCGCGGAGTTCGATCTGGAAGTCGTCGACACCGGCTACGCGTACCATCTCAAGACGCCCGGCGTCGAGAAGGGGGACGGACTGGGTGTCGTCGCCTCGTCGCTGGGCCGGAGCCCGTCGGAGTTCGTCGCTATCGGCGATAGCGAGAACGACGTCTCGACGTTCCGGGCCGCCGGGACTGCCTACGCCGTCGCGAACGCCGACGCGGCTGCTCGGGACGCAGCAGACGTCGTCGTCGACGGTTCCTACTTCGACGGGACGGCGTCGGTGTTGGGTTCGCTCGGCTCGACGTAGAGCGAAGAGAACCGCACTCAGGCCGTCGCAGCCTTCGACTCGTCCTCGAAGGGGACGAACGAGCCGTTGATGTCCCACTCGTGAATACAGTACGGGCTGCCGACGTCCCGATCGCTCTCGTCGTCCTCGTTCGTCAGACGCCACGTGGCGATGGACTCATCCCAGACCTCGATTCGGCCGCAGCGTTCACAGGTCCGTTCGGTCGGGCTTTTGAGTGTCGGGGCCATCGCCAGAAGATCTGCGTGCGACCCTGATAACTGTGACTCCTCCGTCTCCCTCGTCCGGTGAGAGCGCAACGGACACACTTAGGCCCGTACCGTCCCTCCATCCGGTATGGGATTTCACACCTTCGACGCTGACCGGGCGGACGTCCTCGAAGACCCCGGTCGGTATCGGTTCTGCTCGCGAGAAGAACTTCTCGCCGCGCTCGATCTCGGCGGCCGAGCGGTCGTGGCCGACATTGGCAGCGGTACTGGATTCTACACCGACGAGATCGCCCCCTTCGCCGACACCGTCTACGCAGTCGACGTCCAGAGCGAAATGCACGAGTACCACCGGGAGAAGGGTGCTCAGGAGAACGTCGAATTCGTCGCCGCCGAAGCGTCCGCGATGCCGCTCGACGACGACGAACTGGACGCCGCCTTCTCGACGATGACCTACCACGAGTTCGCTTCCGAGGCGTCTCTCGAGGAACTCGCGCGCGTCGTTCGGCCCGGGGGACGCGTGGTGACCCTCGATTGGTCCGCGCGGGGGACCGGCGACGACGGCCCGCCGATGGACGAGCGGTACGCACTTGCCGACGCCGTCGAACGGTTCGAGTCCGCCGGATTCCGAACCGTGGAAGCGAGCAGCCGGAAAGAAACGTTCGTTCACATCGCGCGTAGATAATCCTAGACTGATACGATAACTGTCGATATATTATGTTACTTTAGGTCTTATTTCTCGTACAGCCCGATATCAGGGCAACTGTTATTACGGTGTGTCATCAGCTAACACGTATGGTGATATACAACGGGTCAATCGATCCATACCACCCCGACGAGAGTCGTTACGAGTGCCGGATATGCGGCGCTCGGGCCGACGAAGGCGGCGTCTGCGAACAGTGTGGCGAAGCATCGCTGGTGAACATCGCGGTACCGAGGGAGTGATACTGGGCACACGCACACTCCCGCGGCGACGGCGGCCGATCGGCATCACATCGGGTCGGACGGTGCCACACGTCGGTCGCCCGCCGCATCACGGTGGCCTTCCTCCCGACCGCTGGGCGCGGTGCCCCGCCGGAGCACTGCGCGCGGACGACGTCGTTCGCTGCCGGCCCTCACGCGGTCGGGACGCCTGTGACCACGTCGCTGTCAGTCATCCGGCGTTCGTCCCTTCGATTCTGCGGCTCGAACCCGTCTGTTCGACCAGCCCGAAACGCCAGTTCTGCGTCTAGGCTCCGTCCTCGATGGTCGCGACGCCCGTGTACCGTTCTAACAGGAGCACGAGCGCTGCGCCGACCACGGCTGCGATGATAAAGACGCCGATGGTCGTGGGAGTCCACGTCCGACCGAGCTCCGCTAGGCGGTCGCCGGTCCGAGACAGTGGGGCGCGCAGCGCACCGACGATCAGCGCAACGAGGAACGCCAGCGTCGCGGTCCGCGCACGATCCAGCGCCCACCGGACCGCGTGCGCGACGGTGAGCAGGCCGACGAGCGCGCCAGAGACGAACGCGGCCACGACGATTCCGTTCTCGCGCAGTGGCCCCAGTCCGCCGCCCGTCGCGAGCGCGAGGAGCGCATCGACGAACGCCGAGAGGGTGCCGGTCATATAGTCGTACTGACCCAGGATGAGGAGGAGGAGCGACCCCGAAATTCCGGGGAGGATCATCGCGCTCACCGCGATCGCGCCGGCGAGAAAGGTGACCGGAAGCCCTGCGCCGAGGGCTGCAGACGCCTGCCCTGAGGCGACGAAGGCGATGACGAATCCCGCGACGGCCGCGGCCATACGCGGGGCCGTGTCGACGGCGACCTCCGAAAAGAGCACCCACGCGGACGCCGCGATGAGGCCGAAGAAGAACCCGAAGGTGAGGACCGGCATCGACTGGATCCCGACGTGGACGACGCGGGTGACGGTGACGATCGCCGTGGCGATGCCGAATCCGAGCACCGCGAGGAATCCGCCGTCGATCGTGCGGAGCGCCTCGATCGCATCGCTGCGGTGGTCCGAAAAAATCCCCATCAGGACGCGACGGATCCGCGCCGGCGATACCGCGGTAATCGCCCCGATCAACCGCTCGTAGATCCCAGTGATGAGTGCGATCGTGCCCCCGGAGACGCCCGGGACGGCGTCCGCAGTGCCCATACAGAGCCCCTTGAGGTAGACGACCACCCACGACGTTCCGCCGAGACCGAGGACGCTCTCACCGCGGCCCAGTTCCGGGTTCTCTGCCCCGTCGACGGCCGTCCCGGACCCCCCACTCGTCCCGCCCGACCCGTCTCGCTCTTTCGACATAGGAGTGCGTTCGGTTGCCCCCTACTCCGGACTTTCGTTTCAGTGTGTCGTTGCGGGACCGTTCTCACTCGGATCAATTCACCGAAACGTATAGTGTTATGTGTGCACGTATAGCATATATGCCCGCGATCACCATCGAGGTAGACGACCAACTCAAACAGCGGATGGACGCGTACGGAGACGTAGACTGGGGCAGCATCTCGGAGCGCGCGATTCGGCAGCGCCTCGAGACGCTGGAACTGATCGATCAGGCGGCGATCGATGCGGCGGCGAGCGACGCTGACACGGCCGAACTCGCCGATCGGATCGACGAGATTGCCCGCCGGCGGATCGAGCGCGCGTCGGACTGAACGGCTCCGACAGCGCGAGCGCGAGTGGGACGGAAACCTACTTCCGACCGTCGCCCCTCTCGCTGGTATGCTCTCTCTCGCACTCGCCGGGAAGCCCAACGCGGGCAAGTCTACTTTTTATCGCGCGGCGACGATGGCCGACGTCGACGTCGGCAACTATCCGTTCACGACGATCGATCCGAACCGCGGCGTCACCCACGCGCGTACGCAGTGCCCCTGTCTCGATCGCGAGGAACGCTGCGGCAACTGTGAGGACGGCGTCCGCTACGTCCCCGTCGAACTCCTCGACGTGGCCGGGTTGGTCCCCGGTGCGCACGAGGGACGAGGCTTGGGCAATCAGTTCCTCGACGCGCTGACGGACGCGGACGCGATCCTGGCGGTCGTCGACGCCGCCGGGGAGACCAACGACGAGGGCGAACCCGTCGAAGTGGGGACGTACGACCCCGTCCGCGAAGCGGACTTCGTCGAAGCCGAACTCGAACAGTGGCTGGCCGGCATCATCGAACGCAACTGGGAGTCAGTCGTCAGGAAGTCCCGATCGCCGGACTTCGACATCGACGAGGCGCTCACGGAGATGCTGACTGGATTCGGGGCCACCGAGTACGACGTGGCCGCATCGCTCCGGGCAGTGTCGTACCCCGAGGACCCACAGCAGTGGACGGACGACGACCGCGAGCGACTCGCCAGGGACGTCCGCGAGCGGACCAAGCCAATCGTGCTCGTCGCCAACAAGGCCGACGTAGCTCCCGCGGAGAACCTCGACCGACTGAACGAAGCAGGGAAGCCCGTGATCCCCGCGACGGCGGACGGCGAGCGGGCGCTCCGGACGGCCGCCGAGTCGGGAGTCGTGGACTACCTGCCGGGCGACAACGACTTCGAGATTTCGGGTGCCGTGTCCGACGCCCAGCAGCAGGGCTTAGAAACGATCCGCGAAGTGATGAACACGCACGGCGGCACCGGCGTCCAGCGTGCTATCGACACGGTCGTCTACGACGTCCTCGATATGGTGACGGCCTACCCGGTGCAGAACGAGACGAGGTGGACCGACGGGACCGGCGACGTCCTGCCCGACGCCTTCCTCCTGCCGCGAGGGTCGACGCCGAAGGACCTCGCGTACGCCGTTCACTCCGACATCGGCGAGGGCTACCTTCACGCGGTCGACGCGCGATCGAATCGCCGGATCGGCGAGGACTACGAACTGGAATCGGGCGACGTGATCAAGATCGTCAGCACGGCGAATTGAGCCCGTCTCTGGGTTTCGTGCCGTCCGCCACCCCATCACTGTGGAGTCACTGGCCGGTTCCGGGCGTCCAGGCTCACCGACCGATTGCACGGACGGCCACTCCATAGCGAGGAACCGTGGGGGCCCGCGCGGAGTGGTGGGCGAGCGTTCTCTTATAACGGTCTCCCATCAGCGACCGGTGACTCCAGCGGGGGATTCGGCGGTGATCCCGTCTGTGGCCGCTCGAACCTGAGACAGATGATGCTGCCTGTCGGATCGTTCTCCTCGAATCCGACTTGTCCGCCTGATTCGATGACGATCCAGTTGACGAGCCAGAGTCCGAGGCCGCTCGTATGTTCGAGCGGTGTCTCGTATCCCCGTTCGAGGACTTCGCGCTCGCGGTCGGGGATGCCCGGACCGTTGTCCGCGATCCGAATCTCGACCAGGTCGGTTCTGCCCTGGCTGGGCGCGACCGATTCGACTGACACCCGGGGCGTCTCCGTCTCGTTGTGTTCGATCGCGTTCTCGAGTACGTTCCGGAGCGCCGATTCGATCAGTGGATGTCCGTAGACGACCAATTCGTCCGGAAGCGCGGTATCGATGATGCTATCGGGATACTCGCGGGCGAGCTGTTCGCAACTGCTCTCGATCAGGGAGACGATCTCGACCGGGTCGATACGCAGATCGTCCGCCTGGAGCAGTTGCTCCACCTGTCTCGCCTGCTTGCCCATCTCGACCAGTTCGGTCGACCGCTGGCGGATCGTGTTGATCTGTTCGGCAGTGTCAACGGAATCCTCCTCGATCAGTTCGGCGTGGCCCCGGATGATGTTCGCGTTGTTCCGTATGTCGTGACGAAGGACGCGATTCAGGACCGTGAGTTGGTGACTCAACTGCGTTAGTTTCTGTTGTGCAATGCGCTGTCGGATGTCATAGACACCGGTAATAAATCCGATGACGGCACCGGTAGAGGCGGCGTTCGAGAACACGTAGAACTGGTGGCTCATCGTCACGCCCTCGCCGTGTTGATACACCGTCGTCAACGTCGCGACGCCGGCCAACGCGACCGCCCCGAGTGCACACCACCCTGCGACACGGAGGACATATTCACCGTCAAGTCGCAGTCTCCAGAGCCAGATGCCACCGGTGAAGACCCCGAGCGCGAACAGCATCGGAATGAAAATCCCCGAGAGGAAGGTCTGGAGGCTCTCTCGGTCGCCCAGAGCGTGGTTCACGTGGATACTGACAAGCCCGGCACCGATGGCTCCGATCAGGAGGATACCCACGCGGGCTCTGGTCGCTTCCGAACGCGGCATTCGATAGCGTCAAGATTAGTTTGTTCGTATAAAAACGCTCCTCTAGAGACTCACACCTGATTTTCTGCCGAAGTGTGCCCACAGGAGTCGGTCGGACTCGCTCGGGACGCACGTCCCTCCCCAGGACGAACGGAGCCGTGTCCTGACGTCGCGTCCCATCTGGATCTCCGCGACGTCCGGTGCCAAACGCGGTGAGTGCGCCCCGCTCGCGTTCACACCACGGCGTCGTACGCGTCTTCCATAATACTGAGCGCGTTCCGGAGGGACTCCTCGTCGGTCGCATACGAGAGACGGGCGTACCCGTCACCGTGGTCGCCGAAGGCCTCCCCGGGGACGATGACAACGCCCCGATCCAAGCACTCGTCGACGAAGCCCTCGGGGACTTCTGGCATCGCGTAGAACGCACCGCCCGGTGTGGGTACGTCGAGACCGATCTTCTCCAGGCCGTCGACGACGAGATCCCGTCGCTCGCGGAAGGAGTCGGTCATCTCCGCAACCTGGTCCTGTGGCCCCGTCAGCGCGGCCTCGGCGGCGAACTGCGAGGGTGCCGCGGCGCAGGCCTGCGCGTACTGGTGAACGCGGAGCATCCGCTCGACTCGCGGCGTGGACGCCGTCACCCAGCCGAGTCGCCACCCGGTCATCGAGTAGAGTTTCGAGGCCGAGTTGACCACCACGACGTTGTCGCTCTCGGCGAACTCCATCGGCGAGCGGAACTCGCCGTCGAATACCGTATACTCGTACACCTCATCGGAGATGCAGAGCACGTCGTGTTCGTCGGCGATCCGGGCGAACTCGCGGACGTCTTCCGGTGGGGAGACCGCTCCGGTCGGGTTGCCGGGGCTATTGACGACGAACGCCGCGGTGTCGTCGGTGATCGCCGCCTCGATGGCGTCCGGATCGATCGTGAGGTCCTCGCGAAGCGGAACGGGAACGGGCGTACCACCCGTGAGCCGCGTGAGCGCGTCGTAAGAGACGAATCCGGGGTCCGGAATTATGACTTCGTCGCCGGCATCGACGTGGGCTTCCAACGCGATGTGAAGCGCCTCAGAACCGCCCGCAGTGGCGATCACGTCGTCGGGGTCGACGTCGAGGCCCTGGTCTCGTTCGTGCTTCGCAGCAATCGCCTCTCGCAACGAGGCCATCCCCTTGTTCTCGGTGTAGCCGTCGGCAGCGCCGTCTCGGATTGCTTCGACGGCTGCCTCGCGGGCGTGCGGCGGCGCGGCGAAATCCGGCTGCCCAAGTCCCAGATTGATCGCGTCCTCCCCCGCGGCCTCGAACACCTCGCGGATGCCGCTGATCGACACCTGCTCGACCCGCTCGGAAAAGTTCGTCATATCCTCGCTGGCGTCTGCCACCGGGTTAGGTCTTGCCTCCTCGGCCGACCGCGCCGGTAGCCGTCAGTGACGACTGCCGTGCATCGTGCATAAATAAGCAACTTTTACTGGTATCTCTGACAACACCTGAACGGCGGCTCTGAACCCAGGGGGCCGTTCCGGACCGAACGTGGCCAATCAGGGCTTTTTCGACCGTCTGACCTGTGCGTGACGTTCGCCGCGTGCGCGCTGTAAATAAGGGAGGAACGCCTATAACAGTCGAATGACAGACGACACGACGACCGATCGGATGGCGGTCTCGCGGCGACGGGTACTCCGGTCGGCCGGGGCGATCTCGGCGGTCGGCCTCACGGGCGTTGCAGGCTGTACCGGCGGTGGGGCCAGTGGAAGCGGCGGTGACGGCGGCCTCGAGGAGATCACCGTCGCGTATATGCCGATCTATCCGGATATGCAGTACTTCATTATGGAGCAGGAGGAGTACTTCGACGAACTGTCGGCGACGGTCTCCGGCGAGGTATTCTCCGACGGCCCGAGCATCGTCCAGGCCTCCGCGACCGGCGATTTCGACGTGATGATGTTCGGCATCGTGCCGGCGATGATCGTGATGGACAAGGGCATTCCCTCGAAGATCACCGCCGCAAATATCCAGAACGCGATGCAGATCCTCGCACACGACGACTTCGCGGCGATGTGGGCGGACGCGTCCTCGGGTGCCGAGGCGTTCGCTCGCTTCGAGGAAGAACGGGGTCGGAAGTTCACCTTCGGAACGTTCCCACCCGGTTCGGTTCCGGACATCCTGCTCCGCTACTGGCTCGCGGAGATCGTCGGCGTCGATCCCGAAACCGACGTGAACGTCACGGCGCTGGGCGGCGCCGGTCCGGTCCGGCAGGCGCTCCTGGCGGGCGAAATCGACGGGACGTCCATTATGGAACCGGTCCCGACGATCGCCGAAATCAACGACGCGCCGTATCAATCGATCGCCTGGGCGGGCGACTTTATGCCCGGCCAACCCGCGGCGGTCACGCTGATGCACGACCGCCTCCGCGAGGACAACCCCGAGCAGGCGGCGGCGTTCGTCGAGCAGCACCAGCGCGCGACGACGTTCGCGAACGAGAACCCCGAGGAGGCGGCACAGCACGCGAGCACCGTCATCGGGGAGTCCTCGCTGCCGGTCGAGACCGCCCGGCGGGCGATGGACTCTCGGGCCTCTGATTTCATCACTGATCCGCACAAGATCGCCGACGGCGCACAGGTCTTCTCCGAGTACGCCGAGCAGTCCGGCAAGACGAGCGAGGTACTCTCGAACGACGCGATGTTCGACTTCGGGGTGTACGACTCGCTATGAGCCTCGAGACGGGAGCGACGTCCGGCACCGGCACGTCGGAAGCGGCCCGGCCCGACGAGGAGTCCGACTCGGTCTCGACGAGTTCGCTCGCGGACCTCGACGGAACGAGTTTCGCCTACGGTGCGGTCGGATCACTCGCGTTTCTCGCCCTCTGGCAGGCCGCGGCGATGGCGGTCGACCGGACGTATCTCCTCCCGTCGCCGGTGGAAGTCGCGACGGCGTTCGTCGTCGAACTCACCGCGCCGACGACGTTTACCGTCCCGTTCGTCGGCGTCGCCATGCCGGCGACCCGACTGACAGCGAACCTCGCACAGAGCCTTCTGCACTACCTTCCGGGGCTGGTCGTCGGGAGCGTCCTCGGGATCGCCCTCGGCGTCGGGATGGGGTGGAGTGGGCGGCTCGACGACGCACTCACACCGGTCACGCGCTTCCTGCGGCCGATCCCACCGCTGGCGTGGATCGTCTTCGCCATCGTCTGGATCGGAATCGGCCACGGCGGCGCGGCGTTCATCGTCGGCATCGGCGCGTTCTGGATCAACTTCTACAACGCCTACGCCGGTGTCGAGGGCGTCGAGACGCACCTGAAGGAAGTCGCGGCGAGCCTCGGCGTCGACGACGACCTCACGATGATCCGGAAGGTCATTCTCCCGGCGGCGACGCCGTCGATCGCGACCGGGATCCGGACGAGCATCGGGCAGTGCTGGATGATCGTCGTTGCCGCCGAACTGTTCGGCGCGCCCGGCGTCGGATTCCAGATCATCAACGCCGCACAGAACCTCGCGACAGACGTCAGCGTGGCGTATATGGCCGTCATCAGCCTCGTGTTCCTCGTGAGTGACGGACTGTTCCGGCGGGTCGAACGGAGGGTCCTGGCGTGGCGGGCGTGAGCGACGGCGACGCGGCGGCGTCGGATTCCTCGACGGCCGACGACGCCGAGCGGACGAACGCGACGATGCGGGGCTCGAAAGTCGTCGTCGACGACGTCGGCAAGGTCTACGAGTCCGATCGCCAGCGTGTCGAGGCGCTCTCTGGCGTGCGCTTTACCGTCAACGACGGCGAGTTCGTCTGTCTCGTCGGTCCCTCCGGGTGTGGGAAGACGACGCTGTTCCGGACGATCGCCGGGCTAGAAGCCCCGACGAGCGGTGAAATCCGCCTGGACGGCGAGCCGGTCACCGGGCCCGGGACGGACAGAGGGATGGTGTTTCAGGAGTACGGCCTGTTCCCCTGGCGGACCGTTCGCGAGAACGTGGCGTTCGGCCTCGAAGAACAGGGGGTGCGCGGCACCGAGCGGACCGACCGAATCGACGAGATGCTGCAGTTGGTGGGCCTCACCGACTTCGCAGACGCCTATCCCAAGGAGCTCTCCGGCGGGATGAAACAGCGCGTCGGGATCGCGCGGGCCCTCGCGGTGGACCCGGAGATCCTGCTCGCCGACGAGCCCTTCGGAAGCGTCGACGCACAGACCCGCGATATGCTGCATCAGGAACTCCTCCGGATCTGGTCGGAGACGGAGAAGACCGTCCTGTTCGTGACGCACGACGTCGAGGAAGCGGTGAAACTCTCCGATCGGGTCGTCGTGATGGCAGCCGATCCGGGTCGGGTCCGTGAAGTCGTGACCGTCGACCTCGATCGGCCGCGCGATCGGACGGAACCGGCGTTCGGCGAGTACGTCGATCGAGTCCGCAGACTGATCGGGGAATAGCGACCGAGACGCGGCCCGCTGGTCAGTCCTCGTCCGCCTGTGCCTCGCGCAGGCGCTCGACGTGTGTCATCACGACCGACAGCGTCGCGTCCGCGTCGACGTAGCCGCGCTCGTAGTCGTCGTATGCGGCGTCGACATCGCGGAGGACCGCCGCTACCGTCGCCTCCAGCGACTGTTCCCCGGCCTCCTCGTCGGTTTCTTCGGATTCGCGGCTCATACCACCGGAGTTGCGTGCGGGTCGGTAAAAGCCCGCCGTCCGAGTCATCAGCCACCCTCGGCCCACAGTATATATGCGATCACCACGCACCTCCGGGCGTGCTCACGCTGCGGTTCGAGGACGGAACTATTCGGATCGAGGGACTCGACGAGTCCGCGGCCCGCGCCGCGTCGCTCCCCGGCGTCGCCTGGGACGAACGCGGCCTGGTCGCCCGCACGCCCGCGTTCCGGTACGCGGACCTCCGGCGCGCGCTTCGCGACGCTGACTCGACGGTCGCCGACCACGTCCTCCCCGAAGAGACGCTCTCGCTGTCGCACTCCTACGACTTACGACCGTACCAGCGAGACGCGATTACCGCCTGGCGCGAGCGCGGAGACCGCGGCGTCGTCGAACTCCCGACGGGCGCGGGCAAGACCGTACTCGCCGTCGACGCGATCGCGACGCTCGGCGTGCCCACGCTGATCGTCGTGCCGACAATCGATCTGCTCACGCAGTGGCGACGCGAACTCGAAACAGACTTCGACGTCGAAGTGGGGCAGTTCGGCGGCGGCGAACAGACCCAGGCACCGATCACGGTCTCGACGTACGACTCGGCGTACCTCCGGGCCGAGGACGTCGGCGGTGACTTCGGGTTCGTCGTGTTCGACGAAGTCCACCACCTCGGCGGCGAGGGATACCGCGACATCGCACGACTACTCGCGGCTCCGGCGCGTCTCGGGTTGACGGCGACCTTCGAGCGTCCGGACGGTGCGCACGAGGTCCTCGAAGACCTCGTCGGGCCGAAGGTGTACGAGACGTCGGTCGACGATCTCGCCGGTGAGCATCTCGCAGCGTACGAGATCCGGCGGATCGAAGTCGAACTGGGCCCCGAGGAGCGCGAGGCGTACGACGAGGCCCAGGGGACCTTCGTGGACTACCTGAAACGCTCGAACCTCTCGCTGACCAGCGGATCGGACTACCGCAAACTGGTGATGCGCTCGGGCACCGATCCCAAGGCCCGGGAAGCCCTGCTCGCCAAGCAGCGCGCGCGCCAGATTATGATGAACGCCGACGCGAAGGTGGACACGCTGGGACGCCTGCTCGACCGTCACCGCGACGACCGCGTGATCGTCTTCACCGCGCACACGGACCTCGTCTACCGGCTCTCAGATCGCTATCTGCTCCCGGCGATCACGAGCGAGACCGGCGCGAGCGAGCGCCAGGAGATTCTGGATCGGTTCCGCGAGGGGACGTACTCACGAGTCGTGACCGCGAACGTCCTCGACGAGGGCGTCGACGTTCCGGACGCAACCGTCGCGGTCGTACTCGCCGGGTCCGGTTCCGAGCGGGAGTTCACCCAGCGGCTCGGGCGGATCCTCCGCCCGAAGTCCGACGGCCGAGGCGCGCTGCTGTACGAAGTCGTGACCGAGGAAACTGCCGAAGAGCGCGTGGCCGACCGACGGCGGTGAGCCGTCAGCGCACCCCACTCAGCCGACGTCGACGCTCAGGCTCCCGTTCGAGGTGAACCGCGCGTACTCGACGTCGAAAACCACTGACCACTCGGCGGTCGAGTCCGAGTCGACTGCCACTGACGTCTGCGTCTCAACCCGCTCGTCGCCGATGTCGGCCGTCACCGTTACCGTCGCGGTCGTCTGGGTTTCGCCTCGGTTCTCGACCGTGCCGAACACGCGGAGTGTGCCCGCGTCGGTCGCCTCGAAGTCGAACGTGCCGACGACGAGGGCCGGCGGGGGAGTGGTTTGCCGGGGCTCCCCCGCGGGTGCCGCCGGGGGGTTTCGCGGACCCGTCGCCCGGGGCGCCGCGCCGAGACAGCCGGCCAGGACTGCGGTGCAGACACCGGCGGCGGCCTCGAGGAGGCTTCGTCGCTTCATCGTCTCCCGAAGGACCGGCCGGTGTGATCAGTCTTCTCCTCGCGGCCGGGCCGTCTCGACCCCCCGGCGGCACGCTCTTGGCCTGCGCCCGCGAAATCGTGGACGTGCTGCGAAAAGACCTCTTGCGCGTCTCGCGGGCAGGCGGCGGCTACCACCCGCAGTTCGCAGAGCGCGCGGATCGTCCGCTGGCCGCGCGCGTCGTCGGCGTCTTTCAGGGCCACGTCGGCGAGCCGCGCGTCCGACTCGACGAGGCGCTGGAGGATCTCGAACGCGATGCTGAGGACTTCAAACTCGTCCGGGGGTTCGCCGCGCTGCTGGAGCGCGAAGCGGTGTTCGAGACGCGAGCGCCCCTGCCGCCGGCCCGGGTCCGTCGGGTCGCCTTCGAGGCCGCCGAGTCCCTCGGCCCGGTCGTCACGGCGGCGGACCGCCGCGAGGCGCTGGACGCCGCAGCCGACCGACTGGGAGCGGACCGCGACGCGGTCGAGCAGTCGCTGTACGCCGACCGCGACCGGAACGAGGTGCTCACGGAGTTCGATTCGCGGTGGGACCCGGCACAACTGATCGCGCAGTACAATCTATCGCTCGCGCAGACGGCACTGTTCGACGCGACTGAGGTCCGGATCCGGAGTTCGGACCCAAAGCGGCTGGTCTCGGCGGTCAAGCGCCTCGGCCTGCTGTACGAGATCCGACGGCTGACCCAGGACAGCGCCGACGAGGCGACCGACGGCACGGCGGCGCGCGAACTCCTGGTGACGGGACCGGATGCGCTCTTTCGCCGCACGAGGCGGTACGGCACGGCGTTCGCCCGGCTACTGCGCAGTGTTGCGGCCACCGCCGACTGGTCGCTGACGGCGACGATCGACGATCGAGGGACCGAACGCGAACTCCGACTCGGTCCCGACGACGTCTCCGTCCCCGACGTCGACCCCGTCGCCGAACCGACGTACGACAGCGGCGTCGAAGCCGACTTCGCCGCCCGGTTCTCGAATCTCGATCTCGACTGGGAACTGTCCCGGGAACCCGAACCGCTCGCGGCCGGCGCGCGGGCGATGATTCCGGATTTCGCCTTCGAGTACCGCCCCGGTGATGCGGATCCAGCGGGGGACGCGGCGGCCCCCTCACGCAGGGTCTTCTTCGAGGTGATGGGCTTCTGGACGCCGGCGTACGTCGAGAAGAAACTGGATCAGTTCGGGAGCGTCGCCGAAGACGTCGAACTCCTCGTCGCGGTAGACGAATCGCTCGGCGTCGGCGAGGAGATCGAGGCGCTGGATCACCGCGTCGTCACCTTCTCGAAACGGGTGCGGGTGAAAGACGTCGTCGACGCGCTCCGCGAGTACGAGTCCGAACTGATCGCGCGGGCTGCGGCCGGCCTGCCCGAAGCGTTGGTTCCCGACCGGGACGTGGTCAGCCTCGAAGACGTCGCGAACGAGCGCGGTGTCGGCGTCGAGGCCGTCGAATCGGTGTCGTTTCCCGAACACGAACGCGTGGGGCGGACGCTGATCCGGCCGGCGGTGCTCAGCGAGATCGAGGCCGACGTCGAGGCCGGACTGTCGCTCTCGGCGGTGGAGGAGACGATGTCGCGCCACGGCATCGACGAGGTGGCTGCAGTCCTCTCGCGACTCGGGTACCGCGTCGCCTGGGAAGGACTCGGTGGCGGCACCGTCCAGCCGAAGTGAGTCTGTCCCAGTCTACGAGATCTATGAGAGGTCTTCCTGCCGTCCCTTCGGGACGGTCGACCGGAGTTCGCCGTGGAGATAGAGGCCGACGCCGATCGGTTCGACCCCGTCGGCGATCTCGTGGGCAGCGATCACGTAGCCCCAGTCGCCGTCCCACCGGGGGAGTTCCTGGTCCTCACCGCGGGCGAACCGCTCTGCCTCGGTCCGATCGAGACGCACCACGTTCTCGGTCGCGGCACGTCCGAATCGCTGGACTGCGTCCGTCGAGGGCTTCCAGTGTTCCTGCCGCGTCCGGAGGATGCGCAGCCCCAGGCTTTCGACCGGGATCGGCGAGACCACGTCGGCCGCAAACGCCCATAGTTTCCCGTTGCCCTTCTCCCAGAACGTGTGTTCCTCCCACGTCGCTGGCGGAATCCCGTATCGCTGTTCCCACCACTGAACGACCTCCGCTCGGGTCGGTCGGCCCGGCACCTCGCGCTCGGCGGCCGTCGCCGGCAGTCGGTCGAACCGGTGGCCATCGTTCTCGGGGGGACTGTCGCCGTCGACACCGTCCGTGTTCGGGTCAGTCATCCAGTCACCTCCAGTTTCGCACAAAAGAACCCGCCCGTGTCGTTGCGGTGCGGGTAGACGCGGTGTGCCAGTTCGACCGACGGGTCGTACTCGTCGCCGTCCCACTCGGTGATCCCCGGGTCGGTCTCGAATCCCGCGGGCGGTTCCCACTCGCGGAGTTCGCAGTCTTCGGTCTCCAGCGCGTGATTCAGCACGGCCTCGTTCTCTTCGGGGGCAAACGTACAGGTGGAGTAGACCACGGTCCCGCCCGCGCGCGTCGCCTGAACCGCCCGCCGGAGGATCCCTTTCTGTATTCCCACCACGCTCTCGACGTGGTCCATCGACCACTGGTCGAGCGCGTCGGGGTTCTTCCGGATCGTCCCCTCACACGAGCAGGGAGCGTCCACCAGCGCGCGGTCGACCGCCTCGATCCGGTTTTCGTCGTCAGTGCGGTCGCCGAACGGCTTGAACGAGAAATTCCGTGCGTCCTGATTCGTCACGACGAGGTTCGTGATCCCCAGTCGCTCGGCGTTGTGTCGCAACGCCGAAAGCCGTCCGAGGTTGTTGTCGTTGCCCAAGAGCACTCCCCGATCGTCCATCAGGTCGGCCAGTTGCGTGGTCTTGCTCCCGGGCGCGGCACAGGCGTCCCAGACGACGTCGCCGGGTTGTGGATCCAGTGCGAGTGCGGGCAGCACCGAGACCTCCTCCTGCCCGTGGAGCCAGCCGTGGAAGTACGGCCACGACGTCCCGGGACCGCGCTCTTCGAGTCGGAGGATGCCGGGGTGCCAGTCGGTCGCCTCGTACTCGACGTTATCGGCGTCGAGTGCCGCGCGAGCGCGCGCTATCGACGCCTTGAGAGTGTTGACGCGGACGACAGACGGGAGCGGCCGATCGCACGCCGCCCGGAACGCGTCGAACTCGTCGACGATCGACGCGTACCGCTCGAGTGGTTGCATACGACGAGCCACTCGGCGTATGCGCTTGTGAATGTCGGTTCGCGGAGGCCGACTGGCGCAGTGCGGCGCTGGCCCAGCGATTTTTTGTACCGGTGCGCTCTTGCGTCACATATGGCACGGATCTCCGTCCTCGCAGACGACCTCTCACTCACAGAGCCGTGTTTGATCGAGGGATTCCCCGGCGTCGGACTGGTCGGCAAGATCGCCGCAGACCACATCGTCGAGGAGTTCGAGATGACGCACTACGGGAACATCTACTGCGACAGCGTGCCGAAGGTCGCAGTGTATCAAGAGGACAACGCCAAACTCCACCCGCCGGTCCGCCTCTACGCAGACGAGGAGCGGGACCTCCTCGTCCTGCAGAGCGACGTTCCCATCCAACCGGCTGCTGCTGACTCGCTCGCCGAGTGCCTCTCGGGGTGGTTCACCGACCTCGACGTGATGCCGCTCTATCTCTCGGGGATTCCGAGAGAGAAAGAACAGGGGCACGTCCCGTCGCTGTACGGCCTGGGCGTCGGCGAGGGGATCGATCTCATCTCGCAGGCCGGGATCGAAGCGCCGTCGGAGACGGGGCTCGTCTCCGGGCCGACGGGCGTCCTCCTGAACGCCGCGGTGGAATCAGACCGCGTCGCTGTCGGCCTCGTCGTCGAGTCGGACCCGCGCTTTCCGGACCCCGAGGCCGCACGGGTCCTGATCAAGAAGGGAATCGAACCGCTCGCGGATCTGGAAGTTCCCGTCGACGACCTCGTCGACCGAGCCGAACAGATCCGACAGGCGAAAGAGCGGCTGGCAAAGCGGATGCAGGAGGCCAACGAGGAGAGCACTCAGGCGCGTCCGATCGGGATGTACCAGTAGCTGCCAGGCCAGTTTCTACACGTTTAAGACGCGCGGACCACTCTCTCCGGGTATGAGCGAAGAGTCCCCCGAGAGCCGTTCTGCCGCCGAGAAAGACGGAGACAACGCGCGCGCCGCAGCGGCCGCCGAACGGACCGACGGGGCCGACGAAACCGACGCAGTCGAAGAGGAGACTGCAGGTGAGAACGGGCCGGAGAGCCCGACCGCCGAGGAGCCCGAATCGGCCTTGGTCTCCCGCGTCGCCGAGTTCGACGAAACGCTGGCCGAAGACGTCGCGGCGCTGGAGGCGCGGCTCGCGGCAGCCGAAGAAGACCTCGAGGAGCGCGACGACCGAATCGAGGAACTCGAATCCGCGCTGAAGCGCTCGAAAGCCGATTTCAAGAACTACAAGAAGCGCGCGAAGAAGCGCCAAGAGGAGATCCGCGAGCGCGCGACCGAGGACTTCGTGGGACGGATCGTCAGCGTCCGTGACAATCTTGTTCGCGCGCTGGATCAGGACGAAGACGCGGACATCCGCCCCGGGGTCGAGTCGACGCTGGAGGAGTTCGACCGAATTCTCGAGGAGGAGAACGTCGAGGCTATCGAGCCCGAATCCGGCAGCGACGTCGACCCGACGCGGCACGAGGTGCTGATGCGGGTCGACGACGAAGAGCCCGAAGGCACCGTCGCCGACGTCTATCGGCCCGGCTACGAGATGGCCGGAGCCGTCGTGCGCGAGGCCCAGGTGACGGTCAGCACCGGCGAGGGCAGCGACGACGAGCCCAGTACCGACGGCGACAGCGAGGCATAGCCTCGCTCGTCACGGGATGAATCGTCGCCGGTACCGCCAGGCGGCGCCGACGACGAGGACCATCGGCAGCACGAACGTGATGAGATACGGGAGCGCGTAAGCGGTCCCGACCACGAGCGCGCGAGCGACCACGGCGACGCCGTCGACAGACTGGAGGAACGCCGAGAGGACTGGCGTGTCGTACCAGCGATCGGGCGCGACCCGGTTCGGCGTGGGTCGTGGCTCTTCGAGCCGCACGGTCAACGTCGAGTACGCGACCTGATTCTGGAGCGACTGCAGCCGCGCGTCGAGCCGTTCGATCTCCTGCTGGACGTCAGAGAGTTCACGCTGGACGGCGAGCACGTCCTCGGTCGTATTCGCCTGCTGATAGAGTTCCCGGAGACGGTCGCGCTCGGCGCGGAGGTTCTTCAGCCGCGCCTGGATATCGACGATCTGTCCGGTCACGTCCTGGGCGTCGGTATCGACCGATTCGACCTCGCCGAGTCCTTTCGCGTCATCGACGAGGGCGTCGAACTCGGACTGTGGGACACGGAGCACGACCGCTCCGCGGACCCAGGTCTGGTTGTCGATCTCGCGGCGCTCCTGCGACGTGTCCGAAACGTACCCACCGTACCCCTCGGTCGCTTCGGTGATATTCGAGCGGGCTCGCTCGAAGTCCTCGACCTCGACGACGACCGTGCCGGTCCTGATCACCTGTCGTTCCTGAACGGTGACCGCGGCGTCGCCGTCACCGCCCGTGCCATCTTCGGCGTCCCGGGCCACCGCTGTCTCCGGTGGGTCGCCTGTCGCCTCAGCCCCTGCGTCGGCGACCTCGGTTGCCTGTTCGTACCCCCCATCAGCGCCGCCGCTGCCGCCCCCGGTCGCGCCACAGCCGGCGAGCGCGACCAGTGCGACCAGCGCGACGAGCGCAAGTGTCCGTCTCGATGCCATCACGTGCGTCCGTACGTGGAACCACGGGAAAGACGCGCCGGTGGCACAAAGGCGGCTTTGAGTTTTCTCGAGGCTCTCGATAGTTGCGAACAGCCGGCGGGACGGCTCCGCGTCGAGGTGCCGGACACCCGCTGCCCGACGCGGACTGAAGGCTACGTCACGGGGCGTCTGGCCCCGGCTTCGTATATAAGAGTTCGTGAGCGTCTGCGGCCCTCACTCGGCGTCGCGCGAGTCGTTCGGCCGGACGAGTCGGACGTCTCCCTGTGCTCGAATCGTCCCATCGATCTCCGCGCCGTCGTGGAGTTCGAGTTCCGAGCACGAGACGTCACCGAGGATCCGAGCCCCGTCGGCGATCGTCACGGCCCCGTCGCGGGTCGTCACGTCGCCGTGAATCTGGGTGCCGCTACCGACGCTGATGTCACCGCGGGCGCGGAGGCTCCCGAAGATGTTGTTGTCTTCTCCGACTGTGAGCCGCTCCGCGCGAACGTTCCCGTGGAGCCGACACCCGTCTCCGATCGTCGCCGGGGTCGACGCCTGCCAGGCGTCGTCGGAGACCGTCGACCCGCGCGGGATCACGAGCGGGTCGTCTTCGCTGTCGCCCGAGAGCGCCTGGGCGAGTTCGTCGGCTGCGTCGTTCTCCCCGAGGCGGAGGAGCTGTGAGAGCACCACGAAGTAGAAGACCAGGGTCGGGACCGGATTCCGGATGACGATCCAGCCGTTGGCCTCGAAGCCCTCCTCGATGTCGACGTCGTCGCCGATGTCCAAGTCGCCGGAGACCATCAGCCGCCCGGCGATGTGGACGCGTTCGCCGAGATACGCGTCCTCGCCAACCAGGACGTTGCCGGCGACGTCGCACCACACGTCCAGACGACAGTCGCCTTCGGCCTCGATATCACCGCCGAAGGTGACGCGTTCGCCCGCGAGGACGTTCCGTCCGCGGACGCCGAACTCGACAGTGCTCTGTCCGCCGACGACCACGTCTCCGTCGGTCACGAGATCGTGCTCCTCGACGGTCGTGCCGTCCGGGATCTCGAGCGCGTCGAGCGGATCTTGACCGAGTGCCACACTCCGGATCAACACACGCGGCATATTAAACGGCGCGTCAGACGGTCGTCGGACGCTTCGAGACGATCCCGGCAGTGGAATCGACTCCGGTGGTCGAATCGACTCCGGTGGTCGAATCCACTCTGGCGGTCGCACCGAGCCCGAACTCAAACCGAACCCGGAAATCGGATCGAATCGGGACTCAAATCCAGCCGGAAATCGGATCGAGACCGCGAAGCGATCGATGCGGATTGATGGCCTTTTACTCCGCGGCCGACTACGCCCTCGTATGACCACACTTTCGTTCGACGAGGACGGCGTCGACGTCGTCTACGAAGGGACCGAATTCAGACTGGAGAAACCCCTCATCGAGGAGGCCATCGAGAAGTCCTATCCGGACGTGACCGACCACGAAGTCCTGAAGATCGTCGAGGAGAGCCCGTCGCTGAACGGCGAGCCGCGGCGGATCCAGGACATCATCCGCTGACAACGCGCGCACCACGTGTCGGAGCCCTCCGGAGTCACTGCGTCGCCGAAGCTACCCGAATTGCTCTTCGAGACAGACCTTCACGATCGACTTCGCGATGGCGGCACCGCCCTCGATCGGATCGAGTTTCGTTTCCCCGGCGCGCTCGCGGTACGGAATCGGCTCCTCTCTGACCTCGTAGCCGCGCAGCAGCGGCCGGATCAGGAGCTCCGCCGACAGCCCCGTGTTCTCGGTCCACTCGATATCGTGCAGTAGCTCCCGCCGGTAGGCGCGCATCCCGGTCGTCGTGTCGTGGACGCGCTCGCCCATCAACCCCGAGGCCAACAGGGCGAACGCGGCGTTGCCGAAGCGGTTGAACGCGGGCATCGCGTCGGCCCCGTGGTACAGACGGTCGCCCGAGACGACGTCGTAGCCCTCGTTGATCAACTCGAGGAACGCCGGGAGTTTCTCCATCGGATAGGTGTCGTCGCAGTCGGTGGTGACGACCACCGGGCGGTCGGGCGCGACGAGGGCCTCCCGGACGGCGTAGCCGTACCCCATCGGCGGCTGGTCGATGACGGTGGCGCCGTGCTCGCGGGCGATCTCCGGCGTCCGATCGTCGGAACTGTCGACGCAGACGATCTCCGCGCGCCCGTCTGTGACCGACTCGATGTCCCCGAGGACGCTCTCGATGGCTGCTTCCTCGTTGTAAGTCCCCATAACGACCGCCAGGTCGTCGAAGGTGTACGTAGTCATTACCCGCCGTTTCGTCTGGGGGTATTTGTGTTTTTAGGTTCGCCAAAAACATTCGCGGCGACCGACGCGACGGCTCAGTTACGATCGCGGATCGGGAATGCCGGCGGGTTCGCCGGCGACGGCGCCCAGCGAGTCGTCGTGGAGGCGTCTGGCGACCACGTCGGCGAGGTTCTGGAGGTTCTCCGTGTCCTCGCGGTTGTACGAAACCAGCGTGTCGAGCGCGCCGTCGTCGCCGTCGCGGGCGTACTGGTGCCAGAGGCGTACGGCATCTTTGCCCGAGAGGTCCGGGCGGTCGCGGTCGATGCCGACCGCTCGCTCGATGGCTTTCAAGCCGCCGGTCAGATCGATGCGGCGGCAGGGGTACATCAGATCGAGGTGCGGCGCGTCGATCGACACGTCGAAGTTGTCCTCGAGGAACGGGACGTCGAACTGCTTGCCGTTGAACGACACCACAAGTGGGGCGTCGCGGAACTGCTCGCGGAGCGATTCGTCGGTGAGATTCTCGCCGCGAACGAGCGTCGTGGTCTCGCCGCCCTGTGTGACCGAGACGGTGGTAACGTCGTTGCGGCCGGCGTCGAGGCCGGTCGTCTCGATGTCGAAGAAGACCGCACGGTCCCTGAAATTCTCGTAGAGCCGCCAGTTCTCCTTCGTCGGGAAGCGCTCGCCGAAGTAGTGCGCGTCGTCGTCGTCGAGTCGCTCCAGCGCCTCCGCGAGGAAGGATTCGACCCGTTCGCCCATCTTCGGTCCGACCGGGGCCCGCGCCGGGTCGAAGTCTTCCCACGTCAGGATGCCCGCCTCCCACAGCGAGCGCTCGCGGGTCTCGCCGACACCCTCAGCGGGGACGAAGCTGTTCTCGATTCGCATATCCCAACGAGAGAGGGCCCCACGCCTAAGCGTGTCGGAGGCCGCGTCGGGGGGCCGGTATCCAGCGGCTGTACCGTCCGGCGGATGTACCCGTCGGTGAGGGAACCGTGGCCGATTCAATTTTCACGCCCCAGATCCGAGACTCTGGGTATGTGCGGTCGTTACACGCTCTTTACACCTACCGAGGAACTGGAGGCGCGCTTCGACGCCGAGTTCCCCGGTTCGAGAACCCCGCGGTACAACTGCGCGCCGGGACAAGCCCTGCCGGTCATCAGAAACGACGCGCCTGACACCTTCCAGCGGCTCCAGTGGGGGTTAGTCCCGTCGTGGGCCGACGACGAACGCGCCGGTAACGACCGCATCAACGCCCGCGCGGAGACGATCGACGAGAAGGCCAGTTTCGCTGACGCGTACGAACGCCGTCGCTGTCTGGTCCCCGCAGACGGCTTCTACGAGTGGGTGCAGCGTGACGAGACCAAGCAGCCGTACCGGGTCGCGTTCCAGGACGATCGCCCGTTCGCGATGGCGGGGATTTGGGAACGCTGGGAGTCCGACCACGCCCAGACGGGACTCGGTGACTTCGGCGGTGACGGCGGTGCCGACGCGGACCCGGAGGTCGTGGAGTCCTTCGCGGTCGTCACGACCGATCCAAACGACGTCGTCGCCGACTTACACCACCGGATGGCAGTCGTCCTTGATCCCGAAGAGGAGTCGACGTGGCTCCAGGGATCGACCGAAGAAGCCGCCCGTCTTCTGGATCCGTACCCCGCCGAAGCGTGGGACGCGTACCCGGTATCCACCCGCGTGAACAGCCCCGGAAACGACGATCCTGGACTGGTCGACCCGATCGAGGCCGAGTGAGGAACGAGTGGGAGTGCACCGCCGGCCGTTCAGCAGGGGTGGAATCGGTCGCGCGGGAACGTCACCGACACGTCGCTCCCGACTGACGGCGGATGGTCGGCGAACGCCTCGACGGTCACATCGTCGAAGGCCAGCGTCACGCGGTTGGTCGCGTCCTCGCGGACGACCCGCTGAACTGTCGCGCGGAGGTCGCCGTCGCCGTCTTGGAGTCGGATCGCCTCGGGTCTGATGGCGACCTGTCCGCTCGTGCCGTTCGGGCGCGCAGGGTTCTCGGCGCCGGGCCCGCTGCCGTTCAGAAGCGACTTGAGTTCGGGCGCGGACGAGAGATCGACGACGTTCGACCCGGTGAACTTCGCAACCATCGACGACTTCGGGCGCTCGAAGACCGCCTCGGGCGTCCCGCGCTGGACCACACGGCCGTCTGCCATCACGATGATCCGGTCGGCGATCGCCCGTGCGGTCGTTCGGTTGTGGGTCACGTAGACAGACGTGACGTCGGCGAGGACGTCCACGAGGTCATCCCGCAATGACTGCCGTGTCGGCACGTCGAGCGCGGCCAGCGGTTCGTCCAAGAGTAACACCTCCGGACGGACGGCGAGGGCGCGAGCGAGTGCGACGCGCTGTTTCTCTCCCCCCGAGAGGGTCGGCGGACTCCGGTCGGTCAGGTGGCCGACGCCCAGTTCTGCGAGCAGCTCGTCGGCATCGCGTGGTGAGTCGCGATAGCGCGCGCCGTACTCGACGTTCTCCCGCACGGTCATATGTGGGAAGAGCGCGTAGTCCTGAAACACGAACCCGAAGTCGCGATCCTCCGGTTTGCGGTCGGTGATGTCCTCGCTGTCGGCAGTGACCGTTCCCTCGTGGCCGTGGAAGCCGGCGAGCGTCTCCAGGAGTAGTGTTTTGCCGCTCCCACTGGGGCCGAGGATGACAACCGTCTCTTCGTCGCCGGCTTCGAGCGCGGCGTCGACGGTGAACGGCTCTGCGCCCTCGGCGGTGAACGTCGAGGTGAGTTCGGCGCTGAGGTGAGTCACGGCATTCCCCCCGTCGCGTCGTCGTTGGTCAGGTATCGCACTATCAAGAAGATGACCGCAGAGACCGCCAGCAGGAGGAACGCGACGGCACCGCTCTCCTCTAGGCCACCCTGGAGGTACGTGTTGTAGACGAACACCGGCGCGTGCTGGGCCGTCACCTTCTCGCCCGCCGGTGGGTAAAAGAACGTGACGCTGTAAGCGACGACCGCGACTGCACCGAATTCAGAGACGGCCCGCGCCCACGCCAGCACGCCCCCGGTGATCATCCCGCGAGCGGCCAGCGGGCCCGTCACGCGCCGAAACGTCTCCCACCGGTTCGCCCCGTGGATCCGGGAGGCGTACTCGAGGCGGTCCTCGATCGCCTCGAAGGACTCCCGTGTGGCGTTGACAGCGTACGGCGCGGCGACGAAGGTCATCGCCAGCACCATTCCGACCATCGATCCGAGCACCGAGACGTTCGGGAACGCCCCGCTCTGCCCGAAGCCGAACAGAATCAAGATCCCGGCGACCGAGTGCGGGACGACGAGCGGAAGGTCGACTAGGCTCTCGACGAGGGGTTGTCCGGGGAACCCCTCCGAGAGGAGGTGCGCGAGCGGGACCCCGAATCCGAGGCTCAGCAGGGCGGCCAGAAGCGGTCCGTAGACGCCCAGATACAAGACGCGATGGACGTCGGGGTTCAGCGCTTTCTCGACGACGAGTGATGGCGTCTGACGCGCGACGAACATAAACAGCGGCAGTCCGAGTGCAACGACGAGCACACTACCGAGCGTCGCGGTCGCAACAGTGAACGACGAACCGTCCAGAACGTACGCCGTAACCGCCGTGCTCCCGATCATAAAGTACGCGTACCACGTCGGGCGTCCGGTCGTGTAGGCGGCGGCGAAGGCGACTCCCTGGAGGACCACGAACCCGACGACGAGCGCGACGCTCGTCATCCCGCCGGAATCGACCTCGACACTGGGTCCGGTTTCTGTTGCCATCAGAACCTCTTCATCGGGGTCGGCTCATAGTTCCAGTGGCCCGAGCGTTTCTTGCGCACTGGCAACGTTCATCACGCGTTCAGGGATCGCGTCTTCGGAGGCGGCTGGGACGACGACCGGATCGACCGGCACGAGACCCAGATCTTCCAGGATCTGCCGACCGGGTTCAGTTGCGAAGTACTCGACCCACTGGGCTCCACGGCCGGGCGCCTCGGCGACGCTCGGGACCGTCAGCCCATAGGCGATCGGCGCGCCGGTGAAGGTCCCCGAGCCCGTCTCGACCTCGGCTTTGGCGTAGTGCTTCGCGTACTCACTGGTCGCCTGTGAGAGGTCGACTTCGGGCTGGAGGTCGATATACGGGAGACCGGAGTTCGCGGAGATCGACTGATAGTAGAACACGTAGTCCAGTTCGCCCGATTCGAGTTGGCCTTCGAGGTTCGTCTCGGTGCCCGTCGGAACGGTGGAGTTCTCTCGAAGCGCCTGGTAGGTGGCATCGTCGTAGAGGCGCTCGCCATTGAATTCGATCGCGCCGAGTTGCTGTGACATTACTGCGCGGTACCCACCAGGATCAACGGCCGGATCGGAATGACCGATCGTGACGCCGTCGCGGGTCAGCACTTCCCACCAGTTGTCCGCCGAAATCTCGTCGGCTCCGGGGGAGTCCTCGCGATACTGGATCGACATCGAGTTGGTCGTGAAGATGGCGTACCAGTCGCCGTACTCGGGGAGCACGCGGTTCCGGATGAGCCGGAAGTCCGAGACTCCGAGGACATCGGCCGAACGGCCCTGCTGGGTGATCTTCTGCGTCGAGGCGACCGACCCTTTCGCTTCGCGGTTCACGTCCACATCGTATTCGTCCTCGAACTGTGGCTCGGCCTCGCTGAACGGCGGCGCGAGCGACCCCGCGTGGAAAATCGTCATCGAGTCCGACATCGGCGTCGCGGTTGGAGTGCCTGTCTCCGTCGCTGTCGACATCGAGTCGGTTTCCTCGGACGCTGTGGTTTCCGTCGATCCTGAACTGTCGCCTCCGCCCGAACAGCCGGCGAGTGCGGCGATGCCGGTCCCTCCAGCAATCGTCAGGAATTTTCGGCGGGATGTAATCGATTGTTCGGCCCCTTTCTGAGTACCGTTATCAGACCGTTGTTTCGACATAGATACAACCGCGTTTTCCCAGAGTGGATATAATGCTTTTGCTCTGGACTCCGAAACGGGTGTATGGACACGCAATCCACGTTCGACGCCTACCTCAGCGCCGGTGACGTCACCCTCGGCGCTCGGGACGTCGAGTTACTGCGCGCGATCGACCGCGAGGGATCGCTCAACAACGCCGCCGAGACCCTCAGCCGGTCGTACGCACACGCACAACGGCGCATCGTCGAACTGGAAGAGGCGTTCGGCTCGCTCGTGGAACGCCGACGCGGCGGAGCCGGCGGCGGGGGAAGCGAACTCACCGACAACGCGAGAGACCTCCTGGCGGCGTTCGCACGAACCCAATCCAGCTTCGAGGGCGTGGCTGACATCGCGGAGACTGTCCTTTCGGGCGATATCGTGGACCGCGACGGCGAACTGGTGACCGTCGAGACAGGGGCCGGTCACGTCCGTGCCCTCGTCCCCGATGGATCGGGCGCAGTCGAGCTCTCGATCAGGGCGGACGCCGTCACGCTGACCGACCCCGAGGACACTCCAGTGCCGGAACACACCAGCGCTCGCAACCGGTTCTCGGGGACTGTTCGCGAGGTCGAGATGGGCGAACGCATCGCTCGCATCGCGGTGGACATCGGCGGTAACCAGCCCATCCTGGCACTGGTCACCGAGGACAGCCGAGAGAAGCTCGGGTTGGAGCCAGGCCACGACGTCGTCGTCTCGTTCAAGGCCACGGCGACTCGGGGCGTTTCGGTCTGACTTCCGTTCTCACTCCGGGCGACGACGCGGCCAGCGCGTAACGACATTTTGTTACCACCTCCCAGCCGAGAACTGCGACAAGCAGGAATCGAAAGCAGTTTCCTGACGATAATTGGATCCGCAGCCTTCGCCGCAGAGGATACAAAGAGATTTTACGCCCCCGGATTCTGCTCTCTATCGATGGACGTCTTCGCCCGGATCAGCCACCGAGAAGGGATCGCCTTCTCGTGGGACGAACTGACCGGGGCGTTAGGGGATTCGGTTACGGTGCTGCCGATCGTGGTCAGCGTGGCCGCCCTCACCGAACTCTCGCTCGCGCGTCTCCTGCTGGGCTTTGCCGTGTTCCAGATCGTCTGGGGAATCCACTACGGACTCCCGATCTCGGTCGAACCGATGAAAGCGCTCGCTGCACTGGTGATCGCTGGCTCGCTCGCCCCCTCAGAACTCGCCGTCGCTGGGCTGCTGGCCGGCGTGGTGCTGCTCGCGGTCGGGGCGACCGGGACGCTCGCCCGAGTCGAACGCCACGTGGACCGGCCGGTGATCCGCGGCGTGCAACTGGCTGTCGGGCTCGTTCTTCTCCGGACTGGGATCGAGTTGAGCCTCGGCGGCCCAATCCTCGCGCTCATCGCCATCGCCGTCGTCCTCGGGAGCCTCGCGCTGGGCCACAGACGCCTGAGTACGCTCGCCGTCCTCAGCGTCGGAGTCGCGATCGCTGTCTGGGAGACGGGGTTCTCCGCTCCTCACTTGCCTGCACTCACAGTGGCGATTCCGGACCCGTCCGGGCTCTCGACCGATGCCGTCGGCGCGACTATCGGACAGCTCGCGATGACCGTGGGTAACGCAGCCGTCGCGACCTCACTGCTGTTATCTGATTACTTCGATAGCGATGTCTCGCCTGACGAACTGGCGACGAGTATGGGGGCGATGAATCTCCTCGCGATCCCCTTCGGTGCGATGCCGATGTGTCACGGCAGCGGCGGGGTGGCGGGGAAGTACGCGTTCGGTGCGAGAACGGCCGGAGCGAATCTGCTTCTGGGGGTGCTCTACGCGCTGGCCGCAATCCTCGCGGTCGGCGTGATCGCGGCCTTTCCGGTGTCGATGCTCGGCGTGGTCCTCGGAGTAATTGCCATCGAACTGGCCCGTAGCGGCCTCGAAACCGAAGATTTGGCCCTCACTGTCGCTGTCGGCCTCATCGGCGTCCTCGTGAACGTCGGTGCCGCGTTCATCGTCGGAATCGCCGCAGCCCAGGTTCGAAACCGGATCCAGTGACCAGCGGGGAACCGGAGCCAGTTCGTATAGCGATATGAAGTATACGAGTCTCGGAGGAGACGGCTCCGAATCGAGACGAAAGCCGCCACGCGACACACCGAATAGAAACCAGAATTCGCGGGCATTCACTGCGAGTCACTCGACACTTCACTCCAGTCGGTGGTCGAACGGGAGCGGGTCTTTAGCAGCGCGCCTACGCAGTCACCGTCAGGAACGGACGATCGGATTGGTAGCGCCCACATACGGGCCGGTAACCCAAAGCCAGGGAACGGGCTCAAGCCGGTGTGAAATTTCGGATCGGAACGGAATTGACAGCTCGAGTGGAATCACGGATGAAGACGCGTTCTCGGGCCGGGTCGAGACGTAGAGACGGTACCAATCGCACGCCACCAAGTGACCCCGAGCGCAGAGGAGGCCCAAACTACTGCGGACCGTCGCTGAATCAGCATCGGATGTATCCAGGCGACGCCTCGAGCACATCTGATTCGGGGATCACTGTCTGATCGGTACGAACGCCTGAACGTCGCTACGCGACAGTAACCGCGTGTTGCATCTGCATTTCACGGGCGAAACCGGTCACTGAGGTTATCCGCCAGAATCGTGTTTCATCGGTCGATTCAGTGAGTCCTGTCGAGCGGTTGTCCGTCGCACGGCGAACAGTGGGAAGAATATTTGCCGAGAGATCGACCACCCCGGTGATCCTCATCCACTACGCCCGGCGCTCGGTTCGCCTGTGAGGTTATCTCAGGGGACGTCGTCGAGAGCGGAGAGAATCAGGATGGTCCTTGAATCCCTGTTCTGTATCCCGCGTCGATCCAGCGCTGGATAACTTCGGAAAACGAAGAACGCGGATCGTGACTGGTCGGCCGAGATCCTGATCGAAGCGTGCCTCGTTTCCGAGACGGGTCGAGAAAACCAATTGCCAGATCGAGACCGAATATCTAACCCGGTGTCTATACCGGGCTATTCAGGTGGTGGCTCCTCCCCGGTTCTGGAGCCCTCTACCCCAGGGGTTGCAGGTCGAAGAGCCGGGTGTCGAAATCAGTCGTTGGCGGCCCAACGCTAATCCTGGATCCGGGCTCTCAGGGCGACAAAATATTATTTGTGCCGGTAAAACCAATTCACATTTTATGATAGTACTTGCACAACTAATACTTTGGAACCGGTGCTAATAGGGTTTCAGAACCACATCTAAGAGAGGTTATCCTGATTCGTACAGTATATTCAAGTGGGACGGGTTCGCACACACCAGTATGTCGACGGAGGGATCCGACACGGAACGAAAAACCGTGATGACGTACGTCCCGGCGTATCAGAAAGAACGCTGGAAAGAACACGCCGATCAACTCGGGATGAGTCAGAGTGAATTCCTGCGGACGATGGTCCAGGCGGGCCGTCGCAACTTCGAGATTCCTGATCTCCCTAGTGGGGAGGAAGAAGAGACCGCCCAGTCGGCCAACTCGCAGAACTCCGAAGAGAGCGCACAGCAGGGAGAAGAGTTCCGAGAGCGAGTGCGGGCTGCACTCTCGGACTCGGAGTACCGATCATGGGACGAACTGCTCGCGGCATTGACGAACGACATCGAGGATCGGCTGGATACGACGCTACAGGACCTCCAGGCCTCGAACGAAGTTCAGTACAGCGGCCGACACGGCGGATATACGCTGGCAGGCTCTTCGGAGCGTCCCGATGAATAGTGAAGCGACTGACCTCCAGCGTGAGGACCCCGTGTCGTACTTCTTAGAGGATATGACGTACCACGGGAAGTCGGATCGAACGCGAGCGGCCTACGAGCGGGTGTTACGCCGCTTTGAGGCCTTCCTCTCGGATCCTGCGCAAAACCCCAGCAACGCCTCGATATCCATCGGCGACGCGTCCTACCGCGACTGTATGGCGTGGATCCATACGCTTCGCCGCTCGGAGATGGCCGACAGCACCATCGCGACATACGCGTCGTACCTGCACCGGTTCTACGCGTACCTGACGCAGGTTGGACGGTTCGAGTCCAATCCTATGACTCTCGTGATGGAGGAGATGGACGAGGCGATCGATACGAACCCGTCCCGGCGTGAAATTTCGCTGTCAGCAATGCAGTCGTTCCTGCACGACGTGCACCATCCACTGGATCACGCGGTCATCTGTACGCTGCTCAAAACGGGGATGCGAGTCGGCGAACTCTGTAATCTGGATCTTCGAGACGTCGTACTAACCGATCAAACGCCAATCTCGAATCTCACCGACGGCGACATATCACCTCGGACGCAATTGGACGGTCGCGGCTCCTCGATCTACGTCGCTGCTGAACCCACTGCGGGGGAGGTCGTCGCCGGTGAGGAACGGAGCGCATCGAACAAACGAAAGCGCTCGACCATTGTTCCCGTGGACGAGGAACTCGAAACCGTGCTTTGTCGGTGGGCGGCCGTTCGTCCGGCCACGCGATCCCCCGCAGCACCGCTGTTCGTCAGCACTTCCGGCAGTTGGGGCGAGCGCCTGACACCGGATATGGTCCATCACATCGTCGAGCGTCACGCCAGTGATGCGGGCTGGCACCGATCCGGTGGTGGGGCCGACGAAAACGTCACGCCTCACTACTTCAGGCACTTCTTCACCACACACCTGCGGGACCGGACCGGCGACCGCGGGATCGTCAAGTATCTCCGCGGCGATGTCGGAGGCGACATCATCGATACCTACACCCACAATTGGGGCGATCGGGTTCGTGAGACCTACGAGGCGAACATTTACTCGCTCTATTGAACTGATTGACTGTCCGATAGCCGTCGTATAAATTCTATACCGCTATATGGAATTCTTACTTCCTGATTGGGAATCCGAGCGATCTGGTGAACGACAGCACGAATGTAGTCGGCGGAATCGCGGAGTGTTCGGCCGTCCGCCTTCCTCGTAAGTGTGCGAGACCGCATCTCGCTGGCTTTCGCCCGCGACGCTCGTCTCCCTCGGTGCTTGCTGGTCTTGCGGGGACGAGAACTGTTCACGACGCCTTACATCGTGGATCTAAGCGATCTTTCCAGTAGCCGAGACGAGTCCAGCCTCGTCCGTCCGTCTATCACTCTCTTCACTCACGCAGAAACTCGCTCAGCCCTGGAGCGTACCACAAACCAAAACCGGAGTCACCGTCCAATGAAGTACGCCGCTGCCTGGGCTTCGGGACCGATCTCCTCGAACGGAGCGTCGTCACACCGACGACACTGGGGCGGCACTTCGACGTCCGCATAGACAGTTTCACAGCCTCTGCAGACGAAAAATCGGAGTCCGAGCACGAATCACAACACGGTGGCGACGAGCAAAACCGTGTCGGCCCGCGAGTTCGAATCGCCACGCAGTCCCGATGCGCTACGACACCGCCAGGGGGCGTTCGTCCGAACGTACAGGGTCTCTTTTTCCCACCTCAATCAAATCCCTATGAGGTGGGTGCCGATTTGTCGGGTGAGGCATTTCTGGTAGTATGGCCGAGTCACCGGAATCGATCGCAGGGGTCGCCGACGGTGACTGCACTGGGATGCGGGCGCTCGTGACGGGATTGACGAACCGCTTGCCACCTCGGCCGCGGACCCTCGACGGATGAAGCGTGACGTTCCGGGAGTCACCGGCCGTATCTAGGTCGGGAGCCGCGTCTGGATTCGCAGCAGTGGCGAGCGGTGTCTCTGAGACGCCACGCCGCCTATACCGGTTCCGCACGTACAGGCGACTATGACCGAGTTGCTCTCGGATTCCGAGCGGGCCAAACTCGACGCGAACCCCGACGAGACGTTCTACGACAGCCCGCGCTTCGTCACGCACGCCGACGACGGGTTCTTGGATCGACTCACCGACACGTACGCGTCGGTGTTGTCCGACGGCGACCGGGTCTTCGACGCGATGAGTAGCTGGGTGTCACACCTTCCCCCGCGCGAGTACGAACGCGTCGTCGGCCACGGACTCAACGCTGCGGAACTAGCGGATAACAATGCGCTCGACGAGTGGTTCCTGCAGGATCTCAACCACGAACAGACGCTTCCGCTCGACGACGGGAGTTTCGACGCCGTGCTGTGTGCCCTGTCGGTCCAGTACCTACAGTATCCCGCAGCAGTGTTTGCGGAGTTCGACCGCGTACTCACTCTGGGCGGCGTGCTCGTGGTGAGTTTCACGAACCGGATGTTCCCGACCAAGGCGGTCCGCGCGTGGCGGGATGCCGATATGACCGGGCGGACCGACCTCGTCGAATCGTACTGCGAGGCCGGCGGATTATCCGTGACGGATGTCGTCCGGGACCGGCCCGAGGGCGATCCCTTCGTCGCCGTGGTCGCACAGTCGCCCCGCTGACACGGGGGCCGTCCTCGACCGCGGTCACCGATCCTTCTCGCTGGTCTCCCAACGCTTATTTTGTCGAGCGCGGGAATTTCGGCAAAGATGGACACGCGCACCCACCGGGTGATTTCCCCGGGTCGAGTCAACCTCATCGGCGATCACACCGACTACACCGGCGGATACGTGCTCCCGGTGGCGACCGACCTGCACACGCAGTTGGCGGCGTCGCCCGCGGACGAGGTGACCGTGTACTCCGAGGCGACCGACGACCGTCGCTCGTTCGCGGTCGACGACGAACAGCCGAGCGGTGACTGGACCGATTACGTGAAAGGCTGCTATGCAGTGCTCCGGGAGGAAGGGTACGCTCCGGGGGGATTCGATGGTGATCTCAGTGGGACGCTCCCGCTGGGCTCGGGGTTGAGCTCCTCGGCTAGTCTCGAACTGGCTGTGGTCGCCTTTCTGAACGACGCGTACTCGCTGGGACTCTCACGGGAACGAATGGCCAGGCTCAGCCAGCGTGTGGAGAACGACTTCGTCGGCGTCTCCTGTGGGATTATGGATCAGTTCGCGGTGGCGCTCGGACAGTCGGGACACGCGCTCCACCTCGACACCGGAAGCCTGGAGTACGATCCGATCCCGATCCCCGACGACGTCCGCCTCGTCGTCTACCACACCGGAGTCGAACGCGGCCTCGTAGACACGGCGTACAACGAGCGCCGAGAGACCGTCGAAGGGGCGCTGGATGCCCTCGGAGCGGAGGCCTCAACCCAACTATCGGAAGCAGACATAGAAGACGCGGGGTCGCTCTCGGAACTCCAGCGGCAACGACTCGGGTACGTCGTCAGGGAGAACGAGCGAGTGCTTCGCGTCGGTGAGGCGCTTTCCGGAGGCGACCTCGAAACGGTGGGATCGCTCCTCACGGCCGCCCACGCTGACATCGCCGCGAACTACGACGCTAGCTGCCGGGAGTTGGACTTCGTCGTCGACCAGGCCGTCGAGCGCGGTGCCTACGGAGCGCGGCTCACGGGAGCGGGCTGGGGTGGAGCCGCTGTCGCGCTCGTCGATGCGGCGGATGCAGAGGCGTTTGCCCGTTCGCTGCACGAGCGCTACTGCGAGCAGTTCCCCGACCACGAATCGCGGTATCACCTCGTCACACCGTCGGACGGCGTACGTGTCCAACGGCGATCGTGAGTGGTGCGAGCGGTGAGTCGATCCGGACCCGCCCAGTTTAAGTCCCGGGAGACCCTCGCCCGGGTATGCACGTCGCGCTGGGCGGGACGTTCGATCCGGTCCACGACGGCCACCTCGCGCTCTTCGAGCGGGCCTTCGAGTTGGGCGACGTCACCGTGGGCCTGACGAGCGACGAACTCGCACCGAAGACCCGTCACGTCGACCGCTACGTCCGCTCGTTCGAGGACCGAAAGCGCGATCTCGTGGCCGAACTGGAACCCCTCGCCGAAAGCCACGACCGGGCGTTCGAAGTCCGCGAACTCTCCGATCCCACCGGGATCGCAACCGAGCCCAAATTCGACTATCTGATCGTTTCTCCAGAGACTCGCAACGGGGGCGAACGAATCAACGAGATTCGTCGCGAACGCGGCCACGAACCGTTAGAAATCGAGGTCGTCGACCACGTGATGGCCGAAGACGGCGAACGGATCTCCTCGACACGCATCGTCGAAGGAGAGATCGATCGCCACGGCAACGTCACGCCCGACCGCAACGGTCGCGGAGCCACCCGGCCGACTGCCGACAGTTCTGATACGTCGCAGTAGCTGCGATGCGGAACCGGCTCCGAGCTGACGTCACCACGACGGGGGTCGGAAGCCCGCCGTTTCGAGGATGGGTTTCCAGTGTTGCTGGACGCTGAGTCGGCTCACGTCCATCGCGTCGGCGACCCGAGACTGGGACCGTTCCTCCCCGGCGATCAGCGCGCCCGCATAGAGACTGGCGGCGGCGATAGCCGACTTGGAGCGGTCCGTCTCGGGCACCTCCGAGAGGAACAGGTCCGCCGCAACCGACCGTGCTTCCGACCCGAGGTCGAGGCGGTCCGCGGCGCGTTCAATCTGGGTCAGCCAGGGCTCGTTTTCGACCCGGTCCCGGGCGCTGTACATACGTCGACTGGGGTGTCAGCGCACAAGAATCCTCCGTGCGAGAGCGATAAGTTGAATGGGGACTTCCGTGTAGTGACGTGTGCGCGCGGGTAGCCAAGTGGTCAACGGCGCAGCGCTTAGGACGCTGTCCCATAGGGGTCCGCAGGTTCGAATCCTGTCCCGCGCAGTGAGGAGCGTAGCGACGAGCGAGCAGGCACCACGAGTGTCTGATCCCCGAGTTCTCAGTTCTGTTTCGATAGATGCCCATTCGAGGGTGCGTTGCCGCCGACACGTTGACGCTCATCAAAGGTCATACGCCCTCGAATCGAACGACAGAGCCTCTCAGCCGGGCGACTGCGTGAGGACGGCGTCCGTCATCCAGCAGCCGTCGTACTCGCCCTCGTCGATCCGCTGTAAATAGAAGTCATATCGCCCCGTCACGGTCCCGTTCTCCCGCGTCACGACGCCGACTCTGGCGGCGTCGTCGCTGAGTCGTTCCGGTTCGTACCGAACAGTGTCCCACGAGAGCAGCGCCGCGTACGTGGGCCCGTAGATCACCTCGCGGTACTCGGAGAAACTGTCGATCGCCCGGCGGTTCGTTGGCGATGCGAACCGGCGGATCGTCTGGATGCCCTCGTCGGATTCGTTGTCATTGTAGCGCAGCGCGTTCGTCTGAATCTGTGTGACGAGCAGGAACGATCGATTACACGACGGCGCGGGACGGGTGTTCCGCACGGTTTCAGACACTGGAGTGTCCTCCGACGTCGTGTCACCGCGAATGACCACGCGCTTGAGCCGGTCGATGCCATCGTTCTCTGTGGTGTTTGATCCGTCGACGGCTTCGGCTTCCATACCGGCACCCGTCGAGGTACCGGGCGCGGCGGTCGTCGGTTCGACCTCGGTGGCGGTCGCTCCCGACGATGGTGCGGCGGCTCCCGAAGCACCGTCACCGGCCCCTGAGAGCGCACTCATCGGGTCACCGGGCGAGAGCCCCCCGACAGCGACCGCACCGCCGACGGCGACGAAGAAGACGAGCACGACGGCAGCGATTCGCCGGGGTGTTATCGGGGTTGCCAGTGCCGACGATCGACGCTGGTCGGCGGTGGAAGATGGCGAATCCGGCACCGATGATCCCGTAGACGTGTCTCCGGTGGCGGTGGCTCCCGGACTCGATGGCCCTTCTCTCACAGAATTCGCCGTCGGTCCCGTCGGCCGCAGTTCGGCGGACTCACTCGTGGGAACCGCACTCGATGGCGTTTGTTCAGCCGTCTTGCCGGGTGATTCGCCAGCCGTCTTGCCGGACGGTTCTTGAGGCCCACTCCGGACTGATGGGTAGGCCGATGACCGAGCCGACAGCCCGAGAAAATCCTCGCACAGCGACTCGGCGTCTTCGGGAGGGAGCGCGTACAACAGCCGCGTTCGCAGGTCGGTCGGCGTCAGGACCGACACCTCCGACCCCCTCTCCGGGGAGTCCTCGGACGGTTCGTCGTCCGATCGAACCACCGCATCGGGCTCTGTGTCGACCTCGTCAGCCGCCGACCCCGGTGGATCAACGAGGAGGGTCTGTCGATCGGTGCCCTCGCCGACGGTGACGATGGGGCCGTTGACGTCGACAGCCACGCCCGCCTCCGAACCCCAGAGTGCGCCGACGAACGCGGCGAACTCGTCGCGGTCGAGCCGGCCTAGTGCGCTTGCGAACTCCTCTGGTGGCACGGGCGAGACGTCTGTCATTAGCGGATAGCCTGGAAGTGTGTGATGTCAGGGGGCCACTCATTTGCCGCTTGCGGCCGGCGAGGTGACGGGGGGGCAGCGATCGCCACGCGCTCAGCACACACACCGGAGGGGGCGTTCGACCCCGATCGGGCGTTTGAGTCCCGCTCAGGCCAGGTCCGCGTCCGCCTCCTCCGTGACACGCTCGGCGAGGTGCCGGAGGATCTGTTTCAGTTCCCGACGGTTGTACCGGCTCGTGACCGGTCGGAGGAGGAGTTCCACCGCCCGTGGGAGGCCGAGGTCGTACTCGGCGGTGTATCTGACGCAGGTCCCTCCGTCGACGGCTTCGAATTCCCACTCGATCTGTCCCTCGATATCGCCGGTCAACTCGAAGACGATTCGTTCGGGTGGCTTGTGGACGGTGCCGTGGACCTCGCCGTCGAACGTCAGTCCCAGCAACTGGTACGTGTACGAGGCACGCTTGCCACCGTTATCGAAGGTTCCGAGCGTTTCGACGTTTGACAGGCGCGGCGAGATCCGTGCCTGGTTCTCCGGGACGTCCATATACTCGAAGACGGCTTCGGGCGGACGGTCGATCACGACTTCAGCAGCGTTTCGCATACGCTCAGTTCCGGGGGCGGCGCAAAAAGGGGCTGTGGATGCTGATCCGCGAGGAGTGCTGGATGCTGCTTTTGGGTGGCTGCCGATCCATCCAGCGGGGAGTCGGTGCCGTCAGTTCCCGTTCCCGCTTTCGGTGCTCTCGACGCCCATCGCTTGGAACAGTTTCTTTCGAACGGCTTCCTCGGTGAGTTGCAAGAGCGTATCGCGGTTCTCGTCGCTGGTCTCGATGCCGGTGAAGATCCCCAGCGGGATCTCCACGTCGCCCTGCGTCGAGTGACCGCCCGTCTCGCCGATCCCGGTGAAGGCGTCTTCGAGGATCTTCCCGATGTTCATCCGGATGTCTTTCGAGCGCGCCGAGAGGAAGATGCGGTCGTCGGCGATTCCGAAGACCGCCGTCGTCGTGATTCCTTCGAGTTTGAGGAGGTGCTGGGCGGCCTGGCCGAGCGCGTCGCGGTCACGGATGAACCCCGCGTTCGAGACCAGGTGACTGCCCTGCACCTCGCGGTTCTGGATCGCCTCCGCCAGCACGTCGAGGGTCTCCGGCGACATCGACGGCGACTCCACCTGTTCGAGCGTGTCGTGGTTCGCGAACGGGTGGAGGTACGCCGCGGCGGTGAGATCTGCCGGCGTCGTCTCCCGCTTGAAGTCCAGGGTTTCCGAACGGATCCCGTACAGGAGCGCCGTCGCGACGGCCTCGCTCGGTGAGAGGTCGAACTCCTGGAGGTACTTCGTGAGGATCGTCGAGGTCGACGAGACGTTCGGACGGACGTCCGTGAACGCGGCCTCGATTCCATCCTCCGGTTCGTAGTGGTCGATGAAGATGTCGACCTCGGTGTCGATGTCGGGGTCGCCCGACTTCATGTGATCCACGAGCGCGACCGCGCCGTACTCCGAGAGCGACTTCCCCTCCGAGAGCGGCACCAGTTCGATCCCGAGGAGATTGACGAACGCGCGGTTCTCCTGGTGACCGATGTCGCCGTCGTAGTTGATCACGGCGTCGATACCGTGTTCTCTGGCGATCGCCTGCAGGGCGGCCGCGGAGGCGATCGAGTCGGGATCGGGGTTGTCGTGAGTAAGTACGGCCAGTCCGCCGGTCGCATTCTCGAGTACCTCCGCGAGTTGGCGGGCCTTGTACTCGAGTTCGCCCGACTCCAGCGATCGCAGTGTGGAGTCCGCGATGACTTCGGAGGGGTTGATCACGACGTCCGCGCCCAGTTCCGCGAGTTCGTCCTCCGAAACCGGGTCCGAGGCGCGAACGACGACGAATCGGTCGCCACCGTGTCCGCGGATCGACGAGACGGCTGCCTTGTTGGCTTCCACGTCCGACGACAGGATGAGAACGACGTCTCTGTCCGCTACGGCGTCCACGACGTCGGGATCCGCGATGTCGATCTGTTGAGCGTTCAGATCCTGATCGCGGAGCGATTCGACCCGGTTCTCGTCTTTGTCGAGGATGAGGACGTCTTTCCCGTCCTCGACGAGGCCCTCTGCCACCGCGTAGCCCACGCTCCCACATCCGAGGATGGCGTACGAAGACATCGACGAGATTGTGACCCCGGTACTCATTCTGGACCATTCTCCGGACGGCCGCCACTTAACAGCACTCGTTCGTTCGGACGCGCTGACAATCATACCTTGGCCCGGCGGAAAGGAAACATCTTTAATCGCGCCACCGGAACGAATGATTGCAATGGGCCGGTAGCTCAGTCCGGCAGAGCGTCTGACTCTTAATCAGACGGTCGCGCGTTCAAATCGCGTCCGGCCCGTTCTATACTCCGAGTATCTTCGCGTCCGCAGCGCAGCGGGTCTCGCACCGACCACTGAAGGTCCGTTGGGAGGGCAAAGATCTCTTCGGGGGGCCACCTGCACCTGTCACTCGTCGGCGAGTTCTTCCAGCAGCGTCTCCAGTTCGTAGTTCTCCAGCGCCCGGGTGCTGTGTCTGAGAGACGAGACGACAAAAGTCGAGTTCGTCCGGCGGATCTCCTCGATCGTTTCGAGGTCGGTGATGAGGCGCTCGACCATCTCCTGATCCGGGAGGTGCGCGATCACGACGAAGTCGGTCTCGCCCATCGTGAAGTACGCCTGAGACACCCCCTCGACGTCAAGGATCTTGTGTTCGAAGTCGTGGTGTGAGCCGTTGTAATCGGTCAGGAGTTCGATGATGACGGTCACGCCGAGTCCGACCGCATCGAGGTCGATATCGTAGAGGTCGTTCTCGATGATCCCCGCCTCGCGGAGGTTGTTCAGCCGGTAGTGGATCGTCGAGACGGGAATGTCGGTCTCCTCGTGAAGCCGCTCTGGGCTCCCGGTGCCGAGATCCGAGATGGCCTTCAGGAGGCGGATGTCGCGTTCGTCCATAGTTCCGATGCGGACCCGTTTCTGCCCGGAGGGGTTGTATGTTGCGCTACGGCCGGTGGTCCCTACGCAGTCCCACAAACGACTTATACCCCGGCCGGAGACGTGGTGTATGGTCGAACCGTTACAGCTCTCGCTTGATCCGACCCAGCTCGGTCTGGAGTTCGGAAGCGGCGCGTTGATCGGCGGAATCATCGGGTTCGCGGCCAAGAAGGTCGCGAAGGTGATCGCCGTCATCATCGGATTGGAGCTCGCGCTGTTCAAGTTTCTCGAATCCCGCGGCATCCTGAGCGTCGACTGGGAACGTCTCACGTCGGGGCTCGTAAAGACCACCCAGACGGCCGCCGACGGGACGCCCCCGGACTGGATCTCGACGATCCTCTCGACGCTATCGATCTCTGCGGGGTTCACCGGCGGCTTCCTGGCCGGGTTCAAGAAGGGATAATTCTCCGGTACTCCCAGCGCGGCCTCAGCGGGTGCTGAGTTCGTCTTTCTCCTTGATGATCCGGGTCTCGGCCTCACCGGACGTGTGTTCGTTCACCAGATCGTAGAATTCGTTTTGCATTCCCGCGGGGAACGTGACGACACCCACCCACGAGCCGTCCGGCTGCCACTCTTCACGCTCGAGATCCCCGTACTCTCTGACCTGCGCCTGCGTTTTACCGGCGTATTCGGGAGGCACCTGCACCGCGACGGTCACCTCGTCGAAGCGGATCGGGATCACGGGTCGGAGCGCGTCCAGCGCTTCGTCGACCTGCGCCTCGACGGGTTCCATCGGATCGACGCGAAAGCCCGCTTCTTCGAGCGCGCGCTCGATCCGCTCGGGCGGGTGCGGCGCGTTGTCCATCTGTGGGTTCACCGCATTCCGCGCGATGCGGTTGATGAGGTTCTTGCGTTTCTGTTCCTGCATTTCTCGGCGTTGATCGGCCGTGATCTGGATCTCTCCCTCACGGATCACCTCGGGGATGATTTCGAGGGGATCTGTCGTCTCGAAGACGGTCTTGAGGTCCTCCTCGGCCGGGCGATCGCCACGGGAAGCGTCCTCGAAGACGTCTTCGGCGGCGATCACGTCCTCGAGGTCGCCCTCGAATTCGCCGCGTTTGATCGCCAGTGCGGCGTCGGGGTCGACGAGTACCTCGAACCGCTCGCCGTGCGATTCGAGTCGTGCCGTTACGGCCTCGTCAAGTGAGATCATACCTCCCCTTTCGAGTTCGGGGGTAAAAAGCCTCCCTGCACCGGATTCAGTTCGGACTCTGTCCCCGGATGCGAAGCCGACCGTCCGCACCCGTGAGTCGGGGGCAGGGTCGCCGATATCTGGCGTTTAACGACTGATTATACGTCAAAATCGCGTGATAACTCACGATTAATTAACTGACGGTAGGCTGTATGCCATCGTATGACCCGCGTCGTCGATCGTGAATCCTCCGTGTCCGCCTCCGCCTACCACGTCGTCTGTCACGACTGTCAGACCGAATCGATCGCCTTCGCAGAGGACGAAGCGGAAGCGCAGCTCTCTGAACATCGGTCTGAGACTGGTCACAACGTGGAAGTTGCGCTCCTCGCGGACAACGGCTGACCGCGCGAGCGACGGCTGATTACGCCGCCAGCTCTTCGATGACCGCGAGAAGGTCGTCCTTGTCCTGCACACCGACCACGCTGTCCTGTTTCGATCCGTTCTTGTAGAACTCCAGCGTCGGGACCGAGCGGACGCCGGCGTCTTTGGCGAGGTCCTGGAGCTCGTCGATGTCGACTTTGAGGACGGCCGCGTCTGTCTCCGAGGCGAGTTCCTCGACGGTCGGCTCGAGCATCTTACACGGACCGCACCACTCAGCGTGGTAATCGACCATTACGACGTCGTGGTCTGCAACGAGTTCATCGAACTGGTCTGCGTTCTCGACGTGGATCGGCGCGCCGGTCGCTTCGGGCGTGCTCATACCACACCTTTTCGCGGCAGCCCCTTACCTATTTCGAGGGTTGGGCCACTGATCGCACGACCGAAGTCACCGCTCGTCGACGTCGTACTCGAGGAGGACCCCGTCGTCGATCCGGGTCGTCGCCCGGAGCGAGAGTGACGGAAACGACTCGACGAACCCGTCACCGTCAACGAGCGTCGGTGCGTCTCGGCCGCCGATAATCAGCGAGCCCACGTAAACCGAGAGTTCGTCGACGAGCCCTGCCGCGAACAGCGAGTGGATGACCTCGCCACCGCCTTCGACCATCAGCGCCTCGATCCCGTCTGCTTCGAGCTCCGAGAGGGCCGAGTCGAGATCGACTCGTTCAGTCCCCGCGGTGAGCACGGTCGCGCCGGCGGCTTCGAGGTCTTGGCGACGCTCACCCGAGATCGACTGTGAGGTGAGCAGATACGTCTCCGCGGCGTCGTCGAGGATGCGCGAGTCCAGCGGTGTGCGGCCCGTCGAATCGACGACGACGCGGGCGGGATTCGGGGCCTCGCCGCGCTCGCGCCGCTGGTCGCGGCGGTCGTCGTCGTCGAGGGTAAGGTGGGGATCGTCCGCTAGGACTGTTCCGACGCCGACGAGGACCGCGTCGTTGTCGGCGCGGAGTCGATCCACGCGGGCGAAATCTGCCGATCCGCTGATCCGGACCTGCTCGCGGCGACGGGTCGACAGCTTCCCGTCGACGCTCGTCGCGGCGTTGACGACGATGTGCATACCGGGTTCTCGACCCGGTCGGACAAGCGGATTTCGGTCACCCGCGCACGAAGGCGCACGCGAACTATTACAGTTTCTCGACAGTACGGGCAGGACTTATGTGAGCCACCGTGGTCAGATATACGCGTATGCCGCCGAAGGTGCTGATGCTCGGGTGGGGGTTTCCGCCAAACGTGAGCGGTGGACTCGACACCCACGTGGGGGAGTTGTTCGACGGGATGCGAGACCGCGGTGTCGATGTCGAACTCGTCCTTCCAGCCGAGTACGCGCCTGAGGGTCGCGAGGGGATCGTCGGCGTCCCGACCGGCGACGGCGACATCATCACCCGGGTCGGTCGGATGAGCTCGACGTTCGCCGAGCGTGCCGAGGCCGCCGACGTGATCCACACCCACGACTGGTTCGGCTACGGACCGGGTTCGCGGGCGAAGTCGAACGCCGACGTGGAGTGGGTGACGACGTTCCACTCGCTGTCGAACGATCGGAACGTCGACCCGCCGAAACGCGAGGTGGAGACCGAACGCCGACTCACCGAACGGGCCGATCATCTGGTCGCCGTGAGCGAACTCACCGCGAACGAGGTCCACCAGCAGTACGGCGGCGACCCCACGGTGATCTACAACGGATTCTCCGAGTGCGAGACGACCGGCCGCGACTACAAGACCGAACTCGGGATCGACGGCGAAATGCTGTTCTTCGTCGGTCGACACACCGACCAGAAGGGAATCTCCCACCTCGTCTACGCGCTCGAAAAGCTCCGTCGCGACGACGTGACGCTCGTGATGGGTGGATCGGGTCATCTGACCGCACAGCTGAAGCGGTTCGCGGAACTGCTCGGTGTGGCGGACAGAATCGAGTGGGTCGGCTACGTGCCCGAAGAAGAACTCGGGGACTACTACGCGTCGGCGGACCTGTTCGTCTCGCCGTCGCTGGCGGAACCGTTCGGCATCACGATCACCGAGGCACTCTCGGCGGGGACCCGCGTCGTCGCCACCAGAAGCGGCGTCAACGAGGTTCTCAGCGAGGAGTGCGTCGTCGAGGTCGACCCCAACTCGGAGTCCATCGCTGCGGGCATCGAACGCGGACTCGAACTGGAGGGGACCCCGGAGTACGATCCCATCACCTGGGACGAAGTCGTCGAGCAGACCGTCTCCTTCTACGAAGACATCGTCTGAGGTGCCCTCCGTCTCTGACGTCGGCGCGGTGAGTTGGCGGGCTGCTGCAGCCGTCGCTATCGCAGGAGCCGGACGTCGTGCGCCGGTTCGGGGTGTCGGATCCGGTACCCTTCGGCGGTCGACACCATTCCCTCGCTCGGCAACTCCTGTCTGGCCGCCTGATACGGACTGTCGCTCTCGATGCCTCGATACGGACTGGAACTCTCCGCACCCTGGTAGGGACTGGAGCGTTCTGCCCCCTGATACGGGCTCGAACTCTCTGCCCCTCGGTACGGGCTTGAATCAGTCGCTCCGTCCTCGGCGTTGCCGCCGCTCGCCTCGCGTTCGAAGTCTTCCGGCGGGAGATAGATCCGCTCGCCCATCTCGGACCGCACGATCACTGCGGTGTCCCGATCGCCGCGCATCGTCACGACTGTCTCCCCGTTCTCGATGGTGACAGAGAACGTGACGCCCCCCTCGTCGTCGCCGCCATCGCCGTCGACGGTCGCGTCGTCTTCGGTACTCATAGGCGCACCGTCGGCCGCGGCCTACTTAATCGCTGGCAGTGTGAGACTCCTGGCGCTGACGGGGGACGCAGAGCCTTGGTTGCCGGAGCGGGTCGTTCATATCGAGCGGGTCGGGCGCGGATCGCCGGCAAAATTTGACATTTAGACATTGATTCGGCAGTACGGCCGCTCGGATTGCGAAAGGACCACACCTCGGCGGAGATTTCCCCGAATGTCAAGTGGGGGGACGACCATATACGTGTATGGACATTCGCGATGCTACGACGGAAGACGTAGCGGAGATTCGCCGTGTCGCCGCCGAGTCCTTAAGCGCCTCGTACGGCCACGCCATCCGCGAGGACGCGATCGACGCCGCCATCGACAAGTGGTACAGCGCCCAGCGGGTGACCGCCTCGCTCAACGACGACAGCGAGGTGTTCGTTCTCGCAGCGGACGAGGGAGGCGTCGTCGGGTTCGCCCAGAGCGAGATTTCGGAGGGCCGCGAAACCGTGGGGTACCTCGACTGGCTCCACGTCGTGCCGGAACACCGGGGAGCGGGGATCGGCTCGCAACTGCTCGCCAGGCTCGAACAGGAACTGATCGAGGCGGACGTCGACCGACTGGAGGGGCGTGTCCTCACCGAGAACGAAGAGGGCGTCACCTTCTATGACGACCAGGGCTTCAGCGAGGTCGGCGAGCGGACGGTCGAGATCCGCGACGAGACCTTCACCGAGCGCGTCTACACGACGTTCCTCGACGACGACCAGGGCGACCCGACGGGGCTGGACGAGCGGAGGACCGAGGACGGGACGTCTGTCCACATCGCCTACGACGAGTCCGTTCGCGGTTCCGATGCGCCGTTCTTCGCGGTCTATCTCGACGGCGACCGCTCAGAGCGTTACGGGTGGATGTGCGGCGCTGACGACAGCCTCGATATCGCGATGGATACGATGGAACGGCTCGAGTGCAACGGCTGCGGAAACCGTCGGAAGCCCGTCCGGTGGGACGCGGCGTATCTGTAGCGTCCCGTTTTCTCTCGGCCCGACGTTGTCCACGGCGTTTTCTTCCACGTACTCGCGTGATCCCGTCGTCGCTGGCCCGCGGCGCGTGTAGCCACCCCGCCCGCTGGCACGGAGCGATCGGAGCGCGTCAGCCGGATACCGCCGCTTCGAGGTCGAACCCCGTTTCACACTCGCTGCAGTACTTCTCGATATCGCGCTCGATGATGTCGATGTCGTTCGAGTAACAGTACACGTCCGGGTTCCCGCAGTTCGGACACGCCTCGAGTTCGGGGACGACCATTCCGGGACTAATCGTGTGGCGGTTCTCTCATAGCCGTTGCGTTCGGTTGCGCCCGATGCGTGGGGAGATCGGACGCGATGATCCCGATCCCCCGTTTGCTCACGGTGGAGAGGGATTCCGGGCTTCGAACGGCGGGTGACCGCCTCGACCGAGGAGCCGTGACCTCCTCAGTCCGAGACCTTCACCTGGATGTCTTCGACAATCTCGGGGTTCCGCAGCGTCGTCGTGTCGCCGAGTTCCTCGCCGTTGGCGATCTCTTCGAGGAGGCGACGCATAATCTTCCCCGAACGGGTCTTCGGCAGTTCGGGCGTGAAGATCACCTTCTCGGGCTTCGCGATCGGCCCGATGGCCTCGTTGACGCCCTCGATGATCGCGTCTTGCATCTCGTCGGTCCCCTCGTAGCCGTCTTCGAGGATGACGTACGCGTACACGGCTTCGCCGGTGACCTCGTGATCGCCGCCGACGACGGCCGCTTCGGCGACGCCCTCGACGCCGACGATGGCGGATTCGATCTCCATCGTCCCCAGGCGGTGCCCGGAGACGTTGATCACGTCGTCGACGCGGCCGAGGATAGTGATGTACCCGTCCTCGTCGATCTTCGCGCCGTCCTCGGGGAAGTACACCCACTCGTCGGCGTCGGGGTCGGAGTACTCCTGCCAGTACTCATTGACGAACCGCTCGTCGTTCTGATACAGCGTCCGGAGCATCCCCGGCCACGGTCTGTCCACGGTGAGGTAGCCCGCACGCCCGGCGTCGACCTCCTCACCCGAAGCGTCGACGACGCGCGCGTCGATTCCCGGGAGCGGCGGCCCCGCCGAGCCCGGTTTCATCGTGTTGATGCCCGGCAGCGTCGTGACCATCATCCCCCCAGTCTCGGTCTGCCACCACGTGTCCACGATCGGGCACGCCTCGTCGCCGATGTGCTTGTAGTACCACTTCCAGGCGCGGGGGTTGATCGGCTCGCCCACCGTGCCCAGCAACCGGAGACTGGAGAGGTCGTGTCGCTCGGGGAACTCCGAACCCCACTTCATGAACGCCCGGATCGCGGTCGGAGCGGTGTAGAAGACGTCCACAGCGTACTTTTCGACCAGTTCCCACAGGCGGTCCCGTTCGGGGAAGTCCGGCGTTCCCTCGTACATCACGGTGGTCGTCCCGAGCGAGAGCGGGCCGTAGACGATGTACGAGTGCCCGGTGATCCACCCGATGTCCGCCGAACACCAGTAGGTGTCTTCGGGTTCCAGATCGAGCACGGCGTGAGACGTCCACGTCGTGTACGCGAGGTAGCCGCCGGTGGTGTGCTTGACACCTTTCGGTTGCCCCGTCGTCCCCGAGGTGTACATCAGGAAGAGCATATCCTCGGCGCTCCGCTCGACGGGGTCCACCCGAGCGCCCGTGTGCTCCGCTAAGAGCGCGTCCCAGTCGTGTTGGTTGCCTTTGAGGTCGTGCCCGAAGCCGTCCTCGCCAAGGCGATCGACCACGACGGTCGCGTCGACCCCGTGGTCGACGCCTCCGAGCCCGTCGTTGGCCTTCTGGAGGTGGTCGAGCGGGTCGCCGCGGCGGTAGTAGCCGTCGCACGTGATGAGGTACCGGGAGTCCGCGGCGTTCATCCGCGTCGCCAGCGCGTCGGCGGAGAAGCCGGCGAAGACGACCGAGTGCGGCGCGCCGATGCGTGCACACGCGAGCATCGCGATCGGGAGTTCCGGCACCATCGGCATATAGAGCGTCACCACGTCGTCCTCCTCGACGCCGAGGTCTCGCAGCGCCGCGGCGAATTCGTTGACCTCGCGGTAGAGGTCCTGATAGGTGTAGGTCCGAGTCTCGCCGTACTCGCCCTCCCACTGGATGGCGGCGCGGTTCTTATCGCCGTTCTCGACGTGTCGGTCGACGCAGTTGTACGAGGCGTTGAGGGTGCCGTCGGCGAACCACTCGTAGAACGGCCCTTCGGAGTCGTCGAGAACCTGGCTGTACTCCGAGTCCCAATCGAGCATGTCGGCCGCCCGGGTCCACGCGTGCGGCCAGTTCTCTTCGAACTCCTCGTAGATCGATTCGTCGGCGACGTTCGCCTGTTCGACGAACCCAGCCGGGGGCTCGAAGCGCTCCTGTTCGACGAGCCGTGCTTCGAGATCAGCTTCTCCGTCGTTGTCAGTCATATACGTTCACAACATTCGAAGGACCCGTCATAAATCCTCCCGCCACCCGTCGATCAGCGCCCGGCGGTCGGTTCGGGGACGCCCGGCAGCAGCGTTTCCGACGGCGTCGACTCGGTCTGGTTGCAACGACTCTCCACGACCCCAGTGGGCCTGTTGACTACTCGGTTCGGCTGTCCGTGTCGTCGGCGACGGTAAGCCCGTTTCGCTCGAACGCATACCAGATACTAGTATTGGACGGACGTGGGTTTCATCCAAATTATTCTCAGCTGACTGGAATCGCCCGCGCTGTTTTATCCGTCGGGTGAGTACCCATTCATATGAGGCAGACAGACTCTCCGAGTGACAACCGGGGCGACGAGACGCCCTCCATACATCGACGTCAGGTGCTGGTCGCGAGCGCGGGCGCGACGACGCTGGCGCTCGGTGGCTGTCTCGGCGGGGGCGGGTCGGGCGACAGTGATAGCGACGGCGACGCGCCGGCGGCGATCACCGTCCCGCAAGGCGCGACCTGCGACGTCTGCGGGATGACGATCAGACAACACCCGGGTCCGACGACGGAGATCTTCTACGCCGACGAGCAGCCGAGCAGCCACGAGAACCCCGCGCGGTTCGACAGCACCTGGGAGGCTTACCAGTACGAATTCGAACGCGACGAGCAAGGCTGGGAGGACGTCGGATTCTACGTGACGGACTACTCGACCGTCGAGTACGAGACGTTCGAGGACGGCGGCGACACGCTCATCTCCCGACACTACGAGGCGTCGTCGTTCGCGCCGGCGAGCGAGGTGACCTACGTCGTCGACAGCGACGTGAAGGGAACGATGGGCCGTGACCTGATCGCGTTCACCGACCGCGCCGACGCCGAATCGTTCCAGTCCGAACACGGCGGGTCACTCACGGCCCACGACGGCGTCACGCCCGAGGTCGTCGCGGGGCTGGGGAAGTAATGGCACTGCTCTCGCCGACCGGGACGGCGTGGCTGACAGTCGGCATCGGGGTCGTGCTCGTCGTCGTCAGCGGCTCGTTCGCGCTCACGCCCGCCGGCGGCGAAACGCTCGATCCCGTCGCCTTCGAGGACACCGTGAGTATGGGCGGAACGGGTGTCGACGACCGCCGGGCGGAGGCCGAGGGGTTCGTGCTGCCGCGAGCGGAGGTGTTCTACTCCGGGTATCGCTACGTGGTCGGCTACGTCGGCATCGAAACGGCCGCGAGCGAACTCGGCGACGAGAGCGCTCGACGGCAGTTCGGCGATCCGCTGGCCGTCTACGTCTCTGACTTCTCGACGATCTCCCCGACGGTCACCGAGGAGGGCTACGTCGCTCCCGAGCGCGGGCGGGCAGTCGGGTGGACGCCCGCCGAGCGCGCACACTTCGTCGTCGACAGCGGCGCGCGGATCCCCTCCGGTCCGATCGTGCTGCCCTTCTCCGAACAGCGAGACGCCGAGCGGTTCGCCGCGTCTCACGGGGGCCGGGTCGTCGGCTGGGACGCCGTCACTTCCCGGGCCGGCGACCCGCTCCCGGCGCGATTGCGCGAGTTCGAGCAGTCGATCGACGACCGGCACGCGTGGGCGAATCGGACGGTCGACGCAGCGATGGAACGGCGTGACCGACCTGTGAGCGTCGTCGTCGGCGACGACTCTGCGCGGCGGGCGGCGGCTGTACCGAGCGACGCGCGGACTGCGCGCACGATCGAGGCCGCGCTCGCGGCCGCGCCTCCGAACACGACGGTCTTCGTCCCGGCGGGAACCTACGACGTCGACCAGGTCGTGGTGAACCGATCGGTCACGCTCGCCGGTGCCGGTCCCGGCACCGACGGTGAGGCGACGACGCTCCGTGGCGACGGCAACGGGAGCGTGGTCGTCGTCCAGGCCCGCGGTGCGTCCGTCGCGGACCTCCGCGTCGACGGCGTCGGAAGCGTCGGCAGCCGCGGCCGCGAGCGTCGCAACGAGTCGGTGGACTGGGACACCACCGTCCAGTTGGCCTACGGCTACGGCGACGCCGGCCTCGTCCTCGACGGGGCGACCGGGGCGTCGGTCGCAGACGTCGCGATCGACACCCCCGCGAGCGGCGTGATCGTCCGCGACAGCCCGGGTTCGGTCGTGCGGGAACTCACCGTGCGCGGCGCGGACACCGCTCGGGAGGGATTCATGGGCGTCGTCCTCATCGGCGCGCCGTCGGTCGTCGCGGACTCGACGTTCCTCGGTGGCAGAGACGGCGTGTACACGCACCGCGCTGACGGGAGCGTCATCCGCGACAACCACGCCGACCCCGGGCGGTACGGCGTCCACGAGATGTACACCTCGGAGTCGCTGGTCGCGAACAACACCGTCAGGAACGCCCAGACCGGTGTCGTCGTGATGACGCGTCCAACCGACAACATCGTCGTGGGCAACGACGTCAGGCGGAGTACGTACGGCGTCATCCCGGCCGGTGGCGGGTCCTACTACGCCCGCAACGTCGTCGTCGACAACGAATACGGAATCGGCGTCGCTGGCGACCGCAACGCCTTCGTCGGGAACGTCGTGGTTGACAACCGCGTGGGCGCGCGGGCGAACGAGATCCTGCCGGCGAACTGGGTCGTCCGCAACGACTTCGTCGGCAACGACCGCGCCGTCACGTCCGAAATCGGCCCGCTCCGGACGTGGTCCCACCGCGGCGTCGGCAACTACTGGGGAGCTCTGCCGATCGCTGACGCCGACGAGGACGGCGTCTACGACCGCCCGTACCGACCGACAGGGACGGTCGACGGCCGGGTCGGCCGTGTCCAGGGTGCAACGACGCTGGCGCAATCACCGGCGTCAGCGACGCTCAGACGGGTCCAAGACGCGGTTTCGGGCCTCCGGCAGTCCGGCGTTGTCGACACCGACGCCCGGACGCGCCCGAGCAAATCCGCTCTGCTCGCAGCGGCTCGTAACGGCACCGACCCGGCGAACGAGACGCTGGCGCAGGTCAACGGCTCAGTTGCCGGGGGTACAGCGCCGTGAGCGACACTGACCCGTCGCCGACGGCGTTGCGCGCGAGGGGTATCGACCAGGCCTTCGCCGACGTCGAAGTGCTCACGGACGTCGATCTGACGGTCGATCGCGGCGAAGTCGCAGCGATCGTCGGCCCGAACGGATCCGGGAAGTCGACGCTGCTACGGATTCTCGCGGGCGTCAGTCCCGCCGACGACGGCACGGTCGCGGTCCCGGTCGAGGGCGGCGCGCGCAGCCTCGGATACCTGCCGCAGCGGCCCGCGTTTCGCGGTGGGTTCACCGCCCGGGACACCCTGGCGTGGTACGCGTCGTTCCTCGACGGCGTCGACGCCGACGACGTCGACGCGACGCTGGATCGGGTCGGCCTCACCGGCGTGGGCGATCGGGCAGTCGGGTCGCTCTCCGGCGGGATGACCCGACTACTGGGACTCGGTCAGGCGGTCCTGGGTGACCCCGCCGCGTTGATCCTCGACGAACCGGGGAGCGGACTCGACCCCGCGATGGTCGAACGGCTGTTCGCCGTCGTCGGCGAACTCGCGGACGACGGCACTGGCGTCGCGGTCGCGTCTCACGAACTGCCGGCCGTCGAAGCGCACGCCGAGACGGTCCACGTCCTCGACCAGGGTGACTTCGTGCGGAGCGGTTCCCCGGAGGCCCTCCTCGAAGAGACCGAGACGGCCTCGCTGTCTGCGGCGTTCCGGAGCATCGTCCGCCCGGAAGGCACAGCGTCGACGGTCAGCGCCGGTGTCGGTCGTGACGCCTCGGGGGTGACCGACGATGAATGAGGGCGACGACGGCGCGGCGACTGCTCGCGAGGAGGGAGGAGTCACAGAGACCGTTGTGACGCGCATCTTCCTCAGCGTCGATCAGACGGGGTCGGACCTCCTCGTCGTCGCGACCCGTGAGCTCCGGACCATCGCTCGAACGCCGGCGTTGCTCGCGCTCTCGGCAGCGTTCGTGGTCAGCGTCGCCGGCGTCGCCTGGGCGGGAACGGGCGGCGGCGGCGGGTTCGTGCCGCTGACGCTGGATCTGCTCACGTTCGTCGAAGTTCTGGTGCCTCTCCTCGCCGTCGCCTTCGGGTACCGCTCGATACTCGGCGACCGCGAGACCGGAGAACTCGACGTCCTGCGGACCTTCGATGTGTCGCGGACAGCCTACGTCGGTGGCGTCTATCTCGGCCGCGCACTCGCGCTCGTGAGTCTGATCCTCGGGACGCTCCTCGCGGTCGGCCTGCTGGTGCCGTTCCTGACTGCCGACATCCCGACCTTCCTGGCGATCAACGCCGCGGCGGACTCGGGCGTTCGGTACGTCCGGTTCGTCGCCCTCGCCGCCGGCTTCACGCTCACGGTCCTCGCGGCGACCGTCGCGATCTCCGCGGCTGCTCGGACCGCTCGAACGGCGTTCGCACTGGCAGCGGCACTGGCGGCAGCGCTCGTCCTCGGCATCGACACGGCGCTCGTGGCGGGACTCGCCGGCGGGGTGATCCCGGAGAGCGGACTGCCGACGCTGCTTGCGCTGAGCCCGAACAGCGCCTTCCGTAGCCTCGTCCTCTCCACGGCGGTCGGAGTGCTGGGCGGTGCCGAGGTCGCGGCGGGCAACCCGCTCGCGAACGCGATCGGACTCGGTCTCTGGTGGCTGGGCAGCCTCGGGATTGCGGTGTGGCAGGTGTGGCCCGCAGTGGACAACCGAGACGGCGAGTGAGCGGGCCGGGGTTCAGCCCCCGATCCCGACTCGTTCGATCCCCGTCGGGATCACCCGAAGTTCTCGAACTTGGCCTCGTCGGCGTCGACGGCGGCGGCTTCGAGGGCGGCTGTCGCGTCGTCGACGAACTCGGCGAACCCGTAGACGAAGAGCTGTTCGCCGGGGTCGCCGGTGACGGCGTCCTCGACGGCCGCGCTGATATCACCGGCAGTGATCGAGACCGAGACGCCGGCCTCCCGGAGCGCGTCCAGGCGCTCTTGGTGCGCCGGCGCGTCCGTCTGATACACAATGGCGGCCTCGCTCCCGTCGGCAAGCGCCGCTTCGGCGATCCCCACTGCGGGTCCGACGCCGGGCCCGCCCGCGAGGACGACGGCGCGCGATTCGCCGTCGTAGAAATTCCGCCCGAACGGCCCGGAGATGTCCAGCGTGTCGCCGGGGGTGAGAGCCAGGAGATATCGACTGAACGCACCCGCTTCCTCGGGGTCGACCCCGACTGTTACCTCGAAGGTGTCGTCGACTGACGGCGAGGAGAGCGTGTAGAACCGAGCGTATTCCTCGCCGTCGACGGTACCGAGGAGTTTCACGAACTGTCCGGGCTGGGCGGTGAACCCGTCGGGGGACTCCAGTTCGAGAGCGATCGTGTCCGGTCCGACGTCGCGGACTGCGCTGACAGCGACTGTCGCGTCCATACGAGACGGTTATTGTTCCGGCGAGAAGGCCTTTGCCTTCGCGACTGACAGCACCGATTGAACACGGAAAAGGGGCCGGTACAAGCGGTCCGGCGGTTCGCCCGTTCCGGCCACAACGGGTGGACAATCATTCATTTATTACGCTTATATTGGCCATAATAAGCGATATAATCGGGTTTACTGGGGAGTAAAATGAACAATTAAAAAATTATGGCGGGATCGAACCGTTTCTTTTTTCAAGGTTTTTCAGAAGGCTTTTCTTAGGGCCACAGCAATCCCTTAGCCACATGCCTGCGGACTTCAACTGGGCCATCGGCGGAGAAGCCGGCGATGGCATCGATTCGACGGGAAAAATCTTCGCCCAGGCACTCTCCCGGGCCGGGCGGCACGTGTTCACGTCGAAGGACTTCGCGTCTCGCATCCGGGGCGGGTACACGGCGTACAAAGTCCGGACCGCCGTGGATCAGGTCCAGAGCGTCGTCGACCGGCTCGACGTTCTCATCGCGTTGACCCCCCGTACGATCGAGGAGAACCTCGACGAACTCCACGACGGTTCCGTCATCATTTACGATGGCGAACGCACGACGATGGAGAACGTCGAGATTCCCGACGGAATGATCGGACTGGACGTGCCCCTGAAACGGCTCGCTGAAGAAGCCGGCGGCGCGATTATGCGCAACGTCGTCGCGCTCGGCGCGGCCTGTGAGGTCGCGAACTTCCCGATCGAGAACCTCGACAGCGCGCTGGAGAAGCGCTTCGGCTCGAAGGGCAAGTCGCTCGTCGAGAACAACAAGGAGGCCGCCCGCAAAGGACAGGACCACGTCGCTACCGAGTACGACCACGACCTCGAGTACGACCTGGAGACGACGGACTCGGACTACGTGCTGCTGAACGGTGATCAAGCCATCGGGATGGGAGCCATCGCTGCCGGCTGTAAGTTCTACGCCGGCTATCCGATCACGCCGGCGACGGACGTGATGGAGTATCTGACGGGACGCATCGAACAGTTCGGCGGGCACGTCCTCCAGGCCGAGGACGAGTTGTCGGCGATCAACATCGCGCTCGGCGCGGCGCGGGCCGGTGCGCGATCGATGACGGCGACGTCCGGGCCCGGGATCGACCTGATGGCCGAGACGTTCGGTCTGGTCGCGACCAGCGAGACGCCGCTCGTCGTGGTCGACGTGATGCGCTCGGGTCCCTCGACGGGGATGCCGACGAAGCAAGAACAGGGCGATCTGAATATGATGCTCTACGGCGGTCACGGAGAGATCCCGCGACTCGTCCTCGGGCCGACGACGATCTCGGAGTGTTTCTGGAAGACCGTCGAGGCGTTCAATCTCGCCGAGAAATACCAGACGCCGGTCTACATCGCCGCGGACCTCTCGTTGGCGGTCACCGAACAGACGTTCCCGCCCGAGGCGTTCGACATGGACGAGGTCGAGATCGAGCGCGGCAAGGTGGTCGACGAGGAGACCATCGAAGAGTGGCAGAACGAGAAGGGCCAGTTCACGCCGCACGCGATCACGGCGGACGGCGTCTCACCGCGGGCGTTCCCCGGGACGGCCGACGGTGCACACATGTCGACCGGACTCGAACACGACGAACTCGGGCGACGGACCGAAGACACCGAGATGCGCGTCGAACAGGTCGACAAGCGCACGCGGAAGGTCGATACCGCCCGCGAGGAGGAGGACTGGTCGCCCCGAGAGTTCGGCGACCCCGACTCGGAGAACCTCGTCATCTCGTGGGGGTCCAACGAGGGCGCGATGGAGGAAGCGATCGAATTCCTCGAGGAGGACGGCGTCGACGTGCGGTTCCTCTCGGTCCCGTATCTCTACCCGCGGCCCGACCTGAGCGACGCAGTGGACTCCGCGGAGAACGTGATCGTCGTCGAGTGTAACGCCACCGGCCAGTTCGCCGACGTGGTCGAACACGACACGCTCTCGCGCGTCGACCGCGTGAACAAGTACGACGGCGTGCGATTCAAGGCGGACGAACTCGCAGATGAGATCGACGCCGCCCTGCAGGAGGCAAGCCAATGAGCTCAGACGTTCGATTCACTGACTTCAAATCCGACAAGCAACCGACGTGGTGTCCCGGCTGCGGCGACTTCGGGACGATGAACGGGATGATGAAAGCGCTCGCGAACACCGGCAACGACCCCGACAACACCTTCGTCGTGGCCGGGATCGGGTGTTCCGGCAAGATCGGGACGTACATGCACTCGTATGCGCTCCACGGTGTTCACGGACGCGCACTCCCCGTCGGGACGGGTGTCAAACTCGCGAACCCCGACCTCGAAGTGATGGTCGCCGGCGGCGACGGCGACGGGTACTCCATCGGCGCGGGACACTTCGTCCACGCCGTCCGTCGCAACGTCGATATGACCTACGTGGTGATGGACAACCGGATTTACGGCCTGACGAAGGGGCAGGCCTCGCCGACCTCGCGCAAGGACTTCGAGACGTCGACGACGCCGGAAGGACCGCAGCAACCGCCCGTCAATCCGCTCGCACTCGCGCTCGCCTCGGGTGCGACGTTCATCGCACAGTCGTTCTCGACGGACGCCCAGCGGCACGCCGAGATCGTCCAGGAGGCGATCGAACACGACGGCTTCGGGTTCGTCAACGTGTTCAGCCCCTGTGTTACCTTCAACGACGTCGACACCTACGACTACTTCCGAGACAACCTCGTCGACGTCGCCGAGGAAGGCCACGACCGCACGGACTACGACGCCGCCAAAGAGAAGATCCTCGACGCCAGCAAGGAGTATCAGGGCGTCATCTGGCAGAGCGAGAAGTCGATCCCCTACAGCGAAAAGCACGGCGTCGACACCGATATGTCGCAGATCGACGACGGCGCGCCCGAGGGCGCGATGGATCTCGTCCGAGAGTTCTACTGAGCGGAACCGTTCGATCACGGACTGCCTGGGTTCTCGTTTGCCGATCCGAACGCGGACCGATAGAACGGATTCCGCCACCCGTCTTTTTGCCGTCCGACCCGTAGCGTCTCTATGATCCGACGAACCCTCCGCTGGGTCGCCAGCGCGGTCGCGCTCTCGATCGCGGCGGCCGGGCCCGCCGCTGCCCACGTCGATTACGTCACCGACGAAACCGCTCCCGGCACTGTGGGAGAACTCTTCGCAGCGGTGTTTTCCTCGCCGGTGGCGCTGGCGCTACTCGGCGGCGGTGGCGTCGCCGTCGCGGCCGTCACCCTCGGGTACCTCCGGTTCTCCGGGTCCCTGCTGGACATCGAAGTGGCCCGGCGGACGCTCGCGTCGTACCGGCCGTACCTCCCCTGGATGCTGCGACTCTCGATCGGACTGCCGCTGGTCGGCGCGGGGTTCGCGGGATACCTCTTCTCGCCGAGCGTGCCCGTGAACGCGCGACTGCTACAGGTCGGCATCGGGTTCGTGTTACTCTTCGGACTCGCGACGCGGATTGCCGCCCTCGTCGGTCTGGTGACGTACGCGTGGGCGCTTGCGGGGCAGTTTCCCGAGCTCCTCTTGGCCGGCGAGTACGTCGCCGGGTTCCTCGCGATCTTCCTGATCGGGCCGGGCCAACCCAGCGCGGATATGATGCTCCGGCGGATGGTGGCGACCGAGGGAACCATCCTCAGTCGGTTCCAGGGGCTCCCGAAGCCCGAGGACGTGCTCTCGGCGCTCGGACTCACGCCCGCGGCGGCACCCGTCGCCCTCCGGGTGTTCCTCGGCGCGAACTTCATCTACCTCGGGGTGGTCCAGAAGTGGTTCCAACCAGAACAGGCCGCTGCCGTCGTCGCGAAGTACGATCTCACGGCCGTCGTCCCCGTCTCTCCGGAACTGTGGGTGTTCGGGGCCGGCCTCACGGAGGCCGCGGTGGGCGTCCTCCTCCTCACCGGCACGCTCACTCGCGGGGCCGCGGCCGCCGCGTTCGTCATCCTGACGACGACGCTGTTCGGCCTCCCCGACGACCCCGTGTTAGCACACGTCACCCTCTTCGGGCTCTCGTCGGCGTTGATGGTGACTGGGGCCAGTGGGTTCTCGGTCGACGAGGCCGTGGTTCCGGCACTCCGGAATCGGCTGGGTGTGGGCGGGGATGTGACAGAGCGGCCGTCGACCTGACCGGTGGCAGTCACCCGGCCGTCGACTGTACCCAGCCGGGCCGAATCCCGCTCCGGATAATCAGCCGACTCTTCAGATGACGTATCCCAGGAAGTACTCGAACACCACTGAAGAGGCGTAGGGGAGGAACAGCGCGAAGAGGAACTCACGGAGCATCCCGAAGTTCAACGGGAGTTCGCTGGTCGATTGCACCCGTTGCATCCGGATGTGGTTGTAGGTGTACTGGCTGGTGTCGTCGATTGATTCCGGTTCGGCGTACGGGAACAGTTCGTCAGTCGACCCGACCCGTCGCACCGCCTCTGCGAGCGCGTCGATCTTCGCGGCTTTGGCGCTCGCGAGGTAGGATTTGATCCGTGCCATCGGACCGACGAAGAGCGCCACGCCGAGGGCCACGCCGGTCAGCAGGAGCACCGACGAAGACAAGTCGGTGGGACTCGTCCCGGTGGCGACGGTCTGAAAGAGTGCGAAGAGCGTCAGCAGGATGAAATACGAGACGGCGACGTTCTTGAAGAGGGTGCCCGCGGGAGAGAGGCCGGCGAACCCGTGTGGATCCGAGAAGTCGATGAGCGACGCCCGTTCGATTTTGAACGGAAGCACCACCAGCGCGCCGATGACGACTGTCAGAAACTCCGCCCCGATCGGATAGAGGACGAATGGAATGACGACGGTGAACCGGACGAGTGCGACCGGTCGTCCCGTCAGGGCGGCGACGGGACCCACGAGTCCGGCGAAGTTCGTCAACAGTTGGACGCCGTAGAGAGCCAGCCCGATCGACAGGACCGCGTACCGGACGCGGGCGTGAGCGAGAACCTCCAGTCCCGCGTTGGCCTTGCCCGACGGAGCAGCCGGAATCCCGATGAGATCCAAGAGCCGTTCGCTGATCGACCCTTCGAGATCGAGCGCCTCGGTGTCGGGGTCGTCGGCGTCGGGGAGGTCGTTGATTGCGGTCTCGTAGGTGGCCTTCGTTCGGAGAGTGATCCAGACGACGGCGGGCCAGGCGATCACCTGGAACACCTCCCCCGGGTTGACCGCAATGGAGAGGACCCCCGTCTGTAGCCAGCCGACGACCGAGAGCAGCGGAAGGTGAACGAGCACCACCGCACCGATGAGGAGATACGGGCCCGCCCGCGTCGAGTCGAACAGTCGCGCCGAGAGCCTGTCGAATCCGAAGGATGCGGACCCGCGCTCGATCCAGAGGTCGCGGACTGCGATCTCAGCCATCTATCCGACGGTGAGAGTATGTAACTAAAGAGGTTACGTCATCCGGTCACACGGGGTGATCGACCCGCTGCGGAATTCCGCCCTCTCGCGGGCGTCAGGAATGTTCCGGCGCGTTTTTTACCCGCGCGTCGATGTAGTATAACAACAGTGATTGCGGACGCCGCGACGGCCGGTCGAGGACGCGGGCGGGCGAACCACTACTCCCAGCACGGCGTCCCTGCGACCACGGCACCGCCACGCCGGTGCCTGCGGCCACCGTACACTACGGAAATACCATATGTCTGAGAACTACGATGTCGTCATCGCCGGAGCAGGCCCGGCTGGAGCACAGTGCGCGCGAGACCTCGCACAGCGCGAGTACGACGTGCTCGTGCTGGAGGCCGAACCCGAAGACCAGTTCCCGAGACAGTCGAACAAGTCGACGGCGGGGACGTTCGCGTCGATGACAGGCGCGTTCGGGATCCCCGACGACGTCGTGATGAACTACACCGACGAGGTCGTCCTCGAGTCGCCCAACCGCCACTTCGTCCAGCACCAACCCGGTGCCGTGCTCGAATTCGCCGACTTCAAGCGGTGGCTGGTCGCGGAGGGGCGGAGACACGGCGCGGACTATCGCTTCGACGCGCGAGTGAACGCCCCCGTCGTCGAGGACGGCGAAGTCGTCGGCGTCCAGTACGCGGGCGACGAGGAGGTGTCCGCCGACATCGTCGTGGACGCCACGGGGCCGGCGGCACCGCTCGCGAAGAAACTCGGCGTCTGCGACCTCGAACGGAAGAACCAGGCGGTCGGCATCGAGTGGGAGATGGAAGGCATCGACGTGGACCACCCCGAGTTCGCGGATCTGACCGACGCGATGATGCTGCGCCTCGATCACGAGTACGCGCCCGGCGGCTACTCGTGGATCTTCCACACGGGCGGTGACACCGCGAAAGTCGGCCTGTGTTACATCCAGAACGAGAGCTATCAGGAGTACGGCGACACGTCCAAGAGCATCGACGACCACCTCAACCACTGGCTGGAGACAGATCCGCGGTTCGCCAGCGCCCAGCGGCTCACGGACAAACAACAGCACCGGGGGAGCGCCCACATCCAGATGCCGGACGACCTCAGCACGGACGGGTTTATGGCCATCGGCGATACCGTGCCGACCATCGATCCGCTGTGGGGCGAAGGCATCCACAAATGTATGGAATCTGCGCGTGCCGCCGCCATCACCGCGGACCGGTGTCTGATGGGTTCAGAGCGGGACACCTCCGCGGACGCGATGGCGATTTACGACGATCTCTGGCACGCCCGCGTCGCACCGGATATGCGCACGCGATTGACGATGACGCAGTTGCTGTATCTCGCACCGAACGACCGCTACGACCGTCTGATGAGCGACCTGAACGAGATGGACATCGACACGCTCAGCGACGCGAACGATGGCAGCATCCGCGGGCTCTCGAAACTCGTCCACCTCGACGACGTGCCGCTGCTCGCAAGATTCGCGAAACAGCGGCTCGCCGAGTGACGTATCACGCCGCTTTCCAAACCCATAACGGGCCAACGTGACTTGTAGCTGGTATGAACGCTCACGAGCAGCGACGCGTGGAACTCACCGACGGGATGCCGATTCTCGGACTCGGCACGTGGCAGAACGACGATGCGACCACCTGTGCGAACACGGTCCAGACTGCGCTCGAAGCGGGCTACCGTCACGTCGACACTGCGCAGGCCTACGGCAACGAGCAGGCGGTGGGCCAAGGGCTCGCCGCCGCCGATGTCGACCGCGAGGACGTCTTTCTGGCGACGAAAGTCTGGATCGATAACCTCGGGTACGACGACGTGCTGGAGTCAACCCAGGCGAGCCTCAAGAAACTGGGCGTCGACTATCTCGACCTCCTGTACATTCACTGGCCGTCACGGGCGTACGACCCCGTAGAGACGTTCCGAGCGTTCGACGAACTCGTCGACAGGGGCGCGATACGACGGATCGGCATCAGTAATTTCCTGCCGGAACACGTCGAGGAGGCGATCGAACACGCCGACGCGCCGATCTTCGCCAATCAGGTCGAACTCCACCCGCTGTTGCCGCAGGCGGACCTTCGGGAGTACTGTGCGGAGCGCGACGTCGAAGTCGTCGCGTACTCACCTCTTGCTCGTGGCGAGGTCTTCGACGTTCCCGAGATCGTCGAAATCGCCGACAAGCACGACGTCAGTGCGGCTCAGGTGTCACTGGCCTGGCTCCGTGAGAAGGGCTTGACCGCGATCCCGAAAGCGACCGGCGAGAGCCACCTCCTCGACAACCTCGCCTCGGTCGACCTCGAACTCGACGCCGCTGACGTGGAGGCGATCGACGCCATCGACCGGACCGACAGGACGGTCGATCCCGGTTTCTCGCCGTGGTGACCGGCCGATCGCAAACAGCAGGGGTCGAGCACGGAGGGTAACCGATTTGCCGCCTCGGACCCAACGGGAGACCGTATGGAATTCACATTCGGGACGACGCTCGGTATCCTCGTTGCACTCATCGCCGCCGGCACCGCGGCGTTGATCGGATCCGGCGTGATGGCGATGGGGACGGTACTGATGATGGTGACGCCGTCGATGTTGGTCTTCGGAGTGATCTGTGTCGCGCTGGGGGTCAAACACGGCGAGCACCGCTCGAACGCCGCCTGACAGGCCGAACGCGGATTCTACGGGCACGAACCGAGACGAGCACCGGGCTCACTGCACGACGTCGTCGATCGACTCGCCGCTCACGCTGGCCGCGACGCGAACGCCGACGACGCTCACGACGATCCCCGCGATGATGAACGCCGCGAGCCGTTGACGAGGCGTCACGAGGTAGCCGAACAGTTGCGGACTCGGCAACGCGCTCTCACGCTGGAGGAACCATCCGGCGAACCCGCGGACGACCAGTCCGAGCGAGACGACACCGAAGGGAAGATTCAGGTAGGGCGTACTCACGCCGTCGGAGCCGATGAGTTCGTCGAGCAGTCGCCCGGCGCTCCCGGTCAAGGCCGCGAGGGCCAGCCACGGGACGGCGCTGTAAGTGAACTGCATCGTGCGGATGATGACTGATTCGGGACCGACCTGCGGCGAGACCGAGAGCGCCCCGAGGAAGATCCCGACCAGTCCGAGCCCCAGACTGACCGCGTAGGTGACGACCGAGACCCGCCCGGAGTACAGCGCGTCGCGCACCCGTTCGGGGACTTCTGAGAGGGACTCGTCGATCGCGAGTCCCTTGTACAGCAGCGCCGCCCCCAGGACACCGGCGAGGCCTGCGAGCGCGAAGCCCGTCGAAAAGAACGTCAGCAGGATCGGCAACAGGAGCAGCGTCGCGCCCAGTGGGACGAGGACTGTCGTCCGCAACTCCTCGTCGGCGAGAAACTGCTTGAGCAGGTAGTACGTCGATTCGATGTCGTGGGCCTGCCGGACGACCACGCGGTCGACTGAGTCGACGCGGAGTCGGCTTTCGACTACCGGGACGACTCGCTCGTCGCTGGCGGAATCGAGGACCACGACCGCCGAGTCGGGGTCGTAGTCCTCGATGAGTTCATCGAGCTGTGACGACAGGGACCGATCGGCACCGACCAGCGAGTCGCCGCCCCCGGCGACGACAGCGACGACCGTCTCCTCGTGATCGTCCCGGAGGTCGCGGGCGACGCGGAGTGCCTCCAACAGGCAGTTCACACTCGAATCCTCGGGGTCCGCGAGGCCGACGTCGGTGACGAGCGACTGGACGGCTTCCCAGCCGACCACCGGCAGCGCTAACCCAGTCGCGCGCCCGATGTCGTTCGAGCGGTCCACACAGAGGACGAGCGTGGTCACGGTCGTGCGAACGGTTCACTCGGTTAAAGTCCTCCCGGTCGCCGCAGACAGCGCGACCGCTCCTCGCGCCCATCCGCGAAAAAGAACCGTCAGAACGTGTGTCGGAACCGGAGTCGAAGCCCGGATTCCAGCCTCTCCAGCGTTTAGAGCAGCCCCGTCTTCTGGAGCTTCATCAGATCCTCGGTGTCGAGGGTCTCGCCTTCCTTGAACTTCTGGTAGATCTCTTCGGCCTCCTCCTTGGCGGCCTCGCGCTCCTCTTCGCGCTCGTCCTCGCGCTCCTGCTCTTCCTGCTTGTCGAGTTCGCGCAGGCGCTTTTGGACGCGGACGAAGTCCTCGTGGTGGCGGTCAGCGGCTTCCTGGGCCTCGACGAACAGCTCGTGCATCGCGTCGGCCTCGTCGCGGATGTCGTCGGCCTCTCGGTAGGCCTCGATCATCTGGTTGTGGTGTTCCTGTGCCTCGTCGGCGAGCTCGGTCACCTTCTGGTGGTGCTGGGACGCCTCCGAGCGGACCTCTTCGGCCTCCTCAATGAGTTCCTCGAGTTCACCGCTGTCTTCGACCTTCTCCTTCTTCTGGCGGAGTTCCTCGCGCTTGTCCTCGATCTTCTCGATGAGTTCGCGCTCGTCTTCTGTCGAGAGCACTTCCGTCTGCTGACGGAACTCGAGCTGCTCGATCTCCTCTTCGAGCTCCTCGATGTCTTTGCCGTCGTCGAGCTCGAGGTCCTCTTTCATCTGCTCGACTTTGTCGAACAGCTCGTTGGCCTTCGCGTTGAGCTCGTTTCGGCTCTCTTTGTGCTCTTGGACCTGCTCGTTGAGCTCGTCGCGCTTCTCGCGGTGCTCTTGGGCCTCGTCGACCTTCTCACGCGTCTTCGCGTTCAGGTCGTCGCGCTCGGAGGCGCGTTCGGAGGCCATCTGGTTGAGTTCGTTTCGTCGGTCTCGGAGCTGGCCGGCCACCTTGATCAGCTGGCCTTTCGAGCCGTTTTCGAGCTTCTCGTCGGTAAGCTCGATGTTATCCGATTCTTTGAGTTCCTGTACGTCGTATTCCTGAAGAACGTCTTGCTGCGTCACCATACGTAATCAATCCTCGATACCATCACCGCTCCGGACCGTGGCGGCTGCTCGTCGAGCGCTGCCGACCGTGGATAAGAATTCCCGATCATTCTGCGTGCTGTGCCGCCGGAACGCCGGAGGCGTTCTGGTACCTACATATTTCCGTCTACCGCATATAAATCTGCCGGTGCCACGAGCGCCTGAGATCCGCTCTCACAGCCATACAGCGCCTTGTGAGGAGTTATCAGCATTCGTGGGTGATATATAAATGAAAGTGAGAACTGTTCCCACACGATGTCCGGAACCGTGCCTGACTTATCGCGGCACCCACCAGTGCGAACGATGGAGGAAGTTGTTCACGCGTGCGGGCACGAGCACGTCTCGGCGGAACACGCCAGCACGTTCGAGGTGACCAGCGACGACTGGCTGACCCCTGCCGGCGACTGCATCCTCGCAGTCGAGGCGGATCGAGTGCCCGCGGACTTCGACCCGGCGTTCGTCGCGGCCTGCCGCGACCCCGAGGCCACGATTACCGCCTCGATTACGGTCACCACGGCCGACGGCGACACGTACGTCGAGACGGTTACTGGCCGCGGCGATCCGGACCTCTCGTTCGAGAACGATCGAAGCCACGTGGGTCGGACCTCGGCGTACGTCGACGACCGGACGGTCCTCGTCGGCGCCGACGCCGCCGCGGCCGACTTCGATCGGGAACTCGTCGCGGCCCTCGCCGACGGAGCGGACCTGCGCCTGGAACTCGAGGTCGAAGCGGCGGACTGACCAGCGCGTCGGACGCAGTGGATCTCCGGCCAGACGTCTTTTTTATCGGTGGGGACTACTGCCGACTATGCCCGAGGAACCGGAGGAGAACATCGCCAGCGGGGAGGCGGCGTCCACCGCCGCGATGTTCAGTACCGGCGAGGCCGAGACCCGCGCCGAGGCGGTCGTCGACGAGCTGGGCGAGCGCTACTGGCAGAAGACCTACGGCGGTACGGACGCCTTCGAGTCGCTGGTGCGGACGATCCTCTCACAGAACACCAGCGACGTGGCCAGCCAACCGGCCCACGACGCGCTGATGGAACGGTACGGGGACGGCGGTTCCGACGACGATCACGATCTGGCGGCCGCACTCGCCGATGCCGACCAGTCGACGCTCTCGGAAACGATCGCGTCTGCCGGCCTCTACAACCAGAAATCAGCGATGATCATCGGCGCGGCCGAGCGGATCTGCGAAGCTTACGGCGGCGCGGACGGCTTCGACGCGTTCGTCACGGAGGAACCCGCGACGGCGGTTCGCGAGGCGTTACTCGACATCCACGGCGTCGGGCCGAAGACCGCCGATTGCGTGCTGTTGTTCGCGGGGGGCCGCGACGGCGTCTTTCCCGTCGATACCCACGTCCACCGAATCGCGCGCCGGATGGGACTGGCCCCGCCAGACGCCGACCACGAAGCCGTGCGAGAACAGCTCGAAGCCGACATTCCGGGCGAGAAGTGCGGCTTCGGTCACACAGCGATGATCCAGTTCGGTCGGGAGTACTGCTCGGCCCGGAAGCCCGCGTGTCTGGACGGCCCCGAAGCCTGTCCGCTCTATGACCTGTGCGATCGCGTCGGCGTCGACGAAGTCGCCGAGTCAGTCGTCGACCCCGAAGCGGCTGCGGGCGACTGATCGAGGGGGACCACTCTCGGATCGGCTAACAGCCGCGCGTTTCGACCCCGGAGACGGGCCCGTCCGTCGGTTCGTACGTCGAGTCGTCGAAGGAATCGGCGAACATCGGCAGCGAAAGCTGGTAGTCGAAGAGCACCACGAACGAGTCCCAGACCGCGCTCGCTGCGACGTTCTCCTGGTCGGCCTCGAAGAGGACGCCGGTCCGCAGTTCGACGATGTCGGCTTCGAGCGCGACGCCGCGCGCCGACAGGCCGAGAGCGCTCGGCGGCGCGGGCGAGGTGAAGAGCGACGTGTGGATGGTGACGTTGATGTGTGGGTTGCCGTCACCGACCGTGAGGTCGTACCCGCCCGGCGGGAAGCAGCGACGGGTGTCGTCACCGGCCCCCGCGTTCGAGCCGCCGTCGCCGGACTGGGCCGCGGCGACAGGCGTTCCGGCGAGCGCAAGCGCAGTCACCAACGTGAGGACCGTGAGAACCGCAAGGGTCCGACCAGCCGCGTCGGACGCATTCGACGGAGACATACTGGTCCATTTCGCCGGTCTGCGATTAAGTCCCGCGGTTCGGTTCTCAGCGTTGAGAATCCGGTTCCGACTGACGGACCAGTTCGTCGAGGACGGCGTCGGCGCTGGCGAGGTTAGTCGCCAGCGGGACGTCGTGGACGTCACAGATCCGCAGGAGCGCGGTGATGTCCGGTTCGTGGGGCTGGGCAGTGAGCGGGTCGCGGAGGAACACGACCCCGTCACAGTCCCCGTCGACGATTTCCGCGCCGATCTGCATATCGCCGCCGATCGGCCCGGACTCCTTGCGGTCGACGTCCAGTCCCGTGGCCTCCTGGATCCGCTTCCCGGTCGTGCCAGTCGTCGTGATCTCCATCGCCTCGAGGTCGCCCAGCCGGCCCCGGACGAAGTCGATCATATCCGGTTTCTTCTCGTCGTGAGCGATCAGCGCGATTCGCATACTGTCGTGTATCGGGGCTCCATCAAGAAGGTTCGTCACCGCCCGGGTGGTTGGCTCCCGCCACTCATCGGAACCGGAACGTCTCGAGATTCTTCGGGGCGAACGTCCGGAGGTGGTGATCGTGATACAGTCCGGAGGAGAGGTCCTGGACGGCGCGCTCCTCGCCGTGCACGCAGAGGATCTTCTCCGGGCGGGGGTTCATCGTCTTCACGAAGTTCTCCAGTCCCTGTCGGTCGGCGTGACCGGAGAAGCCGTCGACGGTTTCGACGTGCATCGCTAGCGTCGTCTCGCTACGACCACCGCCACCTCGCGTGAGTGCGACCTCTCGGTGGCCGTTCTGAATCCGGTGGCCGAGCGTCCCCGGTGCCTGATAGCCGACGAACAGGAGCGACGAGTCGCTGTCGTCGCTGAAGTGCCGGAGCCACGACTGGATCGGCCCACGAGAGACCATCTCCGACGTCGAGAGGACGATCGCCGGATCGCCGTCGGCGATGTCTTCCCGTTCGTCCTCGCCACCGTCGATACGGTTGAACACGTCAGCCAGGAAGGGATTGTCGCCCTCGTCGAAGATCCGGGTGCGGAGTCGGTCGCGGAGGAATTCGGGATACGTGGTGTGGATGGCGGTCGCCTCCCAGATCATCCCATCCAGGTGGATCGGCATCTCGGGAAGGTCACCCTCGCGCATCGCCTCCTCGAAAACGAGCATCAGTTCCTGGGCCTGGCCCGCGGCGGCGGTGGGGACGACGACCGAGCCGCCGCGCTCGGCGGTCTCGGTGATCGTGTCGAGCAGTTTCCGCTCGGCGTCCTCCCGGTCGGTCTGGTAGTCGTTACGGCCGCCGTAGGTGGATTCGAGGACCAGCGTTTCCACGCGCGGGAAGTCGTTGACGGCCCCGTCGAACAGCCGGGTGTCCCCGTAGTGGATGTCGCCGGAGAAGGCGACGTTGTAGAGGCCGTCACCGATGTGGAAGTGCGCGATCGAGGAGCCGAGCACGTGCCCGGCGTTGTGGAGCGTGAGTTTGACGTCGGGCGCGATGTCCGTGACGTCCCCGTACTCCAAGGTGATCGTGTGCTTGATCGCTTCGCGAACCATCTCCGAGTCGTACGGCGGCGAGCGGCCCTCGCTCTCGGCGACGTCGAGATAATCGAGCGTCAGGAGCCCCATCAGATCCCGCGTCGGTTCCGTGGTGTAGACCGGGCCGTCGTACCCGTACTCATAGAGGAGCGGGACGAGTGCGGAGTGATCCAGATGCGCGTGCGTCAAGACGACGGCGTCGATCGAGTTCGCGCCCGCGCCGAGGGCTTCTGGGATGTCGAGATACGGCCGGTCGCCCGACCCCGGCCGGTCGCCGCAGTCGACGAGGACGCGCGTCTCGCCCGTCGAGAGGATGAACGAAGCGCGGCCGACCTCTCGGCAGGATCCGAGGGTGGTGATTCGCACCCACTCCTCGCTGCCGAGCGGTTCGCGGTGGATCTGTCGCCCGACGCGTTCGAGGATCTCCCGGCGGTCCTCGCGTTCCTGTCGGAGGAAGTTCCGCACGTTCGAGACCGTCGCGGACTCGATCGGTGGCGTGCGGACGACCTCGGGGGTCCAGCCGGTCTCTCTGGTGACCTCTCTGAGGGTCGTTCCGTGACTGCCGATGACCATTCCCGGGCGTTCGGCCTGAATCACCACTTCGCCGGTGTCGTTGTGGAACTCGAGATCGGTGACGCCAGCCTCCTCGGGCACGACCTCACGGATCCGTTCGCGGGCCCGCTCGGGCGTCGAGAGCGCCCGCGGATCCGGGCGGACGGTGATTCGCTTTCGGAGCGTGCCCGCGAGGTCGCGAACGAGATCGCCGTTCCGTGCGAACCGCTTCGGATCTCGGGTGTAAATGACCAGTTCGGGCCCCTCGTAGGTGACGTCCGTGACCGAGATGTCGGCTGGCAGTTCCGATTTGACTTCCCCTTTCAACTCCTCGAGTTGCGTGTCTACTGAGCTCATACCTGAGAGCGTCCCGTCGCGGCGTGTGTGTCGCGACGGTCGATTGGGATTCTCCGCCTGCAGCGCAGGACCGACAGCGCGAGTGCGTCGTCGACGATGGACAGCAACGGTGTCTTCTGAGAGCACATAGACGTCGTGTGAACGGTAGTCTCTGCGATTCCGGCTGCGAAGAGGCAGGGAGAACCCGCTTGGTATGCAGTACCTTCGTCGTCGTATAAAAGCCTTCGCAAAGTCGAAATATCGGGCCGTTCTCCGGTCGATATGAATCTGAGTCCCGACCGGGTCGCCCGCGAGGCCGTCTGGGTCGCCGACCGCGCCGATCGGATCGTCCCACTGATCAACGAGACCCGACGCCGACTCGGCGCCGCCTTCGAGACCGACGTCGGTTCGGTCACGACGGAACAGTATCGCGAAGCGGTGAGGGCGGTGTTCGCCGACGGCGACAGCGCCGTCAACGCGGCCGCCTACGTCGCGATCCTTCGCGACCTCGACGTCGACGGCGATTATCCCGGGTTCGTCGTCGACGAGGTCCTCGGCCGCGAACTGGCGGCGACGATCGCCGGTGGGACACCGCTGTCGCTGCTCGCGCAGGCGACGTTCCACTACGCCGATATCACGACGCACAGCGAGGGCGGGGCCGGCGTCGATGATCTCGATGCGGCGCTGGCGGCCGGCTTCCAGACTCGGCTGCCGGGGTGGGCCTGGCAGGCGGACGAGAGTCCATTCGACGTGACCGCCGAGGCGTTCGAGTGAGCCGCGGTCGTGACCGCAGCGGGGCGCTTCAGGGGATTTAAGACCGACCTGGGGCTCGAAATACGTAATGAGCGACGAGCAGGAACTCGGCATCACCGAGTCGAAAGAGTACAACACGGGCGAGTGGTACGCCGAGGTCGTCAAGAAGGCCGACCTGGCCAACTACGCGCCGGACGGAATGAGCGGGTTCATCGTCACCCGCCCCCGCGCCTACGAACTGTGGGAGCGGCTGCAGGGGCACCTCGACTCCCTGTTCAAAGACACCGGGGTCAAGAACGCCTACTTCCCGATGTTCATCCCCGAGAGTTACCTCGAACAGGAGAAGGACATCGTCGAGGGATTCGACCCCGAGGTCGCCTGGGTCGAGCGCGCCGGCAAGGAAGAACTCGAAGAGCCGCTCGCGGTCCGGCCGACCTCCGAATCGATCATCACGCCGTACATCTCCCAGTGGGTGCGGAGCCACCGGGACCTGCCACTCCGCGTGAATCAGTGGGTCTCGGTCGTGCGCTGGGAGGCCACGGAGACGAAGCCGTTCTTCCGGACGAAGGAGTTCCTCTGGCAGGAGGGCCACACCGCCCACGCAACGCGCGAAGACGCGTGGGAGGAGACGACCCGCCGGCTCGATCAGTACGAGGAGACGTACGAGGACCTGCTCGCGATGCCGGTGCTCCGCGGGGCGAAACCAGAGCACGACAAGTTCCCCGGCGCGGACACGACCACGACCGTCGAAGCGCTAATGCCCGACGGCAAGTCCGTCCAGGGCGCGACCTCGCACTACCTCGGGACGTCGTTCGCGGAGGCGTTCGACATCACCTACACCGACGAGGACGAGGACGAACAGATCGCGCATACGACCTCATGGGGACTCTCCTGGCGGGCCCTCGGCGCGCTGATTATGACGCACTCGGACGATCAGGGACTCGTCCTCCCGCCGGCGATCGCGCCCGAGCAGCTCGTGATCGTCCCGATCTGGCAGGCCGACACGAAAGACGAGGTCCTCTCGTACGCGGAGGGCATCGCCGCGGACCTCGAAGAGGCGGGAATCCGCGTCGAACTCGACGACCGCGACGAGCGGAATCCGGGCTTCAAATTCAACGAGTGGGAACTGAAGGGCGTGCCCGTCCGAATGGAGATTGGTCCCAACGAGGCCGACGACGGCACGGTCACGCTCGTGCACCGCCCCGACGGCGAATCCACCGAAGAGGGTCGCGAGGACATCGCCGAAACGGTCTCCTCGCACTTCGACGAGGTGTACGCCAAACTGTACGCCGCCGCCGAAGAGAACCTCGAATCCAACGTCCGCGAGGCCGAAGACAGAGCCGAAATCCTCGGCACGATCGGGCAACACGGCGGCTACGTCAAGGCCCCGTGGTGTGGCGACGAGGCCTGCGAAGACGAGATCAAAGACCAGATCGCCGCCGAGATCGTGATGGTGCCGCTGAACGACGAGGATGCGGAGATCCACCACGGCGAAGACTGCGCCATCTGCGACGACGACGCGGCGGAGACGGCGTACTTCGCGAAATCGTACTGACTCGCGCGGGCCACGCGGTCACCCCTCGCTGTGTCAGACGCCTGGCAGACTGATCGCAGTCGTGAGATCGTCCCACAACGCTTTATAAGTGCCCGGCGAGTACTCTCAGTAATGGCGGCGTTATCGGACCTCCTAGGAGCTGTCGTGTCGGATGTCGAAGGCGTGTTTCTGTTCTCGCCGAGCAGTTCCCACTACGAGCGATTCGCTGACGCCGAACTTGATGTCGAACTCGTCGTCGTCGCCCCCGAGAACGCCGTCGGCGCGGACCCGTACGTCGAACTCCCGCTTGAGTTCACCAACGTCCGCGACCGGATTCGATTCGGCATCGAGGGCGCGTTCGAGCAGGGACTCGTCGAGGAGGGTGACGCCATCGCCTGCAGCGTCGGTGTCTTCGGCGGCGACGCCGATGGCGTGATCCGGGTCCGGATCGAAGAGTCGATGCGCTCGGGAATCTACGACCTCTTCGCGAACTCGCGGGCCGAGCCGGGTGTCATCCGCGACGTCTTCGAGGTGGCGATCGAACTGGGCAAGAAGGGACAGAAAGGCAAGCCCGTCGGCGCGCTCTTCGTCGTCGGCGACGCGGGGAAGGTGATGAACAAGTCCCGACCGCTCAGTTACAATCCCTTCGAGAAATCGCACGTCCACGTCGGCGATCCGATCGTGAACGTGATGCTCAAAGAGTTCTCGAGACTCGACGGCGCGTTCGTCATCTCCGACGCCGGGAAGATCGTCAGCGCCTACCGCTATCTCGAACCGGCCGCCGAGGGCGTCGACATTCCGAAAGGACTCGGTGCGCGGCATATGTCCGGCGCGGCGATCACCCGCGACACAAACGCGACGGCGATCGTTCTCTCTGAGTCGGACGGTCTGGTCCGGGCGTTCAAAGGTGGGCAAATAATCCTGGAGATCGATCCGGAGGAGTACTGATGACACCGCCTCTCCGCGTTCAGGCCGCCGAGAGCGTCGCTGTCGATCCAATCGGGATGCTGCAGATCGGGGGAGACCCCTTGCGGGACGTACTTGGGGCGATCCCTCGCCCGATCTGGGTGGCCCTCGTGGTGGGGCTCGTCGGCCTCGTCGTCGCCCTCGTGCTGGGAACGTTGACCACCCGTCTGCTCGTCCGGCTCGGCGTGCCCGATGCGATCGAGGGGACCGCATTCGAGCGGACGGCGCGGGACTTCGACACCTCGACTGTCGAAGTGCTGGGCTCACTGGTCCGCGTGTTCGTCCTGGCGATCACCGTTCTCCTGGTGTTTTCTGTCGCCAACGTGTCTGTCGCGTTCTCGTTTTGGACCCGAGCCGTGCAGTTCCTCCCCCAACTGTTTCTCGCACTCGTCATCCTCATCGTCGGTGTCGTCGTCGGCGACAAGGTCGATCTCCTGATCAACGAACGCCTGACAGGAGTCAAGGTTCCGCAGATCGGTGTCTTTCCCCGGATCGCGAAGTTCACCGTCTTCTTCGTCGCGGTGCTCGTGGCGCTCTCGCAACTGGGCGTCGCGACTCTCGCGCTCGTCGTCCTGTTGGGCGCGTACCTGTTTGCACTGGTGCTGCTCTTCACCTTCGCGTTCTCCGATATGCTGAAGTCGGGAGCGGCCGGGTCGTATCTACTGCTCGATCAGCCGTACGTCATCGGTGACGAAGTCGAGATCGGCGGCAAACGCGGCGTCGTCCAGGAAGTGAACCTCTTCGTGACGCACATCGAGAACGACGGCGAGGAGTTCATCGTTCCCAACCGCGCGGTCTTCGAGGACGGCGTCGTGCGGATCCGGGATTAGGTCGCCGTCTCGTCGCGCTGCCCGGAGGCGTCGTCGTCGTCGGCCTCGTCACTCGCTGCGTCATCTGCTGGTTCGGGGTCGTCATCGTCCGTTTCGGAGGTGTCACCGGCTGGTTCGGCGGGACCATCCTGCGCCGCGTCCGCGCCAACTCCCGCTTCGACCGGTCTCGCGGGGATCCCGGCCACCGTCGTGTCCGGCGGGACGTCGCGAGTGACCAGCGAGTTGGCGGCCACCTGCGCGTTCTCACCGATCTGGACGCCGGGGAGGACCACCGCCTTCGCACCGATCATCGCGCGATCGCCCACGACGACTTCGCCCGTTCGGTACTCGTCCTGCAGGAATTCGTGACACAGGAGCACCGAGTCGTACCCGACGACGGCGTGGTCGCCGAGCGTGATGAGTTCCGGCCAGAAGACGTCCGGCGTCGCCTCCAGTCCCCACGCGACGCCCGTGCCGACGGTCACGCCGAGTCGGCGCAGCGCCCAGTTCCTGAGGCGGAGGGAGGGCACCACCCGGGCGAGCCACACGAGGAGGTAGTTGAGCGCGACTCGCGTGATCGGCTTCGCGTCCGTCCAGTGCCACAGCGAATTCCGCACGCCCGGCGTGGAGTGCCGTCCCAGTCGGTCGTGTCTCCGACCGTCGCTGCCGCCGGCTTCACGTCCGTCGCGTTCCTCGGCGTCCTCGCTCACGACCGCTCCTTCGTGTGCACCGACCAAAAGGTTCCCTCGTCGGCGTCGGAGTCCGGGGCCGAGCGGGGGAGCCGCTGCGTCGACAGGGCCACACCCGACCGCTACTCGCTGCGGAGTTCGCGCAGATGGTCGATCCGCCGCTGGACCAGATCGGGCTTGCCGACGTCGTGGCGGATCCGGAGTCCGTCGCCCGCGGCCGCGAGGCCGTCTTCGGCCTGCGCTTCGGCCGCTTCGATCGTGTCGGCGACGCCGACGACCGCGAACGAGCGAGAGGTGGTCGTGTAGAGTCCGTCCTCGCGGGCGTCGACGCTGGCGTAGAACAGCAGCGCGTCCCCCACGTTCCCCTCGTCGACGGCGATCTGCGCGCCGCTGTCGGGGTCGGTCGGGTACCCGTCGGGGACGGCATACTTACAGACGGTCGCCGCTCGGTTGAACTCGAGTTCCGGGAGGGTGTCTTCGTCGCGGGCGGCGGTCAGGACGTCGAGGAACGACGTCTCCAGGACGGGGAGCGTGTTCATCGCCTCGGGGTCACCGAAGCGGGCGTTGAACTCGACCACGCGCGGGCCGTCGGCGCCGAGCATAAACTGTCCGTAGAGGATCCCCTTGTAGTCGGGAAGCGCCTCGACGGTCGCCTCCAGGATGTCGACGGCGGCCTCGTACTCCTCGCCGGTCATAAACGGGAGCGCTGGCGTCGCATCACTGTAACTCCCCATTCCGCCCGTGTTGGGACCCTCGTCGCCCTCGTACGCCCGTTTGTGGTCCTGTACGGCCGGCGTGGTCCGGAGTTCGCCGTTCGCGACGAACGCCTGGACGGTGAACTCCTCGCCGACGAGTCGCTCCTCGAGGACGACCCGGTCGTAGTCGTTCTCTCTGAGGTAGGCCTTCGCTCCCTCCCGGTCGACCTGGTCTCCGATGACCTTCACGCCCTTCCCGCCCGTGAGGCCCGCGGGCTTGACCGCGAGGTCGCCGTCGTATTCGTCGATGTACTCGCAGGCGGCGTCCATATCGTCGAACACGGCGAAGTCGGGACAGCCGTGGATCTCCTCGGTCTGCATAAACTCCCGTTGGAACGCCTTGTCCGTCTCGATGCGTGCGGCCTCCGCGCCGGGGCCGAACGTGTAGACGCCGGCGGCGTCCAGTTCGTCGGCGACCCCCGCCTGCAGCGCCGACTCTGGACCGATGATTGCGAGCGTCGCGCCGATTCGGTCGGCGTACTCGACGATCGCGGCGGCGTCGGTCTCGGCGATCGTCTCGAAGCCCGCGGCGAGCGCAGCGATTCCGGGATTCCGGTTGCTGGCACAGGCGTACAGGTCACAGGCTGAATCAGCGGTCAGCGACCGAGCGATCGCGTGCTCGCGGCCGCCGCCGCCGATCAGCAGGACCGTCTCCGAAGCAGACATATCCGGAGGACCTGCACACGAGAGTGTAAAGGTTGCTCTTTGTGCGCTCTCGTGTGTGCACGTTCGTGACTGTCCGATTGCGTTCCGCACGGACGGCCCTGTCGCACCGCTTTTCCCCGGCACGGCCGTATACGGCCTATGAACGATCCGCTGTCCCGGAACCGCCTCGACGAGGAGGAGAGTCCCTACCTCCGACAACACGCGGACAACCCCGTCAACTGGCAACCGTGGGACGACGCGGCACTGCAAGCCGCCGAGGCGACCGACCGCCCGATCTTCCTCTCGGTCGGCTACTCGGCGTGCCACTGGTGTCACGTGATGGCCGAGGAGAGCTTCGAGGACGAGGCGGTCGCCGAGGTGCTCAACGAGTCGTTCGTCCCGATCAAAGTCGACCGCGAGGAGCGACCAGATCTGGATCGAATCTACCAGACGATCTGCCAGCGCGTCACCGGCGGCGGCGGGTGGCCGCTGTCGGTGTGGCTCACACCTGCTGGCGAACCCTTCTACGTCGGGACCTACTTCCCGAAACGGGAGGACCCCCAACGCGGCAACGTCCCCGGCTTTCTCGACATCTGTGAGTCGTTCGCGACCGCCTGGGAGACCGATCGGGGCGAGATCCAGAACCGGGCGTCGCAGTGGACTGACGCGATCCGCGACCAGTTGGAGACGACGCCGGACGCGACTCCAGCGGGCACCGAAGGCTCTCGCTCTGCCGACGGCGAGACCCCCGAAGTCGGGGCCGAGGCCGGTCAGCAATCCGGTCCCGATGCCGACACCGCGGGCGAGGATGGGCTCGGTTCGGAGGTCCTGGGGAGCCTCGCGAAATCGGCACTCAGAGCCACGGACCGGGAGTACGGCGGGTTCGGCTCCGGCGGTCCGAAATTCCCACAACCGGGGCGGATCGACGCGCTCCTCCGCTCGTACGCGGCGTCGGATACCGACGACGCGCGAACGGCCGCGACTCGAACGCTCGACGCGATGGCGGCCGGCGGGATGTACGACCACGTCGGCGGCGGCTTTCACCGCTACGCCACCGACCGGGAGTGGACGGTCCCGCACTTCGAGAAGATGCTCTACGACAACGCCGAACTCCCACGGGTCTACCTGTCGGCGTATCAGCTCACGGGGCGCGAGCGGTACGCGACGATCGTCCGGGAGACCTTCGGGTTCCTCCGGCGGGAGTTCCGCCACGAGGACGGTGGCTTCTTCAGCACGCTCGACGCCCGCAGCGAGGGCGAGGAGGGCGCGTTCTACGTCTGGACGCCAGAGGGAGTCACGGCCGCGATCGACGACGAGCGGACTGCTGAGATCGCTCTCGACCGGTTCGGGGTGACGGAGTCGGGGAACTTCGAGGGCGACACCGTCCTCACGATCGACACCTCGATTCCCGACCTCGCCGACGCCTACGACTGTTCGGAGTCGGACGTCGCCAACCGCTTAGCGGACGCCCGTGAGGCGTTGTTCGAGTCCCGCGCCGAGCGCGTCCGCCCGGCCCGTGACGAGAAGATCCTGGCCTCCTGGAACGGCCTCGCGATCGGCAGCCTCGCCCGCGGCGGTCTCGTCCTCGGCGACGACGAGTACACCGATCTCGCTGCGGACGCGCTCTCGTTCGTCCGCGAGCACCTTTGGGATGCATCGGAGCAGCGGCTCGCCAGACGGTACAAGGACGGCGACGTGCAGGGCGACGGGTACCTCGACGACTACGCGTTCCTCGCGCGGGGCGCGTTCGAGCTGTATCAGGTGACGGGCGACGTCGCCCACCTCGCCTTCGCCGTCGAGTTGGCCGAGGTGATGGTCTCGGAGTTCTACGACGCCGAGGCGGGCACGCTGTATCTCACGCCCGCCGACGGCGAGTCGCTGGTCGCGCGGCCCCAGGAACTGATGGATCAATCGACGCCGTCGAGCGCCGGCGTCGCGGCGTCGGTGCTGCTCCATCTCGATTCGTTCGTCCCCGACTCGGACTTCGGGCGCGTGGCCGGATCGGTCCTCGACACGCACGCGGATACGATCCGCGGTCGGCCGCTCGAACACGTCTCGCTCGGACTCGCAGCGGCGTCGCGGGCGCGGGGCGGGACGGAGGTCGTCCTCGCGACCGGGGGACTGACATCGACAGACGGGCGGACCAGCGGCCTCCCCGAGTCGGTGCGGTCCTCGCTGGCCTCGACGTACCTGCCCGACGCAGTCGTCGCACCGCGGCCCGGGGCCGACGACGACCTCGACGCCTGGCTGACGACGCTCGGCCTCGAGGAGGCCCCGCCCATCTGGCGTGGCCGGACCGAACGGGACGGCGAGCCCACAATCTACCTGTGTGAGGGGCGGGTCTGCTCGCCGCCGACGCACTCGCTCTCGGAGGCGCTCGCGTGGTTCAGTGCGGACACGGACGACGAGTGAGTACTACCGCACGCCGAAGCGCCCGCGTCCACTGAGTGATCAGGACCGACCGCGCCGGATCACCGATCGGCCAGCGGCAAACGAAGGGTGATCCGGTTTCCGCTCTCTCCGGAGTCGACGATCACCGACCCACCCGAGACTTCGACGGCCCAGTAGACGAGCCAGAATCCGAGGCCACTGCTGTGATAGACGTCACTCATCTCGTGGTTTCCCTCGAGGACGTCCGCTTCGATCTGCGGAATCGGGCTCCCCTCGTCCTCGACGACGAGTTCGGCGTGATCGCTCCAGCAGCGCGTCGATATCCGCACCCGTGGCGAGTCCGATTCCGCGTGTCTGATCGCGTTCTCGAGCAGTTCGATCACGCAGAGTCTGAGTTCGGGTCGGACGTACACGGGACAGGACTCACGCGGGTCGTATTCGAGATTCGTCGCCTCGAACCGTCGACGGATGTCCGTGAGGCCATCCTCGACGACTCCCTGGAGGTCCAAGCGCTCTCGGGCCGCCCGCTTGGTGACGATGTTGATGATCTCCCGCCCCTTTTCGGCGCTCTCTAACAGGGCCTCGCCGGTCCGGCGGATCACGGCGGTCTGCTCGGCGGCCTCCGGAATGCTGTCTTCGATGACGGTCGCCGTCCCCAGGATGACGTTGAGATCGTTGCGGAGGTTGTGTCGCAGCAGATTGTCCATCACGTACAGTTGCCGTTCGCGACGTCGCCGATCGGTGACGTCGCGGGTGAACCCCGTAATCCGGCGCACGTCGCCGTCCTCGACGATCGGTTCGGCCTGCACCCACACCCAGCGGTCGTAGTCCTCCGCGGGGTTGACTCGGTACTCGATGTCGACTGACGTCCCCGAACTGAGACGGTCCATCGCCTCCTCGACCTGCGGCACGTCTTCGGGGTGGATCGTGTCGAGGAACGTCCGGGGGGTTCCCTCGAGTTCCTCGACGGGACGCCCGTACAACTCCTCGTACGCGGGGTTGACGAAGAGAACCTCGGACCAGTCTGCATCGAACATCCAGAGGACGTCGCCCGAGGCGGCCGCGATCTCCTCCAGTCGTTCCGCCGTTGCCTGCCGCTCACGCTCGGCCTCGATCCGTCTGGTGATGTCGCGTGAACTCACGACGAAGCCGTCGAGTGCGGCGTCGCTGAGATTCGACATCCGACTCTCCAGCCAGACCCAGCCACCGTCTGCGGAGCGGTGTCGATACTCGACAGAGATGTCGGCGAAGGAGCCGGCCTGGATGGTTTCCTCGAAGGCGTCGACCACGGTCTCGCGGTCCTCGGGATGGATGTACTCGAAGGCGTTCTCGCCGACGAGATCATCGGGGTCGAATCCGAGAAGCCGCTTCGCGGCGCCGCTGACGTAGGTGAACGTCCCGGTTTCGTCGAGGACCGCCACCTTGTCCTGGGCGCGATCGAGTAGGATGCCGGTGAAATCCGGCCGGTCCATTACGATTGAACGATGACCAGACCCCTACAAAATATCTATGGCCGCTGTCCCTCAGAGTCGCGCTGCGAGATAGGCGGCGATCGGCCGGTCCTCGTTCTCCACGTAGCGAGCGACTTCGTCGCCGTCGCGCTCGACGACGACGGTGGGGATCAGTTCGATGTCGTACGCCTCGACGAGCGGGCCGGTTTTGCTCCCGTCGTCTTCTTTCTCGACGGGGTAGTGATGGACGCGTTCGTCGGGGACCTCGGCCGCCGCGAGTGCGGCCCCGAAGTCCGGGAGTTGGCCGCGACAGTCGCCACACCAGTCGCCGCCCCAGATGCGGAAGACGAGTCCGTCTTCGGCCAGCGCTTCGACGGTGTCTTCGTGTGCGTCCGCGCTCCAGGCTGGATTCGGCTGCATCGTGTCGAGTTCTCCGGCGTCGACGTCGGTGTCGGGTTCTGACATACGCTCGGGTACGACGGGCGAGCGGGTAAACCTCGCGGTGGCTTCTGGGGGCGACAGCGATACCGGAACGGTGTGGCCGCCGTCGTCATCGTCTTGTGCCCCTCCGACGAACGGATGCATATGAACGCGAACGTGCTGGAGACGATCGGGTCACCGCTGGTCCGGGTCGATTCGCCGCCGGGGGCGACCGTCGCGGCGAAGCTCGAGTCGAAGAACCCCGGCGGATCGGCGAAGGATCGGCCGGCGCTGGCGATGGTCGAGCGCGCCGAGCGCGACGGCGAGATCTCCCCCGGCGACGCGCTCGTCGAACCGACGAGCGGGAACACTGGCATCGGCCTCGCAGTCGTCGCGGCCGCGAAAGGGTACGACCTCACAGTCGTGATGCCTGGCTCGAAGTCTCCCGAACGGCGGCAGATTATGGCGGCCTACGGGGCCGACATCGAACTCGTCGACGGCGACATCTCCGATGCGAAAGAGCGGGCAGACGAACTCGAAGAGCAGGGGATGATCCAGTTGCGGCAGTTCGAGAACCCCGCGAACCCCCGCGCACACTATCTGACCACCGGCGAGGAGATACTCGATCAGATCGGTGATCGCACGGTCGATGCGTTGGTCGCGGGCGTCGGAACGGGCGGGACGATCACCGGGATCGGCCGTCGGTTGCGCGAGGCGTTCCCCGAGATGGAGATCGTCGCCGTCGAACCCGCCGACAACGCCGTCCTCTCGGGCGGCGAGCCCGGGATCGACGACTTCCAGGGGATGGGGCCGGGGTTCGTCAGTCCCAACCTCGATACGGAGCTGCTCGACGACGTCGAGACGGTCACCATCGACGCGGCCGAGGCCGAGTGCCGCCGCCTCGCCCGCGAGGAGGGCATCCTCGTCGGGCAGTCCTCCGGCGCATCGAACCTCGCCGCCAAGCGGGTTGCCGAACGACTCGCCGACCCCGACGCGGCGGATACAGACCCCGATCCCGGGTACATCATCGACTCCGAAGCGGACCACGATGGACCGACTGAACGGGATGCCCGGGCGGCGGATGATCCCCCGCTGGTGCTCACAGTGTTCTGGGACAGCGGTGAACGGTACATGTCGACCGGGATGTTCGAGTGACGATCCTAGAGTCTCAGGTATAAACCTGCACCCGAGACTGACGCCGGAATCCCGGTTCGTCTCCACAACGGTAGGTGATTATAAGTACCGAGAGAGCAATTATTGCACTGCCGGGGTGCCTCTGACAACCGGCAATTGCGTGGGTTCACCGGGGGCGAAATCGGTATCGACTAGCCCTTTGGCCGAATCCCCTGCCGACCCCGTGCCGGCTCTGCCCGGACCGGTGTGGGGTCGGCCGGATCGTTCTACTCGGCGATACCGCTCACCGCGTCACGGAATCCGTCGTTCACTGCCGAGCGTAGAGTCTCCACATCGTCAGCGACGAAGAGGTGCGTCGGGCAGTCACAGTCGGACGCGCCGAACCCGCTGACGGGTGCGGATTCGAGTCGCGCCTCCTCCGCCCGCAGCGAGGACGCGAGTCGGCACTCGACGTCCGCGTGCGGCGCGGCGACGACGCCGTCGAGCGACGTGGAGGGATGACCGCCGAGGTAGTCGATGTGCCAGTGGGTGACGTCGTGCTCGCCCGCCGCGACCCGTCTGTGCCGGTCGACGCGAGCGAGGCCGTTGGATCCGAACGCGCTGCCGACGTAGGCATACGCACCGGGTGGCATTCGCGCTGTCCCGAGCGCGCCGATCGAGACGGTTTCGGCAGCGGGGAGCGAGAGCAAGAGGACGTACGTCCCCGGCGGGGCCGCGCCTGCTCCGATTCCGACGGCGTCGTCTTCGGCCGCGACGTCGACGGGGTCGATGTCGACGATGTTGCTATCAGGACGTCCGGCGTCGCTCATCCTCAGGCCAGCGCTTCGGGCTGTCGTTCGGCGTTCGCGCCGAGCCCGTCGAACAGGTCCGCCGCGTCGTCACCGAGCGGGTAGATGTCGTGATAGTCGGCGGCCTCGCGGCCGCGGCCGCTCGCCACGCCGACGACCGTGGCGATCGTCTCGTAGTTGTCGCGCACCAGTGACCCGACGATGCCGGGCGTCCCGGCCCGGTCGGCTAATTCCTTGGCCGCCGAGCGTCCGGCGTAGACGCGTCGCCGCCGCCGATCAACGAGGAACATCGCAAACGGCGTCTCGTCGAACTGGGCCTGCAAGAACTCCTGGGCGGCGTCGTCGTACCACGAGATGGCCCCGACGTCGTCGAGCCGTTCGAGCGCCCGGGCGGCGATCGAGCAGTAGGGACACTCGCCGTCGTAGATGAGAATGGAGTCGTACTGGGTCATATCTGTACTTGGCACTGCATAGGCAAAATCGTGCTGGCGGCCGTGGATCCGCCCCGGCGGCCGCCGGCGCAGTCAGCGGGACCGTCGTCGCCGCCCCCGGTCAGTCGTTCGCGACCCAGCCACCCAGCCCCTCAGTGATCCAGCGATTCTGCCTCCCAGTGACCCAGCGGTTCAGCCACCCAGTGACCCAGCGGTTCAGCCACCCAGTCACCCAGCGATCGTAACGGTCAGGGGGCTCTCGGCCCGACGGAGAAACGACTGTGGACGAACGCCCGACGGTCGACGCACTCGTGGCCGACCTCCGAGACCGCCCCTACTACGTGGACCAGATCCGCGACCACCGGCGCGTCGAGGGTCGCGAGGCGACACACGCCGATGTCGACCTCGAATCGCGGCTCGAAACCGCGCTCTCGAACGCGGGGATCGACCGACTCTACGACCACCAGGCGGCGGCGATCGGGGCCGTCCGGGACGGCGACAACGTCGTCCTCGCGACGCCGACTGCGAGCGGGAAGAGCCTCGCGTACACGGTGCCGGCGTTCGAACGGGCGATGGACCACGGCGGTCGGACGCTGTATCTCGGCCCCCAGAACGCTCTCATCGCCGATCAGGCGGAGACGCTCTCGTCGCTGGCCCGCGGCCTCGGATTCGGGAGTCGCGTGTCCGTCGCGGAGTACACGGGGCGACAGTCGAAGTCGGAGAAGCGCGACGTTCGCGACCGCGGCCCGACGGTGCTGCTCTCGAATCCGGATATGCTCCATTACGGAATCTTACCGCACGCGCACCGGCTCTGGGAGTGGTTCTTCTCGTCGCTCGAGACGGTCGTGATCGACGAGATCCACGGCTATCGGGGCGTGTTCGGGAGCCACGTATCGCTGGTGTTGCGCCGGCTGAACCGACTCTGTGAGCGGTTCGACAGCGATCCGCAGTACGTCTGCTGCTCGGCGACCATCGGGAACCCGATCAAGCACGCTGCCCGGGTCACCGGCCGCGAGGCGTCGACGTTCCGTCTGATCGACGAGGACGCGAGTGCCACTGGCCCGAAGCACTGGCTCCTGTGGAACCCACCGGAGTACGACGCCAACGGGGACGGACGGGACGCGACGGGTGACGGTGCGACGACCGACGGGCCGGCGGCGTCGAACGGAACCACCGGCGGGAGCGGCCGCCGTCGGTCGAGCCACGTCGAGACGAAGAACCTCTTCGTCGACCTCGTCGCCGAGGGGTTCCAGACGCTCGCGTTCACCCGCGCGAGGCAGGCCGCCGAACGGTATGCGACAGAGAGCGCCTCCGACCTCCGCGAGCGCGGCCACCACGACGCGGCGTCGTCGGTGACTGCCTACCAAGCGGCGCTCACGAACGATCGGCGGCGAGAGATCGAGGCGGGGCTCCACGACGGTTCGGTCCGCGGGGTCTGGTCGACGAACGCGCTGGAACTCGGCGTCGACGTCGGCGAACTCGACGCCGTTCTGATCGACGGCTATCCAGGGACGCGGATGTCCGCGTTCCAGCAGGCGGGTCGCGCGGGCCGCGGCGACGACGAGGCGCTCGTGATCCTCCTCGGCGGCGAGGACCAACTGGATCAGTACCTGCTCCGACACCCCGAGGAGTTCTGGGAGGGCGATCCCGAGCGCGCCGTCTGCGACCCCGAGAACGAGGAGTTGCTTCCGGACCACGTCGCCTCGGCGGCGGCGGAAAACTGGCTCAACACGGCCGACGACGCGCACTTCGGCTCGCAGTTCGCGTCGGTCGTGAGTGATCTCACGGCGGCTGGACGGCTCGACCGCCGTGAGACCGACCGGGGGATCCGCTGGCTCCACGACGGCGACGGGAGCCCGCAGCACGAGATGAGTCTGCGGACGATCGAACGTCGAGAGATCGACCTGCTGGACTCGCGGTCGAACGACGTCGTCGCGTCGCTCTCGTTCGCCGAGGCGCTTCGCGACGCCCACGAGGGCGCCATCTACCACCACCAGGGACAGACCTACGAGGTGCGCACCCTGGATCTGGATCGCGACGTCGCCACCCTGCAGCCCACCTGGGCGGACTACTACACGCGGGTCCGCCACGACAAGACGATCACCGTCGAAGCCGACGAGCGGGCGAAGTCGCTGTCGGCCCGACCGGACACCGAGGTCCGATTCGCCGAGGTGACGATGCGAAAGCAGATCACGGGCTTCGAGCGGCGCGACCCGAAGCGCGGCGAGACGATCGGTCGCGAGTCGCTCGATCTGCCTGAGACAACTCTGCGCACGAGCGCGCTGTACGTCACTGTCCCACGCGACGTCGAGCGGGAGATGCGAGAGATGGGCGGCGAATACGGCTTCAACGGTGGGATCCACGCTGCCGAGCACGGAATGATCTCACTGTTCCCGCTGTCGTTCTTGTGTGATCGCGGCGACATCGGCGGGCTGTCGACGCCGCATCACCCCCACACCGGGCAGTCGACGATCTTCATCTACGACGGCTACCCCGGCGGCGTCGGTCTGACCGAGAGCGGGTACGAGGAGATCGAGACGCTGCTCCGGCGGACCGGCGAGGTGATCGCCGACTGCGACTGCGCGGACGGCTGTCCAGCCTGCGTGCAGTCGCCGCACTGCGGCAACGCCAACGACCCGCTGTCCAAAGCCGAAGCGGTCCACCTCCTCGACGCGCTCAGCGAATGACGGGCCGCGGCGACTCACTCCGGGCGGAACTCGGACTCGCCGAACGCGTCCAGTCTGGCCTGTGTGCCGTCGTCTGACTCGTTCTGTTCGGTCTCGGTCCCGTGATTCCGAGCGATCGACCGCGCTGCGGACCGGCCCCCGGAGAGCGACGCGCGGTCCGCCACCGCCGGCCGGGCGAGGGCGTCGGCGGCCCTGGCGCGGACGTCCTCGAGGCGCTCGCGGAACTCCTGGCGGGCTGCTTCGTAGTCGACCACCGGCCGCGGATACTCCTCGCCGATCCTGACGCCGCACTCCGCCTGCACGGCGAGGGGTGTATGTTCGGGTCGGTCCAGGTACTCGGTTGGCAGCGCAGCCAGTTCGGGTATCCACTCGCGGATGAACTCACCCTCGGGATCCTGATCGCGGACCTGCTTCCGGGGGTTGTACAGCCGGAGCGTCGGTCGCCCGACGAGGCCGCACTGCGACTGCCACTGCGTGTAGTTGATCGATGCCTCCGCGTCGATCAGGTGGCGATAGAACCAGTCGGCCCCGATCCGCCACGGCTGTTGGAGCACGTGGAAATAACAGGACGCACACAGCGCTCGCATCCGAAAGTTGAGCCAGCCGGTCTCGCGAAGACACCGCATCGAGGCGTCGACCATCGGATAGCCGGTGCGGCCGCGTTTCCACGCCGCGATCAACTCGGGGTCTCGTCGGTCCGCATTGAACCCTCTGAGCACGGGGTTGACGGCGCGGTCGGTCCACCCGGGCCAGTCGGCCAGTTTCTGCTCGTAGTGTCTGTTCCAGAAGAGTCGGGAGACGAACATTTCCGTGCCCCGGGCATCCGGTGCGTGTGCATCGACGTACTGGTACACCTGCCGGACGGAGAGGCAGCCGAATTTGAGGTACGGCGAGAGCCCGCTGGTCCCCTCGCGGGCGTCGACGGGTGAGGAGATGGCGCCCGGGTACTCGTGGATCTGATCCACGAAGGAGCGCAACCGCGCTCGCGCCTGCTGTCCGCCCCCCTGCGGGACCCGCGACTTCGTCGGGTCGACGTCGTACGCGCGCTCGACGTCCGAGGAATCGAGCCCCGTGGGGAACTCGACCACGCGGACCGAGTCGGGGTCCCAGTCGTACTGGTCGGCGGCGAACCACGCCTCGGTTCGGTCCTGCCACTCCCGGCGCGGTCGCTCCGCGTCGCGGACGAGACCGTCGCCGGGGACGAACGTCGCGTCGAGTTCCCTGTAGGCCCGTTGGTCTCGTTCGTGGCCGTAGCGGCCCGACGGAGACGCTGTGGCGACGAGGTTCCAGCCGGCCGAGCGGAACCGCTCGAGGAGGTCGATCGGCTCACCGACCGCGTACGAGAGCCCCGCGTTGGTCCGCTCGCGGTATCGTCGATCGAGGTCGTCGAGGCACTCGTGGAGGAAGCGGAGTCGGGCGTCGCACGCGAGCCCGTCGGACCCGTAGAACGACGGGTCGAAGACGAACAGCGGCAGCAGCCGATCGGCCTCCGCGCCCGCGGCGACGGCCGCCTGGTCGTCGAGGCGCAAGTCGTCCCGGTGCCAGACGACGGTCCCTGTCGTGTCGGCCGGCAGTGTCGGGACTCCCGTCTCTCGGGTCCGCGAACGCAACGCCTCCGGAGTGAGTTCGCTGCTCGACACTCTCGGAGTGAACGGACTGCGGCAACCACTGTCTTTCGGCCGTCCCGCTGATCTCGCCGCGAGGGCGGAGCGACAGATCTTTTAGGGCAGCCTAAAGAAATGGTGGCAATGGATCAGGACGTCTGTGTCGTCGTCCCGACGATTCGCGAGTACGAGTGTATGCGAGCGTACTTCGAGAACGCGCGGGCCCACGGGTTCGACCTCGATCGACTGTTCGTGCTCCTCGTCACCGAGGACTTCTGCGACGTCGACGCGATGGAACAGCTGCTCGAAGAGGAGGGCGTCGACGGTGCAGTCTACGACGGATCGCGTCGTGAGGCGTGGTTCGAGACGCACGACGTCGGCGAGTTCGCACACCTCGTCCCCGCCGCATCTCACGCGCAGACCAGTTTCGGGCTCCTGTATATGTGGGCCCACCCGCGCTTCGAGCGGGGCGTGTTCATCGACGACGACACGCTCCCGCACGAGGAGTGGGACTTTTTCGGTCGCCACCTGGCGAATCTCGACCGCACCGACGAGGTCGAGTCCGTCAGTTCCGACGAGCGCTGGGTGAACGTCCTCTATCAGCACGCCGACGAGCACGGGTTGTATCCGCGGGGCTACCCCTACTCGGCGATGGACGAGACCGTCGAGACCGGGCGGCAGGAACTGACCGACGTGGTGGCCTCCCAGGGACTGTGGACGAACGTTCCGGACCTCGATGCGGTCCGGATCCTGATGGACGGCGACCTGCAGGGACAGGCGCAGACCCGGACCGAAAAGGCGGACTTCGACGGCGACTTCGTCGCCGAATCCGGGCAGTACCTCACCGTTTGTTCGATGAATCTCGCGTTCGAGCGCGAGGTGATCCCGGCGTTCTACCAACTCCCGATGGACGACAACGACTGGGACGTCGGCCGGTTCGACGACATCTGGTCGGGGGTGTTCCTGAAGCGCGCGGCCGACGTACTGGACAAACAGATCGTCAACGGCTACCCTCTCTGTGCGCACAACAAGGCCCCGCGGCCGACGTTCGACGACCTCAACAACGAGGTCCCCGGGCTGGAACTCAACGAGCACGTCTGGGAGGTCGTCGACGACGTCGGGGGCGACGCCGACTCCTGGTGGACCGCTGCCGAAACGATGGCTCGCGCGTTCGCCGAGGGCGACTTCGATGACTGGATCAACGGTGCGTTCCTGAACCACTGCGGGGCCTACTGGCTCGACTGGCTCGACTGTCTGGATCGACTGGCGGACACGACAGTCCGGCCACAGCAGGATCCGGCCATCGCGGACGACTGAGGACCCCTCGCTCCGATCGGCCGCCCGGACTCGTCTGCGGTCGCGGGCGACGGTGTATGTGAAACCTCCATTATGTTTCTTAGATAACACTGTACCGCCCGTAGAAGCGACGTTCCGGCGCTGTCCCTGTCAACGGAGATAGCGCGAAGAAAATCCTTATCACCGTACTGGGAAAAGTACAACCTGATTTATATGGACTCGTCATTCAATCAACTCTCCAGTGGGATTCCCGGCCTCGATTCGCTTCTCGAGGGAGGATTCGTCCGGGGGCGACTCTATCTGGTTCTCGGCGAACCCGGAACCGGGAAGACGCTCCTCGGGACCGAGTTCCTCAGTGAGGGGCTCGCCGACGACGAGACGGTCCTGTTCATCCACGGCGAGGAGTCCGTCGGGGACCTCCGCGCCAACGCGGCCGAACTCGGGATCGACATCGAGGGAGCCGAGTTCCTCGACATCGGCCCCGAATCGGACTTCTTTACGTCCGCGCAGTCGTACGACGTCGTCGATCCGGCCGATCTCGAAGACCGGAACCTGATCTCGGACATCCGGGAATCGATCGAGACTCTCGATCCGTCCCGCGTGTTGATCGATCCGATCACGCAGTTCCAGTATCTCGAACCGACGGAGTACCAGTTCCGCAGGCGCATCATCTCGTTCGCGCGGTTTCTGAAGAACCGTGGGACGACTGTCCTCGCGACCAAGACCCCGCGGCAACAGATGGACACGCAGTTGCGATCGCTCAGCGACGGGGTCATCGCGCTCGAATACGAGGACGAAAAGGCGGGCCGGCGCATCAGCGTGCCCAAGCACCGCGGGGTCGGCCAGCGCGACGGGAAACACGGACTGGAGATCCGCGGAGACAGCCTGCGGATCTATCCCTCACTCCGGCCGGAGAACCACGCACGGCGGTTCGAACCGGATCAGTTCGAGTCCGGGAGCAGCGCGTTCGATTCGCTCCTCGGCGGCGGTCTCGAGCGGGGGACGGTGACCATCGTCAGCGGGCCGACCGGCGTGGGGAAGACGACGGCCGCGACCGCGTTCCTGTCGACCGCCGCGGCGAACGGCCAGACGGCCATCGCGTGCCTCTTCGAGGAATCGCTGGAGATGTTCACCCAGCGGTCTGAGACCTTCGGGTACCCGATCACCGACCAGCGCGAGTCGGGGTCGCTCTACGTCGATGCGGTCGATTCACTCTCGAACTCCCCCGAGGAGTTCGCGCACCGCGTCCGGACGCACGTCGAAGAGAACGACGCCGAGATGGTCGTGATCGATGGGATCGCCGGGTACAACACGGCGATCAAGGGCGACGAGAACGGCGTCGGCCTGCGACGGCGGCTGCAGGCCCTGACGCAGTACCTGACGAATATGAACGTCTCCGTGATCCTGATCGATCAACGGAACGACGTGATGGGCCTTCCGCAAGCGACCAGCGAGAACGTGAGTTACATCGCGGACAACATCATCTTCCAGAACTACATCGAACTCGAGGGGGACCTCCAGCGGATCGTCGGCGTGCTCAAGAAACGCCTCGGTGGATTCGAGACAGTTCCGCGCCGGTATCGGATCACCGGTGACGGCCTGGAGGTCGGCGAGCCAGTGACCGGCATTCACGGGGTCTTCGAGGGGATACCGCAACGAACGGATGGGGCGACGCGCTCCTCGGAGTGAGATCGGAGGCACCGATGGCCAGAATCCAACTGCTCCTCGCCGACGAGGGAAACCGTCGCGCGATGGCGTCGTTGCTCTCGGAGCTCCACTCGCCGGTCGTCGAAGAGACGCTCGAATCCGTCGACCTCTCTCTCGTCGGCGAGGAGTCGTTCCCCCGATACCGCGAGGCGATCATAGAATACAAGCGAGCGCAGGATCCGGTGTACTGTCCAGTGGTCCTGGTCCGTCGGGAAGCGTCTCCGGTCTCGGTCACGCTGTCGGATATCCAGACGAGTGAGCCGCCGCTCGCGGTGAACGACGTCGTGTCGGCCCCGGTCGAGAAACAGGCGCTGTTCCGCACCATCTCGAATCACCTCGTCCGCCGTGAACAGACCGAAGAACTGACCGCGGACCTCAGAGAGCGGAACGACCGGCTCAGAGAGGAGCACACGAAGTACCGGACGCTGGTCGAACGGAGCCAGAACGGCATCGCAGTCGTACAAAACGGGGCGTTCGCGTTCGTCAACGGGCGGATGGAGGAGATCACCGGCCGTGACAGTGACGCCCTCAGGGAGATGCCCCCACTCGAACTGTTCACCTCCGAGCAACGGGCGTTCATCAGCGATCAGTACGGCCGATTGATCGCCGGTGAAATCGCCCAGACTCGGGCGGAAGTGCCGATCCGGACACCGGAGGGTCGAAAGCAGATCGATCTTCGGGCGTCTCGGATCAGTTACGACGGTGCGCCTGCCGTGCTGGCGCTGTTTCAGGACATCAGCCGGCGGAAAGAGCGCGAGCAGGATCTGCGACGGTTCAAGAACGCTGTCGAACACGCCGGGCACGCGATCCTCATCACCGACGACGAGGGCACGATCCAGTATGTGAACCCGGCCTTCGAGGAGATGACGGGATATACCGCGGCCGAGGCCATCGGCGAAGACCCCAGTATTCTCAAATCCGGTGCGCACGGCGACGCGTTCTACACGGAACTCTGGGAGACGATCCTCAGCGGCGAGGTGTGGAACAGCGAGACGGTGAACGAGCGTAAATCCGGCGAGCGACTCGTGTTGAATCAGACCATCGCGCCGATCAAAGCCGAGGACGGCGTCGTCCAGGGGTTCGTCGCTATCCAGGACGATATCACCGATCACCGACTGCGCCAACAGCAGCTCGCGGTCTTCGATCGGGTGCTCCGTCACAACCTCCGCAACAAGGGGGCCGCGATCCAGGGATACGCCGACGTGCTCCAGCGGACGCTGGACGAGGACCGGGTCCTCGATCACCTCGGGGCGATTCAGGATAACGTCGGGTCGCTGCTCGAGATGGGCGAGAAAGCGCGGCACGCTCGGCAGGCGTTCAACAGGACGCTGGAGGAGGACTCGAATCGGGAACTCACAGAAATCCTGGAGCGACTCGGAGACGGCATTGCGTCCTCGTATCCGGACACCGAGGTGGTCGTCGACGGTGGCCCGTCACCTTCGCCCGCTGTGGACACGCGGGTGGTGCCGGCGCTTCGTGAACTCATCGAGAACGCGGCCAAGCACTGCGACGCACCGTCGCCGCAGGTGTTCATCTCGGCGAGGCTCGACGGCACGACGGCGACCGTCACCGTCGTGGACAACGGGTCCGGCCTCCCGAGCGAGGAACAACGGGTCATCGAGGCCGGAACCGAGGATCCACTCGAACACGGGTCGGGACTCGGACTGTGGTTCGCCTACTGGCTCATCACGTACGTCGGCGGGACGATCGACATCACCGCCGACCACGACGGCACCGAGATCCGTGTGACCGTACCGACACGGGAGTAGCCTGCTGTGGCACGGTGTCAGTCGGGCTCGTCGGGAGTAGCCACGGTCACCGATCGTCAGAGACCGGAAGGTATATACGTTTTAGGCAGACCTAAATCAGGTATGGACGGAGCATCCGGAACCTCGGGCGGACCGAGCCGGCGCCGGTTCCTCGAAGCCGCTGCGGCTGCGGGAATCATCGGCGTCGCAGGCTGTAATACGCCGGGGTCCGACGGCACAGCGACGGAGACCTCGACGGCGACCCCGGCGGCGGAGTCGTCCGAGCAGATCGGCTCGGGTCGATCACCGTTCGGCGATCGGACTGTCTCGGGCGTGTCGATGTCGGAGATGCCCGACCTCTCGGGTGAGTTGACGCTGTACTCCGGACGCGGCGAGGCCCTGGTCGGCGAACTCATCTCGTACATCGAGGATCTGTATCCGGACCTCACGGTCCGGCCGCTGTACAACAATGCGGCCGAACTGGTGAGCCAACTCGAGACCGAGGGGCAGAACAGCCCCGGGGACGTGTTCTACTCGGTCAACGCCGGTGCGCTCGGCGCGCTGGAGAACCGTGGACGGACGCAGTCGCTGCCGCAGGACGTACTGGAGTTCGTCCCGCAGAACTTCCGCGCCGACAGCGGTGCGTGGATCGGGACCTCCGGCCGCGCCCGTTCGGTCCCCTACAACACCGACGTGCTCTCAGCGTCTGACGTCCCGACCGACATTATGTCGTTCCCGGACGAGTCGGCGTTCGAAGACGGATTCGGGTGGGCCCCGACGTACTCGTCGTTCCAGGCGTTCATCACCGCGATGCGGCTGCTCGAGGGCGAGTCGGCGACCCGCGAGTGGCTCACCGGAATGCAGGAGCTCGGGGCGAGCCAGTATGGTGACGAGTTCCAGGTCGCACGCGCGGTGGCTGACGGTGAAATCTCCGCCGGCTTGACAAACCACTACTACATCCAGCGCGTGCTGGCGCGACGAGGGCTCTCGGCACCGGTCCGGACCGCGTTCACGCAGAACGACGCCGGCGCGATCTTCAACGTCGCCGGAGCGTGTGTTCTCGATACCGCCGCGGACACGACGCTCGCCGCGAATTTCGTCCGGCACCTCCTCTCGGCGGAGGCGCAGGACTACTTCGCCCGGACGACGTTCGAGTATCCGCTGGTCCCCGCGGTCGAACCGATCGGTCGCCTCCCGACGATCGACGAGTTGAATCCCCCCGAGGAGATAGACCTCTCACAACTGTCGGACCTCGAGGCGACGATCGATCTCCTGCGGGAGACCGGCGTCCTCTGAGTTTCCGAGGAGCGGACACCCCACGATGGCCACCGAACACCAGCGCACGGCCGACGGCGACACAGACGACGACGCCAGCCCCCCGCTCGGCGTCTCGATCGCTGCGGCCGCCGTCGCGGCGGGTGTGCTGCTCCCCGTCCTCTGGCTGTTCCGGACCGGACTATCAGTGGGCCTCACCGAATCCCTCGCGCTGCTCACTCGCCCGACGACGCTGCAGGTGTTCGTCAACAGCGCCGTGCTCGTGGTGCTCTCGACGGCCGCGTGCGTCCTGATCGGCGTCCCGCTCGCGTACCTCACTGTCCGGACCGACATCCCGTTCCGTCGCTTCTGGACCGTGATGGTGTCGCTGCCGCTCGTGATCCCGAGTTACGTCGGGGCGTTCGCTTTCGTCTCAGCGTTCGGCCCGCAGGGCGGCTTCCAGCGACTGCTCGCGCCGCTGGGCGTGGCGAAGATCCCCGAGATTTACGGGCTGCAGGGATCGGTGTTGATCCTGACGCTGTACACGTATCCGTACGTCTACATCACAGCACGGGCGTCGCTGAAGTCGATGGACACGACCCTCATCGATGCCGCCCGGACGTTAGAACACGACCGCTGGGAGACGTTCCGACGGGTGACGCTCCCACAGATCCGTCCGGCAGTCGCGGCCGGGGCGCTGCTCTCGGGGCTGTACGTTCTCGCGGACTTCGGGACCCCGTCGATTATGCGCTACGACGTGTTCACACGCGTAATCTTCGTCGAGTTCGGGAGCTTCGGCCGCGACACTGCGATCCTGCTCTCGCTGCAACTCGTCGCAGTCACGGTCTTCATCCTCTGGCTGGAGGCGCGAGTGCGCGGAGAGGAGCGGACCACCGCCGGCGGGCGCTCGCGGGCGACCGTCTCACTCGGGCGCTGGCGCTATCTGGCGATGGGATTCGCCGCGTTGATCGCCGGCCTGGCGCTCGTCGTGCCCGTCGCGATCCTGCTCTCGTGGGTGGGGACGGGATCCGCGTCGGTGAACCAGTCGCTGGCGTTTCAGTGGTCCTACGTGAGCAACTCGGTGCTGGTCGCTGCCGCAGCCGCGGCTGTCGCCGTCGTCGCGGGGCTGCCGGTAGCCTACCTCTCAGCCCGATACGACGGCATTCTCCCCGCGACGTTCGAACGCATCAGTTACGTGGGCTATGCGGTTCCAGGCGTCGTCCTCGGCCTCGCGCTCGTCTACTTCGGGAGCCAGTACGCGACCCCGATCTATCAGACGCTGTATCTCCTGGTCTTCGCGTACGTGATCCGGTTTCTGCCCCAGTCGGTCGGGTCGCTCAGAGCCTCGTTCCTCTCGGTCGACCCCTCGTTGCCGGAGGCCGCGCGAACGCTCGGGCAGACCTCGGCGGGCGCGTTCCGGCACGTGACGCTCCCGCTCGTCGCGCCGGGGCTGTTCGGCGGTGCGGCGCTCGTGTTCCTGACAACGATGAAAGAGCTCCCCGCGACCCTGCTTCTTCGACCGTCGGGTTTTACCACGTTGGTCACGCATATCTGGACAGCGTATGAGTCGGGGTACTTCGGACAGGCGGCGATACCGGCGCTGGTCTTACTATTCGTGTCCGGACTCTCGATGCTCGTGATTCTCAGACAGGAGGGATATGATGTCAAATAGCACACAGGCTGCGGTGGAATCAAAGGCGGAGGATCGCGTCGATACGGGTCGCGGTGACGGTGTCGCGGCCAGCCCAGAGACTGCCGGCGGGAACGCATCCGCAGCGGACGGTCCGGCCGACGCAGACGATGACGTCGTGCTCGAACTCGACGGCCTCAAGAAGTCCTACGGCTCCGAAACCGTCGTCGAGGGGCTCTCGCTGTCGGTCTCCGAAGGGGAGATCCTCACGCTGCTGGGCCCCTCCGGGTGCGGGAAGACGACGACGCTCCGCGTCATCGCGGGGCTGGAGCGGCCGGACGGCGGCGTGGTGCGGTTGAACGGTCGGTCCGTCTCCGATCCCGGGTCCGCCTTCGTTCCACCCGAAGAACGCGGCGTTGGCGTCGTCTTCCAGGAGTTCGCTCTCTTTCCACACCTCACCGCCCGCGAGAACGTCGCCTTCGGGCTGAAGGACCGACCCGACGACGAGGTCGACGCCCGAGTCGACGAACTGCTCGAACTGGTCGACCTCGTCGGGCAGGGCGACAGCTATCCCGATCAACTCTCCGGCGGCCAGCAGCAACGCGTCGCCCTCGCGCGTTCGCTCGCCCCCGAACCGGAGATTCTCCTGCTCGACGAACCGTTCTCGAACCTCGACGTCGACCTCCGCGTCGAGATGCGCGAGGAAGTCCGCGAGATCATCAAAGAGACCGGTGTGACAGCGGTGTCCGTCACGCACGATCAGGAAGAGGCGCTGTCGATCTCCGACCGCGTCGCCGTGATGAACGACGGCCGGATCGAACAGGTCGGTGACCCCGAAGGCGTCTTCCAGCACCCCGAATCCCGCTTCGTCGCGGCCTTCCTCGGCTACGCGAGCTTCGTTCCGGGGTACGTCTCCGGCGACAGCGTTGAGACCGACCTGGGGACCGTCCCCAGAGCACAGATCCACGGGCTCGCGCCCGAGTACGATCACACCAAGATCGACCTGCTGGTCCGCCCTGACGACGTGAGCGCCCACCCACCAGATGGTGAGTTCGAGACCTGCGGGGAGGTCGTCACGCGCCGGTATCTCGGTCCGACCTTCCTCTACGAAGTCGAACTCGAGACCGGCGAATCGATCCAGTGTATGCACAACCACGACGAGAACGTCCCCGATTCGGGGCCCGTCGGGCTCGAACTCGCCGCCGATCACGAACTCGCGTGGTTCCCACGCGAACAGCGCCCCGACGACGACCGCTACAGCGGCTGATCGTGTTCCGTGGGGCCGTTGGGGACGCACGCGACGCCCTCGACCGACTGTCCGCTCGGATTCGTTCGGCCGCGCTCGACCACCCGGAACGCGTGGCGGCGGCCGGACTCGTTCTGGGCGTCGGCCTCCTGATTTATTTCCTGGCGATCGACCTCTTCCCCTACCACTCGGTAAACGACGACGAAGGGGTCTACCTCTATCAGGCAGCGATGCTGCTCGAGGGGAAGCTCTTCCTCCGGCCGGGAGAGATTCCCTTCGAGGCCGTCCGTCCGTGGTTCTTCGTCGTCGATGGCACCGACAGCGGCGTGCGGATGTACGGGAAGTACTCGCCGGTCGCGCCAGCGATCTTCGCCGTCGGCCGACTACTCGGTGACTGGAACCTCGCGCTCGGGGTCGTTGCGGCCGGCACGGCCGCCGGCGTCTATTGGCTCGCGGCCGCCGCGTTCGACCGCCGGGTCGGCCTCCTCGCGATCCCGACGCTGGCGGGCGCACCCCTGTTTCTGCTCACCTCGGCGACGTTTCTCTCCTACGCGCCGGCGACGATGCTGAACGTCGCGTTCGCGGTGGCGTACGTGAAGGCGGCGCGAACTGAGAGCCGGGTGTGGGCCGTCGCCGCCGGAACCGCGATCGGCCTTGCATTCTTCTGCCGGCCGTACACGGCCGTGTTGTTCGCCTCGCCGTTCATCGGTCACACGCTGCTCTCGCTCGGCGTGGTCTGGCGACGGCGCGGACTGGGGGAGTCTTTCAGCGTGGTGTTCACCCGCGCCCTGGCTGTCGCCGTCCCGGGCGCGGCGCTCGTCGGCGTCACGCTCGCGTACAACGTCATCGTGACCGGTGACCCGCTCGTCTTCCCGTACGCCGCCTTCGCGCCGGAGGACGGGATCGGGTTCGGCCCGCACGAGATCCTCAACTACGAGCGGAACTACACGCCCGCGCTGGCGCTCGAAACGACGGTGACGATCACGCAAGAATTCTTCACGTCGTGGGTTCCGGCGGGCGCCATCGGCACCGGACTCGCCGCGGTCGGCGCGGGAGCGACGGTGTGGCGATCGCGCGGCCTGCAACGCGTCCGCTCACGGTTCCAGCCTGCGAGTGGACTGCGAGACGGCGAGGTAGCCGCACTGCTCGGTGCAGTCGTCCCGGCCGTCTTCCTCGGGGAAGCGTACTTCTGGGGGACGCACAACGGCCTGCGGAACGGCCTCATCGACCTGCTCGGTCCCTTCTATCACTTCGACGCCCTGGTCCCGGTCGCCGTGTTCGCCGCCGCGGGGGTGGCTGCCATCGCTCGTCGCGGCGTCAGCGTGGTGGCCCGGTGGACGACCACCCACTACGCCCGTCTCGTCGTCTTCGTGGCCCTCGTCGCGAGCGCGCCCGCCGTGGCTTCCGCAGAACTGGCGGTCGTCGATGGGCCGCTGGCGGCGAATGAGCGCCGAAGCGAGAACCTCGCGGCGACCTACGAGCCCTTCGAGGGCCGCTCGTTCGACGATGCGGTCGTGTTCACGCCCGATCCCTACGGCGACTGGCAGGCGCACCCGTTCCAGTACCTCAGATCCGACCCCGGGTACGACGGCGCTGTCGTGTACGCCACCGACGGCGGACCCGAGCGCGACCTCCGGGTGTTGAACGCGACGAATCGGACGCCGTACCGCTTCACCTACCGCGGGACGTGGACCGGGGCGACGACGCCAGTGACTCCGAAACTCGAACGGCTCCGCGTCATCGAAGCCGCCTCGGTTCGGGCCGAGACCAGCGTGGGCGTACCTACCGAGGCGACCAGCGCGAGCGTTCGAATCGAGACGCCCGAGGGCTACGCGCGCTACAGTGTGCCGACGGCGGCCGTCGACAACGGCAACGTCACCGTGACCTGGAGCATCGGCCCCGAGACCGCACAGGTGCGGAACCTCCCCTTCGAGAGCGGATCACGCTTCCGCGATGTCCCCCTCGCGTCGGACCGCGCCGAGGTCGACCTCGTGGTGACCTTCGTCGGCGTCGGCGGTTCGAGCGTCACCTATCGCCAGGAGGTCACTGTCGACGGACGGGGCGAGGGCGTCCGTGCCGTCTGGCCGCCGGAGACCCGGGTCTGCCGACTCACCACCGAGTGTGGCTACGACGGCACCTGGGTCGGTCCCGACGGCGACTACGTCCGAGGAATCGCCGTGGAGACGAGCGCCCGGGGCGTCGAGAACGCGTCGCGGACCGCCGGTCTCACATCGGTCCCGTGATATCGACTTCGAGGAGCCCCTCGCGGATCGCGTACAGCAGCCGTTCGTCGAGCGGCATCTCAGCCCAGTTCTCCGGATGCGCCGACTCCGGAATCGCTTCGAGTCGACCCACGAACGACTCGTGCAGGAACCGGCCGTTCTCCCCGCAGTCGGGACAAGTGAGGATGATGAAGCGCACTTTGTACGAGCGTTCTTCGACTCGTTCACAGCGCGGACAGACGTACGATTCGGTCACTACCGGACGTACGAACGGCGGGAACTCGTATCTGTGGGTTTCGACCGGGGGTTGCTGAGGGACTCAGGGCGTCCGTCGCCAGAGAACCGCGTCACCGTTTTCGAGCGTCACCTCACTCGCACCGTCGGCAGCGGGTACGCCTTCGGCAGCATCGCCGTCGATCGCGTCGGTTCCTGAGGCCGTATCGACCCCCGGCGGCACGAGTAGCGGACTCCATCCGTCGGCCGAAACCGAGCGATCCCCGTGGTCGGCTGCGATCGCACTCGTGACTCCTGCCAGCGTGACCGTCACCGGAGGCCCTTCCATATTCCCGGCGAAGAGGAGTTCCTCGTCGGTTGCTGCGGTGTCCGGCGCGCGTCGGTACCCGTAGTAGCGGACTGTTCCGTCGACCGGGTGGCGGTAGGTGAAGCACTCGTCGTCGCGGAGGTCGGCTGCGAGCCAGCCCCGCGTCCGCCGGAACTCTCGGGTCCGGAGTCGGAACGCGCTGCGGGCGTCGTCCTGGCGCTCGTGCCAGTGGCTGAGGGTCGCAAAGTCGCGGACGTCCCGTAACCACGCATCGGCGAACGCGTCGAGGTCGTCCGCCGAGAGCGTCGTCCCGAGCGGCGTCTCCATCGGAGAGAGCGATGCGGCCGCTGCCTCGCGGTCGCCACCCGTCGCCGCGAGCACCGACGACAGCGCCTCGACGGTCGCGCGCAACTCGGACAGAGCGTCGACGCCGAACGACTTCGTCCGCCGGAAGAACCGGGCCTCGTCGAACGCGGCCGGGCGGACCGCCCAGTGGGCGAACGTCGCCTCGTCGGCGAGGACTGACGCGCTGCCCTCGCCGTCGGTGTCGCGGAAGAATCCCCACGGAGCGCGCATCGTCGCGTGTGCGAAGTCCAGCGGGACGCCTGGCAGGAACGCGTGAAAGAGGATCGACGCCGCGGCGGTGTCGTACGCCGCCGCGAGTCGTTCGGGGGCGTGATCGCCGAGGTGGGGATTCACCGGAACGCGACCCGCCTGCCCGTGCGGAGCCAACTGCGTCCCGCGGCGAACCGTGTCGTGATTGGCGACGCCGGTGATCCAGTTCGCACCGTGAGCAGCGACTTCTCGAACGCGCCACCAGTTTCGCGCCCAGTACGTCAGGAGGGCGGGCGTGTTGTCGCCGAATGTGAGTGGTGACCACTGGAACGCGTCCGGGTGGGTGTCGGTGACGTCGCGGTAGGTGGCCGTCAGCGGCCAGTCGGGTTGCGGACAGGGACGAGCGTCCTCGTACACCGTCCACGGGCGGTAGGCGACACCGGCGGTCTCGACCACGATATCGTGCATCGACGCGAGGAAGTCGTCGTCGATGGGGGGCATCCCGCCGGTCGTGGTGCCCGAATCGGGACGACGGATATCGTGGGAGGCGTCGATCCGGATCCCGTCCGCCCCGAACGACACCTTTCGGCGCAGCATCTCGAGGAGGATCGCGCGGACGGTCGGATCGGCGTAGTTCAGTCGCTTCCCGAAGGGCCCGGGACCGGCGAAGAAGCGGTCCGGGAGGCGTTCGACGGCGCGGTTGGCCGCGTGGCCGAACACCACGTCGAAGACGACTGCCATCGGGTTCGGGTCGGCGTGACACGTCGCGATGAACTCGACGAGTTCGTCCGGCCGGCCGGTCCCCAAGAGCGACGGGTTCGGTGCGGCGGCACCCGCCACGACGGGATCGTAGCCCCAGTTCTGGATCTCCGGTCGGCTCACGCGCGCCGTCAGCCCCTCGATGTCGACCTCGCGTTCGGTCCAGAACGTGTGCGTCTGACGGCTCTCGGTGAGTGGCTCGATCGGGAGGAGTTCGACGGCGTCGTAGCCCGCGAAGTTCCGCTCCCACGGCTCCAGCGGGTCGTCAGCGGCGCGCTTCTCGGCGACGGTCCCGAGGACGTCTGCGAGTCCGGACAGCGTGCCCCGCTCCGTGGCCGTCCCGACGTGGAGTTCGAGGACGTTCGTCGGCGGCGCGATCCGCGGAATCTCCGCCGTCGGACTCCGGTGGCCGTTCGTCACGTCTGTCGGCGCGTCAGTCCCGGTTGCGGGTGAATCAACACCGTCCGTCGGTGTGGCTGCTTCGTCAGCCGGCCCGGCTGCTTCGTCCGTCGACTCATCAGTCTCTCCTCCGGCCCTGTCGGCCGAGCCAACGGTGGCGTCAGCGCCGACCGCGCTTGCGCCGCCGTCAGCGGTGCCGAGGCGTTCGAAGTACGACCGGTCCGCGCGCGTCGCGTCCAGTCGGTCGAGGTCGTACAGTTCCGCGGGACCGAACGCTCCGAACGGGAGCGAAGCACACAGCGGATCCATACTCGTCTCGCGGCCCTCGGCCGTCTCGTAGACGAGTCGATAGAGCGACCCGAGATCCTCGCGGGTCCCCGGGCGCACACCCTCCACGGCGACCCAGTGACACTGGCGGTGTCGTGCAGTCGGTATCAGCGTCCGCTCGAATCGCACGTCGCGAGCGACGGTCTGCGCCGGGTCGACGTCCGGCGGCGGAGTCAACACCTCGAGAGACACTGCGGATTCGGGCACGCCCTCGTCGACGACGTCCGGTGTCCAGAACCCGAACTCAGCGGTCGTGTCGTCGACGACGCGCGCGCCCAACCGCGACGCGAGTTCCGATGCCGCTTCGTGCGGATCGACGGCGGTGGCAGGCGCTCGTGAGCGGTGCCACGCGACCAGATCGGCCGTCCGGTCGTCGAGCCGACGGGGCGAATCAGCGGCCGTCATTCGACTCTTGGGCGACCCGGGTTCACGCCACGGGGAACACGGCCACGTCGTCGACTGCCAGGCCCTCGTCAGTCGCGAGCGACTCGCCCGTGATTGCGTCGGTCGGGTCCACCGACACGGTGTCGAGTGTCACGGTCGCCGTCGACTCGCCGAAGTTCAGGACGCAGACGTACGCCTCGTCGTCGAGCGAGCGCTCGAACGCCACCGCACGGTCGGAGTCTGTCCCGTAGTCGACTCGCTTGAGGTCGCCATCGTAGCCGAGTGCGGGGATCTCCTCGCGGACCTCGAGCAGGCGTTCGTAGTGCTCGTGGAACGCCTCGCGCGCGTGGTCCCACGCGAGCGCGTCGCGGCGGCCGCGCTGACCCAGTTCCTGGCCCCCGTAGAGCATCGGGACGCCGGGGAGCGTGACGAGCGCCCCGGCGGCCGCCATCGCGGCGTCGTCGCCGCACTCGACGACGTACCGCGTCTCGTCGTGATTCTCGATGTAGAGCATAAACGCCGCGTGCGGCGGGAACCCCACCTCGGCGCGCTGATCGATCGCGTCCAGAATGGCCGAGGCCGGTTCGTCACCGCGGCCGACCTGCCGGAGCGTGAAGTACAGCGTCGTGTCGAAGTGCATGTCGAACATCCCGTCGTGGAAGTCCGCGATGTACGGGATGGTCTCGTCCAAGAGCAGGAAGTCCCGGTCGCGGGATTTCACCCGATCGCGGAGCTCCCGCCAGAACGAGTCCGGGACCGCCCACGCCATATCGCACCGGAAGCCGTCGGCGATCTCGAACCACGTATCGACGGCGTCGAGCAGGTGCCGGCGGACCGCGAGATTCGAGAAGTTCCAGTTGGCGATGTACTCCCACTCGAAGTACGTCTCGGGCTCGCCGTCGTCCTTCCAGTCGTACCAGTCGTAGTACGCCGAATCGGGGTTCCGGTAGGCGTCCTGGTAGAACGGGTGGTCGCGGGCGGAGTGGTTCATCACGAGGTCGAAGAGCACCTTCATTCCGTGGTCGTGGGCGGCCTCGACGAACTGCTCGTAATCCTCGCGATCCCCGAGATCCTCGGCGATCGAAAAGAAATCCGTGATGTTGTAGCCGTGCGGCGCGTGGTCGTTCTGGAGGACGGGCGTGAGCCACAGACAGTCGACGCCCAACGATTCGAGGTAGTCGAGTCGCTCCTCGATGGCCGCGAAGACGGTGTCGGCCTGCTGGTCCTCCGGGGGGCCCGCGAAGCCGCGCACGTAGATCTCATACAGCGTGACGTCCGTCGACCACGCCGGCGGGTCGTTCGTGCGGACGACCTCGAACGCGTCGGACCCCGCGGCGTCGTCGCCCGGCGCGTCTCCGGTTGCGCTCTCTGGATCGGCGGCCGTGTGTCCCCCATCGGAGGCGGCATCAGCGTCCGATGCCTCGGACCCCTGCCCTTCGGCGCTCGCGTCGGGGACCGTCACCATTCGACCCTGCGCGTCGCCGCCGTCGGGGACGGTTTCTCGAGCGAACTCGATGGTGTCGGGGACGCTGTAGGACTCCTCGACCGCCACGGCGTGGACACGGACGCGGTCGCCGACGACGCTCGTCGGAATCCTGAGCTCCCACCCCTCGATGGCGATCTGGTCCCGGTCGACGTCGTCGCGGTCGTCGACGAGGAACTCCACGACGACGTCGTCGCGGTCGGCGTCGCTGTCTGGGTGTGGCTGGGGATCGGCGCGGACGACGAGTTCGGTTCCCTCGACGTCGCCGTGCAGTTGCAGGCGGGGCCGGCCGCCGCCACCTCCTTCGGAGTGCGTCCCGGAGCCGGACCCGGAGACGCCGCCGCTCTCACCGGACGTCCGGGCTGATCCGCTCTGGTAGCCACTCAGCCCGCTCCCCCCGCTCGCGCCCACGCCCCGGCCGGCCGGGGCGAGATCGCCGGGGAACGCGCGGACGGTGAGGCGGTGTCGCCGGTCGGACGCATCGAGTTCGAGTTCGTACGTCCCGGGAGCGTCCGGGGCGAACTCGACGACCGGTTCATCGTCCGGAAGTTCGATCGTACTATCCACCGGTGCGGCACGGAGGTGCCAGGCGTACGTCTCCGTCGGGTCTGGATCGCGCGGGGCGAGTTCGATCGCGTCGCCGACGGCGACGAACCGGGGCGGGCCAGGATGTTCCATACAGGTCCCATCGTTACGTTGGGACTTTGGCTTTGCCCCGATCGGCGTTTACAGTAATCATTCGTGTGGATTTCGGGCGGGAGGGTCGACGTATCGCCGGTTACGCCAATACTTATGTCGCGGGCACACAGGTCCGTTTGTATGAGACTTCGAACCGTGCTGAACGAGTATAAGCGCGACCGCGATAAGCGCTTTCCGGGGGAGTTACCCACGAGCGGGGGCGCGTTCTCCGGGCACGGCGATCGGCTCGTTTACGTCGGCGGCGACGGCGCTCTTCGCGATTACTCGTCTGCGCTTTCAGGGCTGTACGGCATCGACCGTTCCCGGTTCGCTATCGAAGCCGAGGGCGAAATACGGTGGTTTGACGATCTCGAGCTGGTCCGACAGCACTACTACCGGGAGACGAGCCTCGTCGAGACCGAGTACAATGCGGGCTCTTACACCGTCCACCAGTACGATCTGACGCTCGGCCGGGCACACGTCACACACGTCGAACTCCGCGGGGCCATCCCCACGGACGCGCACCTGACGGCGTTTCTCACGCTGGCTCCGGAGGGCCGCGAGACCAAAGTCAGCCGACTGATCCACGAGACGGGCGGCCCGAACGAGGCCCAGGCCGTCGAGGTATTCCACCGCCGCGAACACGACTACGTCACGGCGTCGACCGGCATCGACGACGTCCGCGGCCAGATCCCCGAGCGGTTCGAGGAGATGCTCTCCGAGGACGCCTTCGAGTTCCCCCGAGACGCCGTCCTCGAACGCTACGAAGACACCCACCTCAGCGGCGACATCGTCGTCTCCGCGCCGCTCGAACCCGAAGATCGCGGCGTTCAGACGACGCTCGTCACCCAGTTATCCGACCACGAGGAGGTCGACCGCGAGGACGCACTCCGCGACCTCCGTCACTGCGCGCTCGAACACGCGACGGCCGACGACATCCGTGCGGCCGCGCGCCAGCGCGCCGAGGTGTCAGTCCCCGATGGCGTCTCGCGTCCCAGTGCCGTGCGCTCTGATCTCCGTGCGCTGTCTCTCCTGACAGCGCCGTCTGGGGCCCAGATCGCCGGTCCCGAGTTCGACCCCTTCTACACCCACACCGGCGGGTACGGCTACACCTGGTTCCGTGATCAGGCAGAAGTGGGCCGGTGTCTGGCGACTGCCGACGACCTGCTCGGCCTCGACGCCGGCGCGCGGCTCACCGCGATTGCGGAGTTCTTCTGCGATACCCAACTGGACGACGGCTCGTGGCCGCACCGCGCGTGGGCCATCGACGGATCGCTCGCGCCGGGGTGGGCGAACGCCCGCGTCGAAGCGTCCGGGGTGCCCGAGTATCAGGCCGACCAGACGGCCAGCGTCGTCTCGTTCCTCACAACGCTCCTGACAGAGCGCTCGAAGGAACTCTCGGCTGGGCTCGAAGCGCGGATCCGGAACGCAGTCCGCGACGGAGTCGACGTCCTCGACGACACGCTCGGCGACGACGGCCTGCCGGAGACGTGTCAGAACGCGTGGGAGAATATGACCGGGCGCTTCGTCCACACGGCGGCCACCTACCTCCACGCGTACGCGACCGTGGCGGCGGGCCCGGTCGACGACGATCTTAAACGCCGCGCCGGGGAGCAGGCCACTGCCGTGTTCGAGGGCCTCGATCGGCTGTGGGACGACCATTACGAGGTGTACGCGCTTCGTCTCCGCGACGGCGACGACCGCGACGCCCGCCTCGACTCCGGATCGTTCGCGCTCGTCGAAGCGTTCGCCGCCTACGACGAACTCGACCAGGTCGACGAGATCCCGGCCGCGAAACTCGAGCGGCTCAAGATGCATCTGGATCGAGCGTTCACCGACCTCCGTCGGGAATCCGACGACGGCGACGTCGAGGGGCTGATCCGCTTCGAGGGCGACTACTGGCGCAGCGCCGAGCAGGACGACGAGAAGGTGTGGTCAGTGTCCACCGCGTGGGGGGCCAACGCCGCGGCCGACTTCGCCGAACTGCTCGAATCCTACGGAGACGAGGAGGCCGGGGCGGCGTTCAGAGAGACGGCCACCGAACTCTACGAACTCCTCGGGGCCGACGGCCCGTTCGCCAGCGATGCGGGGTACCTCGCAGAGCAGGTGTTCGACGACGGGACGGCCGACAGTGCGGTCCCCCTCGGCTGGTCGCACGCGCTGCGACTCCGCGCCACGGGCGTGCTCGGAGAACAGGACGCGCTTCCGGCTCCGAAGGCGGCCCCCTCGGGGCCGTCAGGGCGTCCACGCTGGACGACCGGCGAGAAGTACGGAGTCGCGACGGTACCGGACCACACTGAGACGGATCCCTCCCGGATCTGGTTCACGCTCACCGAAGGATCCCTGACCGAGGTCCGGTTCCCGCGCGTCGACCTGATGAACCTCCGCACGCTGGATTTCCTCGTCGTCGACGAGGACTCGAACTACACCGCACGGACGCACAACGAGACGCGTCGCGACGACGACGCCGACACCATCGAGCGGCGAGTCGAGGTCGCTGACGACGACGCGCTGCTCTACCGACACGTGATCGCCGAGACCGGCGACGGACGGGGTCATCAGTGGACGCTCAAGGCCGAGTACGTGCCCGATCCGGAACACGACGCCGTCCTCGTCGACGTCGACTTCCAGGCCGACGACGACAACGAGTACGAACTGTACGCTGTGGCGGACGCCGCGCTCGTCAACACCGGCACGACTGACCGGGGGCTTCGCCTCGGCGGGCCGAACGGCTACCATCTCGTCGCGCGGGACGCGAGCGCCTACGATCAGGAGGGCGACACCGAACCGCTCCTCATCGACGAGGAGGGCGACGAGTACAGCGTCGCCGCGGCGATGGCAGCGGCGAACCGGTTCGAGTGGGCCACCGTCGGCGTCGCCGGCTCGGAGTACCTCTCGGAACTGTTTTCCGACGGCACCGCTCCGACGCCCGAGAGCAGCGTCGACGACGAGAACGTCGTGCTGGTCGGCCGGGTCGGGACGGGCGAGACCGTCGGAAACCGACTGGCACTCGGCTTCGCCGAGGACGCCGACACGGCGGCCGCGCTCGGCGAGGCCGCAGGGGCCCTCAGCCGCGAGTACGGGTCGGTTCGGGCCGGGTACATCGACGCCTGGGCCTCGTTCCTCGCGGACAAGGACTTCCCGGAGTCGGTCCGCGGCGACGACAGACTCACAAACCAGTACAAGGCCTGTCTGATGAGCCTTCGCGCCGTCGAGGACAAGACGTTCTTGGGGGCCGGGATCGCCTCGCCGTCAGTGCCGTGGGGCGAGGCCGTCACCGCCGAGGAGGCCAAGGGGTACGGCTACAACTTCGTCTGGTCGCGCGACCTCTATCAGGTGTTTACCGCCTTCGAGGCGGTCGGCGACATCGAGACAGGCCGGCTGGCGCTCGAGTACATTTATCAGTACCAACAGGACGATCGCGGGTTCATCCCGCAGAACACCTACCTGAACGGCCGGACTCGCTGGGGCGGCGAGCAGATGGACAACATCTCGTTCCCGGCGGTGATGGCCTGGATGCTCCGCCAGCACGGCGTCGGCTTCGATGACGCCGGGTACGACTACAGCAACGTCAAGCGCTCGGCCGACTACGTCGCCCGCAACGGACCGCCGACGGCCCAGGAGCGCTGGGAGGAGGAAGCGGGCTACTCGCCGTCTTCGATCGCCGCCGAGATCGCCGGACTCACGTGCGCGGCCGACATCGCTCGGGAGGAGGGCCACGACGCGGACGCGCTCATCTGGCAGTCCCTCGCGGACGACTGGAGGGACCGCGTCGAGGAGTGGACCGCGACCGAAACGGGGTCGAAGCGCCACACGAACACGCCGTACTACGTCCGGATCACTCGCGACGGTGACCCCGACGCGGGTCACCTCCGGACGCTCGCGAACAACGGTCCGACGCTCGACGAGCGCGAGATCATCGACGCGGGATTCCTCGAACTCGCGCGACTCGGGATCAAGCCCGCTGACGACGACACGATGGTGAACTCGGTACAGGAGGTCGACGACACCATCCGGGTCGACACGCCGCACGGTCCGGCGTTCTACCGGTACAACGGCGACGGCTACGGCGAGCGGGCCGTCGACGAGGAGGGGGCTCCGTGGTCGATCGAGGCCAAGGGCAAGGGCCGACTCTGGCCGATCTTCACGGGCGAGCGCGGCGAGTACGAACTCCTCCACGACCCCGACGAGGAGGCGCTCGAACCGCAGAATATGCTCGAGACGATGGCGGGCTTTGCGAACTCCGGGCGGATGCTCGCCGAGCAGGTGTGGGACCGACAGCACAGCACGGAGTACAACTGGGCGTTCGGGGAGGGAACCGGAGCGGCGACCCCGTTGGCCTGGTCGATGGCGCAGTACGTCCGACTCGCCCACAGCGTCGACGCCGGCGAACCCATCGAGATGCCGTCGGTCATCCGCGAACGCTTCCTCGAAACCGATCGCCAGGACGCGCCGCGTCTCCAGGTCAGCACGCGGTTTATGGGCGACGAAATCGTCGTCTCCGGCCGGACGGACGGGGCGGTCGTCGCGGTGAAAACCCCGACCGAGACGCAGGTTGTCGACCCCGACGAGGGATCCTTCGAGGCCTCTCTCGACATCGAACACGGCGAGAACCAGATCACCGTTGCCGCCGCGAGCGACGAGGACCTCTCGGTCGCCGGGACGAACGTGACCCGGCTCACGCTGTAATCGCCGCCGACAGCGACGCCGAATCCGCCGCGGCGCTTTTGCCCCGGTGGCTCCTCTCTCCGGTATGGCCACGTACTCACGACTGACGCGCGTCGACGCACCACTCTCCGCAGTCTGGGACTTTCACTCACGCGTCTCCGGCCTCGAAGCGCTCACGCCCGACTGGATGAACCTCCAGATCGAAGCGGTGACCGGGCCGGACGGCGACCCCGATCCCGAGCTCCTGACCGAGGGGTCGGAGATCCAGATGTCGATGCAGCCGTTCGGGATCGCCCCCCGGCAGGAGTGGCGTTCGGTGATCACCGAGCGCGAGGAGGGCATCGACCAGGCGATGTTCCGCGACGAGATGCGCGGCGGCCCGTTCGCGACGTGGATCCACACCCACCGGTTCGTCGCCGACGGCGAGGAGACCATCATCGACGACGAGGTCGAGTACGAACTCCCGGGCGGTGGGATCGGTCGATCGGTCTCTCCGCTCGCCGTCGTCGGATTCGAGCCGATGTTTCGGGGGCGACACCGGAAGACGAAAGCGCTGCTGGAGTAACGGCGACTATATTGAACTACCAGGGGCCTGAACGGAGAGGTATGGACTGTCCCCGCTGCGGCACCCCGTTGACGACGATCGCCATCGCGGGTGGAGACAGCGAAGCGGCGTACTGCGAGCACTGTCGGTTCTCAGGCGTCACCTCGGAGTTCGAATCGTCGCCCGAAACTGCGGAATCCTGGGACGAAGCCGTCGAACGATTCAGGCGGTCGGCCGCCTCTCGATCGGACCCAGGAGACGCCGGGGACGAGTCAGCATCCGAGAGCCTCGAATCGGAAGCAGCAGCAGATGAGGAAGGCGACACGTCGGCGTCCGAGAGCTCCAACGAGGCCGAGGCTGAAGAGCGTGATGAGTCGGCATCCGAGGAATCCGACGCGTCTCCGTCACCAGCCGGAACGGAGGCGCGAACCGAAGACGGGGAGAGCGGAGGGTCCGGACCGGAACAGGGTGAAGAAAGCGAGGATGTGGAATCTGCGAACGGGTCCGCCGACGAGAGCACGACCTGATGCCGACAGGTCTCGCCTGTCGGTACTCGGCGGTCAGGCACTAGGTGGAGGCTCAGGCACTAGGTGGAGGGTCAGACACCAGGTGGAGGCTCAGGCACCAGTGGCCAACTCCACCGAATCGGGGTCGCAGCCGCGATCGCGGCCGCGGCGTCGATCCGAAAGCGCTGGGGCTCAGTCCTCCGGTTCCGGCGCGCCCACTCCGGCGGCCCCGGGGCCGTCGGATTCTTCCTCCGAACGAGCGGCCACGAGCGCCCCGCGCGCGACGCTGTAGAGCGGGTCGTCGACGCTCTGGACGTCGCTGATCGAGAAGGGAATCTGGACGTCCTCGAGGTGTTGCTCGAACAGTTTCTCGAATCCGTCCGGGCTCGAGGTCCCGCCGGTCACGACGACTGGCACGTCCAGATCCTCCTCAACGTCCTCCTCGTCGACCTCTGCGGAGAGCTTCTCGACGACGTAGTCCAAGAGGTTCTCGTAGTAGATCGAGAGCGCGCCCTCGACGCCGCCGACGTCGGTCTGGAAGTCGAGCGCGAAGTCGTCCTCCTTGATCGAGGTCACTTTGTCGACCGGGGTCCCGGTGGCCTGGCTGGCCTGCTGGTCGATCCAGTCACCACCCCGAGCGATCGAGAACTTCATCACCGGCACCGCGTAGTAGGCCAGACAGACGTTCGTCATCCCGGCACCGAAGGAGACACCGAGTCCGGTGAAGTTGTGATCTGCCAGTTCGCTGTAGATCACGGCCATCCCTTCGTTGATCGGCTCGGGTTCGTAGCCCATATCCCCCAGCATAGACTCGAGCGTCTTCTGGTGATAGAGCGTCGAGAGCTCCGAGTCGATCGGATCGGCGGGTGAGGAGAAGAACAGGTTCTCGCCCGGCGAGTCGGGTTCGCCGACGACCTGTTCGGTGATGAGTTTGATCATCGGAATCGCCGACGCCTCTTCGCTGGAGAGGATCCCGCGCTGCATCGGTCGGCGCGTCTCCTTGTTGAAGATGTTCGCGAAGTTGAGGGCGTCGTCGCCGACGACGTACACCTTGTCATCCTTCCGGATGTGGAGGACCTCGCTCCGCGACAACATCTGTTCGGCCATATCGCTATACTCGATTTCGACGAAGGAGTTCCGCTGTTGTACGAACTTCGTCCCGTCACCTTCAGGGCTCGATGACAGGATGTTCATCGTACCGACGTCCAGGCCTTTGGCCATAGATAACACTCGATTGGATACCACAAAAATTGCACTGTGTTTTTTGTTGTCATATTTCACGGACCCCACACCGTGGACGGCGTATCGGTCGGCTATGGACCGCAAAAAGTCCGGTCGGCTATGGACCGCAAAAAGTCCGGACGGCTTATGGACTGGCTACCAGTCGGGACCGTGAGACAGCCGGCCTCACGAAAACAGGTTGCGCAGGCTGTCGATCACGCCGCCGGAGGTGTCCTCTTGCTCCTGTTCTTCCCGCTCGCGCTGCTTGGCCCGCAGTTCTGCGAGCGCATTCGCCTGTTCGGAGGTGTCTGATTCGCTCGTGGCGGTCTTGCGCTGTCCACCGCGGAGGCCCTGTAGACCCGCCACCGCGTCGTCGACGCTCCCGCCGCGGGACTCGTTCGCCGAGGCGTTGTCGAGGCCGATGCTGTCGGCGTCGTCGAGGGACGAGTCGGTGAGCGTCAGGGTTTGTCCGCTGTCGCGCTCGACGCCGCCCCAGTTGATCTCGGCGTCTTCCATCGCGTCCTCGATGTCACGACGGACCTGCTCGTCCGTGATCTCCGTACTCTCAGTCGCTGTCGACTCAGATTTGGATCCCGATGCCCCTGTCTCGGCCTCGCCGGAGAGTTCGGTCTCCGTCCGGACCGTCGCCCGCTCGACGTGGTAGCCCGAGAGCGCCGTCCCGGCGGTGGCCACGACAATGACCGCACCGAGGGCGTACACCCCGACGACGGTGCTGCTGTAGGTGTACCACGCCTGCGGGTAGATCTGCGTAAACCGGACGGCGGCGACCACACAGGCGAGGACGCCCACGGCGGACGCCGCGTCGATTCTGCGCGATACCGGGAGCAGGACGGTGATCCCGAAGAGGACCAGCGGGAGTCCGCAGGCCCCCGCCGTCACCGCAAGTTCGCGGACGACGAACTTGAACGTCCCACTGGGCGGGAGCGTGGTGCTCCACAGGAAGGCGGTTATCGAGACGACGACGAGTCCGACACCGGTGAAGAATATCCCGAACCCTGCATAGAGGTCGCGGCTGTCGCGTACCGGTCCGACGTACCGGCGGTACAGGGAGTGGAGGAAGGCTCCAGGCCGGGTTCGTTCCATATATACACCGATTGGGACGAGCGTCATATAATTTCGCCCCTCGTCAGGCTGTCCACGGCGGGCCGTCAGACGGGGCCCGCCGCTCCCGCCGATCAACGGTGCAGCGGTCCGCCGAAAGCGCTCATCATCCGGCGAAGAGGACCCCGTATGAACGCCGGCGTCGGGGAGTGATCAGACCCCGGCGTCGAGTGCCTCAACCCAGCGGTCCGGGAGCGGTCTCGATTCGCCGGTTTCAGGGTCGACGACGACCTGCACCGATGAGCCAGTGGCCACGACCTCGCCCTCGAACGTGAGTTCGTACGCTAACTCGAACGAGGACTCGCCGACGCTCGTAGGCTCCATCGCGACCGAGACGGTTCCCATCCCCCCGATGGGCTGGCGGTAGTCGAGTTCGAGATGCGCGACGACGACGCTGATGTCGGCGGCCCGCTCGTCGAGTTCTGCTTCGAGGTACCGGACGCGACACTGCTCGCAGTAGGTGGCGTACACGACGTTGTTGACGTGGCCGACGGCGTCAAGGTCGCGAAACCGGACTTCGTGTGTCGTCACGTACGGGAATCCAGCGGAATCGACAGACATACTGCCGTCTCGATCCGCCAACGGGAAAGATGACCGATCGAGCCCGAGACGGCTTACGGACCGTTCGCCTGGGGGCCTCCGTCGCACTCGGCCGACGCGACGGGCTGGCTTCCAGTCGCCGATTGCCGCGCGGTGAGGCCGACCGCGCGCCACACGTCCCCGCGGACACCGATTCGAGACAGTTCGACTGGGACCGTGGCCTCGACGGGGAGCGTCCCGAGCGTCCGCCTGATCTCCGGTGTCTCGTACGCACAGATGTGTCGGATCTCGTTCGATTCAGGGACTTCGACGGTCATCGTGCCGTGATCGTTCATCGGCCGCAGCACGACGACGCGCACTGGGGAATCTGCGCGGGCCATTACGAACGTCAGACGTCGCTACCCGCTTAAGCGAATATATGAGTGATACGGGTGGATCCGGAGCGCTACGTAGTCTCAGAGTTCTCTGGTGACGGCTCGCGGACTTCCTCATCGATCCAGCCGGCGAAGCTATCGAGCACGTCCGCCTCGTCGAACCGCTCGATGCAGGGGACGTCGTTCGGATGAACCGCTTCGAGCCGGGTCTTCAGGTCCCCATACCGTTCGGCCGTCGTCTTCGCGAGGAGGATCGACTCGTCGTCGCCCTCGTGGACGGTCCCGTCCCACCGATAGAACGACTCGCAGTCGACGACATTCACGCAGGCCGCCAGCCGTTCTTCGACGAGGAACGAGGCGAGTTCTCGGGCGGCATCGCGAGGGGCTGTGATGTAGACTGTCGGCATCGGATCGACGATTGGGACCGATCCGCGTAAATCACCGTCGCTGATCGAGACCTGCAGAGATCCGAAGCCACCGAAGTGGTGGCCGCGCACTGGGCGGACGCAGCGTTGCGCTTCTGCGGTGTCTCTTCCGCTCCAGATTTCCAGGTGACCGGGTGGTTGGTAACGAACGCTATTTATTTATCAAGACCTATGATCTGATACGCTATCCCAACTGTGAACACCGTCGGACAACTCTACGTGGGCGTCTTCGCCCTCAGCGGCATCCTGTGTCTCGCTGCCATCACGCGTGCGCGACAGTTCGACGATCCCTCGGTCCGACGTGGACTCGTATGGCTCCTCGCCACGTCCGGCACGTGGGCACTCCTCAAGACGGCGTTCTTCGTACTCCCCAAACCGCTCCGTGAACCGGCGTACATCGTCGGACTCGCCATCGGGTTCGCGACGGTCTGGGCGTGGCTGTACTTCTGTTCGGCGTACACCGGCCAGACGTATCATCGAAACAGGTCGATTCGGCGGCTCAGTGTCGTCGTGTTCGTCTCCGTGGTCCTGGTCAAGGTCACGAACCCGATACACGGAGCGTACTTCAGCACGACCGAAGTGACAGCACCGTTCACCTACCTCGCCATCGAGCACAACGTGCTTCACTGGACTGCGACCGGCCTGTCGTACGTGTTGTCGGCGGTCGGACTGTTCCTCATCTTTCAACTGTTCTTGGAGTCGGGGTACAACACCCGTCCACTCAGTGGCCTGACAGCACTGCTGGGGCTGCCAGTCGTGTTAGATATCGGGTCGCAGTTCACGCCGTGGCTGATCGAGGTCATCTATGCGCCCATCGGTGTCGCAGCCTTCGCCATCGGTGTCTTGTTCGTATTCGACCGCCGCTTCCTCGCGGTCCAACGGACCGCGAGCAGCGAGGATCTGTCGATCTACCTCGACGAACGCGGCCGGATTCGCGATTATACGAACGCGGCTCGGGAGGTAATCCCGGAACTCGACGGATCGACCGGCGACCGCCTCTCAGCGGTCGCTCCGGATGTCACGGACGTGATCGACGGCGACGACCAGATCATCGAGCGTCAAGACGCGGACGAAAGTGAAGAGGCGGAGGAAGCGCGGTACTACTTCGTCTCGACGGGATCTCTCACACTCGGTGACACGGGCGCGCAGGTGATCCAACTGTCCGACGTGACACAGACCGAACGCCAGCGGCGCGAACTCGCCGAACGGGAGCGGAAACTCGACGAGCACTTCGTGTTCCGGGTCGATCTCGACGGCCGGTTCACTTTCGTCTCGCCGTCAATCGAGGAGTTCCTCGGGTACTCGCCGGCCGAACTCGAAGGCAACCAAATCTCGGCCACGATTCCCAACGAAGCGTCGACCGACCGGGCCTGGGAACAGATCGAGCCGGTGTTGAACGGGGAATCGAACAAGGTGCGTGACTTCCCGCTGGAAACGGCGGCCGGGACGACCGTGTTCACCGACATCCGGGCCGTCCCGATCTACGACGGGAGCGTCCCACGCGAGGACCGCACGCCGGACGACATCATCGGCGTGCAGTTGATGGTCCGTGACGCGACGGAGCGGCGACAGCGCGAGGGGCTCATCAGCGTCATCAATCGGGTGCTCCGGCACAACCTGCGAAACAGGATGAACGTCATCACCAGCTACGCAACGATGCTCGAAGAGAAACTCGACGGGGACGACGCGACGAAGGCCAGACACATCGGGGACACAGCAGATCGGCTGCTCGACCTCAGCGAATCCGCCCGAGAGATCGAGAACAACCGGGATCTCTCGCCCGACCTCGAACCGATCGACATCGTCCCGGTCCTGAATCGCACCGTCTCTCAGATCCAGCTCCAGTATCCGGAGGCGGAAATCACGATCGAGGCCCCCGACACTGTCGTCGCGAACACGCACGAGCGTCTGGAAACCGCGCTGTGGGAAGTCCTCGACAACGCCGCAAAACACGGTGAGGACCCTCCGTCCGTCGATATCGACGTCACGGTCGATGACACGAGTGTCGCGATCACCGTCAGAGACAGCGGGCCCGGCCTCCCCGAGATGGAACAGGAAGTCCTGCGGTCGAACACCGAAACCTCGCTCGTCCACGGCGATGGGCTCGGACTCTGGCTGGTGTACTGGATCGTCACGAGCCTCGACGGTGAGACGAAAGCGGAGTCGTCATCTGCGGGAACGGCAGTGACGATCCGTCTCCCCAGATACCAGGAAGCGTAGCCGCCATCTGGGTCCCAACCACTTCGTCAAGCAGGGGAGACAAGGCTCAGGACCTCCGGGCTCTGGTTCCTGAGGTGTGGAAGTACCCGGGGAACGACGACCACTGGCGATATATGCCGGGGCGTTCAATTCGTCGTATGCCACCGTCGAACGTTCTCGTCCCCCTCGATGGGTCTCCGCTGGCTGACAAGGCGTTCAAGAAGGCGCTCGAACTCTTCGATTGTCGGGTGACAGTCCTGAACGTGGTGACGCCGCTCGACGGGGCGATGAGCGAGGGAGGGATCCTCGACCCCGGGGCCGATCGCCGTGAGACCGCACAAGAGCGGGCCGATCGCCTCGTCGAACGGGCGAGAACGCAGGCCGCAGAGGTGGATCGAACGATCGAGACAGCCGTGGAGACGGGTGACCCAGCCGAAGTGATTCTCGAGTACAGCACCGCCCACGACGTCGACCACATCGTGATGGGTGGACACGGCGGCCAGCGGAGCGGCATCGCCCGTCGGCTGCTGGGAACCGTGGCGACGCGGGTCGTCGGCGAGGCGCCGATGACCGTGACGGTCGTCCGCTGATTCGGTTCTCGTCACCCACCGAGCACGGCGGCGAAGGCCCTGTAGAGGCCGAACCCGATCGCGGTCGAGCCAGCGAGTGTGATGAGCCAGAAGCTGATGGTGATGCCGATTTTCCGGCGCGAGACACCCGCAGAGCCACCCGCGAGCCCGCCACCGATGATCCCAGAGATGATGATGTTGTTGAACGAGATCGGGATTCCTAGCGCAATGGCCAGTTGAGCGATGATGAAGCCGGGGACCAGCGCGGCGATCGAGCGCCGCACCCCCAGCTGTGCATATTCGCGCGATGTCGCCTGGAGCAGCCTGGGCGCGCCGATCCACGCACCCGCGAGTATACCGACCGCACCGAGCGACAGCAGGACGATCCCGGGTAGGCCGAGTTCGGCTCCGTAGAGGTTCTCGAGTGGGCCGGTAGCCAGCCCGACCTGACTCCCGCCGCTGGAGAAGGCGACGACGCTCCCGAGAACGACGAGGAACGTGCGGATGCCGTCCTCGACCGACGTCTGCGTCCGTCTGCGGATGAAGCGGAATCCCGCTGCAGCCACCAGCAGCGTCACGACAACAGCCAAGGGATCGATCCCAGCGACCGTCGGCGTCGTGATCTGCCGCGCAATGAACCCCGCGATCGAACTCTGTGAGGCATCCGGCGGCGAGGGGATGACTCCCAGTTGGACGTTGGCGACGATGCCGCCGACGACCGCCGCGAGCACCGGGACGCCGACGGTCTCTGGGATATCATCCCGGCGAAGGAGCGTCGCAGTGAGGTAGGCCAGACCGCCCGACACGGGCGGTACGAGAGCCCAGAAGACGGCGATGCGGCGATACGTGTCGACGGCGGGATCACCGCCGAGCGAGAGGCCAACGCCGACCATCGCCCCCGTCGTCGCGAACGCGGCCGGAACCGGATAGCCGGTGTACACGCCGAACGCCATAAATCCGGTCGCGGTCAGCAGGCCGGCCGTCGCCGCCAGGGACGTGATCTGGACGCCGTTGATGAGCCCCGCGCCGACGGTTTCGGATATCGCTCCGCCCTGGGTGAGTGCGCCGAGCGCGGCGAGAATCCCGATAAGGAAGGCCGCTCGCATCGTCGAAATCGCGTTCGCGCCGATCGCCGGGGCGAACGGGGGCGAGTTGCTGTTGGCGCCGAGCGCCCACGCTGTGGCGAGACTGGTGAGTGTCGCCAGCACCACCAGCGTCCAGAAGAGGACTCCCGCCACGCTCAGCGCCCTCCACGGACGGGGGTACGAACCATACCAGACAAATCGATGGACGAGGGCATTAAACGTTCGTCCGGCGCGTCAACGGAGCGAAGACGTCACTCTCCGGATCGGTCATCGAAGCCCCGCACTGACCATCGAAGCCCCGCACTGGTCATCGAAGCCCCACACAATAGTCATCGAGGCTTTCGCATTCACCCACCCCAGCGGTCGACTCATCGGTGGAACCGCTCACAGCAGAAGCCTAAAGAGGAGGTACGACCCCACGACGGAGATCGTCGGAGTCAGGATCCAGAGAACGACGATCCGGCTCGTCGCAGCGGGGTCGAAGAGGCTCTCGGCGGTCAGTTCCTCGATGTCCTCCTCGCCGATCGATGGAACTGACGGGGTTTCGTCCGGGATCTCGTCGGCCTCGGGGGCCTCCCCGGTCGCGAGTTCACCCACCGTCGGTCCCCCCGGAGCCGCCTCCTTCGTCGACGGTGCAGCGAGCGCATTGGTCGTGAGACTCGGGCCGGGTTCCGCCTCACTCGGCGGCGTGGCGAGTTCCGCGAGGGTGGCGGCACGACTCGCTCGGCCCCACCCGAGGCCGATGATACAGCAAGTCGTGCTCACCGCGAGACTCGCCGGAATGCCGTAGTACGAGAGGACGGTGATGATCGTCGCCCCCACGGTGGAGACGATGAGCGCCGCCAGGATCGGGAGGTCCGTGATTCCGTCGCCCACCGTCGCGAGGGTTCGCCTGGCGATCGTGAATCCTCCGACGCTGATCGCACCGACGGCGAGGAGAACGCCCTGTTCGACCGTGACGGCCCCGTTGCCGACCAGTGGCGCGACCGCGTTGGCCGCGTTCGAGGCCCCCGCGCTGAACCCCATATAGCAGGCGATGCCCAGCACCAGCGCCGATCCAACGAGGTCACGCGGGGACGCGTTCTCGTTGAGCCGGACGCGGGGAAATCGATCGGACCGATCGATCTGTACCAACTGTCGTTCGAGGCGCGTAAACGAGAGGCGAGCCTCGAGTTGCGGGTAGATGTACCGGCCGATGACGGCCCCGATCCCGAGGCCGATGAGCGGGGCGACGATCCACGCGGAGACGATCGTGAACATCAGAGCCTCGTTGAGCGACCCCGTCGCGAGGCCGAGCCCGACGATCGCTCCTACTGCCGTCATCGAGGTGGAGGCGGGGACGCCGTAGATGTTCGAGACCAAGAGCGAAGCGCCGGTGAAAAACAGGACGCCGACGCCGGCCACGGGAGTGAACTGTGCGGCGGGCACGATCCCTTCGCTCATCGTGACGATGACGTTGCGTCCAACCGTCCACGCGCCGACGAACACGAACACGCTGAAGAGTGCTCCCGCGGTCACTTTTCTGACTAATTTGCTCCCGACGGCCGGACCGAACGCGACGCCGGTCGAGGAGCCACCGATGTTGAACCCGACGAACGCGGCGACGAGTAGCCCAACGAAGAGGAGTAGCGTAACCATATGACTGTGTTGTCAGCCCCGTTTCAGATCCAAACATAATGACCCACCTATTTGTATTCGACCGTTCGGGACGTGGCTCCGGTGGGTATCGATTCTGTTCACGTTCACTGCGCGGTGTCCGTCCCCGTGATCCGATGTCGGAATCAGGGTACAATCCGACTCTGAGGGGCCTTCACTTCGTACTGGCGAATTCACGGCTGGGGTCTTCGAATCGCACAGCGAGTGTGGAGACAACCGAACCAACACAGCAGATCACCATCGTCTCAGCGCCTGAGGAGAGAAATCGGTGGCTGCGGAACTCTGTGGACGAGACTCTCGATGTCCGACAGTTCGGCCGAAAATCGAGGCCGTCCTCCCCGGGCGAAGGACAGTCCCGCGGAGTCGATCTCGTCTGCGATCAGTGCGGCCGTTTCGGCGACCTCCCGAAGGCCGTTTCGGCGACCTCCCGAAGGCCGTTTCGGCGACCTCCCGAAGGCTCTTGCACACACCGAATCGAAGAACGATATGGAACCCGTGAACCGTAGTTGGTACTTCGGAGAGCGACCGACCGGTGAACCAGACCGGGACTGTTTCGAACTGAGGAAAGATCCCGTCCCAGCGCCCTCCGACGGCGAACTACTCGTCCGTGTCGAGTACCTCTCTGTCGATCCGTATATGCGCGGCCGGATGCGAGACAGTGAATCGTACGCAGAGCCCTGGGACGTCGGAGACGTTCTGCAAGGAGGTATCGTCGGCGAGGTCGTCGAGAGCCACAGCGAGCAGTACGACGTCGGCGACTTTGTGACCGGAAACGGATCCTGGGCTGAGTACAGTCTCCTCGACGCAGATGACGTCGCCCTCGTCGATCCCGAGACCGCCGACCTGCCCGCGTACCTCGGGGTCCTCGGAATGCCGGGGCGGACCGCGTACTTCGGGTTGCTCGAGGTCGGCGACCCCAAGCCCGGCGATACCGTCGTCGTTTCCGGGGCCGCAGGTGCGGTCGGATCGGTCGTCGGACAGATCGCGAAACTGAACGGCTGCCGCGTCGTCGGATTCGCCGGGGCGGACGAGAAGACTCGCTGGCTCACCGACGACCTTGGGTTCGACGCGGCGATCAACTACAAAGAGACCGACGACTACGGTGCTGCGCTCGACGAGGCCGCACCCGACGGCGTCGACGTGTACTTCGACAACGTCGGCGGACCGATCACCGACGCCGTATTCACGAAACTGAACCTCGACGCTCGCGTGGCCGTCTGCGGACAGATTGCGCACTACAACGACGAGGAGCTGCCGACCGGGCCACGGAAGCTGCCACAGCTCATCGCACCACGCGCGAAGGTGCAGGGCCTGCTCGTCGCTGACTACGCGACACGGTTCGGAGAGGCGAGCGAACAGCTCGCAACGTGGGTTGCAAGCGGCCAGATCCAGCACCGCGAATCAGTCGTGGAAGGCTTAGAGAACGCTCCAGATGCGTTCCTCGGTCTGTTTTCCGGCGACAACATCGGGAAGCAAGTGGTCCACGTCCGCGACTGACTGTACTGCAGCCACTCGGTACCGATAGCACCACCAGTCGCCGTGCGTGGCTGGTCGTATAGACGCGGATTCGCGTGTTCTCCGGGAGTCGTTGTTTCAATCTTCTTGTCGGGAGATGCACACTGGCAGTCTCGTGGAATCTCACCGCTTCAATTCAACCGTTCACCAGGATAGGCATCGAAGAACGGTTTGAATTCCACAGGACTCTGCCGTCTCTCACCAAACATCTATACGCGGATGCGATCCACCGATAGACAATGGATGATCCAGATGATTCCGCCGAGTCAGCGGATGGAGCCTCCCTCGACGAGATGATGCAACATCTTGGCGAGGCAAAGAAACTGGACAAATCTACGCTCACAAGTAACCAAACGCAGTGGTCGGGCCTCCAGCGGAAGGTCCGAACGCAGCGCAACGTCGCAATTCTCTCCAAGAACTATTCGGATCGGCTCGACGAACTCGTCACCCGTGAGAAGATCACCCATCGGTCCGGGAGCCGACTCGTCTCCGCGGCCGCAGCATTCGATGCCCACGGCCAACTGCCGATCTATTATCGGACCGGCGATATGGTGACCCACACGGGAATCATCACAGATCTCATCCTCGATCCGGACCCCGAGTCCCAGAAGGCAGAGAAATTTCGATCTCAAGTCAGTGAGGACGACGATTATGCGGACTACAACGAGGAACTCGATACGACGACGTACATCGTCGAGCACGGCCGCAAGCTCGATGAGCCGTTCCAGATGACAGCACTACGAAAGGTGAGTGACGACGAGGCGATCGACGAGGGCTTCTGGCGCTCTCCCGCTTACGTCTACACTCGCGAAGGCGACTTTTCGTCGCTCGGCGGGTAGTGAGAACCGAGTCTGACGCGTCGGTCCGACGTGGGCCATCCACCGAGGTGGTTGGTAAACTGATCATCAGTCGATGAGACATACCAATAGCAGACAGGTACACAGCGCCTGTTCAGACGATAATGGTCCCGCAAGAGGTCTCAACGTATACAACACTAGCACCGACCGGGCTCGCTATCTCTCGATAGCTGCTCGAAATCAGTCGTTGATTACAGTGCGTGTCGCTCGGAGATCACTCGTATAAACCCCTATCCAGCAGTGAGATACGTATTCCGGGGCACCTGACGCCAGCCGCTCGTTCCTTGCTGTAGTTCGCCTCTCACGAATCGGAGTCCTGTTCCAGTAACCACGATCTGAGTAGATACCCCGCGCCGGCGACGCCCACAACACCACTCAGAAGCCCAAACCCGGGGCCGGTGACCGACACGGCCTCCTCGTCCTGTGTGTCGTTACCGCTCGAGTCCACGGAGTCGCTTCGTGTTTCAGCACTGCTCGAGTCCCGGGCGTCGCCCTGTGTCTCGGTGTCGGGTATCGGCCCGTATTCGTCTCTCATCGATCGTCGATGGAAGTCCAGAACCCCTCTTCGCACGGTGTCCGGGACAGAATGCCCGACGCCGTCGTACACGGTGAAGTCCGCAGTTGCCCCGACGGTGTCGAATATCTCTCGACTGGTCTCGAACCGCTCGTCGACTTGTTTCCAGCCGAAAATGTCGAGGAGCAACTGTTGCCGTGAGTCACCGAAGTGACGATACGACTTGGCGTGCGTGTAATCGCTGGGGTGCTCGAGATCCTCGGGATCTCCCTGATCTTCGGCGCCGATGTATCGGAATTGATCTACGTCCACCCACGACTCGGAATCGAACGCTTCACCCGTCAATCGTTCGAGATCGGCAGTACCCACGGGCCACCGAAGCGTCTCCATCGTCGGGGGACGCCTTCTCGGAATATCCTCGGTGAGCCGATCTTGTGGAATCGTGGCGAATCCGTTGCCACCGCTGGACGCAGCATTCACTCGGTCGGGATGTAACATCGTGAACTGATCGACCATCCGTCCCGCGTCAGAAAACCCAAGCAGATGAATCTTCGTGGCGATCTCGTACGGCTCGTCGGCCAGTCGCTCCCGTGCATCACTGATCATCGACAGCAATTGGCGATCGAGCCGTTCGTATGGAGGCTCGGTGACCTGCAGAGCGTTGTGGTCCAGCAGCTCGAACGATTCATCCGGCGGATTCGTCGGCAGCAACGCAACGAGCGCGGGCGCACGCAGTTCGTCAGCGATGGTCCGGACACGACCTGACCGAATGAAGTCTCGCCCCTCTGCGACGTTTTGCTCCCATGTCGTGTCGACGTCTTTCAGCCTGAATCCCACGACGAACGGACGGGTTAGAGTAGTGTCGTCGTTCGCGTCCGCAGCGAGCGGCGGCGTATAAATAAAATACGGGAAATGAAATCCCGCGTCGGGATTGCCCTCGATCAACTGGAAACTGTAGGTGTACCGTTCCGGATTCGTGATCGTAAATTCGAACTCGTCGGACTGAGATACCGAGACGGTACCCAGCTCGATCGACGTCTCAGGATTCGCCGGTGGTTGAACCTCGACTTGGGTCTCTCCGGCCAGTTCGACGCCGGGCCGATCGGCCCCGAAGCGTGACACATAGCCCTGTTCGGTCGTCGTGAACAGCCCCGGAGACGCTCCGGTGCCGTTCGCCGCTCGGAAGTTTACGGGGAGTCGCGCAACTGGGGAACTTTCCGAGTCGACACACCGAATCTGAATCTCGTCTGCTCGGGGAACAGTGAGATCGACCGTGTTGGTAGTACTGTCCACTACCACGCTCTCGAACGAGTATATCAGGGGTACGCCATCGGTTGGGTTCTCCGTGTTGGATAGCGTCGTTCTGTACGTGCCAGCCTCCGGGAGACTCAGATCGAAGCCCCCGTCGGAGGAGAGTGTGACGGTGCGGCGGGCACCGGTATTCTCGTGTGAAAACCGAAGTTCGACACCGCTCAAATCGGCTCCCGCTGCCGATTGCACAGTACCGGTGACGGAGATGTCCGTCTGTGCTGAGGCAGTACCGAGTAGCGTCGCCGACGAACCGATCGCGACGGTCGAACAGAAGTGGCGACGACTAACGCGCATAACCCAGCATATGTGAGAACAGGTTTGTATATTTCGTAGACGGTGAGTCCGCTCCAGAAGCCAATCCCTCGCTGCTTAGCGACGATGGTCTACTGTCTTTCCAACGACAGGACACTCATCCTGAGGGGAACAGCCGCTACTCCCTCTCCCTCTTGATCTGGTAGACCGCTGCAACTCCGCTTGTTTGGTTGCACCGAATCGGGCCCAGTACGGTGATCACCAGTGTGTTGGGGATTGCTCAGTCGAACCACTGATTCAAAGAGAGCTTGAGTATCCAGCGCCGTTCGTCCGGTACGCTGCGGAACTAGCGTTACAGAACAGGGAAAACAGGCGATTGACAGTATAACCAGAGGGTGTCAGAGAAGCCATCAAATATCCAACAGGAACCGCTCAGTGCAGACAAACGGTTATCACATCGGATCGTCACGCACTCAGAATCTGTCGGAAACGAATTGCTGAAAAGGGTGGGTCTATTCAGCAGCAAACTCGACGCGATACCCGCGGGCTTCCGTGCCGACGTCCAGGGCGAATCCTCGACTGTCGCGGACGAAATCGACGGCGACGCGCCTCGGTGCCGTCGCACCGGGCTCGAAGCCGTGCGCCGCGAGGTCGAGGGAGAACTGCGTTCTCGGGTCGGACTGACTGCCGTGTTCGGAGTGCGACATAGCTCTCACTACCGAGTGTACTGATAAGCGGCTGTGGGGGGCGTGAGCGAAAGTCGAACGACTCTACCGAACCGCGGTCAAGAAGTCCCGAGAGTTACTCCGTGATAGCAGTATGTGTTACTCCCAGGCTACAGAACGTCAGCAGGGTGTTCGGCTCCGTGCTCGCGAAGTTCGGAATCGAAGGAGACGAGCGTCGCATCGACGGCTTCAGCGGCCGCGAGGATGAGGGCATCCATCGGATAGAGGAGCGTTTCCGACTGGAGTTGATTGGCCGATATCATATCTGACGCATCGGGGAACGTGACCGTTGTGCGGGACGTAATACGGTTCTCGATCTGGGTGATCCGGTCGCGTTCGATCTGTTTTTTCTTTGTGAGCACGCTCCGGAGTTCCATTAGACCCAGAACTGAAACGTACGTCTCCTCCGCTTCGTTAAGTAACTCCACTGCGGTGTCGGATCGCTCAGTATCTCGCATCACCGCGGCGACGAGAACGTTCGTATCGAGAAGCAGTTTCATAACCGCTCGCGGACGTCGCGGACAGCCTTGACGGAATCAACCTCGGCGTCGATCGCGAGCTCTGCGAGCGCATCACCAAGCGCGACCGTTTCATCGTCCTCTGGATCCGATCCGAGGAACTCCCGAAAGTCTTCCGTAGTGAGGCTCATACCCTCAGATTGTACTACTATTTGGAAAAAGTTGCTGGTGAACAAGGGAAAGATCCGCGGCGAAATCGACCGACCCACGCCCCAGCAGGTTCAGGGCTGGCGGAACACAGCAGTCTTCGGTCCTCTCGTTTGAGGCGGTCCGGAATACTCACGCACCGATGCAGAACACCGGTCTGTTACAGCAGATGCTCTGACCCTTTAAAATATACTTATCTCCAGAAAAATATTTTAATCACCCAGCCCAACACGGAGGCATGACTGCTCCCGACGCCCCCGGTGATCGCTGGCAGGGCGGCGTCAACGAGGCCGCCGTCGACGATTGGAAGGCCGAGACGACGACCTTCGAGCGCGTTCGCCAGGTCATCGACGTGACCACCGAGCCCCAGGCCGCGAGCCGGATCGGCGAGCGGGCTCGCGTGAGCGATCCGACCGCGCGGAAGCACCTGTCCGCGCTCGCGGAGACCGGCCGCGTGAAGACGATCGCGACCGACGCCGGCACGCGCTATATGCGCGCCCCGCAGATGCTGGCGATGCGCCGGATCGCCGACATCCACCGGGAACACACGAAGGCCGAGATCCGGGAGGCGATTCGGGACCTGAAGGCCGAGCTGCAGGAGTTCCGCGAGCGGTACGACGTCGACGACGTCGACGAACTCACGCTCGACCTCGAACCGGGTGAGGACGGCTGGGAGGACGTCGCCCGCTGGCAGCAGGTCGAACAGAACCTCGATATCGCGCAGGCGGCGCTGTCGCTCTACGACTTCGACCCGGACGATAGCCGCTCGGCGGCTGCCCGGGCGTCGGAGACGGGCTCGTCCGTCGAAGAACGGGGCGCGCTGGGCGGCGACTCGACCCACTCGACCGCGTAGATGGCCCCCGAAACGGACGTCGAGGGGAACGTGGGACCGTTAGACGACGTCGCACTGGAACAGATCCGGGAGGTGTTCCGTAGCGTCGACGGCCTCGTCGAAGACGCGGGGTTCGACAGCCGATTGGACCCCACGGCCCTCGAAATACGGTTTGCCGACGGGATCGGAGACGCCGACTGGTGTCGCTTCGACGTCCGGTGGGTCCAGCGCGGTATTACTGCTTCCACTACACGGACCACCGAGGAGTGAACTTCCGGTTCGACCACCACCCGAAGCCGAACGCTCCGGACAGACACTTCCACGCACCGCCGGAGGCTCGTTCGAGCGATCCCGAGCCGTCCTGCATCGTCGCCTCCGAACCGACGGTCGTCGCGCGAGCGGTGCATAGCCTCTAGCGCCGCGCGTACGAGGCCGACTCGCTCGCGCTGTTGAACGAGGCCGAGAATCCGCCGTAGCGGATCGGAAGGAACCGGGAGGCATCCAGAGAAGAACAGCAATAATACCCCGGTGACCTACGGCTTTGCTATCTCGTAGCTCGAATCCCGCGTCGAGCCTCGCTGCTCGATCAATCCGTAGCGCTCGAGGGAATCCAGATACCGCCGTCGGAGATTATTGAGGAAAATTCGGACAAACCGGACAAGGCCGAGGTACTAAACAAATATTCCTCCAACACCTCGGAGAGGAATATGATAAGAATCAGCACGGTATGCTAATCGCGCGAAATATCCCGAAAGAATCCATCTCCGAAGAAATCAAAGAGGCAATCAGAGAATTGAAGCAGTCAGTAGAATCCTGATTTAAGATAAGAGCACCCACGATCCGTTTATTCAAACGCGACCGACAGAGATCTAGAAAACAGACCCGCAGAGGCGTTTACTCAGATACCATATAGACGTCTAGAAAAACAATCCTCGGAGCCGCTTTACTCAAACGTACTCGGGAGGATCTAGGAAAACGGTTTGGCACAGCCTTTTACTTAGAGCGGGTGAACAGGAAGCTAATGAAAGACGGCTACCTCGTCGATACAGCTGCCCCAGGGGTGTACCGGCCCGTCGATCATTCGTCTTTAGCTAAGACTCACACCTCGGTTGCGTAGCGGTAGCGAGCGTCTCTTGCAGGATCGGTCGTTGTTGGTGGATCTTCTGTGCGTCTTCGATCAGTCGCTCCAGCAGTGGCGGTGGCGAGTAGCCGAGGAACTCGCCGAGTTCGTGGAGGATGAGCTGGGCGTGCGACCGGAAGGTCGCCGCCCAGCGTTCCGGCGGAAACACGATTTCATCGGCGGCCTGCTCGGTGACCAGACCCAACAGATCACGACTCACCAGCAGTGACAGCAACGCCGCGTACAACAGAATCTTCACGACATCCGGGTCGCTCGTGTCG
>NZ_FNPB01000011.1 GCF_900107195.1 Halobellus clavatus
AACATTGCGTTCGGGTGACGCGGACGCGTCGCCCTTGCCCGCTACGCTTTCACAGCGTCAGCTCTACCCGACCAACAATCTGCTTCCGAAGAGCGTTAATCTTATCCCCTAACGCTCAGTGGTGTTTAGCTACTTGACTTCGCACGTTATGCTGTTGGAGCACGTAGAGACTACGTGAACTGCTGATGCTGCCGATCACGTCGTTCTTGTCGTGTACTGAGCCAATCGACCAGTTCAGGTGCTTCTCAACCCGGCAGAAACCCACGCCAAAACCTACGTGACAGGTCTTGTTGCGGCCAGCAACAAGACCGTTCAGGGCATCTCGAACATTGTTCTCCCAGCCAAGAGCGAACGAGCCCTCAACAAGTTCCTCACCGAGTACGATTGGGACGAAGACCAGCTCAACAAAGAACGACTTGAGTTGCTCCAGCAGACCGATGAAACGCGCTGGGGCAGTGAAGGTGTCGTCATCATCGACGACACCTTCACGCATAAAACGGGCGACAACATCCCTCACGCTGGGAAATTCTACGATCACGGTATTCACAGCTACATCTGGGGACAGAACCTCATCTACGCACTCTACGCCGACGAGAAAACCACCTATCCTCTTGGCTTCCGTCTCTACGAGAAAGACGACAAGCGGCGTGTCGAACTCGCCATCGATCTCGTTGACGAACTCATCGAGATAGGTGTCCCCGCGGACACCTATCTCTTCGATATGCTCTACTGTTCGGAGGAGTTCGTCACTTACCTCGAAAGCTACGGGAAAGAGTGGGTGTCTGCGGTCAAGAGCAATGCGTACGTCACCTACGGTGGTGAGCGTATCCGTGTCGATGCGCTCGGCCAGCGCATCGACACAGTCCCGCGCACGATCAACGGCGAGACCTACCATATCTGGACACAGAAGCGCGAAGTCGGCCGTCTTGGCGAGATGAAACCGCCGATCACCGAGAAGGAATCAAGCGACGAAGACGAGGAACCGAGCGTGAAGTACATCGTATCGAACAAGATCGACGCACCAGCGAGCCATCTCATCGAGTTGTACGCGATGAGATGGCGCGTGGAGACGTTCTTCAGAGACACCAAGCAGGACCTTGGTTTTGGAGACTGCGAGTTACGGCATACCGCAGGTGCCAGTCGGCACTGGCACCTGCTAATGCTGGCCTACAGCCTCCTCAAGTTCAGTGCTGCACACAGCGCTCTTGGAACACTTCTCGCACACGCGAGTTCACTCCGCAACGACGTCAAGCGATCCTTCCGCGAAAGCGTTCAAAATCTTCTCTCCTGGGCACTCAACAGCCCTGACCGCAGCATCGACGAGCTAATGCACCAGACCGACGGTATGTTCGTCTAACGTGCGAAGTCAAGTAGCTAAGCGTCATAATAATATCGAATGATGAATAGTTCGAAGACAGAATTTTGCAGATTAAATTAAATCCTAATATCCAAAACTATCTGTCTATTATGTCAAGGTCCGCGAGTCCTTGCCGAAACCAGACCACGACACCGTTCTGGAAGTAAATGAAGAGAAGAATCAATAGAGCTCCGAAGAGAGCAGTTCGCCAGTTACTCGCATATGACGCAAGTACTTGTTCAATCGCTACGACGATCACTGCTCCAAAAACTGGCCCAAGAGTTGTTCGGAGACCGCCTACGATAAGTACAATAAGTATCACCACGTCTATCGCAAAGAATGAGAATGCACTGGGAAGGATATAGCCTGCCTCCTTTACAATAAGTGGTCCAGTGAACCCAATAAGGAACGCCGAGAGGAATCCTGCGACCATCTTGTATCTGTCTACGTCGATTCCAATTGACTCTGCGGCCAATTCGTCTTCACGAAGGGCAGCAAATGCTACACCGTATTTTGAGTTAATTAAACGAACATAGAGAAGAAGGGAAACGAGAAGCAGGATAAGAACAAGATAGTAGACTACTACTTTATTTCCAAGTCCAGTAACTGCAGTGATTGATTCAAGTGACAGTACATCGTAGCTAAAACCAGTAGATCCTCCAGTTATATCTCGCGCCCCTACGTATATTTCTGTAAGTACGAATTGAAGACTGAGAGTAAGAATAGCAATAAGAACAACAGTGAAATTCCGTTTCGCAGAGATCCAACTTACAAGAAGGCCAATACCTCCTGCAAGGATGGCAGCCAGTGGCAAAGTAATCCAGGCCGATAGCGACAACCAATCGGCAAGGAGTGCTGTCCCATAAGCACCAAAGCCTGCTAACCCACCACTGAATAAAAACAGTTGATCTGTCTGGCCAAATACGATATTGAGAGCTACGGCTAGTACTGAAATAAGGAGTATGCGCGCTAGAATTCCCTCATAATAGCTACTTCCAAGAACCGGAATTGGCGCAAGAGCTAGCACTACAAACGCTATCCAAATCCCCTTATGATCGTTATCGAGCATCGACATTATGCTAACACCTCCGGCTTTGCCAACAGAGCTACGATTGCGGTAACAAACAAAATGATGGTAGCGACATATGAACCAACAAAGAAATTAGCGAATTGATTCACTGTCCCAAGAAGTAGTCCGGCAACAACAGCTCCTCCAATACTGCGAACACCGCCAACAATAGAAACAATAAGTGCGAACGATGTAAATTCAAACCCAGTTCCAACGGAGACTGTTGTTCCTGATGCCCAAATGAGACCTGCTGATCCTGCAACGACTGTTGATAAGACGAAAATTAACGAACGAATCCGACGGATATTCACTCCCACTAGTTGCGCGCCGCGTTCATCCTGGAATATTGTTCTTGTGGCTTTTCCAAGAAACGTTCGTCGGAGGAAGATTAGTAATATTGCTAATATGAATCCGCCAATAAGAATAATCGCAATCGAAGAACCAGTTAGGATAATTTCACCAATCTGAATCGACGAAATGTCTATCGGAAGATCATATTGGGACGGAAAAAAGTTTGTTAGAGTCCCTTCTAGTAGAACATCAAGGCCAAGTGTTATGAAAATTCCAAGGAGGATCCGATCTTCTCCAGTGGATTGATATACAATCTCAAGCAGCGTTCTATCGACAACGAGGCCAACAAGCCCGATAAACAACAGAGCCGTAACGAGTCCTAACGCAAGGCCAAGACCACTATTGATAGCTGTTCGTGCAGCTAGAACGGTGAGGACAGCAAATATACCGATAGCCAAGTTCAAGACTTCCCCCAACCCAAACACGAGTGTAATACTCACACCCAATAGTGCTAAAACCACCCCATAAGCTAAGCCGTCTACAGTTACCCCAATTAATGTGCTGGTAGCCACCATATCGATAGATAGTGCATAACTCAGTAATGTATGTGTTTCGGTTGCGTCGGAGACTCAGAGGCCAAGCGGTGGTTCCCTCTGCTAGAATAGCTGCCCTCGGTTAATCAAGAAATCAAAACGAGATGCGTGCAGCGGTTTGTACACCTACGGTTCAGGAGCCGGCAGTGACTCCGATTTTCCAACCACTTCCAGATGGTAGTCGCCGTCTGAATAGTATGACGGCGCACCCTCTGTTAATCGACTATACTGTATAACTAAATTCCGGAATTCTCCCCATTCCGTATATTCAAGCGGGTTTTGATACATTACGTCGAAGGAATTGTTCCGAATGTAATTTGCAAGTTCGGTGGGGTCTCCGCTTCCTTCCCTCACTGCTTCAGCTACCATCATTGCGTTAATATATCCAATCGGTGCATACGTGAACATTGTTGCGTCATATTCTTCACCGTATTGCTCACCAAGAGTAGTAAACTGATCTGAAGTTGGAACGGCTAGGTGACGAGTAATGACGTCAGTTGCACGTGAACCTAGTGCGTCAATGATTACACGCTGAGGTGGATCAACACCCAGAATTGGTTGTTCCATCCCTAGGTCCGCCATTTGTGATGCCGCAGATACTGAACCGGGAGGATGACCAACAAAGTCCATCAGTTCGACATCATTTGGCATCTGTCGCAGATAAGATCGGAAATCACTTGTACCAACTGGGGCTGCCTCAATAGTCAGCTCAATATCGTCTGGTGTGAATTGTTCCAGGGCAGCTTCAATTGAGCGTCCCCACGCATAATCAGCAACAATAGCGCCTACAGAGCTAATGTTATTTTGCTGAAAATATTGTGCATCAGCTCGCCCGTGTGATTGGGCCTGTGGCCATCCCGTTCGAAAAACATAGCGAGTATCTCTGGATAGAATCTCCGATGATCCGGCAACGGCTAACAGGTTAGGAACTTGCAGCTCTTCTGCAGTTTGAGCAGTCCGAATACCGACGTCACTGGAAACAACACCAGTGGCTACGACGGCACCATCTTGTTCGACGTGCCGTCGGAATGCACTGTCTGCTTCACCTGGGTCAGCCCCTGTATCTGTAACCACAATCTCAATATTCTGGTCCAGCATATCGCTGTTGTTGATCTCATCAACACCGAGTCTTAATCCGCGTAGATGCTCAGTTGCCCAAGGGGAAAAGGGCCCAGACTGAGGTTCCAAAGCGGCTACAGTAATTGGTTCTGAGGATCCACTTCCTGATCCTGTAGTGGTCCCCCCACCGTTTCCACCATTACCGTTGTTTGAATTACCAGCACATCCTGCTATCGAAGCTACACTTCCTGCTCCAATTAATTTAAGGTATTTCCGTCTCTCCATATACAGAGTTGCCTAAGAGAGTGTGCCTATTTAATTATTACCATTCAGAGAGTCAGATATGCTAAATAATACCACACTGTGATTATTTCTCAAGCTATCAACGTTAGAAAGGCATATTGATTGAGTGAAGATAATATGATGAATTTCTAAGGGGAAAGTCCTATTGGGAAATTCGTTATAAGCGAACGAGTTACTTAGTTTCTCAAAGAGCTGTAGAAGCGGTTTGACGAGTCATTCGAAATCTCAATAACGTTTGACAGGCCACCAATTACAAAACTGGGACTGTAATGATACGGCTATTTTTAGTGAATCTATTGTTCGGTTATAACGGATTTTGGCGGTTGGCTCCAGTACTGGCTCTAAATGGCAGAGTTCCGTTTAATTAGCTATAATAATATTTGTATCGGCAACCGCCAATATATTAGAATAAAATTGGGAAAGGTTGCTACCATTGCAAATGTGTTTTATTGTTGTGCCCTATTGGTAGAAATATGGAAAAACAGGATGCTCCACTGACGACAGTGACTCAGGCATTTGATATCCTCGATTTTATTGAAGAAGAAGGGGTGGTTGGTCCCTCTGCAGTTGCAAAGGAGTTTGACGTTAGCCGGAGTACAGCTCACGAGTATCTTGCTTCGCTTAAGGTGACTGGCTTCGTAGTTGGGAAAAAAGGATCATATGAAATTGGATATCGATTTTTAAAGCGGGGTAGTTTGAAAAAATATAGGAACAAATTTTACCATTCATCGAAAGTCGTATTACAAAAATTAGCTTCTGAAACTGGGGAATTAGCACATATTGGGGTCGAAGAAGATGGGGAGTGGGTACTGCTTCACGATGAAGGTAGTATTACCTCGGTTGAGCTAGGTACATACCCTGGGTTTCGGGTTCCCCTTCATACTCAGGCAGCCGGCAAGGCCCTCCTAGCTGCGATGCCAGAACCTCAGGTAGAAGAGATCTTAGATGGGAATCTAAAGAAAATGACAGAGAAGACGATCACTGATGTCGATCAAATCTATTCAGAACTCAACCAAATTTCTACAGACGGATACGCTGTTGACTGGAATGAGCAAGTACTCGGTGTTGGGTTTGTTGGGTGTGCTGTCAATTGTGATGATGAATTACTCGGAAGCCTTTGCGTTTCCTGCCCAACCGGGCGGCTAAAAGAGGAAAACTACCGCCAGTCGTTGGTTCAGCAAGTACAAGCTGCTGCTGACGAGATTGCACTAAATTGTAGGTATGATAACTAGCCACTCATAGATTGAGGTGTAATCTTGGTTCAGCACGACCTCTTTGGGACTGTTGCTAACTTTAAGAACTCGTTCGTAACTACGCAAGTACGTAGACCGCTTGATCTTCGGTATAGGCTTGAGATTAACACTTTATTTTTACCTCCTCGGATTCTTCTCTGTTCTATACTCAACTCGTACGAATAAACAGTAAGAATAAAGAGTGATTATGATGAAGGCTCGGCTGCAGTATGAGCGAGCACAACAATCGCAGTCTTCCGACTGTAGAAGAACTTCGAGAGAACCAGACTGATTATCACGTCGGATGGAGAAAACGTGAGTTTTCGGGGTGGGTTGATGAGCAGGTCTCCTGGAAGGAAACTTGCTATATCGGAGATTGGTCCTTCCTTCCTGAAGCTAGGCTCAAAGGCCCAGATGCAGAAAAACTGCTTTCTGAACTATCTGTAAATACGTTTGACGATTTCGCCATTGGTCAAGCGAAGCACGTTATTCAATGTAACGAACAGGGTCTAATTGTTGCTGAAGGTCTTCTTATGCGTCTCGATGAGGATGAATACAGTCTTTCTGCGAACCCTGCCTTCTGGACTGGATATAAACTAGCGCAGAGCGATTATGACGCATCTTGGAAAACAGTCGATACTTTTAATTTCCAGGTTCAAGGTCCAAACTCCCTAAAAGTCCTTGAGGAGTTAGTAGATGGCTCACTCCGGGATATTGACTTCATTCATTTCGCAGATGTAACGATAGAGGATCAAAAGGTGACTGCCATTCAAGGCAATCGGAACGTGACCGCTATCCGAATGGGAATGGCAGGCGAGGCAGGGTTCGAACTTCAAGGCCCTGCTGAATATGCTGATGAGGTATGGAATGCAGTGGTCGAGGCTGGGGAAGAATATGGCCTCGAACAACTAGGTGCTCGGACAGTTATGATTAATCACCTAGAGGCTTGCTTCCCCACGAGGGGTAGAGATTACCTTCCTGCCATTTATCACAGTGGGATGGAGGAGTTCAATCAGTGGAAGTTAGAGAACGGCGGAGGATATACTGGAATTGTAGGGATTGCTGGAAGCTTTGAAAGTGACGAAATTACAGACTACTATCGTAACCCAGTAGAGATGGGTTGGAAGAGGAATGTCGCCTTAGATCACGACTTCATCGGCAAAGAAGCACTTGCTGAAGAAGTTGAAAATCCAACCCGGGAGATGGTAACCTTAGAATGGAATAGTGAAGATGTAAATGACGTATCTGCATCTCTCTACCGTGATGAAACACCATACCAACCGATGGATATGCCAACCGAACAAAAGTGGAATATGCGTGCAGACAAAGTTCTCAGTGATGGTGAACTAGTTGGTATTGCTACCTCACGGGGGTACAGCTACTACTTCCGCAAAATGCTCTCACTCTGTACGATTGATGCTGAATACAGCGATCCTGGCACTGAAGTGACTGTCATTTGGGGCGATCCAGATCAACGTCAGAAAGAGATTCGTGCTACTGTTGCCCCTGCTCCCTATAAGGAAGATAAGCGACGAACCAACCTTAATGAGTTCGCTTGAGATAGAATCATTAGACCACGCCAAAATGCCAGGTTCACAATAGTCTAGCATACAAACTTAAACAGATAGTATTTATATGGTACTGAAGATCATTTATATCAGAAACCTAATTCACGCACCTCATTGATAGATTACAGCGATTTCCGTGGAGTCTGAATGTATTGCGATCAAAATCGTGATGAGGTTTAATTAATGGAAACTAGCTCTCAAGGCTCACAAATCGATTCGATGATAGGATGGCTCATTGTCGGTCTTGGATTATGTACTCTAACTTTGATTTGGGGTACTGTATTCACTTTTACAGTATATGCTAACGAGCTAAAAGCTACCTTTGGTTTATCGGAATTTCAAACGTCCTTCATATTTTCAATAATGACATCATTATTTCTAGTTGCAGGTGGACTTCTTGGTATCCTCGTTGCACGATTAAAACTTCGAAAGGTAGTATTATCAACCGCCTTTGGAATAAGTATCGCAGTATTATTGTTCCAAATAGTCAATTCATACCTAGGGGTTATCATAGTATTTGGATTGATTGGTACCGCTGGTGGCACTGCGGTGATTGTAGTAATTTCTCTCGTTCCACAGTGGTTTGACAAGTATCAAGGTAGGGCGATGGGCGTTACACTGACGGGGAGTGGTCTAGGAATATTATTACTTCCATTCATATGGTTGTGGTTATTTGAGCGCACTAACATTCGTGTCTCATTCATTGTAGTTGGCGGAGTCACAGCAGGAGTATTGTTTATAGCTAGTATTGTGTACAGACGTCCGTTTGACATCAAAAATAATGATCTAGACCTAGTTGACTTGGGTTGGGTAATTGAAAATATAACAAATATTAGATTTATGACTGCTATGGTCGGGTTTGCACTTTTATGGACCTGGTATTTTGTTTTATCTGCAAAGCTAGTTGATATTCTCTCTACTCTGGGATTTTCAGATACTCTTGCCACTGCTGCGTTTGGTTTTATTGGCGGAATTAGTATTTTCACACGAGTTAGTAGTGGGATTATCGCTGACAGGTTTGGGCTCCGAACTACATTTATAGGAGGCGTAATTCTTGCCGGAGGAGGTCTTCCTCTACTTTTAACTTCAAATTCTCGTACTGGACTGTACATCGCGTTACTGGTCTTCGGTATTGGATTAGGTGCGATCGCCTCACTCTACTCGCCAATACTCATTCAGCAGTTTGGCCCCCAAAATGCTTCAGCAATTATTGGTACCTTTACACTGGCAGAGGCTTGTACGGCCTTTCTTGGACCCCTCCTAATAAACTCTCTATTTGAAGTGACCGGTAGCTACTCTCTCCCAATTATGGGACTAGCCTGTATCACCTTCGTTGGAGCAGTTTTGTTCTACTGGGGTACTGACTTTACACCAGTTTGAATGAATCACTTTATAGTAGAGGACCTCGGGGTATGCGGAGGTTCAATCGCTTGATCCAGATTACCGGACGCTGGGGGCGACGAGCTGCGTCGAGAACGACGATGGGTGTCGCCTCGATATCTTCAACTGAAGTGGTACGCGGAGTTTCCTTCCACAACGAACGAGCGAGACAAGTGAGTAGGGGGTTGAAGAGCGCGGTCATATCGGCTACACACTGATCTATAAGTAGCAACAGCCTCACATTGAAATTGTGACAGACGGCTACGTGCGGCGGACGGCAATTACTCGCCTCTCGGTAGATGGCGAGCAATGCGAGTTGCTTGAGGAAACCATCTCTGAGTGGAAGCGTGGTTGCCAAATGGCCACGGATATGGTGGGGAAAGTGCAACGCCAAGAGTGACGTACAGCCCCTCGCCTATGACACAGTACGCGACGTAACCAACCTTGGTAGTCAGCACGCGATTCTCGCCACCCACCAAGCCGCCAAGCCATCACCGGCTGCATCGAACGTCGAAACAACGGGAAGAAGGTCAGCAAGCCGTCGTTCACAGCACTAACGGTGAAATATGACACTCGGACTATGACGCTGTTTGATGACGATACGGTGTCGCTCTCTACTACGAAGAACCGCGTTCGGTGTGAACTTGCTCTGCCCGACGCCGACGATGGCTACTAACGGCAGTACCTCAAATCCGACAAATGGAGCGTCACGGAAAGCACGCTCACCGCCCGGGACGGCGACTACTTCCTGCATATTGGCTTTCGACGACCCAAAAATGACACCGAGCGGAACACCGCTGAGGACGGAACGGTTCTCGGGGTTGACCTCGGTGTCGAAAACCTCGCTATCACCAGCACCGCCTACTTCTTCAGCGGCCGTGAGTTGACCCATAACCTCCGCGAGTTCGAGAAGGTACGCGCCGGACTCCAGCAGGCCAGGACGTGAAGCGCCCACCGAACGCTCGAACAAGCGAGTGGCCGCGAGCTTCGCCACATCCGCGACGTACTCTACCAAGCGTCGAACGCTATCGTAGACGAATCACTCCGGTACGACTGTGACGTAATAGCATTCGGAAGACCTAACTCATATGCGTGACCGCACGGGCGCGTCGTGGGGGCACGTGGGCGTTCCAAACGCTGTATCAGCTGAGGTAACTGCCTCGGCGTCCCCGTTGTAGAGAGCACTCCACTCTTCCTCTGTAGCGTAGTAGGTTTTCCACGGGAGAGTTTCCGTGTAGGCCTTCCTTTTCGGTAGACCGTCTTCTTCTGGGTTTTCGCGGTCGATCCGTTCGGTTTCCTCGAGGACGGGGTCCTCAAGACCGTAGCGAGTCTTGAGTGACGGACTCCGCTTCTTGATATGCTGGATGATTTCGTCCGGCGTGACCTCAGTTCGAATCGTCTGCGTACCTTCGACGTAGAATTCTCGGCCACGACCGACCATCCCGGGCGTCTTGGGCGCGGTCCAACGCATCGCGGACGGCAGCCGGGTCTGAGCCACTACTCATCGTTGCCGCCTTCCTCGAGGAGGAGTTTTTCGACGGTCTCGAACTTGTTGGTCGTAAAGATTGGGATGCCCGAGACGACGATCTCCCGGATGTCCTCTGTGTAGGTCGGGATAGCTTGGACTGCTTCGACGTTGATATCGTAGGCGTACCTGTTCCCGTTGAAATCGGCGTCTTCTAAATCACGAGCGACAGCGTTCGCCTCTCGCTGTTTTGCGGCACGGTCTCCCTGAGTGAGTACCCAGATGTCGAGGTCGCTACGTCGGTTTGCTTCCCCTCGGGCAACACTCCCGTAGAGAATGACACCTACGACGCCGTCGCCAACCTCGATGGCTGCTGGCACCTCTCCATCCGGGAGATGAAGCCGGAGTTCATCGGACTGCTGGCCGAGGGCATCGACTTCCTCGATGCTCACAAGACCGACTTGATGCATCAGCTAGGCGGTGCCCGCAACTTCGGCGCAGGGATCGTCGACTGCCGCCTGATCAACCCGCTCTACGAGGAGCGTGAACTGAATCGCGTCTTCGACCGTGGGAAGGGCAACACGAACAAGATGGACGAGAAAGACGACCAGTGGGAAAGAGGAGTACCGCCCGGCGTTCGTGGAGGCGCTGGAAGAGCGCATCGAGGAGGGGCTATGAGCGACGACACGATGGTGGCGGTCTACCACCACGATGCTCACAAGATGAACGGCCAGCCCCACGACTACGCCCCGGAGACGTTCGCGGGCGTTCCCGTGAACCAGACGGTTCCTCACGGCGCGGACGGCGATGCGTCGGCACTCAGCCGGCCCAGCGGCCAGCCTGAACAGACCGTCGAGAACCACGAGACGCTCTACCGGCTGTCCCTCATCGAGGGCGAGAGTCGGTACGACCCACAATAGTTCACGCGCGACTACAAGGTCGGTAGCTCATATCCAAAGACAGTCTTCGTTTACGCCGAGGATGCCTCCGGTGAATCCCTCTCCCACAATGCACTCGAAGCCATCCTTGATGATCGGAATCTCTGGTCGGATGCGCTCACTCCCGTCCTCCTCCCGAAAGGTATCGAAGAAGACCAAGCAACCTGGTACTCCGCGTTCCAATTCCGTCCCCCGGAGCGTGCACCGAGCCTCCGCCGGGTCAAGCGCCAGCTCGACCGCGTCTTCGACAACGCCGAGATCTATCACGAAGGCCCATTCCTCGATGTGCGAATCTGGCACGAGTAGCCGCACCACCTGTTGTTTTTCACCCCCATCTGAAGTGAGGTGCACAAAATGCGATCGTTCCTTCCACCGTCAGAATTCGATCTCTCGGATCTCCCCGAGAGACTCGATGTCGAACAGCAGCTCAAAAACCGACAAGGAGTCCATATGGCGTTTGCGACGACAGCCCTCACGGTCGACATACTCGGTCGTGATCAAGGCGAACGCCACAATGCCCTGAAAGGACTAGTCCAAGCGTGGGACTACCTTGCCCGCCAGTACGGCGAGGATGTCCACGTCGAGTACACCGGGAAGCCGTGGCAGACGCTCAACATCGACGTCATCGATCGCGCCGGCGAGCCCGCAGCAGGAGGCGAAATCACCCAATACGGTGTGCTCAACACGGAACGAGACATCCTCCTCAAGCTCGGTCAGTTCGGCCCGACACTCACAACGAACCGTGAGAAGGCGGCCAAGCAGGCACAGGCGGACAGCCACCTCAAGCTCGTCGAGGTCACGACCATTCCGCTCGATCAAGAGAACCCACTCTCGCACTAACCAAAGGAGAATATGACCTCAGAACCCCAGCGCCAGCTTCCCACCGAAACGTCCGACGCCGTCTCCGCACACATCGCCGCCAGTGAAGAGGCCAGTGACCTCACCTTCCAAGACGCCATCGAGGCGCTCCGAGAAGGGATCGATGGCTACGGGGACCGGGTTCACGCAACCGCCGAAGTTCTCCGCGCCGTCGACGACCTCGGGATCCCGAACAACATCCTGACCCACCCCCGCGTCGAACAAGGTATCTGGCGATACAGCCACGACGCAGACACCGTCCGCCGCGAGATCGAGATCACCATCGAGCGCGAGGCAGACGACGACATCACCGCCGACGAGATTGTCGCCGCTTATCGCGTTGCCGCCGCCCGTCTCGACACGCCTATCGACGTGGACTAACCCACCACGTCCAAATCCGCTAGTAGCCCCGCGGGGTGTCAAACCCAGCAGCTCCCTTCTCAAGCCTCCCATGACAGTCATCGTCATCAACATCAAAGAAGAGCGAATCGACTCCGAAGATCAATCCCCCTCAGACGTTCTTGAGTCACTCCTCATCCCCACCAAATCGCCGGACGATGATACTGTCGGTCCCGAGTACGTCCAGAAACTCCTCCGTCAGCTTCCGTCCGACGCACTCAAAATCCGGCAATCAATTCACGAACCGGACTGGGGATTCGGAGAGCCCTGTCCCGTCTGTGGGACCGAAGCCCTGAGCGCCATGACGGTCAGCGAAGACATTTACAACTCAAGTCACGGCGAGTTCGAGTACGTCAAGACTGGCGACGCGAACGGTCCCGTCCTCTCGGTTATCTGCCCCGAGTGCCGGACGTACCTCTCGCACGTCCCGTACCAAAATCTGACCACCTGACCGATGGCATCCATCGACACCGATCCCGACATTACCGTCGGATACTCACGGCTCTCGCCAAACGCCGTGTGGTGCTTCTTCTACGAGATCGACGATGTCCCGACTCTGACCGCCGCCGAAGAACAGGGAGAGGCGTGGGAGGCCCTTCTCGACGGCGACCGCGTCGGAATGGCAGTCGTCGATACCGTCGGAATGCCGTTCGTGAGTCGAATCGCCGTCACACCGAACGCGCGACGGAGAGGCGTCGCGACCGCAATTCTGGACCGGCTCCAAGACAAGTATTCGCGCCTCCGCTGTCGCGTTCACAAGGAAAATCTGGCAGGTATCAGACTCGTCGAATCCACCGCGTTCCACCGGAAACAGGAGGGTCGCCACGGCGAGCTCCGGTGGTACGATATACAGGTCAACGACGTCGAGGAGGGAGACCAACTCGACACGGAGAGCGACACTACCGCGGTATCCTCGACGCCCGCTTCGACGGCGTCCCTATCAGGAGGTAACCAATGATCGACCACGACACCCGTATCAACCCCGACTGGACCGTTGCACAGCTCCTCGATCTCTACGACGGCCATACGTACGAGACGAAGCACGACCATCCCGACCGCTTCATCTGTGACTTCTGCGCCGCTGGCGTCGCCTATTCGAGCACTCCCCGTGTCGCACAGTACGTTACCGACCGCATCCTCAATCCCGACCATCCCGTCTGGCAGTCCAAAATGCGCGAGCATCCCGGGAAGCGGCCGCTCACACCACTCGCGACCTACTGCGAGGACTGCGCCGCGCGCCGTCTCTACTTTCCGTGTGAGGGTTTCAACGAGGCCCGAGTGTTCTTCACCCTCAAGGAGGATCGCACGATGTCGAATCCCGAGGTTACGGACATCTCGTCGGCCGACGACGGGATACCCTGGAACCCCCGTGAACTCTCCGAAAAGATCACAGGCGTCCCTTGGGAGGCGAACGCCATCCTTGCCGGGGATGAACTCTGGGGGCCCGAAAATATGGTCACAGTCTTTCTCTCGATGGGGAGTGGCGTCGACATCCGCGAACTCGTTAAGTGGGACGGATCACTCGATCCGCAAGTCCTCGGCCACGCACGCCGTGAGTATCGTGCGTTCACTCGGAAGATGCTCGAGAAGGGACAGACTCGAACTGCGTTCCGTGACCACGTTCGCGGAGACAACTGATGTGTGGCACTGCCGAGAGGTGGGTTTTTTCGTCGCCGATAGACAGCGAGCGCCTCTTATGACCGACTCAACCAGAACTCCTCAAGCGCAGCTCACGGACCTCGACTACAAGGGACACGTCCTCGAACAACCTCCTGCGGAGCGAGTAACGGCTTCCGTAGAGACAGCCGAAGACCTCTATGCGGCAGACGAAGGCGACCTTCTCTGGATCGATGGCACCGAATACGCGGTCGTCAAACGAAACTTCGGGATCTTCCACAGCCCGCTCTCGGTCGTCGACGAAGACGGCACACAAGGACGGCTCATCGGGGGCACCATCAACCAGCAGTCGTCGATAGCCGGCATCGCGTGGACACACGACATCCCCGGAGACGACGACGATCGCGCCCCACAGCCGAGTGACCTGCTTGCGCGGTTCGACCGCGTCTACCGCCTCGAGGAAGACCGCCTCGACTGTCTCCACGCCTGGACGCCCGATAGCGACCATCGCGTCTGCCCTGCGTGTGAGGAACGCAGTGGCGAACCGATACGTATCGAACAGCAGGCCGGCAAGGCCGTCGAACTCCGGCAGTGTACGAACACCGACTGCCAACACATCTATCGGTACGTTCGACCCTTCCCGGAACCGGATACCGCAGCCCTCCTCATTTCTACGGGCACAGTGGACTCTCCCGTGCTCGGGTCGGAATACACCACGAGTGAAACCGTCGACGAGTATGAACTCTCAGGGGTCTTCCGCTGTACCGAGCAGGACGATTTCAAGTTCCTCGTCGAGACGAACCGTGGTCGCGACGACGGCTTTTACTTAGCCTCTGAAGTCGCCGCATTCTGCAACCCAAAGCTCGATCACGACGATCCCGACGACCGTTTCGGTACCGTCACCGTCGACACCAACGACCGCACTGGGGGAACAGTCATTCGATGGCGCGACGCACCAGGTAGTCAAGCGAAGATGACCGTCGAGTTTCAGGAACTCGTCGGCGGAACGAGCTCGCCCACGCCGGACTACGACCGCGCTCTCGACTGGAACCTCAACCGAGACGCGCTCATCGCAGTTGTCGATCAGACTGGCTCAACCTGTTCCGACACGTATCCTGACCCTCCCTCTCAACAGAGCACACCCAACGATTACACAACTGCCTGACTCACCCGACCGTTAATACTAGCGAGCCTACAACCGATACACACGACGCGAACAGCGATGGCCACAGATAGTACATTCGAGGAGGATGTCATCCACCTCTGGCGAACGCTCCGCTCTGTCGTCCTCGTACTTGTCTTCATCTTTGGCGCGATCATTACCAGCCTCATCGTCGGCTATGTGGGCATCGTCGTTCTCGATCAGGCCTTCCCAGTTGCCCAGCGGTCAGAGACGGCACGCTTCCTCGCTTCCGCCGCGTTTAGTGAACTCGGATACGCGATCTTTGTCGGTGGTCTCCTCTCCTGGAAAGCGGACCTCCTCCCCGCAGGCCTCCGCTTCCGTCGTCCGACCCGCCGCGACGCTCGCTGGATACTCGGCAGCATTCTCGTGATGATTGTCACAGAATACGTACTCACGTCCCTCTTCACGTTTTTCAACGCTCCAACCGCACAGAACGCGACTGCGATCGAGGCCACCAAACACGCCTCCCTCCCTATGTTCGGCGGGCTCATCGTCGTATCCCTTCTCATCACTGGACCCTGCGAAGAAATCCTGTTTCGCGGCCTCATTCAAGGGTATCTCCGCAGGTACTTCTCGGCCATCGGAGCAATACTCCTCGCCAGCCTCTTTTTTGCGAGCGTACATCTCTTCGCCCTGCAGGGTTCTTTGAGCGGCATCCGAAACGTCCTCCTCTCACTCTTTGCGCTATCACTCATCCTCGGCTTCGCCTACGAGCGTACCGACTCACTCTTCGTCCCGATCCTCATTCACGGTAGCTATAACGCTATCCTCTTCGCCAATCTCGGCCTCACTAGCCTCTACTAACGGCCGTCCCGATCTCACCCAAGCCATCCCGCTGTTCACACCTATTCTACCGGTATTTTTTAATATCGGATATACGACGAGTGGGCTATGCGTTTCGCATTAGCAGAAGCAAACTGGGGAGACGACGACGGCACCACGTCGCTCGCAATCGTCACGCCAACAGGCCTCGATCGGCCCTCAGAGTACGGCCGGGCCGCAACGGGCTATCAAACCGCTGAAATCGGCTACGAATTCGACTCCACATACGATCCAACCGTCAACGACCACCCCGATCCGACTCCCGTCATCTTCTACCCCAACGAACTCCGCGACATCATTACGGAAGTCCGGAATACGCTCCCTGTTGATCCATTCTCACCCGCGAACTTCGATGTTCTCGTCGACTGGGCTGACAACCAGGAGGGTGGAGAAGGGCTTCTCGCGGAGATCGGTACAAACGAAAAGGGGAAATGGTGTAAGCAGCTCAAAATGCTCCGAAACGACGGCGGCCACCCCTATCTCAAAGTCCAGCGCGGCGCCCACCACACTTGGCTCCGCGGATCGCCGACCCTCGGTCGCAAAGAGTTCGAGGGCGTCTTCGGAAACGTCACCGTCATCTGACACGAGAATCAGTCCCCCTTCGGATTGACAGGCGCGATATACTCGTTCTTCCAAGTGTCACCGTCTCGCCATTGCCAATAATAATACCTGTATCCCTGTTTCGGCTCCTTCACCGTGATGTAGGTCCCTGTAGCAGGGACATCATCGTAGTCGTCGGGGTCCATCGAGACACCCTGCTCCTCAAGGTCTTCGACGACATCATCGTCGACAGCATCCTCGGGAGCAGTATCTGGAGATGCAGGTGGTTGCTCCCGCTTCCAATCGGCAAGAGCCTGTGCGTAGTCAGCCAAGTCCTCCAGCTCCTCGACCGATAATTCATCCACCACGTCTCGAACGTGTGCCGGAAGGTCAGGTCCAGAAGGTCGCTCAGTGTCGTCCGTCATTAGTTACCCCACAGAGGGGCATAGCCATAACTATTGTGGGGTAAATTGTGATGAGCACTCTCCAGTTGCTTTCTCGCCCCCCACAGGAGGTGGAGGTAACTACGGATGTCTACCCACCAGATCACCCCGGCGGACGAGCACCTCCCACCGCTCGAACTTCCCCCAGGCGCGCTCGACGCATCGCACCCTGACTATGAGAACACCACGGGTAATGACCCACCGGAGATCGAACCGATCGAGCACCGCATCCGTCTCGACATCATCGAGGCTGGCGGGCTCTTATCTCACGAGACCCACCCTCCCACCCCGCTCGCCCGGCAGTACATCCAGAAAACGCTCGTCGATACTTACGAAAGCGAACGCCGGTTCTTTCCCTCCTACGACCGCCTCGATAACTTCCTGGGCGAGGCTCCTGCCTTCCTCACAGGTGAGCTCGAACCACATTACCGCGAGCTCGAGCAGATTCGCGCCGATCGCCGAAAGTGGTACACGGAGCTCATCCCGAAAAATCTCGACACTATTCAAGGAACAGCCGACTCCCTCCTCCCCCTCCACGCAAACACTTTCCACGGAGTCGTCATCGTCGACGCGAACACCGATCCCATCGAGTATGCCGACGAACACGACCTCGATGTAGACGACATCATTCGGGAAGCCCAGCTCGATAACCACATCCTGCCCGCCGAATACGGGGTCACTCTCCCGGCGCCACTTCTCGTCGGGGAATTCGCCAGCGGGTCCACTTACGCATTCCTTCCCTGGTCAGACGCTGTCGTCTGTGGCTGTCCCTACAAGCAGACGAACAAGTGGGCGGTGATGTGCAAGCACGAGCTCGCGGCTGCGTCCCGTCTCGCCAACGCTTACGAAGGAGACGTCGATGCCAAGTACGTTCTCCCGATCGACGTCGGTGTTGACATCCCGCAGCGCGCCCGCCGGTTCGTCAGCCCGACCGTCGCAGCCACTCACACGCCCCGGAAGCAACGGTGATCACGATGACGCCTTCCATCACAGACCCGGGGAGCCACCCCCAGCTGCAGTGGCTCATTCGCGGGTCGCCCGCGATTACGCTCACTGAAGCTCTCCACAACGCCATCCCTGTCGAGGTCCTCGACAACACCATTGTCGACGCTGACGCCTACTATCACGTCGCGACAGACACCATCATCGTCGTCCAATTCGATACGGTCCAAACCGTCCTCGAACGGGACGGTGCTCCTCTCCGCTGCCCACACGACAACGACCCGGCTTCTTGTCCGTCGTGTGCTACTCAAGGAGACACGACCGATTGCGATTCACTCGATAGCACCGACCACCATCCACACGATCCGTCACCAGCCTGTTCGTGAGTGCCGATGTCCTGCGGACTTCACACGTTCGACGAGAGCCTACCCAAGCACTCCACTCCTCCTGACTATGCAGATCGACACAGCCACCCTCACACAGATCCAGGAGTATCGCGTCACCGCCGACCCAATCATTGCAAGCGACCACGCCACCGGCACCGCCAACCTCAAGAACGGTATCCACGAGGAACGCCGCACACTCGTCGAGGATACATCAGTCGGTGAACGTGTGCCCGTCGCGACGTGGGGTGAGCTCACAGCGCTCTGTTCGACAGCCTCCCTAACGCACGCCGCGTTCACGAACGCGAGGTTCGTCCGCCTCTATCAATACGCCCTCCGAGAATACCTCGACAGGATAGCTAGCGACGACCAGAACGCGAACGCGATACTTCCCTCGAACTTCCCGGTCTTGCCGGCGGACGATGAGACGCACGAGTACGCCCGTGAACTCCGCGAGGCGCTCAAGCGCGACCGCGACCGCTGGTTCACCGAGCACGTCGACGAACTCGACATCGAAACCGACGGCGTCCCGACGGCATTCTGGCTCCACGATTCCACGACGACAGCAGCAGAACTTCTCGCCGAGTGGTACGCGGTCGGTGAAGTCTCCGACCAGCTTCTCCAGAGTCTCCCCAGTCTCCCCGGACAGACTCCCGGAGAGAACCCTGAGACAGCCGAGAGTGCAGCCACCCAGACAACCGACGAGAGTGACCCGGCACAGGCCGGTCTCGATATGTTCTGACTGACTTTGTGAAATCGCCAAAGTCTGACAATCTTTCCACCGCCATCGATACATACAGAAAGTACACTTACTGCTCAATTCAGATTATGATCGGACGGCCACGAGGCCCGCGAGAACAAGTAATGCACCAGTGGCGATTGCGAACAGCGGCGTGCTGAGACTGGAGGGCGAATCAATGGTGAGCAAGAGCGCAGTGCCCGAACAGCTTAACGCGATGAGTGCACTGAGGATCTCGATATGGCGTGGCTTAGCAGTCCCGGTGCGGACACTGCTATACAGGGCGTGTCCAAGCACAGCGACTGGAAAGACGCCTGCGACCACGAGCGCGAAATGGATTGCAATCACGCCTGCCGTGTCGAGTACCGGAATGCTGTTACTGACAAGCGTCCCGAGAGCGTACAATCCGAGTAAGCCAACCAAGAGGACTGCGAGTAAGCGTTCGACACGATTGGCCGACAGACGCGGGGAGTGAGACACTATCTTACCCATGCAAGAAAACCTCGTTCAGAAAGTCTTAAAGTCTCCGACAAGAAGCCCGGGGAGGCAACACTAACTGATTAGTTCGCACAGCGGAGTCTACAATATGGTTACTCATTCGAGCAGACGTTCACGGTCGGCCGTGGTGCGTTCCATGTCTTCGGTTTCGAGGAGCTGGTCAAGGCGTCGCTGAAATGCTTCGTCGCTGAGCTCGCCCTCCGCGTATCGTCGTCGGAGTGTTTCAATTGCAGTCTCGCTTGCCTGGTTTGGTTCCCGTTCGTTTTGTGGCCCTGCCGTGGGTGCTGCGTTCGCCTGTCGAACGACGCCACGTGTTAACTGCCCGGCGACAACGAGGGTGACGACACTAACGAGGAGAAACAGGAGTCCTGTTGCGGCGTTACCAGTCAGTCCGATGAGTCCCAATACCAATGCTGGAACGCCAATCAGCGAGGCGATGATTGCGACAGCGGTTCGACCGGCAGGACTCTCCGGGGCATACTGGTGGACCAATTCATACATCATCTACATCGTAGCAATCCCACTACAAAAGCGCCCGGAAGCCGGACAATCCACTGCACCACTTTGAAGAGTTAAGCACTCTAGAGTGGTGCGGGTCGGCTAGAAGCTCGCACAGGCTGAGAGCAGTTGGGTAGTCACTTTCCTTGGAGGCCATTACACCACAATCGGTCAATACAGAGGATCTATCTGATGTTTCAATTATGTAAAAATACTTGTGAGTAAATCACTATACAGCAGACAATGGTACAAGATCGAGTCATTCTCCGGCTGAATCTCGTTATCTGGCTTCTATTCGTTATGATAGCAATGGACCTATGGCCAGTTCTCCGGATGACGAGAGGTATCATTGTTATCATAGCCGTGACGCTGGCCGCGGTTCTCTATTGGTTACTTTACAAATTAGAGTAGGATTCCACGATTGCTCAAGTCGCAGGGACTATGTAACGGCTGTTTCACCGTGAATAGTATCTAATTAATAGTATTTCAACAGAGGCTTCTAACCCGTCTCCGTTCGAGGATGCCCATAGCAGTCACGGTGTACCGTGAGCGACCCCGCCGGGCCAGTAATCGTCGCCAACGCCAAGCGGATGTCCCGTACATCACCGTCGACGGCCTCTAAACGGTCATTCTCACCGGCCTCCTCTAAGAGACAGCCGTTGAAGCCAGCTCTCGGAACGCAGTCGGGCGATTTTTTTCCTCCAACTGAAATCGAGAGTGGTTTCATGCCTGCACAGTCACCCACGACGACCGAGAGGGCGTACTCTGCGTTCGTGCGTCGGTACGGCTTCCCCGGCCCGGAACGTCAAACCATCCCCCAGCCCCGCTCAACTAGGAGGGCAAGTCGATGAGTATCTCGCCGGCGCAGCCATCGGTCGAGTCCGCCAACGAGCCCGCCTTCCCTACGGGTGAGCGGAGTCAGCTCAGTGACCTATCGGACATCTACGAACACGGGGCGCTCGCTCTCATCGGGTGTGGGGCCGCAAAGCGCGACCCAACCAACGATGACGACATCCGTGTGGCCTCGGTCCGCCCCGACGAGTCCTTCGGCCCCGACTGGAGGGACGAAACCGGGCCCGCGTGGAAGGCTCGCGATCTCTACACCTCGAACTATTTCGGCCTGAAGAAGCAGTTCGCCAGACGCATCACCGGCGTCGAGGGCGGCCGAGACGGCGCCAGCCCATGGGCGATTCTCTCCGCCAAACACCACGTCCTCATGCCCTGGGAGGACGTCAAGTACTACAACAAGTCGATCGACGAACTAGGTGGCGACGAAACGAATCCCGACCACCGCGACGACAACCCCTACGGCCTCCGGCGGCCGGACGGCCGCGAAATCGTCACCGAACTCGACCAGTGGACGCGGCTCGTCGCCTTCGGCCTGGTGAAGTGGATTGCGCCCTTCCGCGCTGTCCGCGACACTCCGGAAACGACGAACGCGCAGACGCTCTTCATCCTCGCCGGCCAAGACTACATCAACCCACTCCGCGACCACGGCGTCTTCAAGTACGGGATCTCGAGGATGACCGGCAATCCCAACCAGCTCACCGAATTCCCCCTCGAACCCCGCTTCCTCTTCGAGGAGATCAACAATGACGGCATCGGCGACCAGATGAGCTGGCTTTCGGACGCCGTCAACCGACTCGACGAGCCCGCAGCGCCCACAGATCAGGTGACCTTCGAAGGGTGGTCGCCATGATGGAGAACGCTATTCTTGCAGCCTACACCTCTACCGAGACCGAACCGGAAGACACGGCTTCACCATCGCTCGAAGAACGCCTCCTTGCGGCCGTCTCAACGACGCTCGGCCTCCGCCTCATTCCTGGAACTGGTGAGCCCTTCTACCTCAAGAACCGAGGAAAGGAACGTTATCTCTTCCGTGACGACCACGCCCACTGGTACATCCTCCAGCCGTCAGCAAAGGCTTCCGAGGAGGCCTATGTTCGCTGGGTATTCCTCCCGGAGGATAAGCCCACGTACCTCGCTCGCACCGGCCTCGAGCATCACACTGTCGTCGGTTACGACTATGTCCGCCGATTCGAGGCTCCTGACCCAGTCGAGACTACAGTCACTGCGAAGGAACTCACGGTTAGATGGGGCGAAACCACCTATGAGTGCGGTGGGTGCGGCGAAGACTTCGACGAATCACTCGATCACGCACTCCACTGCTGGGAGGAACATCCGTGGATACCGACGCCTGGCCAGATTCGTCTCGAACGGGAGAGGTAACCGATGTCAGTCATCTCAGATGGCACTATTGGCGACCAAGCGCTCGAAGATCTCTGGGATCGCCCACTCGCACTCGATCTCTTCGCCGGCGCCGGGGGCGCCTGCCGAGGCCTCCAGACGTACGGCCATCACGGGCTCGGCTGGGAAGTTATCGGCATCGACGGTGACCCGCGGAAGGCTCGTTACTACCCTGGCGTCTTCGTCAAGCACGATCTGACCGAGGGACTTCCCTAGTTCGTCGACGACTACGCCGACCAGATCGAAGTTGTCTGGGCCTCTGCCCCCTGCACGTTCGCGACGGATCTTCAATTCGCACGTTCCGGAGAAAACCTCATCCCGCTCGCCCGCGACCTCTGTCAGGAGATCGATCCGCCGGTGTGGATACTCGAGAACGTGCCGGGTGCTCGCGATCATCTTGAGAATCCCGTCCAGTTCTGCGGGTCAGCGTTCGGTCTTGGCGTCCGCAAACACCGGCTCTTCGAGACGTCGTTCTTCGCGCACGGGACGCCGTGTTCGCACCCCGAGAAGTTCGACTACGCAATCGGCGACCGCGAAGCCCCGGTGACCGGCTACCGGCAGGCCCACGGTCTCTCCCCGCGTGCCCCGTTGCCCGCGAAAGCCCTCCGTGAAGTCATCCCACTCGCCTACATCCACGAACTCCTCGATCAATACACCCACTACGCCCCACACACCTACGAAACCACTCACTCGGCCGACCACACTCCAAAATGCCAGTAAGACCACCGCTTCCCGATAGCGTCTCACCTCCCTCTACTGTGAATGGGTGGGTCTACGACGACGAGGCTTCGTGGAACGCTCACGTCTGGACAGCTCCCGATGCCCCTCAATCAGTCGCCATCTTCGACCACTTCGACGAGGTAGCTGTCAAAGCCATCGACGACCGCGTACAAGGCCTCCACAACCGCGCTCCGGTCGCGACCGTCGACGCCGTGGAAAACGACCGTTCGGCTAGTGTTGTCCGAGCGATCGACAAAGCCGTCGATTGGATGGAAGCTATCTCTCCCGGCGCTTGGAAGCACCCTGCTGTCAACGAGGCTGTATTCGACCCACCACCCGGTTACGAACTCACGCACTACTACATCGAGAGCAGAGAGGTGATCGTCTACTACCATCGAGAAGGTACTCACGAAGATCAGCGACCTACGGGGAGCACGACCGCAGACGGTCTCGAAGTGACTACTGAAACATATCCGTACCTTGTCGTCAAAACGTGGCGAGGCAGCGGGAACGCTACCGTCGCGCTCGCCCCGTGGGACTATGCACACGAAACTGAGATGGTCGACGTCCGAAATCCACCCGACGGGTGCGGACTCGACATCTCACTGACGATTGCTCGCGACTATGTTGCCGCCGTAATCGGCGATGACACCAATCCGCCTGCCGTCGGGCAAGCAAACCTCACAGCGTGGACACAGTAGTTTACCATCCATACACTGTACATCACACCCTTCACCGAGAATTTCTCACCCTCCACGAAGAGTGGAGGTTCTATCGATAGATGCATCAGCTTATCCGCGTACTTGTTCCCGGTACCACTCAAGACGATGCCCTCGCCCGCGCTCACAGTGCCCTCGACAAACTCGTCGGTGTCGGCATCGATACTGCCAGTGTCTACGACTACTACGGGACGTTCGAACAGGCGGACTCGCGTTACAAGCCGTACGTCGCGAACGTCATCAGTGACGGCAGCTCTGAGACTGTCGACGAGACAACGGTCGCTCCAACGTTCCCACTCGACAGCGAAGAGGGACAAGCACTCCTCGATGATGCGCTCGAGGAACAAACGGAGGAGTTCGGAGATACATTGTCAAAATTTCAATCGAAAGTCGACGATCTCTCCGTTGAGGACGTGATGAACAACGTCGACGGAGTACGATTCCACCTGGGACAGCTCGCCGAATGTCGAGGACCGTCAGTGTACATCTATAACGAATACGGAGGCGGTCTCGTATCACCGAAGGCCGTCGACAAATACGTCGATCGCCTACACAACGCCTCGTCCGGTACTTCCGGCGGCGACGGTGACGCCGCAGCGGCCACAAAAGGAGATGAGCAGATGTCCCGGGGATGGCTCGTCCCCGCCGACGTCCATTTCTAGCGCGTTATGCCGAGTGAGCCACAGCTCTTCGAGACGCTTAACGACCCGAATCGGATAGCCTTCCGGGTAGAGCTCCCTGACGGGAAATCAACAGCGTTCGCGACGACTGGACGGACCGACGTTGCAGTCGGCGAGCAGTACTGGAATTCCTACGACGGCGAACTATACCGCGTCACGATCATCGACGACAAGACGGTCGAAGCAGTCCGCGAATTCGGCTGTGGAGATATCCCCCGATCAGTCTCCTTCGACTGTGAGTGGTTTACTCCAGACGGTGACTCCCTCCACCACATCGCTCCGGAGACCGAGTAACCGCCATCACTCTATCGGCTCACCAGTATGTCAGCACTTGCTTTCCCCGTTCGCGACGGTTCGGAACCAGCACCTCTTGACCATTCCTCGCTGGCCAGCAACAAACCAACCGAACTCGCATCGACGATCCGCGCCGGCGACCACATCTTCGAGCGAACCGTCACCGACTCTCGAAATCAGTTCCCCATTCCCGAGGTGAAGGCTGTTTACCGACGTCGCATAATTACTAACGTTGAGCTCACTCAGGAAGGACGTTCATTGGCCGTCCACTTCCAGGAACGGCTCCCTGCCGATGAGTCGATGGTCGCAGTGCTTCATTCGAGTGATCCCGAGTGGCGTACATACCCGCCAGCGGGAATGCCGGATTTCCCACGGCTGGACGTCGAACCTGATGAAAAACCGGATTGGAGGGTCTCCCATTGGGAACCCGAGCGTGTCACACCACCGCCCCTCCAAGACATCACCGACCTCACAGTCCACCGCGTTAGCGGACGAGGGAGTCGACGACTCATCAATCACCTTCTTATCGGTGGTCCGGACGGCCGCATCGACCACCGCCTCGGCGGTGTCGCGAAATGGAAGGCCGGATTCATCGCTACCCAGGATGGGCATCCGTACTCAGTGGCGGTGCTCGCGCAGCCGTACACATACTGTTACGACGGGGCTCGTGAAGAGCTGTACGTTACACGGCTTGCGAATCACCCGAATCGCCCACCGAATACGTCGAGTTGGATGCTTGCGCGTCTTCGAGACTGGGTACGTGAGCATACCGAGCGAGAGCGGCTCGTCGCGATCGCCGGCGTCGACGACAACACTGGAGTCTGCTACCGAGCCGCTGGGTTCGAACTCGATCGGATCAAACCCGTCTCGAGTACTGATTGGGAGAACCGTGAAGGACGTACTGTGCCCCGTCGCGACGAGTGGACGAAACGAAGGTACGTCTCATCAGTATAACATCTGATTAGTCAGGCGAACCGTTTCAGCGAGGATTTAGAGATATCTCCGAATCGAGAATCCTCCATTACGATATCAAGGATAGCCTCAGGATTGTGGAGTAACCGATGAGAGTTGTGGCGGCCACCGCCTTTTCCCATATTCACCTCTTTAGTTTCGATTACCTGGCTGAGCTGCATCTCATCGAGGATATCCCGGAAGCGCCGTATCCCGATCGTGTCCATATCTATCGCGTTAGTGATCTGCTGGTACGCATCGTAGAGTTCACCTGTGATGATGTAATCGTCACGCGAGTAAAGTGATTTAGCAGCGATCGAGAGACAAGCTGCTTTCATTTGAGTGGGGGTTCCCTGGAGGAAGTCGCGGAATCTATCCTTTTCAAGTGCGTCTTGGGCTCTTCGCACGTGGTCTTCCTCAACTACGTCTGCTCCCTCACGATCGGCTAGCTCTCCTGCGGTCCTGAACAATCGCATTGCTTTCCGTGCATCACCGTGTTCCTGGGCTGAGAAAGCCGCGACAAGAGGAATAACCTCATCAGTAAGAACACCATCACGAAATGCGTCATCACGCCCGCGAAGAATCTCTTGAATCTGATTTGCATTATATGGGTCGAAATTGAGTTCTTGAGTCTGGAAGGCACTCTTGGTGCGTGGGTTCAACTCGTCGAAGAAGTTGATTTGATTGCTTATTGCGATGATCCCGATTTGACACGACGTATCATTCGATTCGACTGCCTTCGCGAGACTCATCAGAACGTGGTCGCTCTTGAGAAGGTCGACTTCGTCAAGAATAATGATAGCCGAGTCGTAGTGATCGAGAATCTGCCAGAGCCGTTTGTAGAACTTGTCTTTCGGTAGCCCGGTATCGGGCATTTTCACGATGTCCTCATCCTCGTCATAGATATCCTCGTCGTTCAGCTGTTGCCCGATTGTCGAGATGACTTGGACTTCAGTTGAGGATTTCGAGCAGTCTAGATACGTATGGCCTATTCGGATATCATCAACTGCCGCATTGACAGCTCGACGAGTGACGTATCGGGAGACAAGAGATTTTCCCGTTCCTGTTTTCCCAGTAATTGAGATGTGATTTGGGGCACCACCATAGACAGCGTCGTTCAGACAGCTACTGATAGTGGAAATATAATCGTCACGTCCGACAATTCGATCGCCATCAGGTACCCAACCGACACGGACCATCTCCTTATTTTGGAAAACCCCCTTCCGTTTAGAAAAGAGCGGGTCGTCAACCTTGAATTGTTGACCGTCCCCGTCGCTTGATGGCGGTTTTCCATTCTCGTCTGGACTCCCCTTCGGTTCCGATGTTTGGACACGAGATCGGTCGTCTTGACCGTCTGAAGACGTAGAATCCAAATCTCGACTTTCATCGGAAGTCGAGGTGCCGTTTGACATAGAGGCACCGACGAAACCCGATTACTTAAAAGTATTCCCACCTCGACTTCCGACGTAAATCTACCACGATGGAAAGTCTACTGGAAGGACTACCTCGATCTTCGAACAATCACGGGACCCAACACACACACCCCTTCGGTTCCGTCGTTACCGACGAACGTGTACCCCCCACGGGAAGGATAGGTACAATCACGGTTTAGAGGATAGAACGCGTCTCTACGGCGTTTCTGGACGTTCCAACCCGTTACCGAGCTTCGTCTCGAACGTACCAGTCGCTCCGCTTCTTTATCCCTAGAATTTCGTCCTGCGGAGTTGTTCAAGCTGTACCGTAATAAACCTAGGGGTGAAATAACTCAAATTTCACATATTCTTATCGTGGGACAGAATCCAGGCGACTCTTGCTATTCTCAGTCTAGTTACCGCTTTTCGCGGCTGCTAACGTCGGAACTGGTGGGGTGTGTCTGGTCATCGTGATCTTGAGCTGCGTTGCCCTTGTCTACCTAACGACGGAACCGAAGGGGTGTGGGTCCGTCATCGAGTAGTGGTAGGATTTCCCCGAGACCAATTCTCGTCTCTAACCTTCGTTTATAGACCTGTTCTGCCCGTGGTATCCTGAAGTATTCATCCTTGACGAGAGTTATGAGGCTTTTCTTCCGTTTTTTCATTCCACTCATCCCGCTCTTACTCTCATCTAAAGAGAGTAAATTCGCACGCTAACGTCGGAACTGGTGGGGTGTCCCCACCCGAGATCTGGAGACTTCATACGATTTGTCCCTCGTTTACGACGGAAGTCCAGGGGTGTCCCCATAGCGATAACGCCGGAACCAGTGGGGTGTTTTCCGCCTCGCCTTACGACGGAACTGGTGGGGTGTCCCCTCTCTGGATTTTTCTCTCCCTACGTTGAACTGAGGCGATTCGTCGATGGCTTCCATCACCGACCCGAGTACATACGAACCAATCACCGAGAATCTCGATGAAGTCCACAAGAAAACGGGCTTTCGTACATACGACGTCTTCACGAACTGGCTCAATTTCACCGTCACCGCTCTTAGTCGGAACGACGACGACTACCTTGACCTCGTTCACGATCTCACAGATCGTCTCCACGATGATGACGATCTCATCAGAGATGTTCTCGAGACCTATGGGACTGCACTCGGAGCCCTCGTCAATACAATGGAAGAAACGACCGTTCCGGGATACCCGCACACGGCGGAACTCCTCGGCGGGATTTACGAACACTACGGAGCTAACAGTGATGCCTTCGGCCAGCACTTCACACCCCAGAATGTCGCCATCGCGAAGGCTCAGATGCTCTTCAGCGCCCCCGAGGGCATTCGTGACGCCACTCAGAAGGACCCTATCACGATCAGCGATCCGGCGTGCGGGAGTGGTCGATTCCCGTTCCACGCTGTCCAGCAGCTCCGTCACATTTCACCTAACACGCCCACCGTTGTCGTTGCACGCGACATCGACAAGACGTGCGCTCATATGGCCGTCATCAACTTTGCACTCCACGCCATCCCCGCGTACGTCGTCCACGGAAACTCCCTCACCTACGAGACGTGGCACGTTTGGCGAATAAACCATCCCACGCGAATCCTTACCGACTCAACCGCCAACGGGGTTATCACCGAACTTGACCCCGACAACGTACCCATCAAAACGGACTTTGAGGAGGCCGATGGCTCCGCTCAGGACGACACCAACAACGATAGCGACCTCTCTGAAGGAAACGTTGAGGACGCCGTCACGATCGATGATCCCGATACCATCGAGAACGTCACGCTTGACGCCTTCAGCGAATAACTATCTGTATTCCACACTCCACAATGTCCGTTGTTCTCCAATCCGAGGCGAACCGGCGTCAAGCCCTTCGAGAACTCTTCCAGGCCCTCGAGGACAACGCGACGCCGCCACGGGGTCTCGCACAAACCAAGTCTGGCGTCGTAGCTGCGATCGGGCCCGCACCGATGACCACCCGTGCGTGGTTCCTCGAGCGATACCCTCATCTCAAGGCCAGCGAAGAAACCGCCGAAGCGCAGGTCTATCGAGCGTACTGCTTCGACCCGACTCACACCCGGAAACCAACTACGGATCCCCGCGATCACATCCAAGGGAATTTCGTAGACGATCAGCTCGTCACCTGTCAAGTGTTCGTCCTTGATCTTCCTGCTACCAACTTCGAAAATTGTACGAGACTGGACGCAATCCTCCGGATCGCCAGCGAGCAATTCACTCCTATCATCCGTGACGGGCAACGTGTCCTTGAGAAGACGATTGTTGGCTCCGCTCGAGACGTCCACGCACTCTATCAGCGCACTCGATATCAACCAGCTTGCGACCCATCGACGGATATGTGAACTACACTGCTAACTCGATAGGAACGACGACTACACGCTCGCTCGCGTCGACGACTAGCCAGTTCACGTTGGTCATTCGTAACATTACGGAGTTCTCACGATGCCATCGAATTCCCAATCCCAACTCGATGCGTTCACGACGACCGAAGAATCGACATCCGGCCACTCAACAAATACTCCCGCAGTAACATCGACGACTGAGAAGTCTGAAGCGACCCACTCCACAGCGGAAACACCGCTAAACGATTTCTACGAAAATGTCCACAGGGTCTTCGAGAAAACATATCCGTCGGCACTGTTGAACGTCGATCAGGTTATGGCGCTCACTCCGGATCATAACGTCTTCTGTACATCTGACCTTCCTGATGAGCTCAAAGTCGCCCCAGCCCGTATCGGTCAGTGGGAACTCGATTACCACGACGATACGACCATCACCTACCGAGCCTCGGGACGTGCCTTCGACGAACGATGGGGACAAGGCGGGTCGATTGTCCGACACCGTATCTATCTGAACGACTCCGGAGCGAACCGCGACGGGATGTGGCACTATATGACCGAACTCGTGACCGGCTACGGGAACCCCTCACAGGTTCGGAAGGCAGACACCAGCGATAAGGCGCGACTTTCTGGGATACGCGGCCACAGCGTCCAGAACAACGACGGCGACTACGGCGTCTCCGGAGGGACGAACGCACGTATTGAAGACATCAAGACCGCAGTCGCGACGGTCGTTGCCCAACTCCATACAGAGCCCTCCACAATCCGAACGCACCTCCCTGACACCGACGACCTGGAGTGGACGCTGTCCAAATACGGCCTCAGGACGGCTACTTACGAGCGGCTGGCACCAAACGAAACAGATTACGACTACTTGCGTCTCACCGCAACGCAGGATCGCGTCTACCTCAAGGGGCTCAAAGAGAACGAGTCATCAGCTCAACACGACAGCGTACCTGTCCCCATACCTGATTCGATCCCGCCCGGCTGTGCTACTCAGACCGAGCGAGCGACCACCGTTGTTGCCTCCTCGCTTTCCCCCCTGCTCATCAAGCCAATCCTCAAACCGCCAGTCGAGGAGGTGCTTGAAGCTACCGCGCTTCCGCAATGAGGATGAGACAGTCTCACTTCCCGGAACAGTCTTTTTCTTGCACGAAGAAGATGGAGCAACAGCTCCAGAGATGCATAGACGTGGTCATTACGGGCTCGCTCTTCTCGCCTTCTCACCGCTGGCGTTTTTCCTTACCGTTAGTCGAGCATCCGGAGAAGCCCTCTTGGGGATACTTATCGTCGCCGGCGTGGCACCGATTCCCGATATCGACCAGCGTCTCCCCTTCGTTTCGCACCGCGGTATCACGCACACCGTCTGGTTCATCATCGTCGCGTCCACGATCGCAACGGCTGTGACGTGGGCCGCGGCGCTTCAGGGAACACAATCGGTGAACGGGACGCTGTCAACAGCAAGCGCTCCGTCTCTCGTTGTTCCTGCGCTTGGCGTCGGCTTTCTCGTCGCGCTGGGGCTCACGACGCACCTCCTCGGTGACGTGATAACGCCGATGGGGATCCAACCGTTCGCCCCCGTGGACGACACGGAGTACACGTGGAATCTTACGACGTCAGCGAACAGTACGGCAAATAACGCCCTCTTTGTCGCTGGACTCGGTGCCACAGGAGCTGCTATCTATATCCCGCAGGTCCTCGCGACGATCGGCGTGTAATCGCGGCTCTAACGCGCTAATTGAGCAGGCCGTCTCTGTCAGTTACCCCACGAAATGGGCGATACCATCTCTGCGTGGGGTAACTCAGATAGATCGTCGACCGAATTTCTCTCTCCCCTCTACTGGTGGAGGAATCTACGTATGGGTAGTCTTTCTCGACACCGCGCACAGCAACGCTTCCGCAAGGCACTCGACCAGCGGCTCCAGGATACGTCGAGTCCAACCGAGACGTATTCAGCCTACGAGGAAGCCATCGAGGAGTTCATCGGATTGGCCCTCAACGCCGACGAACTCAACAAGGCAGCTTGCCGCGTCGCAACCGATCCCGACGCAATAGACTTCCCCGACTAACGCCACACTCATGTCCGAATCCGACCCGACCGACGACCGCTGGATCGACGCCCACAGCGTAACCTGCGCCATTTGTGGCTATCTCGCTGACGAACGCGAAACGAAGAACCTCTACAAAGACGACGACATACACCTTGAGGGCGAGGCACATTGGGACTGCTGGGAAACCCACGACTGCCTTGAGGGCGGCTGGCTGATTCGCGATCCCGGCCCCGACGTCGAGGCAGACATCGATCCGCAGTCCGAGACCGTTTCACTCCCTGTCGTCTGCAAGGTCTGTGGGAAGGTTTACCGGATGTGCTACGACTTCGCCGCTCTCTACGACCCAGAGGCCGATACGTTCGAGGTACCGGTACAGATCGACGACAACATCCAGGGCCTCCTCAACACCGTCAATAGACTAGCCAACAACGGACAGATCGACCCTGAAGAAGCTCAGTACCTTCGGGATAACATCATCGCGATCAAGGACCGCCTCGGACAACACCGCTCACGCGAGTAGCAGAAGGCGACATTCAGCAAAGTTCAGCACAAAGTGCATCACTCCGGTGCGACAACGTCCCCGCATCCCGGACAATCGGCCCACACGCCTTCTGTCCCATCATCTTTTTCGTATTCAACTAGAGTCCACGCAGTAGTAATACGCTCATTACAGTCCGGGCAGTGACCGAGTATCTGCGTGTCGTCGGGCATGGAAAGGGGATGGAAGGAGCGTGTGATAGTGTTCCTTCCACACGAACCTTGAATGTTGTCAAAAATGAGCTTTTAGCGGGCTTGCAGGCCGCCCACACCAGAATTTCGGGGAGACAGCCCACCAGAACCATTAATTCAGAGCCGCCGGAACAGGACAACTTATGAGTGTCCGCACAATTCTCGCTCGGTTTCTCTCCACTGGGAAGACAGAGATGGTCGTCGAGTGTCGCCAGTGCGGGACAACGTCTCTTCGGACACTGATGAATGTCCCGGGTGCGGATTGGAAGAGATTGGGTGCTATCAAATCCCGACGTGAATTTGTCACTGGCCGCATCAAGTGATCCGTCTATGACGATCGAAACCGCACACAACGCTCCCGAAGCTGTCATCGCGCCGGCTGAGGAGATCCACGACTTCCTCGCGACTCGATTCGGTCGCGACGACGTCCTCGTTGAGGTTGAGTCATCCGGCGCCGTCCAGACCACAATCCACCAGGATGCCGGCATTGAGTACCCCGGCGAATGGGACACTTTTCAAGATTTCACACCCTCATCAACCGACACCGCCTAACCCTATTGGTCCCCTCGATCACTTCAGCAGTCCCTCGGCTCCTAGCGTCTTTGTTTGCGGCCACGGGCCTGAACCGCTTATGACAACCCTGCAAGCAACCACCGCATCGAATCATCCGACCGTCGACCCCGATGTGGTCGAGGCTATCGAAGCAATCATCGACGATTACGACTTCTACGGGAGTTTCCACTCCCTGACCATCGGCGTCGTCGAACCCGACCAGGAGGACGCCGACCCGTACCTCGAACTCTACGGGTACGTCGCCTTCGAGGTCACAAAGCCAATTTTCGACGAAGACGGGAGTGTCGTCGATCGAACAGAATACTGCACCGAGGAGTTCCTTGAACGTCTCGCTCCCCATCTTGAGGAGCAACTCGTCGTGGAGACCGTCGGATTCGAGAAGTGCCGTTTCCCGCTGCTTGCCGGCCAGTGGGTCGCTTGGCCTGATGGGACTCTTACCTACAATTCGTTCGACCACGCTCCTGAGAACCCGTCCGAGGAGTCGGCTACGGAAACTCTCGACGCACCGTCTGAATCGTCTGCGTAATCCCACACCCAGCTCATCATTATGGAACCACCAGATACAACGTCCGAGAATCAAGATACTGACGAGAACGCAGACCCAGCCGCTAAGCCGACATACATCAGTATACAGCCAGCGTGTCCAGTCTGTCAGAACTCCAAGTTCGAATCTACCGAAGAAGGGGTGCCGAACAATTTCGACACCCACTACGTCCACGTCAGATGTGCGAGATGCAAGACCCAGCTCACCCTCGAGTATCGTGCCATCGATGTCTTCTGGCACGGCGGATTCGACGGCCAACATAGCGCCGTTTCGCAGGACCTCCTCACCCCTATCCAAAACGAGTACGTCGACGAAGCATCGTATGGGATACTTCCAGATAGCGACCTCCTCTCATCCCTCGACTGGCCGCTCACCTGTGACTGCGGCGAGAACCTCACGGGAAACGAGCTCGTCTCCGATCCAACCGTCCTCCCCGATCACGATGTCGACTACGATGATCCCGACTGCGAAACCATCCTCTTTCGATGCGTGAACTGCGACACCATCGTCACCGTATAGTGTCTCAGAGCGGCGGCTACAGAAAGTGCAGATAACAACAGCGAATCAAACGAAATAGGATGACGAAATCGGCTTAGAGATCTCGAATTTGAACGGTCTTCCTGTCGTTCGCGTCTGCACGACGCGCAGCATCGTCAAGGAGGTCAGCGACTTCCTCGTCAAGCGCATCGAAGAAGTCTGCCGAGACGTTCATTTCGTCGAGATGCTCTCGAACCTTCGATTGGACAATCAGGTCTGCCATACGATTCCCCGATTCTCAGACTCCGACTTAATAATTAACGCCTCTATCGTTTGATTTCTCCCGTCCGATCGGTTCCGAGGACTCAGAATGCTCAAGACTCAATCAACTCTGTTGAATAACTCATATACCTCACCAACATCAGATACGTCAGATACAATCTCGACCGAACCGGCCACATCCCCGACGTAACCCATCAGTAACACTCGCCCTCCCTGTAGCGCCCGCTCCGCGAACCATCCTCCACTCATCAGTATGCCCACCTCGCTCTCCTACTGGACGATCCAACCCGACCGCTGGACGTTCAACGCACAGAAGCTTCGTGATTGGGTCGAATCGCAACTCGACGGTCGTGTCCTCAACGCGTGTGCTGGACGGACCCAGCTCACCCATAATGGGCGGATCGTCCGGAACGACATCAATCCCGAGATCGATGCTGACTATCACGTTGATGTCCGCGATCTTCCTGACATCCTCGAAGCTGAATCGTTCGATATGATCGTCCTCGACCCACCCTTCTCGGAACAACAGAACACGACTACTTACGATCGCGAGGACGACACACTACCTACGATCACCGAACTCGCTAGCGTGGTCGACGCCCTTCTGAAACCCGGTGGTCGCGTCATCCGACTCGGCTATACGACGACGCTTATGCCGCCTGGAGAGGAGTATCTGCTCGAAGAGGTCACCATCTGGAACACCCTCGGTCGCCAGCACGACTGGCTTGGGACCGTCGCTCAGAAACCCGATAACGAGACTGCGTCGGCAACCCGCCCAGTACACGTGACTGACGCCGCAGTTCCGAACGCAGGAGCCACCGCGTCAGGCGGTGTCGCGACCAGCGGGAACGGGAACACGCCCCTCTCCCTCGAGTACATCCGCCTCAGCCCCGAGATTATGCCCCAAGCCGGCGTCGCCGACTACCTTGACACCCACCTCTCCGGACGTGTCCTCGACGTCTCGACGTACGAACGGTCACTCTCCCACGACGGCCACTTAGTGCAGACGAGCGTCGATGAATCCGTCGACGCCGCGTACCATTTCGACGAGCGTGAACTTGCCGCCGAATTCGCTGCTGACATCTTCCACACCGTCGTCGTGGACCTTCCGAGTGAGGCGTTCCAGCAGACCACTAATTATGGTGGCCGCACTACTGGCCGGGATACAGCACTCAAGCAGGAACTCCACCCACTCATCGCCGCGGGCGGCCAGATATTCCAAGTCGGCCACACCGCGACCTGTATGCCGCAGCGCCTCGACTATCGTCGATCCCGAGTCGCCGTCATCGAGCATCCCTGCGTCGAGCAGGACTGGATCATCAGTATCGACATGAAACAGAACACGGGACTCGATGTCCACGCGACCGACCGCTCACCCCTGGACATCCACGTGCCCGACTCAGACGCCGAGGCACAGCACTCGTGTATTCGGTGTGGCGAGGGCTGGTATCTCCACCCCTCCTGGTACGTCGACTGTCCTACCTGCGGAGCGCGACCCGAGAACTACTGCGTCACCGACGACGACACCATCCTTTACCGCCCACACCCCGAGCGCCTTGACTACCTCGAAGAGCACCACAACCGACACGAATGCGATCCCGGCGTCACTTCCAGAACGCCATCCACTCTTTCCCCCGACCAGGAGGACGACTCCACAACCTCCTCGACAGCCCCAACCGAACAGGAATCCCTCGAACAGTTCGCTTCACAGAAGAACTAACCTCTGTCCCCCACCCTTCCCAACACTATGTCCTCTCGCGCTCACTCTACGACAACTCGCCGCCAACACCATCAGCGCGCCTCAGCCCACGCCTGTCCCGAATGCGGAGCTGATCCGCTCATCATCATCTTCACTGACCCCGCCTCGAACGAGGACGCGACCTACTGGTTCGACTGTCCACACTGCACCTTCGCTTCGGCGCTTCGTGCGATCCCAACAACTGACGACGAACCCACTCCTCATGCCCCGTTAGCACAGGAAAATATCAACGAGTACGTCGCAGCGATCGACGTCGAACCACCGTTCTAACAGCACCCTCCTCGCTCGGTGTGTTTTTCTCGCTCTTCGAGCCTGAAAGCCCGTCGAACGGGCTGCGTGATCCATATGACCGAGACAGGCTCCACCACGTCCCCCGACGCCCGCAGCGAGACCTCCTACCAGCTCACTGGGCCCCGTCCAAGCGACGAACCGTACTGCGTCACAGCCATCGCACGCGACGACTGGGAGCCGGGTCAGCCCTGTCCCGAGTGTGGGACGTCCCACCTCCACGAGATGCATCTGAACGAGGAATGCGCGATTCATCACGATGGGTCGAGCGCGTTCAGCGCCGCCCTCGATCGACTCGGCACCGTCGAGTACTGGTGTCCCGAGTGTGAGACCGTCCTCTACCGCCACGCCGCATACGCTCTCTGGCTCGCCCTCACAAACAACCTCGAGCACGACGCCTCAGTATGAGCTCTACTGCCGCCGTCTCGTCGACGTCGGACTTCCGGCTGGGTTTCCCCGACGACGTCGACGCCGAGGCCGCGAACACCGCCCGTCGCGTGATCAAGGCCGCCCCTGAAACAGACCGTGTCTACGCGCTCGTCTCCGGCGGCCACGATTCATTGACTGCGATGCACGTTGTCTATCAATCTCACTACCTCGATCTGGATGGTATCATCCACATCAACACCGGGATCGGCATCCCGGAGACGACCGCATTTGTCGAGGAGCGAGCAGAAGCGCTCGACATCCCGTACTACGAGGTTGGGGCGCCCTGCGACGATCCGGGCCAAGAGCACGAGTACCGTCGGCCGCACGAGGAATACACGACGCTCATCCAGCGATTTGGCTTCCCTGGCCCCGGAGCGCACAAGTATATGTACTGGAATCTCAAGGAGAAGCCGCTCTCGCGCTTCCTGAAGATGCTTGAGGACGACCTCCTTCTCATCTCCGGTGTCTCCCGGCACGAATCGCAGAACCGGATGGAAAACGTCGACGCGAGCGGTCAGCAGGAGTTCCTTGGCCATCCGACGATCTCTCCGCTCGTCGAATTCACTCCACTCGATGTTCGCCGCTACCGACGCAGCCTCGATCTCCCGATGTCACCCGTAAAGGAGACGCTCGAAATCTCGGGAGAATGCCTCTGTGGGGCGTTCTCCAAACGGAAAGAACTCCGGATGATCCGGCTCTTCTATCCCGATGTCTATCGGCGCATTCTCTGTCTCGAAGCAACCGTCGGCGCGTTCGCCGCCCTGGACGACGGACCCGACGAGGCGTACAACCGCTGGGGCCATAACCGACTGAAAGACCACGAACGCGAGGCGATGGACGATCCTGACCAGATGCTCCTCTGCCAGAGTTGCGAGCAGCGCCATCAGTGCAATACATCCTAACCGTCGCTCTGGACCACAACTCGTCACCTGAACGCTCGAACTCTCAAGATATGAAATCCTCCATCTCTCGGGACAGTACCTGTCTCGCGAGTCTTTCTTCGCGGCAGCTGGCCTGAGCCGCTGCACAGCACGGCATCCGTATCGTTCGTCAAGTATCGCTGCAACCAGCTGTTCACACCACCCGCGTATGGCTTCTAGTTCCCTTCAGGTAGCCTCGGCTGCGGCTGAGCCGCAACGTCCGTTCACGCCACCGCACGCGGCACCCGAGCCGGACACCCTCGAGTCGTCCCGTCGCCCCGCATATATCGGCTTCCTCTTCAGAGCGCCGTTCGCCACAGACGCCTACAAACTTGGCTTCACCACGGGCATCCGTGAGGACTATCGCCTCCAGATCGACTCCTACCGGAATGTCGACCTCCCGGTGGTTATGCTCGACAACGAGTTCCGCGACCCCGATCCCGACCGATACGTCGACCGGTTTCGCGAGTACGAACCCGATGTGGCCGTCATCGGTGACGCTGAGACGCCACAGGACGCCTGCGAGTACACCCAGCTCGCTCGCGACCTCCGCGAAGAGTTCCCGTCGACAACGTACATTATCGTCCCGAAGTGTCGCGAGGCAATCGAGATCATCGACGACGACCTCGTCCTCGGGTATCCGCTCGGCTATTCATCCCTCCACGCAGACGACTACAGCGACCCAGTGGACTGGCGTGACCGTCATATTCATCTCCTCGGCGGGAGTTCCCCCATCCAGTACGAGGCGCTCCAAGACCTCACGCAGCCAACACTCACGAATGCGCCGCCGGCGAACATCGTCGGAATGGACTGGAACGGACCAGCCAAGGTCGCCTACCTCGGAGAGTACTGGAGTCGCGATGGCTGGCAATCCGCCGACCATCTCGGGATTCGTGAGACTGTCCGTCGGAGTCTCCGTGAGATGCGTGCCTTCTGGCAGGAGCGCGATCTCTGGCCGGAGACGACCCCCTGTGACGTCTACGGAGAAGCGGTTCAGGAGCCACAGGACCCCGTCTGGGCAGCGAGCGGGCGAAATATCTACGAAAAGCCGAGTCCCTTCGCTCCTGACGATGCACCGGTCTACGATCCGGAGAATCCCGACTACGACCCTCTCGAGGATGCGATCGTGGTCGAGTATGAGAACGGATGGACGCTCGCGTACCGCAACGAGTCGGAACGGAAGCGGATCGAGTATCAAGAGGGACTCACGCGTATCAACGGTGATAAGCCTCCTCGCGTTACCCCACGATAAGGATCCACAACGGATTTCGTGGGGTAACTACGGAGAACGCTACCACCTCTGAACGGAAAATCACCCAGAAACGCGGGTTTTTCTCCACCGCTAAGCAGGTGAAGTGCTTCATATGTCAACTGCTGCCTCGACTATCGACCCAGACACGATCGCACAAGCCGGTGACTCGCCTGTAACTATCCGCGACAAGGTCCTCCGCACGCTCTACCACACTGTTCCGGAGATCGAACTTGAAGATGTCCTCGAACTCCAGGTACTCATCGACCCGCCGGCGAACGAGGATTCACATTCGAGGCAAGCGCAAGCCGTCCTCACAGCCGTCCAGGAGGAAGTAGAGACGTGGCCTGACCCGCCGACGATCCACACCCCACCTTCGGCCTATGAGTAAGGCGTCATCCAATGGAGTCGAAGATATCGGGACTGACTCAGACGACAAGATCCTCGAGGAACTCCCACCGAAACGATTTCTCGACACGTCCAACGCCCGCCTTATTAAGGCGGGCCTCCACTGTATGCATTCCCGAGAGACGATCCAGCAGTACCTCGCTTACGAGAACCAGCACAAAAACCGAACGTGGGTACAACGACTTCTCGCGAGACGAGCCCGAGAACTTGCCGACGAGCAGTCGGAGTAGTCACGAACATACCACCGCTTCAAGTGGTCCTTCACCTATGACATCCAAGCAATCAACCCTCAGTTCCCTCGCTCATTCAGATAACAACAGCACATCAACCGCCAAGACCGCGTCACCAGACGACTCCGACAGCTCATCTTCGTCACCGACTCCTCCAAATGACGACGCCTCTACGCCAGCCGAATCGGAAACTTCAGCTGAGTCATCGACCACCGGCCACTCTGGGGGACCACCGACAGACATCGATGAGAATCAAATAACAACGCTCGACGCCAGTGAGGGACTTGACGAATGGACGTTCACCTGCGAGGCCGACAAACTCGATTACGCATATCTCCACGTCCAGGTGGACGTTTATCGAACGCTTACCGACACGTGGTGGGGGCTTCGCGTCACAACGCAGGAGAAGATAATCGAGAATTCCCGGAACAGCTATGGCGGATATGTCAGACAGCACCGCCCCGATCCCGACGAACTCGTCGATACGATCATCAACTGGGTGAGCTCAACGCTCGCCACACCTTTCCTCCCCATGAATGACCACGATCTCCCCATCGGTCACCATCTCCGGTCGGTTCCGAGTGACCGGATTCGTGTCTTCATCGGTGATGACGCGGTCGACTTCCTCACAGAACGCGACATCCCTATTGACGAGGTACTCACTGCACTGGACAATCTCGAAGAGCACTCACCCCCCTCAGCGTACAAGAAGCAAGTGAGGGAGTACTACGATGCTCGAGACACCATCGACACTTCACGTACCCGAATCCGTAAAATCGAGCAAGCAATCGGGGCCGTATTCGGTATCTCGACCGGATATGGTGGGAACGTCCTCAGCGCTCCGCCAGTAGAGTATGCTTCACTCTCTCCGAATGACCTCCAAGACGAGTTGAAAACGGAGCGCGAAACTCAGCAGACAGCTGAAGCCAAACGAGATTCCCTCAAAGAGGAACTGGCGTCACGACAGTCGGCGTGGGCTGACGACCTCAAAACAACGCTAATAGGCCGTCTTCCGTCTTTTTAGAAATATCCACACAACAACCCCTCAAGCTGTTCTACGCAGGTACACCTCGCCTATTGAGAGAGCGATATGGACTGACACGTTTACATCTCGGCAGGGTCGCGAGCCTGCTTCTGGTACTGATTATAGAGATCTTCTCCCCATTGGACTACCGCTTCGTTTGAACTGAGGATCATCGCGATATGTTCTCCCTCCCCCGTTTTATTATACGCCCCAACCGCGATTTGCTCCCTGTCGTAGATCCCAATGCCGAGGGTTAGTGGTTCGTCGAGACAGAAAATCTGAAAGTTGTCGTAGTTTGAGTCGTCCAGAAAGTACTCCATCTCCTCTTCATGGAGTCGCTGGTAGAGCGAGGCGTCGACGATCGCCTCCCCTTTCAGACCAAGTTTGAGCAGTTTATCGTACGCGCTAAAGAGTGTCGGGTTGAAGATCGATGTCAACACGCGGAAGTGGTCAAGCCGTGGATCGCAGAGTTTGAGAGCTGTCGCCAGGACGATTCCTGGAGAGTGGGGTGAGGAGACATACAGCTTTGCGTCAGCGAGGGCTCGAACTGGAATATCCGTCCTAATTGGACTGAGCCGTTGGAACCAAGGTGCTTTATCCAACACCTGCTCGATTGTCTCGGCCAGTTCCTCATACCGTTCTAATGTATGCTGTCCAGCGGGCGTGAGCCTGTGAACACCGTCGCTCTCTACACTCCATCCTTCCGTCTCAAACATCCGTAACGCTCTCCGAACAGTTGCACGCGACGGAGACCCGTTGGTTGTGTCCACCAACTCGCTCGGACGGCTGGGTTGCTCTACAAGCGTTTGTAACAACGGGATAGTATGTCTCGACCGAGTTAGCTGGGTGAGTGGCTCGCGATCGAGACCATCTGGACACGATTCGAACGCTTCCAGCGTGATTTTCCCGCCTGCCGTCAGTTCATATCCACCCGTACCAGCTGTTTTCGTCAATCCCCAATCGGAAAGTTGCACGAGATGTTTCGATACCGTCTGTCGGGTGATTTCTCCCGATTCTGCGATAGTCGAGGCCGTCTTTGCGCGCCCGTCGAGTGAACGCAGTATATCTAAAGAGGTGGACCCAGCAAGATCACTAATAAATTCACGGACGACGATCCGTTCGTCCGTGAGTGGATTTGTGGTCGCACGCTCGGACTGCGTCACTTGTTTTCACCCGTTACTAAACTGCGTACCCAACGCTATGAATATATCGCACAAATCTGATATTGAATCGAGCTTATTCGAATACCCATCCCTTTCAAAACCCAACCGAAACCCGTCTCTCAGCGGTACTTTTTACATATACTGATACAAAGAGCGACTATCGTGAGCTCCCAACTACCACCGGCACCGTCCGGTTATCCGGTCCTCAAAAACGCTGTCCAGTTCGCTCGCGATCCATTCACGTTTGTAGAGCGGGCGACGTCGGAGTGCGGAGACATCTACCGGATGGCTCTCCCGGCAGTTGACGATGTCTTTGTTTTCACTCACCCGGACCATCTTGACCGTATCCTCGTGTCTGATGTCGAAGCCTTCGGGAAAACCGAGGACTATCAACGTGCGTTCGGGAACGGTCTCCTTTCGGTCGAGGGGCAGAAGTGGCGACAACAGCGCGATATGTTACAACCGCTCTTCTACCGAGACCACATAAGAGGCTACACAGAGCAAATGGTTGCGTGTACCGAACGACGTCTCGAGACGTGGATTGAGGGTGAAACACTAGATATGGAGCCTGAGATGAAGAATCTCACTCTGGAGGTCCTCTTTTCCACGCTGTTCGGTCGTTCGTTGGTCCCAGGCGAGGATCAAGAACTTCGGGATGCCGCTGACGGACTCAACGAATGGTTCACACCATCATCGTGGATTCTGCCACCGTGGATTCCGACACCAGCACGGCGTCGATTCAATCAATCCACGAAGCGCCTCCGTCAGGAGGTTCGAAGATTACTCGAAGAAGGAAGCGACCGAACAAGAATCTCAGGCGACGAGGCAAGTGGGTCCAAGGACCAATCGAACTCTAAGCAGGCTGCTCACTCAAATACTCCAGACCTGCTCACACAGCTCCAAAAGGCGCGTAATAGGGCGGATGAAACAGATATCACAATCGAAGAGATCGAAGATCAACTGATCACTATGGTTTTTGCGGGGCACGAGACGACCGCCGCAGCTCTTGCATTTACTTGGTACGCGCTGGCGACGAACCCAGACCTCCAAGAGCAACTTCATACGGAACTGGACACAGTTCTCGATGGAGACTCGCCCACTTACGACGACCTCCAAAACTTGGAGTTCACAGAGCGAATAATCTCTGAGGCGCTACGGCTCTACCCACCAGTTCATACGATTCCGCGTCGGGCGCTCACTGATGTCGAAGTCGGTGGATATCGGATTCCCGAGGACCACGAGATCCATCTATCGATAATCCATATTCATCGAGATGGACGGTTCTATGATGAACCTCTGGCGTTCCGCCCGGAACGATGGACTGATGAGTTTGAGGAGGAACTCCACGACTTTGCGTATGCCCCCTTTGGTGGTGGACGTCGAACTTGCATCGGTCGGGAGTTCGCTCTCTTAGAAGCAAAAGTAGTCCTAGCAACGGTCGGACAGAAATTCCAATTTGATTGGGAGAACGACGAAGCAATTGAACTTGAACCGCGGGTTACGACTCGATCAAAAGAAGGCATCCCATTGCGAATTCGACAACGTTGAGAGCATAACATACATCTGATCTGATAAACATCCCCTCCGTAATCATCGATTAAATCCCCGCCTTCTGAACCTGTGTATGTTCATACATTTTGACGGTGTAAACACGGGTGAGTATAACACACAACCCGGTGATATTCAAAAGCGTATCTCATGAACCGGAATTCAATCGGCGATCTCCTACTCTTCCCATCTCTAAAGCAGTCATTACTGTTCGATATCTGCCTGCCCGCCCTGCCCGAATTAGACAATGTCAGCACAACACTAGTTCAAAACCCACCGCTCCGGAAGTATTGCCCTGCCAACCGCTCCCTGCAATAGTAGAATGCCCCAATGACGACCATCGTCATCACACTGAAAGACGGAAAGATATCCACCGACGGAGGAATCGATGTTTCGTCCAGCCAATCGACGGCCCCAACCACTGATTCCCACAATATCAATCGTCACCTCGACCTCGATACAGTGGTTGATCTCGTCGAACAAATGTCCGAAGATGAGATCTGCGCCCGACAGAGCACCAAATATCCAAACTGGTCCCGAGGTGACCCTTGCCCTGTCTGTGAAAACACCGAACTCGCTATAATGGAGCTTAGAGAAGCTACCTACACTTCCTCTGACGGCGAGTTCGACTTTGACCACTTTACTGATAACACAGGACCACAGCTCTCGATTGTCTGCAAAGAATGCCGGACACACCTCCTCCACATCCCCTATCACACACTATCTGAATAGGCCGGCTACGACTCGCTCAGCGTTACGGAGCCCAGCTATTGAGAACACAGCTACAAAGTACTCACCACTCAATTAGGAACTCCTTGGATAAGAAACGGATATTAGATCAAGTTTAACTGAATGTCGGGCGGTCTGAAGAACACTTCGCTTTTATTGATGTGGACATAGAATTCCTACCCCGAGATGTGCAAAGTCGACGATCTCATCGCAGAGTATGGATTAACAGCCCCCGGGTCTGACTATGACTCTGTAGATGACTACCTCGCGAAACGGTGGACTGGAACTGACGGCCGCACTTCAGAAGGATATAAAAAACTCACAGACTGGTTCAACAAACGAGTTCTCAAGTCGATATATGAAAAACACGGGAGATCCACTGTTAGCATCCATCTTGACCGAGAATACGATGTTATTATAAACGAAGATAACATCCAACGCGCCGAGCTCGCGGCCGACCTCGAGGGCGACGGGATGGACATCGACGAACTCAAGAAAACGCTCATCTCTCACGGCACAATCCGAAATCACCTCAAAAACTGTCTCGAAGTCGAAAAAGACACTCAGTCCACAACCAATTCCACTACTACGACTCGAGAGAAAGCCATCACGTCGGCGAAACGAATGGCTGCCTCAAAAACAGAAAACATCCTTCCAGAACTGGCAAAAGACGGCGTTGTTCCTTTTGCAGACCAAGCCACCGTCGACGTCGAAATCAGACTACAATGCCCCAAATGCGACACACGGGTCCCCATCGAAGATGCAATCAATCGGGGGTACGTCTGTAACGACCATATGACGGATCCAAACAATACAGACCCACCTAACAATCCAACTCCAGATTCGCCGGAGAATACCGAATCTGACGAAGACGATTCACACCATCAGTCAGATACAACGATGAATTCTATGCCCTCATCACAATCCTCTCTCCTGCTCTCTCTACTGGCCCTCGGAGTCACTTCGTTCTCGTCCCAATCGCCTATGCTAATAGATAGTATGCTCAACACCACGTAACCATGACCTGGCATCTAGAAATCGAAAATATTGCAGGCATCCATCGAGGGGAGGCTACGATCGAATCCGGTGTGAACGCTGTCCGAGCGAGTAACTGGCAAGGAAAATCGAGCTTCCTAACCGCAATTGAAACAGCCTTCGGGACTGAAACAAGCCTCACCGAAGGCCAAGATCACGGTCATGTTGAGCTCGAAATCGACGACACCACCTACGCTGTCGACCTTGATCGTACCAACGGCACGATTACACAATCCGGCGATCCATACCTCACCGATGATGTCGATCGCGTCTGTGCTGACCTCTTCGCGTTCCTCGATGAAACCAACGAGGTCCGCCAAGCCGTCCGTGTGGGTGAAAACCTTGAGGACCTCCTCACTCGTCCCCTCGATTTCGAGAACATCGACGAGCAGATTGCCGACCTTAAAGCCGAACAGAAACAGGTCGAGGCCGAACTCGACCGAGCCCAAAACGCTGCTAACCGCCTCCCGCGCCTCCAAGAGAGGGTCACTTCGCTCGAATCCCAACTCGAAGACCTTCAGGAAGAGTGGGACGAACTCGACAACGAAGCTTCTTCAGATAGTGACGCTCGAGACGAGCTGAGTAACCTCCGCGCCCAGCTCGAGAAGACCAAGACAGACATCAACCGGTACGAATCAACCGCAGATCGCGTCGGGGATGAACTTGAAGCAAAAAAAGAGGAACTTGAGACGTTGGATGTCCCAACACACGAGGAGCTCGAAGACGACCTCGAGGATCTCCAATCTGACCTCCACGAAATCGAACGGGATAAAGAACTCCTCCAGTCGATTTATGAGGTAAATCAGCGCATTCTCGAAGAAGACCGTCTCTCGCTTCTCACAGACGTCTCTCACGATATGCTCTCCGACCAGCTTGCCTGCTGGATCTGTGGCAACGACACCTCTCGTGAAGAGGTCGAGGCACAGTTAGACAGTATCTCTGACCGTCTTAATTCACTCCGCGACCAAGAGTCGACTCTCCGCAACAAGGTAAACGAGCTTCAGGAGAAACAACAGACTGTACGGGATGCGGAGCGGAAAGAACGCGACCTCCGCGACCGCATCGGAGAGCTTGAATCTCAGCTGGATGACGCACAGACGAATCTTGAATCGGCCAGAGAACGAAAAGCCTCCCTCGAAGCACAGATTGACGAACTCGAAGATCAGGTCAGCGAGACGCAAGACCACGCGACTGACCTCCAGAGTGAGATCAAATACACGGAAGCTGAGCTTGAAGACGCTCGTGACGAACTTGAGACAGTCAAGTCGGAAGCCTCGCAGCGTGATGTCCTCGAAGAGGAACTCGAATCTCTCCGCTCCGAGGTCGAGGACCTTCGAACACGCAAGGAGCGTGTGAAGCGAAACACTCGGGACGCATTCGATTCGGCGCTCTCCGACATTCTCACGAGATTCGACGTCGGGTTCGAGACAGCACGCCTCACCGACAACTTCGACCTCATCGTCGCACGTGGAGGCCGCGAAGCCAGCCTTGACGCTCTCAGTGAAGGCGAGCGGGAACTCCTCGGCATCATCGCTGCTCTTGCCGGCCACGAAGCATTCGATGTCGCTGACCGGGTTCCCGTTATGCTGCTCGACGGGCATACCGGTCTCGACGATACCAACATCCACCATCTCGTCGATTACCTCTCTGAACGCGTCGATGTCCTCGTCCTCTCCGCCTTCCCCGAGTACGACGCCTTCGAGGGTCACGAAGTCACTCCAACCAACTGGGAGACCATCTCCTACGGGGACGATGTTGAGGAAGTCGTAGGATAGTTCTCGCTGCTCACTCTCGATTTTATACCCCGCGGGGGGTTAATCTCTCAACGACTTTTTGCGAAGACGCGACTTCTGGCTCCCATATACTACTCTGTCCGCCCTGGCGTTCACTCATCACGCTCACGAGTAGCTGCTCTACTGTCTCCCAATCGCGGAAAACACTTTGTCGCCGGACCACATATCCGCAGGTAAGTTCGCCCCCTATGCGGCCAGTAGCACTCGCAACTACCATCATCCGGGTTACTATCCAGTCCCGGAGTGGTGATGTATGACCTCCCGGTTTGATACCCCCGCGGGGGATCAAGACAACCCCCGTCCATCCGACGAGCCTTCGTTGACGATCACTAGGGCTACACCTCGGCAGTTTTCCAGCCTCTTCGTCGCCTTCCTTCTCCTTTCGAGTGTCTGCTTCTCCACGATTGCGGTAGTCGCGACCAACGAATCCAACTCTACCGCGCAACCGCCGGTTGACGGGAATGCTCGTGTATTTGTCGCGAGTGACCGCGATACGGAGGCTCTCGGCATTCCGGGTGGCGGTCGTGGTGGCATTCTCCTCCAGTATGTTGTGGAGGCCAACGCGTCGACTGAAAATCTCTCTCGTGCTGTCGACACCTACACGCTTACGACCAATCCAGAGACGCGCGTCCGTATTGATGGCTCACCCCGGACACTGCAGGAGTATCGACTTGACCAGTTGGCGAGAGTTGAACGAACAAACTCAACGAGTCGGTGGCCGGCAAGCGCACCGGACCGGGAGGATAGCCTATTCATCAAAGACGGCTTCATCGCGTATATGGGTGCGACCAGCGCTGCCGAAGTGAACGCCCCAGGAGCGGAAACAAACGGCACTTATCTAATGGGGCCAGACGGGCGTATCCTTGAGTACGTCGACTACCGCGTCGCCCTCCCAGAACCAAATACGACCACCCGCTATGTCCGCGAAACAAAGGATGTCACCCTCAACATCCCTGCGCCGGAGGATAACTCGTCGGACGACGTACAGACCGTCACCAAGACAGTTGAGTTCGAGACGCTCGACGGTCACACTATCACGCGTACCGTCAGCGCCACCGGTCGTGGCCCGCTAACCGTAAATCGCTCTGTGACGGCCGTCGTCGGCGGCTATCGCACTAACACCACATACGATCTCGCCTCACAACGGGTTGAGCGTAACCTCAGCATCGACGATCAGACGTGGTCGAAACACACGACACCAGAAACATCGGCACGAGAGGCCCGGTATATCGACTACGCAAACGCTCCCCCTTCGGATGGTGAGAGGCAACGTCTAGAGCTTCAGGCGACGATCAACGTCACCGCGGAAGTCACCACTGATCACTATTTCTACCATCCGCACAACGATACGTGGACGTACACTCACACGGAAGTCAATGCCACCTATGATGAGCTCACCGTTACCGACGATCGGCCAGCCCACGTTGTCCCACCAGACAGCGTCTCGATTTCCCAGCGCGTAATTGAGGAACCACACGACCGTCGCTCCATCGTCCTCTCTATCGAGGGCCCGGAGCATCTCTCTGAACGGGCACTTTGGAGTTGGGCCGCCCTCAACGTAGAAGGAGACTCGAATGCTAATGCCCAACGCCTAACGAACGTCTGGCAGGTCTACGGTGTCCGTCAGTACCGCTGGGGCGAAACAACGTCGAACTGGGACACAGACCCACAACGTACGGAGTTCCCACCAACACTTGCCCTCCGACTCACTGCTCGACAACCGTCCCCAAGTGTTGAGGCCGTCGGAGAAACGGATGTGTATCGTCACGGACGGGTGACGGATCTCCGCCAGCGCACTGTTCCTGGTGTCTCGAACCGGGCGACCCTGGCGGAAAATGTGAATCTCACTACGGCGACCGCCAACCAGACCTCGAGAATTGTCATCAGGGACGCTCCCGGTCAGATCACCTCAGTAACGTCGGTCTTCGGGGATGAAATACCCGTCTCGACAACAGAGGTCACCTCGATGGAGGATTCGTCGCTCACCTACACCGTGATTCCGCCGGAAGAAGGGGAAGAAAACGAGCCGCCGGAACTCAGACTCCGTCTTACTGGCCCAGACGGAACTCCACTCCCGGATCGGAAACTAATCTTGACCGGGGCGGTCGAATCCTCAGTCACTACAAACGACAACGGTGTCGCCTACGCTACGTTCGATAGTGCGACGATCACCGCGCGCTTCCCTGGTGACCCATACACAGAGAATCACGACATCTACTACTCGTCCAGCCACACAACCGCGATCTCTCCCGGAAACGGGAGCCTGATTGTTGATCTCTGGACGTTCTTTTTACAGCCAGTACAGGCCGCTCTCCTCTCGCTGGCTGTGAGCGTAGGCTTGCTCGTCGGGGTCGGCTGGTATACCATCAAGTAGCCATCCCTCGCAATATTCTCTCAAGATTGACGACACCCACTTCTTCGTCATTCAGCCGGCCTTGCGAACTTCAGTTGACGATGAGATCGTAGCGCGACTCACTGTCCTCGGTCAATGGCTATATCCGATTGGTTCGGGGATAGAAGTTATAGGTATTGGACAACGTATTCTGACACAGCGATTCACATGGAGCGCTCTCCAACCACCCTTAGTAGGTGGCTCTACCGTGTCGGTCGCCGTCTTCGCCACCGAAAGTCTAGGGACTCAACAGAAACCTCCGCAATGGAACCGTCGACGTCATCCAGCATCCTCTCGGCCAAAATTCAAGACCGTCTCTTGGGTATCGCACCTACAGCTCAACAAACCGTTTCCTCCACTGCGGCGATGGCTGCCCTCCCGATCATTCCGCTATTTAATCCCCTTGATCCAGAGGATTGGTTCGAGGGGATCGTCAACACGCTCGCGACCGGCTTGACGAACGTCCTGGGCGAGGTTTTCGTGGGAATGGTCCAGGAGTTTCTCGTTATCGACCCGTTGTACTACCAGGAAGGAGCGAATGCAACTTTTATACAGAATCTCCAGTACTCGCTGATTCTCTTTCCGACCGTCATCGTCCTCGGAACGATCGCGGCACTCTTTTCGGAAGCCCCAGAGGGCTCCTATTTACGGCAGGGAATCCGTATTGTTAAAGCCCTCTTCGCACTCGCTCTCATCCGTCCATTCCTCCACGTCGCTGTCGTCTTCACGAATAGCGTTACGAAGCTCGTGATGCCCGAGACTTACGCGGTCTCCCTCGCCGGCCCCGCCCTCAACAACGCCATCGGCGATTTGATGGGCTCGGCTATCGCCGCTGTGCTCGTTTACCTCGCCGCCGGTACAATCTCTCTCATCGCTATCGCTCTCGTTGTGATGATCCTCTTCCTCCGCATCTTTATGATCCATCTCGTCTACACCGCTTTCCCGATCCTGCTTGTTATGTGGTACACCGACTGGGGACCACTCCGGTACGCGAACGACGTCGCTATGTTTGTCTTCAAGGTCACAGCGTATCTCCTCCTCGCGGGGCCGCTCATCGCGCTCGCTCTTCAGACCGGCTGTAGTATGTCCGCCCCGGACATCTGTGTGGCTAACGCGAGCGGGGCTCACGGCCCGGAAGCACTCACTGCCGGAATTGACCCATCGCAGAATAAGCTCGTCCTTTGGAAGCGGTTCCTCGGCTGGCTTTCCGGCCTCGGCCTCGCCGGTTTCGTCGGGATACAGGCCCTGTCGATGGGTGGGAGTTCCGCCGGTCATCTTCTAGGGTTTAGTGGCCTGAGTGCGTTACGCGGCGGTGGCAGCGGTAGTCCGTCTTCGTCCGGAGGTAGTGGTGGTGGAGGAGGTGGCGGTGGACCGACTCCGTCCGGTGGCGGTGGCGCCGGACAGCACACCCTCCGAAACTTCGGCGGCGGTAGCGGAACCGGCCCAAAGGCGTATGGAGCGACTGGCTCAGCAAAACCCGAATTCCACCCCCGACAGGCAGCTAGTTCGGCGAAAACTAATCTGAAACAACGTGTCTCATCGGCACGGGATACTGCACGGAGTAACGCGCAGCGCGCCTACCGTGGCGTAAAATCACGGAAAGAATGGATGAGTCAGGCTACGTGGGGACAGGGCGCTCGAGCTGGGGCCGGATTAGCTGGCGGTGGCGTGGCGCTCGGTGCTCGCGAGGCAAAAGCGGGTGTGAGCCACGTGAAAAATAATCTCAACGAGCCGATTGCGAATTGGCCCGGCCACGTCTATCGGCGGGCGAAGAACGGCAATTGGAACCCACCGAATGACGATCTGGGTGCAAGTACGGAAAGCGAAGTCACAGCGGATAATGAAGTGTTGGCACTACCTGAGGGGGATCCGCCTCTCCCAGAGGGTGAGACTCTGACCCCAGAGTATGAAGACAGAGCACTCGATCCCAAGGAAGCTCAAGCGGTTGCTGGCGGGTCCGACATCGAAGACGCGAATCCGCATTCGGTCAACGAATCAGTCCAAGCTTGGTACGACCGCGTGAAGGCAAAGGACCAGCAAAAAGTGGAGGCGATGCGCCCTGACCTCATCAATCGAGATGTCTCCCCGCCTTCCTCCTCACCATCGGAGGAACAAATCCAGGAGTCCGTCGACGACTACGTCGATAGAACCCGCAACACAGACTCATAACGATTCAACCTGAATCCCTCCACTGGTACCGAGTCCCCTCCAGGACCACATTAGAACCAGTAATTGACCCTTCTATGCTGTTGCTCGAGGGGCGTGCTTCCCGGCTGATATTTTAAATAGCAGAACGCGGTAGATTAGTACAGAAACACAAACACATGGGTTCCGAAACGACCACCGCCCGTCGCGTGCTGGCGACTCTCCCTAGGCACCCACTCTCGATCTCGGATTTCATCAGCCTCCAAGCACCCGATAGTTTCGAATCCACCTCCACCTTGGACGGAACCGACATTCACACCCGAGTCGACAACTCCAACATTCAAAATCTGGGCGGCGTCGTCGCTATCGGTGATGACTGGGTCGACCGTGAGGGCATCGTTGGCTTCCGCTTCATCGCCGGAGACACTTGGTTCGGTGTCGGCTTCGAACCAGAGACTGGCTGGACCATCCTCACCGAGGATTCCATCGACGAGAAGTTCTCGCAGGCTATCGATGATCGTATCGCGACTTGGGCAACCACCTTCTACGAGGAGGAAACCGTCCGGCCGTCGTTCTATGATACTTTCGCGGCCGCCTGTGTGTCCCAGCTTCCCCCGCGCCCGCTCCAGCACGGTGAACTCGGGGAGATACTCACTCCTGGAGGGATTTACCAGGAGTCCTTCGTTGAGGTGGTTCCCGTTCCCATCATCCAGATCGAACACACCGACAAGGTCATCGCCTTTTTGATGAAGGTTACTGCCCCTGATCGGTCCGGTCACGTCGTTGAGTATGGGTACCGCCTCCACACCGACGGCGTCTGGCGCAAGGCATGGGCTGACATCATCCCCGGCGAAGAGACCGAGGAAGTCGGTCTTCGTGATCGGCCAGTCGCCACTCTCATCGATGACGCCAATCAGGATTACTTGAATGAGATCGACTTACTCGTGGAGCCTCCGACCGATCACATCCAGATCGAGGTCTACATCGATGTGATGTCACCAGAGCCAGCACCCGGTGGTATGTGGACTGCGGCATCTGACTGGTTCCCATCCATCGAGTACGGTGCTCCTATCGTGGGCCTAAATACTGATGAGAATCCGGGCGAATTGACCGTCGTCGGCTACCTCGAGGGAACGGAGACCGCCGTTTATGTCGGTCTCAACCGCCAGGATGACACGTGGGAAGAGATCATTTCTTTCGACCGCCCCGCCGACAAACGACAGGACACGGAAGTTGTCAATGCTATCGACGGCTGGCTTCAGAGCCAGTACGGCGCTCTCGTTGGGCCGTCGCACCACCCGCTCATCCAGCTCACCGACTGGGAGTCGAAGGTTCCCGACCTTTTTGCTTCCAAGTAATCGACCTCGATGTCAATCGGGGAGAGAATTTTTAGGCATTCACGACACGTATTCACACGAGACGTCCCATGAAACGGTACCCAGTAGCCGGCCAGTTACTCGAGCATCGCCTCTTCTTCGGACTCAGCGTCAGCGATCTCGAAGTCGGCGTAATCCCACTCGCCGCTATCATCCTTGCGTCCGGTATCAACAACGTCTTCGAGCCCTCGTTCAGTGGGCTACTTACTATCGGAAGCGGGATTCTCGGCCTCCTCGTCGGCTTGTACGTTCTCTGGCGAACACCTGCCGGTCAGACCCCTCGCGAGTGGCTCTTCGGGGCTGCAAAACACATCGTGGGCCCGGATCGCTATCTCTGGCAACCCGTCGAACGCGGTCTCGTTTCTGGACAGCACCTTGACGACATCCGTACTCTACATTCTGAGGATTCCGAAACCTCCGACGACAACAGCGATCCGGACCCAGAAACCTCGTCCTCGAGTGGCCCCCAGCAGTCCGCCTCAGATGATAACAGCGGTCAGCAAATCGTAACTGACGGCGGGCAGATGCACTCTCGCGAACGCCCACAGCGTGACCCGAGCCAGTACTACCACCAGCTCACGCAGGAGGAAACAACAACGCAGGCGCAACTAGCTTTCGAGTATGTTCGCGAAGACGGCATTCTAGTCACGGAGAGCGACAACGAGGAACCTGCGTACGTCGGCCTTGTTCACATCACCCCGACGAGTTGGCTTTCCCTCGACGATGAAGGACGCCAGTCTACGATCAACGCGTACGCTGACGTTCTCCGTGGAATCTCCTACCCCTTCCAAGTGCTCGCCCTTCCTCGTGAATTTGATTTGACGACGCACTTCGAGGAGATCGAACGTGCAGCCTACGAGGCCGAGGATCCGCCAGACATTATGCAGCTTGGTCGGTCGACGTACATCGACTGGCTCAATGAGTCGGTCGGTACCCGGCGAGTCAAAGTTCGTGATTTCTACATCGCCGTTAGGGTCGAGAGTTCGCACGTCCGAGAACAGTCCTATGGACACTCTACAGACGTTGTTTCGGGATCTCTCTTCCAACGAATCGTCGGCTGTGTCAATTCTGTCACCTCCTCAGTTCGTTCTCGGATCGGCTCGAATACCGACGACGACGTCATCGAACGACAGTGTATTTCTGAAGTTAGAAGTCGGCAACACGAGTTTGCCGAAGCACTCCCCAGGACCGGTGTTCAGACCGAAGTGATGGACGACCGGGCAGACGTTCTGGACGTCCTCTACCGCTACTACAACCACGCTGACTCACCACTCGACGAGTATTCTCCCAAATCCTACGCGGAAGTTCTCCCAGCTCGCCGGTCGTAGTGATTCCCGACCATCTCAGCATTTCTTCCTCCATCTTCTCGACTGTTCCTGCGGCGCTTGAGGTATCACACCTGCCAGCGTTACCCCACGAGTGAATTATCTCCGCACTTTGTGGGGTAACTCGCTATCCTCCCTCAACCCACTTGCCGAAACGTCTACTTTGTGGAAAGCTATCAACGGGCGAAACCATTTACCGAGGCACTACGTATCCCACGATAGCATGAGTAGCGTCCCAGTAGCCTGGGTACTCGGAATAGCATCCGCTACCGGGCAAGTGCAACAGATCATTCAGACGATCCAACGAGCGATTCAAGGCGGCCCGAACGCCCCGTCACCATTCATTCTTATCGGCGTCGCCGTCGGCGTCGCCCTCCTCCTCGGTCTTGGTATTCTTGCGTCACGCCGACTTGTCGGTTCGAGTCAACATCCATCTACAAACGCAACGAACGGCGCACCTGAGACGGAGGTCGACAGCGGCCGTCTGAATCGTCTTCTCTCTTGGCTTCCCGGTGGTTCTGGATCTATCCCTGGTGCCGGTACCTCCGCCCGAACAGATCCAGCCAACGTCAACCTCGAGAAAATCGACGACGAAACCTTCGACCGCGCCGTCAGCATCCTCGAACAAGAAGGCCGAGAGACGAGTCGGGCAAACATCCGTGAACAGGTTGCTCGCCTCATCGACTTTGAGGCCGCAGACCCCGACGAATTCCGCCTTGGACTCATCCAAGACGCCGACAGCCAAGCCCAGATCGACCAAGCGAGCGTCGCCCCACCAAGTATCGTCCCCGAAGATCCAACCACTCTCTACCGGAACGGCGAATTCGTCCGTATCCTCACTCCCGCAAGCGCTCCTGAGAGTGTCTTCGGTGGCTGGCTTATCAACCTCACCACGACCAATCTTGATGTCCGCGTCAGCTATCATCACACTCCCCGCGACCCCACGACGATTCGTGGTGCCCTCCAGGACCGTCTCACTGAACTCCAGATCGCCCTTTCTCGGAAGGAGGAAAAGGGCGCGACAGACTATCACGAAGACCTCAACCGCCGGGAAGAACTCGATCGTCTCCTTCGTCGCCTCACCGAAGGGACGACTCGACTCTACGACATCGGTATCTACATCGAAGTCGCTGGCAGTACCCGCGATGAACTCGAAGAGACCGCTCGGAAGGTCCAGCAACTCGTGGCTGACCGCGACGTCGAACTCGTTCCCCTTGAATTTCGCCAACTTGAATCCCAAGACGCGATCGCACCTGTCGTCTCCGACCCCATCCAGAACACGGACCTTATGGAACACGACGCGGCGGCCACCCTCTTCGGCTTCGTCGAGCCCGCCATCGCTCACGAGGACGGTGTCCTCTATGGCTTCGATGAGACTGGAAACCCTGTCATCGTCGACCGATACAGCCTCTCCGGCTTCTCTAAAGTCATCACTGGGAAGATCGGGTCCGGAAAAACGTTCGCCGCGAAACTTTCTCTCTGGCGCCGTCTCCTCATCGACCCTGAATTCACGGCTATTGCATTCGACCCCACCGGTGACGACTTTGTCGACTTCTTCGAGACCCTCGGTGGCGATGTCGTCACCTTCGGTGGCGACGTCACCATCAACCCGCTCGAAATCCACCGCGGTACGGGTGAGGCTGAAGACCCCTACAAGGACAAACTCCGTTCCTTGACGGGGATGGTGCGGACGTTCTACGATCAGAGCGGCGACAGCCTGAGCGCTGAACGTGCTGGTCTCATTCAGCAGGTCTTCCACCTTGCATACCTTATGTACGGTATCACTTCCGAACCCCGCACTCACGAACGCGAAAACCCCACTATGGAAGACGTCCTCGACATCCTCAAGGCTCTTGCTGATGGTGAGGACCCACTTGAATTCGTCAGCTACCAAGGAGACGCTACCGAACTTCACCGTGAGGAACGCGACGAGCTCGATGAACGCGTCGACGAAGTCACCTCCCGACTTCAGTCGAAGGACGATAGCAACCTCAAGTCCGAAGCCAACAGCCTCCTCCGCTCGCTCGAAGCCTTCCAGCCAGGTGGCGTCGCTGCGAACCTCTCTGGGAAGACGACCGTCGACCTCGAGGACGAGCGGCTCATCGTCTTCGATATGAGTGCCTTCCAGGATACCAATCAAGCCCCTCTCCTTCAACACGTTATGCTTGATTGGAGCTACCAGCGGGCTCGCGAGAACTCCCGCCGGATGGAGGTCATCTTCGAGGAGGTTCACTACCTGCTCAGTCAGAAATCTGCCCGCTCGCTCATCGGCCTGTTCACCCGCCATTCCCGACACTTCAACGCTGGCTTGACGCTCATCTCCCAGACTGCAGAAGAATTCATGCAGGAGACCGACGATGTCCACTCACCACGCGCGATCTACGACCAGTGCGACATCAAGCAGCTGTTTTACCAGGAATCAATTTCAGACGAGGTGATCGACTACTACGACCTCTCCCCAGCTGATGTCGAGGCCATCCAGAGCTTTGCACGTGGACAGGAGTCCGAGTTCAGTGAATGTCTCCTGAGCGTCACCGGAATCGCGCGTCGACATCTCGAAATCCACGCGAGCGAGCTCACGGTTGATCTCCTTACTGAACCTGAGACGGCCGCCGCAACCGCTCAGTTGGTTGAACAGCGTCGCCAACAGGCTGCCACCGCCCGCAGTGAACAGACTACCACCCAACCAGAAGAGAACGCCGAGACTGCCGGTGGTTTGGGCGAAGAAGCTGCTGAGAAGGAAACTACTGACTCCAGTACGACACCCAGCGAAACGAGTGAGCCACCAACTGACCCCATCACAGACGGAAGTGGGGGCTCATCCTCCTCTGGGGACACTGCTGACGACACTAATTCCGAATAATACCCTTCCCTTCTCTTCTCGCTCGGTCTACCTTGCCTCTCGTCATTTCACACCTTCCCTGTAGTCCACCAGTACAATCGGAGAGAGCGGGTTTTCGCCTGTACCCCCGGTGGAGTTAAGTGTTAGACCAGCATGGTTCAAACTAACCGGGAGACAGATATGACCAGCGTACTCCTCGGTGTCCAGCTCGCAGCTTTTGCCATCGCGGATGCCCTCCCTGGTGGCCTACGCGGGCTTGGACTCCTCACGGCTGCCCGCGCACAGTTCGCGACCATAAAAGCCGACCTGATGGCTCAGGCCGCGCCGATTTGGACTCGGCAGATGAGTGTGATCTTGCAGGCAGACTGTCCAGATGGGACTGAGGTTAGCTCAAATGAAGTCATCCAGTCCATCCACAACATCAACGACTTCATCTTCCTCCTTGGATGGACGCTTGTGCCCGGAGGATTCGTCCTCGGAGGTATCCTCTACTTCTACGGCTGGAACCAGTCTTGGAAAAAGCGGGGCCTCCGGCTGATGGTTGGCGCGGTCGCGATCGCCGGCGTCATCCTTCTTTGGGGCGCTATCGCTAACCTCATCCAGTGGGCGACCGGCGGCACTTGTGCGCCCACCACGTAACGGCGTTGAGTCGATTATTGGCGCTGGCAGACTGCCGCCTTGCCGTCCCCATCTTCTCGGCATCATCAGTAACTACAACCTGTGACCACGCTCTTGTTAAGGCGAGCTGTCACACCCCTTTCGCTCTCGGAGTACCGCAATCCTGTCCTCGACTGAGGGGTGCACTCGAAGGAACCACTCGATAACAAACGGAGCCCCCCATGGAAGGGACGACGTCTCCGTCTTTTTCGAACTCTCCCTCGCTCGGAGATCGGCAACCGACTGCAATGCGGTTATCGCGGTCTCACTTCCCACCCGTTGTCGTTCGTATTCGTCGGCAGCCAACTCAGCTCGGCGAACCCACCGTACGAGGCCGAACCGGAACCCGAATGCGAGAATGCCCATCACCACACCGAGTGTCTGCATCGATGGCGAAACAACCGCGAGTATCCCACCGACACCACCGAAGAAAACCAATCCGGCCCCAGCAGCGAGGCGAAGATGTCCAAGAACGTGATGCCCGTGCTCGTGGTGGAGGATTGCGCGGAGTGATTCTGGCGAAATACTGTCATCTTCGAGGAGGGTCTCGCCAACGAAGACCCGGCGAAAGGGCCAGACACCCGCCGCCATCGCCGTCGAACGAAGCCCCACCGTGGCAACCCAAATCGACGTGTGGGGGTCAGCATCGATCTCCTCTGGTACGATCGCTGCGTATTCTTCAGGTGTGAGCGGCCGCGCCATATTCAGAAACGGCAAGAGCGTGATTGCGAAGAACAGGTAGGTGAACGTGAGCGCCCAGGTCACCGGCATTCTGAGCTCAGATGGAATCGGCAGCGCCGTCCACGGTGCTACAACTAATATAAAGAGTCCACCAACGACCAACGCAACCCGGAGAGCGTGATCGTGGCGCGCCTCCGGCGTCTCAAGATGACTTGTCGTCTCCCTCCAAAACATCGAGATTAACGGCGCACCTGTCACCGCCAAACACCCGAAATAGCTCGCAAGGATGAGCATCGGAAAGAGTCCTTTGACGACGACATTCGGTGAGGGCATCGGATATTCTGGCGTTAGTCTAACAAAGAACACCCAGACCAGAGTGGTGAATCCACCACTGACGATAGACCCCCCTAAGAACAGCACGAAGAAGTTGTTCAAGTGATCTGGAAGCCAAGAGACCCACCGAAAGCCTTCGGACACTTCATATTCTTCCGAGGCGGTTTGATCCGTGTTTTCCGATGATTCCGTCGACGCCGATGCCTCTTCGCGGTTCAACCTATACTCATCGTAACGGTTTACCGCAGCACCGATCTGCCAGCCAAGTGCCACTGCGATAAGCATCGGGACCGTCACCCCGACGAAGAGCAGCGCCGTCGCCGATGTAACCCCAAACACGAATCTGACCAGAACATAACTGAAGCCCGCCACTATAGGGGCAGTAAGAAATACACCCAACCCCCACCAGACCAACGTATCGACCGGCGAAGGTAGCCACGCAAGCGACGAACGAGCCTCGGATAGTACTCGTCGCCACCGTGGACAGGGGCTTGAGTCGCCATTCGAGGGCATCTTTTACCGTAGATCATGCTATCTGAACCCAAAAATTGTCCGGGGGAACTCCAGTCCCTCGACCCACTGGCTATGAAAACGATTGCTTAGGAGACATCAGCGCATCGACTGAGCGAGCAATCGACCGGCCCCAAACTCCCGAATAGTATTTTACGCTGAGCAGATGAAATATCTGTAGAGGCCACTACTGGCTATGCCGACGCTCCCAGCCTTCACTCGAGCTTGGCTCTCGCCGGCCCCGCTCACCGATGACCATACCCAGTCGCCGCCCGATGCAAGGACAGATCGTACTTCGCATTCGTCGCGGTCGGTAGAGCCGACCCAGACGTCTCGATCCACTCGCTCAGGCCGCCCGAGGAATCGCCGTCCCCTGTACGGTGTTCTGTTGGCCCTGAGCGTCATCGGTATCCTACTCACGGCGGCCACTGGCCCAGCTCTCGCAGCACACCCCGCTGACTCCACGAGTACCACAGAGAGCCAGGACCTCTCTTCTACTTCGCTGCAATCCACGAATACAACCTCGCCGTGCCAAACTCAGAACAATAACTCGTACGGATGGACGGAACACTACGCGTGTATTCAAGTTCATCTCTACCAGCAGGATCAGGATCTCTCGATCTTCCCAGAAGACGCAACACAGGCCCGGGAAGCTGCGAAGAACGGAGAGTCGGCTGAAACCATCGAGGATTGGCTCTTCCGATACTATCGTACGGAGCAATACCCCGACTGGTGGATGCCGTCAGAGGAACAGATTGAGCAAACCCCGAAGCTCAAGCTCTACCCACTCACGAACGAAACAGTTCACGAGTACGAGACCACTCAATCTCTCTCCGTGTTTCCGGAGGACGCTCGAGCCGTCCGATTCGCGGCAACTCATAACGCGACGGTGAACGAACTCCGGATGGCCCTCCTCAACTACTACGCCGTTCAGTGGGATCAGGGCTGGCGGCCGGACTCAGAATCATCCACGACCACCACAGCCAACACATCCGTAGGAGGCGGCTCAAACGGAGGAGAATCGGAGGCTACCGCCGGGTCGAGTTCAAGCCCCGCTTGGTATGCTCCGTACCTTAGTGGGATCGTCGACGCCGCAAATCAATTTCGTGGATGGATGAGAGGAGTGCAGGAGTTCATCGGTGGGCTCCTCATTTGGAGCTTCAAGAATCCCATTATCGCAGGGATTGTCATCTTCACGTCTCTCGTCGTGTTCCTCCTTCTCGGAGTCGCACGGCGGATGCGGCGGACGTGGACGGCGATGCTTGCGGTCTGGTCTCGATTCGTCCGCGCGATCGTCTGGGTGGCCGACACTATTGGCATCGGAACGATCCGGCGAACACAAATCAAATTCTTCCGATTCCGTCGCACCCTCAACGTCTATGCTCACGCGTTCGCAGCGATGACTGGCTGGGCAATCCGCGAAGGGTTTCACCGTGTCGACCGTACGATCACAGACTACGTCACCGACGAAGACTCCAGCACGTGGTCGTATATCGCACCACCCGCTCACGCACGCGCCAGTAGCGCAGCTGATGCCGCCGTCTCGGAGACAACGTATGCGAAGAGCAAGCGCCTCCTTGATCCTCTCGATGCACCAGCCGTGTACGAACTCGATGAGGATGAACCACCGCGACCAGGAGACGACCTCTGGTACCGCATTACGGCCTCCGATCAACCGGCCTCACCGGAGACAATCACTAAACAGATCGAAGGTCTACCCAATCTCACTGACGGGCTGGAAGTCATCATCCGATCGGCACCTCATGACCCCGAGATCGGAGGAGAAGAAAGCGAGCTTCAAACTACTGAAGGCGATGGCACCCGACTCGCAATCGAGGTTCTAATCCACTTCATCGAGGACGGCCAGACGAGCACGCTCGACCGGACGAAGCACAACTGGGTACGACAAGCCTTCGGTGGTCCCGACTACGACGTCACGCCAGTCTCGACGACGCTCCAGCGACTCCTCCGCGCCCGGCCGTACCGGCGGTGCAAGCATCTTCTCGGGAATGATGCGCCCCCATCAGCGACGTTCCCTTGGAGTAACGCGCAATCATCGGACGCCGCGACAGACGGTGGGCGGACTATCGGCGAGGACACGCCCACACCGAGCGAACGCGCAGCTGCAGCCGAGGCGATTCCTCAACGGTACTTCCGAGAGCATCTTGAGGATCAGTTCACTGCGGTCTGCCCGGAAGCGCCCGTGAGCTATCCACTCGGCTCCCGAGGAACCCGCCGCTGGGACTTCCTCCAGCGACTCAACGTCTTCGACGAAACCGCTGCCGAAGAAGCCCCTCCGATGGAAGCCGCTCTCGATGCCCTCCTTGAGACCGACGAACCCGCACTTCTCCGTGCCCGGATTACATCCGCAGGCGACCTTAGTGATCTCATTCGGCAGAAACTCGACGTCATCGAGGGTGAGGAAAGTACCCAGTTCGACAAACGAACGAATCGCCGTGGGCGTAGCCGTGCGACACCAAGCTCAGGAGAGAATACCACCGAGGAAGACCGGGCTGCTGCTCGAGAACGAGAGAGTAGTCGGGTCCGTGGGGAAGTCGCGAGCGCGGAAGGGACACGGAACGAAGAACTCCAGAACAAGGGTGTAACTCGGAGTTTCAAAGTCACGATGGATGTCTTCACCCAACCCACACCCTTCTTGAATGATGCCCTCGAAGAGACTGCTGGAGGGTCAGTTGAACCCTCCTCAGAGGCCCACCCCGTCCCCTCCCCCCTCTTCCATTCAGATGGGGACTCCACCTCTGCCTCGACAAATACGGCGAGTGACGGGGGCGTCTTCACCGAAGAACAGCCCGACCTCAACGAGATAGACAGTACTGCCGATCTATCTGGTTCCGACGCCGACATCGAGACCTTAGCGAGTCGTGGTGACACTCTTCGAGTGACTCCCGAGACGCTTGCCGAAGCCGCAGCCAGCCAGCGGACTACGGCTCGCGACGACGCCTGGCGGCTCGCAAAAACGTGGGCGACTGCTGCTGACGGCGAGTTCAACAAGCTCACTGAACCACCAGAGAACAGCCGCCTCGCAAAGTGGGCACGGCAGTTTGGATGGCGGAGACATACGCTCGGACAGCTCCGTGACTCGTACCGTTTCCACCGCGCTCAGGAGTATGCTGGTAGGGCACCCACATTCGGCCTACACTACTCTCTCCGTCGCCGCTGGCCGATCGTCCTCGCCGCCGCCGACGAACTCCCTTCGTTCACAGCACTCCCGAGTACCAGCGCTGTCTCGGACGACCTCGCAGCCCATATGGAACGCCAACTCTCCCACACAGCCCCACTCTCTGAACTCTCTCCTGCCGAGGACAACGAAATCATCGGTACGGACATTGACGGGGCCACGCTCGGCTATGCGTTCGATCGTCTCCACGCTCGCGACCTCGCTCGTCCCGTCAAACATCGCACGGACTATATGGACCGGTCGATCCTCCACCAAGGGCTCCCCGGCTCCGGGAAGTCTGTCGACCAAGCTCACGAGATCGTCGAGCGTCGGAAGGCCACGAACGGCCCCATCATCATCTACGCCGGCCCTGGCGCAAACGTCGGTGAACTCGCTGTGCGCGGTCTCTTGGATGAATTCGGCGAAGACTGGGTGCGCGAGCACGTCCACTGGTTCGATATGCCCGAGGTCCTCCCCGGACTAACGGTCTTTGACACACGACCCGCCCAACAGGCTGACGACGCCCACGGCAACCCCGAGGCCGCAGAGAGCGTCGCAACCGACGACACCTCTTCCCAGCGCCCTGATATCGCTTCCAAGGACACCAGTTGGGAGACACACGGCTCACAGGTTATGCAGACTGTCCGGAAGATAGCCGAACTTCTGATGGGTGAGAGCGACTTCCAGAACGCCCGCGTGTCCCGTGATGTCCTTCGAGCCCTTGGAACAGCCGGTTTCTCACCGCATACATACCCGACAGGCGTCGACGGCACGCCTGCGTACCAGCGGAACGGTAGCGACACCAGCAGTAACACACTCCCAACTGCTGACGACCTCGTGAACGGCGAAAGTCACTCCAATGATGGAAATGAGGACGATTCAAGATCGCGCCAACCGACTGTGATGCCGTTCCGCTGGGGATACGACGCCAGCCCGTACGTCTACCCTCTCTGGCAGCTCCAAGAGCAGACCCAGCAGGTCACCGAACTGACGAGGTTGATGGACCCGGACATCCCGATCAACCCCAAGGAAATACTGCCTGATCCGGGCTCGCACGCAATCAAGCGGAATATGGAGACGCCGTTTAACAACCAACAGCACACCGCCCAGCAGATCCTCGGCGGTGTCACTAACCGTCTGAACGCGCTTACGACGGACGCCCGGCTCGCACCCCTCTTCAATAACACGACCCGGCGGTTCTCCTTCGCCGACTTCCTCTCTGGCGACCGCCAGAACGACGTCCTCATTTTCGACGTCGAGGACCTTGACCCGGATGCCCAGCGTGACTTCGTCCTTACACACGAACTCCTAATGCAGTACGAACTCGAACTCTACAAGTCCTTCCTCAAAGAGGAGGCAACTGCGGACGATTACTACGTCAGCGTCTTCATCGACGAGGCCGGCCGCCTCGTCGAGCCGGATGACCTTGCGAAGATGATCGCCGTCGCCCGCAACCACTCTGTCTCCCTCTCACTTGCCGTCCAGACGCCCGACCAGCTCTTCGACGCCGACACCGACAACAGTGTTGGCGACGACCCGACGTACGCCGAGATCATCGGTAATATTCAGACGACCGTCGTGCGTGCCGGTGAAATCACGCGTCAGCAGGCAAAGGCGCTTTGTCCGGCCGACCTCGAGGTCGAGGACTTCATGGATCACGTCCGTGATCTCCCCGTCGACCACCGGCTCGTCCAGTATCCGACACCTTCCGAAGGAACACGGTCTCAGACCATCGAAATCGCCCGCATTCCCCTTCCGAACTGGCATCAGGATGCCGAGGAACCCCCCGAAGGCTACGATTCTCGCGAAAATTTCGAGGGGGCCTTCCGAGAGGTTCGTGCCGACGTCATCGACCAGACGAACGAAGAGTACGGAATCCCCGACGACGAGTCAGAATCGGCTGTCCGTAACCGGGCGATTCTCAACATCCCCGAACTCGCCCACCATCTCACAATAGACGACCCACTCCTCCCGGTTGTCCTCGCGTGGGCGACTTGGATAGTCGCTCGTGACCCACCCAACGGGCCCGGTGAAGAAACTCTGCACAGCGTCTCCAACACCGACAGCAAGCTCCCTGACCTCGAAGACCCAGTTGAACCAAATAATGATTCGACGGCAGAGGACTCCCCGGCTGAGGAAGTCAGCGCGATAGATGTCCTGTCGGATGATGCAGGACCCGATGAATACACAGCTGAATCGGTATCTGCCAGTCGCGAGAACGATTCTCCATCCACTACGAGCGAGCAGCCAGATACGCTGTTCGACTCAGGTGGGTGGGCTCGCGACCAGTGGGATGAGGCGAAGACCGAGCTCACCCAATCCAATACCGAGCGCCAGACTCCTCCCTCGGCCGCTGAGAGCTCAGGGCCTGCGTCCAGTCTTCATCACGTCCTGAAGGGCAGTATGACGACTGACGAGTGGGAGGAGCTTACCGACCTCCTCGAGAAGGGGAAATCACTTTCCCCAGAGGAATGGGCGATTCACACCGACCTCCCGACGTACCGGAAAGACGAGAAATCCATCCAAGCCCGTGCGCTCAACAGCCGCGTCGCGACTCTCCTTAACCAAGGTATCCTCACCGAGGATGAAGTGGCCCGGATTCAGGAACTCATCGATCTCGCACGGGATACCGGGAACTGGCCACCGACTGCGGTTCGTGATCGTCTCGACACGAAGTCCGAAACTGCGCCAGCAGACGAATCAGCTCTCGAACAGCAAAATGCCACTGTGAGTAACGAGAGTGTGTCCGCGGCGATCGAACGCCGCCGGACCAGTGAGAGCAATTCTGTTGGGATCGACCCATTCGATGGAGAGGAACCACGACCCGGGACGTACCGCTGGGTGCGCCTTGACGAGATGTACCGCCGGCTTCGCCTCGAAGTCGAGAAAGTCCTCGCCACAGAGGACCTCAACGAGGGAGAACGTAATCGTCGCCGCGATGCCCTCCCCTCGCTCAAGGCGTGCGCCGATGAGATCGAGGCGTTAGGCACCATTATGACCCATCGGGGCGTCGCTGGCGACACTCCCATCCCGGAAACAGACGGTATCTTCGAGATCGAACTCGCGAAGCACCGTGACGACGTCCCCGGCGACGAGGGCTACGCCATTCGGTTGACTCCCGAGGGTGCTCGTCTCCTTCTTGAAAACGTCTTTTCGACTGGCTGGGTTGCAACCGCTGGGACCGATACTCACGATACCGGCCTTCGGGACGCTATGACGGCACTCGAAGACGCAGTCCCCACCCGAGTCAGTGGCCGGATCATCGACCAAGACACCGGGGACATCCCGGACGCCGTCCTCACAGTCTTCGCCAGCGAGCCTACGGAGTGCTTCGCTGACGACATCATCTTATGCACAGTCGAAGAGGAGACCGACCCACGTCGACACCCCACGAAGAAACTCCGTAACCTCAAGAAGGCGCTTAACACTACTACGAAGAGTGGCGAATGTCGCCTCCCCATCTTCGTCGCCGAAACACCGTGGGACGAAGACGCGGGGGGCCCCGACCTTGGACCTGCCACCGCATTATCGAACATCCTCCGTGATCCGATGAACACTCAGTGGTCGGGTCGCCGGTTCTACTCGCAATCGAACACGCCAATCGACTTCGACGGCGGCGCCCGCGACGGCGGTGTCACCGCTGTCGTCCCCCGATCGGACACAGAGAGCGCCGGCGCGTCGATCTGGGTTCGCGACCCGGACCCCGACTCGGACGACTGCCTCCTCGTCGCCCCGACCGCCGACAACATCGGCCATCCCGATGACGAGGATATACACCTCCGTATCGCTCCCGGTGACTTCCAGAACCTCACTCCCTCGAGCATCCCGTACCGGGCGACATGTCCCCCGGGAAGCGCAAACGAATCAGCTCGCTATATCGTCGAGACTCCGGGTAGCGAGCAGACGTACAAGTACGAGACGGAAGAGCGATTCCGTGAGGATTGGGTCCGCGTCAACAAGCCATTCGTACCCGACATCGAATTCCGGCACCCGGACTACCCGGAAACCGCATATGCCATCCTCGTCCGATACGAGCCGCCCCGCGCCGGCGACGATGCACAGGCACGTATCGCCTGGTTCGATCATCGGACCTCGGGCGACGAGGAGATGGGGACGCTTCGGCCCGTCGAGGACCTCATCGAAGCGATTCAGACGGGCGAACTCAAGCCGGCGTCCGCTGGCCCCGGAACGGCACCCGAGAGGACTCACGAAGACGAAGTCTCGACCGACGAAGCGCAAGACTCTGAAGTGGATGAGGAAGACACTGGCGCGTCATCATCGACGGACGAGGCACCAGACGAATCCACTCCCGAGCCATCCGACAACAAGGACGAAGAGCTTGACGGCGATGATACTGACTCAACGCAGTCCGAGGAGGGAGAGACAGACGATACTTCCGAACCACTCCAGGATGAGGGGAAAGCAGCTACCGCCGCGTTCATCGCGGCTTACCTCCGTCCTGCACCGAACAACGTCGTGGACGTGGATGTCGCCTTCGACCGTTGTCAGGAATTCGCGAGCACGCACAACCTCGTCCCACCAGAATCAGAGGACGAGTTCGCAGAAACGATCGATTCCCTCTTCGATGCGTTCGACACGGACACCGGTATCGACGGAGACCTCTTCGACATCGATCGCGACGTCATCAGTGCCCTCGAAGAGGGATTCAATATCGTCTCAACGTCAGGTGGAAACGAAGACAGCACTCGAACCGTTATATTGGGTGTGAAGATGGTTGATCCCACAGAAGAAGACACGTCGTTCTTGACGGAAGCAGCGCCCGAGCAGTCGGCAGGTGGTGCGGCGTTCATTGCGAACCAGCTCACGTCCGACCCTGACGGAGCGCTTCCGAGTTCGGAAACCTATGACGAATACGTCGACACCGTCACCGACTGGGGATTCGAGTCTCTCCCTGACCGAGGTTCGAGTGTGACGTTCAAACGGTTCCTCCAAATCTGGGGTGCGGCGCTGTTCGGCGTCTCGGTCGAACGGAAACGCCGGCGGATCGACGGGTCGCCTACGCGGTGCTATACGCACCTCGAGTGGCGCGAGTAGCCTCTTGATTTTCTCTCTCAGTCTACCGCCTCGATCTCCCGTCTAATACTATGAACTCAAAATCATATTTCCGATAATTTCCCTTGTGACGGTGTCACTTAATCCTCGATTTTCTAGAACTATTACTGAATAGCATATTTTGGAGAAACCACCGGACGGCACGGTAATACAAAACTGGAACGGTAAATCGGAACGCGAATCTCTGAGGACTCACAAAATCACCATATAGCGTCGGGATGGTAAACTGGAACGTCAATCATTAGCATACACTCCCGCAAAGACCGGATCCTTTTGCAAACTGGAACACCGTGCAGTCTTGCGGTTTTCACCGGAAACCTGGACACATCTACGCACCACCACACACCAGCATCTCGATAAACTGGAACGCCGCGCTGTCTTGCGATTTCGCGCCTATAGTCAACTCCGTGCTCAGAACACCCTTCGAGCGGCTCTCCGCACTCTCGAAACTGGAACGCTACGCAGTCTAGCGATTATCCCCGGCTATTGAGAAACTGGAACACCCCCTTTCCCACTAGTATAGAGGGGGCGGATTCGTGTGAAAGGGGGGTACCGATGTGTTCCGACGAGCGGGTACCCTGGCAGCGGGTACAGGCTGGCCCCCTGGGCGGTCGTCGAAGACGAGTGTCTGATGCGTATCAGATTGTAGAGAAGTCGGTAGCCGAAGCAGGGAGCGAATAGCCGTTGTGTGTCGCGTGGAGAGCACGGCCTGTCGTAACGTAGGAGCTGGTGGGTGGCGTCGAGGTGTAGCATCGAGCGTGCGTGGCGAACGTACGGCGTTGCGTATGAGCGAGTGGGAGTGGATGGTCGTATCGCGGTGGTGCCTACACTGGAGTCAGCTGGCTGTCGCGCGCGGACGTCAGGATACGTATCTCAACCAAGCCAGGGACGTGCCGCGTATCGCGGCTCTCGCCTCGTGGTTCATTCTCGACGTGAGGGCCGGGCACGGTGACGTCGACACCGCGAGGGGCTGTCGGCAGTACTCGAGGCTGGGGATCGCGCCGTCGTGAGACGCCGTGGGCTGTCGATAGAGCATAGCGGTGTGGCCTCGGCGGCCGAGTGGTCGCTGTCGCCACCGCGTTCCGGTGTGATGGCCGCCGGCTCGCTGCTCTGGCGCGTATGTATGGCCGATCGGTGTGTCTCGAGAAGGGTGCCGCGCGCGTCGGGGTCGCGCGCGCTTTGGATCGAGACCGCCGCGACGAGCAGAGCTCGTCGGACGGTCTCCGTGGGTGAATCAGGACCGCGTCGCAGCGGCGGCTGATTTCCGGGACCTGCTCCACACGCTCTGGCCGCTGACGGCGGGCCGCGATTTCGGGGAATCGCGTAGCTTTCCCCGAAATCGGCCGCCTCACCGGCCAGTCCGTGGGAGCCGATGTCGTCCACTCACCCGCCGAAGTCCGCGGATTGCGCGGTCACGAGACACCGACGCGAACCGGACCCTACCCGCGAGCGCAACCCGCTCGCGGGTCCCTTCCAGTCCGCGACGGCGTCTCGTAACACCGCTCATCGAGCGGATTCGGCGGCCTCGGGAGACATCGGGTCGTGCTACGACCAGGTTTCCTCACTCGGTCGGCCCCCTTGCGCTGGCGCGTGCAGTAGCGCGCGCCGCGCACTCACCGGGAGGGGCCGCCGGAGCCACCAGCGATTTCCGCGGACCCTACCCGCCCCCACCGGGGCGGGTCCCTTCCACGGAAATCGGGCGCCTCTGTCGGCCTCCCGGTGAGTCGGGGCGAAGCCGGGCACGGGGCCTGCCGAGCCGAAGGCACGGGAGATCGCGTCGCTCACTCCGTTCGCCTGAGTCATACGTCGCCAGCACGCTGAACCGGACCGGGTCACGATTTCGCGCGGATACCTTCCCGCGCTCGCAAGCTCGCGCGGGCCCCTTCCACACGAAATCGACCGGTTCAGCGCGCGGCGACGCACGACTCAGCCCGGCCATATGCGGCCGATTCATCTGCGTTCACCGACCCGCACCCGGACCTCGATTCCGGCAGACACTACCCGCCTTCGGCGGGTCCCTTCTCCCGGAATCGGCCGTGCGCGGCTGGTTCACGTTGTTCATCGGCCGCATCTGCCGGGTTCGCGACTCCCGTACCTCGGCGGGCAGGGCCCCGCACCGGGCTTCGTTCTGGCGGTACGGGCCACCCGCCAGAAGCCGCCGAGCAAAAATTAATTTCTTTCCTCTTAAGCGTCCACGGGACGGGCGGGGGAAGCCGCCGTGCCGTTCCTGACCTGGCACGATCTCAGCGGACCCTACCCGCGCTCACACGTTCGCGCGGGTCCCTTCCACTGACATCGGCCAGCTCACGACGGCAGCCGGCTCCCCTGCCGGTACCCGACGGCGCTCGCGCTATCACACACGCGCGAGCGCCGTCGTTCCGACAAGCTCGAGGCCCTGACGCGGGCCGCGATTCCGCGGAGATACTTCCCGCGCTTCGCGCGGGCCCCTTCTCCACGGAATCGGCCGCCTCAGTACCTCTCGCCGTGTCGGAAGGAACGCTTAAGAGGAAACCATCCCCCCACTTGTCGGATATGAACTGCACGTCTTGGGGAGACCACTTGCCGGATGCCTCTGGCGCGTGCATTCCCCTGATCGCGGCCGCCTTCGGCAGACACTACCCGCCTTCGGCGGGTCCCTTCTCCCGAACGCGCCCGCGTCAGGGGTGCACCCGCCGGACGCCTTCCAGCTTGTGGCGCTGGGCGCGGGCCTCGATTCCGGCAGACACTACCCGCGGCGCATCCGATCGGTGCGCCGCGGGTCCCTTCTCCCGAAATCGGCCGCGCCAGCGGCCAAGACGCACAGTCCCTTCCAACTGTTGAGGGGGATTGAAATCATAGAGTCAGGTAGCCCGTGACAGGGCGTCGGGCCGTCGGCAGGCTGCGCCGGGCGGTCGGCGTGCGGAACGTCGGCCGCTCCGGCGCGCCCCGCGGTGGGTTTGTTCGCCCCTCCGCGGGGTGAAGGGTGTACGAATACACCCGTCGGTCGGCGGTCAGAAGACGGGCGCGATGGAGCGCGCCCGACAGGGGATCACTCCCCGTGAAACAGCAATGTCTAGTTTCAACTCAGGGCAAAAAAGCCCATCGGCGGTTGGACAGCCTGACAAGTACGACGAACTCGAGATGGATCTGCTCTACAGCAGTCCCCATCTGGAGAACGGCGATAACGTGGTCGGTGTGGACATCGACAAACGGCCCCCGACCCCGAACGACGAACCGGTCCAGGACAGCCAGGGGCAGGAACTTGTCCCCGGAAACTACGCGCGAGAACGCTCGGCGCGGATGGACGCGCAATATCGGGCGGCTGCCTCACAGCACGAAACGTCGGACGAGGACGACCAAGCTGACGAGACGGGGCTCCCCCACAGGCGCGAGATGACCGGCCGCGCAGGTGGCACCTACGCGGACGTTCAGGCAGTGATGCACGGCCAGCAGTTGGGCGACGTCGTTGAGGGCGATGTCGGCGAGTTGGTGCGTGGTGTCTCCACTGGTGTCTACTGGGAGCAGGCACTCGCGGAAATGGACGTCCCCGAGCCTCGACGCGACCTGCAAGCGCCGTTCGCGGAGGTGTCCCCGGAGCACTACACGCTGGCGACTGAAGAGCGAATGCGTGGCGAGTTCGAGGCCGATGAGCGGAACCGCGCGAAGGCGATCGCGGCTGAGGTGGCGGGCATCAACCGGGCGGCGCGGTCGCGGGACGATATGCGGACGCGGCAACCGATTCGCCACTCCGTCTCAGAGAGCGACGACCCGTGGGAGGGCCCGCCGGCAGAGACGGTCGGCGTCAAGCGGGTCGACCCGGCAGACGACGAACCGGTCACGACGACGTCCGTGAGTGACGCCCCTGACCCACGGGCGTCACTCGACCAGGAGACGCTCGCTCAGGTGAACAAGGGTGCCGCGCGACTGGCCGAGCACTTCCAAGGCGAAGCAGCGATGTCCAGAGCGACGTTCGGGAAGTGCATCGCCCGGCACATCCAGGACGGGTCGGACGTGATGAACGCGACGATCGCCGTCAAGGAGACACTCGAGCGGATGTCCGAGATCAAGCAGCCCATCGGGTCGATCGATCCCTACGAGCAGTGGGAGACGACGGTCGAGGCGGAGGTGACCACGCTGTGGACGCCGAAGCATCGGTCGCAGTACCAGGTGGGATTGGTGCAAGACGAGGCCGGCGACACGGCGAAGTTCACGGTCTGGTTCGCGGCGGGTGACAAGCCGACGCTCGCGGTGGGCGACCGGATTCGGGCGGAGCGGGTGCGTGTCAACGCCTACAAGGGTGATGCGACCCTGGCAGTCGTCGGTGATACGGACCTCACCATCCTCGACCGGGGTGACGGCCCGATGACGCGGCGGAAGCGGCAGTCGGATGATCCGACAATCGCTCCGTGGTCGGCCGATAGCGACCAGCACGCGTGGATCAACCACATCGATATGGAGCGGGCGACCGAGGTCACGCTCGGACGGCGGGACGACGAGTAAGCCATCGCTCGGTCGCTTTATTTGCGCGTACCCCGAGTAGTCCTCTGGTAGGCATCGCAACCGGCTGGTTCGTGTGTGGCTCCCGGCACCCACTACCCACCGCCCCGCCCACCGCTCCGTGCTCGCGACCCGAGCGTCGCTGCGCGCGCAGCCACAACCTCGACAGCACCGCGTGGTCCGTGGGGGCGCTCGGCGACGCCATCACCCGTGGCGACCGACGTGAGTTTGTCCCTCCCAACAGGGGGTGAGGTGACTTCACAGATGTCCAGTGCAGCAGCTCCCCGTGAGCGATCGCGACCGCGTCAAGCACAGCTGTCGGACTTTCGTCAGTCACCCCGCGAACCGGGACTCTACGAGCCACCGACGATCGAGGAGGACGACTGGTGGCCTGGGAAGGCAGGTGAAGATCGATGACCGAACGGACGCTTCGCATCGAACGGGCGGTCAACGAGCTGATGAACGACCTTCCGGCTGACGTCGCGTCCGAGGACATCATCGACCAGCATATGCAGCGACTCGTCGCGGACTACGGTCTCTCTGTCGATCGTGCACAGACGGCCACTCGGCAGTACCTCACTGCGTCCCGCGAGGGAGTGGCGGAGTACCTCGTCACCCATCTCGCTCGGACGACTGAGACGCCGCCGACCCGTGACGCGGTCGTCGAGGATCTCGAATTCCTCGCCAACTGGAGTGTCCCTCTCGAGGACGCCTCTGCTGTCGTCCGCCGGAAGTACGACCCCGCGGACCCGGCTGATCCCGACTCTGGCCTCGACTCGGCAACGGGCGTTCCAACGGGTGCAACCGATGCTGAGGTCGCGGCTGCGATCCCCAGTCTTGACGACCACTCGTGGTCGTCCACATCCGACCGCGCCGACCCTGGCCCCGACGACTCAGATATCCTCGACGCCGATTCGCGGGAGACAGATGACGGCACCGCCGCCCCTACCTACAGACGCATTTGGAGGACACGGATCGTCGCCCGTCTCGCCTCGACGATCCGCACCGCTCGCCGGAGGCTGGCCGAGCATCGTCTCTGACCAACGACCGAACGCACCGCACGCGGTTTATCCCCCCGCGGGGGGTGAAGGGGGACTCACGACTATGCAGGTAATGAGCCGAATCCCGGCGCTCGTGGCGACACCCACCACCCGCGTTCCCGTCGCAACGGCGGTTTATTTCCCCCGGATTGGGGTGCAGGGGCGTGAGCAGGAAGGCGCGCAGGGCGTCGACCTGACTCGAGACGTCCCACCAGCCGATTCCCGAACGCGAATCGGAGTGACCAATGATGGCAGTAGCTAATTCCATTCCCGACGAAGCGGCAGAGCTCGCTGACCAATTCCCGGACGATGTCGACGTAGACGAAGCAGAGATCGCCGAGCGATTCTCGATGCTCGTCGACGAATACCGCGTCCCGAAGGACGAGGCCGTCCGCACCACGCGGAACTACTTCCTCGACGCGTACGGACTCGAGTACGACGATCTGGACGGCCAGAGCGGTTCTAGCGGTCCGGCCGACGAGCGCGATATCGCGACCGTTGAGGGTCCGAACGAATGGCTCTCGGTCACGGCGAAGGTCGTCCAGCTCTGGGACAATGACGTCGACTCCATCGCTCAAGTCGGCCTCATCGGTGACGAGACCGGCACCATCAAGGTGACCGTGTGGGAGTCCGCCGACGCACCGACCATCGAGGAAGATGGCGTGTACCGATTCGAAAACGTCGTCTCCGACGAGTACCAGGACCGACTCAGCGTCCAGGTCAACTCCGCGTCCGACATCGTTCCCGTCGACGACGAGGACGCCGCCGACCTCGAAGTCGGCTCGACCGATATCGAGGCCGCTGGCGCAGTCGTGGCTGTCCAACCCGGAAGCGGCCTCGTCAAGCGATGTCCAGGCGAGGACTGCACGCGCGTTCTCCAGAACGGGCGCTGCTCCGAACACGGCGAGGTCGACGGTGAGTTCGATCTCCGAGTGAAGGCGGTCATCGACGACGGCCAGACGGCCTACGACGTCCTCTTCAATCAGGAAGCCACCGAGGATCTCACCGGCATCACCATCGAGGAGGCCAAGCAGATGGCGATGGACGCTCTCGACACGAGCGTCGTCGCCGACGCCGTCGAAGAGGAGATCCTCGGACACTCCTACACGGTCTCCGGGCCGGTCATCGGCAACTACCTCGTGGTCAACGACTGCGAGGAGGGGAACACGCTTTCCGAAGACGCTGTCTCGCCCGGCAGTGCAGCGAACGGTGATCGCGAGGTCGCCAAGCGCGTCTTCGCAGAAGAATTCAACAACGCAACGAGCACTTTCACCGAATCCGACGAAGACCGTGCGCCCGTGTACTCGCTGCTGCCGTCGGGTGAGAAAGCCAATCGCGTCTTCGTGGTCGGAACGCTGACCGAGACGACGGACGTCGGCAACGACTCCGAGTACTGGCAGGCCCGCATTGTGGGCCCGACCGGGACGTTCTTCGCCTACGCTGGGCAGTACCAGCCCGAGGCTGCCAGCGTCCTACGGAACGCGGAAGCCCCGGCGTACGTCGCAGTGGTCGGCAAGGCGCGCACCTACGAGACCGACGACGGTGACGTCAACGTCTCCATCCGTCCCGAGTCGATCAACATTGTCGACGGTGAGGCTCGGGACGCGTGGGTCGCGGAAACCGCCGAGCAGACGAAGGCACGGCTCGAGGCGTTCGACCCCGACGACCCCACCGAGAACGACGACGAGCGCAACTACGATGCGATGGCGGTCGACCTCTACGACCCTGACATCGATGCCTACGAGGCGATGGTCAGCAACGCTCTCGACGACCTCGAGGCTGGCGAGATCAACGAAGGAGAGGACGACGAGTAGGGCGGCGCACTCCCCGCTGACGCTGTCTCTCCCTCCGTCGTTCGACTCGTCTCACGCACTTCCATATCCACGCTTCGGGGGGTTTCTCCCCGGCAAGATTTTTTCGCAAACGCTCCCGACCCACCCCGAGCTCGGTCACGATGTAGAAGCGGCTGTCGACGCCGCGAACAACTGGCTCATCGACGAAGCGCAGTCCCTCGCATTTGTCGACGAAAAAGAATCGACCGTGGACTACTCAATCTCCGTCGAGTACCTCTAATCATCTAGAGCCGTCCGCTCGCGTATCGGACAGGCAGTAGTTTGTTCTCCCCTGCCGAGAGTGAGGGATTTCCTATGACCGACAATCGTGACGGACAGTCTCCGAACCAGCACTCGGATAACTCCGTGCTCGCCGATGAGGAGTACGACCCCCTCGCGGAGTACAAACCGTACGCCGTCACTTCGCCGAGCTCGAATGGCATTGCTCATCACGTGCATACGAGTCGCCGTCCGGACTGGAAGCCGGGGCAGCCGTGCCCGCACTGTGGATCGAGACTGATCGTGTCCTCCTTCATCGGGACGGAAATTGCGCGGCATCGTGGCGGCAAAGTCACGCGGCTCGGCGGAGGTGACCGGCTCGGCGCCGTCGAGTATCAGTGCGCGGACTGCGAGACTGTCCTCTACAAGGACGCCGCGTTCGATCTCTGGACGACCCTCCACTTGGACTGACCGTCAAGACTACGATGCCTCCACCAAGGACTCACAGGTCCGTCCAGTACGGCCGTTTTTCGCACTCCACGAGAGATGTAAGCTCGAGTGAGACGTCCCACACCAGCCTCGAGAACAGTCTACTCGCGTCTACCGACAATCACGACGATCCCAACGATCACAATCCATCACACCTATGGCAGAATCCACACCCGAATCACCCAACGGTACCGACACCGACCCAAATGAAGAGCCCGACATCGGCGTCGAGGCCGATACTGAGGTTGACGCCTCTGACACGGAGGCCGAAGCCCCCGACGCTGACGGGACGGAAGTCGAGAAAGCAGATGACGCAGAGACCGATAGTGACGGCAGCGATGAGGAGTCGCCGTCCGACTCCCGCCCACCCCAGGCGTTCTCGGCGATCATCGAGGCTGACCGCCTCGACCAGACGATCACCACGCTTAGCGTTCTCGTCGACGAGTCTCGCGTCCACCTGAACGATCTCGGCCTTCGCCTCGCCGCTGTCGATCCCGCGAACGTCGCGATGGACGAGACGAACATCACCGAAACCGCCTTCGAGTCTTATCAGGCCGATGGTGGCGTCCTCGGCGTCGACCTCACCAAGCTCGCCGACGTCGTCGGTATGGCTGACAACGACGACCTCATCCAGATGTCGCTCGACCCGGAGACCCGCAAGCTCATCATCGAGTTCGGCGGTCTCGAGTACACGCTCGCACTCCTCGACCCCGACACGATCCGCCAAGAGCCCGACATCCCCGACCTCGACCTCCCAGCACGCGTCGTCCTCGAAGGTCGCGACATCGACCGTGCTGTTCGGGCCGCCGATATGGTCTCAGACCACGTCGAACTCATCGTCGATCCCAACGACGAGGCCTTCCGCGTCCACGCCGAAGGCGATACCGACGATGTCGACCTCGAACTCAGTCGCGACGACCTCATCGACCTCGAGATCGGCGCTGCCGACTCGCTCTTCTCGCTGGACTACCTCAAGGATCTCAACAAGGCGATCCCGAAGGACGCCGAAGTCGAAATCCTCCTCGGCGAGGACTTCCCCGCGAAATTCAACTACGAGTACGCCGACGGCGCCGCCACTGTCACCCAGATGCTCGCCCCTCGGATTCAAAGTGACTGATGTCTCCAGAATCCATGACGTCCGATTCGACTCCACCACTCGATCCTGAACTCGAAACGAGCGCCGAACAGACTGGCCTCGATGATTCCCAGCTCGTCGAGGGTGAAGCCATCGTCGACCTCAACATCCCCGACGACATTGCCTACGATGTCGACGATCTCGGCAACGGCCGCCTCGCCATCCAGTACTGGGAAGCCGATCCCTGATCCCCACTCTCCTACCGCCCGGCCCCGGCTGCACCCCTGAGGTTAAACGTCCGGGCAACGCACTTTCGATTGATTGCCCGTGAAACCCTCTGCTGCTGCCCCCGCTGGTCAGATCCTCGCGTACAGCTGCCCCCGTTGCGAGCACAAGGGGATCTACTACTACACCGATCTCGCCCTCTACGACGACGAGCGCGACCTTGGTGAAGACAGCATCCTCCCTGAGGACGCTCCCGCTGTCCCCGGCAGCGCGATTGACGCCGACGCCAACGTTATCGTCTGCCCGAACGAGTCGTGCGGACTCGTGCAGTTCCGCCATATCGCGTTCGAACTCCTTCCCCCGACGGCGGTGCGCGCACGTCGCTCGACGCCGACGGACGACGAGACAAGTGCACTCGTTGAGGCTACTCCGTAGTCGGCCTTGAGAACATCTCGCTCCGCTCGTCGAGGCATCGTCATCCGAAGAACCATCACTGATCTCCGGCATCCCCGCACGGCATTTCTCTCCCTCCACTGGAGGTGAAGGACGTTATGACGAAGGAGTCACCACCGTCAGAGTCGAACGTATCGCGTGCCGGCTCGAAGAGTCGCTCCAAGCCGAGCACCGACGCGGCAGTCTCCCAGCACGTAGAGCTCAAAACAGGGACACGCGCCTTCGATGGATCAGCCGGCGAACGCCCCTCGATCCACAATACTGTCGACTGGCTTGCCGAGAACGAGGCCACCGTCGGTGGAACCCTCGTGAACCACCGCGTGATGACTGGACGGTCAGCGCAGACTACGGATGTCCCTCTGCGCCCGGAGCTTTCCGAGGCGATCCGCAAGAAGGGCATCGATCAAGTCTACGACCATCAGGCGGAAGCGATTCGGCACGCTCGACTCCGCAAACACGTCACCCTCGCGACCCCGACCGGGTCGGGGAAATCACTCCCGTATTCGATTCTCGCCGCCGAGCGCGCCCTCGTCGACGACGCCCGTACTCTCTATATCGCACCGACGCGCGCTCTCATCAACAACCAAGCCGACGATCTCTACGACTTCTTCCAGAACGTCGACTCCAGTCTTGACGCAGGGCGCTACACGGGCGGACTCTCTCGACACCAGAAACGTCGCGTCCGCGAGCGGCAACCGCACGTTCTCGCGACGACGCCTGATATGATCAACTACTCCATCCTCCCGTTCGCCCACAAACTCTGGGGCTGGTTCCTCTCCAACTTGGACCTGATCGTCATCGACGAACAGCATCAGTACCGTGGCGTCTTTGGTAGTCACGTCGGCGTCGTCCTTCGACGACTCCGCCGGCTTGCGAAAACCTTCGACGCTGACCCGACAATCGTCGCCTGCTCAGCCACCATCGACAACCCCCGACAGCACACTGTCCAGCTGACTGGCGTCGACCCGGCCGACGTTCACGTCGTCGACCAGGACACAAGTGCCGGCGGCTCAACGCACTGGCTCTTCTGGCAACCACCCCGCGGCCAGCAGGGGCAAGCTCGATCGACACACCGGACGACCGCACGTCTCGCAGCGGCGCTCGTCGAACGCGGTCTCCAGACCATCGTCTTCACGCGAAGTCGACAAGCGGCCGAACAGTACGCTCAGGTCACCGCTCGCCGCCTCCAGCGTGACGGTTATCCCAGCCTCGCCGACGACGTGGCCGCGTATCAGGCCGCACTCTCGGACGAGCGGCGAGAAGAACTTGAAGCCGGGCTGCATTCCGGCGACATCCGCGTCGTCTGGAGCACGAACGCCCTCGAGGTCGGGATCAACATCGGGAACCTCGACGCCGTCCTCGTCGACGGCTATCCGGGAACACGGATGGAACTCTTCCAGCAAGCCGGCCGTGCCGGCCGGGGGACCGACCCGAGCATTGTCGGCCTCGTCGGCGGCGCTGATCCGCTCGACCAATACGCACTCGACCATCCGGACGATCTCCTTGACGGCAGCGTCGAATCCGTCGAATGCAACCCCCAGAACCCACGTGTCCTTACCGAACACCTTCCGGCAGCCGCCGCCGAAGCCCCCCTCTCCACCGACGACAACACTTGGTTTGGCGATGACCTCCCGAAGTACGTCTCAGCACTCACCGATGCCGGCGTCCTCGACCGCTCGCTCACATCGACAGATATCACGTGGACGTACGTTCCCGACGGGGGACCGCCGCCGAGCCAGCACGTTTCCCTCCGGTCGATCAACTCGCGCTCGCTCCGTATCGTTGTGACACCGGACGACCAGTCCCCCCCGGATATCCCCGCGAGTAACGAGCTCGACGTTCTCGGTGAACTTCCACTCGCCTCCGGTCTTCGTGATGCCCACCCCGGCGCGATCTACTTCCATCAAGGCCAGCGATACCGCGTCATCGACATCGATCTCAACCCGGAAACCCCGCCGGGAGCATCCGGTTCTGCCTCGCCAATCGCGTGGGTCGAGCCTACAAACGCGACCTACACGACTAGCGCGGTCACAGACCGCACGCTCACGCTCCAAGACGCCGACGAGTCACGCGGCCTTCCCGGCACAGCCGACCCTGAGGTTGCGACTGACGGCGGTGACGCAAGCGCCGACACAGCACCCCCCGCCGTCCAGCTCACCGAGTTGACCGTCAGCGAAACCGTCGTCAGCTACTACACCCACCAGTCCGGGAGCTTGAATGGACCTGTTCCCATCGAGACCGACCTTCCGGAAACCGAACTCTCCTCGGATGGTCTCGTCATCACCATCCCGCCCGCCATTCGGGATGCCTTCACCGAGGAGCATCCCAACGCCGATGACCCTGACGCGCCATCGCCGTCCTTCGAGGGGAGCCTCTACGCCCTCACGAACGCACTGCTGGGCGTCCTTCCAGCAACCGTCCTCTGCGACCGCAGCGATATGCGCGGGCTCGCAATCTCGCGTCTCGACACAACCGGTCACCCTACGATTGTCCTCTACGACGACCATCCTGGTGGTGTCGGCCTCGCTCGTAGCATCTTCCAGCACCTCGAGGATGCCCTCGAATTCGCACAGACTCGCGTTGCCGACTGCGAATGTGATGAGGGATGCCCGGCCTGTATCCACCACCCTCACGACGCCTTGAGCAACCAGACGCTCGACAAGGTCGGCGCGCGCCTCCTTGCGGAACTCCTCCTCGATGATACGCAGGCAGCCTGACCGTTACATCGTCCTCTTCGCGACACCCACCCATGGACTAAAGTCAGAGAACTGTATATGTTCTGGCGAGTTGACTGCTCATGGCGAGCGATCTCCCCGCCCCACCGACCGAGTCAGGCGTCTATCCCGAGGACCGTATGAAGGTCTCACGATGGCTGACCTGGAAGGAAGCCGACGACGGCCGCAAGATCCCCCGCGCACCCTATCACAACTCGAATCAGCCAGATCGGTACGTCTCCGCGCAGGACCCAACCATCTGGACGGACTTCGAGACCGCAGCAGAATGGGCAGATAAACTTCCCCATCACCAACCTGCGTACGTCATTCCCGACCGCAACGACTTCGAGACCGACCTCGTCGTCATCGACTACGACGACGTCCGCGATCCCGACACGGGTGAAATCCACCCCCTCGTCCACGATCATCTTGCTGACGCCGAATCCTACGCCGATGTCTCTCCGTCTGGAACCGGCGTTCACATCCTCTGCCGCGGTCAGCTCCCCGAGCGCGTCAAGACCATCTCTGACGACCTCTCCGAACACCAGGCCTTTCCCGAGGCGTCGATCGAGGTCTATGAATCCGCGCGTTTCATCACGATGACCGGCAGACACATCGCCGGTACACCCACCGAGACGCGCGACTGCCGGACCTTCCTTGATGGGCTCGTCGAGGACTATGCGACTGTCTCCGCAGCGACCCCCGATGAAGTCGCCTTTGAACCGGATACCACTCGCGAGGACATCGAAGACGTCGAGACCACGAGCGACATTCAGGATGTCTTCGACGCCATCCAGCACGTCCGACCGAGAGACATCAGCCTCCGCTCGACTGTCACTGAGGAGCGCGCTGACGGTACGCAGTCACTGGATCCATCTTGGGCGAACTCTTCGTCTGGCACGCGCCTCGCTCAGCTCGATGAAGGCTGGGTGTACCGCGATGGTCTCATCGGCCTCGACGCTCTCCAAGTCGTCGCCCTCGAGGAAGGCATCATTACCGACGAACGAGATTATCCCTCTGGGGAGGACTTCTGGGAGGCCGTCGACGAGCTTCGTGCTCGCGGCGCGCACATCCCCGAGTACGAGGAGGACAAGTCGGAGGCCGCCCCATCGGCAAGCGACTGGTCGCCTGCTCCCGACTCTGCCCCCGACTACACCCCTGACCGCGACGCCGACGCCCAGGCGACGGGCAGTTCATCACCGTCCGACCCGGGGTCATCCCACAGCAGCGGTCGGACGCGTGGCCGCGATTCTCCCCGACGCGGCGAGGGCGCAGAATCACTCTACAAGGCAGAAATCGACCGCCTTGAAGCCGAACTCGAAGCTCGACAGGAGCGGATAGACGAACTCGAAGCCGAACTCGATGAGCGAACAAAGAAACTTCGGCGTATCCACGTCCGTAACTCCCAACTCGAAGACGCCCTCAAGAACGACGCCGAAGTCCAAGTTCGTGCCCTCGACACTGACACGCTCGTCGACATCCTGGATGAACAAACGCTCGTCGCGATCGTTGAATATGTCGCCGACACCCACGCTGACGACGATGGCAATCTCGAGCACTCCACAGCCGACGACTCAGGTGGACGTCTCGCTCGTCTCAAGTCCTTCCTTCGCTCGGACTCCTCGTCCTCAACTTCCCGCTGAGCACCTGGTGATTTTCACTCGGTACCAGGGGTGTACACCCTATCCTAAAGCCATATCCACCGTCTTACCTCTCGGTTCCTGTTTTTCGCCCCCGACGTGAGGTGGCGGGAGTCATCACCGATCCCTCTCCGTCCCTCACTATGACCGAGAACGATTCATCTACTCCCGATAGCAACCGGATTCGGACTCGCAAGATACCCGACTCGGAGCGTACGACTGGACCATCCGAGACCACTGACGCCGCCGTCGCCGCTAGGACCGCTACGTGTCCCGAGTGCGACGGAGATCTTCACGTCGACCACGTTCATGGAGAAACCCGGTGTGCTGACTGTGGACTCGTCGTCACGGAGAATGCTATCGACCGCGGCCCCGACTGGCAGGCCTTCTCTGCGGACGAACGCGAACAGAAGTCCCACACAGGGAGCCCACTCACGCCAACCCAGCACGACTTTGGCCTCAGCACCGAGATCGACTGGCGCAACAAGGATGCCCACGGGAACACCATCTCCTCACAACGGCGAGCGCAGCTGACCCGACTTCGCACGTGGCAACAACGGTCCCGGACCGGGAACTCGAAGGAACGCGGCCTCAAGGCGATGCTTTCAGAAATTCAGCGTATGGCCGCCGCTCTCGATCTCCCCGACGATGACTACGACATCGCCGCCGTCATCTGCCGCCGGGCCAGTAATCAGGACCTCCTCCCCGGTCGGAGTTACGAAGGCGTCGCGACTGCAGCCGTCTACGCCGCTATCCGGCAGGCCGGTCTCCCACAGGATCTCGAAGCCCTCACGCAGGTCAGTCGAATCGACGATAAAATCCGCATCAAGCGCACCTACCGGTATCTCGTCCGTGAACTCGAACTCGAAGTCCCGCCACCCGATCCACGGGACTATCTCTCCCGTCTCTGTTCGGAACTCGATCTCAGCCAGGAGACCAAGCGGTTTACGACAGAACTCCTCAAGGACGTTATGGAGGCAGGCATCCATTCCGGGAAGCATCCCGTCGGGATCGCCGCCGCTGCCCTCTACGTCGCCACGCACCACTCAGATTCGCCTTCTAGTAACTCGTGTACGCAATCCGAACTTGCGGAGGCCGCGAACGTGAGTGTGGTCACGATTCGCAACCGCTACCACGACATCCAGGATACGTGTTTCCCGATGGTCGAAGCCTGACCTCTCGAACGTGAGCGACCACATTTTGACGACTGGTAAGCTCAACCAAGGAACATTGCATTACGCACCAATCTTTATGAAGGCAGTTTCTGAATTTCAGCTATGCCGACAGTTGAGGTGTGGTTACTGTGGTTGCACATTGCTGCAGGCACAGTCGCTCTGTTCGCTGGCCTCGGTGCACTCGTGACCAAAAAGGGAGGATGGAGACATCGACAAGTCGGGAAGGTCTTTCTCGTATCGATGGGCGTTGTCGTTGCGACAGTCTTCGTTCTAGTAGCTATCGACCCTGTGGCGTTCCGCATCATCCTCACGCTCGTCGCGATCTTTAGTGGATACCTTGCGTTCTCGGGATACCGTGCACTCTCTCGGAAACGGCCGACCAGCACTGCCCATATGGTCGACTGGGGAGCTGCTGGGAGCGTCGTTCTTGCGTGTGTGGGACTTGGTCTGTGGGGCATCAACTGGTTTCTTGATGGGAATTCTTTCGGGGTCGTAATGATCGTCTTCGGTGGAATCGGAATTGCGTTCGGAACACTGGATATTCGTTCCTTCTATGGTGAGAACTCCGGAGAATGGATGATCAACCACCTCCAACGGATGATTGGCGCGTTTATTGCTACGGTTAGTGCCGTTTCAGCTGTCAACCTCACGTCCGAACTGGGGATTATCGCGTGGTTATGGCCAACCCTCCTCGGCGTTCCCCTCATCGCATACTGGTCAAATAAGTTCAGTTCTCCCTGAATATGGATGCTTCTGAATCTAATTTCAAGCCGACCACATCGACTCCGAACAATCAAGAGATTTGATCATTTCAAAATATACACCCGTAGGCTAATCCACACGACTGTCGACGTATTGATTTTCTCCTCTAAGCCACCGCGTTAGGGTGTCCGACGGCGATCTCTGAATTGTTACCCCTGTAGACCCTCTTCGATTCCTCTACTAATTTCTCCCGCGCGACCGGAATAGAACGCGCAGATAACATCGTCACCTCCCCTCGTCATATCCCACTATGCCATTCACGAGTCCCCCAACCCCCGCGTTTGAGACGGCCACTTATCCAGCAGACTGTCGTGACCACGACCAGTGGTTGACCTGGAGGCCAACCGACAACGCCAGAAAGATCCCACGAGCGCCCTACGCCTATCCGGACTGGCCCAAGCGGTACGTCAATGCTCAGAACCCGGCGGTTTGGACGGACTTCGACACCGCCCAAGACTGGGTCGAGAAACTCTCCGCCGGCTTCGCGCTTGCGTACGTCATCCGCAACCGTGACAAGTACCCCGACGAAAACCTCGTCGTCGTCGACTACGACGATGCTCGTGATCCGGGAACTGGCGCTATCCACCCCGTCGTCCACGAACATTTGCATACTGCAGATTCGTACGCCGATGTCTCCCCCTCTGGAACCGGCGTTCACATCCTCTGCCGTGGTCAGCTCCCCGATGACGTCACGACTGTTACCGACGATCTTCCCACCTATGACACCTTTCCGAACCCCTCTATCGAAGTCTACGACTCCGCCCGTTTCGTCGCGATGTCCGGCCAACATCTCGTCGGGACGCCTACCGAAACGCAGCCAGCGCAGGCATTCATCGACGACGTTGTCGATGCGTTCACGGCCCCGCAGCCACAGGCAGATACCTCATCTGAGGCCTCAGAGCCGCCCACGGAAGCGTTGTCTGAGGCCCCCTCGCCGTCTCCATCTCAACGGTCACCGCCAACATTCACGACCAATATCGAAGATGTCTACCGGGCGGTCGAGACGACGCGACCGTCCGAAATCCGCCTTGCCTCGCCAATTACGGAAACTCGTAGTGACGGCACGAAATCACGGAACCCCTGTTGGACGAATTCGGACTCCGGGACCCGCCTCGCCGAGATGGATGACGGCTGGATCTATCGGGACGGACTCATTGTTCTCGACGCCCTCCAGGTCGTCGCTCTCGAGGAAGACATCATCACGACCGCCGGCGAGTATCCATCCGGGAAGGATTTCTGGGAGGCCGTCGACGAACTCCGCGCTCGTGGCGCGGACATCCCCGAGTACGAAGCCGACTCCGACCACGAGGAGGTGTCCGACCAACCTGCCCCCTCCCCATCCCCGACATCCGGCCGGTCGCTGCGGGACCTCCACCGCGAACTCAGAGAGAAAACCATCGAGCGAAACCAGCACAGAGACGAACTCGTCACTCTTCGTCGAGAACTTGCCGCTCGAATCCGTGACGTCCGTTCGTGACTCGGCGGGCCCCGTGTGTGGCTCCGAGAGCGAACCCGACGACAAGAATTTTCCATCATTCCGTCGGATTTCTCTCCGGCCATTACAGGTGACCCACGAGATAACTCAGTATGACCAACACCAGACCACGGGCCTTCACAGTACTGACAGAGCACCCGCTCCCACTCGACGAAAACGAGGTCGCGGCGTTCGCCGAAAACCATCCCCAGCTTGACCCGGACATCCACGCCGATGCACTCCACGAGGACTACATCACTCTGCTCGCGAAAACTTCCGAATGGCGTGTCTTCACCATCGATCTCTACGGCTTTGATGGTCGCATCTACCTCTGGCACGGTTCTCTCGGCGAAGGCCTCGCCGTCCCAACGGACGAGTGGAGAGCAGGGAACCTCGCTGAAGCCTTCACTCTCTACCGGCAGGCCATCGCCGACAACGTCAGTCGTGACGACCTTCCCAGCACGCCCGATGACGACGCTGAGTGCCCCTACTGCGGGGGTGAAATCTCATCCTCGTCGAGGCAAGCAGGTTCGGTTGACCAACGCTGTACGAGCTGCGGCGAGCATCGAAGCATCGGGTGACTGGCTTGCCATCTTGACTACAAAACACCGAACCGCCTACTGACTAATCTCGACGCTTCCCTCCGGTTTTCTTTCCCCCACGAGAGGTGAGGCGTATTCAAAAATGTACTATAGAGTCCGATTTCCCGACGTCGGCGCAGGCGCGACGCGGCTTGCGTGCTTTATCGAAGGCGAGAGCGAAGCCGCGGTCCGCGAGCTGGCAGCCGACCACCCGCACTTCCGAGGCTGGGACGCTTCAAAGGGAAGTGTCCGGAAGACGAACCTCGCGAACCGGAAGTCACTCGAGAACCGAATTATGGACGTCACCAACCCGAACGCGGCCGTCCTCGAAGACGGCACCGTGCTTCGTCGGTCTCTGGAGCGCGACGAGGTCGTCGAGCACCACCCCGAACGGACGTAGGCGCTCCACGACCGACCGAACCCCCACCGCCCCGCCCCCTGCACAGCACCGCACGACGTAGGCAGTTTTCTTCCCCCCGATCGGGTGGCAGAGGGCGGTGCAAACGCCCGTCCACACACAGGCGGGCAGCCACCACCCCACGCAGACCCTAATCCAGGAGGTCATCCATGATGTCAGCTGAAACTCACCCCAGCTCAGAGCACCGCGAGACGCCACGGAGCGACCGTGACTTCGCAGTCGACGAGAGCATCGACGTCCGATCACTCATCGCGAAGGAGCAGACACTACCCTTCCTCGGGCTCACCCCCGCGGACGCGACAACAGCCGACTATCCGGCCGGTATCGAGCCCACTGGTCGCCGCTTTCTCAACACGGACGCAAACGAGTCCCGCTCCCTGAAGGTCGTCATCAAGGCGCTCCCGCAGGCCAGCAGCGGAGAACTCCACGCGGTCAACGAATTCGTTGATCCAGCGGACGAGACGGTCGACCCCGAAGAGATTCGTGATGTCGACGGCCTCAACGCTGACCTCCTCGAAGCTGCGACCGGCCAGTCCATCGAGGAGCTCGCCGCGAACGCGCCAAGTGACCGTCTCCTTGACGTCACCGATCACCAGGACATTATCGACCGCCGTCGCCTCGCCCTCGCAGCACTCGGCTACCCCGTCAAGTTCCGCTGGCAGATCGCGACCTCCACGTACTCGATCGTCAACCCCGAGGAGGCCTACCTCCCACTGATGGGGGCGCTCCAGAAACACGGCGCAGACGAGGCGTTTGGCTGGGCAGATATGCGGGACTGGGGTGGCGTCGCGAAACTCACCGTTATCCTCCCAGGCTTCCGTCGCGAACTCGATATGAGCCAGTCGGATGGCTCGACGAAGGCCGCTATTCGCGAACACGATGCGCTCGCCGATGTCGATCCCACGATGAGCGATGGTAGCGACGAGGACGACGAGACAGCGACTGTGACGGTCTACGGTGGTATCCAGACCGGATACGACTTCCGTGGCTCCCAGACGATGTGGGCGAAGCCCCTCCTCTTCTTCCCGGGATCGGGGACGGTTATGTACGGTGTCGGCCAGCGGTACTCGCGGCGACACGTCGGCGATGTCACGAACGCTGCGCACGAACGCGCTCACGACCGCGTCCCCATTATGGAGTGGTGGGGAAACATCTACGACGATCTCGACGAGCGAACGACCACCGTCGACGATGTCCTCGTTCGCGCCCGCTCGGTTGCGATCGACTTCGAGGAACTCCCCTTCGACGTCGACGACTTCTACTTCTACCTCGGTATCCCCAGCACGTACGCCGAGAGCGCGAGTACTCGAGCTGCGCGCATCGCGATGCCTGACTCCTATCCCACACTCTGGAATCTCCAGTTGTCGCTCCTTGTCGCCCTCGGTGAATTCGAGGGCGCCCGGGCCTCCGACACCTTCCAGGCTTACAATGAGGTTGCCCGCGACATTCTCTTTTCACCCGGCAAATCCATCCAGCTTGCCGCCCGCGAGCACGACCTGCAGGCCGATGACGACGAGCCGAGCATCGCGCCTGACCAGCAGACGCTCAGTGATGCTCTCGGTGAGGCATTCGCTATTCCCGGCGTCGAAGTCGCCTCTGAGCGCGACCTCTCAGATACTGACGCCCAGCGCGTCCAGAACACCATCCAAGAATCCCTGAACCAGTAGTCTGAGAGATGCGTTCCCGTCACCCTCCATCACCTCTCAAGACTGACCGCGTCGCCTACTACAGAGATTATCCCCCACGAGATCCTATCTCCCACTTCGACTAACCAGCGCGCCAACTGCGACCACCATCCTGTTACGGTCTCACAGTCGAACATTTTTCCCGCACTTCGCTCCGTGAACGCGATTGACCAGTTATGTCACAAGTAGCCCCACAGTCCATGAGTACCGACGACCAGCAACGGTTCCTCAGCCACCTCGCTGCCGGCCTCATCAAAGAGACCGGCGGAGATCTCCCAATCGAGACACTTCACCTCCGCGCCAGCGATTATCTCGACCTCGACGGCGACACCGTCACCCAGCTTGTCGAGGACGGGGCTAACAACGGAATCTACACGCTCGACCGCGACAGCGACGGCGGTCAGCGCATCACGAGCGTCACCCCAGAAGGCGACTGCCCGACCGAACTCGCCGCACACGTCGACGCTCTCACTGCCTCTGCCGACAGTATTGATTTCACCATCCTGGACGGCGTCGGCGAGAGCGTCGAGCAGAACCTCATCGACACGGGGTACACCACGTTCGGCGAACTACACCGTGCAGACCCCGAGGACCTCACGGATATCCCGACGCTCACAGGGAGCAAAGCCCAACTCATCGTCCAGCAGGCCGGCCAGCACGTCCAGGTCGAGACAAAGATCGCCGAAGACGCCCTCGCTCGCTACCGTGAACGCCTCGGCGATGACACCTCCGGCTCGGCGACCGTCTACTCCATCACTGACGTCGATCAGGACGTCGGCGACCCGCTCGCAGTCGTCGACTCCTCGATGCCGGTCGAAGAGGCAACCTTCTACGGGCTCCCTATTCTCGAGGATAACGACCACCCACATATCGTCCGGAAGCGCGATATGCCCACGCGGGCCGATGAGGTAATCGCACCGAAGACGACGACGATGGAGGATGTCCAGCTCGACACGCTTGAAGCGACCGCGATGAAGCTCGCTCGCGGCAACCGCGGCCTCCGACTGGTCGGCCCCCACGGCGCCGGGAAGAACTACCTCCTCAAATATCTCCACTACAAGACGAATCGCGTCCTCGTCAGCGTCGACGCCGACGCCTCGATGCTCGCCCAGGACCTCCTCGGCATCTCTACTGTCAACGAGGACCGCATCGTTGTCTTCCGCGACGGCATCCTCACGAAAGCGATGAAGCACGGCTACACGATCGTCATCAACGAGGTGAACGCCGCACCGGCGGGCGTGATGATGGCCCTCCAGAAGGTCCTTAATCAGAACGTCCTCACCGTCAAGGAATCCGGCGAGGAGATCATCCCGCATCCGGCCGCTCGGATCGTCGTCACGATGAACCCGCCAACGCGCGAATACCGAGGGAGCGAACCGATGAATGCCGCGACTCGTGACCGCTTCCAAACCATCTTCTTCGACTATATGGACCCCCAGGACGAGATCGACTTTCTCGATCAAAAGTACAATACGAGTCGCCAGCGCATCGACCGAGACAGCCTCCGTCGGATGGTCGAGTTCGCGAACGCCACCCGCGACAACGAAACGTGGCCGACGCTCTCCACCCGGAAGCTCGAAGACGCCATCGACTGGTACGATCTGGGGGCGAGCGTTCGCGGTGCCCTCAAACACGTCGTGAAGGCGAGCGCCGAAACCCATCAGAACCCCGACGATACCTTCGAGAAACTCGAAGACACGTGACCGACAGGACCATCTCGCAACCCACACCTCACGATGACCTCACCTTCCAACGTCACTGTCGATGTCTGACCCACCACCGTACCTCGTCGAGAACTCTCTAGAGTACTTTTCCGATATCTCTCACGCCCGCTAACTCACCTATTCTGCGGACTTAGAGAGATTAACGAAAGACTTCGTATTTTCTGGGTGTCGTAATGATTTTCAGAAATTCTGTGACCAACTTAGATCTTGAGCTCGGAACAGCGGTAATACAGTACTGACAGCTAATTCTGAGCATCCCAAAGCGCTACCAAGATTGCAGCAATCCCAATCCCGGCTTTTCCCCATCCCTGAACCCAGGAAACGGTTATCACCGAAAAAACAACCACTACAAGCCCTACCCACGGGAGCCGTCTCCTCGTTTCCTTTGGTCTATTACTCATATCTCTTCATCAGATCGCCGGTAGTATTTTGACTGCGTGAACATATGCGTTCACATGACTCGATCAGATGATCCCCGCCCTGGAGCAGTTTTAACTCGTCAACAACGCGACTATCTTCGAGGAAACGTTGACAAGTCAGGTGATGCTGACCGCGCGTTCCGGTACAAGATTCGGAAACGACTTCGCGCTGCTATGCACGATCTAGCACTTGTTTATAACCACTTGTCAACGGATGAACTCCGAACGACGTTTGAAGACGATCACAGACCAGATGAGCCGGGAGATGACCCAATACCTGGGTATGCTCCCAGGAATAAATATGGGTTCATCGGGCATGGATATGAAGATGAGCTTGGAATCCCACGTGAAGGAGATCTTGAATCTGGATTCCCTGGTGAGATGAATGTAATTGAAGCTGGGCTTCTACATCTTATCGAATCCAATCCGAGATATTCAAAAACAAATCCTTCGATGCAACGCTCATTACGCGACTCAGCCGCGTATCTGTGTAGAGCTGCTACCGCCGCGCAGATCAAACCTGACCGGGTTCTTGAAGACGGGTATAATGTATTTCTTCGAGATCATGAACGGATGGACTGGATAGCATATGTCAGAAAATACAGCGAAAATGCAGCATACAAAGAAGCGCTAGATATAATCAAATCGCCTGAAAGAACCGATTTGAATAGGATGCACAGGACAGCTATTAACCGACGAGGAAAAACAGTAAACGACCTAGTTGAGCGTTTTGACTAATCATTCGTCAGTCCTGTACTCGAGGTATACTATGGCAAGGTGGCCGTGGATCGCTTAGTAACACCCGATGCACCTAAACAATCGACAGGAGATACTACACCAACCACGCTCATACAAAATGACCCACATAATCGCCGTATCTGACTGGCGCTCCCAACCCATTGACGATCTCTACACCATTCTCGAAACTGTAGAACCAACTCCAGATCTACTACTGTATGCCGGCGATGACCTCTCCCGTTTCAAAAACGCCGATACCGACACAGATCATCTTGCAGAACTTGCTCGCCTCACGAAGCATCAACAATCACTCTATGTCCGAGGTAACGACGACTTCCCCCCGTCAACCGGTCCTCAATTCGATACGGAATTTACCACCGACCTCCACAGGACACCATACACTCACGAGGACCTCGTATTCATCGGTCAGGAAGGATCGACCCAGGGTCCTGGACTCATCACCTATACCGAGAACGACGTCCAACGGCACCTTTCCGAACATCGCACCGCTTGTGAAGACAGAACCCCTATTCTCAGTACCTCACAAAGCCGGTTAGTTAGAACGTCTGCTTGCTGAGGATGTGCACTCCAACAAGCAAGCAGACAATGAAATCCACGAGGACCAACTTCTTAACTTCCTCGTCAACACCCTTGACGAGGAAGTTGCTTTCTGTCTCGGAGCTAATGCTGAGTTCGATGCTAAGGATATCTACGAGGTCCTCGTCGGCGCTTGCGCCGACGGGACCTCGATATCCGAACTCTGTGAGACCAGTGAAGACTCTCCCCACGAAAACACAGTTCTGTACCACCTCCGCGAGAAGTTCGAACTAACATCGGTTGAACAAGTCGGGAACGCACTCCTCCAGAAGGACGTTCTAGAGGTCCTTCCCGAGCAGGTGGAGGTCATCGCAGACCTCCACCTGCGGCCCTACTACGGTGACGAGGATGAGACAGATGGCCTCTATCACTCAGAAGCCAAGCGTGGAACCACCGCGTTCCACGCTTACGCGACACTCTACGCGCGTGTGAAGAATAAACGATACACGCTGGCGGTGCGCCGTCTCGTCGACGGCGACACCGCCAGCAGTGTCCTGGCTGAGTTTCTTGGCCTCCTTGACGGCCTTGACCTCAGCGTCAAGGCCGTCTATCTTGATCGGGAATTCTACGATAGCAAGTGTCTCACGCTCCTTCACGCTCACAACTACGCGTACGTAATGCCGATTGTCCGCTGGGGAAAGACGATCAAGCAGGAACTCTCGGAAGGGTGGAGTCGAGTCATTCAACATGAGTTGACAGGGAAACTCGACGGTCACAGCTGGACCGTCGAGTTTCCCGTCTACATCGACTGTACCTACCAAAACGGACGGTACGACGAACATGGGGTGGCGCGTCACGGCTACGCCGCTGACGCGCCGTTTATTGAGACACCACGAGATGCGCGATATCACTACGCGAAACGCTTCGGTATCGAGGCCAGCTACCGGCTCTCCGAACAAAGCATTGCGACGACTACAACGCAGAATCCAGTTGTACGGCTGTTGTACGTCGTGATAAGCCTACTCTTGCAGAATGTCTGGCGGTACCTCCATTGGGAATATGTGGCGACGCCCCGCCGTGGCGGGCGTCGCCTCTGGCCGTGGTCGTTCGAAGAGTTCATCAACATGCTGTGTCGGGCAGCGTGGACGGCCCTCGCGGTGCGTCGGGCCGTCCCCGCCAATCGGCCACCAGACGATCGGTTCCACCGGTAACTCCCAACCGGACTAGCCAGCGGTGTGAGTGGCGACGCTGTCGCGTCGGCGGCTGATCGCCGCCGACAGCGACCGTTCTCCGTCGAATCGCCCAATGATACTCTCGTCGAGACCATCAGTGCAACCGCTCCGACACAGAACTCAGACTTCAGAAACAGCTAGCCGAGGATGCTTTGTGAGGTACTGATTCTTGTCACTCACACCCCTCCCTTCAGCATTCTCGACATCGGTAAACGATTCGGGCAACAACATATCGGATCGAAAGCAGTCAGGAGATTCTTAGACGACATCCAGCCCCCAGTCACCGTCTGCGGTCATTGCCATCAATTCGGAGGCAGGGCCGAAACCCTCGAATACGGCACGGTGATCAATATTGCGTCACACGACGGATTAGACGACCCAGGAAGATACGTACTCATTACCATCGACGCCTCGAACGAATCTATCGAGTACGAGTTCTACAACACTCGCCATCTGCTAGGGAGCCGACTGACTGATCTCGTCCAGGTCGGGAGAAACCGAGTGGAACAGTTCAGTGAGTTAGGGATCACTAGCCCAGATGAGATTACCGAAGAACGACGTGCCGAACTCGAAGCCCTCCCTGGAGCCTCGTCATGGCACGTGGACCGGTGGATTGTTCATCGACAGGCTTTCGAAAACGATGAGGTCGTGATTCTAAACAAGTCCGCCTTCGGCGACCTTCACGATACGAACCCTCTCCTCTTGGACATAGAAACGGACCTTCAGCAGGACCGGATCTGGCTGGTCGGCACCTACAGCTACCAGAACGATGCGTACCGACAATTCTTCGACCCGGACGACGAGTCAGCACTCCTTCAGGAGCTGTCTGAGTACCTTGATGATCACGGCTCCGAGCCAATCATCTACTACGGAGGGAACTACTTCGACGAACAGTGTCTAAGTCGGAGATTCGACGAACACGGCATCACTGAGGGGGTCGACTATCTGGAGCGAGCACACGACCTCGGCATAACTGCACAACAGGAACTCTTCGGGCCCTTCAATCGGCATAAATTGGACGTCGTAGCGAGTGCACTCGGGTTTGAATATCAAGACCCGACCGTCGATGGATTTGTGGTCGGGAGCAAGTACACGCGATATCTCCTCGACGGCGAAGAACCAGACTGGAATCGACTCAAACAGTACAATAACGACGATGTGACTGCACTGAAAACCATCGTCGACCACATCAGGTCATAGGTTTCTCACGCGCCACGACCCGTAGCCGCGTTCCTCTGACCACCGTTCCCTGAGGTGAATCCAATAATGTCGTCACTCACACCAGCGTCGAGCGGCGCTGAAACAGCGCGATCCGTTCTCCCCGATCGCCCGGCTCAGGCCCGGCGTTCCTCACAACGGACGCGCCGACTCACTGAGTACATTCAGGCTCACACCGGCGAAAACATCGAAGTCGTCCTCACATCACACGTCCAGACTGCGTGCGTTCTCCCGGCTGACGCCGATCGCCTAATCGACGCCGATGCGACCGACTTCGACCAGCAGGCCGCCCAGCAGCTCGTCGATGCCGTCGACGGCGACTACCTCGTTCTCATCTCCACCAATCCGGCGAATCTCGATAACCTCCCGCTCGACGACCAGCTCACGGCCGACCGCGCCCAGCAGTTCGGCCTCTCACTACACGAACTTGGCCACATCCGCTACACGAACATCTCGACGGTCGCCGACCACCTTGACGAGCGCGTCGACGAAGAGTATCAGGAGTTCGTCCACGGCCTCATCAACTACGCCGAGGACGCCGCGATCGAACACCAACTCCGAGCGGCACAAAGTCAGCTCGCCGCCGACCGCCTCGAGCTCGTCAACCGGAGTCTCACTCAGATGGCGAGCGATCTCCCCGACACCGCTACTATCACCTTCACCTACCGGGACGCGATCCAGTCCTACCTCTACGACCACGGCATCTACGACTCTGGGAAGAGTGACGTCCTCCTTGACCCGGACGACCTCCGGATCACCTTCCAGTCCCAGGATGACGCGGCGGCCTTCGCGCAGACACAGGACGCGCTCGATGACCTCCTCGCGACCGTCCTCAGTGAACCAGACTCCGTGAAGCGTGGAGATGCCGTGCTCGACTGCTGGGAACAGACTATCAAGCCGCTCCTCGATCAGATGGACGAGGACAACCACCAGCAGGGTCAAGAAGACGAAGACACCGCCGCAACGGGTGGCAGTAGTCCGAACACGCCCCCGTCGCCCTCTCAGTCCGACTCGTCGACGCCCGACGAGTGCGAGCAGGGCGAGTCGAGCGAACCGTCCGTTGACCCCGACACGGACGCAGAGGCACCCGATGAGTCGCCGGAGGATGCACCCAGTGGGGACGGCGCCGCAGACGCCGATCCGAGTGACGTCTCGGAGTCGCCAACCGACGACAGTCCGAAGACGTCCGGAGACACCCCTGACGGCGTACTGGGTGAGTCGCCCGCTGACGGCGACCCCTCGGAGGCATCGAGTGACGACGCTTCCGCGGAGCCGCCGGCGGACTTCGACCCAGAGAACGTCTCCCTCGAGCAAACTCAGGATGGGCCCTCCGCAGACGTCCTCGCCTACCCGGACATCGGGACGGCAGACACCGCTGACGAGCTCGCTCCCGACGACGTCGAGTCTACTGATGCCGACGACGAAGCCGCGTCTGAGTCCGCGTCCAATGTAGAGTCCGATGCCGGGCCTAACCCCCAGGCCGAGTCGATGGACACTTCCCCGGACGAGGGCGAGAGCGACGATCCGTCGGACGAGTCGGGGACGAGTGCTGGTGGTGCAGACTTCGTGGACGGAGAACGTGATAGTGGTGTTGGAGCGTCCAGCGGAGACGATCTTGAGTCCACGTCCGACGAGGTCGGAGAGCCAGCGGCCGAAGAGAGCGGCATCGAGGAGCAGGGAGACGGAGAGGCCACCGAGGGCGGCGCAGACAGTAGCGGAGCTTCCGATGCGTCGAGTGCCCCGTCGAACGGGCAGGCGTCGCTTTCGGAATTCCTCGGCGGTGACCACACCGGACGCGACAGCGGTGAGGCCGCGAGTACCGACGAGGAGGCGACCCCAGATGGCTCAGATACCTCAGATACGTCCGACACTACCGGTGGAGACACAGATGGCGCAGGAGCGCCCGACGACCGCGCTGACGGCGTTCCATTCGGAGACGATGGAGTGGCCGGAGACGCGGCTGGCGGCACGGACGGCGGCGACACAGACGCCACGGAGAACGAAAGCACCGGCACGGCAGGTGAGGATGAAGCGGACATCGACTCAGACACGCTCGACGACCCCACCGATGACGGCACTGTGCAAGACGGCGAGATGGACAACAACGGCAAGCTGGCCGAGGAAGCCGCAGCGCCGCTCGCCGAGCCAGCGTACGATGATTCCCTCGACGAACGAGCCGACGCGCTCAGCACGGACCACGACGCCGCTCACGAGGAAGCTGACCGCGCCACTCCCGATCAGGACGCGCTCGAACGCGACCTCGAAGAAACCGTAGCCGCCCTCGAAGATCTCACGAACGACGGCGACACCGACGAGAGCCCCGACACAACGACCGCACGGCGACGTGGCGGCGCCGGCGCAGGAAAGGGGAGTCTCGACTCGCTCTCGATCCTCCCACAGATCGGTGAGCAGGCACCTCCCGCGAGGTGGCAAGCCGCGACCGCGGGTGCAGACGCCGTCGGTGGCACCCTCCGGATGGCGCTCCGAGAGAGTCGCCGCGACCAGACCCGCAGCAGTGTCACCAGCGGGAGCTTCGACCGGCGCCGCGCTGGCGCCCTCGCCCGCGGCGACGTCGACGCCTTCAGCGTCCGCCAGCAGGGCGACGAGAAACAGTACGACCTCGTCCTCGTCCTCGACCGCTCCAGCTCGATGAGCAATCTCATCGACACTGCCGAAGACGCTGTTGCACGGTTCGCCCTCGCCTGTGAGGACCTCGGCATCAACGTCGCCATTATGGACTTCGTCTACGGGGACGCCCGCCTCATCAAACCATTCAGCGTCGAAACCGATCACGTCCAAGCGAGTCTGATGAGCGGCGAAACGGCTGGCGGGACACCCCTCACTGATGCTCTCGGACTCGCCCGCCGCCTCCTTGACCAGCGCCGCGACTCCCCCCTCGTCATCATCATCACTGATGGTAAACCCGGCTCCGCAGACGACTACCAGCAGGAGCTCCAGCAGACGTACGCGCCTGTTTGCGGGCTCACGCTCGCTCTCGACACTCCCCACGGACAAGCTCCGGAGCGAGCGAAGGATGTCGAGCAGTTCTACGACCGCCATCTCTACGTCCACGACGCCGCCGACCTCGACCGCCGCCTCGACCAGTTCGCCGTGATGTTCGACGGCCTCTAACTATGAGCACCGACACCGGCTACGCCCCCACGCCGCCCCGCGTCGCCGACTTTATGACAACCAGCGTCTTCGGCATCGACCGACCCACGAGCGAGGATACGGTCTTCTACCCCGGCCTCGGCACGGGACACCTCTACGACGCTGTCCACCGCTACTGCACGCCCGGCGATGGCTACGTCTCAAAATTCGACTACGATCCCCCGCAAGGCGTCGCGTACGAGATCGATCCAGAGCTCGTCACCGAGTTCAGGCAGACACATCCTGACGCCGCCCTCAAAGTCTACCAGGCAGACTTCCTCACGGCGACGATCGACGAACGCGTCGACTACGTCCTCGCGAACCCTCCGTACATCCACTACAACGACCTCCCCGATGATCGCCGCAATCAGTACACCGACCGTTTCGATACCGCTCACGGTCAGTACAACAGCTACTACCTCTTCTTTGAGCAGGCGCTTCGCGCCCTCACGCACGGCGGCACCCTCACCTTTCTTACCCCTATCCAGTATCTCTTTGCGGACAACGCCCAGCCCCTCCGTCGTCTCCTCAGTCGGCACACGTTCGATGCGTTCTACCTGATGCCGGACGCGATCTTCGACGAGACCACCCAGACGATGATCACCACGCTCCGCAAGGTCGAACATCCTCCGCCGAACTTCGCTTGGTCCCCGCCTAGTGAGTCCGACTTCTGGCTCAAACCCCTCTACCGCTATGAACATGACTACTTCTTCCCCGACCGGACGGATGATGAGAAGACCGCTCTCTGGGCCGACTATCGAGACCTCGCCCGAAACCTCCGCGGACCGGTCAGACGAGCTACTACCCGCCGCTCCAAGACGAGGCAATCTCCCCCCGAGCAGGTAGAACTCATCGAGTACTACTTCGGGTCGACTGTATCCACTGCCACTAGCGATCAAGCAGAGCTATCCAAGTTCGGGTGACCATCCAAGCGACCGCCCTGTTTTATTATAATGGCTCGGCTTTGCACGTAGAATATCTTATATTTAGATGGGCGAAAATGGCAGACAAAGCGGCCTTTTCACAGGAACCCGGGAGTTTGTCGCACGCCGATTCGCTCCCCTAGAGCCATGATCTACGCGAACCCCGGTCCAGTGAAGATTGGTTCACTGCCCCACTGATTTCTGGAATCCACCAGGAGAACGCTTCTTGTGGCTATTTGGGCGAAATATATGTCAATCACTCAACGTGCAAAGCTGAGATAATGGTAGAATTAAATGTTCATTCATCTTTTAATTCGGTGATCGTATACGAGACATCTTGTTCCAAATATAGGAGGTTGGCTTGGACGGGCTCAAATCGGATTTTCAGCCGGGTTTGTAATCCCTCCGGCTCCTCCATCATTTCTAATTCTGGCGGAAGATGCAACGTTTCCCCAATGTCACTAATATCGTTCGACCATTCCTCGGCGAAGTCATCTAATTCGTCCAAAGCCTCTTGCAATGTCATCGTCGTACTCACTTCGTTCTTAAACGGCCGGTGGCGGGTTTCTGCCCACTCTTCCACGAGATCCTCATCTTCCTCCGGTATGTCCTGTTCTGGGAGATGCAGCGGATTGAAGAACGGACCGAGTTTACGCTGCTGGACAACCCGCCCATCAGCTGTTTCCGCTTCCACCTCCACCCATGACACAGCAGGCCGCATCGCCTCATCCAAGCCATCATACAACGCGGACAAATTCGAAGCAGACTCTATTACCTCAATCTGCTCGTCGACAAGAAAACCAAGGGTCCGAATTTCTTCATCAATATGCTGCTCAAGCTGGGCAAGCCTCCGATACCAATCAAGGTGCTCCCAATCAACCGGCGGGACTGATATCTGAGACTGTGGCCGTAATTCACCAACATTTCGACCCTCTGCAATAAACTGAATGGACTCTAACGCGTCATCTGCTGTCGCCTTCGCAAACCGACACACTTCAAAATAGTCTGACACCGAAATTAACGTATTACTGAAGGACCAGTTGACTTGGCCACTAAATTCTCCGTACTCCTCAACGACCGCTTCGAACTCATCACGATCCATCGCATCGATATGGAACAAGTGGTACGCACCGTCCTGCCTAGGATCAAATGAATACTGCACCGAGTGCGGGAACTCGTCCGTATACTCCTCCTCATCTACAATAATGAACTGAGCCCGTGTCCCGTCACTATACATCCGCAGCTTCGCCGGAAGCACCGTCGCAAAGGGCGTCGTCTGCACACCGTCCTGTAGCGAGAACCCCTCAACCGGGGTTACGTCAAGCCACAGCACTGGGATCGGATGCTCGTCCGACGCTTGCAACACGTCTCGAATCAAGCCATCATTGAGGAACCGCAAATTCTCTGTCCGGTATAATTCGCCGTCAATGTATAGCTCAAGTGCTGGATCGTCCATTAACTCGAACACAGCATGGTCTGGCACGTTGCGCAATCCCGTGACTTCACCGTCATAATAGAGATAACGACCATCATCCTGTAAACTGGCCTGCACCGCAACATTCCCATAATACAGGCCATTACTGTCCGTCAGGATCCCAACACCCTCGATCGTGTCTCCAACCCCCATTGGCGCTTGATCCTGACGTCCTTCGCGTAGAGCGGCTTCTTTTGCCTCGATCTCGTCAATCACGTCGGTGATCGTATCGCATGAATCCAAGTTACTGCGGACGACATCCAAAATCATTCGCGTTCGTGATTGGAGTCGCTTCACGTCACGTTCTAACTCGGGGAAATCACGAGCTGCATCATGCACAATTTGGCTGCGAATATCGTACATCCGCTCGAAGATCGGTCGATATTCTTTCTCGAACTTCGGCATAATCTGGAGTAGACGCATGGCTCGTTCCGCCAGCTGCTCCTTCTTCTGCCACACGGTGCGGTCGGGAACGAGAACGTTCTCTAGGGCGATGATGAATTTCAAGAACTGATCCTCAGGATGATAGCTTTCTAGGCCGTACCGGAACCAGCGAAGGCTGTTTTTGTATCCCTGCTCCAATTCCGATGGATTGTCAGAGATGTTGAAGAACGATTGCTGCCGGTCAACGTGATTTCTCACCTGCTCTGTCGACAACACCGATCGATGGCCATACCGCTGGTTCCAGGACTTGAACCGGTTACTCGTTCCATCGGGCTCGAATTCGTAGAAAATGTAGCTCGGCTGCTGAAACGGCGACGCAATTAGGCCGTGATCGCGATAGAAATTCAGGACGTCTAGAACCCGGGAGAGTTCTTCCCGCATCGCCTTCCGCGTGACACCGCGTACTGGGCCTGTCGTCGCCATATAAGCGAACTTATCAGCTAAACCGAGGTCATGGTCGACAAACGATTCGGGAAGAACATACTCCGCCTCATCGGACTCCGCGCTTTCGCCCTCAACCTTCAATCGATCTCGGAGGTCAAAATCGCTGTGAGAGGCTGTGTTGAATCGCCATACGGCAGCGAGGTAGGCCGCTAAATCAAAGGAGTTGAAGCGGGAGAGTTCCGTTGACCATGACGCAAATCTCCCGCTTCATCGGGGAGGTTGTACCGGTTGCTCAAAGAGTTACTGGCGATGGAGGCGAATCCGCCGCCCCAGAAGGTGGCGGCGGATTCGCCGACTATGCACTCGTTTCCCTTCACTGTCTGCGGATTTACCTCGATTCGTCGTACCGCATGACGATCGACCTGCTCAAAGAGATGCCACAAATAATCGGGGAGATCGGCCTCAACGCGGCCGATCTCCCCGCGCCGTCCACGTTGTGTAAGGCGTTCGACCGGATCAGTATGAGCGTCTGTCGAGTGCTGCTGCGCCAGTCGGCGCAGCTGCACGATCTCTCTGAACACGCCGCGATCGACGCCACGTTCTACGACCGCTCACCAGCCAGCCGCCACTACTGCCAGCGAATCAGCTACCGCGTTCAGAAGCTCAAAGTCACGAAACTCGTCGATACAGCGTCTCAAGCCGTCCTTGACGTCCACTGCTCTACAAATCGGAAAGGGAGCGACGCAGACCTTGCCGAGCAGATCGCCCGCCGAAATGCGGGCGATCTGCGGTCTCTTGCGGCCGATAAAGGCTATGACAAGCAATCGCTTCGTGAAGGATTACGCGACCTCGGGATCAGACCGCTGATCAAACACCGCATCTTCGCAGCGTACGACCACGCACACAACGCCAGAATCGACGATAACCGCTACAATCAGCGCTCTATGACTGAAACTGTGAACTCGGCTGTGAAGCGCTCGCTCGGCTTCGCCGTGCGAGCGCGCTCATGGTTTCGTGAGTTCCGCGAAATCGCGCTGATGTGTGTCGTCTATAACATCAAGCGCTTCGTCAAACAGTGAATCTCTACGCCTTACAGCGATTCAACACAGCCCTGTGAGACTGATCGTAGATGGTGATTTGCCCGGCAAACAAGCGGTCGATATCGATATCACAGTCAGGAAGAGGGATGTAGTACTCGCGTCCATAATTGGTCCCGGAGAGTGTGTCGATAAGGTTGTCAATCCGTTCGTCGTGAGAATCGAACTCATCTGTAGTGAACGCATTTAGCAACCGGTCTATATCTGTTTTCGACTGTTCTACAGCCTCCGCTTTCCCAAATGTCCAGCCATCAGCTCGTAGTTCAGCTGATAGCTGAGCGACTATCGTGCGCAGCGTGTCCTGGCTGATGTCCTCCTCGTAGTGGAGGAATGACGCAATATCCTGGATGAGCGCGGATTTGTAGCGGTCGCGAAAATCAGGTGTTCTGAGATCGCTGATTACAGTGGCTAACGCCGCCTGCAGGTCTTCGATATCCGCTTCAACCGAGGATTCGCGTTTCGCAAACTCAGCGATTACACCGCCAAGTTCTGCATAGAAATCATCGACTGACTTCTCAATCCCATGGTCTTCAAATACCGTTTCGAGTTCGGGCTCATCGTAGTCAACCGAGTCGTTCAGTTCACGTTGTAGACGCTCGGCATCTGACTGTCGCTGACTCTCATCAATTTCGAGATAATCATCCAATTGCTCACGGATGTCAGCAAACTCACCGCGCTGTATATCATCGAAGCAGGCCTCAACGTGACGAACTTTTTCCAATATTTTCCCTCGATTATGAGGCTGATCGATAAGCGTCGTCTGGAGACTTTCTAATAAGTCTACAAGTTCCTGACGAGGGCTTGATCGATATCGCTCTGTATCAATGACTTCCCTCCAAGCGCCCTCCAATCGTCGGACACGCTCATCCGAAGTAGAAAAATCGCGGACTCGGAATTTACCTGATACCATAGTATACCTCCTTTATGAAGGAGTATGTTAAAAACAGGCTGGTGAAATCACGCATCGCTGTCTGAACCATTGGCTGATGGCTGATTAGGAGGATTTCGACAGTTCTTAGATGGTAGCAATTGCGCGATTCGCGCCCTGTATTCCGCAGACTAGTATTATCAACCGTCGATGATTGCTATGGAGCCGGTGTTCAAGCACGTCGAGTGAGTCTACCTACTGAACGGGTGCGGTATTCTCACACGCCCGGTCACTACCTGCCGGTTTCTCATAGTACCCTGAGCACCCCCAGAACTGGCGGTTCTTCCCTTTCGGGGATTGAAGCACCATCGGCCGACCACAATCCGAGCAGACCTTCAGTTCGTCTCGCGTTGCCACCGCGTTCTCAAGCTTTTCACGGAGGTTCTGCGGCCACGTCTGTATTCGATACGTCCGCTTCGGCTTCCGCAGTGGCCGCCACGTCGGTTCCTCGCCGGCGTCGGCCACGTTCAGCAGGAGGACCGACTTTATCGCGTCTGAACCAGCTTCACGACTTGCGTTGTCTTCGCGGTCGATCGACGAGTATACCCGCAGGCACTTCTCCCCGTCATCCAGAATCGACTCGTACACCCATTCATCTGTCCAGCCGTACGTCTTCCGCTCAAAATCGACGCTGACACCCTCAAGGAACGTCTCGAACTCGCGACGTGTGATCGGGCGATACGTCTGCGCTGAATCATCCGAGCCGTGCTCTTCAACCATCGCGTCCGTACCCACTCCATCGCCCGCAGCTACCGACTGTTCGGTCGCACCATCGTCTGGCGAGTCGTCTACCGTCTCGACTGGATCCGCAGTGTCTCCTGGTGACTCCGCACCCGGCCACACGACATCGCGGAAGACGCTTGCCTCCGAGTCATAATCGGCGACGATCTGCACGGCACCGACGTCTTGGAGCTGCTCGCGAACGCGATCTGGGAGAGATGCATATGCGGACTCAGACACCGGGTAGCTCTTGATCGGGAGCGAAACGATGTCGAAGACAGTCAGTTCACGATGCGAAGCGTCTCCGAAGCGCATCAGATAGCCGGTCTGGCTCGATAGTTGCGTGCGCGATTCGTGTAACGCTTCGGTAATTCCCGGTCGCTGCTCTGAGTCTACCTCAGCAGTCGCGAACAGTGTGATGACATCGTACTCTATCCGTCCTCGGGTACTGTCCGGTGGCATAACTCATCCGTCTCATCCATATAGTGCTGTCCCCTTGCTTAACACTCTTACTCTAAACTGAGAGTGCCATAGAACGGTCTACATACCTATCGATTGAATTTTCAAGCTTAAACCATCAGTTGAGTCTGATGATTATAAAACGGTCAATCAAGACTCCAAGAGCGAGATGGGTTTTATTTCCATCTATTATGCTTCTAATCGGAATTGACATCCTAGTTTTGTTTCACTATCCTCTATTTTGGGGTGTTTTACTGGGGTTGTTGATAGATATATTCGGTGCTACTATTCTTGCAGTTCCTGATATTCCTGCCATTTGGCACCAAACATTCAGTGGTCGACTGAATTACGCGAAGGAAACCGTAGACAGGACAGGCAAAGGTGGTTTTTCTACTCTGTGTCGTCCAGGAAGCTCACCCACTCAGAAAGAGACCGAAATTGGATTTCCTGAACTATTGGAGGTAATTACACCACTTATACAGGACGGTCTTAGTGATCACACACATGGGCTGTATTTTGTCAAGGATAGTTGGGACGCAGATGATATAAATCGGATTGAAGTAGGGAGTTCATTGGATATAGCGCTATTTGAAGAACTACCGGAAAAAGAACTTACGGGATACAAGGGCTGGACGACTGGACCAGGTGTGCCCGACACTGCCGCCTTCTTCTATCCAAAAAATTTGGCTGATAAAGAAATAAACCGTCAAATTGAGAGATATACGACCAGGATTAGAAGGCTTGGCTTAGCTGTTCTCGTCACCGGCTTCGCTCAGCAGTTCGTTTTCCTCGTCCTCGAAAATTACTCTTGATCTTATCTGTTGTGGGAGTATGGCTTTCTCTATTTGCCGTTCGTACGACTACCTCGTTGGTGGTTTCTTTCGCGCCACAAGCGCAGACGCATGGCAAAAAAGACTCAAATGCCCACGACCTCCGACGATATCCCGTTTCCCCTTCTCGAGCGGGGCGATGTTGTCCGCCTCAAGGAATCCTACGAGCTCGCACCGAGTCGGCATCTCGCTACCGACACCGGAGCCACTGCAGTTGCGCTCGCTGCTACGAGTATTGACCCCGACGACCTCCCCGACCACCTCGACATCGAGCATCTCCTCCACTCTCCTCGGTACGAGGAAATTGACTCCGCCCCACCCGTTCGCACCTTCACGCACGGGATCGTCGCGGAAGTCGCGACCCGGTACCCCGCTCGTGACTTCGATCTACCGGACGGCCGCATCGTCGACTACCAGAATGTCGGCAGAGGCCCACCCCGAAATGTCGCTCTCTTCCTTTTCAATCCCGAGACTGGCCTCATCCTACTTGACCGCGGCGCCGGCGAAACCGGCCGCCCTACTTTCGTTGACTTCCACGCTCAGCGCCTCATCCTCGTCCAGAAGCACAACGAGGCCTATTCCCATCGCGAAATCGACATTGCGGCTGTCTACAACCTCTGGGGAATCACCGATATCGTCGACACACTCGCTGGCGACGAGACCGACAAACCAACCGAACCGCAGCCCCTCATCCCTTTGACTGGGGGCGACCCCGCATCAGCCGCCAGCGATTCCTGGCTCAGCGTCGACCCCGATCGACTCATTAGGTCACTCGCCGCTGAAGCCCAAGAACGGTTCCAGAACAAGAGTCCCGATCTCTACGACGCGATCCACGACACGATCGAGTCCAATCGAGCCGACATCTGGTGTGGGCTCTCCTTCGTCGAACAGATGGCACTCGCCGACCAGCTCACCGAAATGTACAACCTCGAGGACGCCTACGAAACCGAACAAGCCAGCGAGGCACCCTACGGTAGTGAAGATTGGCGTGAAGCCATCCTCAGCGGTTACTCCTGGCATATTCTCCAGAGCGCGATCGTAGCCGTCCTCGACGCCGACCACGACGACCTTTGATCGAGTGCCCCACTTGTGAGTGTCCAAGGATTCTGTTAGGGGCCATACTCCCCTCGCGTTTCTCCTCGCCCACACTGTGTCGAACGGTGCGATCGAACTATGTCCACACAGCCCCCGACGAAGATCCTCTGCCACTGGTCAACGATGGTCGACATTGCGACCAACGTCGCCATCGAATCGAACGATCAGTCCCATCGCGTCGTCATCCGCGAATGGCCTGACCGTCCCCAGGTCGACGTCGTCCACGAGCAGCGCGTTGGCGCAGGCGACGACTGGCAGACCGCGGATCTCGGGGAAGTTCACCCACTCGTCCACCGAAGCACGACTACGCTCTGTACGTGGGTAAAAACGCGCTACGACCGAGGAATCGCGATGGCGAGCTACCGGAACGACACCGAGCATCGGGTCGTTATTCGTCCTATCGAAGCCGACAACAGCTTCGAGGTCGTTCACGAGCGCCACGGGCCCAGCGAGGACACCTGGACGACCGTCGACGACCACCAGATCACCGCCTAGCCACACACAGACAGATGCCACGAGACAGATTCATCGGCGACAGCCCAGAGGACGCCCTCGAAACGTTCATCGACAGGTGGTGTCGCAAGCACGAACGAGACGGCTACAGCTATGCCTACCAGGACAAGCGAATCACCGAGGATCCAGAGGGCAAGCCGAACGCCGACGCGAAGTTCCGGTTCACGCGAAAAGAGACGCTCTACTCGCCGACCTACCGGGAATACGAGGGCTATATTTACGAAACACACGACGGTCGGTTCGCGGTCGAGCACTGGGACTGTTATGTCGATCGTAACACTCCGTCGCCGAAGCCTCCGGGGAAGACACCGCGCCGCCTTCGCGGGCGGCGACCGCGCGACACGCGCTACTGATTGGGTACGTCGAAACACCCGTTTTTGTTGCGGGCTGACTACAACACAAGACGACGGCCCCCGATCACCACACCAACGCGGACGGGGACGCTGAACTACGATCCCGACTGGCCCGTGCCCTCGCTACCAGCGGTTTCGAGGACGTCCTCGTCACCGACCGAGAGACCGCCAAGAAGGTCCTCACGGAGAAGCGCCAGCAACTCATCTCCCGCATCTGTGAAGGCGACATCAAGTTCGTCCGCGCCCTCGCCGATGACCTCGATCGCGACGTCTCCGGCGTCAGTCGCGACCTCAATCTTCTCTTTGAGGCCGATATCATCGAGTTCGATACCGACGACCAACGCAAAATCACCTACCTCAAGCACGACACTGTCGTCGCCGAACCCATCGCGTAGCGACCTACGGACTCGGGCGAACGCTGTCCGGGAGACTCGGGACACGGTCACGAAGCTCAGTGAGGCAAGTTTCGAGGATTGCCATCGGATTCGAGTCTGTGAAGGATGCAGACTCACGGTGCGGTGCTGGCCACGCTTCGTGGTCAACTTGGAAATGACTTGGGCCGAGCTTCTCGTGGGTTTTGTCTTGATGCCAGCCACATGACCACGGGGTCCCCGGTTCATTATACTGAATGCGGAACTCATCGCGCTTGGAATGGGGGCGCCACTCGAATTCAAGTGTCGCGTCGCCAGCGTCCGTGTTCTGGTCAAAAAAGACCGCGCGATCGAGGGTCGCTACGAGACGGACTGGCCGCATCGGACTTGGTTTGGCTTCTACGGTCGTCACGCCAGCTTCCCGTTGAAGTCGATTTGTGACTCGTTTGTGGACCTCGTATCGGTGGAGATGCGTGTCTCCAGAAATCGGTGGATTTCCCATTACACTGTCACCGAGTCAGTTGGCGGAGGCAATACGACTCTCACGAGTCGCCTCAATCGTATCATAGAGCTGAATCGCCTGCTTGATGAGCATCGCCTGGTGCTCATAGTAGTCCCAATCCTCCGCGTCGTGGCGCCGCTGCCGGCGTTCGGATGCCGGAATATCATCACCGACGGTCGCCCGAAGTTCGTCAGCGGACTCCACATCGTACTCCTCTTTCCACTCGTCGATATCGTCCCGGATCGCATCTAGTTCAGCCGTGAGTTCGTCTTTTCGATGGTCGTTGACGAGGTCACGGATCTGATCGAAATACTGGGTGACTGGATCTGGATAGTAGCGGGTCTCGCGGCCCCGCTGGATCGTCGCGAGTTTATCCGCTTCGACCAGTTGCGTGAGATACTTTTCAGCCGTGTTTCGGGCAACACCAGCAGCCTCAGCTATCTCTCCCGCATTTTTTGGTTCACGAACCGTCATCGCAACCTCCCGAATCCGGGCGACCTTTGCCGTGTGATCCGTGGTCCCAGAGTCGCTCATATACGTATTCGGATCTCCAGCACCATTACTGTTTTGAATCATAGTTCAAAATATTGAATTAGTCTTGTTTTTCGCCCGCATACCGACGAACGGGCCTCGCATCCATCGCTGTGACGCCGTTCGAAGAGGAGATTCACTATGATCGACTTCGAGTCCGCAATCCAGTCCACACTCATCCAGCTCAACGACGAGCATAGCCACACCGAGCTCGACCCCTACACCTTCCACCCGAGTCAGCTCGCGAAGTGCCCCCGCCAATGCTACAACTCAAAACTCGGTCTTCTCGACCATACCGACGCGCTTGGCACCTTCCACACGGGAACCACCATCCACGAGTTTATGGAAAACGAGGTCATCCCAGACCTCGACGTCGAAACCCAGCGCGAAGTCGCAATCGAGATGGAGATGGACGGGCTTACGATCATCGGCCACGCCGACTTGTACGAGCCCGGCACCAACACTGTCTACGATTATAAGTCGCGAGCCAACTGGTATCGATTCAATCCACCCATCGAGCGCCACCTAGATCAGATCTATCTCTATATGAAGGCGCTTGGTGCGTCTCAGGGTCAGATCGTGTACCTCGCAAAGTCCGATCTCGAAGTTCGGACGTGGCCACCGGAGAGTGCCGACATCGACGCCTTCGGTCCCGATCCGGGACGCGTCCAAGACCTTCTCGAGAAAGGCAAGCACATCGCCGCCACAATTATCGACGAGGGCTACCCGACGAGCCAAGAAGAAATTCCCTTCAAGAAGTGCGACTGCTGGCTCTGCGAGAAGGAATCCCTTCGCTTCGATCATCTCCAGATGGATGCTGACTCAACCGAAGCGTGCAACGCACTCGGAGTAGAAGGGGACGATACAACGGACTTCGAGGGGACTGAAGATGACAACAGCGGGGACGCCACAAGTAGTAGTGGCGTCTCCCAATCTCCTGCTGACGTCTGAACACTATCATCTACTGTCCCCATTCTCATCTGCCTCCGGCCGACCACTTCGATGAATTCTATCGAGAAATCAGATTAGCTCAGTAATCCAAGGTCGTTGAGTCGATCTTCAATGTTTACCAGGGCCTTTTCAGCGTCATCGAGTTGTGTTCCACCAGTAATGACGAGTTTCCCACTCCCAAAGAGGAGTGCGACCACGTCAGGGTCATCGAGTCGGTAGACAAGCCCCGGGAACTGTTCAGGTTCGTATTCGACGCTTTCGAGGCCCAGACCGATCGCGATCGCATTCAAATTGAGCGTGTGGTCGAGATCCCCACTCGAGACAATATTCTGAATTTCAATCTCCGGCGAGGCTGCAACATCGACCCCCAACTTGCGGAGTTCGTCGAAGACGTGCTTAAGCGCAGTCGTCACGTCATCAACGCTGTTCGCTCCCGTACAGACGATTTTTCCCGAGCGGAAGATGAGTGCTGCAGCTTTGGGATCGTGCATCCGATAGACGAGTCCCGGGAAATTATCGGGATCGTAGTCGGTCGCTCCTAAGTCTCCAGAGAGCGTTTCGAGGTCGAGTTCTTGACCGATATCAGACGAGGCAACGACGTTCTCGACTTGAATTGACTCCGTTGTCATACTCATAGGGATATCTACCAGTCACGAGTGTCTTAAAAACAGGTGGGTGAATTCGAGCGATGGGGGTAGTACTTTCTGACCGAGCTAGAGGTCGCGGGGCTGGACAGTCTTTCGGTCGTTCGCCTCGGCTCGCTGGGCGGCCTCGTCGATTAGCTCAGTCACTTCGTCATCAAGCGCCTCATAGAAATCTGCCGCAACGTTGTGGTCGTTGAGCGCTTCCTTCACGGCCGATTTGACAATCAGGTCTGCCATACACTCGGGTTGTTCTCTCGTCCTCTGTATAAACATACAGATATCTGACTCGGTCCCTCTAGGAGTGTTCACGGCCACTTTCAGGGCAACAGACGTATTCAATAGCACTACGTATCAAGTAGTAGGACGATGCACGATCTGACTGGATTCCAACGGGACCTCCTGTACGTGATCGCTGGCCTTGATGAGCCCCACGGCCTCGCCATCAAGGAAGAACTCGAAGACTACTACGAGAAAGAGATCCATCACGGCCGACTCTACCCGAACCTCGACACGCTTGTTGAGAAAGGGCTTGTCGAGAAAGGCGAGAAAGACCGGCGAACGAACGTCTATACGCTCACGCGTCGTGGCCGTCGTGAAATTGAGGCTCGACGCGAGTGGGAGTACCAGTACGTCGAACCCGCAGAGTCCGCTCCTGCATAGATACGCTTAAACAGCCAATCCAACCTATCGAACGAAGTTTACTCCCCTCCACCATTATATCCATTCAGATGGACGACGAGGCGTTCTTCGAACAGCTACGGTCAATCTGTTCAGATGCTGTTGAGTCGTACCGGGCGGAGTACCCGGACGCACCACCCCTGACCGAGTCACTCCAACAGAATTCCGATGGCCCCCTCGCGAGCGAGGGTGACCTTCACGAACGCTTCGATGAACTCACGCGATTTTACGACGACCTTCTCGATGTCGATTCCACACCGTACCGCGAGATGTGGCGTGAACATCTTGTGTACGACTGTTCGCGTAGGGAGCGTCTCGCACTCCTCACGAGCGATCTGCCGGCCTCATTGACGCTCGTGTTCATCGGCGGGCGATATTCCGCGCGGACGGGCAGAATCGGCGTGAGCCCCGGGCAGCTCCCCGAGACGACGGCGTACACGTATTTAGCGTCGGAGTTGTGCCACGCGTATCAGCACCAGTTCGACTCACCAACGTGGAAACACCCGTACCTGCAGGAAGGTTTCGAGCAGGCAGTGTCAGTCCGTACGCAAGCACATTTCGCCACTGAGCTACAGTACGACTTCTTGACTCATCTCGCGGAGAGACAGCATACGAAGACACTCTTAGAGGGCGTCCTTGCCCACGGAACGCGTCGAGGCGGGATCACACCGACGGCCGTTCGTGAACTCGGTGTTACCGACGAGGAGCTGGCTGCGCTTCGATCTCACCGTTTGTGGCGGCCTCTCGGATATCTTCGCCCGCGGTACTTGTGGAGTGATGTTGCATTCCTCCCCGAATACGCCCTTTTCGGCTCATTGCTCCTTGTGAGTGAGGCAGCGGACATCTCGGCTCCCTATGCCCGGGCGTTCCACGGCAACCACCCGTGGACATCAGTTATCGACGAAATCACTGCCTCAACACCCGGCTGGCTCTGGCGTCTCTATCATCAATAACAACCATCCTGACGGACGAAGGCGAGTCTTCAGCTAGCTTATCGATCTGTTCAAGGTCCTACTCCTAGGGATCAGCGGCTGTCCTCAATAGGTTTCATCGTGGCGTAATTCCGATGGGGGACCATGCCGTGACTGATCGAGAAACCAATTACAGGAGAGCAATTATGCTCGACTCGCTCTGTTACTGTGGATACTGTTATCGGTATGGATTCCACTCGTAGACAGTTTCACCATCATCTGTCTCGGAGGCTTGATAATTGACTGAGTGGTCCCAGCCACCATGTCGCCAGAGCTGATCGAACGTCTTCCGCATCACATCCGGGACATCGACATCTGGATTGTCGATTTGGACGCGATTCAACCGTATCTCGTCCTCGGTGAAAGGTCGCACATTGCTGGGTGGTCGGTTTGATCCACTTGGTCGGGAAAGTGTGTACCCCTCGGCACCCAGTATGCTGACGTACACATAGTAGGGCGGGTAGATGTCTGCTTCGTCAAACGTCCCGAGAGCAGTGTGAACGAAGTTCGCTATGAGCCGATCAATAGATGTCCGGAGTTGGGGGTTGTCGCTAGGATACAGAGCTGTGAAGATACCTTCAGTCCATCCGTCCCGATGGATAGCAGTGTATCGCTCCCTCTCGGTGCCATCATGGAAGCGTCGATTATTTTCGGTTATCTTCACCTTCGGTCGTGTTACAGCGTATGCATCACGTTTTTCGAACTGAGGTGGGTGGGGGAGGTCGCCTGCATACCGGTCGTGATGGTCGTCGACGGCTTCCTGAGGAATGACATGGACGACAACTAAGGCAGGGTCCTCGACAATTGTCCCATCGGGAGCTTGTCGCCGCTTCACACGATCCAGCAAATCCTCATAGAGATCATCTACTTCTGACTCAATGTCTACGAACGGTCGATTGGGGTCGACACGGAGGTGTTCCCGGATCAGATCGTTGTTCTCACGATCGCCCACCAAGCTGTTCCGGATTTTCGAGAAGTCCCAAACCGTCGTGGGGATTCCCCATTCCTCGTGGAGCTCCTCTTCAACCCGATCCCGTTTGGTCGTACTGGGGTCTTGTGTTGTGGCGAAAATGTAGAAGTCAAAGTCACGATCGAAGTTCTCAACAGCTGTTTCGATGTCGTCGTGGGCTTTCCCGACCCAATTGTCTTTCTGCACGGAGCAATGAAGGATCCCGTCTCGGTCACCATCCACGAGGAAGGCGTCGCGACCGCCATCGGGACCGCTTGTCCCCGTTGGATCCACTGTGTATCCTTCCCGCTCCAATAAATCGTGCATCAACCGCTCAAACCGGTCACTGCCTACTGTTTGGAGAGCGACCTCAATTCGGCTGTTCGACATAGTTGTGTATACTCTTTGTTTTAGTTAGTTGTATTGACTTCTTTGAGGATATCGACTTGAACGCTGCTTCCGAGCTGAAGACGCCGTTATATCCTATTTGCAGGGCCATTGTATCTACGGTATTCCCCTGCTGTAGCAACTCTTCTCGTGCAGTCATACGAGGATGCTAACTCGGGATTTACCTATTTGTTCCATCGGTGGAGATTCCCAACCAATTGGAATTTCCAACCCGACCACTATTCACACACTTCATTCTTCCCTCCTCAGATACATCAGATATCGTAGTCACCACAGAGCCGTCACGTTTGGAACATCAGCAATCTCAGATATGGCAGATATATCAGTAAGGGAAGTCGGCCACCACTGAGCTATCTATCTCATTCTCAGATACCTCAGATACATCAGTTATCTCAGTTTCGCTACTTACGGACCAGCTATCAATTATCTCAGATACCGTAGTGAGATGGCGTGTTTACGGGAATAGTGTTAGATGCGTCAGATATCTCAGATATACCAGATAGACACCCGAGAACTTCTCAACCTGTCTCATCCCTCGATCAGTCCTACCAGATACGTCAGATACAGCAGGTACGTCTGACAAACAATTATATCAGACGCCTCAGATACATAGGTCATATGACGCAGATAATCGCCATCTCAAATCAAGCCGGTGGGGTCGGAAAGACCACTACCACCATCAACCTCGGTGGTGCGCTCGCGAACCAAGGCCACGATGTCCTCCTCATTGATGCCGACCCGCAGGGAACCCTCACCGAAGGCACGGGCTTCCGTGACCTCTACGATCAGAAGATCCCATCTCTCCACCAAGTGATGGTCGAACCAACACGCACTGAGGAGATCAATGAGATCATCGAGCATCACGACGAATTCGACGTCATTCCGTCCAACAAAGCAATGGACGGGCTCAAAGATATGCTCGTCACTCAAGTCGCAAACAGCGAAATGCGACTCAAAATTGCCGTCGACGAGCTTGACCAAGACTATGACTTCATCCTCATTGACTGCCCGCCCGATCTCAGCCAAATCCTTGATAATGCCCTCCTCACCGCCGAACAAGTCCTCATCCCCGTTGAACCAACCCGACGTTCCATCCGTGCGATCGAGAAGATGAACGAGGAGATTGCCTACCTCTCAAACAGTTTCCCGGGCCAAATCGACACCATCGATATCCTCGGGATTGTCATTAACGCCGTCGAGAGCGTCCAGAACAACGATACTAAGCAGATGATCGAGTTCTTCAATGACGCACCATATGACGTCTTTCAGGTGCCTGAGCGCGTCGCCATCCGGCGTGCTTGGAACAACGGCGTCTCCATCTTCCTCCACGAAGACGACGCGAAGACCGAGGACGCACGCGAAGCCTACACCGAGATCGCGAAAATGCTCGAACGGCACACTACGGAGGTGGAAGCATGAGCAGCAACGACGGCGATGATGACCTCGAGGAGCGGAAAAGCGACGTTTGGAGTATGGACGAAGTTCGAGGCGGCGGTACAGAGACGAAAGACACAGAAGATACCTCAGAAACAGCCGACAAAGAATCAACATCCACCACGTCCGATACCGCAGAACCCACAGACATCTCAGATACATCAGAAACTGAAGATACCTCAGATATATCTGGCGACGAACCCACGTCCACTACGTCCGATACCGGAAGCAACGAAGACACAGCAGATACGTTAGACACACCAGACACGTCAGATGAGACCGACGACACTGCTGTGGAAGCCGATGGAGAGACCGTCCGGCAGATGGCACTCGACGCAGACGCGAAGGGCCTTGTTGTTCGCGACCTTCACAACGTGAACGTCTACCTCTACGAGAGCGTCTATCAGGAGATGCGTGTGAAGTACAAGGAACTCGATACCGAGTATTTCGCCGCACACGGCGAAGATCTTTCGAAGAACAAGGACTTCTTCAACGCCGTCTTCCGGGCCGGACTCCAAAGCCCTCAGCTGAAAGAAGAACTCGAGATCGACTGACCGCAGCCAGCGAACGTCTTCTCAGGAAAAGCGAGGGAAAACGCTCGTATTCCCTTGATTCAGGTCTTGGCGTATCCTATTACTACGTCACTGGACAGCGGTGTCCTCTGCGAATAAGCCCTCAAGATCCTCTCGCATCTCTTCGCGGCGATGCCGGCGCTTCTCCGCTTCTGAGAGGTAGTTATCCAACACGACCTCCGTCGACTTCGACCCCTGCTCCTCAGCGACATCGGCAAACCGCTCGGCCACACGACGCACTGCCTCCCCGTACGCCGTGTACCAGTACCGTCGCCCCATTTTCGGCGTCGGGATCTCCCCATCGACAGTCACTCCAGCGCGTTCTGCGAGGTTCTTGAACCGACGCCGAATCGTCGACGTCGACAGGTGCCCGCTCTCCGCCGACGAAGACGGGAACACGGCGCCCATCCAATCGTCACCGGCCTCCTCGACGACGGCGTCGATCCGTGCGGTTGCATCTTCGAGACCCGTGAGGAGTGCGACCGTCCCGGGCCCGTTCTTCCGCTCACTCCCGAATTCGATGTACGGTCCGGCCTCCGTGTCGTCTTCTGGTGGGTCGAGAACCAGCTGGTCGACGCGGAGCGACGCAACCTCGCTCGGTCGAAGCCCCCACCCGCAGACCCCGATCACGATGAGGCAGTCGACCGGATCGGTGGCTGTCTGATAGAGTGTTCGTATCTGATCAGCCTCAAGAGCCTGGTTATCCCATTCAGGCGTCGAATCCCACCCAAAGCGACGTTCCAGCTGGTCGGTTGGGTTGTGACGTGCACCCTTGAACGTCACCTGATGGGTGTAGAACTGCCGAACTTCCTGGACGTACTTCCGTCGCGATGCGTGCGTTGTCAGCGTATCCTCGCGGCGACGCAGGACGTCGAACGTATCTGCGACACGATCCATCTCGTCGGCCCGTGCAGCGTCGTCGTGAAGCGATCCGAGCAGATCGTCGGTGCCATTGACGTCCTTGTACGTCCGGACGTACAGGCGGAGCGCAGAGCGGCGTGTAGCGACCGTCGACTCCGCCCGCCCCTGCCGATCGCGCAGCTCGACGAGATAGTCCTCGAGGGCTGCACGCGTCTCGTCGTCGTCGACGAAATCAAACGGTCCCTCCTCCGCTTCGGACTCAACCGGAACGCCGATCTCGTCGTAGAAATCCCCTGGTGAGAGGTCGAATCGTCGCGAGAGATGTTTGATGAACCCCGGAAAGTGCGATTCGAGCCACGAATAGGTGGGGGTTTGGTGCTCAGGAGCGAGTCCCTCGGCGCGCATCTGCGGCGTGATCTCGTCGTGGTAGAAGGCTTCGGCGTCCTCGAGCTCCATCGTGCTATAGCGTGGAGTGTCGGTCGTTTCGGTCATAGTGTTCGTGTAGTCGTCGCGGTCGGTGAGAGACTCGAGTGTGAGCGCGAGTGAAATCGCCAGCAGGAGCGGACATGCTCCGTGCAGTAGCGATTCTAAGTCTGGTGGTTTCGGTGGATAGAGCGTTTCGTTCGATTTACTTATAGGTTGTCCTCTACTGTTTTCCACGTGAGAAAACGGTAACCGGACAAAAATCCCCAAAATAATACACGGCAGGAATAAATCGTATGTCGCTATATCTAAACCTAGAGGGCAGAAGTTCCAGAAAGTCGGAGGATGGATTTTGACAAATCATAGTCTGAATGATGTATTTCACAGATGGACTGATTATAACTGGCTAATCACGCCAGTAGCGAGTGTACATTTCGAGAAAATCTAAGGAAGTAAACGCTTAGAACTGCGTATGGGCCATAGCATTGGGCACTGAAACACATTGCAAAAGGGCGGCTCTGCTGAAATCCTATCCTTTAGGCACAAACCAGGTTGAAAAACCCGGTCGCTGAAGACTGCGTATCAAACAATAGGTGCATAACAACGTATTGGGAGTGCAATAGTTTTATTCGTTAGAGATGGTCGTAGTGTTTCCACTTCAATTAGGTCTCGTACTTGCCGGACTTATTCTAATAATCTTATTTATTTCTATATCTTCAATTATAACCGGGCTTATTGTATCAATTGTAACTCTTCCATTTTTATACATCACTGGATACGGATTTCTTCCCCTCCAATGGACACCAGCATATGGAATGGCCCTTCGAAAGAGTATGGTACGGCATATAATATTTGGAACAATCGTGTTTGGCTTAGCGACTGCTGTGGGCATCATTTGGCCAGCAGTGCGTTCAGAAGGTTTTTCTTTGGGGATAGGAATCGTTGGCGTCGAATTGGTAGGTGCTGTAATTGTTCTAACAATTGCCGTTACCTGTAGTGTAGTGGCCTCTGCAAAAGGAGGTGTCCTGACGCGCGAACGAGCAGCTCAGCAGATTCTTCCACTTATTGGTGCTTGGTTCGGGTATCCAATCATCCTGTATGGGTTGTTAGTGTTGGTCGGAATGATAGCAGGAGGTGGTTCCACCTTATGAGGTTTAGAGGTAGTCACCTACTTGTAGTGTGTCTCCTTCTGGCCGGATGTCAAGGCGGGGTTAATCATTCACCGACACCTATGGCCTAAACTTGCCAGCTAAGTCTATCGACTGATTCACAAGCTGCTTTTCATCACCGTATTCCAAACAGTTTGAGACGTTCGTTCAGTAGACTACCTGTACTGACCGCACTGGTGCAACACTTACTGAGAATTTCAACAAATCCAAACTAGGTCGTTTCTTGAGAACTGCTACGCGACTGAGCAATACGTTCGTCCGCGGTTGTGGCCTTTAGCGCGAATGAGGTTGTACCGCTCCATCTTCTGAAGGTAGTTCCGAACAGTCCGGTCGGTCTTCGGGTCGCTTGACTTCTCACGGTATTTCGTGTAGAGGTTGTTTGGTGCAATTTCCTTGTGCTCGGTAATGATGTCGTAGAGTATCTGTTGCTCGTCGGTCAGCGTTTCCACATTCCGCTGTCGGATTTCCGATTTCGCCTTCGGAACCGCTCCCTCAATCACCTCATCAGGAACGGAATTGAGACCTCGTTGGGTAGCCCGACGAGCTGCGACCCGAAGCGTCTCGATTCCAACCCGCGCATCACCAGCCGCCGTTTCCGAAATGAATTCCAATTGTTCTGTGGTCACTGCGTCCCCGTGGAGGCCCCATCGGACACGAGGTTCGAGGATTTGGACGAGTTCGTCGGTACTGTATCGGTCAAAGAAAATGCGAGTCGAAGCACGAAGACGGCTCGTGAGGCGGTCGTTCAACGGGTCGAAGAGTTCCGCTTCTTTGTTCGCAACGAGGATGAGTGAGAGGTTGCGAATCCGTTTGAGGTCGTAGAGAATAGCTTTGTCTTCGAGTTGGTCGACCTCGTCAAGGATGACGACATAGGGCGGGCCGTCATAATTCCGGAGTCGTTCTAGTAACTCGTCTCGCGGAGTGGATTGGCGGTGTACGTCGATGGTGCGGTCGATTCCTTCGAGAATTCGATATAGAGTTTTGAACTTGGAGTAGTCTTCCCAGCAGTTCACGTATTGCGTGTTGATATCCAGGACGGTCTCCCTGAGTTGGTCGGTCATATAGCGGGCGATGCACGTTTTGCCGACTCCGGATGGTCCGTGGAGAAATGTGGTTTCCCCTTGTCCACCCTCTGTGACGGGGTTGAGTGCTGCTTCAATGGTGTTGACCTCGTGAGTTCGGTGGACCACGTCTCGTGGGACGAACTCGGGTTGAAGCACCCGCGCGTTCTGTATCATTACTAACTGGTTTCGATGCCGATTGCAATAAGTGGCAGCGGGTGATTTCCACTTTTCCGATTCCGATTCTTTTGGACTGCTGAAATCCATATCTGTTTCCTTATCGGTTGGGGCAGTGGTGTACCCCAAATCAACCTGAGGAGGAAATCATACTACGGCACAAGGTACTTACTAATGAAAACGAGTCAATATGTATGACCCGACGTGAGCTCCTCGCGGTGATTGCTTCAGGCAGTTGTGGACTCGCTGGATGCACAACGTCTTCTTGCCCTCCCGCACTTCACGCTCAAAAAATCAATCAAAGCGCGTTCAATTCGACTGATGAAGAGGTTTTTTCGTATCAACAATTCTCTGAAAAACGCCAACGAGAGTTCAGGAAAGCACTCGAAACCGGAAATACAGAGATTAATGAGACGAAGGACGAATGGACTTCAACACGATATGTCAATTATAGCGGCGAATACTACAGAACTTCTGTCAGTGTCTGTTAGGTGGTTCAGCTATTGAACGGTTGTTTCACGACGAAACGTGTCTGAAATGGTAGTTACAGCAGGTGCGTAGAGAGTTTTGGAAGTTCTGGAAACGCCACGCCCGTACTTAGCAGGCGTTCTGTAGAGATGCGAATATGGGTAATCTTGACCCAATTGCGTTCGATATTGAAACGTCCGGCTTGGAACCTGGGGCGGTCATCACCGTTGCAGGGCTGGCGACCGAGATGGGTGTGTGGATTGCACTGAATACGGCTGAGAGGTATGCGGATACCGACCGCCTTCAACGAGGTATTGCTGATGAAGTAAGTGCCAACGTTCGGCTCTCTGTGTTTCAGAGTGAGGAGCGTCTCTTGGAGGGGATTCGGGAGTTTTCAAGTGCGGCTATTGATGGAGACCGCCATTATCTCACGGCGTATAATGGTGAGCGGTGGAATGGTGGGTTCGACCTGCCGTTTCTTCGGAGTGCGTGTGTTCGGCAGGAGGTTGTGTGGCCGTTTCCAAACCTTGCGTATGCTGATACAATGGATATGGTGGGACGATTCTATACTGGGGACGTGAACGACCTCGTTGGGGTGTATGAGGCGTTGATTGGTGAGGTAGACTGTGACCCATTCGATGATAGTGAGCGGGCTGTAACGACCTACGAGGAGGGAGATTGGGTACCTTTGCTCTTACACAACATCGCGGATATCCTACGGACTCGTGAGTTGGCTGTCGTCGCTGGTCGCTACGTTCCGAAGTCAGATTTCAAGATGAAGAACCTGAACCCGCCAGATAGGTGAGGCAGTCAATGAGGGGGGTAGGTAATTATCGGTTCTGTGTTGCAGTCAGTACCTGCTGTCGTCGATGGTGAAACCACCAAGGCGTGTTTCAAGCCATCAGGAACCAGCTATTACTCCTCCTCGTCAACTCTGAAATTCTCTCTGTTACGTACTTCCCGCCAATTATCTCGGTTGACGGATTCGTTATTGAAGTATGGGGTTTTTTCTTCAAGAGAGATGATGAACTCCTCTTTCATCTCATCGAAATATTTCCTTGCGTTCTTATACTGTCTATATGATGACACAGCCCCGATTTCATAGAGGCGGTTACGGGCCGTTGCTCCCTTCGGCGTTAAGACGTGGGCGTGAGTCGTCCCCCTGTCACCACTAACCGCTTCAAGGTCAAAGAATCCGACCTCTCGTCCTTCTGCAAGTCGATTCGTGAGAGTTGGACGGCTTATTGAGACTTCTTCAAGCAGTTCCTCGAACCGAGAGCCGAATGGATTAATCTCACAGAGAAGCTCTATTGCTCCTTGCTTAGTGAGGAACTCTCTTACTGATAGTGACACAACTCAGATACAGATTTCAACTCTCATAAATTCCTAACCTGAGTTAATTTTTAACCCAACTTCAGATATTACCTGAGTTAGCGCACTTCCTTCTAGTCGGTTTGACTCGTATCTATCGACCATAGCACAGCCCATCTGTATTGGAAAAGCGGAATTCACACGCTCGAATTTAGTTAAAATCTAACCTTACCACTCTCTCACCAATGGCAGGCGATTCGTCCCCCTCGTTCAATGAGCCATCCGATGTAGCGGTGGCACTCATTGAGCAGGCGGAGGAACTCTGCCCAGTTCACAATCACGTCACGCGTGTCATAGGAAACCTAGATATTTCTGAACAGGCGTTTTCTGACTTGTATACTAAATCGAATCCGAGGGGCTTCGACTTTGACGCGATTATTCGGACGTTCCTCTACCAGAAAATCTGTGCGCTCTTGTGAAGTACATTGTTGGTGAGTCAGAGAACTGCTCGGACAATCTCTTTGAGTGCTTCTCTACCCGGTTTGCGGAGGATTCGTCGCCGA
>NZ_FNPB01000002.1 GCF_900107195.1 Halobellus clavatus
AGTATTCCACTGAGAGAGCGCTATGACGGATTGGCCTCAGTTTCCCGAGGTTATCCGTCGCTGTAGGGTAGTTTGGCCACGTGTTACTGAGCTATATGCCACGAGTATGAACTCGTGCGACTAGCATGGCTAAATCGGACTCCGATAGCAATGGCCTCCGGCAGGATCAACCGGAATGGGTCTCCCCCGTGTGGGGGAGGGGTGTGGCGGGATTCCCTCTCTAAGAGAGGGGAATCACCATATATCATTGCGTGGTCCAGAAGTGGTTCGGGTCGACCAGACAGGTGTCACCGAACCACCAAGGCTAACATCAGATTCCATCTGTACGGCGGACCGCAGGGGTGGAATCCTCATCTCTTGCGGACGTAAACGTACGGCGTTCGGAGCCATAAAGGCACCGATCCGCATCGTTGCCGGCCGAAGCCGGCGCGTCCGAGTGGGGGCGGAGTCGAACCGCGCCCCGGTCGCGGTGTGTCGTTCGCATTCAACCGGAACCGACTCGAACACTTAAGCCCGTCGTATCGTCCCCGTCCCGAGATCGGGACGAAGACGGCGACGCGCTCGTCGAGGGGCATCCGGCGAAGGTCCCGTCCGGGTCGTCCCGGGCGGGCTTCCGCGTATTAATCCGAATGCCCGGGTAACATAAAAGACCGTCGTATCGTTCCCGCTTCGTTATGCGATTTCACACCGAACGGTGCGAGCGTGATTCGAGTGGCAGCTGCTCGACAGAAGTGGTGACGCGAACGCAGAAACCGTATCGCGCGGTCGGAGGCCGAGACGTCATCCCACGCATCGGGCGTGCGGTCTGCTCGGATGGTAACCGCGCGTTCGGAACTGGAAGTGGGACGGACAAAGGGATGACGGACCTGACGAGGCGGAGCGCCGGCGAGGTGTCGGGATCTCCCGAGAGACTGGTCGGAGTAGCCCCTACGGATAGCACGGACGGAGCCGTCGTGCGATCGGTCGGTTACTTCTCGATGTGTTCGATGCCCTGCTTCGAGACGTTGCCTCGTGTGACAGTCGACACCTCGTTGTCCTGCATCCACCCGGGCTTGTCGTCGGGCGCGGAGTCGTGCCACGCCCACGCGTGATAGACGTGGACCCTGTCGGTGCCGCGTTCGAGCAGTCTGATCTCGGTGGGGTCGTCCTTGGCTTCGTCTTCGGTTTCGCAGTCTTCGTATCCTTCGAGCCGTCGCGCCGCCTTCAGCGCTGCCTGTCGCGGCATCCGACCGGTGAACTGTTTGGTCTTCTGTCCGTCCTCGAGCATAACGAAGTTCCGCTTGCCGTCCTCGCGTACCATCTTTGGGACCTCTGTGTCAAGGAAACACATGGTTCGGCTTAAATATACCGGCAAAACCGGCTGCGGCGGCGGGGTCGGTGGTCACATTCGGGGCCGCAATCGCCCCCGTCGACGCCGCCTTGACGAGTCGATCGAGGCAATCGTCGCTCACCAGCCAGCGCTGGGCTGATCGCTCGACGGAGATCCGAGCACCGGAGGGCCGGGCGGAACACCGAGAGGCGGGCCGCGGCCACGGGGCCGGCAGTCGCTCCCGACGCCACCAAACAGGTGACAGCGAGGTAATCGATCCCCGCCTGCTCGCGTGTGCACGCGAAGAATAATCCGCTACTGTAATTGAGAAGTGGTAAACAACACTTATGTATATCCTGCGGCGAATCTTCGGCTAGACAGTTCCGATGGTTCGGAAAAAGAAGCTCAGCCCGAGTGGCGCGAAAGACGAAGACGGCGAGTATCACAACGTCCACGTGAACCTCCACGAAGACGAACTCGCCGTAGCCGGGATGGAGATCGGCGACGAGGTGTTCGTTCGGGTCAGAGACGGGAAGATCATCATTCAGCAGGCCGACCCAGACGCGGTCGAACACGACTTCTAACCGGATGCATCGAGGCACTGCTCGGACGCCGGAGCCGGGACGCTCGAACGAGCGCGAGCGACGGTGGCTCCCGTGATCGGGTCCGCGTACCGCGCACTCAGGCCCCTTCTCTTCTCGCTGCCCGCAGAGAGCGCACACCGCACGGTCCATCGGGGGCTGAACGCGGTCCAGCACACGCCGGTCGAAGACGAACTCCGGCAGCGGCTGACGGTGGATGACACGCGCCTCGCTGTCGACGCGTTCGGGCAGTCGTTCGCGAACCCCGTCGGCGTCGCCGCAGGGTTCGACAAGAACGCCGAGTTGCCGTCGGTCCTGGGCGCGCTCGGCTTCGGCCACGTCGAGGTCGGGGGCGTCACCGCTCGGGCACAGCCCGGGAACCCCAGACCGCGGATGTTCCGCCTCGTCGAGGATCGGGCCATCGTTAACCGGATGGGACTCAACAACGAGGGTGCCGACGCCGTCGGTGAGCGCTTGCGGGAGCAGCCCGATCCGGGGATCCCGGTCGGTGTCAACGTCGCACTCTCGGAGACGGCAGACAGCGACGAGGCTCCCGAAGACTACCGCGACACGTACGAGCAGGTGGCTGCAGGGGCCGACTACCTGGCAGTCAACGTCTCTTGTCCGAACAGCGAGGGGATGCGCGACCTGCAGAACCGCGAGTCGCTGGAGGCCATTCTCGGGACGCTCGCCGACGCCGGCGCGTCCCCGCTGTTGGTGAAGCTCTCGCCTGATCTCCCGGGGCCTGCGGTCGAAGACGCACTCGCTGTCGTCGACGACTTCGACCTCGACGGTGTCATCGCGACGAACACGACGACGGACCGGCCGGCGGGGCTCCGGAGTCCGAAACGAGCCGAACGGGGCGGTCTCTCGGGCGACCCGATCGAGGACCGCTCGACGGGAATGGTCCGGTTCGTGGCCGAGCGAACCGACGTCCCCGTGATCGGCGTCGGCGGCGTCTCGGACGCGTCAGGCGCGTACGCGAAGATCCGTGCGGGAGCGAGTCTCGTGCAACTGTACACCGGACTCGTCTACGAGGGGCCGACGCTCGCTCGCGACATCAACGAGGGACTGCTCGACCTGCTCGAGCGAGACGGATACGACAGCGTCGCGGACGCGGTCGGCGCGGATCTATAGAAGCGACGCGAAGCCCGCGCCCGATCAGTCGCGGTGGACGATCACGACGACGTCCTCGGCATCGACCATCTCACCCGCACCGGTGTACTGCTGTTCTTCTTGAATCTCGAACATTTCCGAATCGAGTTCGACGCCCGCGACGTGCAGTTCGTCGCCGACGCGTTCGTACGCGTCGTCGTCGATCACGGCCTCGATCTCTGAGACCTGGCTGCCGAACTCGGGGCCGACCAGCGAGTAATCGAGGTCGACACCGGTGACGACCGTCTCGATCGGCGGCCGCTCGTCTAAGATCACCAGTTCGTCGACGTGCATCACGCTGGAGATGTCGTCTTCGAAGCCGGAGACGTCGCCCCAGACCTCGACGCGGTCGAGATCGGCGTTCATCGACAGCTTCGCGTCGCTCTTGTACTTCCGGAGCGCGCCGACGGCCTCCATCGCCGTCTCGCCCGCCTCGAAGTCAGCGTCGATGCCGAGCGGCTCGGGCCACCCGCTCTGGTGGACGCTGTCGTCCCCGTACATATCGTGCCAGAGCTCTTCGGTCGCGTGCGCGAGGATGGGCGAGAAGAGCTTCAGAAACCGCCGGTGGGCGACCGACAGCGTGTAGGCGGCCGAGGGGTCGCCCCCGTCGCGGACGCGCTGTTTCGCGATCTCGAGGTAGTCGTCGCAGAACGTGTGCCAGAAGAAGCCGCGAAGGCCGTCGCGGGCCTTCGAGAACTCCCGGCTCTCGAAGCGGGCGGTCAGTCGCTCGATCTCCCGGTCCAGCGACGCCAGGAGCCAGCGGTCCAGCGCCGCGAGGTCGTCGTGATCGAACTCCGCGGGCGCGTCCTCGGTGAGGCTCTCGACGAGTTTCGAGGCGTTCCAGAGCTTTCGGAGGAGTTTCTCGCCGGCGCGGAGTCCCTTCTCGGAGTACGGGAGGTCGTCGCCGACGGCCGACCCGGCCGCCCAGTACCGCGCGGCGTCGACGGGGTACTTCGAGACGACCTCGTCGGGCGCGACGATGTTGCCCTTGGACTTCGACATCTTTTCGCGGTTTTCGTCGAGCACCATCCCGTTGATCATCACGCTATCGAACGGCACCTCGCCGGTGTGCTCATAGCACTTCACGACCGTGTGGAAGAGCCAGAAGGAGATGATGTCGTGGCCCTGCGGCCGGAGGTCGAACTGGTAGAGTTCGGGGTGCTCGAACCTGAACTCCTCGTGTGCTGCGTCCCAGTCCCACCCGGCGTTGATAAGCGGCGTGAGCGACGAAGTCGCCCACGTGTCGAGGACGTCGTCCTCGGGGACGAACGCCGTGTGGCCGCACTCCGGACAGGCGTCGACGGGCGGGTCGTCGCTCAGCGGGTCGACCGGAAGCGTTTCTTTGTCGGCGAGGACCGGTTCGTCGCAGTCGGCGCAGTACCACACGGGGAACGGAATTCCCGAGGAGCGCTGCCGGGAGATGGCCCAGTCCCACTGGAGCCCTTCGATCCAGTTTTTGTACCTGGTGTACATCTTCTCGGGGTACCAGTCCATCTCCCGTCCGGCCTGGAGGTACTCCTCGCGCTTGTCGAGGAGTTCGACGTACCACTGGTCTTTGACGAGGAATTCGACGCCGGTGCCACAGCGCTCGTGGACGTTCACCGTATGCGTGATCCCCCAGCGATCCAGAAGCGCGCCGGCCTCGTCGAGATCCTCGACGATGGCCTCGCGGGCGTCCGCCGATGAGAGGCCCTCGTACTCGCCGGCGACGTCGGTCAGCGTGCCCGACTCGTCGATGGCGATCCGGAGGTCGAGGTCGTGCGCCTGGTACCACTCGATGTCGGTCTGGTCGCCGAACGTACAGCACATCACGATCCCCGACCCGGTCTCCATATCGACGCGCTCGTCCGCGAGGATCGGTACCTCCTGGTCGAACAGCGGGACGCGCGCGGTCTCGCCGACGAGGTCCTGGTTCCCGTCGTCGTCGGGGTGGACGAAGACGGCGACACAGGCCGGCAGGAGTTCGGGCCGAGTCGTCGAGATGGTGAACTGCTCTGGGTCGTCGGCGTCCGCCTCGCCGACGACCTCGAAGGCGATGTCGTGGAAGTGACTCGGCTGCTCGTCGTCTTCGGTCTCGACCTGTGAGATCGCCGTCTCACACTCCGGACACCAGATCGCCGGCGCGCGCTGTCGGTACTCGCGACCCTGCTCGTAGAGGTCGATGAAAGAGAGTTGCGAGATCCGGCGGACCTCCGGCGAGATCGTCTGGTACGTCTGGTTCCAGTCGATCGAGATACCCAGACTCTGCATCTTCTCGGTGAACGCCGCCTCGTACTCGGCGCAGACCTCCTGGGTCATCCGCTGGAACTCGCGGCGCTCGTAGTCCTGGTGGCGCACGTCGAGTTCGTCTTCGGCAAGCCGCTCTGAGGCGATCCCGTTGTCGTCGTAGCCGAACGGGAAGTAGACGTCTTTCCCGCGCATCCGGTTGAACCGAGCGACGAAATCCTGCAGTGTGAAGCCGTAGACGTGGCCCCAGTGCAAGCTCCCGGATACCGTCGGTGGCGGCGAGTCGATCGAGAACGCGGTGTCGGGGTTCTCGGCGTCGCCCTCGTAGGCGTAGGTCTCCTCGTCGACCCACCGGTCTTGCCACTTCGCCTCGACGGTGTCGGGGTCGTATTCTCCGCTCGGCATCCTGGGCGAAAATACCGGCGGGCGGGCTGTTAAGTGGCTCGATTACACGGACAGAGGAGTGTGACTCGGGGGGTCGACGGCGTCGTACTGATTACTCTCGTCCCACCGAGCGCCGCCAACAGGGGTGGCTCTCGGCGGAAAAAGTGAGAGTGATCGGTATCAGTCGTCGCCGAGCGCCGCGAGCTCGAACTCGAAGGCCGCCACCGGCAGTTCGAGGTCGTGCTCGACCAGCACTGCCGGGTGGAGTTCGCCCACGAGGCCGACGTCCTCGCCGTCGATCACGACGGCGGCGACTCGCCCGTCGATGAACGACGGGTGGTCGGTCGGCGGCGTCGCCAGGTCGACGTCGAAGTCGCGGCAGATCGCCTGCAGGCGAGCCTTCGCGTCCTCGTAGGTGGCGTCGTTGCGGGCGAGGACGCCACCGACGTGGCGGCGCTCGCGCACGCGGGTGTTGACCTCGTCGTCGCGCTCGGCCACGAGGCCGACCTCCGCGAGGTCCTGCGGGTAGCCGCGGTGCGTGTTGTTCTCCAGCACCATCACCAGCGACGGGAGCAGCCACGGCCGGAGGATAGTGTAGTCCTCGCTGTAGGGCTCGGTGATCTCGACCGCCTCGCCGCCGCCCAGATACTCGCTTCCGGGCTCGACGTTCATCCGGTCGTAGACCGCCGCTTCCCGCGTCATATGGAAGTTCAGGAGGTCCTCGAAGCCCAGGCCGGTGAGGACGGTTCGCGTCGCGGCTTCGAGTCGAGAGCGCTCGTGGCGGCCGCCGACGGTACCGAGGTCCGGGTACTTGGGTTCGAGTTCGTCGAAGCCGTACGCGCGGCCGACGTCGTCGATCAGATCCAGGGGATGGAGCACGTCCGTCCGGTAGGGCGGAATCGACACCTCGTAGACGGGGTCGTCGGGGAGATCTGCCGGATCCGTCCCGACGGCCGCGCTCGCCTCGACCTCGTCGTCGATGACCGCGGCGAGACCGGAGCGCTCGAAGAGGTCGATCACCTCTCGGGGCTCGAACTCGACGCCCAGCATCGTCTCGATCCGGTCGTGGCTCACCGACTTGGTCTCGACCTCGAAGTCCGGTCGGACGAGCGTTCGCTCGCCCGCCGGTGACGACGGCCCGTACTCGATTTCGACCTCCTCGATGGTCGCGCCGCGGGCGGCGAGGGCGTAGCAGATGATGTTGCACATCCGGTCGATCGTCCACTGGTCGGTCCCCGTGAGTTCGATCAGCAGTTCGCGGGAGTCAGTCGAGACCTCCGTCCGGCGGCCGTTGATGACCGGCGGGAACGAGAACAGCCCGAGCTCGTCGTAGATCGCGGGGTAGCGGTCGTACTCGGCGACGAGGTCGGCGTACGTCTCGCCGGTCGGGTGTTCCGCCAGCACCTCGGCGGGCGTCAGTTCGCGGTCGCTGTCCAGCGGGACGAACGTGTCGCCGTCGGGGTCGATCCCCGTGTAGGTGATCGAGTTGCCCTCGCCGTCGTCCGTCAGCGTGTCGCCCTTGATCGCCACCAGGTCGTGGATCCCGATTGCGCCCTTCGCCCGCTTGCGACCCATCGTGGCGTGCAGTTTCTCCTGCAGTTGGATCAGCGAGTCGAGGCTCCGCTCGTCGAGGTCGACGCCGCGGACGATCGCACCCGTGACGTAGGGTCGCTCGTCGGGGACGTCGCTGTCGACGACGTACGTTAAGTCGGGATCGTTGGTGTCCGGCACGCGGACGCCGCGGTCGTCGCCGTAGTGGTACCGGAGCGAGCGCGCGACGCCCTCGACCGACAGGCGATCGAGCCGGTCGGGACCGAACTCGAACTGGAGTAGGCCCTCCTCGGTCTCGCCCTCGAACTCCAGGCCGAGTCCGAACAGGTCGGATTTCAGTTCCTCGTCGTCCTTCTCCTCGTGGCCGGTCAGTTCCCGAAGCTCGTCGGGATCGATGTCGACGACAGGCATCAGTAGGTCACCTCCGCGCCGCGGAGGAAGTCGAGGTCGGCCAACGTCCCGTGCAGATCGCGGATGTCTTCGGCCCCCGTTGTCAGCATCGCGAGGCGTTCGAGCGCGAGCCCCCACGCCATCACGTCGTGCTCGACGCCGAGCGGTTCCAGCACCTCGTCGCGGAACATCCCCGAGTTACCGATCTCGATGAGTTCCCCGGTCGTGGGGTGTTTGCCGAAGAGCTCGAAGGAGGGTTCGGTGTAGGGGTTGTAATGCGGTTTGAACTGAATGTCCGTGATGCCGAACTGCTCGTAGAACTCCACGAACGTCCCCATCAGGTCCCGTACCGAGAGGTTCTCTGCCATCACCCAGCCCTCGATCTGGAAGAACTCCAGCAGGTGCGTGGCGTCCAGCGTGTCGTTTCGGTAGACCTTCTCGACAGAGAAGTAGCGCTGCGGCGGGTCCAGTTCGCCGACCTCGGTGCCCGAGAGATACCGCATCGACAGCGACGTGGTGTGGCCACGGAGGGCGATCGCCCGCGCGAAGTCCTCCGACCACGGGGAGTGATAGCCGTCGCCGTCCTCGCCGACGCCCGCACGATGCGCGCGCTCGACGTTGTCGACGAGCTCGTCGGGGAGGTCAGCGATCGGCGGGACGTCGAGTGCGAAGCGGTCCCAGTGGGTCCGGGCCGGGTGGTCCTGCGGCATGAACAGGCAGTCGTTGATCCAGAAGTCCGCGTCCGCGTGCGGGCCCTCCATCTCCTGAAAGCCCATCCCGACGAGGACGTCCTTGACGCGCTCTGCGGTCTGTCTGAGGACGTGCGTCTTGCCGCCCTGGACCTCGGGCGCGTCCGCCTCGACGTTGTATTCGGTGAACGCCACGTCCTGCCACGCGCCGGAGGTGAGCATCTCCGGGGTGAGGCGGTCGACGGTCTCGGCAGTCTCGACGCCCTCCATCAGCGCGGTGACGCCCGCGTCGGTGAGCGTGACCGTCCGAACGGTGCGCTCGTTTCGGTCGAGGAGGTTCCGCGAGACCAACTGATCGAGGACCTCGTCGTCGATCCCGTCTGCGCCCTCGCCGCCGGCGAGGGTCTCGAGCGCGGCCGCTTCGGGGTCTGCGCCCGCGTCGGCGTCGGGGTCGGCGGCGAGTTCCCCGCTCTCGATGTCGCCGTAGCCTTTCCGGCCGTAGTTCGCGAGCGCGATGTCGACCTCCGGGCCGTCGAGGTCGGCCGCACCGATGACCTGACCCATCTGCACGGGGTCCTCGTCGGCACCGGCGTCGACGGCGGCGCGGTACAGTCGCGTTTCGGGGAGGTCGGCCTCGACGTACGCGCGGCCCTCCTCGGTCAGTTCGTACTCGACGGACTCGCGCTCGGTGACGTCGAGCAGGCTCTCGTCCCGGAGTTCGAAGACCGCCTGCGTCGCGGTTTCGGGCTTGAGGTCCGCCTCCGTTGCGAGTCGGTCGATCGGCGTCTCGTCTGTCGCGCTCGCGGCGTTCAGCACCGCGACCTGTGATTCGGGAAGTTTCATTCTGGAGTGTGTGCAGTCGTTGTCGCGTCTACCGCTCGGCCGCCAGTTAGCAGTTCCGAAGACCGCGGACGCGTCGCGTCCGCGAGGGGTCGGTTCGGGGGGTGCACCGGGACCCGAAAGCCGGGTCGCCGGTGCGACGGGGCCACCGTCCTCACGCGACCGCGAAAACGAACGCGGATCCGTCGGTGTCGGTCAGTCCGGTGGCGACGCCGCGCGGTATGCAGTTGCGCCCGTGACGCATACGCGAACACAGCGCGAGCGCGAGCAAAATGATTCCGGAATCGTGCGATGCGGTGTCACGGGACGTAGCGGCCACGCACTTATCTCCTCGGACGGCGAAGTAGAAGTATGCCCGAAGAAGTGCTGTTCGAATCTGAGAGTGCCCAGGACCGCGCGGCGATCGCATCCTACCTGCGTGACGTCGCGGCGAAACTCGAGGCGGGCGAGGAGGTCTCGCTCACCGCCGGCGACCAGTCAGTGACGCTCTCGCCACCCGAGCGGCCCACGTTCGAGGTCAAAGCCGAGCGCGAGGGGCCGGCCGGCGGGCAGGGCGAACTGAGCATCGAGTTCGAGATCGAGTGGAACGAAGGCGAATCGGGCGGCGGCAGCAGCGGCGAACTGTCGATCGAGTGATCTGACCCCGACCGCGGAGCAGACGTTCAGTCGTCGCCGGGTGCGACGCCTCGCCGCGGCGACTCAAGCGAGATGTCGAGGTCTTCGAGGAGTTCTTCGACCTCCGCGCGCTTCGCCTGGTGGTCTTCGAGGAACTCCCGCATCAGTTCGGCGGCCTGCTCTTTGCAGCCGCCGCAGAGCCGCTCGCCGTTCACGCACTCGTCGTAGACTTCCTTGGCGAACTCGTCGTCGTCGCCCGCGAGGAGATACGCGTAGAGTTCATAAACGGGACACTCGTCGGCTTCGCCGCCGAGTTCGCGCTGTTTCTCGGCGGTGTCGCGGCCGCCGGTCGTCGCCGCTCTCACCTTGTCGTACCCCTCCTCGGGATCGTCGAGCAGCGAGATGTGTGACGCCGGGATCGACGACGACATCTTCCCGCCGGTCAGGCCGGTCATAAACCGGTGATAGACCGACGACGGGGGAACGAAGCCGTAGCCGCCGTGGTCGAGTTCGACATCCCGCGCCAGCTCCTCGGCTTCGTCACCCTCCAGGTCGAAGGCGTCCACGTGTTCGTCGTAGCGCCGCTTCTCGCCCGGAATCGCCTCGAGGAGTCCCTCGAAGGCCTCGTCGGTGGCGTTGAGATCGAGGAAGCGAACGCGGGGACGGAGCGGCTCCATCCCGCCGTTTTCGAGCTTCTCGACCGTGGATTCCCGAACGCCATCGTCGACGACGACGCCGAGTTCGTCCAGCGTCGGCTGGTCCGCTTCGGCGAGCCACGCGCCCGCCTCCTCACAGCGGGGTCGCTCGGGCTCGTCGGCGTACTGGTCTCGTGCGTCGTAGACGGCCCCGACGAGCGCCCGTTCGGCGTCTGTGAGCTCGAAGCTCGCGTACGCCTCCGTCACGCCGAAGAAACGCATCCGAGCCGCGAGATCGCGGGCGAAGCGGACGTGTGGGTCCTGATCGGGACCGACCGGGATGACCGTCGGTTTCGGCTCCTCCAGTTGCGGGTAGAGGATGTCGGCCATCTGGGTGACGACCGACTGCATGTGTGAGACGTTCGTCTCGCCGTCGAAGCCGTAGATGCCCTGGAACTCGGAGAAGTTCGCTTTCGAGCCGAGTTCGAACGCGAGATCCTGCAGTTCGCGGTTGTCCGATTGGCGGTAGAGCTCACCCGCTTCGGGGTCGAAGCCGAGCGCAAGCAGGCTGAGGAGGTAGTCGCGGGCGTGCTCGTCGATCTCGGCCCAGGTCATCCCGCGGGCCGAGTGCGCTTCGAGATCGGCGATCAGGGCGTAGGCGTCGGCGCCCTGCTCTTGGTGCCAGATGATCTCGTCGAACACCAGTTTGTGCCCGATGTGGGGGTCACCGGTCGGCATAAAGCCCGAGAGGACGGCCGCGTCCTCGCCCGCGCGGAGCGCGTCGGCGACCGGTTCGTAGTCGCGGTGGCCGAAGATGACGCCGCGGCGCATCAGGTGGTGGGGGTTCGGGGTCTGTGAGAGGACGTCGTCGAACTCGCCGATGCCGAACTCCTCGAAGAGTTTCCGGTAGTCGGTGACCGTCGAGGAGCCCCACGGGTCGAGCGCGACGTCGTCGGCACCGGCCGCGGCGTCGTCGGTGCCGCCGTCCGCCAGCGCCCGGCGTGCCTGCTCGTCGTCCTGGGCCTCGCGCTCGGGGGCGTCGTGGTCTCGTGTCATAGGGTGAGTCGGGCTACCGAGAGCCAGTCTATCTCGCCGTTGGCCGCGGTGAGCGCAAAAACCATTCGTTTCCGGACCCCGCCGGCGAGCCTGACGTCCAGTGAGAGGTCCCGCGGGTAGAAGACGTGGTCCGGGGCCACGACCCGCACGAGATCCGTCGAGTGAGAGAGGTCCTCGACGCCGGTGAACTCGTCGTAGACCCGGAAGTCCGCGCCGAACTTGAACCCGCTCTTGGGAACGACGCCGCGGTCCCGGAGCGCGGCGTACGCCCGCAACCGGCGGTCGAACCGCTCGCCCTCGACCTCCCGGCCGAGGGCGACGACCGCGGCGGGATCGACGTCGACGACGCCGCGCTGGGCGAGGTACGCCCCCTCGACGAGCGAGAGTTGCAGGGGTCCCGAATCGGCGTTGCGGCCGAACAGCCGCTGGCCGTAGAACCGCCGCTCGTAGAGCGCTTCGGATGCGCCGTAGCAGACGACGCGGTCGCCGAGGAGGTCGGCGTCGACGCCGGACGGGAGGCCCGCCTCGGCGCCGGGGTCCGCATCGGTGTCGTCGGACGCCGTCGTCGCTTCGTCGGCCGATACCCCCGTCGCTGCTGCAGCCGCGCTTGCGTCGGCCGCAGAGCCGATCGCCGGACCGCTGACGGTCTCGAAGTAGGTCAACTCGCCGTCCTCGTCGACGACCGCGAGGACGACGTCGCCGAGGGAATCCGCACGGATCGCTTCGCGCTCGCCGGCGACGCGGATTCGGTGAGCCACCTCGTCGTCCCAGGGGCCGTTCCCGCGGGGGTAGACGACGAAGTCGACGTCGTCCGACACGTCGCCGGCGACGCCCGGCCACGCGTCGCGGGCGGGCGACAGGTAGAATCCCCGGTCGCGGAGGTCCTTGTAGACCGCGAAGTGAAGCGTCGCGCCCGTCCGGACGAGGAACTCGCGGAAGTGCAGTCGTCGGGCCGCCTCGGCGTCACTCCCGGTGGCATCGCCGTCGGCAGTCGACGCCGCAGATTCGTCGACGACGGCGTCGAGGTCGCCGCGCGAGAGCAGGTGGGCCGCCTCGACGGGTGCCAGTTCGATCCGGTTCCGGTCCAGCGGCCGGCCGTAGCCGCGGGCGTCGTAGAACCGCTGTCTGGCGTCGCCGCCGACGTGGACCACGCCGTCGGCCAGTGTCCCGTCCATACCACAGAGGGGAGTCGGCGGGGACATAGGGCCTGCGATGCGCGAGAGCGGAACTGGATTCTGATTCGGCAGCAAGGGCGAGGGCTCGGAACGGACACCGGTGGGAACCGTCCGAGAGGGGCTGACGTGTCGGCGTGCCGCTCGCTTCAGACGTCGAGGCGCTGGAACTGGACGAGCGCAACCGCGAGCAGTCCGAGAGTCAGACACACACACAGCGCCAGCGAGACGACGGGGTCGACGTAGCCGACCAGTTCGAGCGACTCACCGAGCGCGTCCTGTCCCTGAGGGACCTCGTAGACGCCCGCCCAGAACCCGAGTTGGGCCTGCAGTTCGACCGGCAGCGGGTCCCCGAGCGTGCCGAGGAGGAGCGCGTAGACGTTGCCGAGGTGATAACTGACGTCGATCATATAGAGGGAGTAGTCCTCGTAAATGCTCCCGGGAACGAGGCGAGCGACGAACAGGACGAAGAAGAGGGCGGGAACGACGGCAGTCAGCGCAGCGGTCTGCAGACGGTTCCGCGTGGCGACGCTAGCCGCCATACCGACGGCGTTGACGAACGCCGAAACGAAGAGCGCATACACCAGCGTCGCGGGGAGGACCGCGAACACGCCACCGCCGAGTGCTGCGGTACTGAACCCGCCCATCTGGTAGAGGAAGACGGCGACGAGCAGCAGGCTGGCAACCGCGACGGCAAACAGGAACGTGACGTTCGCGAGGAAGATGGCGAGCAGCACCTCCCAGCGCCGGACGGGCTTGCTCAAGAGCAGATCGAGGGTGCCCCGGTCGGCTTCCGTCGCGAGCGTGAGCGCGACGAACAGCGCTCCGGCGACGAGGAGTCCGATGCCGACACCCCACAGCCACGTCAGCGGGACGTAGGCAGTGAGGAGTTCGAGTTCCTGTTCGGCCAGCGGGAGCTTCGCCACGGCGTCGGGAATCTCGTTGTTCCCGAAGCCGATCAGAAGGAACCACAGGACCGAGACGAAGACGAGGAGGTACGTGAGGATCGCCTTCGGCTCCGAGAGGTCGCCCAGCGTCTTCCGGTAGATGGCGAGGAACATCGGTCAGTCCTCCCCTCCGTCGTCGAGGATGTCGAGGAACCGCTCTTCGAGGCCGCCCTCGCGGTCCACCGAGTACAGGCCGAGCGTCGCGTCGCTGAGAGCCTGTGGAAGAGCGACGGCGAATCCCTCCGGATCGTCGGTCCGCACCACGACCGCGCCATCGTCGTTGCGGTCGACCTCGTCGACCGACTCGTGGGTCGCGAGCAGACGAGCCGCGCGGTCGTTGTCTGAGGCGTCGACGACGAACCGTTCGATCCCCGTATCGGAGAGCACCTCCGTGAGCGGTCCCGAGGTCACGACCTGTCCCTCCTTGAGGAAGGTGACCGTGTCGATGAACTGCTCCAGTTCGGTGAGGACGTGGCTGCTCACGAAGATGGTCGTGCCCTCGTCGGTCAGGCTCTCCAGCGCGTCGATGATCATCGCCCGGCCCTCGGGGTCCAGCGCCGCCGTCGGTTCGTCGAGGATCAACAGTTCGGGATCACCGAGCATCGCCTGGCCGACCGCCAGCCGCCGCAACATCCCGCCGCTGTACCCCTCGACCGCCTGGTCCGCCGCGTCAGTGAGGTTCAGCCGCGTGAGCAACTCGTCGGCCCGCTCCCGCGTCGATCCGTCGACGGCCGAGAGTTCGCCCATATAGGTGAGATAGTCCCGGCCGGTCATCGACTCGTAGAACGCCGGGTCCTGCGGCGCGTAGCCGATTTTCTTCGTCGCTGCGCGGGTTCCCGCGGGTTCGCCGCCGATGTAGGCCTCGCCCCGGGTGGGGGTGACCAGCCCGGTGAGCATCTGCATCGTGGTGGTCTTGCCGGCGCCGTTGTGTCCGACGAAGCCGTGAATGTCGCCGCGGTCGACCGTCAGATCGACCTCCGTGACCGCCGTGACGTCGCCGTATTCCTTCGTCAGACCGCGCGTCTCGATCATCGTCATCGTCGGGCCCCCAGTCGCCGCCGTCCGTAGGGGTAAAACAGCGCGCCGACGGCCCCCGCTGTCGCGGCGTACAACACGAGGTCGAGCATCGAGTTCGCCGGTGGCTCCCCGCCGGTCTGTCTCGGTTCGCCGTCGCCGCCGGTGATCGTCGCCGTTCCCTCGCTGTCGATCGGGGTCCCGACGCTCTCGAACGTGTTTCCCGTCACGGTGACGTCCACGTCGAACAGTCGGTCGCCGGTGCGGCCGCTGAGGTAGACGCCCTGCTGCGCGTCTCGGATCGTACTGTCGCTGACGAGTCCGTTGACACTCAGCTCTCGGAACTCGACGGCGGTCTCGGTCGCCGAGATCCGACACTCCTCGACGACGAGACTCTTCGTGAACTGCGAGTACACGCCGTTCGTCCCCCCGGAGAGATCCAGATTCCGGAGGTGGACACCGTCGCCATCGAGGACGCTCACTGCGGCGGTGGCACCCTCGGCGACCACCTGGATGCCTCGGACCGTAGCGAAGTGGCTGGCGACCTGAAGCCCGAACGTCCGGTCGCCGGAACCACCGCTCGCGACCAGCGTCGGGTCGGAGTCGTCGGCGGCCACGAGCCTGATCGGTTTGTCGACGACTAAGCCGGCCTGGTCGTCGCGAGTCTGATCGAAGATCGGGTTCCCGAATCGCGAGTCGGGCAGCGGTGATTCGAAGTCGGAGACCGCCACCTCCCACCTGTCGCCGGCCAGTTCGACGGTCGTCTCGGGGGCGGCGATGTCGATGGCCCGCTGGATGTCTTCATCTGCAGACACTCGCAGGGGCCGCTCGTGGACGTGGATCGGCGCTAGTTCGATGTCGGCGTTGCGCTCGCCGTCCGCCAGAGAGAGCTGCAGCGGAACGATGCCCCTTGCTCCCTCGTCGACGTCCAGTTCGATCCGGAGCGTCGCTTCGTCTGCGATCTCTGTCGGTTCCTCGACCGTCGCCGGCTCGCCGTTGACCCGCACCGACACCGCCGAAGCGGGGACGAGGAACGGCGACTCGCGCGCGAGGATGGTGACGTACCCGGCGTGTGCCACCTCGAATTCCAGCGCGAGCGTGTCGCCGGGAGCCACGTGGGTCGGGAGCCGTCCCGCTCGCCGGACGTCCGGCCGACGTTCGGACTGCAAGCCGATTTCACGGCCGTCGCCGGGCGCGAGACGTCGAGTGACGGGGTCGTATCCCACCGCGTCGGCGGTGACGGTCTCCTCGCCGTCCGGGACCGACAGGGTGTATCGTCCCTGTTCGTCGGTCCGGGTGGTAGCGCCGGTCACGGCGGACACGGTCGCGCCGGCGACGGGGACCCCGTCGGGATCGGTCACCGTTCCGGAGAGCGTTCGGTCGCGGCCCGCCACCTCGCCAGCGGCAGCGGCGGCGTCGACGATCCCGTGCCCGAAGTCACCGTTCGGATCGGGGTGCTCGGAGGGATCGCCCGGTTGCTCGGCGGTCTCTCTGAGGATCCTCCCGAGTTCTGCGGGCGAGCGGTCCCCGTCGAGAGAGCGCAGGAGCGCGATGACGCCCGAAACGTGGGGCGCGCTGTTGCTGGTCCCGTCTGTCCGGAGATGGCCGCCGTCGAACTCGTCGTTGTCGGGGACCGCTGTGAGGACGTCGACGCCCGGGGCCGTCGCGTCCGGGACGACGTACCGATCGGGCCACTCGTCGGGCACCGCATCACTCCGCCAGTACCGATCGGTTCGGATCTCGCCGCCGTTGCCGTTCTGGTACGGCTGCCGTTCACTGTCGACAGCCCCGGTCGTGAACGTGGAGTACAGAGAGCCCGGAGAGAGGTAGAGTTGCGGGCCGACAGCACCGGCGACCACGACAGTCCCGGCCGCGATGGCGTTCGCGAACGGTTCGATGGCTTCGTGTTCGAGCGGACCGAACTCGAAGCTCATCGAAACGACGTCGGCTCCGTTCTCGACCGCCCACTCCAGCGCGGCGAGCGTCGACGCGAATCGCCCGTCGGGGGCCTGCTTTGCGACGAGCAACTCCGCCTCGGGCGCGACGCCGATCTGCGTGCCGCTGGCGTCGCCGCCGGTCGCGAGGCTACTCATCCCGGTGCCGTGTCCATCCGGATCGTGCGGCTCACTGTCGACGCGCTGCCCCTCCGCGTCGAATTCGGCCCACGCAGTGAGGTCGATGTCGGGATGAGAGGCGTCGATACCGGTGTCGACGATGGCGATCCGCGTCCCCTCCCCGCGGGACCCGAACCGTTCCCAGACCGCGGGGACGTTCATCATCTCCAGTCCGTAGCTGACGCCGTCGTCCTGTGTCGTCTGCGCGACCGACTCACCGGTCGCGTCGAGGTCGGGGGGACGCCGGTCGGCGCCGGTGGCCGTCCGATGGATCCGATCGACGCCGTCGATGGCGGCTATGTCGGCGAACGACGCCACTTCGGTGTCGACGGTGACCAGCACCGCGTTCGCCACCCAGAACTGCCGTCGGAGCTCGACGCCCGGCGTCCTCTTCACGGAGTCGACGACGCGCTGTTGCGTCCGGGTGGCGTGCCGTCTGAGTGCCCCGACGCGCTCGTTGCGCGAGGGGAGTTCGCTGACGTCGTCGGCCGTGCCCGCCTCGACCCGGATGATACCCTCGACTCGCCCGGCGCGCTCCACCAGTTCCGGATCGACTGCGCCTTGACTCACCTCGGCACAGCCGGCGACCGTCGCCGCGCCGGCAGCGGCGGAGAGGAACGCGCGCCTCCCCACGGCAGTTGTCTCGTCCATATCGCCGGCTGTGTGAGCCAATAGGTAACTCTTTGCTGTCGGGTATCAGATTCGATACGTCCAGTGGGCGGCCAGGGGTGGTCGAGGGACGGTCGGACGGTCTCTACGGCCGATTCGGCACCCGAACAGCGGATCACCGGAGACGTCGACCACGGGTATCAGTCCGTGGAGACCGCACACGTCGCGTCGAGACACCGCCGGCCGCGCGCAGTCTCGAAGACCGGCAGGCCACAGGCGCAGTCGTCGGCGGCGACGCCCGCGGGGATGGCGAAGGCGGTCTCACAGTCGGGATACGCGTCGCATCCGGCGAGCAGGCGGCCGCCGCGCCGGATGATCCGGAGGTCGTCGCCGCAGTCCGGACAGGTCCACTCGCGGTCGAACCGCTCTCGGACGGCGTCGTCGAGAGACTCACAGGAGCGATCGAGACAGAGGTCGAACGCCGCCCCCGCTTCGGCGCGGATCCTCGGCAGGCCGCACGCCTCGCAGGTGTCGTCGCGGACGGTCGCTCCCGCGGGGAGCGGGAACGTGACGTCGGAGTCGAGGCCGCGGACCGCGCCGCTCGCCCGCACCAGCGGTTCGCCGGTCTCCGGGTGCGACCCGACCGGGACGCCCGCCTCCGTGATCGGGTACTCGACCCAGTCGGACTCCCCGTTGGAGACGACTCGGAGGACCTGCTCGTCGGCACGAGCGACGAGCCCGAACCCCGAGGAATCGGTCTCGACCGTCAGCGAGTCCGGTCGCGTCAGCCACGTCACGGGCTGGTAGCCGTCGGCGTCGTGGACCAGCACGGTTCGGTCCGGCTTGACCACCACCGCGACGTGGCCGCGCTGTGTGCGGGTGCGCGCTCCCTCGAACGTCGTCGTACAGTCGCCGGCGAAGAGTCGGATCGTCTCGGACATACGACGGGCGTGGTCCCGTCATCGGTAATAAAGCCGCTCGCGAAGGTCTTTGTTCGATGGCGTGTGAGGAGAGATATGGACCTGCCCGACGGCGCGGTGTTGTTCGATATGGACGGCGTGTTGGTCGACTCGGAGACCTACTGGCACCGCTTCGAGGACGAGTGGGTCTTCGCGACGGCCGTTGCCTCGGGCGACCCCGCCCACGAGGAGGTGACGGGGATGTCATACGGCGAGATTTACGACTATCTCGACCGGGAGTACGGGACCGCAGTGAGCAAAGCCGAGTTCGTCTCGGCATACGACGACCGCGCGACGTCGCTCTACGGCGAGGACGTGGCGCTGACCGACGGGGTCCCCGACCTGTTCGACACACTGCGCGCGGCGGGACGACCGCTCGCGATCGTCTCCTCCGCACCGCAGGCGTGGATTTCGATCGTCCGCGAGCGGTTCGCCCTCGGCGACCTCGACCTCGTGTTGAGCGCCGAGGACATCGACGAACCCGGGAAGCCCGAACCCCACATCTACGAGCGCGCGGCGGCGGCCCTCGGCTGTGATCCCGCCGACTGCGTCGTCGTCGAGGATTCGGTGAACGGCATCGAGGCGGCCGTCCGGGCGGGGGCGTTCACCGTTGCGTACCGCACGACCCACAACGCGGCGCTGGACCTCTCACAGGCGGATCTCGTCGCCGAGGGGCCCGAGGGACTCCGGGACGTGTTTCTCGGAGAGGCGTAGACGAGGCCACAGGAGACGGCCTCGTCCGGCGGTGGCAAGGCGAATTCACTGGGCAGTAGCGAGACTGAGTCACTCGGCCGTAGCGAGGCGGAATCACTCGACGGCGACGGTCCGCGTCGCTCTGATCGGGAGCAGCGGCTCGTCGGGGAACGTCACCTCGACGACGTACTCCAGATCGTCGGCGTCAGCGCCGAAGACGCCCACCGGGACGGTCGTCGCATCGGAGAGATACGTCTCAGTCTGACTCATCTCGACGCCGTTGACCGTCACGCGGACGCCGATCGCCGCGCTTCCGCCGTCGTTGCCGACGACGACGTCGCACATCTCGTTCTGCCCGCGTGGGATGCGCTCGGGGAAGTCCCCCCACGAGACGTCGATCGCCGGGAAGTCGCGCGCGTTCTCGACGATGCGTTCTGCGACGCCCGCTGAGAGTCCGGCGCGTTCGAGTTCGTCGGTCCCGGCGGCGACGACTTCGGCGGGGTTGTGAAGCCCGCCGGTCGCGAGCGTCCGCGCACGGTTGGGGCCGATCCCGTCGACCGCCGTGAGGCCGACGGCGTCCCGCGGGACGCCGTGTTCGACGCGGGCTTCGACCCGGCGGGCGAGGTTGGCCGCCCGGGGCCCCGAGAACTCCGCGAGGAACTCCCGGAGTGCCGACAGCAGTCTGAGCGCGTTCTGTCGGATGATCCACGCGTCCGAGCGGAGGTCCGCGGGGGTGCTGTTCTGCATCCCGGCGTGGAGGATCGCGAGCACCTTCCGGGGCCCGTCCTCCAGCCCGGTCGTGACGTCGGAGAGCACCGCGTCGACGGCGTCGGTCTCGGACTGCCGGGCCGACACAGAGTGGAACTCCGCCGCGCCCGCGACCGTCTCGAGGATCCCGTCGGCGTCGATCGTCTCCCGGGTACAGAGGTCGTGAAAGCGCTCGGCGGTGTCGAGGCGGAGATAGTACTTCGAGGCGAGGCGCCCGAGTGGCGTCCCGTCGACCGAGAGGTCCTCGCCCATCTCGACGAAGCCGCGGTCGACGAGCGATTCGAGCGTCTCGCGAACCCGCCCGCGGAGGTTCGCGAAGTCGTACTGCTCGGGCTTCGACTGCGCGCGCCGGTAGTAGAACGTGGTCTCCAGCCACGAGAGCACGTCGTCGAGGTCGCGGATGGTCCCCATCGCGATCTCGGCGTTGAGGTGAGAGTCCAGATCCTCCGCCAGTCGGGACTCGATCTCTTTGCCCTCCCGGAGCAGTTGTCGGTACTTCTCGGCGTCCCCGCGGTCGCAGACGACCCAGCCGTACCCGACGTCGTCGTAGCCCGGCCGACCCGCGCGCCCGAGCATCTGGAGGATGTCCAGCGGCGAGATGTCGACCTCGCCTTCGAGGGGGTCGTGGTACTTGGTGTCGCGGATGACGACGCAGCGCGCCGGGAGGTTCACGCCCCACGCGAGCGTCGACGTCGAGAACAGCAGCTGGATCTTCCCCTCTTTGAACCACTCCTCGGCGCGGTCGCGGTCACCCTTCGAGAGCCCCGCGTGGTGGAACGCGACGCCGTCCGGGACGCTCTTCGCGAGGGTGTCGTCGTCGAGGTCCTGCGCCTCGGTGTGGAAGTCGTAGTCGCCGCGCGCGCCCATCGGGATGTCCCGCTCGGCGATCACGTCCCGGGCCTTGCCCGCCGCCCGGGAGGCGTCCTGTCGCGAGGAGACGAACACGAGCGCCTGCCCGTCGTCGCGGATGTGTTCCTCGGCCAGATCGAGTGCGCTGTACAGTCGGCGGTACTTGTCGGCGAAGGCGTTGTCGCCGTGGGTGTACGTCTCAACGCCCGCGTGGAGGTCGACGGGGCGGTACTCGTCGCCGAACTCGAAGGTCGTCTCCTCGGCGGCGTCGAGCCACCCCGCGACATCTTCGATGTTCGGCATCGTCGCCGAGAGTGCGACGATCCGCGGGTCGCAGATCCGGCGGAGCCGCGAGACCGTCACTTCGAGGACGCCGCCGCGGGTGTCAGAGTCCAGGAGGTGGACTTCGTCGATGACGACGCAGTCGACGTCGGCGATGAACGAGTAGCGCGCGGAGTCGTGCTTCCGCGTCGCGGAGTCGGTCTTCTCGGGCGTCATCACCAGGATGTCCGCGCGTTCAGCGCGTCGGGGGTTGAGGTCGCGCTCGCCGGTGACGACGTAGACCGAGTAGCCGAGGTCCTCGAAGCGCTCCCACTCGGACTCTTTCTCGTTGGTGAGCGCCCGCAGGGGCGCGACGAAGAGCGCGGTGCCGCCGTCGTCGATCGTCCGGCAGATCGCCAACTCGGCGAGCGCGGTCTTGCCCGAGGCGGTCGGCGCAGCCGCGACGACGTTCTCGTCGCGCTCGAGGATGGCGGGCGCGGCCTCCCGTTGCATCCGGTTGAACTCCTCGAATCCGAACGCCTCCGCGAACTCCGGGACGATCTCGGCGACTTTCACGCCGCGGCCCTCCTCGGGGGCGACGGTCGTCGGGACGCGGGGAAGACGACGCTCGGCGGACGGGACCGAACGGGACGAGAGGAAAGAGGGGGCGGAGCGAGACGAGTCATATCCGACACCGGGGCTTCCGGGTGCAAAGTCGTTTCTCCATCGGCCGCACGAAACGCGCGCGGAGCGCGGACGGAACGCGGCGGGCGCACGTGAAACACCCCGTGGAGTTCACGCGTTACTCGCCGTGGAGCTCACGCGCTACTCGTCCGAGCGCCGCTTCGGGAGGACCTGCCCCCAGAGCACCTTGTCGAGCAGTCGGACGGTCGTGGGCTCCTCGACGGAGAGTTGACAGGAGAGCCGCGGGTAGCCGAAGCGAACCGCCGCCGCGTCGTGCCAGTGGCTCGGCTCCGGCGCGGGGTCGACTTCGACGGTGCAGGTCGCACACAGCCCGCGGCCGCCGCAGTTAGCGTGCCGGGAGAGCGATCCGTAGACGGGGTAGTCTCGATCGAGCAGCGCCCGGCGGAGGTTCGCGCCGCGGTCGACCTCGACGGTGGTCTCGGCGTCGCCATCGACGACGGTCAGCGGAACCGGGTCGTCCATAGGCCGTGTATCGACCGCTGCCCACCTCACTCTACCGGCGGTTGCGAGCGGATCGGGGGATCGTCGCGACCGCGCGGTCCCTCGATGTCGACCCCCGCACCTCATTACGGGCGGCCGCCAACGCCGGATATGGAACTCGAGTGCGCCTTCTTCGGGCCGTTCCGCGAGCCGGTCGGAACGAAGACGGTCGTCGTCGATACCGACGCCGAGACCGTCGGCGACCTCCTCGTGGAACTTGAGGACCGGTACCCGGGCTTGGAGGGACGACTCCGCGACGGCGAGGAGTTAGCTGGAGAGGTCGTAGTGACGCTGAACGGGAGCCACGTCCAGCACGAGGACGGGTTCGAGACGCCGCTGTCGGCCGGGGACGTGATTCGGGTCTCGCCCGCCGTCTACGGCGGATAGCGCGGAAGTCGGAGGCCGATCGGAGACGGCGACTCGATCAGTCGTCCGCCGAGGCCTGCGCCGCGCCCGAATCGAACCGCGGTTCGGGGACGGTGCCGTCCTCGTTCCACTCGCGGGCATCGTAGTACGCAGCGAGGGCGGCGTCGATGTCCGGGAGGTCGTAGGGGAGTTCGTCGTCCGCGCGGTCGTAACCGCGGCGGTTGTTGAAGTGTCGCTCGCGCTCGATGACGCCCGCACCGACGTCGAGCAGGTCCTCGTAGTCGGCGTCGAAGAGCGCCTCGAAGTCCTCGGGTTCGATGTACTGGCCCGAGAACGCGCAGACGACGCCCGAGTCGCGGAACGCACAGAAGTTCTCCTGGTCGATCAGCGTCTCCACCTTGTCGAGCGTGCCTTCGGTCTCGATGACGCCGCCGTAGGTGAGACCCATCATCTCCGCGTACAGGTGATCGCCGCCGCGGTTCGCGACCGCGTACTGGAGACCGAGTCCGTGCAGGACACGCCCGTCGTGGGCGGCGAACTCCATCCCCTTCATCGTCATATCGTCGACGCCGAGGTCGTCGTGGACGCGGTGGACGCCTTCCGCGAGCAGGTCGCCAACGCCCTCACGTCGGGCGATCTGCTCGGTCACTTCCTGAGCGAGGTCGGCGTTCCCGAACTCGTCTTCGCTCTTGAGGTAGGCGGCGACCGTGACGCCCGCGGAGATGGTGTCCATCCCGTACTGGTCACAGAGTTCGTTCGCTTTCATCACGTCGAGGAGGTCGCCGATGCCCTGGCTGGACCCGAACGAGTAGATCGTCTCGAACTCCGGGCCCTCCGTCTCGAAGCCCGTCTCCTCGTCGCGTGTCGGGAGCTTACACGCGAAGGCGCACTGCGAGCAGGCCGCCTTCTTGTACTTCTTCTCCTCGACCGCGTTCCCGCCGATGTCCGCGGCGTGTTCGAACTCGTAGTCCTCGAAGTAGTGCGTCGGGAGCGAGAAGTTGTCGTTGATGAACTCGGTGCCGCCGGCCGTTCCCTGGCGCTTCATACTATCGTCGGCGGTGGCTGCCTCGCGGTGAATCTCCGCGGCGGCGTCGGCGGGGACCTCGACGTCCGGTCGGGCGTCGCCCTCGAACGTGACGAGTTTCACGTTCTTCGAGCCCAGGACGGCCCCGAGCCCGCCGCGGCCGAAGGCCCGCGAGTCGAACGTCATCACGCTGGCGAACCGGACGAGGTTCTCGCCCGCGGGCCCGATCGCGACGCAGTGCTCCGAGCCGAGGTCGTGGTGTTCTTCGGCGTAATCGCTTACCTCCGGGACGAGTGCGCCCTCGAGTTCCGGTACCTCCTCGAAGGTCACGCCGTCGTCGCGGACGTGGACCGCGAGCAGTTCGTTGCTCTCGCCCACCAATTCAACCACGCTGGCGCCGGTGTCGGCGAAGTTCCGCGAGAGGTAGCCGCCGGCGTTCGACGAACAGAGACCATCTGTCAGTGGCGACAGCGCGGTCATATTCATCCGCCCAGTGAAGCTCATCCGTGCGTGTTGCAGCGGTCCTGTCGAGAGGTACGCGCGGTTCTCCGGACCGAACGGATCGGCGTCGAACGGGATCCGTTCGTGTGCGAGGTGTGTCGCTGTGGCTCGCCCGCCGATCGTCTCGGACAGCAGATCGTCGATGTCGGTGCGCGTCGCGGTCCGATCGGTGAGGTCGATGGTGAGGAGCGGACCTTTCGCGTGTAGCATCTCGACGTGCTACGTGAGCAAATAATAATTAGCTTTGGGACGTTACGCGCAGCCGAGCGAGCGAAACACGACGCCGACGGAACCCACGCGGAGTTGGACTGGCCGTCGCGCTGAAACTACGGTTCTCACGGCACTGATCACGCGGCAATCGAGACAGCGAGTCGGACCGTTCCCGGGAGATCCGGAGACCCGCCCCGTCCGCACCGTGTGAATGCCCCCCAACATCACATCTGATAAGCCGGCAGCAATCTTGAAGTATGTACGACGGAACCTTCACATCTTGAATGGTGCCCGTTTCGGATACGGACGTTCTTCCACTACAGCCGTATATCGACGGTGAATACGGTGCCGCACGGGACGAGCTCGAATCGGTCCTGAACACACTTGAGGCGTCGACGGACCTCGCGTTCGGCAGACTTGCCGACGCGTCCGAGTTCGATCCCGACTCGCTGTCGCCGAAACATGCCGGAGCGATGGTGTTCGCGACGGGACCGGACGCCGTCCCAGAGCGCATCGACCGACCGACGGTATGGGTGTCTGCGGATGCGGCGACGGCCACGCGAGCGATCGAGGCGGGCGCGGTCGACGCCCTGACCTGGACGCCAGGAGCGGATCACTCTCTCCTCGCGACGAAGGCGACGCGCGCGTTCCAATCGGTCGAAGAATCTCCCCCCGACATCGACGAAGTTCGACCTGCATCGGTGAACGGCCGGGGACCGGTTCGGGCCTTAGAACGGATCGAAGACGGGATCATCGAAATCGACTGCAGCGACAGGGTTACCTACCTCAACAGTGCTGCGGCGGCGTTTCTCGATACGGAGCGATCCGAGGGGATCGGCGCGCCGCTCTGGGAGCTGCTTACCGACGAGACGGCCGCGCAGATCAGCGACGAGTTGGAGACGGCGCGATCGACGGGCGAGGTGACAGGCGTAGAAGTCACCACGCCGAACGATCAGTGGTTCGAGGTCACCCTGTACCCGGACGACGACGGAACGGCGGCCTACGTCCGCGAGATCACCGCGGAGCGGCGGCGGGAGACCGACCAGACGCTGTATGAGTACCTCGTGAAGACCGTCGGCGACGCCGTCTACATCCTCGACGAAGAGGGTCGATTCATCTTCGTCAACGACGCGCTGTGCGAAATCTGCGGCTACGACCGGGAGGAACTCCTGGGGTCCTCAGTCCACCTCATCAAGGACGATCACACGGTCGAGGAGGCCGAGGACGCACTCAGAGACCTGCTGCGAGAGACGGGAGACGCGAACGGGAGCGACGTCTCGATCGCAAAGCTCGACGTCGAACTGATTACAAAAGACGGAGAGCGGATCCCGTGCACGGACCGGATGACGCTCCGGCCGCTGGAAGACGGGAGCTTCTCCGGAACCGTGGGAACCCTCCGGGACATCAGTCGGCAGCGTCGTCGCCAGCAGATCCTGAACAACCTGTTGGAGGCCACGCAGGATATGGTCGCCGCCGAGACGACGACCGAAGTCGCAGAACGGGTCGTCGACGTCGCGGCCAACACGATCGAGACGGACGGCGCAGTCGTCCGCGAACACGACTCGAAGACCGACCAACTCGTCCCGGTCGCAGCCTCCGACGGCGTCGTCGGGACGATGGGCGAGCGGCCGCTGTATGAGACCGACGAGGGCCCGGTCGGGACGGCGTTCACCGAAGATCGGGTCGTCACGACCGCCGGTGCCGACCACCTGCCGGACACCCCGATCGACGTGAGTATGTACCTCCCGATCGGCGATTCGCGCACGCTCAGTGTCGGCCACCGTGACAAGGACGGGTTCACCGACGACGAGCGGCGCTTCCTCGAACTGCTGACGGCGACGGCCGAGTCGGTGTTCGAGCGCGTCGAGCGCGACGAGGAGTTGCGGCGGTACGAGGCCCTCGTCGAGACGGTCGACGATATGCTGTTCACCATCGACGACGAGGGCGCGTTCACGCTCGTGACCGAGTCACTGGCCGAAACGCTCGGGACGACGCGCTCGCAGTTGGTCGGGACGAACATCGCGGACGTGCTGTCCGAGAGCGCGGTCGCATCGCAACTGGTCTCGCTCTCGGACGGCTCTGCCGTCGCGGAGGTGGGACTGAACTCCCGCGACGGCGATGAGGTCCCGGCCCGCATCTCAGCGACCCCGATTGCGCAGTCGAGGGGGGATGGGGTGGTCGGCACCCTCCAGGACATCCGGGAACTCCGGGTGGCACAACAGGAGGCGTCCCGCCACCGGACGCGGTTCGCCGAGCTGTTCGGGAACCTGACTGATCCCTTAGTCGAGTTGTCGTTCGAGCAGGACCACACCGAAATACGCGCCGTCAACGAGCCGTTCGTGGACATCATCGAAGGGACCGAAGACGATGTGGAGGGCTCGCGGCTGACAGCGATCGATAGCGCCGTGCCGCCGGGGATCCGTGACGCACTCGAAGACGTCCGCGATCAGGACGCAGACGTCGAACGCGAGGTTCGTGTTCAGACGACCGACGGTGTGGGCTTCTACCTGCTCCGGAGCGTCACGTACAGGAACGGCGGGGGCAAGCAGGCGTTCGTCGTGTTGACCGACGTGACCGAGGTCAAACGACAGGGGACGCATCTACAGGTGCTTCACCGTCTCCTCCGGCACAACCTTCGCAACCGGACGAACGTCATACAGGGCCACGCAGACCTCATCGAGGCCAAGACCGACAACGAGCAGGTCGCGACGTACGCCGAACAGATCGCCACTGCCTGTCGGGCGCTCGTCGACACGAGCGAGACGGCCCGGGCGATACAGCGTGTGCTCCGGAACAGCGACGCCGAGCCCGAACGGCTGTCACCTGCGGAGATAGAAACCCGACTCCAGCGGCTCGTCTCCTCGACCGCCGGATCGGACGCGGTCGACGTTCGGATCGCCGTCGACGCGACCACGAACGTCCGGTACGACGACCTGATCGAGAGCGGCTTGCGAGAGCTGCTGGAGAACGCCATCGAGTACGGGACGCCGGACTCGGACGCCGTCGTCGAGATTTCGGTCACCACGTCCGAGGAGGGAAGCGTCCGGTTCGCAGTCAGCGACGACGGCCCGGGGATCCCCGAAGCGGAGTGGTCAGTCGTCACCGAGGATCGGGAGATCACGCAGCTCCAGCACGCGTCGGGGCTGGGTCTCTGGCTCGTCAAGTGGGTCGCCAACGCACGCGGCGGGGAGCTGGAGCTCGTGGTCGCGGACGAGTTCGGAACGACGGTGGCGATGGACCTCCCGGCGTGACAGCGCCGGTCGGCGACGCCGGTGCGAACGGAACCAGTTGTGGCTACGAACGGCACCGGTCCATCCGCAGGCTTTTGCTCGGGCGCACTAAGGTAGGGATATGAGCGGGACGGGCAGGCGTAAGCCGGACTGGCTAAAGATGCGACCGCCTGCGGGGCGTCAGTTCACCGACATCAAGGAGACGCTTCGCGACCGGGACCTCAACACGGTCTGTGAAGAGGCCAACTGCCCGAATATGGGCGAGTGCTGGAGTGGCCGTGACGGCCCGGGGACAGCGACGTTTATGCTGATGGGCGATCGCTGCTCGCGCGGGTGTAACTTCTGTGACGTCGAGACCGGCGGGATGGAGGCACTCGACGCCGAGGAGCCGGCGAACGTCGCCGAGGCCGTCGCCGAAATCGGCCTCGACTACGTCGTCCTCACGTCGGTCGACCGCGACGACCTGCCGGATCAGGGCGCGAGCCACTTCGCGGAGACGATCCGGGAGATCAAAGAGCGGGATCCGACGATCCTCGTGGAGGTCCTGATCCCGGACTTCCAGGGCGAACCGGAGTTAGTGCGAGAGATCATCGACGCCGGACCGGACGTGATCGCCCACAACGTCGAGACCGTCGAACGCCTCCAGTGGCCCGTCCGTGATCGGCGGGCGGGCTACGAGCAGTCGCTGTCGGTGCTCGAACAGGTGAGCGAGGAATCTGACGTGTACACGAAGACGAGCCTAATGCTCGGGCTGGGCGAGTACGATCACGAGATCTATCAGACGCTGTCGGATCTCAGAGAGGCCGACGTGGACGTGGTGACGCTGGGGCAGTATCTCCAGCCCTCGCGGTCGCACCTCGACGTCTTCGAGTACGTCCATCCCGACGCGTTCGAGACGTGGCGCCGGGTCGCCGAGGAGGAACTCGACTTCCTCTACTGCGCGTCGGGGCCGATGGTCCGCTCGTCGTACAAGGCGGGCGAACTCTTCGTCGACGCAGTCCTCCGGGACGGGAAGGACGTCGAAACCGCCCGGCGAGAGGCGCGCGCTGCGAGCGACTGAGGCTGTGCTGGAGCCCCGGCTGTTGGGAGGCCTCAGCGGGGAGTTTCGTCTGGAGGCACCGGCGGGACGTCGTCACACGCGGCCGCAGGAGTAACATCAAGCGATCTGGAGGGGGCATCCCGAGACTGAAGCGCCTGCCTGACGAAGTGGGGAGCGATATGTCCGACCGATGCCGCGGAAGTGAACGGACAGAGACAGGAGGCCGGTGTCTCCGATGACGCCCATCGGGTTGCAGACGGCCCCGACGCCGGATGGCTACATCAGTGAACTGCTCGTGACCGTCGGACTCCCGACGCAACTCGCGAACACAGTCGCCTCGGGGGTCGTGTTCGTCGTGGTGTTCGTCGGGGTCTATCTGGTCAGCAAACTCGCGATCGTGCCGGTCGTCGCGCGACTGCTCGACAACCGTGGCGTCGAAGAGCACGTCCGGAAGCCGCTCACCCTCGTCGTCTACGGGGCGCTGTTGTTCGTCGCCGCCGGACTCGCCTTCTCGCTCGCCGGCCTCGGGAACATCCTGGTGGCGCTGTCGACGGTGACGGCTGCTGCGACCCTCGCCGTCGGGTTCGCGATGCAGGACGTCATCAAGAACTTCGTCGCCGGCGTGTTCATCTACACCGACGAGCCGTTCCGGACCGGCGACTGGATCGAGTGGGAGGGCAACTCCGGCTACGTCGAGGACATCAGTCTGCGGGTGAGTCGCGTCCGAACGTTCGACAACGAGCACCTCACCGTCCCGAACTCCCAGCTCACAGACGGCGTGATCAAGAACTACGACACGCACGGAACGCTGCGATTGAAGTTCACGTTCCGGGTCGGCTTCGACGAGGACCTCGACCGAGCGAGAGACATCGTCGTCGAGGCGGCGAAAGCCCAAGACGGCGTCCTCGACGAGCCGGAACCGTCGGTGCGGCTCGTGGAACTGAACGACGCCTCGTTCGGGTTACAGAGTCGCATCTGGATCGACGATCCCGGCGGCTCGGACTTTCTCAGGATCCGCGGCCAGTTCGTCCAGCGCGTCAGCGAACGCTTCGCTGCGGAGGGAATCAAAATTCCCTATCCCCATCGGACCGTCGACGGGTCACTGGAACAGGTGGATCGGTCCTCGCCGGCCACCTCTGACGACTGATCGCGGGGCCGCACTATATCGCCTGCCGGCGGTGAGGCGGGCACCGAACTGGCACCCACACGACTTTGATCCCCGGATCCGGAGTACGGAGTATGCCCGGAATGGACGAGGAGACTGCGGATCTGATTCTCTCGATACGGGAGGACGAACGCCGGCGCGCGGTCCTCGATCACCTCTCCGCGGGAGCAAAGACCGTTGGCGACAGCGAGAGCGATGCGAACGCCGACGTGCGATCGGTTCTCGAGGAGTTCGCGTCGGCGGGCATCGTCGAGCGCGACGGATCGACGTACGCACTCACCGAGGTCGGCGAGCGGATCCACGAGTACGCCACGGCGGACTGGAACCCGTCCAACGAGGGCACCAAGCGAGCGGCGACGTTCGAGACGCTATCGGACTGCGAGTGGCACTGTTCGGCGTGTGAGTTGCCGAGTTCCCAGCCCGCGAAGGACATTCAGATGCTCCGGAAGGAGGGGTTCGAGTTCGTACAGAACACCGGCCAGGGCCAGGGCGACTACCGTCACTGTGAGACCTGCGAGGCGACGACGTTCCACCGGAAACTCAAGTACCCGTTCCCGACCCAGCAGTCGATCACGCGGCAGGACATGCCCGATTCGTTCAAGCGCCGCGTCCGCGACCTCTACGACCACCGCGACGCGTTCGACGGCTCGTCCCCGAGCACGACGCTGGAGGTCGACCACCGCGTGCCCGAGGTGCGCTGGGAGGAGTCCGAAAGCTTCGACTACGAGTCGATGACCGACGAGGAGGTCACAGAGCACTTCCAGATCCTCTCGCGGAAACACAACCTCCTGAAGAGCCGGAAGTGTGAGTCCTGCGTGGAGACCGGGACGCGACCGCCGTTTATGCAGATCGAATACTACTACGAGGGCGACGAAACGTACGACGAGGACCTCGGGTGCGTCGGCTGTGGGTGGTACAACCCCCACGAGTGGCGAGCGTCGCTCCAGGCAGAACTCGACGAGTGATCGGCAAAAAGAGCTATACTGGCCCGATGGCTCTACGGAGACACGCTGGAGGCTCACGTGTCTACGCAAGTCGGGGAGGGGACGGTCGCACTGGTTCGGCAGGTCGTCGAGTTGAACTGCGACGATGAACATCTCGTCGCCCTTTCGGCCGCACAGATCGCACAGACGTTGCAGGGGAGCGGACTGGACCGCTCGGAGATCGAGCGGGCGCTGTCGGAACTGACAGCGCGCGGCGAACTCGTACAAACCGAGGACGGGTACCGCTGCGCGGAGTAGTGGACGCCGGGATGTACCGCTGCGGGACGCCCGGGCGAGGGTCGGCCCCGCACCGGAACCCCGTGGTTGTTAAATACGACCGGCGTCGAGAGTTCGAGAGACCAGCGAATGCCGGAGACAGATCTCGATCGTTCGGCGGTCCACGTGCTCGACCTGTTCTGTGGGGGCGGGGGGCTCTCGGAGGGCTTCCTGCAGGCCGGCTACGACGTCGTCGCCGGCGTCGACGTCGAAGCGGACTTCCTCGCGACCTACGAAGCGAACCACGAGGACGCCCTCGCGATCCAGGCCGACCTCTCGGCGGTCGACCCCGAGTCGTTCTTCGAGTCGCACCCGATCCAGCGAGACGAAATCGACGTCGTGATCGGGGGGCCGCCGTGCAAGGGGTTCAGTATCGCCGGCCATCGCGATCCCGACGACGAACGCAACTACCTCGTCGGGACCTTCATCGACTTCGTTGAGTACGTTCAGCCGGATGCCTTCGTGATGGAGAACGTCCCCGGCATCAAGTCGATGGAAGGGGGCGAGACGCTGCGGGCGATCCTGGAGGGCTTCGAACGCGCGGGGTACGAAAAGCCCGCCTACGAGACGCTGAACGCCGCCGACTACGGCGTGCCCCAGAAGCGCCGCCGCGTGATCTTCCAGGGTCGGCGCGACGGCTCGATCCCGACGTACCCCGAACGCACGCACGGACCATCGAAGCAGGCGACACTGACCGGCAGGCAACTGAAGCCGTACGTGACGGTCGAAGAAGCCCTGCTGCAGCGGGGAGACGCGGACCCGATCCCGGAGTTACCGAACCACGAGACGACAGATCACTCCGCGGAGATGATCGAGCGCATCGCCGACGTCGATCCCGGCGAGAGTCTGTATGAGAGTTACGGCGACAGTTGGCGGCGGTTGCCCCGGAGCGAGCCCTCGATCACGGTCAAGGAGAACCACAACGCCCCGTTCATCCACCCCGTCGAGGACCGCGTGGGAACGGTTCGGGAGTGCGCGATCCTCCAGTCGTTCCCCGACGACTACGTGTTTCGGGGGCCCAAGAGCACGCAGTTGAAAGTCGTCGGCAACGCCGTGCCGCCGGGGCTCTCGAAGGCCATCGCCGAGTCGCTGGCGACGGATCTCGCGGCGATGCGGCAGGCCGGCGTCGCGGACGCGGAGTAGAGCTACTTCTCGCGCCTGACGATGTTGTACCCTTCGAGCACCTTACCGAGACGGGGCATCGAGGCGACGACGACGTCGCAGGCCGGCCGAACGGCGTCTTTCGGCAGGTAGCCGACCGAGAGGCCCGCGACCTCCAGCATCGGGAGGTCGTTGGCGCCGTCGCCGACGGCGATCGTCCGGTCGAGCGGCACGTCGAGGTCGCTGGCGAGTGATTCCAGCGCCTCGTCCTTCGTGCCCGTGACGAGCGGACCGTCGACCGCGCCGGTGAGGCGTCCGCCGTCCACCGGAAGTCGGTTGGCGACGATGGTGTCGACCTCGACGCCCTCGTGTGCTAAGGCCCGCTCGACCCCCCGCTCGAAGCCACCGGTGAGGATGGCGACGTGGTGGCCGGCATCGCGGAGGCGCGCGATGAGGGCAGCCGCGCCGGGCCGGAGCCGCACCTCGTCGAAGGCCGCTTCGGCGGCCTCCTGCTCGAGTCCGTCGAGTAGCGACGCTCGCTCGCGGAGGCTCTCGGCGTACGAGAGTTCGTCGTTCATCGCGCGTTCGGTGATGTCGGCGATCCGGTCGGCGACGTCCAGCTGCTCGCCGAGCAGGACCATCATCTCCGAATCCGAGAGCGTTCCGTCGAAATCGAAGGCCACGAGTCGCATATCTGGCCGTCGTCGCGGGAGGCTTTCAAGTCACCTATCGCGACACCCCACGACAATCGATAACAGGCCACAGACGGCCGCTACCGACGAGAAGAAACGTTTAACCCCGGAAACCAGATAGGGTTCGTATATGAAGGTGCTTATTACGGACCCGATCGACGACGCGGGGCTCGAACGCCTCCGCTCGTCGGGCCACGACGTAGAGACGGCCTACGACGTGGAGGGCGAAGCGTTGCTCGAAGCGGTCGCAGACGCCAACGCGCTCGTCGTTCGGTCCGGAACCGAGGTCACCACGGACGTGTTCGAGGCGGCCTCGGACCTCGTCATCGTCGGTCGCGCCGGGATCGGCGTCGACAACATCGACATCGACGCCGCCACCGAACACGGCGTGATCGTCGCTAACGCGCCGGAGGGAAACGTTCGCGCCGCCGCCGAGCACACGGTCGCGATGTCGTTCGCCGCCGCGCGTTCGATTCCGCAAGCGCACGTGCGACTGAAGGGCGGCGAGTGGGCCAAGAGCGACTACCTCGGGACCGAACTCAACGGGAAGACGCTGGGCATCGTCGGCCTGGGCCGCGTCGGCCAGGAGGTCGCAAAGCGGCTCGACGGCCTCGGGATGAACCTCGTCGCGTTCGATCCGTACATCAGCGAGGAGCGCGCTGAACGGCTCGGCGCCGAGCTCGTCGAGTTCGAGGCGTGTCTCGAGGCGGCGGACTTCCTCACCGTCCACACGCCGCTGACACCCGAGACCGAGGGGATGATCTCGACCGAGGAACTCGAACTGATGGGCGGCGGCTTCCTCGTGAACTGCGCCCGCGGCGGCGTCGTCGACGAGGACGCGCTCGCAGCGGCTGTCGACGACGGTATCCTCGACGGGGCTGCAGTCGACGTCTTCGCCGACGAACCGGTCTCGCCGGACAGCCCCCTGCTCGACGTCGACGAGATCGTCGTCACGCCGCACCTCGGCGCGTCGACGGAAGCCGCCCAGGAGAACGTGGCGACCTCGATCGCCGACCAGATCGACGCGGCGTTCGCGGGCGAACCGGTGATGAACGCGCTGAACGCGCCTTCGGTGGACGAGAGCGTCTTCCCGCGTATCCGTCCCTACATCGGCCTCGCGGAGACCGCCGGCAAGATCGCCGCGCAACTGCTCGACGGCCGGATCTCCACCGTCGAAGTCTCCTACGAGGGCGACATCGCCGAGGAAGACATCGAACTCGTCACCGCGTCGGCGCTGAAGGGTGTCTTCGAGCCGCTTGAGTGGCAGGTCAACTCGGTCAACGCGCCGCAAATCGCCGAGGAGCGTGGAATCGAGGTGACCGAATCCAAGCGGCTCCAGTCGGCAGACTTCCAGAGCCTCGTGACCGTCGAGGTCGGCAACGACGAGGATTCCCTGAGCGTCTGTGGGACGCTCTTCGCCGGTGAGGACCCACGGATCGTCAGGATCGACGGCTACCGGGTCGACGCAATCCCGTCCGGAAAGATGCTCGTCGCCCGCAACGCGGACAAACCGGGCGTCATCGGGTTCATCGGGTCCGTGCTCGGCGATCACAACATCAACATCGCGGGGATGTTCAACGCTCGGCGGGACAAAGAGGGCGGCGAAGCGCTCACCGTCTACAACCTCGACGATCCCGTCCCCGAGGACGTCGTCGGGACGATCCTCGCGGACGACCGGATGATCGACGTCACGTATCTCACGCTCAACGGCGCAGAAGAGCACGAAAAGTAACCACCGGCGACCGGGGCTACGGGCGGACCCGCGCCGCCGCAGTTCGAAGCCGTTCGGCGACGGACGCGGCCAGTGTGCGCAGGGTGTCGCCTCCGTTCGCCGCCGACTCGTCTTCACCTGTCGTCTCCGTCGCACGCTCCAGTTCCGCCGTTCGCTGCCGAAGTTGCCGTTCGTAGCGGTCGATGACGTCCTGACGCTCGCGTCGGCGGCGGTCCAGACAGCGCTCCAGACGCGCTTTCTCGCGCTGCAGACGGACGTTTTCTGCTTCGAGTCGGTCGTTCGTGCGTTCGAGTTCGACGATCCGTTCGACGAGCAGTGACGACGATGGCGGGCCGGTACCCGGCTCGGCGGTCGAATCGCCGTCGGTGGGCGGCGGGGAAGACGGCGAGGACATATATGTGGTACGGTACTACATACCAAAGAAGGCCCGTCAGACGAGCGACAGACACTGAAACGCACGTGAAGAAGCGAGGCAGGACGAACGGACGGAGCGGGGTGCGAGACGCGAGGGCGTGGCGTCAGTTCGCGCCGATATGCTCTAAGACGGCCTGCGTGTCGTTGGCGACGGGTTCGGGGTCACCGCCGGCCTCGAACGCGGCGTCGGGATCTTTCAGCAGGTGGCCCGTGGTGAGACAGACGACGTCCTCGTCGGCGTCGACGACGCCGCGATCGCGGAGTTTCTTCAGCCCAGCGATCGAGGCGGCGGAGGCGGGTTCGACGCCGATGCCCTCCTTGGCCAGGTCGCGCTGCGCCCCGGTGATCGCCTCGTCGGAGACGGAGACGGCCGTGCCGCCGGTCCCGCGGATGCCGGGCAGCGCCTTCGGGGCGTTGACGGGGTTACCGATACGAATCGCCGTCGCGCGGGTCTCGACGTCCTCCCACCGCTCGGTGTCTTCCCACCCGTGCTCGATCGCCTCGACCATCGGGGCGGCGCCCTCGGCCTGGACGCCGGTGAGTTTGGGGACCTCGGCCGGGTCGAGCGCGCCGGACTGGACGAGTTCGCGGAACGCCTTGTACAGCGCCGAGGTGTTGCCCGCGTTCCCCACGGGCAGGACGATCCGGTCGGGGAACCGGCCGTAGTCGTCGCGGAACTCCTCGAGGATCTCGAGACCGATCGTCTTCTGCCCTTCCAGACGGAAGGGGTTCAGAGAGTTCAGGAGGTACACCTCGCCGCGCTGTGCGAGGTCCTGGACGATATCGAGACACGCGTCGAAGTTGCCGTCGACCTCCAGGATCCGCGCGTCGTGAAGTGCGGCCTGTGCAATCTTGCCGGCCGCGACCTTCCCCGCCGGGAGGAGCACGAGCGTCTCCATCCCCCCGCGTGCGCCGTAAGCGGCGAGCGCGGCCGAGGTGTTCCCGGTCGAGGCACACGCCAGGCGATCGACGCCGAGTTCCTTCGCGACGCGGACGCCGACAGTCATTCCCCGGTCTTTGAACGACCCCGTCGGGTTCATGCCTTCGTGTTTGACGCGGAGCGTGTTGACGCCGATCTCCTCGCGAAGGCGCGGTGCTTCGTGGAGTGGCGTGTCACCCTCCGGGAGACTGACGCCCATCTCGAACGGCAGTGCAGCGTGATACCGCCAGACGCCGCGACCCTCGTTCTGGAAATCCTCGAACGTCGGCGGGTCGGCGTAGCGGACCTCGAGCAAGTTGCCGTCCTCGCCGGTGTACCTGATTTCGTCGAACGGCGCGTACGTCTCGCCGGTCTCGATGTCGGCAAGCCAGACCCCGTCTTCAGCGACCGCAGGAGCATCGGGCGCTGGCGAAGTGAGTTCGAGACTCATCGTGAGAACTGTCGCGTTCGGCCGTGAAAAGGAGGGCGGTTCGCGTGCCGGTGCCCGAAGTCCGATGGGGCGAACTCAGGCGACCTCGTCCTCACCGTACTCGTCGATGCTGCGGTGGACCCGCTCGACCCACTCGTCGAGCGCGCCGTGGAGCATCTCTTTGGCGTCGGGAAGTTCGGTCCCGGTGTACTGATAGATGTACCCGCCGGAGTCGAGGAGTCGGCGCTCGCGTTCGGCGAGTCCCTTCTCCATCAGCGTGGTGAGCGACCGGTTCACGTTACTCCGGTCGCGATCGAGGATCTCCGCGAGTTCCGCGACGGTGCTGCCGGGATTGTCGAGGAGTGTGAGATATGTTCGGCTCTCGTGTCGCTGGATCCCGAAGACGCAGGCGAGGACCTGCTGGAACCCGGGGTTTTCGGTCTCCAGGAGGTCGCTCATCTCTGGCACGTCGCTCATATCATCAATACACCGCCGCCGCGACTAAAGTCCGGGGTACTCGGCAGAGACGAGCAGGCACCGCCTCTCACTCCGCGCGCCCGTAGCCCATATTCTCGATGCAGGTGCGCATCTCGGCTTCGTCGTCGTGTTTGTGCAGCGTCGTCGGCGTGTCGCAGTAGTACGTCTCGCCGTCGTGTCGGAGCGAGAGTTGGTGGGTCCCGCCGAGCAGTTCGGCCTCGACGACGACGCGGCGTCCCTCCCGGAGTTCGTCGAGAATCTCGGTCGCGGTCAACTCGCCGGATTCGATGCGGAGCGGATCGGCCATACTACACGATGTGAACAGAAGAATATGATTGTTTGCGGTCGCTCGGAACGGGACAGCGCCGAGATCAGTTCGTCGTCGACCGCGACCGATCCTCAGACTCGGGGGGTTCGACGCCCTCGGCGGCCTCGGCGGTCTCTGTCTCCTTGCGGGTGTGGACGTGCCAGCGGGTCACCTCGTCGTCGTACTCGCTGAGGCGGTCGCTGACTTCCGTCTTGAGTTCGTCGTCGTTGATGTTGACCTCGAAGATGAACGAGACCTCGTCCTCGCCGCGGGTCGACTTCTGGATGTTGGCGCTGACCAGTTCGTTGTCGAAGTAGTACGGCGCCAACTGGGTCATCACCCGCTGGTAGACGGTGTTCTCCACGCGCCGGAGGGCCCGGCGGCTGGCTGAGTCCGCCGCGCGGGCGACGTAGCCGAGGGACTCCGACCAGCGTTCCACCGCACCATTGCTGTCTCCCTCTTCGACGCGTTCGTATGACTCCGAAAGCCGTTCGCCTGCGGTCTGGAGGTCCTCGTCGGGATCTTTTCCTGCCTTTTCGCCCTCGCCTTCGGAGACGCTCGCCTGGACGGCCGTCTTCTCACTGACGTCCTCGCCGAGTCGCTCGTGAGACTTCGGCCGCCACTCGTCCCACTCCTCGAAGGCGTCACTGTCGACGCCCGCATCTTGGAGCGCTCGCGTGATACGCTCGCCATGTTCGACGACGTCCCCCCAATTGCCCCGAACTTTGAATCCGGAGACGCTCTCTTCCATCGTCTCGGGCGAGGTAGGGCCGGCAGGGTATAAAAATCTACTCCGCGTTGTGCGACCGTTGCTCACACCCGACGGCTCGAATCGGTGGCGCTAAACGGCCGTGAATGGCGGCAGTTCGGGTGAAGACGCGGGATTCAGACAAACAGGGTCGAGTTCAGCGGTCGCCGTAGATGAACGAGGTCGCCGCGCGATCCAGCCGGCTGGCGAGTCCACCGAGCCACGCGCCCGGCGAGATCCGTCGTAGCGCGTCGTCGTCGACTTCGATTCGCTCTCCGTCGAAGGGGCCGTCGCCGTCGACGTCTGTCGCTTCCACGACGGTCGACATCGAGCATCGGCCGCAGGATTCGGTGTTCCCGTTCGTGCGCATTATCCCAAATGACGGCGCAAAGAACATTAAAATTAGGGGAAGATCGGGCCGGTCCCGAGCGGCTTTTGTGCCTGTATGCGGAGTAGGCGCGTATGGGATATCGAATCGTGGATCTCGATACCGTGTCTCCGAGCGACGGGCGGCCCTGTGAGATGCGAGCGCTCGGAACCGCCGCCGAGCTCTCGAACGTCGCGATCAACCGCTTCCGCGCCGAGCCGGGCGAGCAGCTACCGCTAGCGTATCACTACCACGAGGAACAAGAAGAGGCGTTCTACGTGCTGTCCGGAACGCTGTCCGTCGAGACGCCCGAGGGGACCTACGAGATCGAAGCTGACGGGCTGTTCGCGGTCGACCCCGAGAGCCCACAGCGCGCGTACAACCCCGACGACGCCGACGAGGACGTCGTCGTGCTCGCGATCGGAGCGCCGGCGGTGGACGGCGACGCCGTCGCGTACGACCCCGAATAATGGCCGAGGAATCCACGGAGCCGTTCGATCCGGTCGAGGCGGCCGAGGGGACCGATATCGACCTCTCCGACGTGCCCGTCTGGGAGGACGAGTACCTCGATCGGGTGTCCGACCGCCTGATGTTCAACTACGATCTCGAACAGGACAAGCGGGTCCGCGGCGAGCGGTTTCCGCTGTTCGCCGAGTTGCGAATGGAGAGCCAGAAGCACTTTTTTCACCCCGCCCTGGACTACGCGAACCACGAGCACCGGGAGTTCCTGTTCGCTCGGCGCACTGATCGACCGACGGTAGCGGAGGTCGAACGACTCGTGACGCTCGGCCACGACCTCGCCGACTCCGAGGAGTGGGTCGTGCCCGACGAGGAGCACTTCGGGACGGACTTCACCTTCGTCCTCGTCGCCGAGACACTGCCCGACGACGTGCGGGAGTTTATCGACGGCTTCCGGGATCGGACGCTGCTCAAGTTCGGGTACTACGGGCACTACGAGATCAGTCTCGCGGTCGTTGCACCCGAGACCGAATCGATCGTCAAGAGCGAGAGCGCGGCGTCCGCCGAGGCGTTCGCGCTGTGGCGCGATGTGCCGCCGAGCGACGATCGCTCGGTGTTGGGACGCCTCCGAGACGCGGTGGCACGGCGACTCGGCTGACGAGAGCAACCGAGCGGGCTGGACCGTGCAGGTCCGGCGAAGCGAACGCAGAAAAGAAGGTAAACGCGGGGAATTCAGGTGCAGTTCAGTCGTCGCTCGGTGAGAAGCCGCCGGACTCCTCGCCGCTGCGCACCGCCTGGATGTTTTGGTATCCCAACCTGACGAGTGAGAGGCCGAGATACACCAACACGAGGGCGAGGATGATCTGCGTCGCCGCCGAGAGCATCTGGACGGTCGTCGCCTCCGCCATCCACTGAGCGTTGAGGAACTTGTCGTAGAGGTTGGTCTTGAACGCGAGCCACAGGAGGCCGGAGATGGTGATCGCGACCATCAGCGCCATCGGTGCCCCCGTGCTGAGGAGCTGCTTCGAGTCGTCCCAGTTCGCCAGCCAGACCGTGGCCGTCAGGAGCGCCAGCGCCGCGAGCAGCTGGTTGGCACCGCCGAAGAGCTGCCAGAGCGTGGACCACGAGCCGCTCGCGATCAGGATGTACGCCGGAATCGTCTGGACGGCGGCGTTGCCGTAGCGGTCCGACGCGAACGACTGCACCGACGTCTCGGGCGTCTCGACGATTTCTTCCATCATATAGCGGCCGAGGCGGACCGCGGTGTCAGTCGACGTGAGGAGGAAGCTCACGAGCACGAGCGCCATGAACGGCGCGCCGAAGGAGGTCGGGATCCCGAAGCTCGTGAGCAGGATGCCACCACCGCTCGCGAACGTGGGGAGCGCGAGTCCGATACCGCCACCCACGTCCGGCGCGACGAGCGCGACGGTGATGAGCGCGACTGTCGCGAGCAGCCCTTCACCGAGCATCCCGCCGTAGCCGATCGGGCGGGCGTCGGATTCTTGATTCAGTTGCTTGGCGGTCGTTCCCGAGGAGACCAGCGAGTGGAAGCCGCTGATCGTCCCGCACGCGATGGTGATGAAGAGCAGCGGGAACAACGGATTGCCGTTGCGGGCTGTGAAGCCGTAGAACGGTTCGAGGTTGGTCACGAGCGGCTGGCTCGACGTCGCGAAGAGCGTTCCGACGATGACAGCCAGGAGCGCACCGCCGACGCCGGTGTACAGGAGGAACGACGAGAGGTAGTCCCGTGGCTGGAGGAGCACCCAGACCGGGAGCGCACTCGCGATCGCCCCGTAGATCAGGATGACCGGGATCCACGCCGCCGTGTTGGCACCGAAAGCACCCGCGGCCGGGAGCCACGACATACTGGAACCGAAGAGGACGATCGTCCCTGCCGAGTAGTCACCGGGCACCAGCGCGAGCGGGTACTGGATGCCGACCCAGACGCCGACGAACATCAGCGCGACGAAGATCCCGGTCCCGGCGAGGAACGGGAGATCGAACTGATACAGCCACGCGCCGAGCAGGACCGCCAGCCCGATGTAGATCAGGCTCGCGGTTGCCGCCTCTGGGAAGGCGTTGAAGACGATCGCCACGACGAGGGCGAACACGGCCACGACGAGGATGATCGTCAGGAATGCGAACCACAGCAGCATGTTCTTCCCGCGTTCGCCGACGTACTCGCCGATGATGTAGCCGATCGACTTCCCCTCGTGTCGGAGGCTGGCCGACAGCGCGGAGAAGTCGTGGACGGCCCCCATCAGCGGGTTACCGATCGCGATCCACAGGAGCGCCGGGACCCAGCCCCAGAGCACGCCTGCCGTGATCGGGCCGACGATCGGTGCGCCACCGGCGATACTGGAGTAGTGATGGCCGAGGAGCACCGGTTTCTTCGATGGGACGTACTCCTGTCCGTCCTCGTATTTATGCGCCGGCGTTTCGCGATCGTCGTCGAGGTCGACGAACTGCGCGAGGTATTTCGAGTATCCGATATATCCGATACTGAACAGCGCGAGCACCGCTATGACTAACCATAGCACCTGAACCATATTGCTAGTACCCAGAGATCAATTGTGACAGATTCACGTATAATGGTAACGATTATTTTGTTATCTTGTACCGTGCGAAGAAGTGAGCAGGAGAGATCGATCGGAGCGGGGGTCGCTGACGAGCGGAGCGGGCGAGACGAATCGGCAGAACGAGCCCTCATTCGGCCGAGGACGAGACGGGATCGGGCCGCACTTCGATGTCGAGTTCGCCAGCGACGGTTTCGAGGATGCTCCCTTTCACTTCTGAAACCCGTGTTTCGATCTCGGCGACGACTGGCGGGTCGAAGGACTCGTGCAGCGTCTCGAGGTGGTCGCGTTCGGTGGCGACGCGGTCGCGGAGGAACGTCGCACCACGCCCTTCCTCGTGAGGCTCCGGTTCGGGCGTGAGCCGATTGATGGCCATCCCGCGGACGCTGAGGTCGTACGACCGGAGTTCTTCGACGGCGCGTCGCGTCTCTCGGAGCGAGAGTTCGTCGGGGTTGACGACGAGGAAGAACGCAGCGTCGTTCCTGAGTCGGTCTCCAGCGAACTCGAAGCGCTCCTTGCGGGTGCGGAGCCGATCGAGGATCGGATCGCCGTCCATCACCCGGCGCGGTTCGTTGTTCCCGATCGCCGCCCGCTCGTAGAGTTCGATCGCGCGCTCCCGCTTGTGTGCGAGGCGGTCGATCCATCCCTCGAGCATATCCGGGAGCGAGAGCAGTCGAAGGGTGCCCCCGGTCGGGGAGGTGTCGAAGACGACGCGGTCGTACTCGTCGGCCTCGCGCATCACCTCGATGAAGCGGTCCATCAGGGCTGCCTCGTACGCGCCGGGCGTCTGGTGGGCCATCTCGATCTGTCGGTCGATCTCGTTGACCATCGCCGCGCTGACCTGATCGCTCATCGCCCGCTTCGTCTCCATCAGGTGTCGCTCGGTCTCGGATTCGGGGTCGATTTCCATCGCGTCGAGACCGTCGAGTCCCTCGACCGACGAGGGATCGTCGTCGAACTGCTGATCGAAGACGTCCGACGTGCTGTGGGCCGGGTCGGTCGAGACGATGAGTGTATTGAGGTCCGCGCGGGCACACCGCAACGCGTACGCCGAGGAGACGGTCGTCTTGCCCACGCCGCCCTTGCCGCCGAAGAAGACGTGTTTTCGCATCGTCAGAAGTGGTACTGCTGGCCCTTTCGTTCGAGAAGCGACCCTCGACCCCACATCCGGCGTTCCCAGGCCTCGAACTCGTCTTCGAGGTAGGGCAGCAACTCAGCGGTGTAGTACGACACCGGTGAGGGAATCCCGAACGCCTCCGGAAAACACGCGAGCATAAAGATGTCTTCGAGGTCTTCGGCCTCCTTCTCGATCTTCTCGTATGCTGGATGGGTGATCATCCCGTGATAGAGGCCACGAACCCACTCACCGAGCCGCGCTCTGAACCGTTCGATCCGTTCGGCCAGCGTCATAGCACGCGATATGTCTCCCGATAGTAAAGCGTATTGCCCCGAGTGGTCGGGGCACCACCCAGACGCGGCCCGAGCGTCGGGAGCGACCGCTGCGGCCGCCCGGACGTTGAAGTGACGTCAGCGCCCATACGCGGTATGTCGATGTCGTCGGACCAGATACCGGTAACGATCCTCAGCGGGAGTCTCGGCGCGGGGAAGACGACCCTTCTCAACCGGATTCTGGGAGGCGTGACCGACCGCGACGTCGCCGTCCTGGTGAACGATATGGGGGAGTTGAACGTCGACGCCGACCTCGTGGACGAGGCGTCGGATCTCTCGGTCGATCAGGGAGGCGTCACCGAGCTGTCGAACGGCTGTATCTGCTGTGAACTCCGGGACGACTTAGAGACCGCCGTGGTCCGACTGGCCCGGGAGCGATCCTTCGATCACCTCGTCGTCGAACCCTCCGGAATCAGCGAACCGGCACCCGTCGCGCGTCTCTTCACCGCCGGGTCGCCCGCGGCAGCGCGATACCGGGTCGACGCCGTCGTCGCCGTCGTCGACAGTCGGCTGTTCGCCGAGACGTTCAGTGCCACGGACGCGCCCTCGAAGACCGTCGCGGAGGGCGAGGATGGCGAGCGACGGCCGCTGTCGGATCTCCTGGTCGAGCAGGTCGAGTTCGCCGACGCAGTCGTCCTGAACAAGACCGATCTCGTCGACGACGCGGAGTTCGAGCGAGTCGAGGGCGTCGTTCGGACGTTGCGCCCGGACGCGCGGGTCTTCCGGGCCACGTACGGTGACGTCGAGATCGATTCGATACTCGGCGTGGACCTGTTCGATCCGGGTGCGGCGGCGGAGAACGCGGGATGGAAACGCGCGCTGGATGCTGCGACGGGCGACGGCGAGGACCACGGAAGCGAGGGCGAGGACCACGGAAGCGACCACGACGACGGTGGACACGCTCACAGCGACCACGACGACGGTGGGCACGCTCACAGCCATACCCACCCCGAGGAGGCGTACGGAATCGACTCGTTCACCTACCGTCGACGGCGACCGTTCCACCCCGGGCGGATCGCCGACGTACTCGGAGCGCTCCCGGACTCGGTGCTGCGATCGAAAGGCCACCTCTGGATCGCCGGGCGTGAGGCGACCCACTTGACGTTCGGTCAGGCGGGCGACGCCGCCGCCGTGGAGGCCACGGGACGCTGGATCGCGAGCCTTCCGGAGTTCGAACAGCGAAGCTACCGTGAGAATCGTTCTGATCTCGGCTTCGAGTGGGACGAGACCTGGGGTGACCGTCGGATCGGCCTGGTGTTCATCGGGCAGGACATCGACGAGGACGCCCTGCGTGCTCGACTCGACGACGCTCTGATAACTGATGCGGAGTTCGACCGCGACTGGGACGAATTCTCGGGGCTCACCCCGTACCCGACCGAACCGGGTGACGACTACGTGCTCATCGATCCGACGGAGTGACAGAGGCGAGCGGGCGCCAGCAGTCAGCAGGCACACCCCGTCGAGCCGGGCGATCGTTCCAGGTCCATCTCGTCGCCGCACTCGGGACACGTCGGTGTCGTCTCACCGGCGACGTCGGCGGCCGGAATCCGTTCGGCGCAGTCGTGACACCAGTACGAACCGCGGGTCTCTGTCTTCCCGCCGCCTCGGTTGGGCGATTCCGTCGAGGCGACGAAGGCGTCCTTAAGTGTGCCAAGCAATCCCATATTGATGCTGAATGATCCTGACGTACAAAATTCCGCCTCGCTCGTCCGCGAGACGGACACAAGCGTGTCACCCCCCGTTCGCGACAGCCAAGACGCTCAGGAGGAGCAAGATGACCCCGAAGACGATCGCTCCGTAGCAGATCTGACGGAAGCGGAGTCCCACCGAGAGCTCGCGACGGACCGTCGGATCGACGGTCCAGACGAACCGCCGGTACGCCCACGCCGTCATCGCCGACGCCACTACGACGGACACGAGGAGCCCGTAGGCCCACGGAACGGCGAAGGCGTCCAGATACAGCGGGCCGAAGGAGAGACAGAGGAGCCACGCGGCGCTGGCGACGACGGCGAACGGAACGGGATCGACGGGTTCACCGCGACTGTTGCGAACCGGCACAGTGTAACAGTGAGTCCCCAGCACAAAATATGTGAAGGCCGGGATCGAGTGCTGAGTATGGAGACCACTTCGCAGGGAGACCCGCGCGTGCTCTTCGTTATGAACCTCGTCCTCTCGTCGGTCTTCGCTGCCGTCGTCATCTGGGGGCTCAGCACGGTGGATATCACGCAGTTCACGATCGTGAACGTCGGATCGCTGGCGCTCGTTGTGATGGCGGCGACGTACCTCATCACCCGGTGAGATCGGCGAGAGACCGGGTCGGGTGACGGATCGCCGGGGAGGTAGTGTCCAGCCGATCGCCGTCGTACGGGTGGGAACGGCCGAACACCGTCGCACGAGTGAGAACGGCCGATCGCTGGTGCCACGGGTGGGAACGGCCGACCGCTGGTGCCACGGGTGGGAACGGCCGATCGATGGGCCATAGCGGCGAGCGGAGCGATCCCGGTGAGTTATGAGGGTCGGCGTTCCGAATGTGGAACTGATGGCCATCGAAGACCGCGACGACGCGTACCTGATAACGCACGCCCTCGCGAAAGACACGCTCTCGCGACTCCGCGACGTCGACACCGAGCAGGTGGCGTTCCGGAAAGGCCTGGTCAAACTCGGCCGGATCTGCGGCTACGAGATCATCGACGGAGCGATGGAAACAGAGTACGTCTCCGTCGAGACGCCGCTCACCGAGACGACCGGCGAGCGCGTCCGGGGGCTCGACAACGTGGTGATCATCAACGTGCTGCGCGCGGCGACGCCGTTCGTGGAGGGGTTACTGAAGGCGTTCCCCCGCGCGAAGCAGGGCGTCATCAGCGCCGGGCGCGACGAGGAGGCCGGAATGGACGACGACGGGCAGTTCCCGATCACCATCGACTACGTCAAACTGCCCGAGATCACCGAGGACGACACCGTCATCGTCGCCGATCCGATGCTGGCGACGGGGTCGACGATGTGCGCGGTGCTCGATCACGTCCTCGACGACGCCGGCGCGGATCCGGCCGACGTGTTCGTGCTCTCGGCCGTCTCAGCCCCCGACGGACTCCTGCGCGTCGGCGAAGCGTTCCCCGACGCGGACCTCCTGACGGTCGCCATCGACGATCACCTCGACGACGACGGATACATCGTTCCGGGGCTGGGCGACGCAGGTGACCGGGCGTTCAGGACGACGTAGCGTCGAACGGCCGGCACACGGGGTGAACACCTTTACCGACGCGTCGCACACAGGAACGTATGGCCGGGAGCGAGCCCTGTGACGCCTGCGGCGATCCGATCGAAGAGCCACTCGCGCGGACCGTCCAGTTGAACGTCGATCGATCGGAAGTCGACAGCCAGCGACTCTGTCCGGCGTGTTTCGCGGAGTGGATCGAGCGGTATCGGACCGAAATGCAACCCGGAAGTCGTCAAGAGAGTTACGACGAGGACGCCGACATCATCGTCGATTGATGATCGACGATTGAGGCCCGTCGACGCTCAGACCGCGACGGCGCGCCGGGGATCGTCCGGACCCTCGAAGATCGCGATGTACGGCGCGCCGCTGTCATCACTCGGACACGCGTCGGTCCGCTGGATCGGGAACGTCTCGCCAGTCGTGTTCGTCGCGTCGAGATACAGCGTCACCGGGTAGGTCTTCGATCCGAAACTCATCACGTGCTCGTTGTAGCCGTCGTCGACGTTGATGTTCGCCCGAACTGGCGGTCGCCGCTCGCGCTCCGGTTCTGCGTACCGGTACTCACTCCAGTCACCAGCGGCGCAAGCGGCGTAGTCGGGTGTCTCCACCCGCTCCGGGAGCGGGGTCGGATTCGAGACGACCACGGACGCGACACGGTTATCCCCCCGCGGCGATTCGGTGATCTCGATCTGGCTCTGAGGCTGGAGTTCGTAGGCGAGTCCGCCCGTTCCGACGTCGACGGCGAGGACGAGCACCGCGATCACCACGAGGCCCCCGAAGAGAGACCTCGCCTGCGTCGCCGTCAGGAGTCGGTTCTGGTCGTCGAACCGGGTTCGAAGGCCGAAGAGGAGGGCGGCGAGCGTCAGGAGGCCGGCGACGACGACCGCGCTCCCCGCATCGAAGGTGTTCACGAGATTGAAGAAGATGCCGACGACGGAGACGACGACGACGCCGTACGCGAGGAGCGTCAACTGCCGGTCGTCGGTCCCCTGCGAGAGGGCGAAGACGCCCGCGAGGAACGCCAGCGTGAGTAGGATCTTCGAGACCGGAGAGACGCCGAGTTCGACGTTGAAGACGAAAAACAGCGCGGCGATTGTGGTGAGCACTGCCGCTGCGCCGTTGAATAACGTTTCCGAGTCGATGTCGACCATAGCCGTTCGATTCACCGGCCGCATTCAAGTATCCGATGGGAAACACAAACGCCGGTTTGACCCTCGCGACTGAACGGCTCTCGAACCCCGCTGTTTCGTCTCGAATCCCCACGGGGTATGTCGAATCCGTTTCGAACCGAAGGAGTGGAAGAGGACCCCCGTACCGACGGGAGACGAACCGTGTGTAAAGTAGTCACACGTATCCGACGCTGCGGAACGGGCACCGATCGATCACAGGCGGACTCGGCAGCGCAGCGATCACGCACAGACCGCTCACACGTGACGACCGCAGAATAGACCACTCATACGTGACGACCGCGCACATACCGCTCATACGTGAGGACCGTACGCGGGTCGCTCACAGCACGATAGCGTAGCCTCCGGGCACGGATCGCTACTCAGTAGTCGATGCGCGCCCGACCGCTCGTCGCGCTCCGGATTCGGTCACGGAGCGCCGCTGCCTGCTCGATGGGTGCGCGGATCTCGAACGAGACGTCGGCGTCGTAATCGGCGTCGAACTCCACGTCCGCGCTCTCGATGAGGTCGCGGACGTTGCCGGAGTCGTCGTACTCGACGGTGACGGCGAATCGCTCGTGCGGGACCGTCTCGACGACGCCCGCGTCGTCGATGGCGTCCTTCACGGCGCGGGAGTACGCGCGGGCGAGTCCGCCCACGCCGAGGTTCGTCCCGCCGTAGTACCGGGTCACGACCGCGACGACGTTCCGGAGTTCCTGCTGAACGAGGACGTTCAGCGCGGGATCGCCCGCCGAGCCGCTGGGTTCGCCGTCGTCGGACTGGTACTCGCGGAGCATCGCCGCCGACCCGTCGCTTGGCCCGCTGCCCCCGGTTTCGACTGCAGGTGCGCGGTAGGCGGGAACGTTGTGCGTCGCGTCGGCGTGACGGTCGCGGATCTGCTCGACGAACGCTTCCGCCTCGGCGACGGTGTTGGCGGGGCCCACATAGCCGACGAACTCCGATCCGCGGATCTCGAAGGCCGCCTCACCCGGTCCGGCCACGGTCCGGAAGGCGTCCGGATGGTCGCTTCCGGCGGTGTCCTCGGACGGATCAGTCACGGGTGGCGGTAGGTCCGCCATCGATCAAAAGGGTTCGCGTCGCGAGATTTCTGGCCGCCCGGTGGTGAGTTCTGTGACCTGACCGCCCGGTGGTAGATTGTGTGACCGCCGGGGGTCGATCACGCGAGGCTGATCCGACGGACGAAGTCGAGTGCCGAGAGTTCGTTCAGGAGGTCGCCGGGGATCGGATCGTCGGTGATGACGTAGAGTTTCGGCTCGTCGGTGAACTCGGGATCTTCGCTGATCGTCTGGCGGATGGAGATGCCGCGATCCGCGAGGTGAGTCGTGATCTCAGCGACGATGCCGGGGCGCTCGGCGTCGTTGACCTCGACGGTGAGTGCGGAGAGATCGAGGACAGGTGCGAGATCCATAAGGCTCGGGATCGACGAGATGTTCTGGAAGATTCGCCTGAGTTCCTCGTCTTCGAGGATCGCCGTCGTCGTCGAGTCGACCACGCGGCGGTCGACGTCGATCTCGCGAGCGATGCCCGTGTTCGGGATTTCGATTCCTCCGGAAACGACGCGCCCGTCGTCGTTGACCGAGAAGCCGCGTTCTAAGAGGAGACGGATGACCTCCTGTTGACTGGGGCTCCCCTCGAACTTCTCCATAATCTCGTCGAACACGGTCGAAGTGATCACGGGCCACCGATATGAGACTGGCGTTCGGGCGGGAACAGACTGCCAGAGGCGGTCCCGACGCTACCGGAGAGTGTGTCGGGCGACGCCGCCGGGAATCGTGCTGGTATCCGTGTGCGTCGGACTCAGTTGTCGAACCGAGCCTGCACGAACGGCTGGGCGTTTTCGATGTCGCCGAGTCGAGAATCAGAGAGGAGGACTGCTTCGGTCTCGTCGATCGGGACCGAGAGCGAGATCTCTTTCGTCCGGCCGTAGCGGCCCTTCGAGACGACGACGGCGTTGACGATCCCGAGCATATCGAGTTCGGAGATGAGGTCGGTGACGCGGCGCTGGGTGAGCACGTCGGCGTCGATCTCCTCGCAGAGCCGCTTGTAGATGTTGAACACCTCGCCGGTGTTCACGTTTCGAACGCCGTTCTTTTCCAGCAAGATCGTCGCGAAGAGCACGATCTTCGATTGGGTTGGCAGCGTCCGGACGACCTCGACGACCCGATCGAGTTCGATCTTGTCTTGGGCCTTGCGGACGTGTGCCTCCTCGACGGTGTCGGCCTGTCCGCGCTCGGCGAGTTCCCCCGCAGTCCGGAGGAGGTCGAGTGCGCGGCGGGCGTCACCGTGCTCCTGGGCGGCGAATGCCGCACACAGCGGGATGACGTCGTCGGTGAGGGCGTCTTGCTTGAACGCGACGTTCGCGCGGTGCTGGAGGATGTCGCGGAGTTGGTTCGCGTCGTACGGCGGGAAGACGATCTCCTCTTCGCCCAGACTGGATTTGACCCGCGGATCGAGGAAGTCGGTGAACTTGAGGTCGTTCGAGATGCCCATAATCGAGATCCGGGAGTTGTCCAGCTCGGAGTTCATCCGCGAGAGGTTGTACAGCGTGTCGTCACCGGATTTCTCGACGAGTTTGTCGATCTCGTCGAGCATAATCACGACGACGCGTTCCTCGTAATCGACGGCGTCGAAGAACGTGGAGTAGACCCGATCGGTGGGCCATCCCGTCATTGGGACCGACTCCATTCCCTCGCGGTCGTCTTCCAGTTTCTCGATCCGATCTGCGACGTCGTCGATCGTCTCGAACTCCGTGTCAGCGAGTGACGTAGCGGGAGCGGCGGCGTCTGCAGCCTCGGAGTGGAGTTCGTTCAGTTCCGCCAGTTCTGCATCGATGACGTTCTGGTTCTTTTCGATGAACTTGTTCGCGAGTTGCGCGAGAACGCGGTACTGCGTGTCGGTGACTTCGCAGTTGATGTACTCGACCTCGCAGGGGACGTCGTACTTCTTCGAGGTGGATTCGAGCTCCTGGCTGACGAACTTCGCGCTCGCGGTCTTGCCGGTCCCCGTCTTCCCGTAGATCAGAATGTTCGACGGCGTCTCGCCACGGAGTGCCGAGACCAGGATCGTCGCCATCTGGTTGATCTGTTCGGTCCGGTGCGGGAGTTCGTGGGGGGTGTAGGACGGCCGCAGCACCTCTTTGTTCTCGAAGATCGGTTCGCCCGAGAGCAGGTCGTCGAAGAGTCCCTGACTGTCGTCGTCGTCGAGGACGACCTCGTCGAGCCCGAGGTCGGTCTTGCCCCCGCCGCTCGAGTCGGTCGGGCCGATGCTCTCTTCGATGTCGATGTCGGCGGCGGTGACAGGATCGGAATCCGATTCGGACGTCGAATTCGGTTCCGAACTGGGGGAGGGGTCGGACGGTGAATCGTCGGCGGACGTTGGGTCCTCCTCAGTAGGATCCGCTTCGACTGTGGGATCCGTGTCACGCGGCGAGCCATCCCCCTCAGATCCGTCCGACTGATCACCCTCTTCGGACGCGTCCGTTTCGACGGGAAACTCGTCGGTGATTGTGGCGTTCTCGGCGGTCCCACTGTCCGCACTCGCTTCAGCCGTATCCGCAGCGGGACGATCGCCGGCGTCGGGATCCGCGTCGGCGGTCGACTCCGCCTCCTCGATCACCGTCCGATCGTCGACGTCGAGCGACGTGTCGGGCGCAGCGGCTTCCTCTCGGTTCGTAGCGCGTCTCTCGTTCCCGGATCCTGTATCTTCGCCCATCGATGTAACCCCCCAATTTCGACTGGAAATCACGCCCCCGTGAAGGTATATCGGAGCGTTAGCCGAGAGAGAAACCGAATTAGACCGGTTCTCTCTCGCCGACGTGTCCAGTTGATGCAGAAGAAGCAGACGAACAGGTGGAATAAAAAACTTGTCTCTTTCTCCGTCCCCTCACGATGTGAGATGTCCAGACCACTGCGTGAGTGGCGCGAACTGCTGTAATCGGGCAAGGATTCCTCGCCAGTGAGGAGAACTACCCGGTGGAGCAGGAGTCGACCCAAGCGCCACCCCCGGGTGTGCACCCGCGGAGTGACGTGATGGTGTGACTCGGTTGAGATTGTCGTTCGGAAGTCGTTCGGGAGTTGTTCGAGGTTGTTCAAGGGTCGCTCGGATCGCCGTCCACTCGGATTGTCGTTCCCTCGACCCCTCCCCCACCCCTTCGTTTCGGGTGGAACCGTCAGAACGGGGGTGGGGGTGTCAGCACCGGGTACTACTAGAGCGGTATCTTTATAATGTCTCTCCCGAAAACGGACCCGTATTCCAGTAGAGAATTAATATCAGTATATCTATTATTTAATTTTAGTATCTAAACAGCTGATTTTATCTGCCCAGTCGGCCGGCATCCCACACCGTCATCGGTTTCCAGTTGAAACGAAGGGGTGGGGGGTTGATTTCAGTGGGTACCGACGCCAGCTGGTCGACTGGATACCCGATCGGTCCACACCGCGTGTCGAAATCCGATCGGTTCACACCGCGTGTCGATTTCGCACGTCGATCGTGCCCCGGAGTCCACACGAATCGCCTTCCTGAGGCTGCTACCGACTATCTACCGGCTGAATCCCCCTCGATCGTGGCCCGTCTGACGCAGTGTTTAAGTGAACACGGAGTTGTGATACCTCCATACGCCCTTCCACGAGTCGGATCGGGAGGCGCGGGAGGCCAGGATGGGACTGTTCACAGACCTTAGAGACAGCATCTCACGGGCCGTCGACCGGATGTTCTCGGATGCCGAGCCCAAACGGATCGGCATCTACGGACCCCCCAATGCCGGGAAGACGACCCTCGCAAACAGAATCGCACGTGACTGGACCGGCGACGCCGTCGGCCCCGAGAGTCACATCCCGCACGAAACCCGACGCGCGCGTCGGAAAGAAAACGTCGAGATCGAACGGGACGGCAAGACGGTGAGCATCGACATCGTCGACACGCCCGGTGTCACGACGAAAGTCGACTACAAGGAGTTCCTCGACCACGATATGGAGAAAGAGGACGCCGTCCGCCGATCTCGCGAAGCGACCGAAGGCGTCGCGGAGGCGATGCACTGGCTCCGCGAGGACGTCGACGGCGTGATCTACGTCCTCGACAGCACGGAGGATCCGTTCACGCAGGTGAACACGATGCTCATCGGGATCATCGAGAGCCAGGACCTGCCGGTGTTGATCTTCGCGAACAAGACAGACCTGGACGATTCGAACGTCCAGCGCATCGCCAACGCGTTCCCGCAGCATGAGACAGTGCCGCTTTCGGCGCTCGAGGGGAACAATATGGACGAAGTCTACTCGAAGATCGCGGAGTACTTCGGGTGATCACGATGCCGGAAGTCACACCAGGCGAGACCGGAGACGGCGTCCAGATCGACCTCATCAGTGGCGCTCGGATGGAGGGGCTGACGAGTATGGAGAAAATTCGTCTCATCCTCGACGGCGTCCGCGACGGCAACATCGTCGTGCTCGAAGAGGGACTGTCGCCCGACGAGGAATCGAAGCTCATCGAGGTCACGATGACCGAAATCAGTCCCGACGAGTTCAACGGGATCGAGATCGAGACCTATCCCCACTCCCAGACCGGAAGTCAGAGCCTTCTCGACCGACTGATGGGCAAAGGATCGGACAAGAAACTCACCGTCATCGGTCCTGCAAACCAGATCGAGACGCTCCACAAAGACGAGAACCTCATCAGCGCACTCGTCTCCCGAAAGTAACAGGGCAAGTAGATGACACGCACTGCCCCGACCGGCCGTCCTCGACGCGTCGCTTCGACGCCACGACGACGTCGCCGGCCCGCCGGACGCCCGCTGCACCCGAACCCAGCCCTCCTTCCGTAATCACCAATGCCTCACCAATGTACGAACTGCGGCCGAGTGTTCGCGGACGGGTCCAAAGAGATGCTGTCCGGGTGTCCGAACTGCGGCGGTAACAAGTTCCAATTCCAGCCCGCCTCCGAGACGTCATTGGAGACGGAGACCGACAGCGGCACCGCCGCCAGCCAGTCGCCTCCGCCTTCGACGGACGAGCGGACTCCATCTTCACCCAGCGAACCCGCTCCATCTTCGGCCGACGAATCGAGGGCGACTCCGGACGGCGCTTCGACGACCAGTACTCCCGACGAGTCGTCGCCGACTGGGTCGTCGGAAGCGTGGAGCGAGGCAGCGGACCGAGCGCTCGACGACCGCTCGGGTGCCACCGCGGATTCACCGGACCAACAGTCCACACCCACCGACGCCGGTCCCGATACACAGCGTGATCCGCTCGCATCCGATCGCGAGTGGCCGAATCAGTCGAACCGATCGGAGTCGGCCGGCGGATCCGACGACTCCTCCCAACCCGCTGGTCCGGACGATTCGACGGGATCCGATTCAGACACGCAGTCTGCTTCTTCACCGTCTCGATCCGAGTCCTCACCATCTCGATCCGAGTCCTCACCGTCTCGATCCGAGTCCTCACCGTCCCGATCCGAGTCCTCACCGTCCCAGCCCGAATCTCCTGACTCTCAGAGCAGTTCCTCTTCGCCGGCGGACTCGACGATGGCGTCTGATACCGACGTCGACTCGACCGCGTCAAACGTTCCGGAAGACGCCGCGCAAGCGAACGCTCGAAGCGACGTCGTCTCGCCGGACGAGATCGCGGCTGGTGCTCCGGATCCTACCGTCGACGATCCGTCTGACAACGAGGCCAGCGGCGAGGACGCTCGCGGTCCACCGAGCGACGCTGACGGTCGCGTCATCGAACCTTCGAATGACGACCGGCCGGACCTCGACGACCTCCGGGAGGAACTCAACGAGCAGTTCGAGAGCATCCGCATCGTCGCCCCCGGCGAATACGAACTCAATCTGATGGAACTGTACGACCGAACCGAGTACATCATCTCACTCCAGGAGGACGGCCGGTACATCATCGAAGTCCCGGATACGTGGGACACGACCCCGGGCGGCCCCGACGACGCCTGACGTCTCTCTCCCGTCGGATCCCGTCGGATCCCGTCGGATCCCGTCGGATAAGGTCCGTTCTTCGTTCAAGTCGATCACTCCAGACCTGCTCATCCGCCTTTCCCGACGGTCTCTTTGACGGCCCCTGCTTCTACGAGACTCCGTCGACACCCTCACGGCGTCGAATTGGAGGGATTTAAGCGCCCCGCCCGACACCGACCGGGTATGAGTCAGGCGACCAAAATCGTCCTCGGAACTGTCGGTGTCTCAGCCGTCCTCGTGATCGCTATCGTCGTGCTGCTCGCGTTCGGGTAATGTCGTGATGCTCGCGTTCGGGTACCGGCGGTAGCCGGCAGCGTCCGGATCTCATTTCCTTTTTTCGGTCGTCGATGCCGGCTCCTCGTTCATCGACCCGACGCTTCGCTTATCGACACGGCTCCTCGTTCATCGACCCGACGCTTCGTTTATCGATATGGCTCCTCGTTTATCGACACGACGCTTCGCGCAGACTACTCTCCGACTCGTGGAGAGTTGCCCTGCCACACTCGGCGGATGACTTCCGGTACAATCCGGTTTCATGTCTCCGAAAAGACGCTTTTTCACCTCGAGTCACCCGAGTCCCGACTCGTCGCCCCCCCGCGAACCGGGGTCGAACCCGCCTATTACGACATCGATCGTGGTTTCGAGGCGTACCGCTCAAGGCGCCCCGGGTTCAACCGAACGTATGTTCGACCGCCGCGCGCTCACGGACGACGTCGATGCCGTCCGCGAGGCGCACGCTCCCGACGCACGCGTCCTTGATGTCGGCGCCGACTTCGAGACGATTCCCCCGGCCGCCGCCGAGGATCTGGGTCTCCTCGTCGACGGGTTGGATCCCGCGACGTACCCATCGGAGTGGCTCCCGCCGGATGCGCCCGAGGCGCTCGTCAGCTACGCCGGTCCGGACTTCACCGTCGGTATGCCGGGAGATGGGACCGTCACGTGGACTCGCCAGACCGTGCCGCCGACGGTTCTCGTCAAGAAACGCGCCGAGGGGACACCGACTGACTTCCTCGACTTCCTGCTCGCGGAGGCGTTCGTCCAGGTCGGCACCGACGCGCCCGAGCATTTCCTCCCGTTCTTCGGAGAGGCGTATCGAGACCTCGACGCGGTCGTCCCACTCGGTCCGGCGGACGTCTACCAGATCGCCGCCGCCCTCTACGACGCCTGGCTCGGCATACAGACCCGCAGCAGCTTCCGCAGTTGGGAGGAGGACCGTCCCCGTCTCCACGACGCGTGGGCCGACGCGGGCCAGCGGCTCTCGGGTCGGCTCTCGACACTCCCCCGGGCGGTCGCCCGCGGGCAGACGTCGTTCGCGGAAGCCACTGAGTACGCCTGTTCGGCGATCAAGCACGGGCTCGATCTCCCCGCGCCGTTCGCCGCACTCGACACCCAGGCCTTCGTCGATCACGGCCCCGAATACGGGGTCCGCTGGGCCGAGACGACCTTCGAGAAACTCGGTGAAGAGACAGCAGAAGAGACTGCAGGGGAGTCCGACGCTTCCGACCCTTCCGACGCGCCGGACGAGACGCTCGAATAATCACGGGCTTCCCGGCGGCGGAGGCGACGCCTCTCTCCGAGAACTTCAGCCGCCAGGACGACCTCAAGTCTCGACGACGACGCTACTGTACCGTTCTCAGAACTCGGTCATCACGTCACCGTCGACGTCGAGTTCGACGACAGCGTCGAACAGGTCTCGGAACCGTTGGATCGTCTCGTCGTCGTGGACCTCGTTCGAGAGGTGGAACAGCCCGACGGCATCGTGCTCGGCGAGCAGTTCCAGCAGTCGCTCGGTCGCGTCGTACGCTTCGTCGACGTCCGCGTAGTACGCCATCTCCGTCACCGAGTCGACGCTGATTCGAACCTTGCCGCCGTGCGTCCTGAGGAACTCCTCAGTCTTCGTGACGATTCCATCGAGATCGTCAGGCGCGGCGACGTAGTGAACGCGATCGCTCCGTCGTCGGGAGTACCCGCGCTCCACCGAGAGCGTGTCGAGGACGACAGCCTTCGACTCGTCGACATCGTAGTGCTCCAGTTTCTGCTCGACCTCCCGGGCGGTGGTTCGTGTCGAGACGACCAGGAAGTGATCGGTGTCGGTCTTCAGGAAGTCGGTGTCGATCCGGTCCGTCTCGCCGATGCTCGGATGCAGGAGCAGTACCCCGGTACCGCTGGGGATCGAATCGGGTGCGTTCTCGATAGCGAGGGTATAATCCATACCCGTAGATCCGGCCGCGCGGACTTAACGATGCGGGGCATCCGATCGAATTACCCCACCGACGATTCCGCGGCCCGGTGCGCGGTCCCCCGCACCTACGCCCGTCGTTGCGTATCAGGAGACTGCGTCGCTCCTGTCTCTGCGTATCAGTAGATCGAGTCGGCAGTCGCTGCGCCGATCACGCTGAATACCGAACCGATGCTGACAGCCTTTACGGTCGTCACGACCAGCACGGGGTCGATCGTGACGCCGACGAGCGGCACCACCGTCACCTCGCCGCCGGCAAGAAACGTCGCCGGCGCGTCGAACGCGAGCGCGAGGATCGTCACGGAGAGATACGAGACGGCGACGAGCGAAATGAAGCGCACCGGGATCCCACCGACCTCAGTCTCGCCATCCGGATCCCGATTGTCGGCCTTGTAGAGCGCTCCGTATCCGATAGTCAGGACGATGATCACCGTCAGCAGGGCCTGGACCCACGACATACTCCCCGCGAGGACCCACACCTCTTCGGTGACGACGAAGGGCCCGGCGAGGAGGAACCCGCCGATGATCTGCTGGACCGTATCGGAGAGTGCGAACCGGCGGCGGCGTCCGACCATATCTCCCATCCCCGCGGCACGATATATATAACCGCCCCTCGTCGGCCGACCGCCGAGAGGCCTCGGCCCTCGGCCCTCGCCCTCGATTGTCGCTGACTGACCGCAATCGATGGTCCCAGGTCGGAATCCGACCGTTCTTGTGGTGGCCGCTCCAGAAGCGGATATGAGCGTTCGAGCCGAGTTCGACGCCTGGGCGGCCGACGGGCGCGACAAGGGAATGGAGGAACGACACTGGCACACGGCGAAACACGCCCTCGCCCGGATGCCGATCGAGGATGGCGAGACCGTCCTCGATCTCGGCTGCGGCAGCGGATACATCGGTCGCGCGCTCCGCGAGACGGGGACCGCCGGTCGGGTCTACGGGCTCGACGGCTCTCCTGCGATGGCGCAGAACGCCCGTTCGTACACCGACGATCCGCTCGTCGGCTTCCTCGTCGGTGACTTCGACGCCCTCCCGTTCGCGGACGACTCGATCGATCACGTCTGGAGTATGGAAGCGTTCTACTACGCACGGGACCCCGACCACACCCTCGAAGAGATCGCGCGCATCCTCCGTCCCGGCGGAACGTTCTACTGCGGGGTGAACTACTACGAAGAGAACGTCCACTCCCACGAGTGGCAAGAGCGGATCGACGTCGAGATGACGCGCTGGTCGGCCGCGGAGTACCGCGAGGCGTTCCGCGCTGCCGGACTCCACGTCGCCGAGCAGGAGAACATCCCGGATCGCGAGGTCGAGATCCCGCCGGCGGAGGCCTTCCCCACCGACGACTGGGACGCTCGTGAGGCGATGGTCGAGCGCTATCGGACGTACGGGACGCTTCTCACTGTCGGAGTCTCCCCCTGAGAAATTCTGAGAGATTCTGTGAGTTCCTGAGGATCCCTAACACTACCTGAGATCCCTCCGAGCTCTCCGTCGCACGCGCTGCTATCCCCTCTGCGCCCGAGTACTTCCACCACAATGCGCTGATCTCGGTGCTTTGATCCGACCACTTCGGGTGTCGGGCCGCGATTCAGGGTCCTCTACCCTGTTCGGTCTCGACGACGCGCGCCGCCGAGGGGTCGAACCCGATCCGAACGTCGCCCTCCAGGGGGTCGACCGAGCGGACCGTCACCTCCTGGCCGTTCCACCGGAGGTGTGATCGGGTCGATTCGCCGAGGAACTCGGCCTTGGAGACGGTTGCGTCGAGAACGTTGGCCGGGGTGTCACCGAATCCGGTCCCGGAGCCATCGCCTCCGGAACGCGCTCTCGATTCGATCCCCGCCCGGTCGGTTCCCGGCCCGTCGCCCCCGTCTCCGACGACGGACATCCCCTCTGGTCGGACGCAGAACACCACCCGGTCGCCGGTATCGACGCGACGATCGCTCGCCACCGTGACCGTCGTCCCCCCGACGTCGACATCGACCATTCGCTCTCTCCCAGACCCCTCTGTTTCATCTGGAGATTTTCGATCGTTGTCGACTGACGTCGTGGTTTTCTCGAACTCTCTCCCGTCGCGAATCGAGACCACCGGTCCTTCGAAGACGTTGTTGTCGCCGACGAAGTTCGCGACGAAGCGCGTCGCTGGCCGTCGGTACACGTCTCGCGGCGTGCCGATCTGTTCGATCGCTCCACCGTTCATCACGGCCAGTCGATCCGAGATCGCGAGCGCTTCCTCCTGGTCGTGGGTGACGTACAGCGTCGTAATGCCGAGTTCGGACTGGATCTCCTTGATCTGCATCCGGAGACGCTCTCGCAACTGGGCGTCGAGGGCACTCATCGGCTCGTCCAAGAGGAGGAGATCCGGGCCCGGAGCCAGCGCCCGCGCGAGCGCGATCCGCTGTTGCTGCCCGCCGGAGAGTTCCGCCGGATCCCTGTCGCCCGCGTCGGGGAGGTCGACGAGTTCGAGCAGGGACGCGACGCGCTCGGCGTCGCTCTCGCCGCCGGGTGGATCGCCGAATTTCAACCCGTAGGCGACGTTCTCGCGGACAGAAAGGTGAGGAAACAGGGCGTAGTTCTGGAACACGACGCCGACGTCCCGGTCCTCCGGCGGGACCCCGCGCATCGACTCGCCGTCGAACCTGATCGCTCCGGCACTCGGCGGTTCGAATCCTGCCACCAGCCGGAGGGTCGTCGTCTTCCCGCATCCCGAGGGACCGACAAGCGTGAAGAACTCCCCGTCGTCGACGTCGACACTGATACCGTTCGCTCCCCCGCCCGCCGCCGGGTCCGGCTGGTCCCCCTCCGACCCACCGAGCGCGATCGTCTCGCCGTACGTCTTCCGGACGTCTTCCAGCGTCAGTCTCATCTCAGAATCCTCCTCGGCCGTATCGGCCGCCGAACCGTTCGATTACGACGAAACTCAGACTCGTCACCCCGAGCAGCAGACACCCCATCGCGGTCGCCGGGCCGAGCCGCCGACCGAGATATCGCTCGACGGCGACGGGCATCGTGTAACTCGTCGATCCCTCCGCGAGGACGACCGTGGAATCGAACTCGCCGATGCTGATCGCGAAGGCGAACGCCGCACCCGCCACGACGCCCGCGGCGACCAGCGGGAGTTCGATATCGAGGAGCGCCCGCACTCGGCTCGCGCCCAGGCTCCGTGCCGACTCGATCAGCCGCGGGTCGAGGTTTCCGAGCAGCGGCGCGACGTTCCGCGTCACGAAGGGATACGCGCCGACGGCGTGCGCGGCGACGATCGCGACTGCGCCGGTCGCGGTGATCCGCGTTCCGAACACCTCGATCCCGAAGACGAGGCCCCGGAGAAGGCCAAGCCCGACCACGATCCCCGAGACGGCCAGCGGGGCCATCGAGAGAGCGTCGACGAGGGCGCGCCCCCGGAAGTCCCGGGTCGTCAGTACCGCCATCAGCACCCCCATCGGCACCCCGACGAGCAGCGTCCCGGCCCCGAAGACGAGCGAGTTCTCGATCGCGGGTAGCGGGCGCACCTGGTACGCCGCCCCGGTCTGCTGGCGTTCTACGAGGAACCGGTAGTGCCGGAGCGACAGCTCTCCTTGCGGTCCGGTGAGACTCGTCAGGATCATCGAGGCGATCGGGACGACGAACACCGCGAGCACGACGACGGCGTAGCCGACGATCGCGAGGCGCGTCCCGAGTTCCCGCGACGTCACGGACTCGGGCCACAGCGACCGCCGAGGCTGTGGTCGCGCACCCTGCCCCGCCGCGCGCTGTCGGCCCTCGTACCGGAGATACAGATACGTCAGGCTGAGCGAAATCACGGTCTCGACGACGGCGAGCGCGGCCGCCTCGGCGTACGCGAGGTTCTGGATCCGCGAGTAGATGAACACCTCGACGGTCGCCAACTGGAAGCCGCCGAGCGCGAGGACGATCGGAAACGACGCGAACGTGAATACGAAGGTCAGCGTCGCGCCGACCGCCACGGCGGGGAGCAGTTGCGGCAGGACCACGTCACGGAAGGCCCGGACCGGCGACGCGCCGAGGCTTCGAGCCGTCTCGATCGCCGAGGCGTCGACACTCTCCCACGCCGCCGTCGTCACCCGCGCGACGAGCGGCGCGTTGTAGAACGCGTGCGCGACGACGATCGCGGGCAGCGTGAACAGCAGTTCGATCGTCGGGAGGCCGAGCGCCCGTAACACCGCGTTCAGCGTCCCGTTCTGTCCGAACGTCGCCACGAACCCGATCGCCACCATGATTGAGGGCATCACGAACGGCAGGATCGTCAGCGACCGGAGCGTCTCTCGGCCGGGGAACTCGAATCTGGCCAGCACCCACGCCCCCGGCAGACCCAGCGCGACGGACGCGACCGTCGAGAGGAACGCCTGGTACGCCGTGAAGCCGAAGATCTCGACCAGGTAGAACCGGGAGGTGAGCACGGAGACGAGCGGTTCGATCGTCGGCCGCCCGTCGACGACGATGGCGTCGACGAACACCGTCGCGACCGGGTAGTAGAAGACGCCCACGAGGACCAGCGCCGTCGCGAGCGCACCGAGTGCGAGCGCGTGCGACTCGACCAACCCGGCGACCGCCCGGATCCGATCGACGGCTCTCGAGGCGTGGTCCCGAAGCGTGGCTCTCACGGGTGTGTCGTCGCCGTCAGTTGCTCGCGAACTGCCGCTCCCACGCCTGGGTCCACTCACTCACGTTGTCTCGAAGGGCGTCGTACGTGAAAGTGACTGCTTCTGGCGGGGCCTGAGCGTACTCGGCGAAGTCATCGGGGAGTTCGGCCGTCGTCGTCGCCGGGAACGCAACGTTTCGCTGCGCGATCTCGCCCTGCACCTCCGGCCGCAGCATAAACTCGAGGAACTGCTCCGCCAAGTCGGGGTTGTCGGCGTTCCGGAAGACGGACATCCCCTCGGGGTAAGCGTACCCCTGATCGTTCAGGAACCGGATCTGGTGCTTCGCGAGGTCCTGATCCTCCCGGTTAGCGTACACCTGGTCCGTCGAGTACGAGACCACCATCGGCGCTTCCTCGTTCGAGTAGGCCGTGTAGGAACTCGACCAGTCCGAAAGGACTCGGACGTCGTTGTTCTGGAGTTCCTGCCAGTAGTCGAGGTAGCCGTCCGGTCCTTTCGCCTTGATCGTGTGCAGCAGGAACGACTTCCCGGTCGAACTCCCCGTGGGATTCTGCGCGAGCAGGTCGCCCTCGTACTCGGAATCGAGCAGCCCGTCGAACGTCTCGGGCGCGGTGAACGTCCCGTCGTCGCTCATCGTCTCGTTGTAGACGAGGCTGACGTAGCTGGTGTCGTAGGGGACGATCCGACCCTGTGGGTCGAAGTTCAGGCCGTCCTTCACTTCGCCACGTCCGTCGACGTCGCCGACGTCTGCGAACAGCCCGTCGTCGAGCCGATCGTCGATCCGAATGAGCATATCCACGTTGAGGCCGACGTAGGCGTCGGCGTCGATCTCGACACCCTGCAGCGCCCGCTCGATGAAGTAGTTGATCTCGCTGTCGGGCGTCGCGAACGTGAGCGTCGCGTCGAACTCCGACTCGAACGTCTCCTTGATCCACGGGCCGGGACTCGTCGACGGGGCGTCGACGAACGCACCGTACGTCGCGACGACGAGTTCGGGCGTTCCGCCGGCCATCCCGGTCGTCGTACCCGTCTGTGTCTGGGTCGTCGCGCTCTCGGTCGTCGATGTCGATCCGCCGCCTCCGCTCCCGCCGGCACATCCGGCCAGTCCAGCGACGCCGCCCGCACCGACCGTTCGAAGGAAGGTTCTCCGCTTCATTACCGGGTGATCACACTCGGTGGTATTTAACCGTGGTGCATCGCCGTTCCCGTGGTCGCCGTAGCAACGCTCTTGCTCCCGCGCGCTGAGAGCGAAGGTATGTCCCGACACAGACGATACGTGCTCGGTGGACTGTTCGTCGTCGCCGGCGCGCTCGCGGCCGCCCTCCTGGCGTCGGTGGTCGGGACAGTCTTCTTCGCCGTCACGGTCGCGTATCTCCTGTGGCCGCTTCGACAGGAACTCATCGACCGCGGACAGTCACGACGGATTGCGAGTCTCAGTACGACCGCCGCAGCGTTCTTGGCGACCCTGCTGTTGTTCGCGCCGCTGGCGGTCGTGGCGTATCTGCGATTCGACTCGTTCGTCGCGGTGATCGGCCTGCTCCCGACGGAGATCGACCTTTCCATCCTGGGGTTCGAGTACCGCTCCTCGCTGGATTCGTTCGTCGAACTCGCCGTCGTGTACGTCGAACAGGCCGCGCGTCGTGCCGCCCGAGCGGCCCCCGTCATTCTGGTGAAAGTCACGCTGTTCGTGTTTCTGATCTACTCGCTGCTGTTCTACGGCGAGGACGCCAAACACGCGGCGCTGGCGCTTGTCCCTCCCACGTACCGCGACACCGCCCGCGCGCTCAACCGCCGCGCCCGCGACACGCTGTTCGCGATCTACATCCTGCAGGCGGCCACCGCGCTCGGCACGTTCGTGCTCGCGCTTCCGGTCTTCTTCGCGCTCGGCTACGACGCGGTCGTGACGCTTGCGACGATCGCTGCGGTCCTGCAGTTCGTCCCGATTGTCGGTCCGGTCATCCTCCTCGTGGGGCTCGCAGCCTACCACGTCGCACTGGGACAGCTCGTTCAGGCGGTGCTGGTGTTCCTGATCGGTGGCTTCGTCGTCGCGTGGCTCCCGGACGTCCTGATCAGACCCCGGCTCGCACGCGAGACGGCTGGCGTCCCCGGGAGCCTCTATTTCGTCGGGTTCTTCGGCGGCGCACTCACCCTCGGCCCGATCGGACTGGTCGCCGGCCCGCTGGCCGTGGGGCTCTTCGTCGAGTCGGCGTCGCTGCTCTCCACGGAACTGAACCCGACGGCGGTCGAATCAGACGCCGACGCTGTTGAGTCCGCAGACGCCGACGCTGCTGGACCCACAGACCCGGACCCAGTCGGCTCCGACGAGTCGAGATCCGACCCCGGCTGACGTCGCCGCTACTGGTAGTCGCTGCCGACGACCTCGCGGATCCGTCCGGCAGTCACTTCGCCGATCCCGTCGACCTCACGGAGGTCGGCCTCCCGCGCGGTCATCACTCCTTCGACGGTCCCAAACTCCCGGAGCAACGACTGTGCGGTGACGGGGCCGATGTCTGCGATCGCGGAGACGACGTACTCCTGCTGTTCGCTCAACGTCTTCGCGCTCTTCTCCCCGTGGACGCTGACGGTCCGATCGCGCTCGGTCTGCTCGCGCTCGGCGATCGTCAGGAGCAACTCTCCGGTATCGTTCTCGTCGACCGTCCGGAGGACGCTCACGTCGAAGTCCACCGCGAGGGAGGCGAGCGCCCCGCGGATCGCGCCCGGGTGGACGTTGCGTTCCTCGTAGAGGCCCTCTCCCTCGATGATCATCACGGGCCGGGCGTACGCCCGAGCGAGGTCCCCGATCTGCTCGAACAGCGAGCGCTCGCCCTCCAAGAGCGTGTCGAGGAAGTCGGCGATCGATTTACGCTCGACGGCGACCCGATCCGAGAGCACGTAGTCGCCGACTGCGAGGGTTTCGAGTCGCGTCCGCACGTCGTCGCGCTTGGAGAGATCCTTCGCGATCGAGGCCTCGAGTTCCCGCTGGTCGACGACGATCTCCGTCTCCTCGCTATCGTCGCCGGCGGTCGCGACGACGCCGTCCGGTTCACCGGTGCTGTCGGCCGTGTTGGTACTGTCGGTCGACTCGGTGGTCTCGGCCGTCTCAGTGTTGCCAGCCGTCTCAGTGTTGCCGACCGTCTCGCCGCCATTACCGTCGGATCCGTCGATGTCGTCGCCGTCAGTGTCATCCGCGCGAGCGTGGCCCTCGCCAGTCTCGATTCCTTCTCCCTCGGCACGCTCGATCTCTTCGTCCGTCGCGGCGAAGTCGGTCAACCCGGCCTGCCCGTTCGTCGCTTCGCGGTCCCCGGACGCGGCGGTGGCTCCGTCGGCCGATCCGGATCCGCTCCCCGACGACTCTCCGACGGTGTCATCAGATGCCGACGCCGGACTCGCTCCCGTCCCGGTCGCTCCCGCGTCGGCCTCGTCCTCGTAAGCACCGAGCGATCCCTGTGGCGGGTCCAGTTCGGATTCGATGTCACCGGCGAGGCTCTTCAGCTCTCTGAGTTCGGACTCCATCTCCTTCTCTCGTCGACGCGAGATCCAGAAGTACGCCTCGTCGCGGGTGTCCTCGGCCAGGAGCACGACCACGCGCCCTTCGGCCTGCCGGCCCGTCCGGCCCTTCCGCTGGATCGACCGGATGGCCGTCGGGACCGGCTCGAAGAAGAGGACGAGATCGACCTCCGGCACGTCCAGCCCCTCCTCGGCCACGGAGGTCGAGACCAGTACCTCGAACTCGCCCGCTCTGAACGCGTCGAGGGTTTCCTGTTGCTCCGTTTGAGTCATCCCCTCGGAACTCTCCTTGTCGCCCTGACCGACGAAGCGCCGGACGTCGAACGACGCCGAGAGGAACTCGGTCACGGCCTCGGCGGTGTCGCGCGACTCGGTGAAGACGATGACGCGCTCGCCCCCCTCGATCCCGAGCGTCTGCGCCAGCAGGATCCGCGCCCGCGAGAACTTCGGGTGCGTCCCGTCGAACGACTCGGCCAGTCGCATCGCTTCGCGGACTTTCGGCTCGGCGACGAGTCGCTGGCTCGCCTTCGAGGCACCCGACGAGCGCGCGGCGTTCCGCTGTCGCTCGAAGTACCGGCGCACGGACTCGACGGACTGCGTCTCGACGAGTTCGACCGCTCGACGGAGTTTCATCACCTCGGCGTGCGTCGACATCCCCTTGTAGCCCTCCGACTTGTCGGCGTTCATCAGCTCCTGCAACTTTCCGCGCATCCGGTTCAGTTGCTTTTGCGAGATGTCGGGTTGCGTCGTGTTCGTCACCCCGAGCGACTTCAGCTTCTGGAGCCGATCTTTGATCACCTCGTTCAGTGCGTCTCTGATCTGCAGGATCTCGTCCGGCAGTTCGATCCGCTCCCACTCGACGGACGTGTCGTGCGTGTACGCTTCGACGTCGGCGTCCTCGTCGGTCATCACCTCGACCTCCCGGATACCGAGGTTCTGACACACTGCCAGAATCGCCTCCTTGTCGCCACCCGGCGACGCGCTCATACCCGTCACGAGCGGGTTCTCGGCGTCTTGGTGGTAGCGCTCAGCGATGTAGACGTACGCGTAGTCCCCGCTCGCGCGGTGACACTCGTCGAACGTGAGATGCGTCACCTCCGCCAGCGAGATCCGGCTCCCGACGAGGTCGTTCTCGACGACCTGCGGGGTCGCGACGACGATCCGCGCGTCGTCCCACGCGGCCGCCCGGTCCTCGGGTCTGATCTCTCCGGTGAAGACGACGATTTCCTCGTTGGGGATCTCGAGCGCCTCGCGGTAGAACTCGGCGTGCTGCTGGACCAGCGGCTTCGTCGGTGCGAGAAAGAGGGCCGTCCCGCCGTGCTCATCGAGGCGGTCCGCGGTCACGAGCAGACTCACCGTCGTCTTCCCTAGGCCCGTCGGGAGACAGACCAGCGTGTGCGTGTTTCGGGCCGCGGTCGCGAGTTCGAGTTGGTAGCGCCGCCGCTCGATGAACGACGGGCTCAGGAGGGGGTGATCCACGTACGCGGGGTCGTCGCTAGCCGCCATCACGCACGATTGGTCGCCATCGCTGTTAAGGGTTCGCCGCCGAGAGTGAACGTGAAAATCAGCGCACTCGTACGTCTTACGGACGGTTATCCCGGTCGGGCGTCCGAAACGGGGCTATCGGCTTCGATCTGTCTCGGAGCCGAACTCTGTGCCGAACGCGTCGAACGACTCGGGGCTCCGATAGGCGTCTCCCGACGCGCTCGTTCCGTTGGAATCCTCGACGGAGTCCGGCAGCGACGCTCCCACGAGGTCTGCCCACTCCGAGAGGTTCCGATCACGACTTCTGTGGCTCATAGTTTCGCCTCAGAAGATAATCTCTCCAGCATCGTATATAACGATTGTGCTGAGTCCGTCGAGTTGGGACCGATGTCCGGCAATCACTCCGAAGGACTGGCCGTCGGTGGCTCCCGTCGCCACGGACGGCCACCTCGCCCGGGAGCGGGAGTCGTCGCCTCACTCCAGAGCAGGGTCCGTCGTCCCACTCGCGAGCAGGATTCGTCGGCTCACTCGGCAGTCGGATTCGTCGCCACGCGAGCGGCCGCTTTCAGCCGACGCGTCGAACGATCCGTGTGCCGCCTTCAGACGACCTGTTCGTCGCCGTCGTAGAGTTCGATCGCGTCCACGGGACACGCCCGGGCCGCGAACTCCGCGTCGAGTTCGGCGCCGTCGGGCACCTCCAGTTCGAAGACCCCGTCCTCGACTTCGGTGCTCTCCGCCAGGTCGGCTTTCCCCTCGTCGAGGTTCTTCTCGAAGGCGTCCCACTCCTCGACGCACTGGAACATCCCGATGCAGGTCTCGCGATCGTAGCGAATCTTCATATCTCCTGTTCGGCGACGACCCACATATCCCTGACGACGCCGGGCGGTCGGGCTCTCGACGTGCCGCCACCGTCTCTGGGTTCGGCCCGCCAGAAACCACTTTACCACTGTCTGCGGGTTCGGCCCGCCAGAAACCACTTTACCACTGTCTGCGGGTTCGGCCGCCAGAAACCACTTTGCCACTGTCTGCGGGATCACCCCGGCAGGACCCGCCTCACCCAGGCCGTCTCCGACGGTTTAAATCCGAGCACGGCGTACCCCGGACCGATGCACCCGGAGGAGGTCCCAGAACTGCCCGAGGGGGTCGCCTCACACCTACGCGAGGAGGGGATCGAGGCGCTGTACCCCCCACAGGCCGACGCCGTCGAGGCGGGCGTCACCCGCGGTGAGAGCCTCGTCGCGTCGGTCCCGACGGCCTCGGGCAAGACCCTGATCGCCGAGTTGGCGATGCTGTCGAGCGTCGCCCGTGGCGGCAAGGCGCTTTATATCGTCCCCCTGCGCGCGCTGGCGTCCGAAAAGAAAGCCGAGTTCGAGCGCTGGGAGGACTACGGCTTCGACATCGGCGTCTCGACCGGTAACTACGACTCCGACGGCGAGTGGCTGGCCTCCCGCGACATCGTGGTCGCCACCTCCGAGAAAGTCGACTCGCTGGTTCGGAACGGCGCGGGCTGGATCGACGACCTGACCTGCGTCGTCGCCGACGAGGTCCACCTGGTCGACGACGCCGAACGCGGGCCGACTCTGGAGGTCACCCTCGGGAAACTGCGGACGCTCAACCCCGGTCTCCAGGTCGTCGCCCTCTCTGCGACCGTCGGCAACGCCGACGCCGTCGCCGAGTGGCTCGACGCCGAACTCGTCGAATCCACCTGGCGGCCGATCGACCTCCGGATGGGAGTCCACTACGGCAACGCGATCTCCTTCGACGACGGCAGCCAGCGCGAAGTCCCGGTCGAATCTGGTGGGCGACCCACCGCCGCGCTCGTCGACGACGCGCTCGCCGGCGACGACGACGTCGCGCGCGAGTCCGGCGACGATCAGGGCTCGTCACTCGTGTTCGTCAACTCCCGCCGGAACGCCGAAGCGTCGGCCAAGCGCCTGCGCGACGTGACCGCTGCCCACCTCACTGACGACGAACGCGGCCGCCTGGCGGAACTCGCCGCAGAGCTCAGAGACGTCTCCGACGCCGAGACGAGCGACACGCTCGCCGACTGCGTTGCGAAGGGCGCGGCGTTCCACCACGCCGGCCTCGCGCCGGAGCACCGCTCGATCGTCGAGGCGGCGTTCCGCGACCGACTCGTGAAGTGCGTGTCGGCGACGCCGACGCTCGCTGCGGGCGTCAACACGCCCAGTCGGCGGGTGATCGTCCGCGACTGGCGGCGCTACGACGGCGAGTTCGGCGGGATGAAACCGCTCGACGTCCTCGAAATCCACCAGATGATGGGGCGGGCCGGCCGCCCCGGACTCGACCCCTACGGCGAGGCCGTCCTGCTGGCGAAGAACTCCGAGACCCGAGACGAACTGTTCGAGCGGTACATCTGGGCCGATCCCGAACCCGTCCGCTCGAAACTCGCCGCCGAGCCGGCGTTGCGAACCCACGCACTCGCCACCGTCGCCTCGGGGTTCGCACACACCCGCGCGGAACTGCTCGAGTTCCTCGGCCGGACGCTCTACGCCACGCAGACCGACGATTCCAGCCGCCTGGAGACGGTCACCGACGACGTGCTGGCGTACCTCGATCGCAACGGATTCATCGAGCGCGACGACGGCTCGCTCTCCGCGACCAGCATCGGACACACCGTTTCACAGCTCTATCTCGATCCGATGACTGCCGCCGAGATCATCGACGGCCTGGAGTGGGCCGACGCCAACCGGGGTGAGATGGCTCGTGCGCTGGGCGACGGATCGGGCGCAGCTACCGCCGACGGATCGGATGCAGCCACCGCCGACCGACCGTCCGCCAATTCCGACGGTGTCGCGGCGGGCTCCGACTCCGACGACGATCCGCCGTCGACCGGGTTCCAGCGAGCCAGCGAGTTGGCGTCGAACACGGGAGACGAACGCGGCAGCGACGCCGACGGTCCGGCCGCTGCTGACAACTCGGACCCCGAGGAGGCGCTCGACGACGTCACGTATCCGACGGCGCTGGGGCTCTTTCACCTCGTCTCGCGGACGCCGGATATGTATCAGCTGTACCTCAAATCGGGCGACCGCGAGACCTACACCGAAGTCTGCTACGAGCGCGAGGCCGAACTACTCGGACGAACGCCCTCTGAGTACGAAGACGTCAGATTCGAGGAGTGGCTCTCCGCGCTGAAGACCGCGAAACTCCTCGAAGACTGGGCCACCGAAGTCGACGAGGACCGGATCACCGAGCGCTACGGCGTCGGGCCGGGCGACATCCGCGGGAAGGTCGAGACCGCGGAGTGGCTCCTCGGCGCGGCCGAACGCCTCGCGGGCGAACTCGGCCTCTCGCCCGTCCCCGTCAGGGAGGCGAAGAAACGCGTCCAGTACGGCGTCCGCGACGAACTCCTTGCTCTCGCTGGGGTCCGCAACGTCGGCCGAAAGCGGGCCCGGCGGCTCTTCGAGGCCGGCATCGAGAGCCGCGCAGACCTCCGTGAGGCGGACAAATCGACCGTCCTCGGTGCGCTCCGGGGCCGCCGCAAGACGGCGGAACGAATCCTCGAGAACGTCGGTCGGCAGGACCCCTCGATGGACGACGTCACCTCCGACGGATCCGCGGCGCAGTCGACCGGGAGCGACGGCTCCTCGACGGACCACTCCGGCGGCACCGGTGCCGACGCCCCCGAGGACCCCGACGAACAGGCCAGCCTGGGTGACTTCGGATGACGTCGCCGATCGCGGGACGTGCCGGAGGACGGCGATGAGACTCGTCGAGGGGGTCGTCGACGTCGACGACGTCGACTCGTTCGTCGCTGCGATCGACGAGATCAGCCGCGAAACAGGAGCGACCATCCAGGCGTTCGACGCGCGGTACCTCGTGAGCGACCGACACCTCGAACGGGCTGTCGAACTGGCCGACCGGGCGATCGACCGTGACGAGGCCATCGCCCGCGACCGCGCGGTCGAAATCCTGCTGTACGCGGCCGCTCGACGACAGATATCCGACGCTCTGGAACTCGGCGTCGACGAGGGACCGAACCGCACCGTCGTCCTCGTCGACGGCGGCGACGAACGCCAGGCGGCGGCGGCAGTCCGATCACGGCTCCTCACCGCGGTCGAACCGACGCTCGGCGAGTACGACCCCGAACGCGTCCGGACGTTCTTCGACGTCGGTGACGACGAACTCGCCGTGGTCGATGGCGACCTCGAAGCCGTCGTCCTCGAACGCGTCGCACTCTTGGTCGTCGAGAAGTGACTGGGCGGCCCGCAGGCGACCGGCCAACCCCTTCGTTTCAACTGGAGATTCTCGGTGTAGCGTTCCGCAGCAGCGCGGATGTGCCGATGGATCGGCGGTGACCGTCCGCCCAACGCCGCCGACAACGACCACGGAGTAAACTACATTACACACGAGTGTAGAGGTAGTCCTATGTCCGAGACGGCGACCGGCCGCGGCTCCGACGGCGGCGGACAGTTTCCGCTCGACGCCGTCCTCGCCGTCTTCCAGGACCGGACCGATCTCGCGCGGCCGCTGACGGCGAACGACGTGATGGACCGCCTCGGCTGCTCGCGTCGCACCGCGCACAACAAACTCAACGCACTCGTCGATCAGGGCGCGCTCGCGACCCGTAAGGTCGGCGCGCGCGGTCGCGTCTGGTGGATCCCACTCCCCGACGAACGGTCCGCCGACCGCGCGCCCGACGCTCCCGGTACCTCCGGGGCTGCGACGCCCGATCGTGACCCTGCGGTCGAGGCCGAGATCGCCGCCGCGGACATCCCGGGCACGGGTGACACGCTCCGGCAGCGCCGCGAGGCACTCCGGGCGACGTACGACTACCTCAGCGAGAACCCCGACGCGACGGAGACCGAGTTCCTCACCGAGGTGTTCCCGGAGCACCCGGCGGGGTTCAAAACCGCCGACAAGTGGTGGGCGGTGATCAAGCCGGCACTGACCGAGTTGCCCAACGTCGACGTTGCGGAAGACCGCGAACACGTGTGGCATTACCTCGGCGGCTGACGGCTGCGTTGCGGCTGCCAACAAAGGGGGCCCGCTCCGGAGAGGAGGGACAGATCTGACGGAGAAGTGCTGGCCGACTATCCCACGACGAACCGACATCCGAAGCCGATACGACACGACGATGGAGCGGAACTAACACATGCCGGACGCCGAGTCGACGCCGGACGAAGAGGTCTACGCTTCTCCCGATGAACTCGGCGGGCCGACGTCCTCCTACACCCCGGTCGCGTACGACAACCTCGATCAGGCTCCGGACACCGACGACCACCCCGAGGAGGGTCGGGGCGGGCCGCTCCAACTGCTCGACCTGCCGAAGGTGCCGAAACTCAAGTACGTCGTCGGGCCGAGCGCGATTATGCTCGGCGCGTCGCTCGGAAGCGGTGAGACGCTCTTCTGGCCGTCGCTCGTCGCGCGGTACGGGTGGGCGCTGTACTGGATCTTCCTCGCGGGCGTCCTCGTCCAGTTCGTCGTCAACACGGAGATCCAGCGCTGGACGCTCGCCACCGGCGAGAGCGTCTTCCGGGCGATGGAACGGGTGCACCCGGCGATCCCCCTGGCGTTCCTCTTCGGAGGCTTCGCCAGCCTCGGGTGGCCCGGCTGGGCGGCGAGCGCCGCGAAGGTCGGGGCCGCCGGGCTCTCGCTCGGGACGTACCGCGTGCTCGACGTCGCAGTACCCGGGTGGCGAATCCTGGGCATCGCGCTGATGGTGCTGATCTGGCTCACCTACCAGGTCACGCCGTTGATGTACAACGTCGTCGAACGGTTCCAGCTGCTGCTCGTGGTCCTCTCGATGCTCGCTGCGCTCGTCCTCTTCGCGCTCATCGGATCGCCGGCGGCGCTCTCGGGACTTCCGGCGAGCCTGACGGCACCGGGCACCCAGCCACCGCCGACCGCCATCGCCGTCCTCCTCGGCGCCATCGCCTACGCCGGCGCGGGCGGCTATCTGAACCTCTCACAGAGCCTCTGGATCCGCGAGAAGGGCTACGGAATGGGTCGATACCAGGGTCGCATCAAGAACCCCTTCGCCGGCGACGACCCCGAAACCGTCCACGAGGACGGCTTCTCGTTCCCCCCCGACTCGCCGAACCTCGAGCGCTGGCGGGGCTGGTGGCGCGTCACCCAACTCGAACACCTGCTCACGTTCGTCGTCGGGCTGATCCTCGTCACGACAGCGATGGTGACGATCGCAGTGACGCAGGCCCCCGGAACCGACCTCGGCGGGGTCGACCTCTGGCTCGTCGGGATCGCCCCCGCTGTCGGTCCAGCCGCCACCGCCCTCATCTACGTCACGCTGTTCTTGGCGCTGTTCACGACCGAGTACGCCATCATCGAATCGTTCGTCCGCAACAGCTCCGACGTGATTTACGAACTGTACGGCCGCGACGCCGGCTGGCGGCTCCCGCGGCTGTTCTGGGGGCTCCTGACCGTTTTTTGCGGGTGGGGAATCCTCATCCTCGCGCTTCCGATCGAGGTCGAGAATCCCTTCAACCTCCTCGTGATCGGCGCGGCGCTCTCGGGGCTGATTATGTGGCCATACATCGTCGTGATTCAGTTACTCAACGCTCGCCGCCTGCCGGCACACACCGGTCCCGGATGGGGTCGCGCGGTCGCGATGTGGTTCGCCGCCGGCTTCTTCGGCTACTTCAGCGTCCTCTTGACCGGCACGTTCGCTGCCGACCGACTCGGCCTCGCGGTCTTCGACGTCTCGACGGTGGTGCTCGGGAGCGCACCCGGTGGCTACCTCCTGTGGCTCGGGTACGGACTCATCCAGGCGTACGTCGTCGTCCGAGTCACGCAGGCGAAAATCGATCGAGACGGGAGCGAGAAGACGCTCGCGAGCGGCAGGGGGCCGTTCCCGTGACGTCGCCGCCGGTCCGCGTCCACCTCCACTACGCGATGACTGGGACCTACCCGCTCCGACTCGTCGACCTGCTGTTCCTCGACGACAGCGTGCTCCTCGTGGAGTACGACTACCTCACTGGCTTCGACCTCGCGACCGCGGGTGCCGACCGCCGCGCGGCGTCGTTCGCCGAAACGCTCGAGTCAGAGGGGCTCGCGGCTGCCCGGGCGGCGGCCGAACGCGAACAGCGGATCGACTACGACGACCTCGACCGGATCGTCGTCTACGGCGGCGGCGCAGTCGCCCGCGAGAAGGTCGTCCTCGACCGGACCGACGCCGCGCCGATCCGCGTCCGCGTCCACGGCGACGTCGACGTCGACGCGCTGTGTGGCGCGCTCGAATCGACGGTCGCGTCGGAGGACACCGCAGTCGACCGGCACGCGGGAGTGGGCGTCGGCGACCGCTTCCGTCGGCTCTGCGGTATCAGCCGCTGAGCGTCCGGGTGGGACCCCCGAATCTCTCCCGAGCGTCCGCTACTCGGGCGCGAGCAGTTCGATCGGATGGCGGCTCGGTCGCTCCAGTAGGTCCTCGAGTTGGTCCAGACACGACGTCCCGCTGGCGACGACGGCCCGGTCTGCGGTCTCCTCAGTCCGGAACTGCGCTGTCAGATCCTCGCCTACGGCGACGCTCACGTCGTAGTATTCCTGCTTGTAGCCGAAGCTCCCGGCCATCCCGCAGCACTCCGCGTCGGAGGTGACGACGTCGAAGTCCCGCTCGTCGAGCACGGCCTCGGTGTAGCGCTCGACGCCGAGGGTTCGCTGCTGACAGTGACTGTGGTAGGCGACTCGTTCTCCGTCACCGTCGGCGAGCTCGTCGGCGTCGGCGCCGTTGGCCAGCAGGCCGTAGACGTACTCCAGCAGTTCGTAGCTGTTCGCGGCGAGCGCCTCGTGGGACGGCTCGTCCAGGAGCTTCTCGTACTCCCGCTGGAACAGCGCGTGGTCGCTGGGCTCGATGACGACGATGTCGTAGCCCGCTTCGACGTGCGGAACGAGCGCCTCGGCGACCGCCTCAGCGCGCTCCCGGGCGGTCGCGATCATTCCCTGTGAGAGCGGCGCGCGGCCGCTCGCGGTCACGTCGGGGACTTGGACAGCCACGCCCAGCGCTTCGAGGGTTCGGACCGCTGCCTTCCCACGTTCGACCTGCACGTGGTTGGTGTAGAGATCCGGGAACAGCACGACTGTCCGCTCGGCGTCCGCGAGGGCGAGTCCGTCACGCGCGCTCACCCACTCGCGGAAGGTCTCGCGCTGGAACTGCGGCAGGTCGCGGCGGCGATCGATTCCGACGAAGCGCTCGGCAAGCGCGCGTGCGACGTCCGTGTCAGCCACCCAGTTCGACAGCGGCGCGGTCGCACTTCCCAACCGGGCCACGGTGCCGAAGTTCCCGAAGAGCCGTTTCTGGACGTCGACGCCGCTGGGATCCGCGTCGGGTGTCAGCCCCTCGACGAGCCACTCCACCGCCCCCTCGTCGGCGTCGACGTCGCCGCGGTTGATCCGGTCTCTGACGACCGTGTTGATCCACGGGATGTCGATGCCCACCGGACAGGCGTTCACGCAGCGCGAACAGCCCGTACAGAGGTCGTTGAACTCCGCGGCGACGTCGGTCCCCTCGACGCCGGCCTCCCACCCGGTGGCGATGCCGCCGGAGTAGGTCTCGCCGCCGAAGACGTGGCCGCCGACCTGCTGGAAGTTGGCGCAGGCGTTCGAGCAGGCCGAACACCGGATGCAGTACAGGGTCTCCCGGAGGTCGTCGTCCTGGCGCATCGCCAGCCGCCCGTTGTCGACGAGGACGAGGTGGAACTCCCGGTCGTCTGGCGTGCCGCGTTCGTCGGCCGCAAAGTCGAGCGTCGGCGACCCGACCGGCGGCGTCAGCAGCGAGACGTAGGACGTGATGTCCTGTCCCGTCCCCGAGCGTCCGATGAGTTCGAGGAACGGTGCGAGATCCTCCACCGTCGGGACCACCTTCTCCACGCCCGCGACCGCGACGTGGACGTCTGTCGCCGCCACCGTTTTGCGGGCGTTGCCTTCGCTCGTCACGAGCGCCATCGTCCCCGAGTCGGCAGTAACGAAGTTCGCGCCCGTGACGCCCACGTCGGCGTCGGCGAGCTGCTCACCGAGCCGTTCGCGGGCGAACCGCGTGAGTTCCTCGGCGCTCTCTAAGGACTGGTCGGGATCGAAGCGCGCCTCGAACAACGCGGCAATGCTCTCGCGGGATTTGTGGATCGCGGGCGCGACGATGTGACTCGGCGCCTCGTCGGCGAGTTGGAGCACCCACTCGCCGAGATCCGTCTCGACGACGTCGACGCCGTCGGTTTCGAGGACGGTGTTCAGTTCGAGTTCCTCGGTCGTCATCGACTTGCTCTTGACGACCCGCTCGCCGTCTGCGTCGTCGACAACTTGGCGGACGTACTCGTTGGCGTCGGCCGCGTCGTCCGCGAGGTACAGCGTCCCGCCGTTCGCTTCGACGGCCTCGCGGAGGTCGTCGAGCAGTTCAGGCAGCCGCTCGATCGCGTCTTCTTTGATCTCCCGGGCCTCGCGCTTCAGTCCCTCGTAGTCCTCGAGGTCGGCGACGGACTCGTACCGGCCGTCGTTGAAGCCCTGGGTGTTCTGTTCGATCGCCGCTCCTTCCGTCTCCAGAATGTGACGGATGTGTTCGGCCTTGGTGGTTCTGGCGTCGGACATTATGATCGGACGATGATCGCGTGGACCGCCTTCGGCCCGTGGGCTCCCTGCACCAGCGCGCCCATATCGGCGGTCGCGCTGGGACCCGTCGCCACGATCGCGCTCCCGCGGTCGGCCCGGAAGCGGTCCCCGAGGCGGGCGAGCGCGCTCGCCATCCCGCCAACGACGTCGTCCTCGGCGACGACGGCGACGTGGCGATCGGCGAACAGACTGACCGGCTCTACGCCGTCGGCGGTCGTCGGCAGCACCAGGCTGCCGTAGTCCGCGATGCCGAGCGACGCTGGCGTCACGCCCGTCGCCGCCCCCCTGAGGTCCGCCGGCGACCACACCGTCGTCACCCCTGGCGGCAGTTCACCGCGGCCCTCGGGGAGGTCGACGCCGATCGCAGGGGGTTCGAGGACCGCCTCGACGGCGTCGCTCACCCCGTCCGGATCGACGGTCGTGTGCGATACGTCGAAGTCGTCGAGGCGGTCGCGGAAGCGGCCGAGCACCCGGTCACGTCCCGCGGCGTCTGTGGTGTCAGTCGTCATCGGTCGGTCGTGTTCGCCAGACGTCGGTGATAGCAGTCATCGGTCGGTGATCGTCTCCACACGTCGGGTAGTTGCCATACATCAGGTGGTTGCCATACGTCACGTAGTTACCACACGTCGGGTGGTTGCTACGCATCAGATAGTTGCTATCTGTCGATCTCGCTATCGACTGCCTGCGCGCAGTGAGCGCGTGTGCGTGTGACCCATCCGTTCCGCTCGCGACCGCATCGTCGAGGGAGGGCGTCGGCCTGCCGAGGACCACCCATCGCTCAGAACGTCCCCGGCGCGAGCACGTACACGAAGAGCAGTGCGAGGAGCCCCGTCATCGTCGCGTAGTAGGCCAGCGGGATGAGTTCGAGTCTGATCACTCGACCCTCCTCGCCCACGAGACCGACGACCGCCAGCGCGGCGACGACGTTGTGCACCGCGATGAGGTTCCCGATCGCCCCACCGACGGCCTGTGCGCCCACGAGGATCGTCCGCGAGACGCCGAGGTCGGTGGCGACGTTGTACTGGAACGTGCCGAACAGGATGTCGCTGACCGTGTTCGATCCCGCCAGGAACGCGCCGAACGCACCGACCAGTGCTGCGAAGAACGGATAGACCGCTCCGGCGCCGTTCGCGGTCGCCTCCGAGAGCACCACGAGCATACTGTCGATGCCGGCGGACTGTCCGGACTGGATCATAATCTGGACGGTCGCGACCGCGAAGAGCAGGGCCACGACCGCCGGAAGCACCTTCTCGACCGTCTCGCGCCACGCGGCGGTGACTTCTCGGCGATCCATCCCGTGGAGCGGGATCGTCAGCACGTGCACGGCAACGAAGATCGCACCGGGTAGGTACAGCACCGCGAAACTGTTGCTCATCGACGTTCCGAGGATGTTGCCCCACTCCAAGACCAGCGTCGACGTGACGAAGTCGTTGATCGGACCCACGACGCGCGTGACCACGAGCAGCGCGGCGAGGACGAGATACGGCGTCCAGGCCCGCGTCAGCGACATCTGCGGTTCGGCGGTGACGTGCCCGCCGTCGGCGGCGACCGCGCCGCCCCGATTGCTCGCCGTTTCGCCCGGCTGGATGTCGCCGACCCAGTGGTCCGGCCACTCCGCTTCGGGACCGAAGTCCCAGTCCTCATCAGGGTGGAAGTAGCCGAGCTTGAGCGCGCCGACCGTGGCGGCCATCCCGCCCATCGCCCCGAAGAGTCCGGGGAACGTCGGTCCGAGGAAGTACGCGGTGAGCCAGTAGGGAATCGCGAACGAGATCCACGCGAAGAGCGTGAGCGGGAGCACTTCCAGCGCCGGCCGGATCGAGCGCTCCTCGCCGAAGAACCGTGTCATCATCGCGACGCCGATGAACGGGAGCAGCACCCCGACCACAACGTGATACGTGGCCGCCCAGAGACCGATCTGTGCGACCCACTCGGGAATCGTCCACCCCTGGGCGGCGACCGCCGAGGAGACCGTGTCGGTAGAACTGAAGATGTCCTGCAGCCCGATGATGAGTGGCGTCCCGACCGCGCCGAAGGTGATCGCCATCAGGTTCCCCGTGAGCGCGACCACGACCGCCGCGAGGGGCGGGAAGCCGAGGCCGACCAGCAGCGGCCCAACGACCGCGGCGGGCGTTCCGAATCCCGCGGCGGCCTCGATGAACGACCCCATCAGGAACACGAGGAGCACGACCTGAACGCGCCGGTCGTCGCTGATCGACGTGAACCCCTGATTGATGACGTCGAACGCGCCGGTCTGCTTGAGCGTGTACAACACCAGTATCGCCCCGAACACGATATAGAGGATGTTCGAGGCCGTGATCGCGCCGTTGATCGACGCCGCCGCGATCCACTGCGGCGACATCTGCCAGCCGAGGTATCCGACGACGGCTGCGATCACCCACGCGACCGGCATCGCGCGAGTGGCCGACCAGTACCGGCCGATCATCAGGAATGCGATCGCCGCCAGCGGGAGGATGGCTAGTCCCAGCTGCGCCGCCGTGGCCATCACCGACCACCTCCCGCTACGCTACTGCTTACTGTTCTGTGCGCCGCCTCGTCTGCCACTGTCAGAGGCATACCCGCCACATCCCGACACTCATCATTTATAATGTGTCCACGGTTCATCGATGGTGATGAATACCGAAAATCGATCTAAGAACGGATAACAATTTATCGCGGTATCTAATGGATTGTTTCGAGCATATACTATGAATAAAACCGGGTCCTGCGTCTCAGTTGTTGCAGTTGTGTGTATCCACTTCGATCAAATGCAGTCAACTGTATACGCGGGACGGCGGACGGAATCTCCTCTTACACACAACTGTAAACGCACGACTGCAGCGGGATACTCTCGGACCAACGCGTCGATCACTCCCGACCGACCCGTGGGGGTCGTGATCGGCCGTGCGAGCCCGGCGCTCGCGCGCGGTGGATAGATCCGCTCCACGCCAGCCACGAGCAGCCCCACTGACGGACATCGAGACGCGAACCGACGACCACGTACCCGGACTACGACAGTCGAGTCACTGCAGACAAGCACCTGTGGGGGGACGCTGTAGCCGAGCGCCCCGGCGCTGCACGCCGCTGTAGCCCGTCGAATCCAGAGAAGTAGTCCCACCAGGATTCGAACCTGGGTCGAAGCCCCCAGAAGGCTTCAGGATTGGCCGCTACCCCATGGGACTGCGCACCGGCGTCGTCGCCGACTGCGTGCCCGTCCGTTGCCCGTGGCTCCATATGAGTGTTGCGAAGTCAGACCTCCACAGCGCCTGGAGACGAGCGGGACTCGATCGGTTCGGTCCTCGGCATTCCCGTTCTGTCGGGCGGTGCGAGGCGCAGTTCGAGACCGGTGGCGACGCCCCTCACCCACAGCGGCGTGCACGCAGCAGGGACAGAACTCTCGACCCACAGCGTCAGGCCGCTGCCTCCACCCGCGCTGGCGACGTTCGACGGCGACCCGGTTCGGGCTATGTGTCGGCTGTCGGCCCACCCCGACGTCAGCGCTTTCGTGCACAATCCACTACCTATTTACCGATCTCTTGGCCACGTTCGTGTATGTACATCGGCCGATTCGTGATCGTCGCGCCCGACTTCGGCGCGTACCGCGTCTCCTCGCGTTCGTTTCCCAACCGCCGGATCACCGACCGGGGCGGCACGCTGACTGTCGGGCCGACGCCCGACGCACCCGAAAACGACAACCCCTACGTCTCCTACAACTGCGTCCGGGAGGGTGGCGACGCGGTCGTCGTCGGCAACGGGTCGCACGTCGATCCGATCGCCGAGAAACTCGACCTCGGCTACCCCGCTCGCGACGCCCTCGCGACACCGCTTCTCGCGCTCGATTACGAGAAGGACGACTACGACACGCCGCGCGTCGCGGGCGTGATCGGCGAGGAGTCCTACGTCGGCGTCGTCCGACGCGATGCGCTCCGCGTCGAGGCGGTGACAGAACCGACGCTCGTTGCGACCTACGAGGAGAACGAGCCGACTCCGATCGACTTCGCCGGCGACGCGTCGGCCGACCCCGCCGAACTGGCCCGGCGCGCGTACGACCTCGACTACGAACACGCGGTCTGTGCCGCCGGCGTCACCTACGACGAGGGCGACGTCGCCGTCGGCTACTCCAACGACGAGTAACCGTTCACCTCCGGAGCTGGATTCCTCGAGTCCTCGTCTCACGATCACGCCGGAACCGGCCCTTTTGTCGCTGGCCGCCGTACAGCGTGGTATGCAGGTCGCGGTCATCTCCGACGTTCACTCGAACAAGGTCGCACTCGAGGCCGTCCTCGACGATATGCCGCCCGTGGACTCGATCGTCTGTGCGGGCGACGTCGTGGGTTACAACCCCTGGCCCGCCGAGTGCGTCGCCACGGTTCGCGAGCGGTCGATCCAGACCGTGATGGGGAATCACGACCGCGCGGCGTCCTCGGGGACGTCGTTTCGGTTCAACTCGATGGCGGGCGCCGGCGTCGAGCACGCCCGCGCGGAACTCGACGACGACGCACTGGCGTGGCTGGCCGAACTCCCCGACACTCGGACGGTCCTCGACGGACGGGTGAAACTCGTCCACGGGCACCCCGACGACCCCGACCGCTACACCTACCCCGAGTCGTTCGCGCCGTCGATGCTCGGCGAGGAGGACGTGCTCGTCACGGGGCACACGCACGTCCAGGGGCACGAGACGTTCGAGGAGGGGATCGTGATGAACCCCGGCAGCGTCGGTCAGCCCCGCGACAGCGATCCCCGGGCGGCGTACGCGCTCCTCGACCTCGACGGTCTCGCCGTCGACGAGCGCCGGGTCGAGTACGATATCGATCGGGTGATGACCGCCGTCGAAGAGACCGGCCTGCCCGACCGGATCGGCGAGCGCCTCTACGAGGGGCGGTAGGGCTGCGACGGAACGGTTGTGTTACTCCGCGGTCGAGCCGACGCCGCTGAGCCCCGCCATCGGGGTCGCGCCCGCGACGATCGCGCCCGTCGCGAGGAGTGCCGCAGAGAGGACGACGAAATCGCCGCTCGGGGTGTATCCCGCCAGTCCGGCGCCCACCTGAACGATGAACACTGTGATGAAGAAACTGAGAATCGCGAAGCCGAGCATTACACCGGCGGTGACGATACTGGCGACGAGCGCGCCGAACGAACCGAGAATAGACATCCGGTTCGACGATGACCGCGCACGCGGATACCACTGACCGGTCCGAATGTTTTCGCCCGCCCTCTCGCACCGTCCCACGTGGGGCACCAGTCCGCTCGGTTAGAACTCGCCCTGAACGATTTCGAGGGTTTCCTCTCTGTCGTCCCACGCGACGAAGATCGCCACTGAGGTCGCAGAGGTGATGACGTCGTGGATGTTGATCCCCGCCTCGGAGATCGGCTGCACGATGTCGAGGATGACGCCGGGGCGGTTCGGGAGTTCGCCGCCGGTGACGCGGATGACGGCGACGTCGTCGTCGACGGTGATCGACGAGAGCGTCTGATCGTCGACCACTTTCGCGTGGAGCAGATTCTCGGCCTCTTCGGCGCGAGATTCGCCCACGTAGAACGTGATCGAGTCCATCCCCGACGCGACGGCGTCGATGTTGATGTCGGCATCCCGGAGCGCCTGTGAGAGCTCTGCGAGGATCCCCGGGCTGTTTCGGATGGCCCGACCCGCGACCGTGAGACACGCCAGCGGCTCGTCCTCCATGTCGATGAGGTTCTGGAACTGTCCCTCGATGAGCGTCCCGCCGGTCAGTAGATCGCCGTGCTGATAGTGAACGACGCGGACGTCGAGATTCCCGTCCTTGTACGAGAGCGCCGACGGCGCGACCACCTCGGCGCCGCGGAACGAGAGGTTTCGGAGTTCGTCGACCGTGATGCGTCCGACGTTGCGTGCGCCCTCGACGACGTGTGGGTCGCCGGTCATCACGCCCTCGACGTCGGTGACGATGACGACCTCGTCGGCCTCCATGTACCGGCCGAGCATCACCGCGGTCGTGTCGGAACCGCCCCGTCCGAGGGTCGTGATCTCACCGTCGTGGTTCTGTGCGAGGAAGCCCGTGACGACCGGAACGACGCCGTCGAGGTCGTCGGCGAGCGCTGTCGCCCGCCGCTGGGTCTCTTCGACGTCGACCTCGCCGAGGTCGTTCGTGATGACCGGCCACGCGTCGGAGCCGGGTTCGACGAACATCGCCTCGATGCCCCGGGACGCCAGCGCCGCCTTCAGCATCCTGACGCTGGTCCGTTCGCCCATCGAGACGATCTCCGCGCGGTCGCGGTCGTCGGCGTCGAACTCGATGTCCTCCAGCAGGTCGTCCGTCGTGTTGCCCATCGCCGAGGCGACGACGGCGATCTCGTGACCCGCTTCGACTGCAGCGGCGATCGAGTCGGCGGCCCGATTGATTCGGTCGCCGCTCCCTAGCGACGTCCCGCCGAACTTCGCAACTACGCGCACGGTCGATCCTCCTGTCGGGTGACAGACTGCGAGTGGTGCTCTGACATACTCGGGGAATTGCCCGGGGTAGTGTAAAATCTTGTCTCCTCTCCCAACGGTTGCCGAATACGCTCGTACCGGTCGATCGACCCACGCTCGGCCCCCGTCCGATCGGGGACAGTCAGTCCATCTGGGTGTCGCCGCCCGCGGCGTCAGTTTAAGGTTCTCCGGGCGAAAGTATGTGTATGGATGCCACGATCCGGGACGCGGTCGAGTCGGACGCCGAGACGCTCGGATCCATCGTCGACCTCCCGGCGGATGCGCTCCGGAACGTCGTCCACGATCGGACGGTCCGACTCGCGGTCGAACCGGCGTCAGATCCGGGCCCGAACGCGGACGTCGAGTCCGACGCGGACGGCGATGCCGATGCGGTAGACGAGTCGATCCTGGGATTCGTCGCCTTCGACGTTCGCGACGGGACGGTTCACGTGACGCAACTCGCCGGCGACGAGGCGGTCGCCGAGCAACTGCTCGCAGAGCCGATTCGCTTCGCGCTCAACGAGGGGTTCACCGTCGAGTTCGTCGTGCCTCGGTCGGACGACGACGCGGAGGCCGCCGCCGAGGCGGCAGGGTTCGACCCCGTGGGCCCCGGTCCCCACTTCGACGGCGAGTCGACCACGCGGTACCGCTACCGGCCCGGGACCGACTGACGGACACGAGGCGAGCGGCAGTCAGGCGAATTTCCGGACCGTCATGTCGAGGGTGTCGAGGTCGAGAATCGGTGCGTAGCCCACGTCGGGATCGATGTTCACCGACTTCTGGAAGTCGGTCTGCGCCTGCCAGCACCCGGAGTTGACCGCCAAGACGTTGTGGTACTTGCCCCATCCGAGCTTGTGGACGTGGCCCGTATGGAAGACGTCCGGGACCTCTTCCATCACGAGGTAGTCCATCTCCTCGGGTGCGAGCCGCGTCTTCCCGCCGAACTGCGGGGCAACGTGTCGCTTCTTCAGGAGTTGATACATCGCCTTGTGCGGGTCGTCGTAGCTGGCTTTCTCCTCGGGCAGTTCCGCGATGACCTCGTCGAGGGAGACGCCGTGATACATCTGGATCTTCACGCCCTCGACGGTGACGAGCGAGGGATTGCCGGTGATCCGGGCGTCGTGTGCCGACATAATTTCTCTGAGTTGCTCGTCGAAGCCGGGTTGTGGCTCCGCTAAGCGGACGGCATCGTGGTTGCCCGGGATCATCAGAATCTCGATGTCGCCGGGGACGTCCTTCAGGTGCTCGGAGAACCGCTCGTACTGCTCGTAGATGTCGACGATGTCGAGTTCCTCGTCCTGTCCGGGGTAGACGCCCACCCCCTCGACCATATCGCCAGCGATGAGGAGGTACTCCACGCGCGCGGCCTCCTCGGTGTGGAGCCAGTCGGCGAAGCGGCTCCACGCGTCTGCTCTGAACTCCTCGCTCCCGACGTGGATGTCTGAGACGAGCGCGGCCTGGACCGCCCTGTCGGCGGTGTTCGGCGAGTACGTCCGGGGAACGTCGGGGAAATACATCGCGTCCACGAACATAATCCCGGCGTCGTCCGAGAGCGTCCCCTCGACGGCGATGCACTCGTCTAAGAGGAGTTCGTCGACGAGGTCCGCGAACTCGCGGTCTTTCATCACCAGACAGGGGAACGTCCCGGTCGTATCCTCCAACTCGACGAGCCAGTGGCCGCTCTTCGTCGAACGGATGTCGTTGACCAGCCCGATCATCGCCGCGTCGGAGCCGCCGTTCATCGACTGGATCGCCTGTGCAGGCCGGTGGTTCACCCGCCCGCGGAGCTGCGCCGAGAGCTTCTCGTAGCGGTCCCGGAACACCGTCACGAAGTCGTCGTAGGTCCCGGTACCGGTGCTCTGACCGGTCACGTCTCCGCTGACGTCGAGCGAGCGCAACTCCGGATCCACCGTCCGCCCGCGGGGCTCGGTGCGTGCCTCCGCACTCGCTCCCGCAGGCTCGCCGCCGTCTCGCCGATCGCTATCCTCTGTTTCGACTGGAACATCACTTTCATTTGAAACCTCTGCAGTCTGTCGATTCGATGCCGACATTCCAGTCGAAACAGGAGGGGAAGAACCGGGGTGGTCGTCACCGGGCGTCTCGTCAGTCCGTCCATCGGAGTGGGGTGTCGCCTCGGTGTCGGTGTCGCCTGCCTCCCCGATGCTGTTCTTGTCTGCCTCTCCGATGCTGTTCTTGTCTGCCTCCCCGATGCCGGTGTCGCCTGCTTCCTCGCGGTCGACGCTGTTCGTTTCCCCGTGACCGACGCTGTTCGTCTCCGCTCCGAGAGCGCCGCCGCCCGATGAAGTCGGCTCCGGTGCCGCGACCGCCGTGTCGTCGTCCGCTGGGGTCTTCAGCGCCTCCCGGACGTCGGCGGCGGTGATCCGGAGCGTCTCGTCGTCGACCCGGTCGACCACCGTTTCGAGCGCGCGGCCGGGGTGCTCCGTGCTCGCGATCAGCGTCACGGCTTCCTGTTCGGCGTTGTGACCGCGCCTGGCGAGCTCCCGCACGATCCGTACCGGCGTCTCCAGAGGCACACCGGCCGAACGCGGTTCTCGAAGAAAAGCGTACTGACCCCGCCTTCGGACGCGACTCGGCTGCGGCCCAGAAGGTTGAAACGCACCGGCGCTGAATCGCAGGTAGATGACGGACGACGAGGGCGGCGCCGATCGGGATGGCCGGCCGACCGAGGGGCCCCCGTCACCCGATCCGGCGGCCGACACCGACGTCGCTTCCGATACGACTGCCGAGACCGACGACACCGACGTCGCGGTCGACTCGGCTGACTCCGGCGGTGCCGACCCAGATGACGACGGTGAGGACCCCGATGAAGTGGGTAACGAGCCCGACGTACCGGTCGGCGTCGCCGAGTCCCGACGTGAGGGACGGCCGCGGCCCCAACCGAGCTCGGCCGCAACCGGCTCCCAGAACGTTCTCACCCGGTTTCGGACGGCGCAGAGCGGCCCACTGGTCTTCATTCGCGAGACGCTCTACAGCGTGGCTGCGGTGCTCGCCGTCGGATTCCTGCTCTTTGCGATCAGCGGTGTCTGGCCGCCAATGGTCGCCGTCGAGAGCGGGAGTATGGAGCCACAGATGCACCGCGGCGACCTGATCTTCGTCACCGAACCGCAGCGGTTCTCGCCCGACTACGCTCGCGGCGGGACGGGCGTCGTCACCGTCGAGGTCGGATCCGACAACGGCTACCGGAGTTTCGGTGGTAACGGCTCGGTCGTGATCTACGACCCGCCCGACCGCCGGGGGTCGCCGATCATCCACCGCGCACACTTCTACGTCGACGACGGGGAGAACTGGTACGACGAGGCGAACCCCGACCACGTGCGGGCGAGCAACTGTGCGGAACTCACGAACTGCCCCGCGCCGCACGCCGGATTCATCACCAAAGGCGACGCGAACGCCCGGTACGATCAGGCTAGCGGCATCGCGGGACCGGTCCGCCCCGGGTGGGTCCGCGGGACTGCACGGTTCCGGATCCCGTATCTCGGCTACGTCCGTCTCAAACTCGTGGGACTGCTCGCCGCATAACGACCGGCACTCCGCCTCGGCCGATCACCGATCGAGCGCGGCTAACGCCTCGGCAGCCTCCCGCGCCGCCGAGAGGTGGTCTTTCGCCCGCCGCGGATCGTCGGCCGCCGCGGCCGCGTCAGCGTGCTGTTCCAGGGCGTTCAACAGCGCCGTACGCGCAGTCTCGCTTTCTGCACTGGCGCTGCCGACACCACGAGACGCGTCCGTAGACCGGGCGTTCGCGGCCCGCTGCGGATTGCGCTCTCCGTCGGAGGATCCCGAATTCGTGTCACGCTGGTGGATCCCTGCGCCGCGGTCGACGCCGTCCGACGACGCGCCAGACCGGCCTGCCGACGGTCTCCCCGCGCGCTCGTCAGCCACGGGACCGACGTCGATCGATTCGGCCGCCGTCTCTTTCGGACTCGGTCCGGCCGATCCGGTGGGGTTCGCCGCCTGCTGGGCCCGGTCCGCTGTCTCGCCGGTGTCCGCTTCACTCCCCCCTGCGGCTCCCTGCTGGGCCGCTTCGCCGCCCGTGACGCGCTGACAGCTCGGGCAGAACTCCTGGCCGTCGTATCGGAAGATCGGCGATCCGCACTCGCCGCAGTGCTGATTCGTCATCGTCGCGCCTTTCAGCAGCAGCTCGCTCATCTGCTGCGTCTCTTTCCGGCGCTCCTCGTCTTTCTCGTACTTCTCGCGCAGTCGCCGCCGCTCGGCCTCCTCGTCGAAGTCGCTCACGTCCGGAGTTCACGCCCCGTATCTCGAAAAAGCCTCCGGGAACACACGTGGGGGACCGACCGAGGCTTCGACGCGGTCACTGTCCGTCTCGTCGGGCGCACGTTTTATCATGACCCCAGCGCGTACCAACGCGTGTTCATCTACGTGGCCCTATGGATACTGTTATCTTCCAGTCCTTCGAGTCCCTCGAGTTCTTCCAGCTCGATCTGTCGCTGGTCGTCTCCTTCTGTGTGCTCGTCGTGTACGTGCTTCAGTACCGCCGACAGGGTCGACAGCTCGAAGAACAGCACCGTCAGATCCAGAATCAGGAAGCGCAACTGGCGGCACAGCGCGAACAGCTCGACAAACAGGAGCAGGAACTCGAGCAGTACGAACGCGAACTGGCGCAACTCGAACAGCAGACCGAACTCGCCGAGGTTGAGCACCAGGCCCATATCGAGGTGGAAGACTACGAGTTCGAGAACGATCGTGTCATCGTCCTGCTCTCGAACTACGGGAACGGCGTCGCAACCGACCTCCGATTGGAAACCATACTGACGGCCGCTGAGTCCGAGTACGTGCAGCCGCACGCGGGCGAGTCACGGCTCCGGCGTCGGGACGCCGACGGCAATCAGCCCTACGAGGGACAGGCACTCCGACCCGGCGCGCAGCGCGTCGAGTTCGAGGGCGAGGCGATCGTCGAGGTGGAGACGCCGACACCGTCACCGAAGAGATCCTCCCGCTCGTCCGCGAACACCGGCGCTCGGACGGGCGAATCGGCCAGTCACAGCGTTCTCGGAGGTGTCCGTTCTACAGCAGCGTCCCGCCGAAGAGGTACAGCCCCGCGAGCGCGACCTCGAACGCGAGCGTGCCGAGCGCCGACAGCCCGACGAACCGCCGATCGTCCATCTCTGCGAACCCCGCTGGGACGGTCAGCATCCCGCGCGTGAACAGGAGTGCGTTGCTCACTGGAACCACCACTGGACCCCACCGCTCGAACCAGCCGTCGAACCGCTCGAGCTTCGACTCCTCGATCCGGAACCATCGCTTCTCGAGAAGGTACTCACGGCCGCCACGCTCGGCCACCTTGAAGAGCGCGTACTGCCCGAGCGTCGCACCGGCGACGGCGACGGCGAGCACGGGAACGAGCGCGTCACCCCCGAGCAAGAGGAGCGACCCCGGGACGATGAGTTCGCTCGGCATGAAGTACATCAGCATCGCGCCCTCAAGGACGAACACCCCGAAGAGCGCCACGTAGGCCCACTCGGACTCTAGCAGTGCCAGCAACTGTGGCGGCATCGCGTCGAGCTGGAGGGCGAGCGCCGGCACCATCGTCTGCACGTACTTCCGACCCGCACAAACGCGTTTCGTTCCGCCGTGATGCGAGCGATGTGAGTGCACACGCGCGCAGGAGATGCGAACGATGCGATTTTTTCCGCTCGGGGTCAAGCGTCGGTATGGACCTCACAGCGCGCCCGCGACGGCTCCGTCGGGACGGGATCCGATCGCTCGTCAGCGAGACCGACCTGCACGCGACGGACCTCGTCGCGCCGATCTTCGTCGACGCGACGACCGACGAGCGCGTGCCGATCGAGTCGATGCCGAACCACGAGCGGGTACCCGTCGACGACGCCGTCGCCCGCGTCGAGGCGGTGCGCGAGACTGGCGTCGAAGCGGTGATGGTGTTCGGGATCCCCGAGTCGAAGGACGAACGTGGGACGCGCGCCTGGGCGGACGACGGCGTCGTCCAGGAGGCCGTCCGCCGCATCGCCGCCGAAACCGACGCGTACGTGATCACCGACGTGTGTCTCTGTGAGTACACGAGCCACGGTCACTGCGGCGTCCTCGAACCCGACGCCGAGTCGGATTCGGACCTGACTGTCCAGAACGATCCGACGCTCGACCTGCTCGCGAAGACAGCCGTCTCACACGCCGAGGCGGGGGCTGATATGGTCGCGCCGAGTTCGATGACCGACGGGATGATCGCGGCGATCCGAACCGCACTCGACGACGCCGGCTTCGAGAACCTCCCGATTATGTCCTACGCGGCGAAGTACGAGAGTGCCTTCTACGGGCCCTTCCGGGACGCCGCGGACGGCGCGCCGGCCTTCGGTGACCGGCGCCACTACCAGATGGATCCGGCGAACGCCCGCGAGGCCCGTCGAGAGGTCCGCCTCGACGTCGAACAGGGCGCCGATGTGCTCATGGTCAAACCGGCCCTGGCCTACCTCGACGTCGTGCGCTCGGTCCGGGAGTCGTTCGATCGTCCCGTGGCCGCATACAACGTCTCCGGTGAGTACGCGATGATCCACGCCGCGGCCGAGAACGGCTGGCTCGACCTCGAGGAAGCGGCCCACGAGTCGCTGCTGGCGATGAAGCGCGCCGGCGCGGACCTCATCGTCACGTACTTCGCTGAGGATCTCGCCGGTCGACTCTGAGCGCCCGCGGGGCGCGACAGTCGGACTCTACGCAGTCGTCACATCCTCGCCGCGCACCACGTTTTTTGGTCACTTTGGCAGGATTTGCCTGAACAAACGTCCAGTAATTCACCGTACCAGCACGTACCAGTATCTGGTATTGGACCTTATATTCGTTATATTATTCCCTAAATCATACGAATGTCTCCGTATCGATGCATATTTTGAACATCTTCAACTCCAAATTTTATATAGTACCTGCACCAGAGGATATCTCGTGATCCAAGCCACGAATCACACCGAATACGGCGGACAGTTGACCAAACGTACTCTCAGTGAGGTGGCTGTATGGTAACGCTGTTGCAGGTCGATCCATCGGCGGTTGCATCGGGAATCAACAACGTCTGGGTCCTCGTCGTCTCGTTCCTGATCTTCTTCATGCAGCCGGGCTTCGCCCTGCTGGAGTCCGGGCAGGTCCGCGCGAAGAACGTCGGAAACGTGCTGATGAAGAATATGAGTGACTGGTTCCTCGGCGTCCTGATCTACTTCGTCGTCGGTTCGGGCGTCGTCAGCGTCATCGGAGCGCTCACCTCGGGTGGGAGCGTCGCCGGTGCGTTCGCGTACATCAGCGATCCGACCGCCTGGATCGGCTGGCTGTTCGGCGCGGTGTTCGCGATGACGGCGGCGACGATCGTCTCCGGCGCGGTCGCCGAACGGATGAACTTCAAGGCGTACGTGATCTTCACGATCCTGATGACGGCGTTCATCTACCCCGTCGTCGTCGGCTTCACCTGGGGCGGCGGCCTCCTGTCGAGTAGCGGCTTCATCGGCGCCGCGCTCGGTGCGGGGTACCTCGACTTCGCCGGTGCGACCGTGGTCCATATGTGCGGTGGCATTGCCGGCCTGGTCGCAGCGAAACTGGTCGGCGCCCGCAAGGGTCGCTACGACGAGAACGGCAACAGTCAGGCGATCCCGGGCCACTCGATGCTGCTGGCGGTTCTCGGCACGTTCATCCTGGCGTTCGGCTGGTACGGCTTCAACGTCGGCACGCAGGCGACGATCCTCGCGGTCGCCGACGACGGCAGCCTCACGTTCATGGGCGCCGCGCTGGGCCGTGTCGCGCTCGTGACGACCCTGGGAATGGGGGCTGGCGGCGCGATGGCGATGGTCACGTCCTCGTACTACCAGGGCAAGCCCGATCCGCTCTGGACGGCCAACGGGCTGCTCGCCGGGCTGGTCGCCGTGACCGGTGCGGTTCCGCACGTCACGTGGTGGGGCGGCGCGCTGCTCGGCGGTCTGGGCGGCTTCCTGGTCCTGCCGGCGTTCCGCTTCACGGTCGACACGCTGAAAGTGGACGACGTCTGCGGCGTCTTCGCGGTCCACGGCGTCGCGGGCGCGGTCGGGACGGCGCTGATCCCGGTCTTCGCGGTCGGCGGCTTCGCAGTTAACCAGTTCGCGCTCCAGATCGTCGGCGTCCTGGTCATCGCGCTGTGGACGATCGTCGCCTCGGCTGTCGTGCTCGTCGCGCTCGACTCGATCGTCGGCCTGCGCGTCAGCGAGGAAGAAGAGAACGAAGGACTCGACGAGGGCGAACACGGCGTCGCCGTCTACCCCGAGTTCGTCCCCAACGAGACCCGCGAGGGGACGGTCGCCACCGACGGTGGGGACGTCCGCACTGACGGCGGCGTCTCGGTCGCAGAGACGGAGGTGACCGACGATGAGTGACGAGATCAAACTCGTAATGGCGTTCATCCGGCCGGACAAGCTCAGCGACGTCAAACAGGCGCTCGCGGAAGTCGGCGCCCCCTCCCTGACGGTGACGAACGTCTCCGGACGGGGATCCCAGCCCGCGAAGAAGGGGCAGTGGCGCGGCGAAGAGTACACTGTCGACCTCCACCAGAAGGTGAAAGTCGAGTGTGTCGTCGCCGACATCCCTGCTGACGACGTCGCCGATGCGATCGTCGACGCCGCCAACACCGACGAGAAGGGCGACGGCAAGGTGTTCATCCTGCCGGTCGAATCGGCCTACCAGATCCGGACGGGCAAAACGGGGCCCGACGCGGTGTAGGGGGCCGCTCACCGGCGCTGCCGGTCTCGAGTGCCTCCATCCGGTGCTGTTTTTCTGTTCTCGTCTCGATGCCGTTTGCGTTGCTGTGACTGCTTGAGCTGTGCTGTTCTATTCAATTCTATTCTGTGCTATTCTGTGCTGCTCATCCGCGACTCCTCGAGCTGTGCTGCTCGTCCGCGACTTCTTGATCCCCGTTGTTTTGCCCGTTTGTGACCGCTCGATGACCCGGCGCTCGGGCGCACCGAGCGCGCGGCGACCCGCACGTCTCCCGACGCGAGACTCACTCGCGGTGCCCGACCGGTCACACGACTGTTGGAAAGTTAGGCAACACTTGTGTCCTTTTCCTCCCAAGTACGTCCTTATATTCTTTGTATCTCATAGTGTATTGTACGAACGTTCTGAGACAAGCGAATTATTTGAAAAACCAAACGAAAATTATTATATCCTCTTGGGTTGGTAGAAACTATCGAGATTCGCGAACGAACCAACGCGAATCGAGATCACAGATGTACGATCGTCCAAGCCACAACAGAGCACCACGCGTCGGTGGTATCGTATGCTGAACACTGCACTGCAATCAGATCTCTCCGCCCTGGTTCAGGGCGTGAATATGATCTGGGTCCTCACGGTGACGTTCCTGATCTTCTTCATGCACGCCGGGTTCGCGATGCTCGAAGCGGGCCAGGTCCGCTCGAAGAACGTCGCGAACCAGCTGACGAAGAATCTCCTGACGTGGAGCGTCGGCGTCGTGATCTACTTCCTGGTCGGTGCGGCCATCTCGACGATCACCGGCGGCCTGACCGGCGGGGGTTCCTACGCCGTCGTCGACGCGTTCGCTGCCATCTATATGCCCGAGGCGGGCGCGGCGGCCGCCTGGGTGAACTGGCTGTTCGGGGCCGTGTTCGCGATGACGGCGGCGACGATCGTTTCCGGAGCCGTCGCCGGCCGCGCGAAACTCCGCGCGTACGTCAGCTACACCATCCTGCTGGCAGCCGTCATCTACCCAGTCATCGTCGGCTTCACCTGGGGCGGCGGCTTCCTCTCGTCGCTCGGATTCAAAGACTTCGCCGGCGGCGTGATCGTCCACGCGATGGGCGGTATCGCCGGTCTCACGGCAGCGTGGATCATCGGTCCGCGGATGAACCGCTTCAACGACGACGGCACCGCGAACGTGATCCCCGGTCACTCGCTGACGTTCGCCGTTCTGGGAACCCTCATCCTGGCGTTCGGCTGGTACGGCTTCAACGTCGGTACCTCGGCCTCGCCGCTCGCGCTCGACGGGAGTGCCGTCGTCCTGGGTTCGTTCGCGACGGTCGGCCGCGTCGCGCTCGTGACGACGCTCGGGATGGCTGCGGGCGCAATCGGGGCCGCCGGCGTCGCGATCTACAAAACGGGCAAGGTCGACACGCTCTACGTCGCTAACGGCCTCCTCGCCGGTCTGGTCGGCATCACCTCGATCGCCGACGCCATCGTCTGGCCGGGCGCCATCGCCGTCGGCATCCTGGCGGGCGCACAGCTCCCGGTCGTCTTCGAGTTCGTCGAGAAGCGCCTGCACATCGACGACGTCTGTGCGGTCTTCCCGGTCCACGGCTCCGCCGGGATCCTCGGCGCGCTCGCGTACCCGTTCGTGGCGACGAGCTTCTGGAGCGGAAGCGCCTCGTTCGTCGGCCTGCTCGTTCCGCAGGTCGTCGGCGTCGCGGTCATCGCTGTGTGGACGTTCGCCGCCACCGCGCTCGTCTTCGGCGCGCTGCGGGCGATCGGCCAGGCGCGGGTCTCGCGCCAGCACGAGGTCGAAGGGCTCGACACCTCCGAACACGGCGTCGATACCTACCCCGAGTTCGGCGGTCCGGACGAGTCGAGTGCGCGCGTCGACGGCGGTACGATCCGCTCCGACGGCGGCGTCGCCTCGAACACGTTCGAGCCGGCCTCGACCAGCGAAACTGATTCCGAGGCTCGCACGGAGGATGAACTATGAGTGATGCAACAGACGGCGAGATCAAACTCGTGATGGGGTTCGTCCGACCAGACAAACTCAGCGACGTCAAACAGGCGCTCGCGGAAGTGGGGGCCCCCTCGCTGACGGTCACCGACGTCTCCGGACGCGGGTCGCAACCCGCGAAGAAGGGGCAGTGGCGCGGCGAGGAGTACACCGTCGATCTCCATCAGAAGGTGAAGGTCGAGTGTATCGTCGCCGACATCCCTGCTGACGACGTCGTCGAGGCCATCGCCGACGCGGCCCACACCGGCGAGAAGGGCGACGGCAAGGTGTTCGTCCTCCCGGTCGAATCGGCCTACCAGATCCGGACGGGCAAGACCGGGCCCGACGCGGTGTAGCGACCGCCGACGCTCGTTTTTCCACGGCGTGACTCGGCGGTGTGACTCCGGAGAGAAAGAGCAAAGACGGAGCCACGCTCCCTTCGCATGTGGACCCGACTCCGATCACCGCCGTCGGTCTCCTCGTCGCCCTCGTCGGCTTCGAGTTGCTCGACCGGCTGCGCCGCGCGGCCGCCGATCGGACATCACCCGCGAGCACCGGGGACACACCGCCTGCGCCCACCCGGGCGACGGAACTCCGCGAGCACGTCTGGAAGTGGGCCGTGCCCGCGGTGTTACTTCTCGTCGTCGCCCTCGAAGGCAACTCGCTCGCGTCGGTCGGCTGGCGGATCGAGTCCATCGAGCGCCTCGTCTGGCAGATCGGCGTCGGCCTCGCCGCGATGCTCGGCCTGAATATGTTCACTGCACCGCTGTGGGCCAGAGTCGGTGACGGCGGCGAGAGCCTGGCGTCCGGGCTTGGCTCGTTCGCCGCGCTGTCGATTCCCGAACGGTTGTTCGTCGCATTCACCGCGGGGGCGACAGAAGAGACCGCGTTCCACGGGTACGCCCTGGAGCGACTCCTCGCGCTCACGGGCAGTCCGCCGGTCGCCGCCGGGATCTCGTTCCTCGCGTTCACTGCCGGTCACGCCGGTGACACGTGGGATCGCGAAGCGGTCCTCCGCATCGCCCAACCGGCGCTGGTGACGACGCTCCTGTACCTCTGGTTCCGATCGCTCCCCGCGCTGATCGCCATCCACGCGCTGAACGACGCCGTCGGCCTCCTGCTCGCCGAACTGTACACGCCCGACGACGGTGCCGGCGAAAGCGGTGCGGGCACTGGTGCCGATGCGGACACCGACGCCGACGACCCCGACGATTCGACGGCCGTCGGCTGGCTCCGGGGAGAGTGAGCCGTCGCGTCCCGCCCGCCGACGAAACCGGGAAGGATTTTTGCCGCTCCTCTCGAACCGGCACGTATGAACCACGACGAGTCGCGGGCGCTGTACGACCGCGCCCTGTCGGTGCTGCCTGGCGGCGTCAACTCCTCCGTTCGGGCGACCCGCCCGTACCCGTTCTTCGTCGAGCACGGTGACGGCGCGCACGTCGTCGACGCCGACGGGAACCGCTACGTCGACTACGTGATGGGGTACGGGCCGCTCCTGTACGGCCACGACCCGCCCGACGCGGTCCAGGCGGCGGTCCAGTCTCACGCCGCGGACGGCCCGATGTACGGCGCGCCCACCGAGGTCGAGGTCGATCTCGCGGAGTTCGTCGCCAGACACGTCCCGAGCGTCGAGATGGTCCGCTTCGTCAACTCCGGGACGGAGGCGACGGTCTCGGCGGTCCGCTTGGCCCGCGGCTACACCGGTCGCGACAAGATCGTCGTGATGCAGGGCGGCTACCACGGCGCGCAGGAGTCGACGCTCGTGGAGGGGAGCCCCGACGGTGCCGAACCCAGCAGTCCGGGCATCCCTTCGTCGTTCGCCGAACACACGATCCCGGTCCCGTTCAACGACACCGACGCAATCGAGGCGGTCTTCGAGGAGCACGGCGAGGACATCGCAGCGATCCTGACCGAACCGATCCTCGGCAACACGGGGATCGTCCTCCCGGTCGACGGCTACTTGGAACGACTCCGCGAACTGACTGAGGCGCATAACTCGCTCTTGATTTTCGACGAGGTCATCACGGGCTTCCGCGTCGGCGGACTCCAGTGCGCCCAGGGGAAGTTTGGCGTCACGCCCGACGTGACGACGTTCGGCAAGATCGTCGGCGGCGGCTTCCCGGTCGGCGCAATCGGCGGGCGCTCGGACATCATCGAGCAGTTCACGCCCGCGGGTGAGGTCTTCCAGTCCGGCACGTTCTCCGGGCATCCCGTCACGATGGCCGCGGGCTATGAGTACCTGAAATACGCCGCCGAGAACGACGTCTACGAGCACGTCAACCGCCTCGGAGAGCGCCTCCGACGGGGTATCTCCGAGATTGCGGCCGACCAGGCGCCGGCCTACACGGTCGTCGGGACCGATTCGATGTTCAAGACGGTCTTCACGCGCGAGGGGCCGGGCGACGGCTCCGAGGACGTCTGTGACGCCGGCTGTCGCCAGCGCGAGTCCTGCGCGCGCTTCGATCACTGTCCGAAGACGGGCGCAGACGTCTCAGACGCCGAAACCGAGCGTTGGGAGCGGCTCTTCTGGCAGGAGATGAAAGCGCGCGCGATCTTCCTCACTGCCAACCAGTTCGAGTCCCAGTTCGTCTCCTACGCCCACACCGACGAGGACGTCGAGGAGACGCTCGAAGCGTACAAGGAAGCACTTTAGGGAAGCCTCGCTCCTGGTCCGGACTGCTGGCCGGTCCGGGAACCGATTCGGCGACCCATTTTCTGCTCTCAGACCGGACTCCCGCGAACGATTCGGTTCGGAAACTAACAATCTAAGTTAGTATCTATGATTGTATACTATACAAATGAGATGCGAAAGAAGAAGGCTCAGAAGCCGACAGAAATCTAATTTACGTGTATATTGTCTTCCCAGATTAGAGATATGAACACGTATTTTCAAGCGTTCCGATACTTTCGACGCTGACAGTGACCTCGTCGCCATCTTCGAGGAGCACGGGCGGTTCACGGTAGACGCCGACGCCTGGCGGGGTCCCAGTGAAGAGCAGGTCGCCCGGTTCGAGCGTGAAGGCCTGACTGCAGAACGACACCAGTTCGTCGATGCCGAAGATCAGATTCGACGTCGTCGATTCTTGCAGGCGCTCGCCGTTCACTTCGGTCCAGATGTCGAGGGCTTCGGGATCCTCGACCTCGTCGGTGGTGACGAGTTCCGGCCCGATGGGGGCGAAGGTATCGAGGCTCTTGCCGCGGACCCACTGCCCGTCGCCGTGCTGGAGGTCCCGCGCGGAGACGTCGTTGCCAACGAGGTAGCCTGCCACGTGATCGAGCGCCGCTTCCTCGTCGACGTGCCGCGCCTCCTCACCGATGACGACGACCAGTTCCGCCTCGTAGTCGACCTTCTGGGTGAGGTCTGGGTCCCACTCGATCGTTCCGCCGGGACCGTTCACCGAGGTCGGAAACTTCGAGAACAGGACCGGTTCGTCGGGGATGGGATTGTCGCCCTCCTCGGCGTGATCCACGTAATTGAGACCGACACAGACGACTTTCGACGGATCGCTCACCGGCGCGCTCGCTGCGACGTCGGCGACGTCGTAGACGCCGACGCCCGTCTCTGTGGCGTACTCAACGGCCAGTTCGGCCTTCGCCTGCCACTGCCACTCGGCGAGGAGTTGACCGGTCGCTCGCGGGAGATCGAGCCCCGCGGCCGCGCCGGCTTCCGGGAGGCTGACGACTGTCTCGTCGTCGGTTTTCACGCCGCACCACGGCTGTTCGTCGTCGACACTGTATTGTCCGATTCTCATACGGTGTGGCCTTCGCGGACGCGCATCTTTTGTGCTTCGGAACGTCGGAGCGGGTCAGATCTCAATGCCGGCCTCGTCGAGGAGTCGGTGTCCGGATTCGATGAACCGATCGAACTCTTCCTCGAGGCGGGGGTTCTCCAGTTGTCCCCCGCGCTTTTTGACTTCGCCGTCGACGAGGACCGTGTCGATGTGCGAGGGATCCGACTGGAAGACGACCGTCTGGATCGGCGAGTGCGCGGGTGCGGTCATAAAGTCGGTCTCGTCGATCAGCACGATGTCGGCGCGCTTGCCCGGCGTGAGCGTCCCGATCTCGTCCTCCAACCCGAGCGCCCTCGCGCCTTCGATCGTCGCCATCTCGAGCGTCTCCCGGCAGTTCATACTGACCTCCGAGACCTCCTCGTCGCCTTCGAGGACTTTTTGATTGTCGAACATCCGCTGGAGTTGCATCCCGACCCGCATCTGGGTGCCCATATCGCCGCTGATGCTCGAACAGACGTCGACGCCCCACGTCGGTCGGCCGCCGGCCTCGAGCACCTTGTCGGTCACGGGGATGCCGTGGCCCATCTGCATCTCGACCTCCGGCGTCGCCGAGAAGGAGACGCCCTGCTCGACCGCGTAGTCGATGTCCTCCTGCGCGAAGTGATTCGCGTGCGCGACGTTCACGTCGGGGCCGAGCATGTCTTCGATGGCGCCGAACCCGTTGTACTCCTCGCCGTAGACCGAGGAGCCCCAGAGCGCGGCACCCATATGGACTGTCGCGAGGGCGTCCATCTCTCGCGCCAACTCCAGGTCGCCGCGGGCGGTCTCGTCGACACAGAAGTCCGGCCCCCGGAGTCCGATTCCCAGACTGAGCAGGTCGTCGTCGCGGATCTTCTCCTCGTGGAGCGTACGGATGTTCTGTTCGGGCAGACCGACGTCGCTCTCGAACCACCACTTCGCCGCGTCGTCACCCGGTGGGCCGTAGGTGTACACCGCGCGCAACCCGGCGTCTTTCAGCGCGTCGATGGCCCGCTCTCCGTGTTCGAGCGAGTTGGGATACGACCAGTCAAGGGCCGTGGTCGTCCCCGTATAGAGTTTCTCCAGCCCGCCGAAGAGGCCACCGAGGTACATATCCTCGGGCTGATAGAGCCCGGTGATGTTCCCGAGCATGTGATCGAAGTACTCGCCCATGAGCGACCAGTCGCCGGCGATGCCTCTGACCTGCGTCTGTGCGAGGTGGATGTGTGAATCGACGAACCCCGGTACGACGATGTGATCCGACGCGTCGATGATCTCCGCGTTCGAGGCCGACAGCCCCCGACCGATCTCGACGATTTCGCCGTCCTCGATCAGGATGTCCGCATCCTCTTGCTCCCCGATTTCTGGATCGAGAGATACAACCGTCCCATTCTGGATGATTTTTCGTGCCATCCTACGTGTGCTGTTTGACCAAGAGCGTAAAAGTTTACTGCCCAGTAAAGACCCGACACTTCCCGCCACCGCCAGTCGTCTTATGACCCTGAGTGTCGAAATAGCACTATGGCCACACCCGACGACGAGATCGCTGCGACGGACACCCGCGAAGCGATTATGGAGGCGACGTTCCGAGCGCTGAAGCGACGCGGGTACTCGGATCTGCGGTTACGGGACATCGGCGAAGAAATGTCGATGACCCGACAGGTAATCCACTACCACTTCGACGGCAAGCGGGATCTGATGTCGTCGTTTCTGGAGCACATCATCGATCAGTACGAGGGCAGCGTCGACGTGGGATCCGACGCGGATCCGCGAACCGAACTCGACGCCCGTATCGATCAGTGCCTGTTCGGCCCCGACTTCGAGGAGTTCTCTCACTGGGACCGGATGAAGGTCTATCACGAACTGTTCGCGCACGCCCGGAATGACGAGGAGCACCGCGAGACGTTCACCGAACACTACGACCGGATCCGCGGGAGTATCGTCGAGGTGATCGAAGCCGGCATCGAACAGGGCGTGTTCCGCGACGTCGACCCCGTTCGGGTCGGACAGCTCATCACGGATATGATCCACGTCGCCCGCGAGCGCCGACTCGCTCTGGGTCACGAGGACGCCCCCGAAGAGATGCGGGCGTCGATCGACGATTTCGTCGTGGAGCGGCTCTGCATCGACGAGGAGTCGTAGGCCGTCCTCCCGTTCGGATCCGCCTCTCGGACTCCATCCCGCGGGTCACTCCGCTGTGGCCACCGGGGTCAACCGCGGATGGGTCTGCTCGTCCCCCTCGCGCAGGGTGTGCTCCCCCGAAAACGTCACTCGGTCCCCGACGCTTACCCCCTCGCCGTCGAGTTGCGCGATCACCTGCACGTCGTCGAAGGCGACCAACCCGAGACGGTTCGGGCTGCGGACGTCTTCGGGCGTCACGTCGACCCGCGTCGACGCGAGCAGTTCGCCGACGCCGAGTTCGTCGGTCGTGACCTCCTCCTCGCCGCAGTCCGGACAGCGTCCCCGGGTGTAGTACCAGCGGTGACCGCACTGTTCACAGCGGAACGCCAGGTCGGTCCGCATTCGGTCGTCCGCGTTGGCTCCATCCGTCGTCATCCGCTGAGCACCGTACACACGCTGTTGTTTCCGAACCCGGCAACGTTGATCGCCAGGCCCGTCTCCGGTTCACCCGGGACCTGCCGCGCCGTCGGTGCGTCCCCGCGAAACTGCCAGACCAGTTCGACGATCTGCGAGACGCCGGTCGCGCCGAGCGGGTGGCCCCTGGCCTTGAGTCCCCCGCCGGGATTCACCGCCAGTTGCCCGTCGAGCGCCGTCTCACCGGCCTGCGTCGCCCGCCAGGCCGTACCGGCGTCGTAGAACCCGAGTTCTTCGAGTTCGAGCAGTTCCAGAATCGTGAACGCGTCGTGGATGCACGCGACGTCGACGTCGTCGCGGTCACACGCTGTCCGCGCGAACGCGCGCTCGCCCGCCGTCCGCACGCTCGTAATCTTCAGCGGGTCCGGCCGCGCCGCGACGGCGTGCGTCCCGGTCGCACCGGCGACGCCCTCCACGCTGACGTCGCCCTCGCGCGAGAGCACCACAGCAGCGGCTCCGTCCGTCATCGAACAGCAGTCGAACAGCCGCAGCGGCGCGGCGATCACCGGCGACTCAAGCGCCTCCTCGGCGGTCACCGACGTCCGGAACTGCGCGAACTGATTGTGCACTGCGTTCTCGTGATTCTTCACCGCGACGGTCGCGAGCGCCTCTCGCGGTACGTCGTATCGATCGAGATACGCGTCGGCCGCGATGCCCGCGAACGAGGGTAGCGTCAACCCCTGCGCGTACTCCCGCTCGTGAACGAGCCGGCTGATCGACTCGGTCACGGCGGCCGTCTCGCCGCCGGACATCTTCTCGACGCCGACGACGAGCGCCACGTCCGCGCCGCCGGCGATGGCCTCCACGCCGCGATGGATTGCGCTCGCGCCGCTGGCGCTCGTGTTCTCGACCCGGTCGGCGCGGGCCCCTTCGACCCCGAGGCGCGAGACCAGCGCGTTCGCGATCCCGGCCTGGGCGTTCAACTCGCCGGCGAGCGCGTTCCCGACATGGAGCGACGCGACGTCCGACGGTTCACAGGCCGCATCGGAGAGCGCTCGCTCGGCCGCGAGACGGCCCAGTTCCAGGATCGATCGATCGGCCTCGCTCTCGAACGCGGTCATTCCGACCCCCGAGATCTCGACGTCTCTCACGGCGAATCACTCCGCCCAGTCGTCCGATTCGCCGAAGACGCCGGCCGCTTCCATCTCGTCAAGTTCGGCCTCGGAGTAGCCCAACTCCGCGAACACCGATCGGTTGTGCTCGCCGAGCAGCGGCGGCGGCAACTCGAATCCGCTCTCGGATCCCTCGAACTTCAGGGGGTGTTCGATCACGGGAATCTCTCCTAATTCCGGGTGGTCGATCTCCGAAATCGTCCCACGGGCGTCGATCTGCGGGTTGTTCAACGCCTGTTCGACGTCGTAGACGGGACCCGCGGGCACGCCGCCTTCCTCGGCGATGGTCTCGACCCACTCGTCGGTCGTCCGCTCCGCGAGCGTCTCCTCGATCTCGCGTTCCAGCGCGTCGACGTTCTCGACCCGGTCGGCGTTCGTCGCGAACCGGTCGTCGTCGACGAGTTCGGGCCGATCGAGCGCCTCGCACAGTTCACCCCACAGCTTCTCGTTGAGGATGCAGATGTTGATGTAGCTGTCTTTCGTCTCGAAGGTCTGATACGGCGCGAGGACCGGGTCTTTCGTCCCCATCCGTTCTGGTTCCTCGTCCGCGAAGACTTGGCCGGCCTGCTTTGTCAGCCACGGTAACGTCGATTCGAGCATCCCCAGATCGATGTACTCTCCCTCGCCGGTCAGCGCCCGCCTGTACAGCGCCGTCGACACGCCGAAGGCGGCCCACATCGCCGTGATGAGGTCCGTCATCGGGAGCCCGACCTTCACCGGCTGTCGACCCTCCTCGCCCGTGACGCTCATAATCCCGCTCAGTCCCTGGATGAGGAGGTCGTATCCGGTCCGTTCGCGCCAGGGTCCCGTCTGTCCGAAGGCGGACACGGCGAGATAGATGATATCGTCGTTCTCCGCCTTGATCGATTCGTAGTCCACGTCGAGGCGCTCGGCGACACCCGGGCGGAAGTTCTGGATGAAGACGTCCGCCTCCTCGACGAGGTCGTAGAGCGCCGCCGTGGCTTCGGGGTTCTTCAGATCGAGTTCGACGCTCCGCTTCCCGTAGTTCACCGTCCAGTAGTACGGCGACTCGCCCTCGATGAACGGCGGTCCCGAGTGACGGATCGCGTCGCCGTAGTCGGGCTGTTCGATCTTGATTACCTCTGCGCCCTGGTTCGCGAGCATCGCGGAGCAGAACCCTCCGGTGACGAACGTGGAGAGGTCTACCACCGTGATGCCGTCGAGTATTTTGGTTTCGTCAGTCATATTCTCTTGTCGTCGGTGTCGCTGTCGTCTCGGCCGCTCGGACGAGTCGATTCCCGCGGGCCAACTGCGGTTGTCACTGCGATCGTCCGGGTGGGTGCCGGACCAATCCGCCGTCCACGTTCGGACGCTCCGAGCGTGGGGAAGGTATCCGTGTCGGTTCTCGGCGTCGGTGTCACTGGGTGGTCCTCACTCAGTCGAACGCCTCGACGTCCGGGTTGGTGCCGACGCCGAGATACTGCTGTTGGGTCTCCGTGTCGTCGCGGAGTTCGGCCACCGTGCCCTCGTAGACGTTCCGCCCCTGTTCGAGGATGAAGACCCGATCGGCCACCTCGAAGATGGTGTTCAGGTTCTGTTCGACCACGAGGATCGGGATGTCCTGTTCTTGGATCCGCTCGATGGCGTCGATCACGTCCTCGACGATCTGCGGCGCGAGTCCCTCCGTCGGCTCGTCGAGGAGCAGGAGTTCGGTCTTCCCCCGCAGTGCCCGCCCGATGGCGAGCATCTGCTGTTCGCCGCCGCTCAGCTTCGAGGCCTTCAGCTCCTTGCGCTCGTCCAGCCGAGGCATCCACTCGAAGATCTCTTCGATCGTCATGATCCCCGAGGGCTGTTTGATCCCGCCCATCCGGAGGTTCTCCTCGACGGTGAGGTCGGGGAACACGGCCCGCTCCTCGACCACGTAACTGATCCCGAGATTGCTGATCTCGTGATCCGAGAGCGCGGTGATGTCCTGCCCTCTGAACTCGATCTTCCCCGACCGCGGCTTGATGACGCCCGTGATCGATCGCAGCGTCGTCGTCTTGCCGGCCCCGTTGCGACCCAGGAGGCCGACGACTTCGCCCTTCCCGACGGTCAGCGAGACGTCCTCGAGGACGAGTCCCGAACCGTACGACGAGGAGATCTCCTCCACCGCGAGGATCGTCTCTGTCTCACTCACTGGCCTCACCTCGCTTCGTCCCAATGTAGGCCTCCTGGACGCGTTCGTTCTGCTGGATCTCCTCGGGACTGCCTTCGGCGATGATCTGCCCACGGTTCAGCACCGAGATTCGATCGGAAATCCGCATCACGATCCCGATATCGTGTTCGATCAGAATCAGTTTGATGTCCCGTTCATCGACGAGCCGACGGATGAGGCGGACCATCTGCACCGACTCCTGCTTTCCCATCCCCGCGGTCGGTTCGTCGAGGAGGATGAGATCCGGTTCGACGGCGAGCGCCAGCCCGATCTCCAGTTTCCGCTGGTCGCCGTGGCTGAGGGCGTCCGCGCGAACGTCCGCGAGATCGACCAGTTCGATGTCTTCCAACAACTGTTCGGTCTTCTCGAGCGTCGTCGTGAGCGACTCCGAATCGACCCACAGCGAGTTTCGCTTCTCGTCTAACGCCTGCGTCGCGATCTGGAGGTTCTCTTTGACGGTCAGCCCCTCGAACAGGTCCGCGATCTGGAACGACCGGCTGATCCCCTTCTGGACGATCTTCCGCGGCGGCAGTCCCGCGATGTCTTCGTCCTTGTATCGGATCTCACCTCCCGTCGGGTTCAAATACCCCGTCAACAGGTGAAACAGGGTGGACTTGCCGGCCCCGTTCGGTCCGATGATCGAGTGAATCCCCTCCCGATCTATCGATAGATTGACATCGTCGACCGCCTGCAGTTCGCCGAACCGTTTGTGTAGATTCGTGGTTTCGAGCATACTCATTCCTGCACTGCCTCCTCTTCGTCTCTGGGTGCCACTGTCTCCGGGTTGGCCGTCCCTCCGGCCGGATCGTCGTCACCCAGTCGATCCTCGAAGATGTAGTAGAAGCTGACGAGCCCTCGCGGCGCGAAGAGCACGATGAAGATCAGCACTGCCCCCAGGATCAGCCGCCAGTAGTCGAAGTAGATCGTCAGTGCCTGATCCAGGCCCAGCAGGACCGCACCGCCGATGATGGGTCCATAGAGCGTCCCCACACCCCCGAGGATGACGGCGAACAGCGCATCGCCCGAGACGATCCAGTACAGCGTGTCCGGACTGGTGAACGTCTGTCGGGTAGTGAACAGCGCCCCGGCGACGCCGCCGACTGCGCCGGAGATGGCGAACACCCGGCGTTTCGCCTTGTTGGTGTCGTAGCCGAGGAACTTCGCGCGGCGTTCGCTCTCGCGGATCGCTTTCAGCTGCAGCCCGAACGGCGAGTCCATGATCCGCTTCACCAGGTAGTAGCACAGCACCAGCAGCGAGAGTGCGAGGTAGTAGAACACGAACGTGTTCGACAGGTCGAGCGCCCCGAGTAACGTGACGTTGTCGATCGCCAGGCCGTTACTGCCGCCGGTGAATCCGGACCACGACAGCGCCAGTTGGTACAGCATCTGTCCGACGGCGAAGGTGACGACCGCGAAGTACAGCCCCGAGAGCCGCGCCGAGACCGCCCCGACGAGCCACGCGACGACCGCCGCGACAGTGACCGCCGCGGCCAGCCCCAAAACGAACGAACTCGTGAAGTGAACCGTGAGCAGCGCCACGGCGTAACTCCCGATCCCGTAGAACGCCGCGTGTCCGAACGAGATCAGCCCGGTGTAGCCGGTCACGGTGTCCAGGCTGAGCGCCAGGATACCCCAGACGAACATCAGCGCGATCAGGCCCATCCCGTACTGACTCAGCGAGAACCCCTCGAACGCCAGCGGAATGAGGAGCAACAGTCCCAACACCACCAGAACCCGTCTGTCGGTCAGGTTGAGCGGATCGATGGTTCGGTCGTAGGAGAGTTTCGCCGCCTGTTCGCGGATCTCGTAGGCACCTAGGATCCCCTCGGGTTTGAGAATCAGGACGCCGAACAGGAGTAGATAGAGGACGAACCCCGAGATCTCGGAGGCGAAGGTGTTCGTGATCGTCTGAATGAAGCCGACGATCACGCCGGCGACGATCGAACCGCCGAAGCTTCCCAGGCCGCCGATGGCGACGACGACGAACGCGATGATGAGCGCGTCGTCGCCCATCGCGGGGTTCACGCTCAGGAACGGGGCCGCCAGCGCACCGGCGATCGCCGCGAGGAACGTGCCGAGGCCGAAGATGAGGGTGTAGTACCGACTGATATTCACACCCATCAGGCGCACGGTCTGCTTGTCCTGCGCACCGCCCCGGACGATGAGCCCGAAGTCGGAGTACCGAAAGAGCGCCCAGGTGAGAAACGCGATACACGCGCCTGCGGCGATCGTGAAGAGTCGGTACCGCGGATAGATGACCGGCCCGATCGACACCGCACCGCCGAGCAGGTCGGGCGTCGGGAAGAACTTCGTTCCGGTGCCCCACACGAACTCCACGACGTCTGTCACGATCAGCAGGACGCCGAACGTGATCAACACGTGATACAGCGGCGAACGGTCGTAGATGTAGTGGAGCGTAAGCCGTTCGATTCCGATACCCAACCCGGCAACGACGAGCGGTCCCAGGATGAGCGCGATGGCGAAGCTCCCCGTCGCGTCGACGACAGTGAACGCCAGGTACGCCCCGAGCATATAGAACACGCCGTGGGCGAAGTTGAGGACGTCGGTGATTCCGAAGATGACGGCGAACCCCGACGCGATCAGGATGTACAGCATACTCAGTGCGAGGCCGTTCAGAATCAGAAACGCCAACTGATTCGTGCTCATTCCAAGTACCGCGAGCGAAACAGGTTCCATAGTAGTGATGTCGAATTCGCCCTCGCCTTACAGCGACGGCAGGTCGCACCCGGTCTCTTCGCAGGTACGGGTGATGTCGTCGGCCGTCCGGGTCGCGACGATCTCCTGACCGGGCCAGTCGTACTGGTCCGGCTCGGTGATCCGTCCCACGAACCCGTCACGGACGGCCTGGTGGTCGCACTCCCGCATCGTCGTCGATCCCATCGGCTCGTCGCTCTCGAGTCCTTCCATCGCCGAAACCACCGCCGAGGTCTCCAGCGACCCGGCGCTCTCGGCAGCCTGCGCGTACAGGCGGAGGCTGCTCCACATCACGAGCGCGAAGTCGGTCGGCGGCTCGTCGAACGTCGACGTGTACCGATCGACCAGCATCTGGTTCGCCTCCGACTCGTAGGTCGGCTCGTACCTGATCGTGGTGTAGGTGCCGACGGCGGAACTGCCCGCACCCTGTCGGAGCGGCAGGTAGGTGTTGGTGGTGCTCATGATGTCCTGCCCGAGTTCGAACTGCTCGGCCTGACTGAGGAAGTTGACGGCGTCGGAGCCGCTGAACCCCTGGAGCACCCAGTCGGCGTCCGACGACTGGATCTGACTGATGACCGCGGAGTAATCCGACGTCCCGAGGGGAGTCTGCGTCTCGTTGACGATGGTGTAATCCAGCCCCGAGGCCTCGAACGCGTCCTTCCACGTCCGTGCGATAGACTGGCCGAAGGCGTAGTCCGCGATGTGGATCCAGACGCGCGATCCGAGATTCTCGAGCGCCCACTCCGCGCCCGAGCGGGCGATCTGCGCGTCGGAGTACTGATATCTGAACGTCGTCGGCAGGCACTCCTCGCCGGTGATCTCCTCGGGTCCACCGTACGCGAAGTACGGGACGCCGACGTCGTAGGCGTAGTCCGCCACCGAGAGGTTGACCGCCCCGGAGACGCCGCCGATCAACACGTCGACGTCGTTGGTCTCGACGTGTCGCCGGGCCATCTCCCGGCCCGTACTCGGATCGCCCTCGGTGTCCTCGACGAACCGCCGGACGTTGTTCCCCAGAATGCCGCCGAGGTCCTCGTTGACGTGCGCCGTCGCTACCTCGGAACCGCGCTGTTGCGCCTCGCCCAGTGCCGCGAACGGGCCGCTTGTCGGATGGAGGAAGCCCACCCGGACCTCGTCGTCGCTCCCACTGCTGGACGTCGTGGTCGTCTCGTCCATCGACGCTTCAGTCTCCGTGTCCTCGCCACCGGAGTCGCCCTCATCGCCGCCGTCACCACCAGAACTCGAACATCCCGCGAGACCGACCAACCCCGCACCCACGCCGGCCTGTTTCAGTACTGTCCGTCGGCTGAGCCAGTCGCTATCTGACATACTATTCACGTTCCAACACTCTATAATAAATCTTTGTGCTAAATTCCCAAACGGCACGGGGCTCGTGCGGACACGACGCCGACTTCCTCACTCGGTGAACATGATGTCGGTGAGGAACTGCGCCGATTTACTGACCCCCTCGTGGAGTGGCTGGGGGGTGTTCAACTGCTGGATGCTCACCGGGCCGTCGTACCCGACGAGGTCGAGCGTCGAGATGATGTCCCGCCACTCGGACTCGCCGTGGCCGTAGCCGACCGCGCAGAAGGCCCAGGACCGATCGAGTCGGTCGTCGAGCGGGGTCATATCCCACGTCCCCTGCAACTTCTTTTGCTCGGGGTACTCGACGACGTCGGAGGTCTCGAAGTGCATAATCGCGTCGTGCTCCGCCAGATAGCGGATCGAGGCCACCGGGTCGATCTCCTGAAGCCAGAGGTGACCGGGGTCGACGTACGCGCCGATCCGCTCGCTCGTCGCTTCCCGCAACCGGACCAGCGTCGGCGGGCTGTTCACCAGCATATTGACGTGAATCTCCAGCGCGACGTCGACGTCGTGGTCGTCGGCGAAGGCCCCCAGTTCGTTCCAGTACGGAATCGCGACCTCTTCCCACTGGTACTCGTACTGTTCGTGCTGCTCGCCGGGCGGGATGGGTGAGACGATCCAGTTCGGCGTCTCGTCGTTCGGGCCGCCGCCCGGCAGCCCCGAGAACGCCGAGACCGTCTCGACGCCGAGTTGCTCCGCCAGCCTGATCGTATCCCTGAGCAGTTCGTCGGCCTCGGCAGCCTGGTCCTCGTCAGGATGGAGCATATTGTGGCCGGTCGCGCCGAGCATCGAGAGTTCGATGTCGTGGTCCGCGAACGTCTCCAGCAACTCTGCCTGCGCGTCGGGGTCGTCGAGATACTCGTCGGGGTCACAGCGCCAGTCGACGCTCTCGACGCCGAGGCCGCTGAGAAACGCGAGTGTCTCCTCGATCGGTTCCTCGAACGGCAGCGTCTGTACGCTCAGATGCATACTGGCCGGTACGCTGGAACCCAAATAAGTGTACCTCCGGCCTCGGTCGGTTCTCCCCGCCGACACTGGGGTCACGTCAAGTACGCTGCGGTCTCACCGACGACGCCGCATCACCGCAAGTACGCTGCGGTCCCACCGACGACGCCGCATCACCGCAAGTACGCCGCAGTCACACCGCCGACACTGTACTCCTCGTGCTCGGTGCCGCGGACTGCTATCGTGCTCCTGCAGCAAACGCTTTTGTCTCCTCGTGTGGTGGTCATACTCGTGCTTGCAGACAAGACAGCGTTCGTCACAGGTGCCAGTCAAAACATCGGTCGCGAGATCGCGCTCACGCTCGCCGATCGCGGGGCGAACGTGGCCATCGCGGCCAGAAGCGACGGCATATACGAGACGGCGGAGTTGATCGACGATCCCGACCGCACGCTTCCCGTGGAGGTCGATCTCACGGACACCGCGGCGGTCGAAGACGCCATCGAAGCGACCGCGGATACCTTCGGCGGACTGGACATCCTCGTCAACAACGCGGGCGTTCCGGGACCGACGAGCCCGATCGAAGAGACGGGACTCGACGAGTGGAACCACGTCTTCGACGTGAACCTCCTCGGGCAAGTCCGGACGATCAGAGCCGCGGTGCCGCACCTGCGAGAGAGCGACGCGGGTCGCATCGTCAACATCGCCTCGACGGCGGCGAAGGACGTCGTCCCGGAGAAATCACCGTACAACACCTCCAAATCGGCCGTCATCGGACTGAGCCGATCGCTGGCCGCCGAACTCGGCGCCGACAACATCACCGTCAACGCCGTCTGTCCCGGGGCGACCGACGGCGAGCGGATCGAGCGATCGATCTCCCAGCAGGCCGAAAATATGGGCGTCTCCTTCGAAGAAGCCAAAGAGCGGCTCTTCACCGGCGACGCGGCCCTGAGCACGCTCGTCGAGACACAGGATACGGCCGCGCTGGTCGCCTTCTTGGTCAGCGACGAGGCGCGGTACATCTCCGGGCAGGACCTCAACGTCGACGCGGGTGCCTGTTTCGAGTAGGCCCCGCGGGAGGGGCGTCGTTTCCGGGACGGCTTCCGCTGTGGCGAAGAAGCTATGTATCTATGTAGCGAATCTACGCTCCGTTATGTGCGTGCATCGCCAGACGTTCCGATCGGACACACCGCCGACTGAGACCGATGAGTGACGACGACGCCGACTCCAGACGCCCGCCCTCGTTCCTCGGCCGGCTGCTGTACGGCGGCACGCTGTTTTATATGAGCGTGGACGGGTTCAGAAACAACGAAAAGCGGGTCGAGATCGCCCGCGACAGCGGGGTTCCGGCCCCCGAACTCCTGGTCCCGTTCGCTACCGGGATGCTGCTGGTCGCGACTCTGCTCCTCACGCTGTGGGTGTGGCCGCTCGTCGCGGCCGGACTGATCCTCGTGTTCTTCTTCTCGACTACCCCGGTGATCCACAGTTTCTGGGAGTTCGAGGGGAAGGACCGGGCGAATCAGAAGATCAACTTCCTGAAGAACATCGCCCTCATCGGCGCTGCGGTCACCTTCCTCGTCGAGGCGCTTCGCGCCCGCGAGGACTGACGCGTCTGCCGGTCTCTCAGACCGGTTCGATCCGACTCACGTTCGCCTCCAGCCGCCCGACCGTCTCGTAGGCGCCGTCCTCGGTTCGCCGCATCAGCCGTCCCTCGACGTCGTCGCGCGGTTCCGGGACGTCGAACAGGCCGGAGCCGCAGACCACGTCGCCGTCGTGGACCGCCCACGTCTCGATGACCTCGTGGGGTTCGCCGGGGAACTCGACGCGCTCCCAGTCGCGGCCGAAGTTCGTCGACTCGAACAGGGCCACCTCGTGATCGTCTTCGCGCCACGCGGGCGGGGCCTCCTCGCCGCCGCAGAAGATGACGGTGCCGTCGTGGATGAACACCCGCCTGATGTACGAGAAGTCGTTCCCCTGGTCGATTCGGGTCCAGGACTCACCCCCGTCGGTCGTCCGGTGGAGCCCGCCCTCCGCGACCGCGTGACCGAGACCGAGATTTTCGAGGTTGTGATCCAGATAGCCCGTCGCGGCCAACCAGACGTCTTCGGTGATCGGCAGGATCTGGTGGATGTCGTCGACGATGGTGTCCCGGCGGTCGTCCCAGGTCTGGCCGCCGTCGTCGCTCACGTGGATCCCTCCGGCCTCGACGCCCGCGATCAGTTGGTCGGGCCGGCCGGGGACGTTCTCGAGCGCCCTGAGGCGGGCGTAGTGGGGATCAATCGGCGACTCCCAGTGACCGCGCGAGGGGATGTCGCGGAAGCCCTTGCACTCGGCCCAGGTATCGCCGCCGTCGGTCGAACGGAAGATGTAGGGATCGTTCGTCCCTGCGTAGAGGGCGTCCTCTGTTCCCAGGATCGACCACACTTCGCTCTGTCCCGCGTGCCAGAACCGGTCACCCAGGGGCACTTCGAGGTCTTCCCACGTGTGCCCGCCGTCCCCCGATCGATAGGCCCCCTCCGTGGACGCCACGAACACGCCCTCGAAGGCGTCGAAGGTCTTGACCGCCGTGACGATCCCACAGTCGAGGACCTGTTCCGCGTCGGGTCGGTCGAATGGGACGTCGTCGACGCGATACAGTCCGGCGTCGGTGCCGATTAACAGCGCCATATGGCAACGCTCACCACCTTCCGTAATAAACTTTGGTGGCAGACGGCTCCCGGTCGACCGACCCCGGTCGTCCGCCGACGCAGTCGACGGATCCGCCCTTACCGTCGCCCAAACAGTTATATCGATAGTGATGGACTCGAACCTATGGGCGAGGCAGACCCCGACGACGTAGACGAGCGTCCAGTAACCGCAATGCGGACGGCCAACCGTCGTGAGGACTTCGGTGGGCGCCGTCCCGGCGAGTACACCCACTGGATCGAAGAACAGCTCTCCTGGAAAGAGACGTGCTACATCGGCGATTGGACGTTTCTGGCGAACCTCCGGCTGACCGGCCCCGACGCGCTCGAACTCCTCTCGGACGTCAGCATCAATTCCTTCGACGACTACGCCGTCGGCGAAGGCAAACACCTCGTACAGTGTAACGAAGAGGGCGACGTCGTCGCCGACGGCGTCATCGTCCGCGAGGGCGACGAGGAGTTCATCATCCACGGCGTGCCGTCGTACTGGACCGCCTACCACCTGGAGCAGGGCGACTACGACGCCTCCACGGAGTGGCGGGACACGTTCAATTTCCAGATTCAGGGACCGAACTCCCTGCAGGTCCTCGACGAGGTCGCCGACGAGGCCCCACGCGACGTGGACTTTATGCACTTCGGACATATCGAGATCGCCGGCCACGACGTGCGAGCCGTCCGGTTCGGGATGTCCGGCGAGGTCGGGTTCGAACTGCAGGGCCCCGGTGAGTACGGCGACGAGGTGTGGGACGCCATCCTCGAGGCCGGCGAGGAGTACGGCATCCGTCGACTCAGCGTGAAGACCTCCGCGATCAATCAGCTCGAGTCCGGCATCCCGACGCGGATCCGCGACTACGTCTCGGCGATCCTCCACGACGAGATGACGGAGTACCGAGACTGGCTGCGCGAGCATATGCACCGCGACCTGATCACGCATCCGATCGAGGGCAGTTTCGACTCCGACGACATCACAGACTGGTACCGTGACCCCGTCGAACTGGGCTGGGACTGGTACATGGACGAGGACGACGACTTCATCGGGAGCGACGCGCTCAAGGCGAAAGCCGAAGATCCCGACCGCACCCTGGTCACCCTCGAGTGGAACGACGACGACGTCTCAGACGTCTATGACTCCCTCTTCGGATCGGGTGAGACGTACAAGTATATGGATATGCCCCACCAGCAAAAGCGGGCGATGATCGCCGACGAGGTCCACAAAGACGGCGATCAGGTCGGTGTCGCGACGATGCGCGGGTACACCTACTACTTCCGGAAGATGCTCTCGCTCGCGGTCATCGACACGGAGCACGCCGAGCCCGGGACCGAGGTGACGGTGCTCTGGGGCGAAGGCAACGAACCGGAGAGCCCCACCGTCGAATCGCACGCGCAGAAGGAAATCGACGCGACGGTCGCCGCGACACCGTACAAGAAGGACCGCCGGCGGGCGAATCTGCAGGAAGCAGACGACTGAGTCTCCAACGAACGGAGTCTTATGAATCGCCAAGTCCGAAGACGGACGCCGGATTCTCGTAGACCACCTGTCGAATGTGCTCGACGTCGATCCCGAGGCGGTACAGTTCGAGGATCGCGCGCTTGAGCGACAGCGGATCCGATCGGAGGATGTTCGCGCAGTCGGTGTCGATCATGATTCGTTCGGGCCCGTACGTCTCGACCGCGTCGGCGACGTCCGCGACGGTCACGCCGGTCATCCACGAGTGTCCAAGCGTGAAACTCGCGTAGCAGTCGGTCTCCTCTAAGAGGAATTCGAGGTTGTTGCCGTCGGCGTGCGAGGCAACGATTTGCTCCTCGTCGAGTCCGGCGGCCGCAGCGGCCTCGACGTCGATCCGGACCGCCTCGAGTTCGGGGTTCGCCGCGTCGATCACGGGGTCCGCGCCGAGCGAGACGTTCTTCTCGTAGCCGGGAACCCCCAGTTCCGGTCGGTAACTCCGACCCTCACCGACGCCGGTGTTCGGCGTGTGGAGGATGACGGGGAGCCCGTTCTCGTCGGCGATCTCCATCTGTCGCTGGACCGCCGCGCGCTGTTCTTCCACCGGCCAGGCGCTGACGTGCTGTGCGGGCGTGACGCCGGTCTCGCCGACCGCGACCACCTCGTCGAGGGCCACGTACGCCTCCATCGCGTCGAACAGCGCGTCGGGATCCTCGATGCGGATTCGGGTCGGCGCGCCGATTCCGAGTTTCGTCTCGTAGAAGTGGTTCCGCTCGATCGCGGCGCGTCGGTTGATCGCGTCGTCCCAGAGATATCTGACATCCTCGGCCTCGACCGGCCTGTACGGCGTCCAGTGTGCCCCCGAGGCAATCATCACCATCGCTTGGCACCCGGCGAGAGCGTACTGCTCTCTGTCCGTCCACGACAGGGTGTGGGCGTGATTGTGTGGGTCGATCCACGGCAGAGTGAGCAGCTCCGAAGGGAGGTCGAGATCGCTGTCGAGTGACGCGGCGTCGGTCGGACGCTTCGTCGGGTTCGCTGAAGTCACTACGAGGCGATAGCGGATTGTCGGGTTAATCTCTTTTGGAACGGCGGCTGAGCGGCTGAATCGGGCACTCCGCGCTTAACTGTGTTCGATGTGCAGTTCGAGTTCGTTCGTCGCGGCCAACACCAGATCGGGCAGTTCGTTCTCCAGTCGGTCGCTCTTCAGCCGCGTGGCGGGTCCGGAGACGCTGATCGCGCCGATGATCTCGTCGTCGTTCACCGTGACGGGGGCTCCGATCGCGTGGACGCCCGCCGTCGACTCCTCGCGATTGAGCGCGTATCCTCGCTCGCGGATCTCGGCGAGGTCCTCCCGGAGCCGCTCGGGATCCGTGATCGTGTTCGGTCCGGTCTGTTCGAGGCTGATCGAGTCGATGACCTGCTCGCGCTCCTCCGCGGGCAGGAACGCGACGATCGCCTTCCCCGCGGCGCTGGAGTGGATCGGTCCGCGGCGTCCGGTGTGCGCGCCGGTCTGTACGGGATTGTCGCCGATCTCGGTGTACAGATACACTCGATCGGTCCCTTCCCGGATAATGAACTGTGCCCGCTCGTCGGTCTGGCTGGCCAGATCGTCGATCTTCTGTTTGACCATGGAATAGCCTGGGACTTCTCGCCGGAGGAAGCCCCCGAACGTGAGAAACTTGAAGCTCAGGCGGTATCCCTCGGGGCCGCGGACGACGTACCCGTACTCCTGGAGCGTCGCCAAGTGCCGGTGGACGGTACTCGTCGCCATTCCGAGTCGCTCTTCGAGTTCCTCTCTGGTCGCCTCGCCCTCCTGGAAAAGCGCTTCTAGCATCTCGAACGACGTTTCCGTCGTCTTGACCCGCGATGCGCTTTGGTTTTCCATACCATATACTCGTGTGCATCGGACTTATATTTCCCGGATACTGGGAGGCCGCTTGCAGAACGGTCACAACAGGACTACAATCGGGCCGAGTCCCTCACGCTGTGTCCTATCTGCAGCACGGTTATTCACATATCGAAAAGCGTGAGTGAAACCGGCGTCTCAACGACTCAGACAGATTTATTCAGCCACCAATGACAAAGACTATTCCGATATTGCGGGAAGATTTGGGCCAACCCACCGCTACGACGACGCACTGTTAGTAACATCCGTACATCTGTTACGTGACCGGCGGTCGGATTCCGTGAAGTGGTACCAAAGCAGCATCTGGTCGAATAGTATAGGTTTTTATAGTATGACAATGAAATTACCACTTAATTATTTTATGACACAAAATAGCACTTCTGACCGATAGAAACTCGAATAATTCTGAAATAGGTCGATATAAAAATATCACTAATACAGAAAAGATAGTTCATATCTAATCGACGACACAACGAAGTGTGCGGTGATCGGCTCCGGGCCGACGCAGGCACGATTTTTTGTACGATCCCGTCGTACTCGGGGCTATGAACGAGTCCCCGCAAACCGATGCCGCTCACCCGCCCGACGAAGACGATGCGGATTTCGGAAGTCGGAACGGCGGCGACGAGATCGAGGACCCCGTCGGCGACCTCCTGCCACGCGCGAGCGTCGACTCCCGCTGGTGGTACTGGATCGCCGCCGTTCCCCTCTACGTCGTCTTCGGCGGCGTCCTCGCCGTTTTCTTCGTCGGCGCGCTCCTCTTCGATCTCTTCCTCACCGGCGGGCTCGTGACGCTCTTCGGCGCGGTCGTGATCGTCCCAATCGTCGGGCTCGGCGGACTACTGCTCACGATCCTGTTCCCGATCGCGACGTACATCGACGCCCGCGCCATCGCCGAATCCGACGCCTCCTGGACGCCCAGTCCGCTGCTGTGGGGGCTGATCGCCCTCGCGACTGTCGTCGGAAGCGTGTTCACGCTGTCGCTGGTCGTGGCCCTGTACTACCTGTACAAGCGCCACGTCGAAATCGGGACGCCCTGACCGGGCCGGCCGCCAGTCGTCACCCGACACCGACGACGCCGCAGTGCCGCGTCCACCCCCACGGACGAGTGCTACTTCGACGCTGCGGAGGGCGCGGACGCAGAGCGCATCGGGCATCGACTGGAGCGCCCGATCGGATACGACAGCGCGGACGCTGCGACTGTCGTGGTGCGAGCGCGGGGCTGAGTACGAACCATCACAGCGCGATCGGAGCGCGTCCGTCGAACTCGGTCGTAGCGGAATCCGTCCGGTCTGCCCCGTCCGGGCGACGCCGGCTCGGTAGAGAGCCGTGGTGAACGACCCCGGTCGGTCGCGACTGAAATGGTGGCCTTTTCACTCGTGGCCGTCGAGGATACATCAATGACCACTCGCGCCACACTCCGATTGGCGACCCGGGGCTCGGACCTCGCGCTCCGGCAGGCGGCGACAGTCCGGGACTCGCTCTCGGGCCGACGCCAGGACGTCGACCTCGTCGAGGTCGAGACGCGGGGCGACCAGATTCGGGACGAACTCATTCACCGACTCGGCAAGACCGGCGCGTTCGTCCGCGCGCTCGACGAGAAGATCCTCGACGGCGATGTCGACGCCGCGGTTCACTCGATGAAGGACATGCCCACCGAGGGGCCCGCCGAACTCGTCGTCTCGGGCGTCCCGGAGCGCGAGTCGGCCACCGACCTCCTCCTGACGCCCGACGGAACCCCGCTCGAGGACCTGCCGCAGGGCGCGGTCGTCGGCACCTCCTCGCTCCGGCGAAAGGCCCAACTGCTCGCCGAGCGGCCCGACCTCGAGGTCGAACCGCTCCGCGGCAACGTCGACACGCGGATCGAGAAACTCCTCGCCCCCGAACTACAGGCCGAACACGAGCGCCGTCTCGAAGCCGAACAGGACGAGAAAGCCGACGGTCCCGACGCCGACGAGGGAGACACCGACGGTGGGGCCGAGCGTTCTGACGCCGACGCCGACTTCGCGGAGTCGACCGAGGCGTGGTTCGACGGCCTCGCGGAGATCGAGCGGCGCGCGCTCGAACGCGACCTCGACACCGAGTACGACGCGATCGTCCTCGCGGAGGCCGGCCTGCGCCGCGCCGGACTCCTCCACCACGTCGAATACGTCCCCCTCGACCCCGCGTCGTTCGTACCCGCCCCCGGCCAGGGCGCCATCGCCGTCACGTCCCACGCTGATGGCGACGTGTCGGAGACGGTCCGATCGGCGATCGATCACCCGCGGACGCGCGTGGAGACGACCGTCGAGCGGACGGTGCTCGCCGAACTCGGTGGCGGCTGTATCGCGCCGATCGGCGTCCACGCGACACTCCAGGGCGAATACGTCCACACGGCCGCGCGAATCCTCTCCGGGGACGGGACCGAGGAGGTCGCGGCGACTCGCGACATTCCGGTCACAGACCACGCGAACGCGGCGGCGGCGTTCGCGGCTGACCTCGCCGATCGAGGTGCCGACGACCTGATTGCCGCGGCCCGCGAAGCCGCGGAGGAGTGACGATGCGCGAGGAAGACGCGGACACGCCGGATGCGACCCAGTCGGACACGACCCAGCCGGAGGCGACCCAGTCGGACACGACCCAGCCGGAGGCGACTCAGTCGGATGCGACCCAGTCGGAGGCGACCCGATTGGAGGCGGGTCCCACAGAAACGGACGCGATGAACTCCGACGCGACGGCGCCGGACCTCGGTTTCGTCTCGCTCGTCGGGAGCGGTCCCGGCGATCCGGAACTGCTGACGGTGAAGGCGAAGCGCCTGCTGACGGAAGCCGACGTCGTCCTCCACGACAAGCTTCCCGGGCCCGAGATCATCGAGTCGATTCCCGAGGCCAACCGCGAGGACGTCGGCAAGCGCGCCGGCGGCGAGTGGACGCCACAGGAGTACACCAACCGCCGCCTCGTCGAACTCGCTCGGGACGGCAAGCACGTCGTCCGACTGAAAGGCGGCGACCCGTTCGTCTTCGGCCGCGGCGGCGAGGAGATGGAACACCTCGCGAGCGAGGGGATCCCCTTCGAGGTCGTGCCCGGGATCACCTCCGCAGTGGCCGGTCCCGGTGTGGCGGGGATCCCCGTGACCCACCGCGACCACGCCTCCTCGGTCTCGTTCGTCACGGGCCACGAGGACCCGACGAAAGACGAGTCCGCAGTGAACTGGGAAGCGCTCGCGGCGACCGGCGGCACGCTCGTCGTCCTGATGGGCGTCGGGAAACTGCCCGACTACACCGCGGCGCTCCGCGAAGCAGGGATGGAGCCCGACACGCCGGTCGCGCTCGTCGAACGGGCGACCTGGCCGGGAATGCGCGTCGCGACCGGGACGCTCGAAACCATCGTCGACGTCCGTGATGCGGAGGGGATCGAACCCCCCGCGATCACCGTGATCGGCGCGGTCGCAGCCACGCGCGAACGCGTCCTGGAGTTCCTTCGAAACCGACCCGGCGACGCGGAGGACGAGGGATGAACCGGGACGTCCGCGTCGCGGTCTTCCGCCCGGACGACGAGCGGATGGCCGACGCCGTGGAACTGCTCGACTCGCTCGGTGCGATTCCCGTCCCGGATCCGATGCTCGCCGTCGACCCGACGGGGGCGGTGCCGGGCGACGCCGACGAGGCTACGCCCGACCCGGACGTCGTCGTCCTGACGAGCAAGACCGGCGTCGAACTGCTCGCCGAGGCGGACTGGTCCCCCGGCGACGCGACGCTCGCGTGCATCGGACCGAAGACCGCATCGACAGCACGCGACGCCGGCTGGACGGTCGATCTCGTGCCCGAGGAGTACACCTCCGCGGGACTCGTGGCCGCGCTCGCCGACCGGGTGGCCGGACGCGCGGTCGAAGTCGCCCGGAGTGACCACGGGAGCGACGTCCTCCTCGACGGTCTCCGCGACGCCGGCGCAGACGTTCACGAGACCGTCCTCTACCGCCTCGCTCGCCCCGAGGGCTCGGGCCAGTCGGCAGTGATGGCCGCCGGCGACGAGTTGGACGCGGTCTGTTTCACTTCCTCGCTCACCGTCGAGAACTTCCTCGAGGCGGCCGCCGAGCGCGACCTCCGGGCGGAGGCGATCGCCGGGCTGAACCGCGCCGTCGTCGGCGCGATCGGTGCCCCGACCCGGGAGACCGCCGAGAGTCACGGAATCCGGGTCGACGTCGTCCCCGACGACGCCACCTTCGAGGCGCTCGCGACAGCCGCGGTCGAGGAGGCCGCCCCGACGTACCACGACTGACTCGACAGCGTGAAGTCGGCGACTCGCCGAGCCATCGACGTGTCGGAGACGTGGCGAGCGGTCGGGCTGATCGGCGGGTGGCAGACGGCGGCGAGTCTCTGCTACTACAGCATCTTCGCCGCGACGGGCTTCGTTCGCGAGGCGTTCTCGCTCTCGGAATCGCTCGTCGGGGTCTTTCTCACGGCCGCGCTCGTGGGCTACACGGTCGCGCTCTTCCCGAGCGGCGCGGCCGTCGACGGATACGGCGAGCGACCCGTGATGCTGGCTGGACTCGTCGGCCTCGCGGTCGCCGCGGTCGCCGTCCCGCTCGCACCCACGTACGCCGCGCTGCTCGCGGTGGCCGTGATTCTCGGCGCTGCGTACTCGACGGCGATGCCGGCCTCGAACCGGGGGATCGTCGCCGCCGCGCCGACCGGCCGGACGAGTCTGGCGATGGGGTTCAAACAGGTCGGCGTCACGACCGGCAGCGCCGCGGCCTCGCTCGTCGTCACGGGCGTCGCGGCCGTGGCCGCCTGGCAGGTCGGCTTCTGGGCGATCGGGTTGCTCGCTGCCGGCTACGCCGCCCTCTTCGCGGTCCAGTACCGCGGTCGCTCCGGGACGGGCGAACTCTCGGTACCGGACGTGCGCGGCCTGCTCGGGCGGCCGACGTACCTCGCTCTCGTCGCCGCGGGGTTCTTCGTCGGCGCGTCGATCTTCACGATGCTCGGGTACATCGTCCTCTACGTACAGGACGCTGTCGGCGCGAGCCCTGCGCTCGGGGGTGTTGTGCTCGCGCTGACGCAACTGACTGGCAGCGGAGCCCGCATCGGGGCCGGCAGCCTCGCGGACCGCCTCGGCGGCGCTCACGGGGCTGCGCTCGTCGCGCTCGCCCAACTCGCCCTCGGGGGGACGCTGTTCGGTGCTCTCGCGCTCGCACCGGGATCGATCGGGCTCGCGCTCGTCCTCTTCGCGGGCCTCGGCGTGTCCATCCACGGGTCGACCGGCGTGTTCTACTCCTGTCTCACCGAACTCGTCGACGGCGACGAGGTGGGCGCAGCCACGGCCGGCGGGCAGACCGCGATCAACCTGGGCGGCGTCGTGACGCCCCCGCTCTTCGGCCTCCTCGTCGAGACTGCCGGCTACGACGCCGCGTGGGCGTTACTCGCGGCCACTGCCGGTCTGGGAGCCGTTCTCTTGTTTACCGTCGTCCGCCGGACGTCGGCCGGAACGTGGGTTTAAATCCGAGAACGACACACGACCGGGTATGAGCGCGGACACGACTACCGGTCGAGACGCCCCCGTGCCCGACCTCCGCGATCGGGCGGCCGCCTGTGCGGAGCGCCTGCGCGACGCCGACCGCGTCCTCCTCGCCTCGCACATCGACGCCGACGGGCTGACGAGCGCGGCGATCGCCGCGACCGCGCTCGAACGCGCCGACATCCCGTTCGAGACCGTGTTCGCGAAGCAACTCGACGAGACCGAAGTCGCGCGGATCGCCGCTACCGACTACGAGACGGTCCTGTTCACCGACTTCGGGAGCGGGCAACTGGACGTGATCGCACCGTACGCGGCCGACGGCGCGTTCACGCCGGTGATCGCCGATCACCACCAGCCGGCCGACCTCGCGGATGAGACCCCCGAACCCGAGTATCACCTCAATCCACTCCTGGTCGGGTTGGACGGGGCCGCAGAGCTCTCCGGTGCGGGCGCGAGCTACGTGCTCGCCCGTGCCCTCGAACCACCGGGGGCCGACAACCGCGATCTCGCAGCGCTGGCGATCGTCGGCGCCGTGGGCGATATGCAGGCCACCGACGGCGGCCTCTCGGGGGCGAACGAGGGGATCGTCGCCGAGGGCGTCGCCGCCGGTGTCGTCGAGGAGGCGACCGACCTTCTCGTCTACGGCCGACAGACCCGACCGCTGCCGAAGTTCCTGGAGTACGCCTCCGACGTCCGGATCCCGGGAATCACGAACGACGAGAACGGCGCGATCGAGTTCCTCGCGGATCTCGATCTCGACGTGAAAGATGGCGACGGGTGGCGTCGCTGGGTCGACCTGTCGATGGCCGAGCGACAGACGGTCGTGAGCGGTCTCTTGCAGCGCGCGATCGCCTCGGGGGTCCCCGCCGACCGGATCGACGAACTCGTCGGGACGACCTACACGCTCACCGACGAGGATCCGGGGACCGAACTCCGCGACGTCAGCGAGTTCTCGACCCTCCTGAACGCGACGGCCCGCTACGAGCGCGCGGACGTCGGCCTCGCGGTCTGTCTCGGCGACCGCGACGCGGCCCTCGATCGGGCGCGAACCCTGCTCAGGAACCACCGGCGGAACCTCTCGGAAGGCCTCCAGTGGGTCACAACCGAGGGAACGACCGTCGAGGACAACGTCCAGTGGTTCGACGCCGGCACCCGGATCCGCGAGACCATCGTCGGCATCGTCGCGGGGATGGCCGTCGGCGCGTCGGGGATCCGCGGCGACGTTCCGATCGTCGCCTTCGCCGAGAAGTCCGACGAGGAGGTGAAAGTCAGCGCCCGCGGTTCGCACGTCCTCGTCCGGAAGGGGCTCGACCTCTCCCGCGTGATGCGCGAAGCCTCCCGGGCCGTCGGGGGGGACGGCGGCGGTCACGACGTCGCCGCGGGGGCGACGATCCCGGCCGGGACCCGCGAGGCGTTCATCGCGGAGGCCGACAGACTCGTGGGCGAACAGTTGTCCTGAGGTCCCCGGGCTCACCGCGTGCTCGGCGCGCCCGGCCGCTCCCGCCGATCGAGCCGGACCGACGGTTCGCCCGCGACTCCGGGCGATTCGACCACGACCAACTGTCGGTCTCCGGGGTCGCCCGTGACACGGAAGACCTGTTCTGCGGCCCCGACGTAGAACGCGGCGAACGTGTCGTCGATGTCCCGATCGTCGACGACGTTCAGGACCGTGTCGGTGGGTTCGAAGACTCCGCCGTCGTTCTCGTAGCGCGCCTCGCGCGCCGCCTGCTCGCCGAGGACCGCAATTTCGCCCGCGATGTTCCCGACGATGAGGAGCGGTGCGTCCCGCCGTGCGTCGGTCTCTTCGTTCACCTCACCGAGCGACCGCCGCTGGAGATCGAAGACGTTCGGGCCCCGATTCCAGGTGTCAAACGCGTCGAGGACGAACAGTCGGTCCTCGGCCGTCGCTGTCGACAGCGAATCGTCTCCCGGCGCCGCTCCGAAGGCGTCCGCGAGCGTTTCGCGGTCCAGCGTCGGTGTCGGCGTCAGCGAGACCGCACGCCCGTCGGCCAGCGCCGCGACGACAAGCCGCGCCAACAGGTCGTCGACCGGAACTCCCTCGCCGCTCCGGAGAACGTGCTGTCCCCCCTCGACGAGCCCGCCGCAGTGCTCGTCGACCGGCAGCCCGGTCGACAGCCGATCTCGCGATCGCTCGGCGACGTCGGCGGTCGAGAGGGCGTCTTCGACCTCCCGGAGCATCTCGGTCTGTTCCCCACGAGCGTCGCGGATCTCACCGATGCTGGCGCCGATATCGTCGGCCCGATCTGCGACTCCTTCGGCGCTCGTCGCGATCGATTCGCTCGAATCTGCGAGGTCTTCGGTTGCGGCCGAGACCGACTGCACGTCGTCGGCGGTCTCTGAGACGACGTCTGCGACCGCGTCGAACTCGTCCATCGTATCGGCGACGTGGTCGGCCCCGCGCTCGATCTGCGCCGTCGTGGCCTCCAGTTGTGCGACCGTCTCGTCGGCGGCGGACTGCACGCCCGTCAGCGCCGATTCGATCGTATCGGCCTGCGATTGCGCCTCACTCGCGAGGCTCTTGATCTCGTCGGCGACGACGGCGAACCCCTCGCTGTTGCCGTCCGCACGAGCGGCCTCGATCGAGGCGTTCAGCGCGAGCAGATTCGTCTGCTCGGCGATGTCGTCGATGCCGGCCAGCGCCGTCTCGATCGTGTCGATCCGGTCGTTCAACTGTTCGACCTCGGTCGCTAACTCCTCGCTGGTCTCCCGGACAGCTTCGATGACCTCCATCGCCTCAGTGGCCGCGAGGCGCCCGTCCGCAGCCCGTTCTGCAGCGTCTTCGCTCCGGGTAGCGACCTGATCGGTACTCGCGGCCACCTCCTCGATCGTGGCGCTCAGGTCCGATACCTCGTGGACGACCGACGCGATCTCGTCCGCCTGCGAATTCGCCCGCTCGTCGATCGTCGCCAACTGACCGTCGACGGTCTCCGATGCGGTCCGAACCGCCCCCACTGCGCCCCGAGCGTTCGCGATCGCTCGCTCGTCGACCGCGACGGCCTGTTCGCTCGTCCCGCGCTGTTCGTCACTCGGCATCGGTTTTGATATCGACAGTAAGATCGAGGAACCTGTGTACAAGCGGTACAACTAGACGCATCGAGTAGCTGTTCATCGGCATTCTCTCAACTAATAGTGGAATGTATAAAATATCGGGTGGGGGAAAGACGTGCCAACGGATTCTTCGAGGCGAGCGACCTCAGTAGGTGAGGCCGATCGTCTCAATGCGTACGGTTCTCGAACCTCTGCGGAATGGACAGTTATTCGTCTTCAGAAATTTCGTAGGTTTCATACCTAACGCTTTTACACCGGATGACGTCCCTTCTTTCAACGATATCCATCGATCGAGACACATTCGAGAACACGAGCGAGGACGAGCTCGCGGATCTTTCGGTCCCAGATCAGGCCCTCGGGTTTCTCGTCGCCAACGAGGATCGGGCGTTCAAAGCTCGCGAAATTGCCTCGCAGATCGACGTTGACGAGGGGGCAGTGAGCACTGCACTCTCACGATTGAAGGACCGCGGTCTGGTCGAACACAAGGCGACGTACTGGGCGGTGACTGACGATGCTGAGCGCCTCGAAGGATACAGCGGGTACGAGCGGGCGACCGCACTGTTCAACGACCAACTCGGTACAGACGATAAGGAGGCGTGGCGCGAGCACGCACCGCAGGAACCCCACCCGAGCGTTGAGGATGACCAGTGACCGACGAAGAGACACCGATTTTTGAGCGCGGCGATATCGTCTACGGTGATGATCCATTCAAACGCGAAGAAGACGCTCGCCCCCGGCTTATCCTTTTGAACCACGAAGGCCGACCGTTCCACGGCGAGCAGTATATTGCGGTAACACTAACGTCGAAGTCTGGATGAATCGCCTCATTGCCATTCCCAAGGAGTGCTGGCTTCGTGGCGGGACGTCGGACGAGAGTCGGATCGTCCCGTGGGGCGTCCAATCCATTGACCACGAGGATATCGACTTCTGGCAGGGGTGTCTTGCCGGAGATCTCGTTGATGAGACCGTTGCTGCACTCGGTGAAGAGCTTCAGTAGCACATACTCCCGGCTCACAGAAGTTGATGACGAATTGCGGGAGTGGGCACCTCACGGAGTATGGCTATCGCTGGGAGATCGAGGGTGGGTACAGGTCGATCAAACGGTTCATGGCAGCGACGACGTCGAAGGATTTCGGGCTTCGATTCTTCTACTTCGCGTTTGCGTGTCTGCTGTACCCGATCTGGCGAGCGATCGATCTGCTCGTGCCGGTTGAATTAACCGACGAGTACGAGCACTCGCCTATCATGACGGCCGACAATACGTGACGCTGCTGAAGAAGGAAACCGGAATCGGGTAGAGAGACGCCTTCTGGGTTGGCGAGGCGTCTGAGTGGCTACACTATCCGAGGCCACCGAAACACTCCGAATTAGTTTCTATCTCAACAAGAATGGTCGTTTGCAGAGGGATCTGAAGCAGGTTCTACTATCGATTCGTCCGAAACCACGCATCACAGCCCCGCTAAACCTGCTGTAGTCTCAACTTCCCAGCGACCCCAGTAGTTGAGACTGGTCGTCTCAATGCATAAGATTGGATTCGACGGTTGAACGCCAATCGTTTTCCCCGCTACCCCCTTCGATTGAATTGTATCGATCGCCGAGCACGTCGCTCCGGCTGTGTGTACAGATACAACGGATGCCACTCGCTCAACTCCTCGAACAATACGTTAGTCTGGGTATCTTCGTCCTCGCTGCAGGCCTGAGTGTACTCAGCTTCCTCGCATGGCGGCGGGAACGTGATCGTCGTATGTGGATCGTTACGCTCGGGTACGCGATGTTCGCCGTCTACGGACTCATCGTGTTTCTCGAGTACCCGCTGCTCCCGTACTTCCCGTACGCGACGCTGGAATTACTCGAACACGGGAGTGCAATCCTGATCCTCGGTGGCCTCCTGGCGTTTTTCGTCGCTTTGACGCGGGATTGAGCAATGTCGGACCCGGATCTCGAATTGGCCTCTCGGCGGGAAATCTACCAGTGGATAGCCGATACGCCTGGAATTCACTTTCGCGCGCTCCTCGACGAACTCGAGTACGCGCAGGGGACGCTCCAGTACCAGCTCAGGTGGCTCGCCGATGAAGACCTGATCGACGTCTCTGACGACGGCAAGTACACGCGGTACTATCCGGCTGCCGAGTTCGACGAAGCCGATCGAACAGTGATGAACGCGCTGCGCCGGGAATACAGTCGCCGCATCCTCGCACATCTTCTCACGGACGGTCCGCTCTCGACAACCGAACTCAGCGACCGCCTCGACAAGGCACAATCGACCGTCTCGTGGCATCTTTCGAAGCTCGCCGAGGCTGACCTCGTCACGAAAGAACGCGACGGCCGAAGTGTGGTCTACGAGGTCAGCGATCCCGATCGCGTCAAGTACCTCTACACGGTTCACCGGCGCTCGTTCACAGACAAAGTCGTCGACCGTATCCTCGGCCTCTGGGACAGCTACTAACCCGGGGTCGCGTTCGACGGAATCCCTCGAAGCACCAACAGACGCAACAGGAGAACGTACACGAGAAACGCCACTGAGGGTCCCAGCAGAGGACGGATGAGTCCCGTTAGATCAGTCCCGATCGCTGCAGCATGGATTGTCCCGAACGCGAACCCAGCATATGCGAATGAGTGGACAACACGTGGGCCCCAGGGGCGCTGGAAGCGTTTTGCGTCAGTAAAGCCGAGCACCGCGACGACGAGCATGAGCAGTGCCCCCGCACCTACGGCGATGCCGCCGAGAAAGTACGGCATCGAGTATGCCGGCGCTGGAACCTGTCCGGTGACGACGAACCACGTATCAAGGACACCGAGTCCCGCGTGTAGCAACGTGACGATCATCGCGAACACGGATAGTTCGATATGGATTCGTTGAGCGGCCTCGTGGAGCATTCCAAACGACTCCGTGTTGTAGAGGATCCCCGTGAGAACTGCCAGATACAACGCCGGATACGTCACGAGTGCGGCGCCTCGGTCGAGGAGCCAGACGAGCTGTGACATCACGATGCCCCCGTCGTTTCGACGACATCGGGACAGCCGTCCACGTCCTGGAACCCGTTTTTCGTTTCCGGTCGTGTCGGACACGTATCCGCGGAGTCGTTGATACCATCACCATCGTAATCGGCAGGGGCCTGTCGCGTCGAAACGGTCTGGTCGACGAGGTCGCTTTGTTTTTGTTCGGTCGCTTGGGCGGCACGCACGTCTCCGATCTGCCAAAGAGCAGGGACAGCCACCACTAAGACGACCATCGCCACGACAGTGATTCGTTGCTTATGTGTCCAAGACATGTGTCTCAAAGCCATCTGTCGTATGGAAGACGCCATCGTGGATGATGAGCGCCTCTAGACCCTCCCATTCCGATGCTAATTCGCGTGCCTTGGCAAGCGGGAGTGCCGCGAGGGTCGTCGCCAGGGCGTCGGCTTCCATACAGTCTCGGCGCGCCACGACGGTGACCGATTCATGCCGAGAGCCGAGCGATTCGGCGGTCGGATCGTAGATGTGGTCAGTGCTGTTTCGCGACCGTCGGTATCCGCCGGATGTTGCGACGTACCAGTCCGTGTCGAGGACCTTCAGCGGTGTGTCGTCACCGTACGGGCTCTCGATGGCGACCGGTCCCGTCGGTGGGGACATGTCACCGCCACCACTGACGAACCCACGTCGGCCGAGTCCCGTGAGCGTCTCGGCGGTTCGCTCCACGATGTACCCCTTGGCGAGGCCATTCAGGTCGAGTTCGACGTCGGTCGTGACGTGCGACCCGCTGGTTCGGACAGTTCCGGCATCAAACTCTGTTGGTAGCGTTTCACTGTCACCGCGCAGGAATGTTTTGAGGGTGTGTTCGACGCGGCCCTGATGAATATCGAACACCCCCTCGGTCCGGTCGTTGTATTCCAGCCCACGGCGGACGATACGAGCGACGTGTTCGTTCATTACCTCCCCTTCACGGTTGAGCTGGCTGACGGCACTCGCCGCATCGAAGGCGTTCAGTTGGGCTTCGAGTGATTCAGCCGTTTTTCGGGCCGCAGTTGCCCCAGCCTCGGCCCGAACGCCCGTCGCCTGAATCCGAAACGTCGTGTCACAACACTCGAACTCGCGGTAGGTGTCCCCAAACCGTTCGTAGACCGATGCGAGCGATCCCATCATCTCGGTCACTCGTCCTCTTCGTGTTCTTCGTCCTCGTGTTCCTCTTCGTCTTCATCCTCGTCGTCTTCTTCATACTCCTCGTGTTCTTCGTCCTCGTATCCGGACTGGGTCTGGACTGCTGGGGTGAACTCCTGATTCGGCGTCGGCGCATCCGCAGTAACCTGTTGTGAGGATTCTGACGCGGGCGTATCTGGTGAGTTAGGTTGCTCGCCAGCCTGCGCGAGGCCGCCACCGGGCAGCGCAAGGGCCCCGGCGACACCAGCTGTGAGGAGCGCACCGACGAGCGTGAAGGCGACGAGTTTGTTTTTCGGGACGGGAACGCGCATGATTAGCTACCCCTCGGTCCACAACCACTATCTTCGACGTGTCGGTCGTTGCGTTCTGCCATTGCAGATAGAGGGTTGAGACAGCCTTAGTAAGGCGTTCGCGTCCAACCATCGAATTTTCGTACAGCTATCGAATCGGTTCAGAGCGCGAGGTGGATTCTGAGTATGTCTGTGACTTCGTTATCGAGCAGCTGGCACTACTGGTGATCCCCTGTTTGCTCTGCGTACGGAATGATTCGGCGGTTGTACGAGGATTCGATAGATGGACGCGAACGAACTTTTCGGCGTTGTATCTACGTATTTCTATGCAGACTCGTTTACAGCGAGCAAGTCTGGTCGTTGTACTCCTGCTAGTCGTTAGTGGAGTCGGCACTGTTCAGGCGGGGGCATCACCAGTAGATGGTGATCATGCAGTTGTGGAAAATCTCGACGCAACAGAACAGTCACTCTCCCCTGTTTCGGACATAGGTGAATTGGATGGTGAGGAAAAAGAAGGTGAAGATGCAGAGGATTCGGACGAAGATGAGACAGGCGCGAGTCTGATTGGAGATTGGTGGGGCCTTGGTGGCGAAGTGAGTGAAGCCCCGTATATTGGTGTAGTTGAAGCCGGCGTTGTCTTTCTCCTCGTCGGTGTCCTCGGGTACAGTCTCGCAAAGCGAAAGCGATTGCTGCCGGTGCAGTACCGTCGGTATCAGTTACAAACACACCAGTGGATCGTTCTCATCGGGACGGCACTAACGCTGCCACACTTCATTGCTGTCGAAGAGTGGGAAGGCCTCGGTCTCGCAGTTGCTGTCTTACTCGGTGTAGAGGTGGCGAGTGGCCTGTATGGTCGATATCTACATCGACACGTCGTCCGGCTTGGACGAGGCGATGAGACACCGTCAGTCGTTGGCCGTGTGCTGACTGTCACAAAAGAGACTCTCTTTTCACGATGGCGACGAATACACGTCTTGCTGACTGTTGTCACTGCCATCATCCTCGTCCTCCACATTATCACCGCAATCGGTGACTGACCTTCCCGTGGTCTCGACTCAGCCTGATAGTAGAGGAATGACAGCAAAGTTGGAATTGGCCCGTTTCGGACAGTGCCGCACATCTTTCGATGGAGATGAGTCCGTACACGAGTCAGGGGTATGGAGTTCTAGTGGTCCCGAGTGATACTTCCCGCCGTGATGTCTTTCGACGAATCGCTCAACGCCCACACGTCGATTGGCCGGCCTACGACTCGACGCCTCTGTACGACCAAAGTTCACTGACAGCGCTCACAGAGGATATTCGGACCGTCTCGGGGATCTGGTTCGAACACAGCGCTCACAACTCGGCCGAGGGGTTCGTCTGTCAGTATCCACTATCTTACGTGGAGTTCAATTCCCACGACCAGTCGACACTCTGGCGCAGTTGGAACAAGCGCTTCAGTGCTGACTTCCGTGAGGCAGTCGAGAGGACGGCGCGGACGATTCTCATCAACGCACAGAATGCCGGTGTTGCGATTTCTCGTGACCCAGAACGGAAGCTCCAGTACCACAACGACGAATCTAGTGCGACCGATCCGGACGAACAGACTGTTTTGGAAGAAGCAGCGAAGATCACTGACCACGTCAGCCGTGTCGTCTTTCCGGCGTTCTCGCTGACCGTGGCGAGGGCTGTGAGATACACGAGAACGCCTACTGGGACTTACAGATGTATCTCGGACTCCGTGAGAGACTGGCTGCGAACGAAGGGGCTCGCAGTTTCATACATGAATCCACTCGGGATCGGACCCCACTGGGACACGCCCATCACAAACACATCCGTGACCTCTCGATTGAACAGCTTCGAGCGATGTACCGGCAGGCCATCACTCGGCTCCTGAACGAAGTTGCGGAGACAGAGCAGTTCTTTCGAGCAGGCATCGTCGCTATCGACATTACCGAAGCTGACCCGTTCACCGGTGATAGAACGGGCTACGAAGACGAGATTATCGGGACGAAGGAGAAAACCGACGAATACGCCTATTAGTGGGCGACGGTACAGTTGGTCGGGAACGCTGTCCCACTCGTCCTCGATGCCCGCCCGGTACGGAAAGACGAGTCCCGACTAGAAATCGTCGAGGACTTGCTCAACTCCGCCGAGGACCTCGTTCACGTCGATAACGTGCTGATGGACAGGGAGTTCGATAGCCAGCACGTCTTGGAGATGATCAGCCAGCGTGGGCTCTCCTACGTCGTTCCGAAGCGGATGCAGACCAGCGAGAAAGCCCAGGCTAAGCGATTGCTTCGACGTGATCAAGACCGCTACGAGACCGACCGCAAGCTCCATCTCGGTAAGAACGAACGGCACGAAACGACGCTGATCTACCGCCGGAAAGAAGACTCCGAGCACGACGACCACCGGCAGTACTCGGTGTTTATGACGAATCGGGGGAGCGGACATCTCACGGAGTATGGCTATCGCTGGGAGATCGAGAGTGGGTACAGGTCGATCAAACGGTTTATGGCAGCGACGACATCGAAGGATTTCGGGCTTCGATTCTTCTACTTCGCGTTTGCGTGTCTGCTGTACTCGATCTGGCGATCGATCTGCTCGTGCCGGTTGAGTTGACTGGCGAGTATGAGCACTCACCGGTGATTACAGCGGACAACACGCTGACGCTGCTGAAGAAGGAAACTGGAATCGGGTAGAGAGACTCCATCTGGGTTAGCGCGCCTCCTGAGTGGCTACACTATTGGCCATCTAAAAAATCTGCCCATACGGTTGGGGGTTTGACAAGAATGGCCGCTTGGAGAGTGATCTGGAGCAGTTTCCGCTGACCGAATCAGTCAAATTCGCGCATCACAGCCCCGCTAAACCTGCTGTAGTCTCAACTTCCCAGCGACCCGTTCCGTATACCGATATGAGATTTATTACGGCGGTTGCGGCTTCGAGATCGTCGTCGGTGCAAGCACCGCTGACGGTGCGCTTGACTTTTTTGCTCCCTCTCCCGGTCAGTGCAGGCCGACGTGCGTCCTCGCTACCGATGAGCAGTGCCTCGCTCTCATCGGTGATCGCCCTGAATAAAGTGTATTCAGATATATCGAACACCAGCGATACTCGGAATCCCATCACAGACCATCGCCGGGGGCTCGATAGTTTTTGACAAACCACCAAATCTCAATAATATTTATGCCGAACCGGGAACAATTATCATCTGGAACCGAGGTGATCAGCAATGGCGCTGCCGACTGATCCCACGAGTTCCTGGATGCAAGGGCTCGAGTTCCCGTCCCGAATCTTCGGCGATGGGCGTACCGACTACGAACTGTACGAGGAGGACGACGAGTTCGTCCTCGCCGTCGAGATGCCCGGATTCACACGCGAGGACATCGACCTCACGTGGGACGACGGCGTCCTGAACATCGCGGCCGAACACGTCAACGAGGACCGCGGCCGCAGGCGGACGTACCACCGACGCCTCCGCTTCCCCAAGGACGTCGACGAGGACGCCATCGCCGCGACGTATACGAACGGCGTCCTCGAGGTGACCCTCCCGCTCGAAGCGGAGGGCGACACCCACGGGCAGACGATCCCGATCGAGGGCTGATCTCCCGAACCGGGTGAGTAGTCGGGTCGGCATCTGAGCGGAGCACCCGCTCCGGCCGATCTGTCGCCGTTCTTTGGGTGTCATTCGGATCGCTGAAGTCGTGTGGAACGAACAAACTCTTAGCGTCGAACGTCCCACGTTCAGCCGATGCTTTCGGGGCTGTTCGTCCTCGGAATCACCGTCGCCGTCTTCGTCGGCATCAACATCGGCGGCTCCTCGACGGGGGTCGCGTTCGGTCCGGTGACCGGTAGCGGCCTCCTCTCGATGCGGCAGGCGTCGGGGCTGATGGCGATCTTCGTGCTGCTCGGCGGCTTCACCGTCGGCACGAACGTCGTCGAAACGCTCGGGAGCGGGTTCGTCCCCGCGGAGTACTTCACCCTCAGCGCGTCGATCGGCATCCTCCTGTTCATCGGCCTCGCGATCCTGCTGGGGAACGTCCTCAAAGTGTCGACGAGCACCAGCCAGACCGCCGTCGCCGCGGTCGTCGGGATGGGGGCGGCGCTCGGCGTCCTCAACTGGCGGACCGTCGGCGTCGTCGTGCTCTGGTGGCTCCTCTCGACGATCCTCGCGTTCTGGATCTGTGCGTTCATCGGGCGGTACCTCTACGACGCAGTCGTCGAGCGACTCGATCTGGAATCCCGAAACAGCCGTCTCGCCGAACTCGCCGTCATCGGTATCGGCTGTTATATGGCGTTTTCCGCCGGCGCCTCGAACGTCGCCAACGCCGTCGCGCCACTCGTCGGCTCGAATCAGTTGGGAATGCTCCCGGGGGTCGCAGTCGGGGGCCTCGCCATCGGGGTCGGCGCATTCGCCCTCGGGCACCGGACGATGGAGACAGTCGGAGAGGACATCACAGACCTCTCGCTGGAGGCGTCGCTACTCGCTGAATCCATCGCTGCTTCGATCCTCACCGGACTCAGCTGGGCCGGCATCCCGGCGAGCCTGGCCGTCGTGCTCACCGCGTGCGTCATTGGCCTGGGCTGGGGGCGTGCGAGTCGTCGCGTCCCGTTGCGGTCGATCGCGCGCCCCGACGGAACCACGGCGAGCGAGCGGTCGGTGCAGGCCGCCGACCGACTCGATCTGTTCGATCCGAGCGTCACGAAGCGGATCGTCACCACCTGGATCGCATCACCGACCGTCGCCGGCGTCATCGCCTTCGCGGCGTTCGAGGCCGCACAGCGACTCAATCTGCTGGCCTGATCGCCCCGACTCCCCGTTCAAATCGCCCGGCTCGACCCGGCGAGTCGCTTTTGGTGTCGAGACGTGAAGTGGCGATGACGATGCTACTCAGCACGCTGAGCGGCCGCTTCCGCGGTCGGGAGACGCAGTTCCACATCGAACTCATCTACGGCGCGCTCTTCATCGTCGGCTTCGCTTATCTCATCTTCCGGATCGATCCGCGCGTCGCGGCGTTCGAGGGCGGTCTCGTCGTCGGCTACCTGCTCCGGGTCTGGGAGAAGATGTCCATCTACGAGCGGATTCTCGAGGAGGCCGTCTCTCAGGAGGCCGAGACGCAGGTGGAAGCCGAGGTCGAAGCGCAGGTTGAGGGGCAGGTGCAAGAGCGCGTCGGCGAAGAGGTCGACGAAGAAGTCCAAGAGCGCGTCGAGGAGACGGTCGACGAAGAGGTCCAAGAACAACTCGAAGCGCAGGTCGACGAGACGATTCCGGAACAGGTCGACGAACGCGTGCAAGAACACGTCGCAGAGACAGTCGACGAGGAAGTACAGGAACGCGTGGACGAACGTGTCGAGGAACGCGTCGACGAAGAGGTCGAGGAACGCGTCGACGAAGAGGTCGAAGAGCGCGTTGCGGCCGAGATGACTGACAACGCGGAGTAGTCGTTCGGTTGCTGGCTCACTCGTTTGCGTCCGCTTGCCCGTCTCCGTCCGCCTGCTCGTCTGCGTCCACCTGTCCGTCTGCATCCGCCTGCTCGTCTCTATCCGCCTCCTCTTCCGCCCGGACAGTCAACACCGGCACCGACGACGTGCGGAGCAGTTTCTCGGTGACGCTCCCGAGCAGGTAGCGGTCGATCCCCGTCCGGCCGTGCGTCCCGACGACGAGGAGGTCGATGTCGTTCGCCTCGACGTACGCGTTGATCTCGCGGTATGGCGACGTGCCAGAGACGACGCCGGTCGTGATGCGGTCGGCCGCCACGCCCGCCGCGGCGGCGAGGTCGCTCCCGGCGTCGACAAACTTCGCTGCGTTCTCCTCGAGTTGGTCGATCTGCAGGTCGACGCGGGTGTCGAACCCGAGGTGGGCGACGTCGACGATCGAGAGCACGTCGAACCGGGCGTCAGTCGCGGCCGCGAGGCCAGCCCCCAGTTCGACTGCGGTCTCGGCGCACCTGCTGCCGTCTGTCGGCGCGAGCAGCCGTCGATACGGGTACTCTCTGCTGTCGTCAGTCGGGGGAAGCGCCAGCACGGGCGCGGGCGAGCGCCTGACGACGCGCTCGGTGGTGCTGCCGAGGAGGATCCGTTCGAGCCCCGTCCGGCCGTGCGTCGGCATCGCGATCAGGTCGATCCCAGCCTCCTCGGTGTAGTCGACGACGGCGTCCGACGGCGCGCTGCTCGCGACGCTCGTGACCGTCTCGACACCGCGTGCATCGGCGCGCGCTGCCGCTGCTGAGACAACGGAGTGGGCCCGCGATTCGATCTCGGCGGCGACCTCGGTGCGTCCGCTCGTGAGAGTCTCGTCGTCGACCCCCGCGGCCGAGAGCAGGTGGACCGTGGCGCCGTGCTCGGTCGCGAGATCGAGGACGTGGTCGAGGACCCGACTCGCCCCGTCGCTGCCGTCGGTCGGAAACAGGACGTCTTCGAACATACCCCTACATCTTCGCCAGGATACATATAGTTCGGTCCGCGGACACAACCCCGGGTTCGGAACCGCCCGGCGATCTCACACCTCGTCGCTCGGGGGGCCGGGGTGGCTCTCGTCGGCGTCGGACTCGACGTCGAGCGGGTCCTCCAGTTCGCCCATCACGGCCTCGAAGGCGTCGGTCGCGGTCAGCAGGCCGACCACGGAGCCGTCCTCGACGACGAGTGCGAGCTCTTGATGCTCGACCTGAAACTGGTCGATGGCGTCGCTGAGGCGCGTGTCCGAGGCGAGCGTCATCGGCGGCGCGGCGATCGTCTCGAACGTCGTCTCGCCGTCGCGGAGCGCGTCCACGTTCGCGACGACCGTGGGGACGTAGACGATCCCGCGGAAATCGTCGGGATCCTCGCCGACGAGCGGCAGGCGCGTGTGGGGGTTCGATCCGATCCGGTCGAGATTCGTCTCGACGTCCTGGGCCGTCGAGAGAAACACGACCTCTTCGGCCGACGTCATCACCTCTCCGACCTCCCGCTCGCCGACGTCGAGGGCGTTGATGACCTCTTCTCGGCGCTCATCGGAGATGTCGCCGCGGTCGAGGACCGAGCCGAGTTCGTGCCTGAGATCCGCCCGCGACTCGATCGCGTCGGTTTCGGCTTCCAGCCACGCACCCGTCATTTCCACGCCGAACAGCTTGAGTGTCCACTTCGCGACGCCGTCCCCCACGGCGATGATCGGTGAGATGCCCTTCGCGAAGTAGTACAGCGGCGTCGCGCCGTGGCGAGCGACGAACTTCGAGCGCTCGACGCCGAGGTACGTCGGCGTCTGCTCGCCGTGCGTGAGATGCAGGAGATTGATGATGAGGAACGCGAGGATCCCGCCTGCGCCGATCGACGCGAGGACTGTCGACTGAAAGTACGGCTGGAAGAGCGCCGCTAACGCCGGTTCGGCCACGATCCCGACCGCGATACTGGAGGCGGTGATCCCGACCTGACAGCTCGTGAGGTAGATCTCTAAGTCGTCGGTCATCTCCCACGCCCGCCGCAGGCCGGGTTCGTCGAACTCCGATTCGGTGTACTGTCGGACCCGCGTGAGCGCGAACTCGATGGCGACGAAAAAGCCGTTGGCGAGGATCAACGCGACCCCGGCGAACAGCCGGAGGATCAGCTCGAGGCTGTTCATACTGCCAGCGACGGTCATGTTCGCGACAAATCGAGGGCGCGTCAAATACGTGGGGGTCTCGTCCGGCGCTTGTGGACTGTCGGCGTCACACAAAACCCGTATGTATCGCCGCGGGCCACACACAGGTATGGCCGACTTCGATCCCGAGAAGTTCGAGGACAAGTACGCGAACTACTTCCCCGAACTCCAGCGCGCGTACAAGAACGCCTTCGAGACGATGAACGACGCGTACGACTCCGAACTGATCCACGCGATCGACCAGCAGATCCTCAACGAATCCGAACCGTTCTACGAGGACGGGAGCTTCCGGATCGAACTCCCGGCGGACCCCGAATCGCGCCTGACGGCCGTCATCGTGGACGACGAGAAGCTCTCGACGGTCCTCGAGGAGTACGTCGCAGAACTCAAGCGCCAGCACCGACGTGTCTTCGGTCTCGACGACTCCGAGTGAGCTGTAGTCACTGATGGACGACTCTCTCGTCCGGTTCGGCACCGTCTTCTTCGCCGTCGTGATTGCGGCGGATCTCGTCGCCGCACTGCTGTTTCCGACCGATCCGTCCCGACAGCTGTTCGCGATCGGTGTCGCTGCCGCTGCCGCGCTCCCCCTCGGCTACCTGTTCGTGTACCACGGCGGATACGAACGCCTCTCGACCCTCCTGGACCGATAGCGGATGTCGTCTTCCTCCCCGGGGTCCGCACGCTCCGCTGACGCGGCCCCGCGCGAACCGCGGCCCCCCGGGCGGAGTCAGACGCAAGCTACAACTCCCCCGGGTTCGCTTCCCCTGTATGTTCGCCAGCGTACCCGATATCCTCCGGTTGGTCGTCGTCCCCGTCCTGGGCTGGGCGGCGTGGCGCGACGTCGAGACTCGGCGGGTGCCGAGTCGGACCTGGCTCCCGCTCGTCGTCCTGGGCGTCGTGCTCCTGGCGTGGGACGCCGTCGGCCACCTCTCGCTCGCGACGTCGGCCGATCTCCTCTTCTTCGTTCGCGTCGGGATCAGCCTCTTTCTCGTCGCTCCGATCTCGTATCTGTTCTGGCGCCTCGGCGGGTTCGGCGGGGCGGACGCGAAGGCGCTCATCACGATCGCTGTGCTCTTGCCGACGTTTCCGACTTACTTCTTCGCGGGCTTCACGCTCCCGGTCGTGGTGACGACGCTCGGCGTCTTCTCGATGACCGTCCTCACGAACACCGTCCTGCTCGCGGCCGCGTACCCGCTCGGGATCGCCGGACGCAACCTCCTCGACGGCGACTTCCGCTTCCCGGTCAGTTTCCTCGGCCGCCGGATGGACGTCGCATCGCTTTCGACGGCTCACGGCCGCCTCTATGAGACGCCGGACGGCTTCTCCCGGCACGGGCTCGACCTCGACGCGCTGCGGATGTACCTCCGCTGGCGCGGCGCGTCGTTGTCGGACCTCCGCGCGGCTCCCGACACCTTCCGCGACCCCGCGAGCATCGACGAGACCTACCCCGCGACCGACGGCGCTGTCGGTGACGGCGCCGGTGGCGATGGATCCCAGCCGACAGCCCCCGACAGTGCCGATGCGGCCGACGGGACCGATGCGGCCGATTCCGCCGCGGCGATCGCTGTCGACCCGGACGACGAGTGGGGCGCTGCGGCGTTCCTCGACAGCATCGAGGGAACGGCGTACGGCACGTCGCCGGAGAAACTCCGCGGCGGCCTCGACATCGTCGCCGAGCGCGACGACGTCTGGGTGTCGCCGGGGATCCCGTTCATCGTCCCGATGTTCGTCGGTACCGCCGTCGCGTTCACCTACGGCGACCTGGTCTTCGGGCTCCTCGGCGCGCTCGGAATCGTCTGAGCGGTTCCGGGCGGTCCGCGCGGGAATTTATATCCGATGACGGGGCCAGCGGTCGTATGATCTGTGTGCTCCCTCGCGTCGGGCCGCGGTTGCTCGGCACGCCGGCGCGGGGTCGAATGGGGCGTGCCGACTGTCAGCCACCGGCCGACCGCCGCACGTCGTGCTGATCCGGGCTCCCTGGCAGCAAAAGACCTATCGGCCGTACACGCTTCGGACACAATGATGAGTGAGGACGTCGCGGTCGATTTCGGCGATAGCGGGCTCGTCCCCGCCGTCGCACAGGACGCGGACTCCGGCGAGGTGTTGATGCTGGCGTACGTCTCGCCGGACGCGCTCGAACGGACCCGCGAGACCGGCCGGGCGCACTACTACTCCCGGAGTCGCGAGGAACTCTGGGAGAAGGGCGCGACGAGCGGTCACACCCAGGAAGTCGAGGAGATTCGCGTCGACTGCGACGCCGATACGCTGCTGTATCTCGTCGATCAGTCCGGCGGCGCGTGCCACACGGGCCACCGATCGTGCTTCTACCGGACGATCGACGGCGAGCACGTCGGCGAACAGGTGTTCGACCCCGACGCCGTCTACGAGTAATCGCACCAATGTCCGGATCCGACCCGCCGACGGCGAACGCCGACGCCGCCAGCGACGCGATCGCCGCCCGACTCGACGCGGTCGAGGAGCGCGTCGACGCGCTCGAAACCGCCCGCGAGCGACGCGACTCGGTCGAGGAACGCATCGATGCCGTCGGCGAGGAAGCCGTCGTCGACGCCGCAGACGCCTACCGGAAGGCGGTCCGACTGCTCGATCGGTACGAGGACTCCGCGACCGGAACCGGAGACTTTCAGGCGTACGTCGAGTTCCAGGACAAGTTCCTGGGGCTCGTCGAGGGCCTCGGCGAGTCGGTGCCGGCGCGCGAAGCCTTCGAGGCCGCCGCCGAGCGGATGGACCAGCGCCGCCTCAGCGACGCCGACTTCGAACGCGCTCGCGAGGACCTCGACCCGGCCGCGGAGTACGTCGACCTCTTGGACCGGCGCGAGGACGCGACGGAACGACTCTCGAAGGCCCGCCGGGACGCGAAGCTCCATCTCGATGAACTCGACGCGGATATCGAGGCCCGCTCGGAGATGTTGTCGTTCGCGGATATCGACCTCGACGCCCCGGTCGAAGCGCTTCGCGAGCCGATCCGAGCGTACGACGAGGCTGTCACCGCGGAGTTCGAGTCGTTCTACGAGTCGGCTCCGATCGCCGACGTCGTCGGCTTTCTGGAGCGCGCGGAGTCGTTCCCGCTCGTCGACTTCCGACCGCCGCCGCGGGATCTCAAATCGTTCGTCCGCGAGAGCCCCGACGCCGACGAGCCGATCCCGACCCTGCTTGAGTACGCCGAGTTCACCGGCTCGAAACTCGACCACTACGCCGAGGACCCCGCGGCGCTCCAGACCAACGTCGCGGTCCATCGGACGTATCTCGAGCGCCTGTCGGCTGATCCGCTGACGGTGTCGGTGCCGCCGCCGCCAGCGGGCGAACTCCGCCCCTGGGCTGGGGAAGCGATCTCGCTCCTGAATCGGTTCGCCACGTCCGAGACGATCGCCCGCCTCAGAACGGTCCGAGACCTCACGCGCCGCGCCGACTACGCGGAACTCCGACTCGCCGCACGCGCTCACGAGGAACTCGATAGCGACGAACTCGAGCGCGTCCGCTCGGGCGCGGCGTCGACCGAACTGCAGCGCCTCCGCGACGCCCGCGGTCGGCTCTCGGCGGCGCTCGACGGCGACGTGGCTTCTTCGAGCCACAGCGAGCGCCATTCCGGGGACGAGGCGGGCTGATGGTGGTCGTCTCGGCTCTCGCGTTCGCTGCCGGACTGCTCTGCTTCTACTACGGCGCACGCGCCCTGCAGACCAGACAGGCCGTCGAACGGCTCCGCGCCGACGACGGCTTCGACGCGCTCGCGTGGCTCGAACACCCGGCGGATCGACAGTCGCCGTCGACGATTCCGGACCCTCCCGAGGAGGCGTCGATCGAACGCGGATTCGTCCTCCTCGCGCTGGGGCTCTGTTGCTCGCTGCTCGCCGTGCTGGCGCTCTGATCGGGCCGCGAGGAGTCACTCGGCCGCCGCGTCGCGTGCGTCCCGGAGCGACGCAGCGGCATCCGACGCCAGATCGTCCGCCCGCGAGGGGTCGCCGGCTTCCGCGTAGACTCGCACTTTGGGCTCGGTTCCGGACGGGCGCACGAGCACCCAGGCGTCGCCGTAGTCGAGGCGGTAGCCGTCCTTCGTGTTCGGCTCGGCGTCGGCCGCCTCGGCGTACTGTCGGGCCGCCTCCAGCATCGCGTCGAGTTCGGCTTCGGTCTCGTAGCCGATGTTCACCCGGACGTTCTCGTAGTCGGTGTACGGTTCGATGACGTCGCTCGCGGGCCGATCAGCGACGAGTTCGAGGAAGCGTGCGCCGACGTACGCGCCGTCGCGGACGAGCCAGTGCTCGGGGAAGAAGATCCCGCCGTTGCCCTCGCCCGCGATGGGGACCCGCACGCAGTCGGCTTTGAGTTCGCGGATCCGGGTGATGATGTTCGTCGAGCCGATCGGCGTCAGTTCGAGATCCGCGCCGATCGCCTCGCAGACGTCGACGAGTCGCTGGGAGACATTGACCGCAGCGACGGCCGCATCGCTGGGTTCGAGTTCGGCGGCCGCGAGCGCCGCGAGCGACGCCTCTCCCGAAATGAACTCCCCGCGCTCGTCGACGAAGACGGCGCGATCGGCGTCACCGTCGTGGGCGATCCCGAGGTCGGCGTCGGCCGCACTCACGAGCGATTTGAGGTCTCTCAGGTTCGGTTCGACCGGTTCGGACTGCCGCCCGGGGAAGTGCCCGTCGGGGTTGGCGTTGACCGTGACGACGTCGCAGCCGAGTTCGCGGAAGAACGTCGGGCTGGTCAGCGCGCCCGCGCCGTGCCCGGGATCGACCACGACAGTGAGGTCGGCGGCCGCGATCGCCTCGCGGTCCACCGAGTTCAGCAGGTCCGTCACGTACTCGCGGTTGGCGGTGTCGATCGCTGTCGATTCCCCGACGGTGTCCCACGACGCGTTCGAGAACTCCTCTCCGAGGACGTGGTTCTCGATCCGTTCGAGGTCCTCGACGGCCAGTTCGACGCCGTCGGCGCCGACGAGTTTCACGCCGTTGTACTCCGACGGATTGTGCGAGGCAGTGACCACGATGCCCGGCCGCCCGTTCTTGCCGGCGTACCGGACTGCCGCCGGCGTCGGCGTCGGCCCGAGTCGATCGACGTCGACGCCGACGCTCTCTAAGCCGCTCGTGGCCGCGTTCGCCAGCATCTCGCCGGTCGTCCGGGTGTCGCGGGCGACGACGGCCCGCTCTTCGTCCCAGACGGTCCCCGCCGCCTTGGCGACCCGGAGCACGAACTCGGGCGTGAGACCGTCCCCGACGACCCCCCGAGTCCCACTCGAACCGAACAGTTTCATCGTCGGCACCTCCTCGGCCCGTCGTGAAAGCGGTTGCGAACGCCCGCGGCGGGTGTCGGATGTGAGAGCCGCCCCGGACGCCTACGACTCCCCGCTCGTGGCCGCTCTGAGCTCGGTCCAGGCGGGGACCACCTTGTCCGCCGCCAGGTAGTACGCAAAGTAGAGCGCGACGGCCCCGATGACGGCCGCCCACAACCCGAGTGTCGGTTCGCCGTGCTGCGCCGTCGTCAGTGCGAACTGCTCGATGTAGGCTCCGAGGACCGAGAGTCCCGCGGAGCCGAGGCCGAACGCGAACAACTCGATCAGTTCGGGGGCGAGTTCCAGTGTCGTACTCGTCACAAGACCGAGTCACCGTCGCCTGTGGTGATTGTTTCGGTTCCCCGGCAACTGTCCCGGCGCGTTCGACCGCGCGAACGAAAGCGATATTATGGGCATCGGCTATCTGCCGACTATGGCAGGACGCTACGGCGATCTCGACTATCCGACGCTCACGAAGCGGGGCGTTCTCCTGGGACTCGGCCTGTTCGCAGTCGGTGCCTTCGGCGAATTCGCCCTCGCACACACTGGTGTCGCGGTCCCGGCGTGGGAGCACGCGCTCTTGGTGGACGCGGAGTGGCTCGGCGTGCTTCTCGCGCTGCTTTCGCCCTTCGTCTTCGGGATCCTCCTCCCCCTGACGGAGTGAACGGCCGTTCGGGACCGCTTCGCTCTGGAGACATCGGAGCGCCTCGCTCAGGAGACTTCGGACTGCTCCACTCCGGAGACTTCGGACTGCCCCGCTCCGGAGACTTTAGGCCACTACCACGCCCAGTGGCGACTATGACCGATCCGTTTCCGTCTTTCGAGGTCGTGCCCGCCGTCGATATGCAGGACGGCGAGGTGGTCCAACTCGTCCAGGGCGAACGCGGGACAGAGAAACGCTACGGCGACCCGGTCGATGCCGCTCGCCGGTGGGTCGAAGCGGACGCGGCGACGCTCCACCTGGTGGATCTCGACGGCGCGTTCGAGGGCGAACGGGCGAACGCCGACGCCGTCGAGGCCGTCGTTGAGGCCGTCGACGTCCCGGTCCAGTTGGGCGGCGGCATCCGGACGTTCGCGGACGCGGCCGACCTGCTCGACCGCGGCGTCGAACGCGTCATCCTCGGCACGGCGGCCGTCGAAGACCCCGACCTGGTCGGAGCGATCGCCGACTCCTACCCCGGCCGCGTGATGGTGAGTCTCGACGCGAAAGACGGCGAGGTCGTCGTCTCGGGGTGGACCGAGGGCACCGGTCTCGACCCCGCGGAGGCTGCCGCCCGCTACGCGGATCTCGGCGCGGGAGCGATCCTCTTCACCGACGTCGACGTCGAGGGCCAGCACGACGGTGTTCAAGCCGACGTGACCCGAGACGTCGTCGAGGCCGTCGACATCCCCGTCGTCGCCTCCGGTGGCGTCGCGTCGCTCGACGACGTCCGGACGCTCCGGGCGGCTGGTGCCGCGGCCGTGGTCGTTGGGACCGCGCTCTACGAGGGCACGTTCAGTCTCGAAGCCGCGATGGACGTCTGAGTCGAACGTGCGTGACCGCGGCGATCGCGGTGAGCCCGACGAGCATCGCGCCGAGACCGGTCACGACTCCCGAATTCGAGAGCAGTAGCACGGTGCCGAGCGCGAGCGCGTAGGTCCCGAGGACGATTCCCTTTATCGCCATCGTCCCCACTGTTACACGGTCACAATATCAATCCCCGGAAGACGTGCGTCGGACGTTCGCCGGACGGCGCCGCATCTAGCGGGTAGCGACGGCGATTCGGCCGACTCGACGGCGCGCTTACTCCGTTCGTTCGCGGATCTTCTCGCGACCGGGGGCGATCAGTTCGTTCAGGTAGGTCGCGAGGGCGCCCTTCGCGTCCGCAGGGTGGAGTTCGCCGGATTCGAGGTCGTCTTCGAGGTTCTGGTACAACTCGTAACTCAGGTCTCCGCCGTACTGCTCGGGCCGCTCGACGACGACTTCGCCGAACCGTGGGAAGACGTGGTACTCGAAGATCTGTAACACGGGGTTCTCCCGTTCTTCGCCCTCGTCGGTCGGGTCGGGATCCGCTGTCGGCGGACAGTACGCGTCGTTGACCTTCTCCTCGATTTCGGCCTCGGAGTCCTCCATCGAAATCGAAACGCCCGTCGAGGTCGACATCTTCCCCACGCCGGTCGTCAGATCGGCGATCAGCGGCGTGTGGAGACAGGTCGGCGAGTCGGCGTCGATGCTCGGGAGCGTGTCGCGGGCGAGCATGTGGACTTTCCGCTGTTCCATCCCACCGATAGCGAGGTCGACGTCGAGATAGACGATGTCGAGCGCCTGCATCAGTGGGTACACCGCCTGCGCGACGGTCGCGGTGTCGCCGCCGGCGATCTCGGCCATCGCGCGCTCGGCCCGCGAGAGTGACGTTTCCAGTTCGAGCGCGTGCAGATCCAGGATGTACTCCTCGTCGAGTTGGTAGCGGGAGCCAAGCACGAACTCCGTTTGAGACTCCTCGAGCCCGTACGCGACGAACTGCTCTTGCATCCGGGTCGCGGTCTCGCGGATCTCCGCGAAGGTCCCCTTGCCGTTGAGGTACGCGTGGACGTCGGCCAGGAGGACGACGACCTCGAAGCCCGCCTCCTGCAGTTCGATGAGCTTGTTCGCCGTCAGCATATGGCCGATGTGGAGGACGCCCGAGGGTTCGTACCCGACGTACGCTCGCTTTCCGTCCGGGGAGTCGGCTAGCGCGCGCACTTCGGCTTCGGTGACCACCTCGGAGACGTTCCGGGTGATCTGTTCGTAGGCGTCCATACAGGCCAGAAGTCCCGACGCCGGCATATGACTTCTGGGTTGAGGGCGAGCCGCCGCCCCGCCCCGTCCGGTCCCGACCGGAAAGCGTCATATCTGTCCGGCCCCAAGTCGGGTCGATGGCAACGACCCGTTCGCCGCTCGTCCTCCTCGGAGGGCTGGTCGCCGTGGCGTTCGTCCCGCTGTTCGCGATGTGGCTCGTCATCGCCGACGTCGGGACGCTCGTGTACTTCTTCGCCTTCGCGCTCTACTTCATCGTGGCCCACGTCGTGCTCCCGGGATGGGTGTATCTCGACGCGAACGGCCGCGGGAGCGACGCGCCGCTGACGTGGACCGGCATCACGTTCCTCCTCCCGTTCGTCGGGTTCGTCGCGTACTACTTCCTCGGACAACCCGAGGCTCCGCACCGGACAGACGCCGACGCTCGCCCGCCATAGGCCCGTGACTGCAATCGCCTCTCGAGCCACCGACGCCTCTACGTGGGCTCCGGGTGAACGAAGACTGTGCCCGCCGACTCCGTCCGCACGAAACGCGGCACTGCCCGATTCACGCCCGACGCCGTTCGCTTCGAGGAGTCGTTCGTCGGCTCCCTCCGGAGCCTCTCCCGCGACTACTGGCGCAGCGACTCGTGGTCGCAGCGCGCCGTGTTCGTCGGCTACGTCTTCGGACTGCTCTACGGCGTCGGCTGGTTCGTCACCACCGTCGCGAGCGGCGATTTCGGTATCATCGCAATCGTCGTCGCCGTCGTCCTATTTCTCTGGCTCGCGGATTTCCTCCGGGGCTTTCGGTCGCCCGACCGGATTCCACTCGTGGACATCGAATCCGTCACGGCGGTCTCCGGGGTGAAGGGCCTCACTCGCCCGCGCCTCGTCGTCACGTTTACTGACGACGGGGCGATCCGGAAGCGGCGGGTGACTCTCCCCTCGCGGTACACAGAACAGGGTGACGCCGGCTACGAGCGCGCGATCGCGGCCTTCGAGCAACGTGGCTTCGAGGTCACCCGTGGATCCGCTTAACGGGACTCGCTGCGGGTCTCCGCGCGATGTTCGGAGATGATCTGATCGACCATCGACGCCTTCTGCTCCTTCCGGCGCGCTTCGGCCCGCCGCTCCCAGTCTTCGATTGCAGCCTCGACGTCGGCCTCGCTGGCGACCGCGAGTTCGTCGACCTCCTGGATCGCGACGTCGTCGGCCGGCGCGACGGGGATCTCGTGCTCGAAGAGGATGCGGTCGGCGACGTCTGAGAGGTCGCCGCCGGACCGGAGGACGACCCGCGGCTCGATGTCGGCCAAGCGGCGGGCTGTCGAGCGCCCCGCTCCGGAGGCGTCTCGGAGGTAGACCACGTCGCCGGCGGCGAGGCCGTACTGTTGGTTGGCGGTCTCGATGGCGTCGCGGGTGAACTGCTCGATGACCTTGACCGAGACGAGGTCGCCGTCGGTGTCGACGTCGGCGAAGTTCGAGTGGTCCAGCTTCCAGAGGCGCTTGAGGCGTTCGAGTTTCTCGTCGAGGGCCTCGTTTTCCTCCTCTAGGGTATCGATCCGCCGCTCTAAGCGGTCGTTCTCGCGTTCGAGGCGCTTCACCTCGCGTCGCTCTCTGGCCTCGCGTCGCTCCTCGCGCTTGGCCTCCGAGAGCTGTTCCTCGTACTCCTCGATTTCGGCCTCGCGCTCCTCGATCGTCTCGTCGAGATCGTCGATGTGCGACTCCAGGCGCTCGACCCGGGTTCGGAGCCGGCGGATCTCCTCTTCCTCTTCAGTGAGATCACGCTCGTGGTGCTCTGATTCGGGTTCCTCGTCGTCTTCGTCGTCCGCGAGATCACGCAGGACGGCCTCGACGGATTCCTCGCCGGCGACGACGCGGGCGATCACCTCGCCGCGCTCGAGATTCGGCGGCACTTTCTCGGAGATCCGCTCGATCTGGTCCTCGTGATCGTCGAACGCGAACAGCGCCGCCGCGAGGGCGTCTCGCTGGTGGTCGTTCTCGTAGGAGGTGTCGCGCGTCCGGTGGAGTTTCTCGTCGATCGGGAGATCCGAATTCGGCGTCCACGCGGCCGCGTCGAAGCTCCGCCGGAACTTCTCGACGGTCTCGGGCATCGGCGTCACGTCGGCCGCGACGACGACCGGCCGCCCTCGCTCGATCAGCCACTCGATGACGTCCGCGGTGTCGGCTGTTCGCGTCGAGTACACGTCGAGGACGCTGCCGTCGAGGCCGACGACTGCGGCCGCAGTGGTGGTCCCCGGGTCGATCCCGACGAACACGTGATCGCGGCGCTTCACCAGCGGTTCGAACTCGATCCCGTCGCGCCGCTCGCGCTCGATCTCGATCCGCGTGTCGCCGGAGCGCCCCTCCGAGACCGGGATGTCGCTCGGCGGCGCTTCGACGGTGAAGACGGCGTTGGCGTACCCGCCGTACTTCTCTGTCACGTCGACCTCGAACGCCAGGTCGGCCTGTTCGAGCCGGTCTTTGACCTCCCGCGTGCGCCGCTTCACCGACCCGTGGATCCGGCGGGTGTAGCGATCCTGACTCCAGCCGCCCTTGCCGGTCGAACGCCCCCGAGAGACCTTCAGGGACGTGGTGTCGCCGAATGCGGTCACCTCGTGGCCGACGTTCGCGGCCGCCAGGCGCGCCGCCGCCTCGGCCTCTTTCATCGGCTTCTTGCCGTACGGGACGCCGTGCCTGGAGGCGACGCGCGAGAGCGGTTCGGGCCGCTCCGCGCCGGTCACCTGCACCAGCGTCGTCGCTTCGGGGATCGTCCGCAAGAAGTGGACGAGCGCGTCCTTGTCGGCCGCGAGTTCGTACATATTGTCCGTCGCCAACATCGCCGGCTCCTCGCGGTCGAGCAGGCGGCGGAGCTTTCGATAGGAGACGACGTCGCGGTCGACGTTCTCGCCATCGAAGGCGACGAGGGCATAAGAGGGCGAGTCACCTCGGACGTCACCGCTCTGAATGTCGACGCCGAAGACGAGAGAGTCGAGAGCGCTCGTCCGGTCGTTCACGCCAGTGGGTTGGTCGCGTGCGGATATATATGCCACGCCGGTCCGCCTGCGAGCGTTTATATCCGATCACGAGGCCATCCCCGCCGTGATCTGACCGCTCTCCCGCGCCGGTCCGCGGTTGTCCGGCACGCCCGCGCGGGTCGACGACGCCGGCTGTTCGCCATCCTCTCTGAGCGACTGCTACTTTTCGGCGTCCGGGTAGGGAATCTCGAACGTCCGGCCGTCGTCGGGGACGAACGCCGTCTCCCCGTCGAATGCTTCCTTCGCCTCCCGCTCGATCGGCCCGGCGTCTCCGGCATATCGCGAGGAGATGTGGGTGAGCGCGAGCCGCGTCGCCCCTGCGCGGTTGGCGATCTCGGCCGCCTCCCTCGCGGTCGAATGGCCCGTCTGTCGCGCCCGCTCCGCCCACTCCGCGCCGAAGGTGGCGTCGTGGATCAGCAGATCCGGCTCCGCGGCGGCCTCGACGGCGGCGTCGACCGGTCGGCTGTCTCCCGTGTAGACGAATCTTCGACCCGGTCGCGGGTCGCCGACGACCTGCTCGGGCTCGATCACGGTCCCGTCATCAAGCTCCACGGCTTCGCCGTTGTGGAGGCGCCCGAACTTCGGGCCGACCGGGACGCCGAGCTCCTCGGCTTTCTCCCGGTCGAATCGGCCGCGGCGGTCGTCCTCGACGAGCGCGTAGCCCATCGAACTCGCGTTTCGGTGTTCGGTCGCGAACGTCCGGACCTCGTAGCCGTCCCCGTCGAGTGCGACGCCGCCGGGCCGGACCTCGTGGACGTTGACCGGGAAGCTGGGGCGGTAGCCGCCGGCTTCGACGAGGTCCTTCAGGTGGCCCTTCGAGCCGGGCGGGCCGTGGATCGCGATCGGCGCCTCCCGGTCGTTGAAATCGAGTGTCTGGATCAGGCCGGGGATCCCGAGGACGTGATCGCCGTGGAGGTGCGTAACGAACACGTGCGCGACGGCGAATCCGGTTCCGAACCGCATCATTTGTCGCTGCGTGCCTTCGCCGCAGTCGAACAGCAACCGCTCACCCTCCCGCTCGACGAGAAACGCGCTCGGTGCCCGTTCGGTCGTCGGTACGGCCCCGCCCGTCCCGAGGAACGTCACGCGCATCGACATACGCCTCCTCCGTGACCGCGGGGTAAACCCGTGTCGAATCCGCCGGGAGCTCCGGGGAGGATCGCTTCCGCCAGTGCCCACCGGTCGGTACATCTTAGTGCAGCTCTCACCACACGCCCGGTATGGACGGGCGTCGTGACACCGATTCGCCGTGGTGGACGAACCCCACCCCGGCGGACTCGGACGACCCGGTCGTCGCCGCCACCGCACTCCTCGTGCTCGGCGCCGGCCTCGGCTCGCTGTTCGGCGTCCCGATCCTCGCCGCAGTCGACTTCTGGGTGTTCTTCGCCATCGGGTATGCGGTCGTCGTCCCGCTCGTGTCGCTGCTCCGCGGCCACCGTGTGAGCGGAGCTGACACCGCCCGATCCCCCGCGGACGCGACCGTCGATCAGCCGGCCGACGGACGCGATCGGGTGTCGACCGACGCCGCCGACGGAGAGGTCGACGCCGCGCTCTCTCGTCTCCGCGACCGCTACGCGCGCGGTGACCTCTCCGAGGCCCAGTTCGAGCACAAACTGGAGGTGCTCTTAGCGACCGATACGCCGGAGCACGCGCGAGAGCGGGTCGAGCGCGAGGGCACCGCTCGTTCTGAGGATCTCGACGGCGTGGACTCCGGAGATCCGGCGCGCGAACCCGAACGCGACTCCGAGCATCGGTGAGGCGTCCGCCCGCCGACGTCCGGTCGCCCGAGAGGGAGAGTTTCTTACCCCCCGACCGACTACTCGCGGTCGATGGACGCGCCCCTGTGGACGGAGACGCACGCGCCGTCGCTCACGGACCTCCCGCAGGCGGAGGTCCGCGAGCGGCTGGCTCGCACCGTCGACGAACCGATGAACCTCGTCGTCCAAGGGCCGCCGGGCGTCGGCAAGACGGCGGCCGTTCGCGCGCTCGCGAGCGAGGCGCACGAGGATCCCGACGCCGATCTGACCGAGATCAACGTCGCCGACTTCTTCACCCGGAGCAAAAAAGAAATCCGCGAGGATCCGCGGTTCTCGCGGTTTCTCCAGGGACAGACGGCGTTCTCGAAGCAGTACCGCCGGGGCGGGCAGGAAAACAAGTACAAGCGCCAGTGGTCCAAGCGCGATATGATCTCTCACGTGATGCAGGAACTCGCCTCCTACAAGCCGGCCTCGGGGACGTACAAGACGGTCCTGCTGGACAACGCCGAAACGATCCGCGAGGACTTCCAGCAGGCGCTTCGCCGCGTGATGGAGCAGTATCACGAGAGCACCCAGTTCGTGCTCGCGACCCGCCAACCCTCGAAGCTGATCCCGGCGATCCGCTCGCGGTGCTTCCCCGTTCCGGTCCGTGCGCCGACGACCGACGAGATCGAATCCGTCCTCGCGCAGATCGCCGAACGGGAGGACGTCGAGGCCGACGCGATGGCGCTGAACCTCGTCGCCTCGAAGGCCGACGGCGACCTCCGGTATGCCGTTCTCGCCGCCCAGCACGCGGCCGTCGAGGGCGAGGGTGCGATCACCGTCGACTCGGCCCAGACTGCGCTCTCGGAGGTGGGCCACGAGGACGACCTGAAGGCCGTCCTCGACGCCGCGGCGGCGGGCGAGATCAGCGACGCCCGCGATCAGGTGACCGAACTGATCGACGACGACGGTTTCGACGGCCAGGAGTTGCTCTCGGAACTCCTCGGAGTCGCCGACACCTACCCGGAGTCGTTCGGGGAAGCGAATCTGATCCGCCTCCACCGACTGGCGGGGCAGGTCGACCTCGACCTCGCGGAGGGCAACGATGGCCGGCTTCACATCACCCACCTGCTGGCGGCGTGGGCCGGCGGACGAGACGAACTCGACGGGGAGGCGCTGGTCTGACCGATGCGATTCGCTCCGGGCGCGCGACGGTTCGCGATCCCCGCGTTCGCAGCGGCCGCGCTCCTCGCACCGGTAGCCTTCCCGCTGTCGCTTCTCGCACTCGCGGCCGGTGGATTCGTCGCCTGGTTCTTCCGTGACCCCGAGCGGCAGCCCTCGGGGCCGGGCGTGGTCTCGCCGGCGGACGGCCGCGTCTCCGTCGTCCGCGCGGAGGGCGATCAGTTCCGCGTGGGCGTGTTTATGAACGTCACCGACGTCCACGTGAACCGCGCCCCATTCGACGGGACCGTCGAGGGCGTCACCCACCGCTCGGGCAAGCACTTACCGGCCTTCTCGAAGGAATCGGAGCGCAACGAGCGCGTCGACGTCGCCGTCGAGACGGACGACGGTCCCGCCGAAGTCTCGCTCATCGCCGGCGCGTTCGCGCGGCGCATCCACCCGTACGTTCGGGCGGGCGAGGACCTCACCCGGGCCCAGCGGATCGGCCATATCGACTTCGGCTCGCGCGCCGACGTGTTGCTACCGCCCGCGTACGACCGCGAGGACCTTCTCGTTGCCGAGGGCGACCGCGTCCGCGCCGGCGAGTCGATCGTCGCCGCGACGGATCGATAGCCGACGAACCGGGCGCGCTGCTGGACGAACTCCGCTCAGATGGCCCAGCACACAGAGGGCGTATCAGCGGCCTGCTTGGTGGTCGTAGCGCTCGACCAACACCTGGAGCCACCAGAGTTTCAGGCCGACGCTGACGGCGACGCCGAGCGTCGCTCCTCCCGGCGATTGTCGCCACGCAGCGTACAGCGCGTACACGAATCCGAGCGCACCGACAGTGTTGTACACGTTCGGGTGGCCGAGTCCGACCGTCCGGTTCGTTTCCTCCTCGATCCACCACTGCTCGGCGAGGACGGCGCGAGTCATCCACGCGTCTTCGGTTTCGGGCGGCGGGAACAGGAACGGATTGACGACCGTCCACACGAGCGCGACCCCGAGCAGCCGCCAACTGCGGCGATAGATCGCGTAGACGATGAGGGCGCCTAACGGGATCCGGGTCCACCCGCTCTTCGGGTTCGAGTGACGGGCCCAGAACCGCTCGTCGAACTGCTCTGTGATACCACTCATCATACTCGGCGCTTCGGCGGCCGCACACATAATCTTAGGCGGAATCGGAGGCCTACCTACTCAGCAGTCGGCTGCAGGCGGATTTCCGGGAAGCGAGGAGAAATCCAGTTGCATAAGTGAGGCGTATCGCCCGGCGGCACCGTCGCTACCCTTTGCTCCGACTCCGAACACAACGGAGGTAGTCATCGCCTCCGTCGCCTGGTCGCGATCGGGCGGTACGCCGGTCGCTTACCGGTGCACCGTGTCCTCAGCGGACGGGAGCATCCACCGAAGTTCCTCGACGGGTTGCTGATACACGACGGTGACCGGCTTATCTACGAGCCGAATGACCTTGTCGGCGGTACTGCCGAGCAGCATCTCTTCGACCCCGCCGAGCCCACGGGAACCGATCACCACGAGGTCGATGTCGTTCTCCTCGACGTAGTTTTGAATCTGTTTGTGCGCGATTCCGATGACGACCGCCGTCTCGACGTCGAGGCCGGCATCTCTCGCGACCTCCGCGGCCTCCTCGGTGATTTTCTCGCCGTACTCGCCGTACTCCTCGCGTTTGGCTTCCTGCTCGCCGGTTATCGGGACGATCTTCGCCTCGAACTCGTCCACCACGTGCAGCACGTGGACAGTGGCGTCGATCTCGGCCGCGAGTTTGATTCCTTCCTCGACCGCGTTTGCCGCCTGTTCGCTCCCATCGGTGGGAATCAGGAGGTTGTCGTAGCTCATATTTAGAAATTTTAACAATAAACTAATTAAATGTACTGCTCGGTTCGCAGCGGCTCGTAATGGCCGGGTACGCTCCGACACACAGAGCGAACGAGCGACGAATCGGTTGAGACGGGCTCGGTTCGGGCCGGCGCCGCCTACGCGCGTCTGAGGACGTGGACGTGGCGGTCGAGTGACCGGTGGACGCGTCGCTCGAAGCGGGCGTCGACCGCCCACCCGGCGTCTTCGGCCTCGGCGCTCCACGAGCGATCGGCGACGAGGACGCACGACGGGGCGATCCGCGCCGCCTCCTCCAGCGCCCCCGCGACCAGATCCGAGAGGTCGTGTCCGGCGATCTTCGACTGCCGGCCGTACGGGGCGTCGAAGACGACGGCGTCGGCGGCGTCGGCGGCGAACGGGAGTCCGGTCGCGTCGCCGCGGACGACGTGCCAGTCCGCGTCGGCGTCGAGGTAGTGGCCGAGGTTCTCGGTCGCCCCCGTCGCCATCTTCGCCTGCGCGTCGGTGCCGACGGCGCGCGCGCCGACGAGTCCGGCCTCGACGAGCAAGCCGCCGGTTCCGCACATCGGATCGACGACCGTCGCATCCGGGAGTGCGGGCCCCGCAGCGAGGTTGACGTACGCCCGGGCGTCCATCGGGGCCATACTGCCCGGCTGGAAGAACGGGCGGTCGGTCGGCGCGCGCGACCCGAAGGCTGCCTCGCGCTCGGCGACTGCCCAGCCGACGAGACAGACGTCTTCGGCGAAACAGACCCGGAGCACGTGGTCGGGATCGTCGAGATCGACCGCGAAACCGCGATCGACGAGAACGGTTCCGAGGGCGCGTTCCGCGTCGGCCGTGCTCACGTCAGCAGTGGATCGGACGTTGCGGGCCCGAACCGCGACCGTCCCGGCGCGGTCGAACGACGCGGCTTCGAGCACCGCGACTGCGCTCGCGACGTCGGCGTCCGTCCGGCCGACGAGTTCGGACGCGCCGCGGGTGTACGCGAGCGTCGGCACGCCATCGACCCGGATCCCGCGGGCGGTCGCGAGGCCGGGTGCGACGCGCTCGACGGCCGAGGCGGCGGCCCGTTCGGCCTCGAGGGCCGCGAACCGCTCGTCGGTCGCCTCCCCCGCCAGTTCCAGGTAGTACACGCTCGGACCTCGCGCTCGCCGTCAATCAGGGTATCGAAACGCGCACCCGCCACCGCTGGGTGCGGATTCGTCGAGGTCGCAACCGCGCGCTCGGACCCGGGATCGGTGTCCCCCGTGTGCCCGAACGAGTCGGTGACGCGGCGCACCAACCTTTTTAAACCTTAAATACGTCGTTTAAGTCGTCTATGAGCGATCCCAAGGACACAATCAACATCGAAAACGTCGTCGCCTCCACGGGGATCGGCCAGGAGCTCGACCTCCAGAGCGTCGCGATGGACCTCGAAGGCGCGGACTACGACCCCGAGCAGTTCCCCGGCCTCGTCTATCGGACCCAGAACCCCAAATCGGCGGCCCTCATCTTCCGCTCCGGCAAGATCGTCTGCACCGGGGCGAAATCGACCGACGACGTACACGAGAGTCTCCACATCGTCTTCGACGAACTCCGGGACCTCCGGATCCCCGTCGACGACGACCCCGAGATCACGGTCCAGAACATCGTCACCTCTGCCGATCTGGGCCGGAATCTCAACCTCAACGCCATCGCCATCGGTCTCGGCCTCGAGAACATCGAGTACGAGCCCGAACAGTTCCCCGGTCTGGTCTACCGCCTCGATGAGCCCTCCGTCGTCGCTCTTCTCTTCGGCTCCGGCAAACTCGTTATCACCGGCGGCAAGGAGCCCGACGACGCCCGCGAGGCCGTCGACGTCATCACGTCTCGACTGAGTGAACTCGGCCTGCTCGAGGACTGAGGCGCTCGCTTCTCCATGTCGCTTCCGCTCCAGTCTACGCCGGGGACGCCGCTGGCGATTGCCGGCACGTTCGCCTCACTCGCGGTCTTCCTCTCGATCACCGCACACATCGCCGCGCGAAACGTCCTCGGTGACGTCCCCGTCCGGAACGCGTTCGTGGTCGGACCCGTCCCGGCGGCCGTGAGCTTCCTCGTGGCGACGTTCGCGCGCACCAACACGCCGGTGCTCTTTCTCGGCCTCGGTCTCGCGCTCGCCCTCGACGGGGTTGCGATCCACTACCTGTACGACCGCACGCCGCGGCTCTCGGCGTACATCACGCTCATCCACTTCGTCGTCAGCGTCATCCTCGGGACGGTCCTGTTCGGCATTCTGGCCATCATCCAGAGCGCCCCCGGGTGAGGCGCGCGCCGCTCGCTCCCGATCGCCTCACTCGACGAGGCGCTCGATCTCGGTCACCAGAATCCCCGACGCCCCGACCTCCTTCAGGTCGTTGACGACCTCGAAGACGTCGCTCTCGTCGACGACGACGTGGACGGCGACGGTGTCGTCGCCGGCGACGTCCATCACCGTCGGCCCGCCGAGGCCCGGGATGACCTCGCGGACGGCGTCGAGTTTCTCGCTGGGGACGTTCATCATCACGTAGCGTTTGTCTTCGGCGTCGAGGACGGACTCGAAGGCGGTCACGAGCTGGGTCACCTTCGGATCGTCGACGTAGTCCGGATGGGCGTAGAGCCGGACCGACGACTCGAGCACCTCGTCGATCACCCCGAGTCGGTTCATCCGCAGCGTCGTGCCCGTCGAGGTGATGTCGACGATGGCGTCGGCCATCTCGACGTGCGGGGTCAGTTCGGTCGCGCCGGTCACCTCGACGACGTCGGCGTCGATTCCGTGCTCCTGCAGATACTCCCGCGTGATCCGCGGGAACTCGGTCGCGATGCTTCCACCCGCGAGGTCGTCGGGGGCTTCGATCGCCCCGTCCTCCGGCGCGGCCAGGACGAGTCGGCAGCGACCGAAGCCCAGATCGACCAGTTCGACCAGGTCGCGCCCGGATTCGACGACCTGATCGCGGCCGGTGATCCCCACCGCGGCGGCTCCGTCCCAGACGTACTCCGGGATGTCCGCTGCGCGGGCGAACAGGACGGTCACCTCGGGATCGACGGTATCGGCGTAGAGTTTCCGGCTCGCGGCGCTCTCGATGTGGAGTCCGGCACGTTCCAGAAGGTCGACGCTCGGATCGTGCAGGCGGCCCTTGTTGGGGACGGCGATGCGCATACGTGCGCCTCACGCGCCCGCGACGTACCACTTTCGCTCCCCGGCCGTGTCCCTACCCAGCCGCGTCCTCCCCCCGCGTCACCCCGGCCGCGTCGATTCCGTCTGCTCCACGGTCGCTCTCGCGCCCGCGCGCTCGACGACTACGAGATCTGCGCTGCGGGCACAATTAGGTCTGCTTTCGAGGCACAACGATCATAGGCGCACGCGTCGATGCGCCACTATGACCGACACCGACGGCGACGCGGACGGCGGCGCGACCCGTGAGGCCGCCGTCTCACGCGAGACGGACGAGACGACCATCGACGTCACGCTCGCGATCGACGGCGACGGCGACAGCGCGGTCGAGACGGGCGTCGGCTTCTTCGATCACATGCTGGCGTCCTTCGCCAAGCACGGGCTGTTCGATCTGACCGTCCGCTGTGACGGCGATCTGGAGATCGACGACCACCACACCGTCGAGGACGTCGCGATCGTGCTGGGCGAGGCCTTCGCCGAGGCGCTCGGCGACAAGCGCGGGATCGTCCGGTACGCCGACCGACGGGTCCCCCTCGACGAGGCAGTCGCGGGCGTCGTCGTCGACGTGAGCGGCCGGCCGCACTTCGAGTTCGAGGGGTCGTTCTCCCAGCCCGAGATCGGCGACTTCACGAGCGATATGGCGCGACACTTCGCGTACTCGCTGGCGATGAACGCTGGCTTGACGCTACACGCCGAGGTCGACGGTGTCAACGCCCACCACGAGGTCGAGGCGCTGTTCAAAGCGCTCGCGCGCTCGCTCGACGACGCCACGCGGCTCGACCCCCGGCGCAGTGACACCCCCAGTACGAAGGGCGAACTGTAGTCCTACACCCGGTAGAGTTTCTCGCCGTCGTCTTCAAGCAGGTCGCGCTCGACCGCGTACGCGATGATCTCGTCGACGTGGCTCGCCTCGATGTCGTACGCGCTCGTTGCGAGTTCGACGAGCTCGTACCGCTCGACGGGGAATTCGCGGTTCCCGAGCAGCCGCATCACCGTTCGGAAGTCCTCCGGTTCGTCGGCGTCGTCTGGAGCGGCGGGGGTCTCATCACTGGCGTCGTCTGGAGCGGCGGGGGTCACATCGTCAGCGTCGTCTGAATCGGCGGCGGCCACACCGTCAGCCTCCCCCGAGTCCCGCTCGGCGGCCGGCGCGTCGACTCGATCCTCGCTCGGACCGCCGCCCGCCTCCCGGCCGGGACTCCCGGGTGGGCCGTCTCCCGAGCGGTCGCCGTCGATCCCCGCCGGCTCCTCGACCGCCGACCGCGTCCGTCCGTTCGCTGGGCTTCCCGTCGCCTGATCGCTGTCGTCCGATTCGGCGTCGGGATCGCCGTCTGGACCTTCCCATTCCCCGCTCGCTCGCTCTTCACTCCCGTCGTCGTGCCCGGAGCCGACGTCGGGTATCCTGCCGGCCCCCTCGGACATCGACGTTCCGCGCGGGTCGTCGTCTGCGAACGAGTCCGTCGGATCCACGTCCGATCCCGACCTGACCGGGTCGTCGGCCGGCGCGTCCCGACGCCCGGCTCGGTGTTCGCTCTCGTCCGGTTCGACGCCGAGCCGGGACAGCAGCGGCGTGAGCACGGCCTCCAGGGTATCGAGACAGTCGTCACAGAGGACGACGCGCCGCTGTTCGGCCTCCGTCGGCGACAGTTCCGGGGGCACGACCTCGTAGATGCCCGCCGCCTCGCCGTCGCAGAAATCGCACGTTCGGAGTTGACGCATCGGCATACGTCGTTTCTCTGCGGGCGCGCCGATAAAACCCGCCGGCAGGCGTTCGGTCCGCGCCTCGGGACCGGGCTGTGCCACCGCCGCCGATCCACCGCGACTACGCGGTCTCGACAGGGCCGCCGCGCTCGGTCCACTCCGTCAGGCTCCCCTCGTAGAAGCCGACGTCCTCGTACCCGAGCGACCGCAGGACGACGTAGGTGTGACTGATCCGCCGCGCGGTGTTACAGTACAGCAGCACCCGGCGAACGGGCGTGATTCCGGCATCGTCGAGGATCGAGCGCAGTTCGGCTTCGGGCTTCAGGCCGCGGGTCTCGTCGTCGACGAGGTCGCGCCAGTCGACGTTGACCGCGTCGGGGAGGTGCCCCTCGTCGTACTCGCGGGGCTCGCGCGTGTCGACGATGACTGTGCCGTCGTCGTCGAGCGCCTCGGCGACGGTCTCGTACTCGACGAGCGGGGAGTGCGCGGGTTCGCGGACCACGTAGTCAGTCGTCGCGCGCGCCGGCGCGTCCGACGTCGTCTCGTGCGCCTGGTTCCACGCGCTGTAGTCGCCGTCGAGGAGGTGGAGTCGATCGGGCGGATGGCCGTACAACTCGGCAGTGACCAGAAACCGGGCGGCGAAGACGCCGTGGGTGTCGTCGTAGGCGACGAGGTGGTCTTCGGGGCCGACGCCGGCCGCAGACAGGAGCGACTCCCAGGTCTCTGCTCCCGGGAGCATCCCTTCGTCGCCCGTCTCGCTGCGGAACTCCGCGAACGGCACCGACGCCGCCCCCGGCACGTGGCCGATGCCGTCGAACTCCCAGCCGTCGCGGACGTCGATCACGCTCGTCTCTTCGTCTCCGAGCCGGTCGGCGAGCCACGCGGCCGACACGACGACGTTCTCGTACATACGCATCCGTTCGAGAGACCCGACCTTCAACGTGGCCGATTCGGCCACTGCTCGCCCGGTGTCAGAGAAACCAGAAAATATTGCCTTATATTTGCCACGTGCGTTCACCGTCACCTTCCGAGGCGACGCCCATCCACCGCCGGGAGTGGGCCGGAAGGTTTTCACCGGCAAAATTTTCTTGATAATGGGAGGACGGGCAGTACGCGCCGTAGTTGTGGGGATTATACGGGATGGGGCCATAGAAGGGAACGCAATGACAGACGACGGCTACGCGAAAGACGTGCTCGTCTCCCCCGAGTGGGTAGAGGAGCGACTCGACGAGTTCCAGAGCGACGACCCCGCCCACCGACTGGTGGAGGTCGACGTGGACACCGAAGCGTACGATGAGAGCCACGCGCCCGGCGCGATCGGCTTCAACTGGGAGAGCCAACTTCAGGATCAGACCAACCGTGACATTCTCGACAAGGACGACTTCGAGGACCTGCTGGGCAGCCACGGGATCTCCGAGGACTCGACGGTGGTCCTCTACGGCGACAACTCGAACTGGTTCGCCGCCTACACCTACTGGCAGTTCAAGTACTACGGCCACGACGACGTCCGACTCCTGAACGGCGGTCGCGACTACTGGATCGACAACGACTATCCGACCACCGACGAGGTCCCCGACTTCTCCACCGTCGACTACACGGCGAAGGGGCCGTTCGAGTCGATTCGCGCGTACCGCGACGACGTCGAGCACGCGGTCGACGAGGGACTGCCGCTCGTCGACGTCCGCTCGCCCGAGGAGTTCCGCGGCGACATCCTCGCCCCGCCGGGACTGCAGGAGACGGCCCAGCGCGGCGGTCACATCCCCGGTGCGGAGAACATCTCGTGGGCGGCGACCGTCAACGACGACGGGACGTTCAAGACCCGCGATGAACTCGAAGAACTCTACGCCGACCAGGACATCGACGGCTCCGAGACCACCGTCGCCTACTGCCGGATCGGCGAGCGCTCGTCGATCGCGTGGTTCGCGCTGCACGAACTGCTCGGCTACGACGAAGTCGTCAACTACGACGGCTCCTGGACCGAGTGGGGCAACCTCGTGGGCGCACCGATCGAGACCGGCGACGCCGAATAACCGGGGAGACGGTCCCCTGAGGCACCGGTAGCGACTGTTTTATTTCTTCTCCGTACTCCGTCACCCTCCGAGGACGACCGACGCGATCGCGGGCGTGAGGAACGCCTCCACGAGCGCGGCGACGACGAACAGCGGAACCAGGCCCAAGAGTACCCGGTACGCGTGGCGGATGGCCCGGGCGACCTCGCCGTCGTCGCGACGGCCGCGGAGTGCGCCCACGCCGACGAAGCCCAACCGGAGTCCCACGGCCCCGCCGACGACGATCGACGGGATCTCGATCACGCCGTGCGGCGCGACCAGCGCCAGGAAGGCCACCGGTTCGAAGACGCCGCCGACCGCGCCCACGATCAGCCCGTTGAATCCGAGGTTCACGACGGCTGGAATCCCGGCGGCGAGGCCGCTGTAGGCCAAGCCCACCGCGACCAGCCAGTTGTTCACCGCGAGGTTCACCGCGGTGCCGAGGGGGCCGAACGCCCCGCTGCCGAAGACGTTGCCCACGTCGCCGCCGACCGGCAGCGCGACGCCGATCGAGGCGGTCGCGAGCCAGCCGATCACGCCACCCGCGACGACGCACCCGAGCGAAACGAGGTTGGCGACCGGACGGTCGCGCACGAATCCGCCGACGGCCCGCAGGCCACCCCCGAACGCCGCACGTGCTCTGTCACCCAGTGGCGTCGGATCCGGATCGGGCGGGAGCGTCGTCTCGGCGTACAGCGAGGTCTTGACTCCGTCGAGGATCGGCGGGACGACCACGACGCCGAGGAGTCCGGTCACGCGGTTCGCCCCCACGACTGACCCGATCGCGGCGGCAGTCACAGTCAGGACGACGGTGCCAGCCCCGACCGCGACGTAGCCGAGGAACGCGACCGGGCGAGCGATCGGGAACTGGACGCTCGCCCGGACCGCAGCGAGCGCGCCGGCGTCGTCGACGACGACCGCCTGCTCGGCGAAGGCGAAGAGCAGCACGACCGCGAGCACGAGCAGTGCACCGATCAGCGTCCCGAGCACGGCGATGCCGACCGCGACGAGCGATCCGCCGATCGAGGCCGCATTCGCCGATCCGCTCGCGGACGCACCCAGGACGGCACCGGCCGTTCCGGCAACGACCCCTCCCACGGGGACGACGACCGCCGCGAGCGCGAGGAGGAACAACACCCGGACGCCGAGGATCGAGCGCCAGTACGTCCGCGCGCTCTCTACGGCCGCTCTGACGCCGTCGCGGTCGCGGAGCAGGCCGAGGATCCCACCGACTGCGGCCGCGCTCCCGAGCGCCGATGCGACGAGACCGAGCACGATCGCCACGAGCACGCCGACGAGCACGAGTGCGACGGTTTCGGGCATCAGAAGGCCCGCGACGGCGTCGCCGAGTTCGCTATCGATCATTTCGGGGCTGAGTTCGCCGGGGGCGGCCACGTCGCCGCCGCGCTCAGCGTCCGGCGCTGACTGGATCTGGCGCAACAGGTCGGCGAACGGATCCAACCGACCACTCGCGGCTGCCAGCCACACGGCGATCAGACCGGCCAGCAGTAACGGGACGCGGGCGACGCCGTAGAGACCGCTCACGAGGAGATACACCGGGAGTACCGACGCCGACCGCTCGGAGAGCAGCCGCCAGCCGGTCCGGAGGGCGTTGGAGGGCTTCACGTCAGACGAGTGGGGGGCGAGCGGCATAGTGGTTCGGCCGCAGTCGACCCACCGCTCGGGGCTCAGAACTTCCGGAGCAGACGCTCGTAGAACGCCGACTCGGACTCGTCGGCGTCGGCCAGTTTCTCCACGATGAGTTCCGGCGTCGAACGCGCGAGGTGGTCTTTCACCGGCGAGCGGTTCACGACCAGTTCGCCGTCCTCGAGGCCGAGCGCTTCGATCCCGTCGACCGCGACGTCGAAGTCGGCGGCCTCGCGGATCTCTCCCGCCAGGTGCGAGACGAAGACGGCCGTCGCGTCCTGCTCGGCGAGCGCTTCGAGGATCCCGGCGACGATCTTCGCGGATGCGCCCGGTTCGGTGATGCTCTCGAGTTCGTCGACGAGGACGAGGCGGTCGGCAGCGCCGTCGGCCAGCCCCCGGAAGTCCCGGAGCGTACTCTCGAACGCGCCAGCGTCGAGCGTGCCCTGGGTCTTCGCGTAGTAGTGCAGTTCAGAGAACCGCTGGAGTTCGACCCGTTCGGCCGGCACCGGGAGCCCCATCTGTGCGAGCACGACCACGAGCGCGACGAGATCCAGCGTCGACGTCTTGCCGCCGGAGTTGACCCCCGAGAGGAGCGTCGCGCCCGCCACCTCGTAGTCGACGGGATCGACCGCCTCGAAGGGGACGTCGAGCAGCGGCGACCGCCCACCTTCGATGGCGAAGCCGTGGCCGTCTTCGTCGCCGGCCCGGCCGCCCTCGTCGGTGTCTCCGAACGCGGGCAGCGTACAGTCGAAATCGGCCGCGAACCGCGCGACTGCGAGTTCCACGTCGAGTTCGAGCGCGTCGCGGACGAGCGTCTCCACGGGCTCGCGGAGCGCCGAGAGATCCGCGGCGAGTTCGCGTTTCAGCCGCGCGGCCCGACGGTCGCGTCCGGCGGTGAGTTCGGTCCGGAGCCGCGAAACCACCGCCTCCTGGTGTTCGACGGGGAAGGAGGGATCGTCGGGGAACGCGCGCTCGGCGAAGTCCGCTTCCTCGGGGCGGAGCGCCAGCGCTTCGACCAGATGCTCACGGGCGGCCGCGACGGCGTCGTCGTACTCGTCGGCGAGTTCGCGGTCGAGCAGCGAATCCACACGCGCTCCCTGCTCGACCAACGACAGGAAGTCGGTCCCCTCGATGGTCACGTCGCGTTCGCGGATCGCGTCGCGGAGGCGGTCGTTGGCGACCGACTCGGCGGTCGAGACGGTGGCGTCGAGGTCGTCGACCGCGGTCGAGAGGCGGTCGAGTTCTGCGTCGCCGACGACTGTTCCGTCCTCGTCCAGCCGCGTCAGCGCGTCGCGCAACGCCGCCAGATCGCACGGCGGCTCCATCCCGGCCGTCTCGTGGACCTCCGCGGCCGCGAGGATGCGGTCGCGGTTCTCGGCGAACCGCGCCAGCACTCGCTCGGGCACGATCTCCGCCTGTGCCGCCAGTGCGTCGGGCCGAACGCGGACGTCGCCCTCGACGTCGACGCCGGCGAACTGCTCGTCGAGGGCGACGACCGTCGCGTACGAGCGAGCGAGTTCGGCGAGGCCGCGAGCGTCTTCGACGACCTCGACGGAGAGTTCCGGGAACGCCTCCTCGGCCTCGGCGTAGCGCTCGGCGTCGGCCGTCGCGAGACAGCGGTCGCGAACCCGCCGCGTCGGTGGCGGCGCGAGCGGTTCCACGCCCTCGAGGGCCTCGAGCACGTCGGAGTCGGCGTCGCGGTCGGTCGCCCGTTCGACGAACTCCCGCACCTCGTCGATCCGCGACGCCGACCGCGTCGGGTAGAACGTCTCGATCCGTCGAGCGGCGTAGTCGGTCACGGTGCGCTCGCGGAGGAGGCCGAGCACGTCGTCGTAGACCTCCCGCGCTCGATCGGTCGCGAGAAATCCGCCCCCGTCGTCGTGCCGCCGCCGGATCGCCCCGCGCGCGACCGCGGCGGCCCGGCCCTCCGAGAGTCCCGGTGCGCTGGCCAGCGTGGCCACGTCGCCCTCTCTGAGCGCCCGCTCGGCATCGTCGAGTTCCGACAGCGCCGCCGCCGTCTTCTCGCCGACGCCCGGAATCGCCTCGAACTCCATTCGCAGAGGGGTTGGCTCGCCATCCGACATAACGTTACGGGTGTCGTGGGGCCGTCTCGGCCACACCGCCTCACACGACAACGCACTTTTGCGACTGCGACGGGAAGGGCGCGTATGCCCACCCGATCGGACGCTGGCGACGGGACGGTTCGTGACGCCGACGTCGCCGCCAAGGCCGACGCCGTCCGCGATTCGCTGGCCGACTGCGACGGCGTCTTGATCGCCTTCTCGGGCGGCGTCGACTCGTCGGTCGTCGCCGCGCTCGCGCACGACGCCCTCGGCGACGACGCCGTCGCGTGCACCGCCAAATCCGAGACGCTCCCGGACGCCGAACTCGACGACGCCCGGCGCGTCGCGAACGAGGTCGGGATCCGCCACGAAGTCGTCGAATTCTCCGAACTCGACGACCCGAACTTCGTGCAAAACGACGGCGATCGGTGCTACCACTGCCGGACGATGCGCCTGGGACGGATGTACGACGCGGCCGACGAGTTCGGGATCGGCACGGTCTGTGACGGCACCAACGCCTCTGATCCCGGGGAGGGCCACCGACCGGGGCTCCGCGCGGTCGAGGAGCTGGAGGTCCGCTCGCCGCTGCTGGAGGCCGGTATCGAGAAGGACGAGGTCCGCGAGATCGCCGAGGCCGCTGGACTCTCGGTCGCCGACAAGCCCGCGATGGCGTGTCTCTCCTCGCGGATTCCGACAGGCCTGGAAGTGACTGACGAGCGACTCACGCGGATCGAGAAGGCCGAGCGCGTCCTGCGCGAGTGGGGCTTCTCGCAGTTCCGCGTGCGCGACCACGACGGCCTCGCGCGCATCGAAATCGCCCCCGACGAATTCGAAGGCGCGCTGAATCACGACTTCGTCGTCGCGGCCCGCGAACACCTCTCGGATCTGGGCTTCGAGCACGTGACGCTCGATCTCCACGGCTACCGGACAGGGAGCGTCAGTCCAGACTCCGAGCGCGAGACGTCCGACGACGCCGACGGTGAACCGGTCGTCGACGACGTTTTCGACGCCGAGTATCCGACCCAGTAGGGGTAGGTGGGTGCCGTCGCCCGCACCGTCGGAGCCGGCCGTTCTCCGGGGCCGCCCGGGTGCCGATCACTCGGTGCCCGTCCACCGCAGCGCGAGGAGCGTCCCCTCGAAGAGGACGATCATCGTCAGCGCGATGATGATCGGGGCCATCCCCGTCGGGTCGGGGCTCACGAGGAACGCCAGCCCGAGGAAGGTCCCCCAGAACAGCAGCCGACGGTCGACCATCCACTGCCGCGTGACGAGATTCATCATAATCGCCAGCATCACGAAGAGCGGGATCTGGAAGATGATGGCGTTGTAGCCCATCAGGATGAGGATGAGGTTGAACGTCTCTTTCAGGCCGAACGCCACCAGCGCCGTGCCGGTCGTGTAGGAGGTGAAGTACGCGAAGATCGCGGGCAGGACGATGAAGTGCGCGAACGCGATGCCGACGAACGCGAGGATCAGACTCGTCGGGACCGCCGCGAGGTAGTATCGGCGCTCTTTCGGGTACAGCCCCGGCCGCATGAACAGGTACGTCTCGTAGACGAACGCGGGCAGACCGACGACGAGGCCGCCGAGGGCCGCGACTTTCAGTTCGGTCAACACCAGTTCGAGCGGGCCGTACACGCGCGGTCGACGGTCGACCATCTCCGGCGCGCCGGGGATGTGCTTGTTCCACAGGAAGTCGATGACCTGCGTCGAACTGACGAGGTCCATCCCGAACGCTGAGTTGACGAGGTCCGCCCCGGGGTACAACAGCAGCGTCACGAGGCCGCCGATGCCGAGGACGACCGCCAGCCGGCGGATCATCTCCTCGATGTGCGCCGCCAGCGGCATCTCCTCGTCGGTCTCGGGTCCCTCGGAGACGATCCCGTCGTCGATCGCGGGATCGGCGACGCCGACGCCGCCTGCGCCGCCGGCATCAACTGACGCGCCGCCGTCCGTCCCGGTCACGACGTCGCCATCTGCGTCGGGGCCGGCGTCGACGGCCGGGGCGTCGGCTCCCCCGGTGATGTCGACGCCGTCCGACGGCGGATCGACGCCCGCAGTCGCCGGCTCGGCGTCGACCGGGTCGTCGTCGGTCGCGGTCGAGTCGTCGGCGTCTCCATCGCTGCCGTGCTCGGCGTCTCTGTCGCCTTCACCCTCGGCATCTGCTTCGGCAACGTCTTCGGTATCCGCTTCAGCCACATCTTCGGTATCCGCTTCAGCCACGTCTTCGGTATCCGCTTCAGCCACGTCTTCGGTATCCGCTTCGGCTACGTCTTCGGTATCCGCTTCAGCCACGTCTTCGATATCCGCTTCGGCTACGTCAGCGGCTGCGCCCTCGACGTTTCCATCACCGCCGTCCTCGTCTGCGGTCGTCTCCGCACCCTGGTCGTTCTCGTCGTCCGCCGCCGGATCGTCGTCGCGGGCTGCAGCCGACGCATCCGGATCGGTTTCGCCGAAATCCACGTCGTCAGCAGTCGCTTCGCGGGCTTCCGGTCGACGCGCCGGCGCCGATCCGACCGCGTCGTCCTCAGCGCTGGTCGTCGACGCCGCCTCGTCGTCACTCGAGTCACCGTCGGGGCCGTCTGTCGGCTCCTCATCGGTCCTGGCGGCGTCGGTCCTGTCGGTCGCGTCAGTCGCGTCAGTCGTGTCAGTCGTGTCGGTTTCGTCCGGTGACGACTTCTCGGTCGCGGACGACCCGTCGTCGGCTCGGCTCTCGGCTGCTGACTCGGGAGTCTCGTCGCTATCGGCGCCGCCGCCAGACGAGTCGGCCCCGGTGTCCCCGTCTGCAGACGACGCCGGCTGGGGCGTCTGGTCCGTCGCGTCCGCCCCGGTTTCGTCCGTCTCGGAGTCGGTCGGCTCCGGCTCGCTCGGCTCCGCGTCGGACTCAGGAGCGCTGGACGCAGGCGCGTCTTCGGGCGTCCGGTCTGCGTCCTCCGAGTCGTCGGCCATTCACCTGACGTTCGCCTCCGGGTTCTTATAGGCCTTTCCGCATCGCCTCGCCGTCGCGTTCGGCTGCGCCACCGACGGACTCCGGACGGTCGGCTCGGTCACCAGCGAGCGGTCAGGTCGAAAAGATTGATAACTGCGAGCGGGTTCACATTACCTATGTCCAGCGCGCTCGACGACGACACCAGAGAGACGCTCGACGCCGGCCGGGAGACCGCCGGCGCGATGCTTCGAGCCGCGCAGAAGGACCTCCAGAAGGTATTCATCGTCTTCCTGATCGGCTTTCTCGGTTCGTTCTACGCCCTCCGGCTCTACATCTGGGATTTCTTCAAGGGAGTCACCCGCGCCCAGATGTCGGCGCAGGTGAACGACGAGGTCTCGATCATCGCGCAGACGCCGTTCGACGTGATCCTCCTGCAGGCGAAGATCGGGCTCGTCGTCGGTATCATCCTCGCACTGCCGGTCTTCGTCTACTTCGCGAAGGATGCGCTCATCGAGCGCGGGCTGTGGCCGTCTGCGCCGATTCCGATCTGGAAGGGCGCACTCATCGTCACCGGAATGGCGCTGCTCTTCGTGCTCGGCGTCGGCTACGGCTACTACGTCTTCTTCCCGTTCACGTTCGCGTTCCTCGCGCAGAACGCCATCGCCGCCGGCTTCGCGCCGACGTACTCGATCGTCAAGTGGGCGCAGTTCATCTTCCTGCTCACCGTCTCCTTCGGGCTCGCGAGCCAACTCCCGCTCGCGATGACCGCGCTCTCGTACGCGGAGATCGTCCCCTACGAGACGTTCCGCGACAAGTGGCGCCACGCCGTCGTCGGCGTCTTCGCCGTCGGCGCCCTGTTCACGCCGCCGGACCCGTTCACCCAGATCATGTGGGCGATCCCGGTGATGGCGCTCTACGGCTTCAGCCTCTATCTCGCGAAGGTCGTCACCGTCGCGCGGCGGGGGAGCGAACAGATGGACGTCCTCGGGACCACTCGAGCCCACTGGAACGTCGTCGCCGGCGTGGGCGTCGTGGGCGCGCTCGCGATCTACGCGTTCTTCGAGCGCGGTGGCGTCGGACTCTTCAACGAGGGCCTCGCTGCGCTCGGCAGCGATTACTTCGTGTACGCACCGTCGTCGACGCTCCTCCTCGCTGTATACGTCCTCGTCACGGCGGTTCTGGCGGCGGTCGTGGCGATCGGCGCACTCGTCTACCGCGACCTCGACGAGCTCGCCGTCGTCGAAGCCGGCGTCGGCGACCCGGCAGCCATCGACCTGGCCGATCTCGACGCCGCCGGCGTCCGTGCCGCGCCGCCCGAAGTGTTCGCCGCGCTGGACGAAGACGAGGCGATGGCCGTCGCCGGCGACGCGCTCGACGCGGGCGACAAGGCGAAGGCTCAGGCCATCGTCGACCGCTTCGATGCCGACGGCGGTTCCGCGGACGATGGCGACGCGGACGCCTCGGACGGCACCGCGGCGGCCGCCGGGAGCGACGCCGCCGGCGGGGGATCGATCAGCGATCGGGCGCGACGGGCCGGCAGCACGTTCTTCGATGAGTTCACCGACGACGACGCCGACGCGGAGGCGGCCGCCGACCTCGGAGACGGGGAGGACGAGAGCGACGAAGGCGAGATCGAGGGGTACTACACCGACCTCCGGTTCATCCTCGACTCGGTCACGTCGAACGCCTTCCGCATCGTGGCCGTCTTTATGGCCGTCCTGGCACTCACGTTCGGCTGGCTCTACACCGGCGGAATCAAGCGCGTCTACGAGGATTTCCTCAGCCGACTACCCGCACAGGTGACGCCCGCGGAAGTCCTCAACGTCGTCGCGCTGCACCCGATGGAGGCGCTCGTCTTCGAGGTGAAGTTCTCGACGATCATCGCAGCGCTCGTGACGCTGCCGCTCGTGGCGTTCTACGCGTGGCCCGCGCTCAGAGAGCGGGACATCATCCGTCAGCGCCGCCAGTCGGTCTTCGTGTGGACTGGCGCGCTCGTGGCGGGCCTCCTCGGTGGATTCGCCCTCGGGTACACCACGATCGCCCCCTCGGTCATCTCCTGGCTGGTCAACGACGCCGTCGCGGCGGAGATGGTGATCGCCTACCGCATCACCAACTTCTTCTGGCTGATCTTTTTCACCACTGCCGGCATCGGCCTCCTGGCGGACGTGCCGATCCTGATGATCCTCCTCAACAGTGCAGGGGTCGGCTACGAGACGATGCGAGGTCGCTGGCGCGAGGTGACAGTCGGTATTCTCGCGGTGGCGGCGCTGTTCACCCCCGCTGACATCCTCACAATGTTCCTCGTGACGATCCCGCTGATGGCCGCTTACGCGATCGGTCTCGGGGTTCTCTTCGTGATCACGCTCGGCGGCCGTCGGGACCTCGCGCCGTCGCGCGGCGCCGAGATCTAAGTCGTACTCGACGAACGGGTCGTCGACAGACTGCGATCCTATCGTTCCTTTCGCGACCGCGACTCCTCGGTATCGAAGAGGTGCTTCAGCAGCGCGTCTTCGGCTTTCCGGAGGTGTCCCTGGAACGTCGGCCGGGAGATGTCGAGCGTCTCAGCCACCTCCTCGGCCGAACTCTCTCGCGGCCACTCGAAGTAGCCAGCCCGGTACGCCACCTCGAGTGCCTCCCGCTGCCTGTCGGTGAGCTCATCGACCGCGGTCTCGGAGAGTGCCTCACCGTCGTCCAGCGACTGTGTCGGGTCGCGCTGGCGTTTGGCCTCCAGTCGCGTTTCGGGGAACGCGCGCTGGAGTTCGTCGACGAGCCGGCGCACCTCGCGCTCTGAGGGCACCTCGATGGTGTATTCGATGCGGTCCTCGGTGGCAGTCAGTCGGAGGACGTTGAGGCCGCGGCCGGCAACGATGCCGATCAGCGACCGCTCTGGGACGATCCACTCGACGATCCCGCCCTGGTCGTCGGCCTGAACGACTCTGCACCCGCCGTCGGACGATTGCTTGAGCGCGTCCGCCACACGGTTCGGACGGCCAGCAGTCTCGATGTACGCGGTGTCGCCGCGGTGGCCGTCAGTGACGATCGCGTTGAGTTCCAACGAGTGGCCCGTCTCCAGTGTCGCACGCAGCAACGGGGCGTTCTCGTCGCTGCTCTGGAGCTCCAGTTCGACTGTCGTCCCGTCGCTGAGGAGCTGGCGGTTCTCGACGGCGTTGATTGCGTGGCCGATCGTCAGGCCGAGTTCAGTGAGGACCTCACGTTCGTGCATCTCGGTCTCGGCCGAGAGTTCGCGGTCCGCGCGCAGCCCCAGCACGCCGTAGACGGTCCGACGGTAGACCAGCGGCACGACAGCCCAACTGCCGGCCTCGTCCTCGGCGGAGATTTCGATCGCCGATCGACCCCCGTCTTGGATGTCGTCGCCGCTCAGCAGGGCTGAAAGCTCCCGGGGATCACCCTGGTCGCCCGCGATGGTCCACCGGTCGGCGTCGCCGCTCCAGGTCGGGATATCGGCGATACACGCCGTCTGATAGAGGCCGCCTTCCGCCAGGCGGTTGCACACCGACCGCTCGATTTCCTCCCGCGAGGTCGCCGAGGCCAACACGCGGTTGACGCCGCGCAAGACCGAGTTCAGCTCTTTGAGCCACCGGAGCTCGTCGCGCTGGCGCTTCAGCTGGCGCTCTCGACGCTCGCGTTCCGTGATATCCGAGATCAAGAGCGTGTGCCCCACGAGGTCGTCGCGTCGGTTCCGGATCGGCGACGTGCGCACCTCGTACACTGAGCCGTCGCGCTCGAACGTCGAGAGCGCGTCGTCGGTGTCAAAGTCGAGCGACTCCGTCCTGACGACCGACTGGATCGACTGCCCCAGGACCTCGTCCGGCGTGGCGTCCAACAGCTCCGACGCCGTGGGGTTGCAGTAGATGACGCGCCGGTCGGTGTCGACGATGACGACGCCTTCGTCCAGGTCCTGAATGGCGGAGCGACGCCCGAGCTGACGGGTCGCGGGCACGATATCGAACAGCCGATATCGGAAGATCGCGTACCCGAACGTGCTTCCCGAGACGACGAACGCGTACGGCGTCATATCGAGCGTCGGGTTCTGCAGCGGCGACAGCCCAGAGACCGTCAGTACGCTGGCGATCATCGGCGCGACGGCACCGACAAAGAGGAGGATCGACTGGTCCAGATACAGTTGTTCGGACACCCAGGCCAAGCGCACGAGGAGCGCCGTCCCGACGAGTATGAGCCCGTAGGTGTAGACGACGTATACCCAGAACCACGGGCCGAACTCCTGGTCGAGGAGCGCCAGGCCAGCGGCCGGTTCGAGGGCGTTGCGGACCCACATCAGACCGTGCCACGGATTGGTCAAGACGATCAGGATGGTCAGCACCGGCACGACCGATAGGAGCCCGATCGATCGTTTCGTCGCCAACTGTTCGGAGCCGGTGTACTCCAGCGCGAACAGTATCCAGAAGAGCGGCACGAGCGCGGTCCCGATCCACTGGACCTTGTCGATCAGCAGCCGGAGGGGCTCATACAGCGCTAACAGTCCGATGAGGTGCGCGCCCGAGTATAGGGTGAACACCGCCATCAGCGCGGCGAACGAGCGCGTTCCGTGTTCGGACCGTCGCCAGGCGTACCCCGCGAGGATGGCCGTGACGACGGTCGTGACGGCGAGCACGAGAACGTGAAACACGACCACGGTATCGTTCATAGGACGTTCCGGCGCGCCGTGTGACCCACCGGCGAAGGTAGTGAAGTGTTAGCATTTATGGACAAAAATTTTGCTGTTTGGGGGTCACCTGGGCGAGCACGCAGCGTCGATAGCGGAGACTGGGGGCGCGTCGTCGACTATATCGGGGATTAATTCGCGGTGGTGTGTCGCTAATAGCCCGTTAAGCGGCGTCTGATGAGTTTTCTCCGAGAAACGGGGATACTGATTTCGGCCTCTAGAGTGCGTGTTATCCGGGTCTGCTCACAGGGAGTCGCGATACACCGCATCCGGTTCCGTTCATCGGAGCCACTCTCGCGGGACCGAACAGCACACCGCGAGCCGATCGGTCGGAGCTGCTCGCGAGAATCGGCCGAACGCGGTCTCGTGGACCGTCTCTCAGACGCTACCTGTGTAGCGATTGGTACTATTGACGTATACCGACCAGTCGGGGGATATGACAGACTGTGGCAGGGTAATTCCGAAAGAGTGCGCACGCGCGCTGGACGAGTGCGCTAATGGGGGGCACAGCAGGAGTGGGACCTTTCGATCGCGGATCAGGCGTGGTACACCAGCGACGGAGGAGACGGCATGAGTCGTGAGCGGCGGACCGCGGGCCGTGCAGTGTTCCTCGCTACGGTGATGCTGTGTTCGGTGATCGCCGGCGGCGTCGGATTCGCGGGGGGCGCCGATGCCTCACAGAGTAGTTCGGCCGCAGTGGATCTTACGGCAGCTGGGGACGTGGCTGCACAGGTCGATGTCTCAGCGAGTAGCCTCTCGGGGAGTGGAACCGCGGACGATCCCTACGTGATCAATAACTCCTCACAGTTGCAGGCGATGGAGGACAACCTGGACGCTCACTACCGGCTGGGCAGCGACATCGACGCCTCAAACACCTCCACGTGGAACGGCGGGAACGGGTTTGACCCAGTTGGTAACGACACCGACCGATTCATCGGATCACTGGATGGGAACGGCCACACGATCACGGGACTCACGATTGACCGTCCAAATGAGGAGCACGTCGGGCTCTTCGGTGGTGTCGGGGAGTACAGTGCCGGAAGCGGCACCTCCGCGACGATCGTGAACGTATCGCTCACGAACGTCTCAGTCGTCGGAGATAGGCTCGTAGGGGGAGTCGCAGGACAAAGTGAAGGTACCGACGATCGCTTAAACCCGACTGAGATTCGGAACGTAACGGTGTCTGGCAACGTTACAGGTCAGAACAACCTCATTGGGCTGCTCGTCGGAAAGAGCAGCGGGGAAATAAGCGACGTGACAGTATCGGGCAAAGTCAAAGGCGACTTCAGGATCGGAGGGCTGGTCGGATTCAACACAGGTGATATAACCAACGTGGCGACAAGTGCCACCGTTACGACGGTAGCTGGAACAGAGCAGAACGGCGGTGATATGGGCGGGGTCGTTGGGCTCAATCAAGACGGACGTGTGATAAATGCGACGGCGTCCGGGGACGTCATCAGCGATAGCAACGATGTCGGTGGGATTGCGGGACGTAACGTCGAGCAGTATTCCGATGCCGCCGTCGTCCGTAATACGACCGCCTCTGGTGAGGTTGAGGGCCTCAACGGAGTCGGTGGGCTTGTTGGGACTAATGGTGGAACCGTAGCGCGCTCGACGGCCACGGGCAATATCACCAGCGTAACTCTGTCCTCCGAAGCCACCAACGATGAATTCGGTGGCCTCGTGGGGGGTAACGGAGGTTCAATAATGAACTCGACGGCGTCGGGTGATGTCAATTCGATGTCGGTCGGTGAAGACAACACAGATGAAGATACGGGCGGACTCGTTGGGTTGAACACCGGATCGATAGCGAACACGAAAGCGTCCGGCACTGTGAACGGTGAAAAGAACGTCGGAGGATTGGTCGGACGAAACGGAAATGGAGATACGATCCGAGATTCGTTTGCTGTCGGCCTCGTAGTCGGAGACGAAAACAAGGGAGGGGTGGTTGGTAACAACCTCGGAACAGTTGAGGATGCGTACTGGGATACGAAGACAGCCAACCGCTCTGACAGTAATGCGTCGAGGCTGCTAACCGCACAGATGCAGGGAGACGCTGCGCGGACGAATATGCCTGGACTCGACTTCGACACGGTCTGGCAGACCCAGCCGAGCGACTACCCGGCGTTGCGCAGTATGGATCAGCTAAATGCCGTTAACGATACCTTCACCACAGCGGAGAACACGACGCGAACTGTCTCCGCACCGGGCGTATTAGAGAACGATTCGGATCCAAACGGCGATCCGCTTACGGCTGCTGTGGTAAGCGGTCCGGCGAACGGGACATTAATATTCAACGCCGATGGAAGTTTCGAGTACACACCGGATCCGGGCTTTTTTGGGACGGACTCGTTCACCTACAACGCCAGTGACGGCACGTCAGCCGACACCGCGACGGTGATAATAAATGTTAGTGAGAGCGACGAGAAGGACTCACAGCGGGTCGACGTATCACCGAACGACCTCACAGGAAACGGGACCGAAGGTGATCCGTACGTAATCACCAACGCCTCGGAGTTGCAGGCGATGGAAGACGATCTGAGCGCCAACTACACGCTCGAAAACGACATCGACGCCTCGAACACATCGACGTGGAACGGGGGCAAGGGGTTCGATCCGGTCGGGGGGGTCGACGACAAAACCAACACGCCGGGGAGTTCGTTCAGTGGAACATTTGATGGAAACGAGTACACGATTACCGGACTTACCATCGCCCGCCAAAGCGAAGATTACGTGGGACTATTCGGCAATACCAGCGATAGCACCATCAAGGCAGTGACGCTGACAAGTGTCAGTGTGACTGGAAATGAGAACGTTGGGGGACTCGTCGGGGACCACAACGGAGGGACGATCCAAAACGTGTCGATAGGCGGAACCGTCACCGGGAAAGGTGCAGGCGTAGGGGGCAACCCGGGTGATGTCGGTGGATTAGCTGGCATCACAACCCGATCAACGGTCAGTAACGTTTCGGCAAGCGTGACTGTAACCGGTTTCAAACGCGTCGGTGGAGTGGTCGGTGTTACCGGCGACGATGTGGAAGTCAGAGACGTTTCTGCGACTGGTGATATAAAAGGGGAGAAATATGATGGTGTCTTCCCCGAGCATATCGGCGGGCTGATCGGCCTCAACAGGGGGTCAATCAGGACTGCTTCAGCGAGCGGAAAAGTCAACGGGTCTGATCGCGTCGGCGGATTAGCCGGGTGGAATGACGGTAACGGCAAAATCCGAAACGTTTCTGCGAGTGGTTCCGTTGAGGGTTTCCTCCAAACTGGCGGACTGGTGGGACTCAACAGTGGCACTATTGAGAAGGCATCCGCTTCAGGCGATGTCTTGGCAACATCTTCAGGTGGTGGCCTTGTTGGTATCAACAGCGGCAACATTACCAATGCGTGGGCCTCCGGGGCGGTCACGATCGAAGAAGACGGTCAGAATTTAAATACAGATTTCGCAGGTGGACTCGTCGCCGAGAACGATGGGACGATTGAGGACACGTTCGCCGTCGGGAAGGTCAGTTCCCAGGAGCCTCCGTCAAATGTGAGCGTCGGCGGCCTCCTCGCACAGAACTATATCACCACATACCCGCCCAAAGGAACCGTACGAGACTCATACTGGGATAGAGAAACGACCAATCGGTCGACCTCAGCCGAGAACGCTACAGCCCTAAATACTTCTCAGATGACCGGCGAGGCGGCACGCAGCAATATGTCGGGGCTGACGTACGGGGAAGTCTGGACGATCCGAACGAACGACTACCCGGTGTTGATCGACGATCCGAAGGGGCCGACTGCGAGTGACGATACGTACAGTACACCCGAGGACACGACGCTCACCGTCTCGGCATCGGCAGGCGTACTCGACAACGACTCGGATCCAGATAACGACACGCTCACCGCTGCGGTGGCGACGCGACCAACGAACGGCTCGCTGACGCTCTATGCGAACGGGAGCTTCATTTATCAGCCGGATGCCGACTTCGCCGGCACCGACTCGTTCACTTACAACGTCAGCGACGGAACGATCACGGACACCGCGACCGTCACGATCACCGTCACGCAGGTCAACGATCCGCCGACGGCAGTCGACGACAGCTACACCACGCCCGAGAATTCGACGTTGAGCGTCTCCGCGTCGGGCGTGTTGGCGAACGACTCGGACCCGGAAAACGACGTGCTCAACGCGACGCCCGTGAGCGATCCGACGAACGGATCGCTGACACTCAATGCTAGCGGAAGTTTTGAGTACACACCGGATCAGGGCTTTTTCGGGACGGATTCGTTCACCTACAACGCCACCGACGGTGAACTCAATAGCACGGCCACGGTCACTATCACGATCACCGAGCGCAACGATCCACCGACGGCAGTTGAGGACAGTTACACCACGTCCGAGAACACGGCGTTGAACGTCTCTGCGCCGGGCATATTGGATAACGATTCAGACCCGAACGGGGACACGCTGAACGCGACGCCCGTGAGCGATCCGAGGAACGGCTCGCTGACACTCAACGCCGATGGAAGTTTCGAGTACACGCCAGATACGGATTTCACCGGCACGGACTCGTTCACCTACAGCGCCACTGACGGCGAGCTCACCGACACGGCCACGGTGACGATCAACGTAACCGCCAAAGACGACACTGCGCCCGTGCTGAGCGATGCGGAGGCCGTGGCACGCGACGATCGGAGGTCCGTCGTCCGTGACGACGACGTGGTTGAGGTGAGTGTGAATGTGACCGACCCCGGAGGCAGTGTCATCACGTCCGTGACGGCCGACGCCAGCAGGTTCGGCGCAGGCACGGTGAGCCTGTCCGAGACGACCGTCGAAGGCGTCTACCGCGGCAGTTTCACCGTGAACGCGAGCAAACCACAGGCCAAGGACGGCTCAGAGTTGCTCAAGATCACCGCCACCGACGGTGCGGAGAACTCGGACTCGACCACGACGGGGTTCGCACTGACGCTCGACACGCAACCACCGGTGGCGAGGGCGACTGCCAACCAGACGAAGATAGACCCGGGCGACACTATCCGGTTCAACGCGAGCAGCTCCACCGACAACACCCGTCTCAACGAGCACCGGTGGGACATTATCGACTCGAACGATGATTTCGAGCGGCGGGGGTTCTTTGGCCTCACGAAGAGCGTCACGTACAGGTTCGCGTCGGCTGGGACGTACACGGTCGATCTCAACGTCTCTGACACCGCCGGCAACACGAACACAACGTCGATCACGGTCGATGTGGGTGAGACGAACCAGGCACCGACGGCGGCCGACGACACGTACACCACGCCGGAGAACACGACGCTGGACCCTGCATCGGATGTTCTCGAAAACGATTTCGATCCGAACGGCGACGTGCTGAGCGCAACGCTCGTGACCGGCCCGACGAACGGGACGCTTTCGCTGGCCGCGAACGGGAACTTCTCGTACACACCGAACGCGAACTTCACCGGCACCGACTCGTTTACCTACAACGCCACCGACCGCGAGTTCAATAGCACCGCCACGGTGACGATCACAGTCACCGCGGTCAACGACGCGCCGATCGCGCGCAACAACAACTACACGGTCAACGAGAGTACGGATCGGGATCTCTCCACGCTTGACGTCTCGGCACCGGGTGTCCTCGGCAACGACTCCGATCCCGACGGCGATAGCCTCTCGACGAGCGTGGTGAGCGGCCCGACGAACGGCACGCTCTCACTTGCTACCAATGGGAGCCTCTCGTACACCCCCTACCAAGGCTTCACCGGGACTGACTCGTTCACCTATGAAGCAAGCGACGGGGGTCTGACAGATACGGCGACGGTTACTATCACCGTGACGGAGACTAATCAGGCACCGATAGCGCGCAACGACAGCTACATCGCCTCCGAAAACCGGACACTAACAGTCTCGGCACCGGGGGTCCTGGACGACGATTCGGATCCGGACGGCGATTCGCTCACGGCCGATATCGTGAGTAGCCCCGATAACGGGACGCTCACGCTCGCTGCCAACGGGAGCCTCTCGTACACGCCTGCACCCGGTTTCAACGGCTCCGACTCGTTCACCTACGAGGCTAGCGACGGCAGTCGGACCGATACGGGGACTGTCATCATCACCGTTGAATCGGCAGGTTCACCCGATGGGACGGCGCCGACGCTCACGAATCCGGCGCTCACCGACGTGACTGACAGCGACGGGGTCGTCACCGGTGGCGACCGGATCGAAGCATCAGTAGCGGTCACCGACACCGGCGGGAGCGGACTCGCCGACGTGCTCCTCAATGCCAGCGGGTTCGGTGCCAGCAACGTCCCACTCACTGACGGCGACGACGGGATCTACAACGGAACGTTCACCGTCGACGCGGTTCGCGCTGGCCCCGACGGGACGGTCACGCCTCGGTTCGGTGCCGTCGATACTGCGGGCAACCGCAACCGGACGGTCGGACCGTCGCTGACGCTCGATACGACCGCTCCGGGCGTGTCGATCGACGCCAACAACACGACCGTCGGGGTCGGCGAGACGGTCGAATTCGTCGCGAACGCGGACGATGCGACCTCTTCGGTCGTGAGCTACACCTGGCAGCTCGGCGACGGAACGACCGCCAGCGGACCGACGGTGAACCACTCGTACGCCAGTACGGGGACGTATGCGGTCGAGGTCACGGTGACGGACGATGCCGGGAACACGAACACCACGACGGCCGCGATCACGGTTTCGCCCGAGGACCAGGCAGCGCCACCGGCCGATCCGGTCATCAGGGCACCCGAAGACGGGATCTACGCGCCCACCCGGAGCAGTACCCCCCAGATCAGCTACAACGCTACAGGCGTCATTGACTCCGGGGACGTCGGGATCGTAGTGAGAAACGCCACCGCGGGTAATGGCACCGTCGTCGCGAGCGAGGCGCCCGGAAGCGCCGAGGGAACTGAAGAGGTGCTCGTCCCCGCCGGATCGCTCTCCGGAGACGTCACGCTGAACGTCACGCTCGTGAACACTACGGAGGACAGGGTCTACGCGTCCGATCTAGTGAATCTCACGGCGGTGACCGCTCCGGCGATCCTCACGCCCGCGGACGACGCCTACGATCCGACGGCCGAGACCACCATCGGTACGTTCCACAACGCCGACGGCGTCATCGCGCCCGGTGACGTCGGCGTCCGTCTCCGGAACGTCACTGGGACGAACGACACGGTCGTCGCGAACAACGCGTCTACCTCCCTGCCCGTGGTCGGGACCGTCAACACGACGATCCCGACCGGAGCGATCGACGGCAACGTCACGCTGCGAGCCGAACTGTACAATACGTCTAACGGAACCACAGAAGCCGCCGGGCTCGTGAACCTCACTGCGCCAACGGACGGAGACGACGGAACGGACGAGGGGTTCGCCGAGCCCGCGCCGGTCGTCCTCGTCCCGAGTGACGGGACGTACGACCCCACCGAGGAGTTCACTGCCAGTATCGGGTACAACGCGACCGGGTTTGTCGCACCCGACGACGTCGAGATCCGCTTCCGGAACGCGACTGCGGGCAACGGCACGGTTGTCGCGACCGCGACCCCCGGAAGTCCGAGCGGCAACGCGGGAGTGACGATCCCCGCCGGCACGTTCGTCGGCGACGTCACGATCAACGTCACCCTCGCGAACGGTACGACAGACGCCGTCTACGCGTCCGAGCTGGTGAACCTCACCGCCGAGACACCCGACGATGATGGGGACAGCGCCCCGCCTGCGCCGGCGATCTTCGCGCCTGCGAACGCCACCTACGATCCGGACGCCAGGCTCAATTTCACCACGTTCCACAACGCCACTGGCGTCATCGCGCCCAGTGATGTCGGCGTCCGCCTCCGAAACGTCACCGGAACGAACGACACGGTCGTCGCCCGGAACACCTCCCTGCTCGTGGACGGCGAGGCCGACCTGCGAGTCGAAGCCGGGGCGCTCGACGGCAACGTCACCGTGCGAACCGAACTCTACAACACGTCGAGCCCCGGCGCCACGGCGGCCGAAACGATTACCAATCTGACCGTCGATTCGGCAGACGCGCCGCCGACTGCGGTGCCGTCCGTCGTCGCTTCGAACGTTAGCCACGCCGGCGGCACGCAGCCCGATCTTTCGAACGTCAGTCTGCACGCGGAGTTCTCCGGTGGCCTCCTTCAGGTCCAACTCAGAAACGAATCGTATGTGGGACTGAACAACGGTGGCGAACCGGGCGGTAACTACGAACTCGAAGGGGTCGGCGTCGACGACTCCACCCGGATTCGGGTGAACGTCACGGTCGCGAACTTCACGCCGCGGGTCCTGATCGGGTCGGCGCGCGACGTGAACTGGTCACGGACGCGCACCGCCGACGGCGACTGGACGCTCTCGATCACGGGGTCGCCGGTGGAGGTCCACTCGTACTTCGGTAACAACAACAATCCCCCGGACGAGTGGACTGGTTCGCTGACCGCGACGCAGTCCCAGAATCAGACTATCACGTACGCCGTCGACGGCCTCTCGACGGTCTCGCCGACGTACCGTGAGCGGCTGAACGGCAGCGTCTTCCTCACCGACGCCCAGCGGTTCGGAGCGCCGACGTACAACGCCTCGGCGACGCCCGACCGAGTCGAACTGGAGGTCGCGGCGCCGCACTACGAGACTGACGGCAAGACAGTCAACGAGGGCTTATTCGAGGCGTACATCCCGCCGTCACTGCTTGACGAGTGGGGCGTGAGCGCCTCGGACCTCGTCGGAAAGTTCGACGGCACGCGAAAATCGACCACCGTCTCGACGACGCCGGACGGCGGGGCGCGCGTCTCCTTCGACGTCACCTACTCCGAAGAGACCGCCGTAGTGACGTACAACGGATCCGATTCGACCGCGCCGACGGTTCTCGCCCCCGGTGATAGCGGATACGTTCCCAGTGAGCGCACGAATCTATCACTCGACTATAACGCCACGGGCGTCATCGCGCCCAGTGACGTCGAGATCGTGGTGAGAAACGCCACCGCGGGCAACGGCACCATCGTCGGAAACGCGACTCCTGGAAGCGTGAACGGAACGACGAGAATCGCGATACCCGCCGGCACGCTCTCCGGAGACGTCACCCTGAACGTCACGCTGGTAAACGCTACGGATCGCATAGTCTACGCGTCTGATCCCGTAACCCTCACGGCTGAGACGGTGGATGACGGCGGTGGACAAGAAGGCGGGGGAGAGGGCGGCATCGCCCTGCCCCCCTCGCCGGGTGTCACACTCACGACGAGCGACCTCGCGGCGGAGACGCTGTCGAGCCTCGACGTGACATTCAATGTGTCCGGTGAATCCGTCGATGCGAGCGACGTGGAACTGTGGCTGTACAACGCGAGCGACGGTCGGGAACTGGTCGGTAAGACGACGCAGGTCGGGACGAAGAGCGGACTCAGTGCGGTCACCGTGCCGGCGGACGAACTCGGTGGCGGCGCGTTCACTGCCGAGATCCAGGTGGTTGCCAACAGCACGGGCTCACCACTCGTGCTGGCGAACAGCTCGAGCATCGTCTTCGCATACGAGGGCGTCTCGACGAGCGTCGGCGCACAGACAGTGACCGATGCGGAAGGCGAGGGGATCGAAGTCACGTACGATCTCGGCAATATCGCCCCGGAGAACGCGACGATCCGGCTGGCGGAGACGACGATCGGCTCCGGATTGGGAACCAGATCGGTCCCCGTGAGCGATTCATCGGGAACGGCGACGGTCGAGGTGAACGCGTCTGAACTCAACCGCAACGCGACCTTCCAGGCGTACATTCTGGACGAGAACCGCGGTCGACCGGTCCAATCCTCGATCAGCCACGGAGCCGTCGGTTTCGACGGCTCACCGACGCCGTCGATCACCGACGCGTCGGTCTCTTACGCGAACGGGAGCGATGTCTCGGGGGTGGAAGTGAACGCCTCATTCGACTTCCAGCACAAGGCGGTGGACTGGTACCTCCATCCGGACGGCCAACCCGATACGCGCGAGATTGGTACCGCCGCAGGGATCGACAGCGACACCCGTCTGCGCGTGAACGTGACTGTCGAGAACTTCGATCCGCTGTTCGCCGTCGGTACGGCGAACGCCACGGACTGGGAGACGACGCAAATCGACGGGAACACGACCCGGATCACGTTCGCCCTGACGCCCGCCGAAGCGGACTGGGACGAACGGATCACGAATCCCGATCCCAGGGAGTGGCCCCTCGTGAACGGATCGGCGACCGTCTCCTACGACGCTATCGTCGATATCACGACTTTCTCGCTGGAGGGTCAGCAGACCGGCCGGGAGCGTCTCCGCGGCGGACTCATCGCCAGCGACGCGCAAGCGTTCGCCCCACCACAGTACACGCTCCCGTCGAACGGCGACCCCGGAGCGCTGGAGATCGCCGTGGCGTCACCGCACTACGAGCCGGACGGCCGAACCGTGAGCACCGGGTTCTACCGCGCGATCATCCCCGACGCGATCATCGCCGACTGGGGCGTCTCACCGAGCCAGCTCACCGCGACGTACCAGGGCAAGCGCGCCCCGCTGACTGTCAGGCAGCTGCCGAGTGGCGGCGTGCGCGTGTTCACGCCGATCGGGTACTCCTCGGGGACAGTGTCGGTGACAGGCAACACCTCTGCGCCACAGGTGACGACCTTCGAGGCGATGAACCCGACCGGACGGGACGTCAATCTCACAATCGAGGTGGACAGAGAGCTCGACGAGATCGCGGTGAATCTGAGCGGACCTGAATCCGCCGTTCTCACCGAGGCGGACTTCGAAGAGACGCAGCACTCCGACGGTTCGTACACCTACAACGCGTCGTATGCGGCCGGCACAGACGGGACCTACGAAGCGGCGCTCGAGACCGCCGTCGATACGTCCGGAACCGGGATTACCGCGACTGTCGAAGACAGCGTCTCGGTCGAGGGCAGCACGGCCAACTTCACTGCGTCGATCGCCGGGACGAACGAACCAGTCGTGGCCGGCGAGACGCTAGAGATCACGGCGACGATCGAGAACGTTGGGAACGAGTCGGGGACCCAGCAGGTGTCGCTGAACGCTGGCGGCCAGGAACGCGACACGGAGTCGGTACAGTTAGATCCGGGTACCAATACGACGGTTACACTCAGTTGGACGACTGCAGAGAGCGAAGACGGCACGTACCAAGCGACAGTCGCGACCGAGCACGACACGGCCTCGACTGCGGTTCAGGTCCGAGAACCCGCGTTCGTCGACATCACGATCGACTCGACGAATGCGCCGGTAGTCGTCGGTGAGCACCTCACAGTCACCGCGACGATCGAGAACACCGGAGACGTGAGCGGGACCCAGACGATCAGGCTGTCGGTGAACGGCACAGAACGGAACAGCACGACACGCACGCTCGGCCCTGCGGAGTCGCAGGAAGTCCAACTGACGTGGAATACGACCGGTGTCGACGCTGAACGGTACACCGTCGAAGTCGCGAGCAGCGACGACATAGCGACCGGGACCGTGAGCGTTCAGGCCGCGGCGGCAAACATCTCCGTCGATTCGTCGTCGCTCTCGACGGACACGACCACGGCCGGAGGGACAGTCACCGTCACGGCGACGGTGAACAACACGGGAGCGGTCGCCGGCACGGAAACGATCGCACTGTCCGCAGGCGATACGCAGCTAGCGATGCAGGAAGTGACGATCGACGCCGGCAACACGACCGAGATCACCTTCGCTGAGTACGGCGCATCGCTCGACCCCGGCACTTACGAAGTCCGCGTCGGGAACCGAAGTGCGGGGACGCTCACCATCGAGGAATCGTCGTCGGGGACCGGAGCGCCCGGCTTCGGCGTCGGGACCGCGGTCGGGGCGCTGGTCCTCGTCGCGCTGTGGGCGCGCAGGCGACGCTGACCGCCGCCCTTCCGAGTGCCGACGGAAGCCGAGAGCAAATATCTATATATTCCTGCGATAATCCCGGAATATGCCCAAAATAAGCGTGGAGATCCCACAAGAGCTTCTTACTGACCTCGACGAACACGTCGGGGACGACGGAAAGTTCGTCAACCGGAGCGACGCCGTTCGAGCGTCGATCCGCAAGACGCTGGATATGCTCGACGAGATCGATTCCCGCCACGGCCGCTTAAACGACGATGAGTGAGACGCGAAGCCAGATCGGCTCCGTCGCGCTCGTGGCACTGTTCGTGACGGCGCTGACGACGGCGCAGCTCACGGCATCGAAACTGTTGGCCTTCGGGCTCCCCGTCGAGGTACCTGTGACCGGGGCGACGATCATCCTCCCGGGGGCCGCGCTGGCGTACGCGCTGACGTTCTTCGCCTCCGATTGCTACTCCGAACTGTACGGGCGCCGCGCGGCGCAGGTGATGGTCAACGTGGGATTCGTGATGAACTTCGTCCTCCTGGCCCTCGTGTGGAGTACGATCCTCGCGCCCGCGGCGAACCCAGAGAGCGCCTCGCAGTACCGCGCGGTGCTCGCCCCGGGGACGAACATCGTCATCGGCAGCCTCCTGGCCTACGTCGTGAGTCAGAACTGGGACGTCCTCGTCTTCCACCGCATCCGCGACGCCACCGGCGAGTCGATGCTGTGGCTCCGTAACATCGCCTCGACGGCCACGAGCCAGGCGATCGATACGGTCATCTTCGTCGTCGTCGCGTTCTACGTCGCGCCGCGGGTGCTCGGCTTCGGGGACCCGTTCTCCGTTTCGGTCGTGCTCTCGCTGATCGTCGGGCAGTACCTGTTGAAGCTCCTCATCGCACTGATCGACACGCCGTTCGTCTACGCCGTCGTCGGCGCGCTCGGCGGGTCGCAGATCTCGGGCGGCGAGGACGCCTGGGCAGCGAAATAACCGCGGTTCATTCCTCGTCGACGACCTCTGCGAACCCGTAGTCGGACTTGACGTCCGTGATCCGGATCCGGACTGTATCGCCCGTCTCTACCCCCGGAACGAACACGGTGTAGCCGTCGATCTTCACCACGCCGTCGCCCTCGCTGCCGACGTCGTCGACGACAGCGTCGCGTTCGTCGCCCTCCGAAACCGGGGCCGTGACGCGGTGCTTCCCGACCAGATACAGTTCCGAGGAGGAGTCGCGGGAGGCCTCGGGACGGATCGACCGGACGTACTCGAACTCGTCGTCGACGTCGTCTTTCAGGTCGTCGAGGTCCTGTCCGTCGAACACCTTCGCGACGAAGTCGCCGCCGGCCGGGAGCAACTCCAGCGCCACTTCCAGCGCCTGTCGCGCGAGGTGCACCGAGCGCGCGTGATCGACGGAGTACTCGCCGGTCATATTCGGGGCCATATCGGAGATCACCACGTCCGCCCCGTCCTCGCCGACTCGCTCGCGGACTTCAGCTTTCGTCTCCTCGTCGGTCATATCGCCACGGATCGTCTCGACGTTCTCGCGCTCCAGTTCCCGAATCCGCTGGAAGTCGACGCCGACGACGGTCCCCTGCTCGCCGATCGCCTCGCTGGCGACCTGGAGCCAGCCGCCGGGGGCCGCACCGAGGTCGACGACTGTGTTCCCGGGACCGAACAGGCCGGCGTCCTCGTCCAGTTGTTTCAGTTTGTACGCCGAACGAGCCCGGTAGCCCTCCTGTTTGGCCCTGTTGTAGTACTCGTCTCGATCAGTCATACGGTTCTCACCAACTCCGCTGATGTGCTCCGCGTTGATACCGGAGGCGAATTCGCGCTCATACCCCACGGGACGCCGCCGACCCGGAAAGGGACATCGGATGGGGGCGGCCGCCTCGACTGTACTCGCCGTTGGACCGATACCGGGTATCTCACCCCGACGATCCGCGGGCGAGCCTGAACGAGGCTGCCACGCGTCGAACGACTTACCCGCGGAGCAGCCTGACGACCTCGTCGGTTACCCCCGTCCTGACAGCGAGGATATACGCTCTGCCGGGTTCGAACACCGTGTCCGGTCCCGGGAACTGATCGCTCTCGTTGTCGGCGACGACGACCGCGCCACGCGGTAACGAGACGGCTTCGAGCGTCTTTCCGGCAACAGGGGCGTTCTCGCTGACGGTGATCTCCATCAGTTCGAGGTCGTCGGTTATCTCCTCGATCGTTCTGACGCCGCCGTCACTGATCTTTATGACCTCGTTGGCGGCCGCATACGCGGCCAGTTCCTCCGGGTAGACCACCGCATCGACCATCTCTTCGTACTCCTCGTCGTCACCGTGATCGATCCGAGCGACAGTTCGGATATCCGGCGCGATCCGCTGGCCGGTCATACAGATCCCCAGGTTCGTCATCGCCCCGTAGCTCGTCAGCGAGGCCAAGACGTCGCTGCGCGCTAAGTCAGCCTGGCGGAGAATACTCGGTCGGCCGCCGTCACCGTGAATGACACTCGCGATGTACTGGTCGCTCAGAAAGTCCGCACGGTCCTCGTCCTTCTCGATAATGACGACGTCGTGACCACGGTTGTCTAATCGGCGCGCTGTGTGGTAGCCGACGTGCTTGCCACCGACGATCACGACCCGGAGGTCATTGACCGGCATCGTCTCAGATAACAGCCCCCTCGGTACTGAGTGTTGTGGGTGCGGGCTCCGCTGTTGGCCGCGGTCTCGCTCTCGGAACTGGCGACCGGAATGCCGAAAGCCGACCAGCGTTACTCCCACGCGAATCGTACTCTTGGTCCCTTCTTTGGGAGTATCGTCGGCTAGGAGCTCCGGGCCAGGCCGCCGTTCGCGTCGGCGTTCTGTATGATCTGGTCCGGCCGGCCCTGTTTTCGGGACTCTGACAGTACGTCGACTCCCTCGCCTGGGGCCGGATCGGGATCACTGTCGCCGCGCTTCGCACTCCGGCACTGCGTGTACGGCACGCTCCGCGTAACCCACCTCCCCGGCCGATTCCCTCACTCCGCCCTGGAATCGAATTCCTGGTACACGACGTGCCCGCAGGCCTTGCAGTGCGACGCGTCCCGATCGTGGTACTCCAACCCACACTGGGGGCACGTCACGTTGATCTTCTCCTTGGACGTCCACTCCTTGACGAACGTACTCGCCTGCCGCGGGATGACGATGATCGCGGCCAGTATCGACCCCACGGAGACCCACCTGCCGGCGGTCGTGACGGGGATGATATCGCCGAACCCGGTCGTTGTCAGGGTGATCACGGCGTAGTAGAAGGCGTCGCCGAACGTCGTGACGTTGGGGTTCGCCGCCTGCTCGACGCTGTAGAACACGCCGGCGGAAACGAACAGGAGAATCACAATCGTCAGCAGGAGTCTCCCGGCGCGCAACGTGTTGTCGGTGACGGTCCCGAAGAAAAACTCCGCATCGTCGGTGAATCGGTAGAACCGCAGCACGCGGATGACTCGAAGCGCCCGTAGAAAGCCAATCTCTAACGCGCTAATCGAGACCGGCGACAGGAAGACCAACAGCGTCGGGACAATCGCAATCAGGTCAATCAGCATATACCCGTTGAGAAATTCTGCCCGCCGGTCTGGGGCTCCGTACAGTCGGAGCAGGTATTCTCCGGCGAAGATGAACGCAACGCCGACTTCGAGGTTCCACAGGAGCGCTCGGAGCGAGGCGGCAATCGGGTACGTTTCGGCGACGACGACGCCGACGAACAGCAGATTCAGTCCCAGCAGGCCGATATCGATCGCCTTTCCGAGGACTGTCTCGTGATCCAGGAGGTAAAACTGAACCAACTCACGACGGTCCCGTTCGCCCGGAGCGGATACATCGGGGCCCATACGGAGTAGTGGGCAATCGGACGTAAAGAAGCGGGCCACCGCCGACGTCGTCGGCCCGCTCCCGACGACGGACGGTAGCATCCACCGGAATCGTTCTCACCGTCCGTCGGGGCGGTTCGCACCGTGCCCGGCCCGGACTTCCGCGCAGTGCGATCGCTCCGTCACACGGTGAGGGCCCGGACGCGAACGCAGCGTCCGATCGGACCCAATCTTTACTCTCTCAGTGTCCTATGGTACGATTTGTCAGCGCCGCTGGCCGTCTATGAGAGTCTCCCGTCTCACGAGCGCGCTCCGACCGCACCGCCGAACGCTCGCGTCCGCCCGATCCGCGTGGCCCCGAGTGCTCGCGTTACTGGCCGGTGTGGGCCTCCTCAGCGCCGTGCTCTCCGTGCTCTACGGCATCACGAACGTCGTCGGCGGGACCGCGTGGCTGGCCCTCGCCGCTCTGCTCGCGTTCGTCGGTGCGACGGCGGCGCGCGACCGCTCTCTCGAGACCGGACTCGGGGTCGGCGGCGTCCTGCTCGTACTCGGAGTCGGCGGGCATCTCCTCTCACTGCCGGACACGTACGCGGCAGTCACCTCGCTCCGCGTTCTGCGGGACCTCGTCGTTCTGGTCTTCGGCGACCTCACCTTGCTGCGGATCGTTCGCGCCGACCTCTGGGCGGTCGGGATCGCTCCTGCCCCGATTTTCGCCACCTGGTACCTCCTGCTCCGCCGGCAGTACGCCCTCGCTGCCTGGATCGGCGGACTCACGCTCGGATTCTTCTTGCTCACCGGCGACGCCGGCCGTACCGCCGCCCTCGGTGGCGTCACGAGCGCGCTCGCGGTGCTGGGCTTTGGAACGCTCGACCGGTCGGGGGCGTCGTGGACCCAGATCCGCGAACTCGGGATCGTCCTCGCGGCCGCCGTCGTGCTCGCCCGGGTGGCGCGCCCCGTCACCGCCGCGGTGTTCTCGCCGTCCGGAGACGCGTCGTTCTCCGGGGGGACGAACGCCGCTGGACTCACGACGGTCGAGGGGAGTCTCAACGAGGCAGCGGGTCGGATCGACATCCGCGGGACGCTCTCGCTCTCGTCGACGGTCCGCTTCACCGTGACGGCAGACCGCGCCGCGCTCTGGCACGTCGCCGCCTACGATCGGTTCACCGGCGACGGGTGGGTCCGCTCGGGCGATCCCAACGACTACGACGATTCGCTGCGTTCGCCCCCCGGCGAAACCGAGACGATCGAACAGCGGTTCGAGGCCGAGACGGCAGTTGAGACGATGCCGGCCGCCTGGAACCCGGTCAGCGTCGGCTCCGACGTCGCGTCTCGGACCCGGGTTACGGCCCTCGGCGGACTCCAACCGACCCAGTCGTTCGCCGCAGAGGAGTCGTACTCGGTCACGAGCGAACGGCCGATCCGGGACCCCGCTGCGCTCCGGGACGCGACGGGGTCGATCCCGGATGAGATCCGCGACCGCTACCTCCAGCTCCCGGCCAACACGCCGGGCCGCATCGGCCGGTTCGCGGCCGAACTCACCGCGGACGCCGAGACGCCGTTCGAAAAAACAGTCACGATCGAGCAGTGGCTCGAAGACAACCGGGAGTACTCTCTCGACGTCACTCGCCCGGACGGGAACGTCGCGGACGCGTTCGTCTTTCGGATGGACCGCGGCTACTGCGTCTACTTCGCGACGGCGATGACGGTGATGCTCAGAACGCTCGACGTGCCGGCGCGGTTCGCGGTGGGGTACTCGACGGGACAACAGGTCAGCGAGACCGAGTGGGTGGTTCGCGGCTTCAACTCCCACGCGTGGGTCGAAGTCTACTTCCCCGAGATCGGGTGGGTCGCCTTCGATCCGACGCCCAGCGGGCCGCGGCAGACGGTCCGACAGCGCCGGCTGCAGACCGTCCGCCAGTCGAACCGCAGCGGTGTCGACACCGCCCGAACGCGTCTCAGCGCGGCGCGGTCGACTGCCACCGCGTCGGACAACGCGACACCCACCCCAGCGGCCACCGGTTCCGCCACCGAGCGCGCGACGACGACGTCCACCCCCCCGAATCAGAGCCGGATCGACGAGCAGCGCGGCGCGGTCGCGGCCGACACCGCCCCGGTCACGCTGACGCCCGACTCGTCGTCCGGCACCGAGTCCGAATCCGCCGTCACTCGGCGCTCACTCCTCACGGACCTTTCCGGGCCCGACGGACTGGCGCTCGCGGCCGGAGCCGTCGGCCTCGCACTCGGTGCGTCGAAGGTTGGCCTCCTGCAGCGCGGCCTTCGAGCCGTCGACCGGTACTGGCAACCCGCCACGGATTCGCCCCGACAGGACGTCGAACGAGCGTTCGACCGCGTCGAGGCCGTCCTCGGGCGGCAGTACCGGTCTCGACGGGACGGCGAAACCCGCCGCGAGTACGTCGCGGCCGTCCAACAGCGCGGCACGCGGGACGACCGGCTGGACCGGCTGGTCCACCTCTACGAGCACGCGGTGTACAAAGGAGCCGTCTCACGGCAGCGCGCGGACGAGGCACGGGAGATCGCGACCCAGATCAGCCGGGAGGCCTCCCTCCTCTGGCGGCTCCGTCGCGGGACGGACCGGTAGTCAGCGGTCCCGAGACGACGTCGCGCTCCCCCGACTCCATCGCGCGCGTGAACAAGAATCAGGAGTATTTTTAAGCCCGCTGTCGTACCTGCGCGCATATGTTCAAGGCCATCGTGGGCGCGTCTACGCTCCAGGACGCACTCGACTCGGTGAGTGTGCTGGTCGACGAGTGTAAGATCCGGCTGAACGAGGACGAGCTGTCGATTCGCGCGGTCGACCCCGCGAACGTCGGGATGGTGGATCTCTCGCTCGATGCGGCCGCGTTCGAGTCCTACGAGGCCGACGGAGGCGTCATCGGCGTCAACCTCGCGAAGCTCGAAGACTTCGTCGGGATGGCCTCGGGTGACGAACTGGTCGAACTCGAACTCGACGAGGAGACGCGGAAGCTCAACATCCGGATGGACGGCCTCTCCTCGACGCTGGCGCTCATCGATCCCGACTCGATCCGCCAGGAGCCCGACATCCCCGACCTGGACCTCTCCGCAGAGATCGTGCTGGAGGGGGCCCAACTGGACCGCGGGATCAAGGCCGCCGATATGGTCTCAGATCACGTCCGCCTCCGCGTCGACGCCGCCGACGAAGCCTTTCACATCGAGGCCGAGGGCGACACCGACGACGTGGACTTCGAACTCGACGCCGAGGACCTGATCGCGCTCACCGCCGGGTCGGCCGATTCGCTGTTTTCGCTCGACTACCTGAAAGATATGAACAAGGCGATCCCGAAAGACGCCGAGGTGACGATCGAACTCGGTGAGGAGTTCCCGGTGAAGATCCACTACGCGGTCGCCGAAGGACAGGGCAACATCACGTACATGCTCGCGCCGCGGATCCAGAGCGAGTAACCGTCTCGGCTCACCAGCACCGACCCGAGGCTCACCCGCGGTGGCGATCGATGACGCGCTTTGCCGCCTCGGCCTTCTCCTTCCACCCGTACCCCGACTCGTAGACGTGGCGCTTCGACTCGACGAGCGCCTCCGGGGAGGACTCCTCGAAGCCGCCGCGAGCCCACGCGCCGCTCTCTTCGAGCCACTCGACCACGTTCGCTTTCGTCTCCGACCACGAGAGCCCGACCATCTCGTACCACGCGACCATCGCGAACACCGCGTTGTCGTGGCAGCCGGGGACGCTCCCGTTCGTGTATATGGTCCGCATCGGCTCTCTGGTCGGCTCGGAGACCTGCTCGCGGAACTCGGCGGCGGTCCGAAGCCTGAGGACCTCGTTGCGCTTCGTGACGCGCTCGTCGCGCGTGAGGCGATCGAGCGCTGCGCGGTGGAGCGCCCCCCACTCGCCATCGACCGCGTCGTAGAGCGCCGTCTCGGCGACCGGACCGGCCGAGAGCTCCGCGATGACGTCGGTGTAGGCCTTCTCGACGTCCGGCCAGGGCGTCCCCTCGAACTCGCAGCCGGCGTCGTGGAGGCTGTTCGTGGCCCGGCAGTCGGGACACGGGTAGTCGAACTGCGGCACAGCCACGAGAACGCCGCCTGCGGTCTTAGGTGCCACGGTGTCCCCGCCGTCGCTTCCGGCCGTCACCCTGACCGTCGTGTTTATTCGGCGGCGGTCGAAACAGATGGGCGATGCCGATCGATCCGCTCTACGCCCGCTATCCCTTCTTCGACGGGGCGCGTGAGGCCGTTCGCGAGGCGGATCTCTCCCCGGCGGCACTCATCGCCGAGGACGCGCCCGCCGTCGAGCGCGGCCGCGAGCGGGTCGAACGCGCGCTGATGGAGGGCACCGTCGCGGCCGAGGAGCCGGGACGCTGGGACCGACGCGAGCAGTTGCTCTCGTATCCGATCGCGCGCATCCTGGTCTCGCTGATCGATACGCCCGCCGCGGTGGACAAGTACGCGACGGCGGAGGCGACGACCGCGCGCGAGCGGTTCCGCGCGGACTTCTCGGAACCCGACGAGGGCCCCGCGAGCCGACGGACCGCATCGCTCGAAACGGTCCTCCGGGAGTTCGACCTCGAAGGAACCGTCCGTCCGGACCGGGGCAACGGGCCGGGCGACCGCCGCGAGCGAACGGGCGCCTCCCGGTCGCCGTCGCACTACTGGGTCGCGCTGGGCCCGTATCTCGACTTCGCCGAATCCGACTGGGGGAGTCGTTGGCGGCTCGTCAACCGCGAGGTCGAAGACGGCGAGGTCCGAATCGCTTCCGATCAACTGTACCGACTCCTCGAGGCCGCCGTCGAGGATCGGGTGGCGGCGGGACTCCCCGTCGAGGTGCGCGGGACCGACGGCGGCGACGCCATCGCGGACGCGCTCGACCCGACCGTCGCGGCGCTCAAATCCCTCCTCGACGATCACGACACGGGCGCGCACGCCGGGGACGAAGCGGTCGTCCCGGCGCTGTTCCCGCCGTGTATGAAAGCGCTGGTCCGCCGGGCCAGAGAAGGCGAGTCGCTGTCGAGCCACGCGGAGTTCTCGCTGGTCTCGTTCCTCGTGGCGTTCGGGATGGACGACCAGGACGTGGTGACGCTTCTGGACGTCGGCGAGGACAGTCCGGCGGACGACGCTGCCGGGGGATCTCCGAACGAGTCCGCGGCGGACGAGGACCGCCCGCCCGCCGAGCGGATCCGTGCTCGTGTCGAGTATCTCGCCGATACCGACAGCACCCAGTTCCCACCCCCGTCGTGTACGACGATGCAGTCCTACGGAATCTGCGTCGATCCCGACGAGCGGTGTGAGACGATCTCACATCCCCTGTCGTACTACACCAGCGCTGTCAGCGAGGCTGGCGACGTCCGGGACTGGCGGGACGCGGCGAACGGCGACTGAGACTGATTACTCTCGTCTCTTACCGCCGGGGCGCCGTCAGCGGGGGTGGCGCTCGGCGGTAACACGTGAGAGTAATCAGTATGAGAGGCGGCACCCCGGGGACGACCGCAGTCACTCGCCGAGGTAGACGCCCGCTCCTGCCATCACGAGAATGAAGAGGGCGATCGATCCGACGAGGGCGAGCCCCCCGGTGTCCCCGAGGTCGGGCCCGAAGGTGGCACCGATGCCGATGAACACGGCGAAGAAAACGCCGACAGAGACGATAGAGACGACGATCTTCCGCCGCATCTCCGCGTCGATATCCATACGTCCGAGTTTCCGTGGCCGTTCTAAAAGCGCTTCGATGCCGATTTCGCGGCCCTCCGGCCGCATCTCGGTCGCGACGGGATCACGACTCGTCGTCGACGTCGGTCAGACGGGCCTGTTCGGGGCCGCCAACGAACGACTCGAAGGACTCGCCCTCCGCGAGCGCCGTCTCCTTCTTGACGCGGTAGTTCCCGCCGTCTGTCACGTGCAGGTCGCCGGGGTGGAAGAAGTACCACGACTCGCGGTCGAAGCGGACACCGATACGGGCCTTTGCGCCGAAGTTCTGCGCGAAGTAGATCAGCGCCTCGACCTCCTCGCCGGTGAGGTAAATCGGTCGCCCGGAGCTGGATTTGGCCTCGATGGCGTAGAAGATCTCGCCGTTCCCCGCGAGTACGTCCGGCAACTCCCGTTCGGTCGCCGACCCCGACGCGGGCGCACGCATCACCGCGAACCCGGCCTCGTCGAGGCGATTGACGAGTTCGCGCTCGCGGCGGTCACCTTTCCGATTCGAGGACATATACCCCCTCGGAGGGTGAGCGTCTTAAACCGGACGACACCGCGATTCCGCTCCCGACACGGAAACCCACGGGTATAAATATGAAACCGATCCTTAATTCCATAGACAGCGGACTCCCGGGCAGCCGTCGCCGCGTCGGGATCCCCACACCACGGAGGGCCTATGGACGCAGACACTGCGGTCTCGAACGTCGTACTCGTCACGGTCGATTCACTTCGAGCGGACGCGCTCGGCGCGTACGACGCGGCTCGTCACACGCCCGTCATCGACGGCCTCGCCGACCGGGGCACGGTGTTCGAGCGGGCCTTCGCGACCGGGAACTGGACGCCTTTCTCGTTCCCGTCGATCCTGGCGTCGCGGCCGGTCTTCGCCGACGCTGGCGAGATTGGCGTCGAGTCGGTCCCGACGCTCGCTGGCGTCCTCTCGGGTGCCGGCGTCTCGACCGGCGGCTTCAACGCCGCAAACGGCTTTCTGACCTCTCACTGGGGCTACGACGACGGATTCGACGAGTTCGAGCCGTTCGTTGCGAGTGTCGGCGGCAGCATCTACAGCCGATACCTCGCGACGCACCCGACCGTCGAGGCGTGGATCCAACTCGCCACGTCGCCGTTCCGACGCGTCCGGTCGCGGCTGGCGGGCGACGTCGACGATCGTCCGTTTCTGGACACCTCGCGGATGTTCGACGTCGAACACGCCGCCGCGGCGTTCCTCGAAACGGTCGAGGAACCGTTCTTCCTGTGGGTGCACTATATGGACACGCACACGCCCTACGTCCCCGCCCCGCGCTACATCCGCGAGGTCTCCGGCAACCGCGTCGGGACCCACCGGATGCTTCACGCCCACACGCGGACGGGACTGGGCTGGGAGGTCGGCGAACGCACCCTCTCGGACCTCCGGACGCTCTATCAGGCCGCCGCACGGCAGGTCGACGCCAGCGTCGGCCGCCTGCTCGACTCGCTCTCGGCGAACGGCTTCGACGACGAGACGGCGATCGTCCTCGCCGGCGACCACGGCGAGGAGTTCCAGGAACACGGCCACCTCGCACACTACCCGAAACTGTACGACGAACTGATCCGCGTCCCGCTGATCGTCGACGTGCCCGAGACGCCGGGCCGACGGATCGACGGCCAGGTCGGACTCGACGACGTCCCCCCGACAGTGACCGACCTGCTGGGCGTCGACGCTCCGGACCGCTGGACCGGCACCTCGCTGGCATCCACGGTCAGTGCGGGCGACGCACCGCCGGACGACCCCGTGATCTCGGTCACCGTCCGCGGCGAGGACGTGACGGCTCAACCGATCCCCCGGTCGCTGTCTGACGGCGACCTGCTCGTCAGCGTCCGCGACCGCGACTGGATCTACATCCGAAACGTCGATGCCGAGACCGAGGAACTGTATCACCGTCCCGACGACCTCGACCAGCAGACGGACCTGACGGCGGGCGATCTCGACGCCGACGGTCCGGCCCGCGCGGTGATCGATCGGTTCCGCCCGCTCGTCGACGCCCACGTCGACGTGCTCCGTAGACACGACGGGGCCGCCGACGGTGCGGCGGCCGACGGGCCCGACGCGGAGATGGACGCGGGACTCGACGCGCGGTTGGAGGCGCTCGGATACAAGTAACGATGCTCCGGGGCTTTCTCCGCAACCTCCATAGCGGACCGCTCGCGTTGCAGCTTCGCCGGTTCGTCGTCGTCGGCGCCGCCACCGCGGGCGTGCAGATGCTGTTGCTGTGGCTGTTCGTCGATATCTCCGGCCTCTACTATCTCGTCGGTGCGCTCTTCTCGATCGAGATTACGATCGTGCTCTCGTACGTCCTCAACAACGCCTGGACGTTCCAGGCGACGCCCAACACCGGCGTAGAATTCTTCTACGGGCTGGTGCGGACCAACGTGGTGAGAGGGACCGCGATCCCGATCCAGATCGGCATCCTCTACGGACTCGTAGAGTGGCTGTCGCTGTTTTATCTGGTCGCGAACGCCGTCGCGATCCTGCTCAGCGGCGTCTACCGCTACGTACTCGACGCGAAGTGGACCTGGGGGCAGTAAGCGACGGCCGCGGGCCCGACGGGACACGCGACGGCGGCACCCGGACTACGTGCCGTGGCTCCAGCTATCCATATACTCGGCCTGTGTGTCGGTCAGCGAGTCGATCTCGACGCCCTCGGCGTCGAGTTTGATCTCGGCGACCTCGCGGTCGAGTGCGTCGGGGACGTCGTGGACGCCGGCGTCGTACTCCGCGCCGTTCTCGAGGAGTTCCCGCACGCAGACGGCCTGGATGCCGAACGACTGGTCCATCACTTCGGCGGGGTGACCGAGCGCGACCGGCGCCGCGAGGTTGACCAACCGGCCCTCGGCGATGACGTTGAGGCGGCGGCCGTCGTCCATCTCGTAGGCCCGGACGCCGTCGCGGGCCTCGTACTCGTCGACCGCGAGGTCCGAGAGCCCGTCGAGGTCGATCTCGATGTCGAAGTGGCCGGCGTTCGCCAGCAGCACGCCGTCTTTCATCGCCTGGAAGTCCTCGCGGGTGATGACGTCGCGGTTCCCCGTCGTCGTGATGAACACGTCGCCGACCTCGGCGGCCTCGTTCATCGGCATCACGTCGTAGCCCTCCATATGCGCCTCCAGCGCCCGGCGCGGTTCGACCTCGGTGACGATGACGTTCGCGTTCTGCCCGGCCGCCTTCTTGGCGACGCCCTGTCCGCAGTACCCGTAGCCCGCGACGACGACGTTCTTGCCCGCGAACGAGAGGTTCGTCGTCATCGCGATGGTCGCGAGCGAGGACTCGCCCGTACCGTGGACGTTGTCGAAGAGCCGCTTCATCGGCGTGTCGTTGACCGCGAAGACCGGATATTTCAGTTCGCCCTCCTCGTCCATCGCGCGCAGGCGGTGGACGCCCGTCGTGGTCTCCTCGGCGCCGCCGACGATGGTGTCGATGAGTTCGGGGTAGTCCTCGTGGATGGCGTAGACCATATCCATCCCGTCGTCGACGGTGATCGTCGGCTCGTGGGCGACGACGGCCTCGATGGCGGCGTAGTACGCCTCGTCGTCGACGCCGCGCTTGGCGTAGGAGGTGATGTCGTCGTTGGCGTCGAGTGCCGCGCTCACGTCGTCGTGGGTCGAGAGCGGATTACAGCCGGTGATCGCGACCTCTGCACCGCCGAGCGCCAACAGTTCGACGAGGTTGGCCGTCTTCGCCTCGACGTGCATCGCCATCCCGAGCGTCGCTCCGGCCAGCGGCTGTTCCTCGCGGAACTGCTGGCGGAGTTCCTGGAGGATCGGCATGTGCTGGAGCGCCCAGTCCATCTTCCGGCGGCCCTCGGTGCGAGCGGCCTCGAGGTCGTCGAGTTGCTCGCTGATAGGGGGGTACGTGCTCATACAGTCGATAGCGAGGGCCCGAAGAAAACCCTGCCGAAGCACCCGTCTCGTCTGTCAGAACGCGAGCCGTCTCCGGCTCGCCCAGCGTTGAACGACCGTCCGCGAGGCTCCCTCCGCTCGTCTCCCGGTCTTGGCCTCTGGGTCCCTCCCGGTCTCGGCCCCGGGGTCCCTCTTGATCTCGCACTCGGCATCACTCCCGGGATGTCACCGGAGAACAGTGCGGCCTTCCCTCGGCTGAGCAAGAACTATCATCCTCTGTTCGAACGCACTAGTACCGATGTCCACGCCTGATTCCGATCGGCACTCGCCCACTCGCGCGGGTGCGACCCTTCCCCGTTCGGAGGCGCTGACGCTGCTCGCAAACGACACCGGCGTGCAACTGCTGCGGGCCGCGGGACGACCCGGAACGGCGTGCGAACTCCGAGACCGCTCGGGGGTCCCGCTGTCGACAGTCTACCGCGAGACGAGCAAACTCGTCGAGGCCGGACTGCTCGAAGAGACTGTCCGCATCGACGCGGAGAACGGGCGGCACACCAGCGTTTACGAACGGGCGGTCGACTCGCTGTCGGTGTCGATCACCGACGACGGCGTCGAAGTCCGGGTCGGTTCAGCGAGGCCCTGACTCCTCACTCGGGAAGCGTGAACACCAGCCGGTCTCCCTCGGTAATCCCGCGCTCGGCCGTCCAGCGGTACCTGACCTCGAGGACGTACTGACCCCGCCCCGGGTAGCGCTGCGCCGCGCCGTCCTCGTCGGGCCCCGGTTCGGGCGCGTGATGGATTCGGGTGATCGTGCCTTCCCCGTCGGCGTAGACGATGTCGATCCCGAAGTCCATCCCTCGCATCACGTACGTGTGGTCGCTGACGTTCTCGTAGACGAAGAGCATCCCGCGGTCTTCTGGGAGGACCTCGGTGTCGCTGAGGCCGCGGTAACGGAGCGTCCCGGTGTCGGCAATCGCCGCCGTGACCGAGCCGAGTCGGTCGCCGTCGGGGGCCCGAACCCGAACCTCGGTCGTCTCGTACTCCGCGTGGATTGGGGTTCCGGTGGGCGTCGCTGACGCCGTGTCGGAAGCGTCTGTCGTCGTCCTCGTGTCCGCGTCGGTCGGCGTGACGGTCCCGCTTCCGGAGTCGGTCTCCCCACCGGCCGTCTCGTTCAGACAGCCGGAGAGCCCCGCGACGGTTCCGACAAGCCCGAGGTACGTCCGTCGATCCATCGGTCACTCCGCGCGGGCGACGAGGTCGACGGCCCGTTTTCTGGCAGTCTCGACGACGCGTTCGGCATCGAGCGTCAGGACCTCGCGATCCCGCATCAGGACGCGGCCATCACAGACCGTGTGGCGAACGTCCGACCCGCGGACGGCGTAGGCGAGGTGACTCACGAGGTCGTGCGCTGGCGCGAGATGGGGGGCGTCGAGATCGACGACCGCGAGGTCGGCGGCCGCACCGGCTTCGATCCGACCGCCCGGGAGCGAGAGCGCTGTCGCGCCGCCCTGCGTCGCCATCCGGACCGCTTCTGCCGCCGGCACTGCCGCCGCGTCGTCGGCGCCGAGTTTGCCGAGCATCGCGGCGTCGCGGAGTTCGTCGAAGAGGTCGAGATCGTTGTTCGAGGCGGCGCCGTCGGTGCCGAGTGCGACCGTCACGCCCGCGTCGGCGAGTTGCTGTACCGGGGCGATCCCGGAGGCGAGTTTCATATTCGACGCGGGGCAGTGGACGACCGCGGTGTCGTGCGCCGCGAGGAGGTCGATCTCGCGCTCGTCGACGTGGACGCCGTGTGCGAGGAACGTCGACTCCGCGAGGAGACCGACGTCCGCGGCGTACTCCATCGGTCGCTCGCCCCGCTCCTCGACGATCGGATCGACCTCGTCGCGCGTCTCGTTGGCGTGCGCGTGGATCGGGACGCCGGCGTCGCGCGCGCTCTCGACGGCCTCCCGGAGGAGCGAGTCCTCGACGGTCGTGAGCGAATGCGGCATCACCGCCGTCCGGACACGGCCGTCGGCCGCCCCGTCGTACTCCCGGGCGACGTCGATGCTCTCTCGCACGTCGGCGCGGGCCTCTGGCTCGTCTTTGCCGACGGTGACGACGCCGTGGCCGACCCGCGCGCGCAGGCCCGCCGCCTCGACGGCCTCGACGATCTCTGGAACGTGGAAGTACATATCGCCGAACGCCGTCGTTCCCGAGCGGATCATCTCGACGATGCCCAACTCGGCGCCGGCGCGGACGTCCGCCGCGGTGAGTTCGGCTTCGGCTGGCCAGATGTCCTCCTGGAGCCACGCGTCCAGGGGCTTGTCGTCGGCGTAGCCCCGCAGCAGCGTCATCGCCACGTGCGTGTGCGCGTTGACGAGTCCGGGAATCACCAGCCCGCCTGACGCGTCGAGCGTCGCGTCGGGGCCGTCGCCGGCCACCGGATCGTCGGCCGCAGCGTCCGCACCGACCGCGCGGATCGTTCCTGTCTCGCGGTCGATCAGCACGTCCGCGTCGACGACGTCGAACGCCGGCGTGAGGACCCGCCCGCCGGCGACCAGAAGCGTGTTCGAAGCCATACGCGCCGTACCGACGGCGGGGGTATGAGCGTGTCGTCTGCCCGCGAGCGGAGACGCGTCGCCGCCGTGCGCCACAACGACGGTCACAGCGGTTCTCGCAGAACTTAAACCGGGGCGTGACGAACGCTCGCGTATGAGCGACGACGAGAACGGGGGGCGACGTGACCTCCGGATGCCCGACGACGACGAGGTGTTCGCCGTCGTTACCAATATGCTCGGAGCGAACCGCGTGAAAGTCCGGTGCGCCGACGGCGTCGAACGGACCGCACGTATCCCTGGCCGGATGCAAAAACGGATCTGGATCCGCGAGGACGACGTCGTCCTCGTCGAACCGTGGGACTGGCAGGACGAGAAGGCCGACGTCGTCTGGCGATACGAAAAGTCCGAGGCCGATCAACTCCGCGAGGAAGGACACATCCAGTGATCCGAGTTCGCGGGGGCATCGTTCGCCGACCGAGGCTGCGTCGATGACTGACTCCGATCCCGACGACTCCGAGGAGTTCGGCTTTCTGGAACCCGAGGAGGCGGCGGGCCCCGGCGACGAGTGGGAAGAGATCGACGTCAGCGACACCGAAGCCGACCGGATCGCCCGGCAGCGAGACAGGGAGTTCGACCAGTTTCGCAAGCGTCTGAAGGACGCCGACCAGTTCAAAGTCGAACAGTCGGTCTTCGACGACGCCACGTTCGCGGCGATCTACAAACTCGTCCAAGACGGTCACGTCGACGCCTTCGGCGGGCCGATTTCGACTGGCAAAGAAGCGAACGTCTACGAGGCGCTCGGGAACAAAGACGGACACGACCGGGACGTCGCGATCAAGATCTACCGGATCAACGCCTCGAACTTCCGGCAGATGCGGGAGTACCTCGAGGGCGACCCGCGGTTCGAGGGCCTCGGCAGCGACAAGAAACAGGTCGTCCTGGCGTGGACCCAAAAGGAGTTCGCGAACCTCACGCGGGCCCGACAGGCCGGTGTGCGGGTGCCGGAACCCATCGCCGTCGAGCGGAACGTCCTCGTGATGGAACTCGTCGGCCTCGTCGAAGAGCGGGCGCGTCGCCTCGCGGAGGTCGACGTCGAGAACCCCGAGACGGCCTACGAGGTCGTCCGCGAGTACATGCGCCGACTCTACGCGGCGGGACTGGTCCACGGCGACCTCTCGGAGTACAATATGATCATCCACGACGGCGAACTCGTCGTGATCGATCTCGGGCAGGCCGTGACGATCCACCACCCCAACGCCGAGGAGTTCCTCCGGCGCGACTGCCGGAACGTGGCCGGATTCTTCAGCCGGCAGGGCCTCGACCGCGAGTGGCAGGACCTCCACGCGTTCGTCACCGACGTCGAACCCGAACCGGGCGGCACCCCCGACGGGCCGGACGGACCGGATCCGACCGGTGACTCGGACGCGTAGGCCCGTACCACTCGTGTCCCCGCGAAGGAACGCTTAAACCGCTTCGCCGGGTAGCAGGCCGTATGAAACACGTGAAGGTACCGCAGGATCGGATCGGCGTCCTCATCGGTGAGGGCGGTGAGACGATGCGGGAGATCGAACGTCGCGCGGAGGTGCGGCTCGACATCGACTCCGAGAGCGGAGCGGTCGCGATCGACGACGTCGGCGACCCCGTCTCAGGGATGCTCGCACCCGACATCGTGCGGGCGATCGGCCGGGGCTTCACGCCCGAATCCGCGCTCTCTCTGCTGGACGACGAGCTCCGGACGTTCGAGCTCGTCGATCTCGAATCGCACACCCGGAACAAGAACGACCTCCAGCGACAGAAGGGACGGCTCATCGGCGAAGACGGCCGGACCCGAGAGCTGATGGAAGAGCTCACGGGCGCAGAAGTCGTCATCAAGGGCACGACGCTCGGCGTGATCGGCCAGCCCGAAGAGGTCGACGCGGTCCGCCGCGCGGTCGGGATGATCCTCGACGGAGCCCCACACGGTGCCGTCTACTCGTTCCTCGAACGGAAACACAACGAACTCACCCGCGGCTTCGACGTCCGACAGTCGGGCTAGTTTCACCGAACGCGGACTTACGCCGAGCCGTACCGCTCGGTCAGATGCCGCCGAACCCGGTCGGCGGCCTCGGTTCCGAGCTTCCAGATGCCGTCCCACTCGTCGTCGTCGTCGGTGACCGCCACGAGCGCCGCGCCCTGGGCATCGGCACCGGGCGGAGGCGTGAAGACCACGAACCAGCCGTTTCTGATCTCCGGGACGTCGTCGTTGTGGACGGTCAGCGACCGCGGCCGTACCCGGCCGGGGTCGCCGATCCCGTACACGTGAATATCGAGATCGGTGTTCGTCAGGCGCTCGTACGCGCGCTCGGTCCCCCGTTCGTCGACGATCCGCGAGAGCCGCTGAAAGCCCGTGTGGAGTTCTCCGCTGCCGTACTGAAGCGCCATCGACTCGATGTAACGGGAGATCTCGATGAGGAGGAGTTTGCCTTTCGTGCCAGCGGGATAGCCGCGAACGTGGAACCGCGTCCCTTCCAGGTGGCGGATGACGTCGGGCGTCCGAACCTCTTCGAGCGGGCGTGAACCGGTGACGTAGATGTCGGAGTTGACCGCCAGCACCGAGTCCCGGACATCGGCAAACGGCGATTCGGCGACGATGCTTCCGTCGCGTCGAAGCTGGACGACGTCGGCGTCTGAGAGGACCCGGGTCGCCTCGGAGACGGAGATCGGTTGCTCGCCGAACAGCGAGTCGAGCATCTCCGCCACCATTGGGGGTTGTTCACTGTTAACGATCGATAGCGACGTCTGTTGCCCTCCGGACGCAAACTCCTCGATGAACTCCCGGAGTGCCATCACCGTCTCTATGCGCACTTTAGGCATTAGCACTTTGCCACGGTATCACGCCTGATACCACGTATAAAACCCAGTAATGTGAGAGAAGTTAACACACATTTTGCCGCCGTAAGCGGGTATCTAGACGCCCATAGCGATACTTTTATATAGAATCACAAACAATCCTTCGGTGTACATGAGTCAGCGAATGCAGCAGGGCCAGCCTATGATCATTCTGGGCGAGGACTCCCAGCGCACACAGGGCAAAGACGCACAGTCGATGAACATCTCGGCGGGGAAAGCCGTCGCCGAATCCGTTCGGACCACGCTCGGTCCGAAAGGGATGGACAAGATGCTCGTCGATTCCGGCGGGTCCGTCGTCGTCACGAACGACGGCGTAACCATTCTTAAAGAGATGGACATCGACCACCCGGCGGCGAACATGATCGTCGAAGTCTCCGAGACCCAGGAGGACGAGGTCGGAGACGGAACGACGACCGCCGTCGTCGTGGCCGGTGAACTCCTCGATCAGGCCGAGGAGCTCATCGAGCAGGACGTCCACGCCACCACCATCGCGCAGGGATACCGCCAGGCTGCAGAGAAAGCCAAGGAGATCCTCGAGGAGAACGCCATCGAGGTCTCCGAAGAGGACACCGAGACGCTCGTCAAGATCGCCGAGACGGCGATGACGGGCAAGGGCGCCGAGTCCTCGAAGGACCTCCTCGCCGAACTCGTCGTCGACGCCGTGCTTGCGGTCGCCGACGACGACAGCATCGACACCGACAACGTCTCCGTCGAGAAGGTCGTCGGCGGCTCGATCGACAACTCCGAGCTCGTCGAGGGCGTCATCGTGGACAAAGAGCGCGTCCACGAGAACATGCCCTTCGGTGTCGAGGACGCCAACGTCGCGCTGTTCGACGGCGCGCTGGAAGTCCGCGAGACCGAGATCGACGCCGAGGTCAACGTCACTGACCCCGACCAGCTTCAGCAGTTCCTCGACCAGGAAGAAGAGCAGCTCAAAGAGATGGTCGACCAGCTCGTCGAGGTCGGTACCGACGTCGTCTTCGTCGGTGACGGCATCGACGATATGGCCCAGCACTACCTCGCGAAGGAGGGCATCCTGGCAGTCCGCCGCGCGAAGTCCTCCGACCTGAAGCGGCTCGCCCGCGCGACCGGCGGCAACGTCGTCGGCTCGCTCGACGACATCGAGGCCGACGACCTCGGCTTCGCCGGCTCCGTCGCCCAGAAGGACATCGGCGGCGACGAGCGCATCTTCGTCGAGGACGTCGAGGACGCCAAGTCCGTCACGCTCATCCTCCGCGGTGGCACCGAGCACGTCGTCGACGAACTCGAGCGCGCCATCGAGGACTCGCTCGGCGTCGTCAAGACGACGCTCGAAGACGGCAAGGTCCTGCCCGGCGGCGGCGCCAGCGAGACCGAACTGTCGATGGAGCTCGGCGAGTTCGCCAGCTCCGTCGGCGGCCGCGAACAGCTCGCGATCGAAGCGTTCACCGAGGCGCTCGACATCATCCCGCGAACGCTCGCCGAGAATGCCGGCCTCGACCCCATCGAGTCGCTCGTCAACCTCCGCAAGGAGCACTCCGACGGCGACTTCGGTGCCGGCCTCGACGCCTACACCGGTGAGATCGTCAACATGGAGGACGACGGCGTCGTCGAACCCCTCCGCGTGAAGACGCAGGCCATCGAGTCCGCCACCGAGGCGGCCGTGATGATCCTCCGCATCGACGACGTCATCGCTGCTGGCGACCTCAAGGGCGGCGGCACCGACGACGGCGGCGACGACGGCGGCGCGCCCGGAGCCGGCGGCCCCGGCGGCGGTATGGGCGGCATGGGCGGCATGGGCGGTATGGGCGGCGCAATGTAAGCGCGGCTCGACACGCCACGCCACCCCTCCCCGACCGCGACGCAGCACCGTCCGCCGACTACCGCGATCCGATTTTCTTCGACGGCGAACCGAAACCCGCCAGCGGCATCGCTCAGCGGCGTCGATCGTTCGTCCGGACGATACCACGAGAGTGCAGGACTCGAGAGAGAAGACAGCGGGAATCGGCCCGTCAGTGGGGCGCGAGTTCAGCGGGAGTCAGCGACCGCGGGTCACTCGGTCCGATCGATGTCGATCTGCTCGCGGATGGCGGCCAGCTCTTCGGAGTCCGCGAGCGCCTCGACCTGCGTCCGGAAGTGCCGCTCGCACAGCCCGACCTTGATCCCGTCCTTCTCCGCGGCGTACGCGGCGTCCCGGTCGCAGTAGTGGCACTTCATACGTGGGTCTTGGTGCTCGACGGGATTTAACTCTGTGCTCCCAGCTATCGGTGCCGAGAACATCCTCACCGATCCAGCAGCCGCTCGGCGATCGCATCGAACGCCGATTTCGGCGGGCCGTCGACGCCGAGCGTCCGGTCATGTGCGTCGGACCCGCCCGTGCGGAGGAGGTCGGCGTCGGCCGCACGTTCGTCGATCAGCGCCGTCTCCTCGCGCGCTGCACTCGCCCCGCTGTACGGGTAGTACCGCTCGACGGCATCGAGTTCGCTGGCGCGATCGAGCGCCCGCTCGGGATCGGGATACCTGAACGGATGCGCCAGCCCGACGAGAGCACAGGCCTCCTGCAGAACCTCGGCGCCCTCCTCGAACGTCGGGACGTACCGCTCGACGTAGCACGGCCCGTCGTCGCCGATCAGATGCTCGAACGCGCCGTCGTAGTCGTAGGGGGCGTCGCTCTCGGCGATCGCGCGGGCGATGTTCGGTCGCCCGAGGCCCGCGCGGAGTTCCACGTCGAGGTCGACGTCGAGTCGCGCTTCGACCCGGCGGACGATCGCGGCCCCGCGACGTTTCCGGTCCGCCTGGATCCGCTCCGTGATCGATCGGAGTTCGTCGGCTGCCTCGACGCCGTAGCCGAGCAGGTCGAGCCGCTGCTCGTCGGTTTCGACGCGGAGTTCGATCCCCCGGACTACGGTCACGCCGTGGCTGGTCGTCACGGGGGCGTCGAGGTCGGGGTGAATCCTGTCGTGATCCGTGACGGCGACGACGTCGACGCCGCCCGCCCGTGCCGCCGCCGGCAGTTCGGGAACCGTCAGGACGCCGTCTGAGGCGGTCGTATGGACGTGGAGGTCCGCCGCCGGTCCAGCGTCGTCTGGCGCGTCGGCTCGGTCAGCACTCACGGCTGTGCGTCGCCGCTGAACCGTTTTATTCCTTGTGTGTCGGTGAAATGCATATTAGTGGCGTAATATTTGATATTAGGATATATTACGTATTAACCTTCCTCAAATACCATAACAGAAAACCATTAAGAACCTCCGGCGCTTGCAGTTGGATGTAATGCGCTTGAACCGCACTGGCGAACTCATCGACGCTCACGAGTTCCCGGCCACGACCGAGGAACTCATCGAGGCGTACGGCGATCAGGTCATCGAACTCCCGAACGGGTCCGCACGCCTCGGAGACGTACTCGCTCGTGCGGGTTCAGAGACGTACACCGACTCCAAAGACGCCCGGTCGGCACTCCACTGTGGGCTCGGTCACGAGGCTATCGGCCGGCGATACTACAGCGACCGCGACGCCTACACGACCGGCGAGGACGGCCCTCAGCAGGTCTCCTTCTGAGGCCGCGCTGGGACTGCGGTCCGATTTTTTCGACGCGAATCAGAACGGTAACGACAGGGGGACCGACCCCTTGGTGTAGCCCTCGATCCGTCCCGACGGTCTGAGTCGAAAGACCGCGGCCGGGCGGTGGTGGACCTCTGGCTGTTCTGCGACGATCGACTGCCACTCGTCGTCGGGGAACGACGAACAGTCCACGAAGAGGACGACGCCGCCACCGTGTTCCTCTAACTGCCCGTCGGACTTCGTGGCGGCGGTGTCACGGACGGCGGCGATCGGCGTTCCCGCGCGGCGATCGGTCGTCGGCGTGGGCCGCGTGACTTCGACCAGCACCCCGTCGCCGTCCTTCTCCGCCCGGTAGTCGATGGCGTGACCGGTCGAGACGTCGATCTCGGGTTCGATCTCGTAGCCCGCCTCGACGAGCAGGTGACCGACGTTCAACTCGCCCATCGCCGCAGTCATTCGCGTGAGATCGAGGTACTCAGAGGTGCCGAGTTTCCCGGCCATCACCTCCCGCCAGTCGTCGAGTGCGCGGGTCCGCAGGAACGACTCGTAGAACTCCAGCGATTCCGCTCGCGTCGCGTCGGGGAACCCCGCGGCGTGCTCGTCGAAGAAGTCGCGGGTCGTCTCGCGGCCGTCTTTCGAGAGAAACACGGGGAGAAAGAACCACGAGAGGTGCGGGTACGGTTCGAGCCACGGACTCTCCTCGTGGAGTTGCGCGGTGAGTTCTCTGGTCGCCCACCGGGAGATGTCCGCCGGCACGTGTTCGAAGCTGTACTTTTCGGTCCGCCAGAGCGCCTCGGGCGTTTCGGTGTTACCGAGCCAGTAGGCCTCGTCGTCGTTCCACAGAAACAGCGCGATGTCGCCGTTGTCCATCTCGAACCGTTCGCCGGCGTACCCTTCGGGGGACCGGAACCAGGGGTCGAGACGGGTCGCACCCAGATTCCGGTCTAAATCCCGGTAAACCTGGCCGACTACCCGGTCTTCGGTCCAGCGACCGGGGGCGTATCTAAAGCGTAGGGGACGTGCCACACTGAATCTAGCGGACGAACCGGTTTATATTGTCGCTTCCGAGATCGAATCACTGCTCTACAGGGGTCGCTCGGCGATACATATATGTGGGTTACACTCTCACGGTACATTGTACCATGTCGATGGGCGCATACGACGATGACGAACACGAGCGTCGCGAGCGGAAGAACGGTGCGGTCGATACGGACTTCGACGACGACCGAACGGTCTACCGCGGATCCGTCGAGTACGACACCGGCGAGTCGACCGAGGCGCTCCTCGACCAGTTTCAAGAAGTCAAAGACTGACGCGGCCGGCGCGTTTCTCAACGAATGCGGAGCGTCGCCATCGCCGCCACCGAGACGACGGTGACCGCGACGATGTGACCGCCGACAGCGACGAGCAGCACTGGCCGATCGAGGAGGAACGGAACCATCGCGAGTTGCGTCAGGCCGAATCCGACGTTCAACGCGTCGAGTCGGCGGAGCCGACGGGCCGTTGCCGGGTCGAACGCGTAGCGCCACGAACGCCACAGGGCCACCACCGCACCCCACCACGACGTGCCGATCCGATAGCAGAGGTCCCAGAGGATCAACAGCGTGAGATACACCACCGGCACGGGCGGGTCGGGGCCGAACAGCCCCGTGAGGAGCGTCGGGTCGGCGGTTCGCGGGTCGAAGATGAACAGGTGTGTCACCAGCGCGACGAACGCGAGGATGCCCAGGACGACCTCGATACTCGATCCGAAGAGCAGCCGGCGGTACGGTTCCGGGAGATCGAGTTCCCGGGTCCGGCGACCGAACTGTCGCATCACGCCGCTGCCCGCCGCGGCGACGACGACGGCGACCGTCCCGGGAAGGACGGCGTCCCAGAGATCGTACACCAGTGCGAGCACGACAATGCCGGTCTGAAAGATCCCCAGTTGCACCGCGATCGCCTGTCGGTCCGAGAGTTCGACGCCGGGGATCGCCCCGACGATACTCTCGTACACCCACGTCTCGCCGTACGGTTCGGATCCCCTGAGGTTCGAGCGGGCCATCAGCGACCGCCCGTCCGAGCCGTCGACGATTCACTCGATCGAGGCGAGCCGCCGTCGCCGGCGAGCGCCCTGTCGACGGCCTCGTCGAACGGCGTCAGGTCCACGTCGATGAGGGATTCGATGCCGTGATCGCGGACGACGACGGGGTTCCGGAGCCCGTCGATCAACGGTCGCGCGACGGCCGTTGGGACGTCGGTGACGAGGCCGATCCACAGCGACGACAACCGCGTCGACAGCACCGGCACGGGCAGGACGGTCGGGCGCCGCCCACGCCTGGCCCCGACGCGAAGGAGGATCTCGCGGTAGGTCAAGACGTCCGGTCCGCCGATCTCGTAGGTCTCGTCCGCCGTCTCGGGTACCGAGAGCACGCCGACCAGATACTCGATGGCGTCGTCGACGAAGATGGGCTGACACTCGGTGTCGACCCATCGCGGCGTCACCATCACCGGCAGGCGCGAGGACAGCTGTCGGATCATCTCGAAGCTGGCCGACCCGGATCCGATCAGGATCGCCGCTCGGAGGGTCGTGAGGTCGTACGCGCCCGCCTCGAGGATGCGCTCGACCTCGCGGCGCGAGCGGAGGTGTTCTGAGAGCCGGTCGCGCTCCTCGCCGAGTCCACCCAGGTAGACGACGCGCTCGACGCCGTGGTCGCCGGCCGCCTGCGCGAAGTTCTCGGCGGCCCGGCGGTCTCGGGCCTCGAAGTCGGCCCCCGAACGCATCGAGTGCACGAGGTAGTACGCCGCCTCGACGTCCAGTGCGGCGTCGAAGCTGCCCGGTTCCAGCAGATCGCCTTCGACGACCCGGACGCCGTCGGGCGCGTCGTACCCGCCGGCATCGCGGACGAGAGCCGTCACCTCGTGGCCGGCATCGAGAAGCGCGGGGACGAGACGGCTACCGACGAAGCCCGTCGCACCCGTTACGAGAACGTCCATAGCGACGAATCGTCCCCGAGGCGGTTAACGGTTCTCGCCTCGGTCGCACTCACTCCTCGCCGACGGCGTCCCACCCGGGCGTCTCCGGCGCGCCGCGGGCGACCGCTACGTCGTCGGCAGCCGGGGCGTCGTCGACGCGGTCCCCGACGGCACCGGCGGCGTCGCGCCACTCGGCGAGCACGTGCCCCGCCCACGAGTCAGCGTCGAGCACGTCAGCCGTCGCCTTCGCCGCACGCTCCTCGTCGATCGCGAGCGACCCGGGATGCGACCCGGCCGCGACGCCGACGAACGCGGCCCGGTCCGTATCGGTGAGCGCGCCCGCTTCGAGCCGGGCGACGATGCCGGAGAGTTCCTCGGGCTGGGGGTATGCGAACACCTTCGCACCGATCGCCTGTGGACCGAGCAGCGGCCCGTTGTCCCCCTCCGGTTCGTCGTCGAGGAGGCGGTCGCCGCCGAACTCGCGCTCGACGCGCTCGCACTCCGATTCGACGTCGAGATCGAGGTTTCGGCTGGGGTAGGTCGCGCACTCGTCGGGGTACAGATCCCCGCCGTGAATCCGACACTGGAGCGTCTCGGGGTCGAGAAAGGCACAGGTGTCGAGCCAGCGTTCCTCGGTCCCGAAGGGGGCCACCGGCTTGGGGGTCTTCCGGAGTCCGACGAAGAACGCCGGTCGGCCGTCGATCGCCGCGAGGCGGACGCCGTCGACGACGACGCTGGACGTGTCTTCGTCGACGCGCCAGAGCCGCGGCCTGAGGACGTCGCCGAGGCCCCGCTCGACGAACTGTGCGACCTCGTCGCGTGTTAGCGGGACGAAGTTGTAGACGTCGTCGAGGGGGTCGCCGGGCCCGCGATGCTCGTGGGCCGACGGGGCCTCGGCGATCGGTCGCCAATCGAGACAGCACCCGGCACAGCCCTCGCAGTGTAGTTCCATCGCCGTTTACTCCCCCGAACCGTGGGCCGCCCCCGACGCATCGGCATCAGCCGATGGGTCGTCCGGCTCCGCCTCGGAGGGCGTCCGATCGCGGAGGACGAGCACGGGTGCGACCGCGCCGGTGGCGATCCGCTCGGCGTCGTCGCCGAGGAGCACACTCACGACCGATCCCGTCCCCTCGCGCATCACGATCACGTCCGCGTCCGCAGAGCGTTCGACGATATCCCGCACCGGCGTCGCCGTCACCGACGTCTCGGTGGTGACGGTCGCCGAGTCGACCCCCCGTTCACGGAGTTCCTCGGCGGCGCGCTCGACAGCGCGGGCGGGATCGAAGTCGTCCCCCTCGGCGGTGAGCCCCCAGAGCGTCACACGGTCGTTCTCGCCCTCGATGAGCGTCGTGACCAGATCCGCGAGGCGGTCGTCGTCGATCGGTTCACGGATCGGGACGAGCACCTCGTCGATGTCGCCGGTCGGATTCGGCAGGAGCACCGCCGTCGCGCCGACCTCCCCGGCGACGCGATCGATCGTCTGCTGGCGGCCGTGAGTGAACACGACTCGGGTCTCGGGGTCGCTCCCGGCGTCGCGGAACGCGTCCGCGAGGTCTTCGATGGCTTCACGCGCGCGCTCCTCGAACTGCAGGCTCGCCTGCTCGGTCGGGGTCTGCTCCGGGAGCTCGTGGTACGCGAGCAGCACCTCCTTGGTGGGCGCCAGGAACTCCACCAGTGACTCCGAGACGGTCTCGCCATCCAGGACGGCCAACGGGAGGAGGACCACCGGCGGCTCCCGGATCGCCAGCCCGCCGGCGGTGGCCCGGTCGGGCTCCGGATCGGTGCTGCGGTCACGCGCCTCCGTTTCGGTGCTGGTCACCGGGTCCGCGTCGGGACCGGTTTCCGCCTCGTCAGCGGTCGTTCGGTCGTCTGACATCGTTACAGCACTCCCTTGAGTTGCACGTCGTCGGCGTAGTACTTGTACCACCCGGCGGACGCCAGCATAATCGCGATCCCGATGATCTGCGATGTCGGCTGCATAAACAGAATCAGCCCCGCACTCGATACCGCGCCGAGGCCGGCGACGAGCGGGTACGCCGGGACCCGAAACGCGGGATCGTACCACTCGGGCTCGTCCCGCCGCATCGCGAAGAGCGCGACGCACATCAGGCTGTACATCACCAGGTGGAGGAACGAGGCGACCTCCGCGAGCACCTCGACTTCGCCGAGCGCGACGAGGACGAGGACCGGCCCGCCAGCCATCGACAGGGCGACGTGCGGCGTCCCGTACCGGAGGTTCACCCGGCCAGCGATGCCGGGAACGAGCGCGTCCTTGCTCACCGCGAACACGGCCCGGGAGGTAGAGAGGATCGAGGCGTTAGCGCTCGAAACCGTCGCGAGCAACCCCGCGATGAGGATCGCGATCGCGCCGGCCCGTCCACCGAAGTTGCGGGCGACTTCGACGATGGCGGTCTCGCCGAACGACGCGAGCGCGGCGCTGCCGAACGCGCTCGTCGCGACGAAGATGGTCGCGACGTAGAGCACGCCCACGAGTACCACCGAGGCGATCATCGCCAGCGGGAGGTTCCGTCCCGGTCGCTTGATGTCGCCGGCGACGGTCGCGACCTGGGCGAAGCCGAGATACGACGTGAACACGAGCGCAGCGGTCGTGAACACCGGCGTCGCTCCGAACGGAGCGAACGTCTCGGGCGTGCTGGCGCGGCCGAACACCCCCAGCGCGTCGAGGCCGCCGTACCCCAGGAAGATGACCAGGATCGTGAGCAACAGTCCGACGACGTAGTTCTGGAGTGCGGCGGCGTTCTCGGTGCCGAAGAGGTTCAGCGCAGTCAGGAACACGCCGAACAGGAGCGCCAGCGGGACGACGACCGGCACGCCCGCGACGTCGACGCCGGCCTCCGCGAGCACGGCAGCCGCGTAGTTGCCGAAGCCGACGAGGTAGAACGCGGTCGCGAACACCAGTCCGAGCCAGATGCTGATCCCGACGATGGCTCCAGGGAGCGCGCCGAGTGCGCGAGAGATGAAGTAGTACCCGCCGCCGGACTTCGGCATCGCGGTCGCCAACTCGGAGGCGGGGAGCGCGACCAGCAGCGCGATGATCGCTCCGAGCCCGAACGAGACGGCCGCGGCCGGCCCGGCCCGTCCGGCCGCGATGCCCGGGAAGACGAAGATGCCCGCCCCGATCATCGTCCCGACCCCGATGGCGATGCCGCCGGTGAGCCCGATCGTCCGCTCCAGTTCCGTTCCGGTCTCGGTGACGGACGGTTCGTCGGTCCCCTCCGGTGTCGAGACGATGGCCGTCTGTGGCGTCTCCCCCGCCCGGTTCTCGCCGCTGGCGACGGTCTCCTCGCCCGAAGCTGTCATTGTGCGTTACCTTCCCGCCCCCGAGAAGTAGAAACTATGCCAACTCACGATCGAGTCCCTTTTCGAACGCCGGGACGGTGCCGGAGCACGTTTGTCCCTCCGGGCCCTCGCGCCGATATGACGAGCGAACCCTGCGAGGCCTGCGGCCGGTCGGTCCGGATCGCCGGCGGCATCGGCGACTTCTGGTCGTTCGAGACCGACGCCACCGGCGGGATGACGCTCGAACTCGCCGACGGCGGGGAGTACTTCCTATGTCTCGACTGCATCGACCGCTTACCCGAGGATCGCGACGTGACGAGCGACGACGTCGAGTCGCTGTGAGCCGTCCGGTGCCCGCGCCGGTCACTCGGGCCTGAAGGGTTTTTATCCGAGTACGGCACAGGACCGGTGTGGACCCCGATCGGATCCCCGAGTCGTTTCCGGCCCCGAGCTTCCGCGGCGCGCAAGAACAGGCGCTCGCGGACATCCGCGACGCCTTCGCGGCCGGGAACGACGTGGTTCTCGTCCGCGCACCGACCGGGAGCGGCAAGTCACTCCTCGCGCGGTCGGTCGCCGGCGCGGCCGCGACCACCGACGAGGTCACGCCCGCCGCGGCGACCGGTGCGTACTACACGACGCCGCAGGTCTCCCAACTCGACGACGTCGCCGCGGATCCGCTCCTCGACGATCTGAACGTCATCAGGGGCAAGTCGAACTACACCTGCATCCTGAACGGCGAGACCGACACGCCGGTCGACCGCGCGCCGTGCGCCCGGCAGTCCGGGTTCGACTGCTCGGTCCGCCATCGCTGTCCCTACTTCTCCGACCGCGCGATCGCGTCGAACCGGCGCATCGCCGCGATGACGCTCGCGTACTTTATGCAGACCGCCGGCTCCGACGTGTTCCGCAAGCGGGACGTCGTGGTGATTGACGAGGCACACGGCCTCGCGGAGTGGGCCGAAATGTACGCAACGGTCGATCTGGACCCCCGGACGGTCCCCGTCTGGGACGAGGTGGGCGTCCCGGACGTCACGGCCGACAGCGACCCGCTGGAACGGACAGTCCGCTTCGCGGAGACGCTCGCAGGGGTCTGTGACCGTGCGAAGGACGAGCTCCTCCGCAACCCGGAACTGACGCCGGAGGAGGCCGCCCGCCGCGATCGCCTCCAGGAACTCCGCTCGGAGCTCCAGTGGTTCGTTTCGGACTATCGGGACCCCGAGAGTCCGACCACCTGGGTCGTCGACCAGCCCGACGGCGAGGGCAGTGCAATCACGATCAAGCCGCTGGATCCGGCCAGATACCTCCACCACACGGTCTGGGACCGCGGCAACAAATTCGCGCTGCTCTCGGCGACCATCCTCGACAAGGCCGCGTTCTGCCGCGGGGTCGGTCTGGACCCCGCGAACGTCGCTCTCGTCGACGTCGAACACACCTTCCCCGTCGAGCACCGCCCGCTGTACGACGTGACCCGGGGAAAGATGACCTACGACGAGCGCGACGAGACGCTGCCGAAGGTCGCCCGCGCGCTCGTCCGGATTATGGCGAATCACCCCGACGAGAAGGGACTGATCCACTGTCACTCCTATGCGATCCAGTCCGAACTCCAGACGCGACTCGCCCGGTTCGGCCTCGGCGGTCGCGTCCGCGCCCACGACCGCGAGAACCGCGACGCTGCACTCGAATCCTGGAAGGCCACCGACGACCCCGACGTCTTCCTCTCGGTGAAGATGGAGGAGGCGCTCGATCTCGCCGGCGACCGCTGCCGGTGGCAGGTCGTCTGCAAGGCCCCGTATCTCAACACCAACGACTCACGCGTCGCGCGCCGACTCGAGGAGGGGCAGTGGTCGTGGTACCGACGCGCGGCCCTCCGCACGGTGATCCAGGCGTGCGGACGGGTGGTCCGCGCGCCCGACGACTACGGCGCGACGTACCTCGCTGACTCGTCGCTGCTCGACCTCTTCGAGCGGACGCGCGGTGCGATGCCGGCGTGGTTCCGCGACCAGGTCGACCGACTGTCCACGCCGGACCTCCCGGCGTTCGATCAGGCCGCGCCCGGTGGCCGGACGAACGCGACACGTTCCGAGCGGCGCGAGCGGCAGCGCGACGACCCGGACTCGAACGCGGGGCGCGGTGACGCGGGGTCGACGTCCCGTTCGGCCTCTCGATCCGGCGGGTCCGCCCGGTCGTCCGGGGAGCGCTCGCCCGACCGCGAGGGCGGCGACGACAGCGACTCCGACCACCCGTTGTCGGACGTCTGGGGAGAGCGATAGCCGGAGCGGCTGCAACACTTACCAGCGTCCCGGTGGTGGCGGGCCTCTGCGACAGCGTCCCCGTGATCCACTCGCGTCACTGCTCGTCGGCCTCGACGTCGCCGCCAGCCTCACGCGACTCACTGGTCGGTTCGGCGTCGCGTTCGCGACCGGGTTGTGCTGGGCCGGCGGCGTACTCACCGTCGCGGCACTCCTCGGCGTCGCGCCGACGCTGCCGATCACCGACGAACTCCGCCTCGCGCTCGGGGTGCTCGTTCTCGGCACGGGCCTGACGGCGTACGTGGCGGGGACGCTGGCCGTCCTCGAACAGACGGTGCCCGATCCGACTCCGACCGATTCGATCCCGGGCGCGGGACAGAACTGATCACGGCTCGTCGGATCCCCGGTGCTTCGACCAGCCTCAGAACAGTAACACTGCGCCGTAGGCGACTGACGAGCCGATCATCAGAACGACGAGGATGATAGCGAGGAGCTGCTGACGATCCATACATCCGGTAACGACCCCACTGATTCAATTCTTTCGTTGGCCGGTGGCCTCCGCACCAGGTGCGGACTGTGGAAGTGCACGAGAATCGCAAGCATTGCGAAACGAATACATAATGAACGTTAATTTGGGTTCTGCTGTCGGAGTAGAAGACAAGAAAAATTGAAAGTTTGGATCATTTTGGCGGGTATCACTGCAGATATGGGACAGTTTCTCACAGAATATTTAACATCCCTACCAACGTTTGATCAGGTGTCCCGCAATGTATACCCACGGGCTGAACACGGCGATGACCCTGTACCAGAACGGCACACTGTCCCTCTCGCAGGCCGCGGCCCACGCGGGTCGCTCGCCGGACGCGTTCGTGACGGCGCTCGAACGCCACGGGATCACGGTTCGTGAGAATCAGTTCCGGTCGGGAACCGCCGACGGAGCGACGCACGCGGACTGAACGTCTCGCCCCGACCCCTCGTTACTCTGATCCGTCAGTCGCGACTGCGTCCTCGGGAAGCACGTGCAGGCCCGCTCGACTCTTGAGCACGGGGACCGTCTCGGCCCCACTGTCGACGTACGACGGCCGTGCGATCGTCTTCGACTCGTAGGTCTCGGGGTCGAGGACCTGGACCGCGTACTCGTCTTCGATCGTGACGACGGTCGTCTCTTCGGCGTCGTCGACGGTCCCGAGATGGCGCGCATCGGGCGTCTCGCCGTCCTCGAACGACGCCTCGTAGGGATCACCCGTGGTGAGCGAGACCCCTTTCAGGTTTCCGCGCACGCTCTGGACGAGCACCGGGTCCGCCTCGTCGGGTTCGATAACGTCGCCCGGCGTGAACTTCGGCAGGCGGACGGCGTACGTGACCCGATAGACCTCGTTGCCGTCGCTGTCCTCGGTCACGAGCGTGGGGTACTCCTCGACGTCGCCGCCGAGTTCGCGGACGATCCGCTTCGCGATCCCGGCCCCCATCTGGTTCGTCGAGATCTTGATATCGGTGCCGTCGTTCGTTTCGTTGATCTCGGAGATGAACGCGTTGCGGTCGCCCGTCGCCTCCCGTTCGGCGATGTACGCCTCGGCGATCTCGACCGCGCGCGACTCCTCATCGCTCGTCGGGGTCCGCTCGTCGGCGCGGACCTGGACGATGCTGGCGTAGTAGCCGCCGGCGATCCGTCCGCAGCGGTCGCACGTCTGTCGGGAGAGCAAGACCGGGACCGTCACCTGTTCCTCGCGGTAGGTGTCGCGGACGACGCCGCCGAAGGTGCAGTGCATCCGGATCGTGTTCTCGTCGACCTGTTCGGGCTCGACGCCCCAGCGGACGTCCTCGGCTTTCAGGTGGACGCCGAGCGCCTCGGTCACCTGTTCGACCGCGATGTCGGTGTAGTCGCGCGCGCCGACGTCCACCCAGCGGTTGCCCTCGTGGACCGCTCCGCACTGCGAGCAGACGCGTACCTCGATCCGCTCGGGGGCGTCGACGAGGTCGAAGTCCTCGAAGTAACAGTCGTCGCAGAGGACGGCGTCGCGCTCGCGCGGTTCCCCGGGGAGCGGTTCCTCGCGCTCCGGCACCGGATCCCCACACCGCGGGCAGAAGTCTCCCGAACTCATCGACTGTCGTAGACGACCGAGGCGGTTAAGCGCGACGAAGCGATCACCCGATTCCCCAGGGGCGGCGTCGCGTCTGCAACATCGTTTATACTCGCGAGACCGTAGGCCCGGTATGGAATGGAAACCCGACTGGGGACTCAGGAGCCGGATGGTCCTGACGATGTTCCTGCTCTTCGCCCTCTACATCGCGTTCGTGGGAGCGCTGTGGTGGACGAACTCGTTCGTCTTCCTCCCGCTGATGGGCGCGTTTGTTCTCGCACAGTTCTTCTTCAGCGACAAGCTCGCGCTGTACAGTATGGGCGCATCGGAAGTCACAGAAGCGGAGTACCCGGAGCTTCACGCGACGATCTCGCGGCTCAGTCAGCAGGCGGACCTGCCGAAGCCGACGGTCGCCGTCGCCGACTCGCGGGTTCCGAACGCCTTCGCCGCCGGCCGTTCACAGAAGAACGCGACCGTCTGCGTGACGACGGGACTCCTTCGAACGCTCGATCGCGACGAACTCGAGGGAGTCATCGCGCACGAACTCGCGCACGTGAAGAACCGCGACGTGATGGTGATGACGATCGCCTCGTTCCTCTCGACGGTCGCGTTTATGATCGTCCGGATGGGCTTCTGGTTCGGCGGCGGTCGCGAGCGGCAGGGCGGGGGCGGCATCATCGTCGCCATCGTCGCCTCGCTGCTCGTCTGGATCATCTCGTTCTTCCTGATCCGGGCGCTCTCGCGGTACCGAGAGTTCGCCGCCGACCGGGGCGGTGCGCTCATCACCGGCAAGCCATCCGCGCTGGCGTCGGCGCTGCTCTCGATCGACGGCCGGATGGATCGCGTGCCGAAAGAGGATCTCCGTGAGCAGTCCGAGATGAACGCGTTCTTCATCGTCCCGCTGAAGAGCGACTTCATCGGGAAGCTGTTCAGCACCCACCCCGCCACGGAGACGCGCGTCGAGCGCCTCCGCGAACTGGAACGCGAGATGGAGACCCGCTGATGGGCCTCTTCGACACGATCCGGGCCGTCTTCGGCACGAGCGCCGAGGCCGACGCGACCCGTGACGCCGATCCCGAGGACCTCTTCGGGATGAGCACCGCCTACGTCACGATGGAGGCCGACCTCGGATTCCGGTCGATCGACGCGGCGGCCCTCTGCTTTTCGGGCGTCGACAGCACTGACTTCGAGGCGACCGTCGACGACGTCGAAGCCATCCTCCGCGCCGGCGAGGAGGAGACGGGGACCGCGTTCGAGGTCCGCGAGGACGGCCACGGCTGGGAGTGGGTCGTCCTCCGCGACGACGACCCCGAAGACCTCGTCACCTCGGTGCACTTCGCGGCCGACGAGTTCGTCGAGCGGGGCTACGGCTCCCGACTGCTCGCGGCCGTGTTCGGCTTCGAGCGGGAGAGCGACGGCGACCGCGCGTACTGGATCTACTCGTTCCGCCGCGGGGCGTACTACCCCTTCGCGCCCGAGCGTGGCAAAGAGCGGAACCAACAGCTCGAATTCAAACTCGAATCCGTCCTCGACGGCGAACTGACGCTCGAAGACGACGAGTCCTACTGGTACCCGATGTGGCCCGACCGCAGCGGCGGTCACCCCTGGGAGTGAGCGCGCTCGCTCGTGCGCCCACCCTCGAGCGCGAGCGCCGCAGTCGCTCCTGTGTCCACCCGTATCGCGCCCAACCGAACGCTGAAACGATTCCTTGACTGTTCGCGGCCTATATCCCGGTGGGGGAGGAACGCTGAACCGATGCCCTCCAACACACAGCGGGCAACCAGACGTCGGTTCGTCGCGTCTGCGGCGGCCACGCTGGGCCTGACTGCGCTTGCCGGGTGTGGCGGTAGCGGGTCCAGTACCGGTGTTTCTCGATCCTCTCGCGAGGGACCCGGGGCCGACCCACCCGAGGACGCACTGGTCGATCCACCACGCGTCACGCTCCGCGGCTCCGGGATGGAGCCGAACGTCGTGAGTGAGACGCCGACCGAGACCGCATCGTCGGACGACGACCAGTCGGATCGTGACCGGATCGACGACTGGGCCCACTACCTCGTTAGCAACGCCGAGGACGCGTCGGCGCTCACGTTCGCCGACGTCGACGGCGCCGCCGACGCTCGCTCGTTCCTCGACGCGACCGACTTCAGTTCACAGACCATCTACGTCGAGCGACACCTGGTCGACGAGTGCTTTCGCCAACGGCTCTGCTGGGTCCGCTGGACCGAGAACAACATCGAGACTGACTACGCGCGCATCCTTCGCGACGCCGACGTCGCCTGCGAGGCCAACGCCCAGGTAGCAGTGACGTATCTCATTCGACTCCCCGTCACCCTCGAACCCGGGCAGATCAACAGCTACAGTTCCGGCAGCGGCGGCGGCCCCTGTCCCCGCCCGGACGACGCGACGCCGGAGGGGAATGCATCGTGACCCGAACCGATCGCCGCCGGGGCGTCACCCGTCGGCACCTGCTCGCGCTGTCGGGCGCCGGCGCGCTCGCCGGACTCGCCGGCTGTTCGGGACTCCTCTCGGGACAGCCCGAACAGACCGTCGACGCCGACGCGCTCACCGAGATGGTGGCCGGAGACGCGCTGACAGTCCCCGAGACGCTCCCGGTCGACATCGAGGCGTCGTTCGTGGCCGAGCAGCGATCGATCGCCGAGTCCGACCTCGACCGTATCCCCGCTCCGTTCGACAGCGAGACGATCCCGAACGGCGTGATTCGGGGGCGCTTGAACAACATGTACGACTCGGCGACCGACTCGGTCGCCCGGATCGACGAGGCCGAGACGCCGTACGAACGCCTCCAGCGGGCGAACCGCGCGCGAGTCTCGGCGCACGAGGCCCGCGCGGGGTGGCGCGCAATCGACGACGATCTGACGCTGGCAGCACTCCGGGAGTCGGTCCCGTCCATCGAGGGACGGATCGCCAGCGTCGTACAGCGCTGGTCACACGTCGGTGACGACCCCGTCCGCGCGATCGTCGTCCACGAGGCGATCGAGAGCGAGATCCGGGCCGCCCGAAACTGGCTCTCCTCGCGGAACCGCCGGGAGCGGAGCGATGGGACCGCCCTCGACGTGGCTGACCTCGCCGAGGACCTCGAGCGCGCGCGGACGAGCGTCACGGTCGCGGCCTACGTGTTCGACCGCTTCCGAGCGGGTCTCGACACGACCACGGAGCAGCGGCCCCGCTTCGAGGCGGCCCGCGAGGAACTCCGGACGCGACTTCGCGACCGACAGGACGCCCTCCCGCCGAGAGACGTCGACGAGCCGACGTCGCTCGTGGACCGCGATATCGAGGAGACCACGGGCGTGCGAGCGCTCGCCAGTCTGGGAACCGAAGCCAGCTATCGAGCCGAGCAACTGACCGAATCCGACGACGACCCCTTCCTCGCGAACGAGGTCGTCGGGGCGGCCGATGCGCTGGTGTACGCCCGGGCGTTCGAGTCGCTCCGCGAGCGGCTCGAAAACGGGGACGACGTCGCCGTCGAGAGCGTCGACGACGTCTCGGCGCTCCGATCGGACGCGATATCGGCCGTCGAGGACGCACGGAGTACCGACCGCGGCCACCTACTCGTCAACGAACTGTTGCCACGGTTCGCGAACGAGATCCGGTGGACCGACGAGCGCTTCGCGCGGGAATCAGGCACCACAAGCCTCGATTCGGTCGCATACGACGCCGTGGACTACGTCGTCGCGGCCGCGACGTGTCGAGCCGTGCCGCGCGTGAGCGCCGACGTGGCAGGCGTTCTTCGGGACTCTTAATCCACCGCTGTCGCGTTCAGCAGCCCTCGTCGAGGGCCGTCGCCATCGGCTGTCGCAGTCTGTCGCCCGCGGCTTCCGACAAAAACGCTCGGAGCGTCGTGTCGCCCACCACGCCTCCGTGAGCCGTTTTCACTTTCACTTTGGTGTTAACGAGGGTTTATGTGCCAGTGGGGCCCAGAGTCGGATACGATGCCAGAAGACGATCTCGAAAGTCTACCGGGTGTGGGGCCAGCGACAGCGGACAAACTCATCGATGCGGGGTTCGAGAGCTATCAGGCGATCGCCGTCGCGAGTCCGGGCGAGATGTCAAACACCGCCGACGTCGGTGAGTCGACGGCGGCCGATATCATCAACGCCGCCCGCGACGCCGCCGACATCGGTGGCTTCGAGACGGGTTCGACCGTCCTCGAACGACGCGAGAAGATCGGGAAGCTCTCCTGGCGGATCGACGAGGTCGACGACCTGCTGGGCGGCGGCATCGAGACGCAGTCCATCACCGAGGTGTACGGTGAGTTCGGAGCCGGCAAGTCGCAGGTGACCCACCAGATGGCGGTCAACGTGCAACTCCCGCCCGAACACGGCGGGCTCGGCGGTTCCTGTATCTTCATCGACTCCGAGGACACGTTCCGCCCCGAGCGGATCGACGACATGATCCGCGGGCTCGACGACGAGGTCATCGAGGACCTGCTCGAACGCCGCGAGATCGAAGGCACTCCCGGCGACGACGAGGCGATGGACGCGCTCCTCGACTCGTTCCTCGAGTACATCCACGTCGCAAAGGCGTTCAACTCCAACCACCAGATCCTCCTCGCGGAGAAAGCCAAAGAGCTCGCCCGCGACAACGAGGACGCGGAGTTCCCGGTTCGACTCCTCTGTGTCGACTCGCTCACGGCACACTTCCGCGCGGAGTACGTCGGCCGTGGTGAACTCGCCGAGCGCCAGCAGAAGCTGAACAAGCACCTCCACGACCTGATGCGGATCGGCGACCTCTACAACACGGCCGTCCTGGTGACCAATCAGGTCGCCTCCAACCCCGACTCGTACTTCGGCGACCCGACCCAGCCGATCGGCGGCAACATCCTCGGCCACACCTCGACGTTCCGCATCTACCTCCGGAAGTCGAAGGGCGACAAGCGGATCGTCCGCCTGGTCGACGCGCCGAACCTCGCCGACGGCGAGGCCGTGATGCGCGTCCAGGACGGCGGTCTGAAGCCCGAGTAAGACTTCCGCATTCGGCCGCTATCGATCCCGGAACACCGGATGCTCTCGTTGTGGCACCCGGAGCAAGCGAACGCCACCCGCTCGATCGCAGCCTCGTCCCCCGTCGCTCTCCCGTCGTGTCCGGTGATGTTGTGACTCGACGTCGGAACTCGACGCTCGAGGCGACCCCGTCATCGTGGTCGGGCGACAGAGACCACCGGCGGCCGACAGCGGGCAGTCGCTCACGGGCGCGCAGTCGGTTCTCCGCAGCACGGCGCGCTCACGCCGAGCGACGCGCCGGAGGGCGCACGTACCGAGACAGCGCGTGGCTCACTCGGCGTCTTCCTCGGTCGTCGTCTCGTCGAGGTCGATCTCGCCCTCGTGGATGGCGGCCCCGTCTTGGGCCACCTGTCGGGCGAGGACGGCACACTTGATCCGCATCGGCGAGATGTCGACGCCGAGCATTCCGGTGATGTCGTCTGTGTCCATCGAATCGAGTTCCGACAGCGTCATTCCGCGGAGTTCCTCAGAGAGCATACTCGCGGAGGCCTGACTGATCGCACAGCCGTTCCCGGTGAACGTCACGTACTCGATCGTCTCCTCGTCGTCTTCGAGTTTGACGTTCATCGTGATCGTATCGCCGCAGGAGGGATTCTCCCCGGTGTGTGAGAAGTCCGGCTCCGACATCTCGCCCTTGTTCCGGGGGTTCTTGTAGTGATCCAGGATCTGCTGCCGATACATATCCGAGCCCATACCCATAGTTGTCCGAAGTACGGCGGACTGGCGCAAAAGAGTTCCGCCGACGGGCGGCCGAACGGCCGCCGAACCGGGCGCTCGACGGGTGTGTCCCCCGCGTGGACCCGACTCAGAGTAAGCCGAGCGATCGCGCGATCCCCGACACCGAGTTGATCACGGTCCACTTTACTGCGTTCCCGGTACCGATGCCGGAGAACCTGATGTCGCCGTCGGCGACGGCGTCACGGAAGGTGGCCGCGGGGTTGTCGGCGGTGAGCGTCTCGTTGAACGTCTCTCTGTCCGTCGACATCCGCAGCGTCGCATCCGAGCGCGGGCCCTGATCGAGTTCTGTCATCCGCAACTGGTCGTCCATCCGGAAGGAGAACGTCGCCGTCTCGCCGTCGGCGCCGGTCACGACGAGGTTCACCCGCTCGTTCGACAACTGATCGCCCGCGATCCCCAGATCGACCTGCGTGATCGACTCGTTGTACGTGGCGACCATCCCGCTGAACTCTCCGTAGGCCTCGTCGGCCCAATCGGGCTGTGACGATTGCGCCGACTGTGCGGTCGCGACGCCACTCGTGACCACGAGTATGGCCAGAACGACACCGATCCACCGGAACTGGGCGCTGTACCGCGGCGATTCCATACTGAGCAGTAGGGTGACGGTGATATTAAATTAGATGGCGAGTTCCGGTCGCCCTCGACAGACAGGGCGTTTCAGCCCGAAGACGCGGTCTCGGTCGTCTCGAGCTGCGTCCACTTCTTCTCGACGTCGCGGTTCGCGACGACGACGGTGTCTCCCTCGGCGTTCCGGAAGCGCGTCTTCCGGAGTTCGATCGCTTCGACCGTTCCGGTGACGGGGTCGGACTTCACCTCGTCGCCGGGGTTGAAATCGGGATCGCGGAGCAGATAGACGCCGGCGACGGTGTCGGCGATCATATTCGACAGCGCGTAGGAGACGCCGAGTGCGACGAACCCGGCGGCGGTCCCGAGACTCGCGGCGATCTCGCCCATCCCGAAGATCTCCAGCAGTGTGAGCGCGACACCGAACCACAGGAAGACGCTCACGATCGTCACGCCGAGGTCGACGATCAACCGCTGCTCGGCGGGGTAGACGGCACTGAGCGTCCGGCGGATCGCGCGGGTGAGCAGCCGGATCCCGACGTACGCGAGCGCGAGAAAGACGAGCCCGGTGAGGATCTTCGGCGCAGCCTCCTGCAGGCCGGTCGCAAACTCGGTGAGCGTTCGCTCGACTGTCTCGACGATGAACCGGACGACAGTGGGCATCGATATCGACCCGTCGCCTGTCAGCCACTAAGAGTTTCGGGAGCGCGAGGCGAACGCGGGGCGAGGCCGCGTCAGGCGAAGAGCTGGCGCGCGTCGTCGACGGCGTCGACGAGCGCGTCGATCTCTGATTTCGTGTTGTAGATGTAGAACGAGGCGCGCGTCGAGGCGGGCACGCCGAGTTTGTCGTGCAGCGGCTGGGTGCAGTGATCGCCCGCGCGGATGGCGACGCCGTGGTCGTTCAGGATGCTGGAGAGGTCGTGAGCGTGGACGCCGTCGAGGTTGAACGCGACCAGGCCGCCGCGGTCGTCGCCCGGCGGTCCGTAGATCTCGACGTCGTCGAACTCGCTCAACCGGTCGTAGGCGTACTCCGCGAGCAGTTCCTCGTGGGACTGCACGTTCGCCATCCCGACCTCCTCGAGGTAGTCGATCGCCGCTTCGAGGGCGATGCCCTGGGCGATGACGGGCGTGCCGGCCTCGAACTTCCAGGGGAGGTCCTCCCACGTCGAGTCGTCGTAGGTGACACTCCGGATCATCTCGCCGCCGTAGAGGTACGGTTCCATCCCCTCCAGCAGGTGCTGTTTCCCGTAGAGGACGCCGATCCCGGTCGGCCCGAGCATCTTGTGGCCCGAGAAGGCGAAGAAGTCGGCGTCGATCTCCCCGACGTCGACGGGGCGGGTCGGGACCGACTGCGCGCCGTCGATGAACACGTGGGCGTCGTGGTCGTGTGCCAGATCGGCCAACTCGCCGGCGGGGACGACCGTCCCGAGCGTGTTCGAGACGTGGACCGCCGAGACCATCGCGGTCGAGTCGTCGATCAGGTCCGCCGCGTGGTCCATATCCAGTCGGCCGTCGTCGTCGACCCGGATGTACTCGACGCTCGCGCCCGTCTTCTTGGCGATCTGCTGCCAGGTGACGAGCGAGGCGTGGTGTTCCATCTCGGTCAGGACGACGGTGTCGCCGGGACCGAGTTCCGCGAGGCCCCACGCGTAGGCGACGAGGTTCATCGACTCGGTCGTGTTCTTCGTGAAGATGATCTCCTCGCGCCCGTCGGCGCCGATGAACTCCGCGACGCGGTCGTGTGCGTTCTCGTACGCCACGGAGGCCTCCTGGCTCAGGTGATGGATGCCTCGGTGGACGTTGGAGTTGTAGCCGTAGTAGTAGTCGACGATGGACTCGACGACGGACTCCGGCGTCTGACTGGTCGCCGCGTTGTCGAGATAGACGAGCGGTTGCGTGTCCGCGGAGCCTTCTCCGGGCGTTTCGATCTCCCCACCGACCATCCGGTCGAGAATCGGGAAGTCCTCCCGAATCGACGCGACGTCGAGCGGCTGCGTTTCCTGAGTTCCCATTACTGCAGTGTAACGGCCCCAGGACTAACACGGCTTCGGTCCGCAGGACCAGGCGAAAACAGTCGTCGTTACGTTTCGAGCGTTGCCGGATCGGATCCCGTCACATCCACAGCAACTGCGCGTGGTGAATGCCGTCGACGACGAGGACTCGATCCTCGTCGACGATGCCGGCCTCGACGGCGACCGAGACGGCCCGTTCGCCGACGATGTTGGCGACGCTGGCGCGAGTGAGGCTATCGATCACGGCCGCTTCGCCGACGTCGTCGGCCGCTTCGCCGCCGTAGAACGTCTCGGTGACTTCGAGCGAGACGTCGCCTTCGGAGTACGTCTCGCCGAGGCACTCGGAATCACAGACCGAGACGAGCAACCCCTCCGGCGTCTGTCGTTCGCGGAGTAACATCACCGCTCCCGCTGGCGGTCGAGGGGCGAGCCCCCGCCCTGCCGCCCCTGGCCGCCGCCACGCTGCTGCCTGCCGCGCTGTTGACCCTGCTGTCCCTCCTGGCCTTGCTCGATCAGTTCCTGTTCGCGCTCCTGACGCAGTTCGTCGGCCTGCTCTTGCGTCTGCTCGGCCTCCTCGTCGCGGCCGAGTTCTTCGAGAGCGCGGGCCTTCTCTTCGAGCACGTCGGCGGTGCGCATCCCGAGGCGGATGGCGTTGTCGAAGGCGTTGACCGCGTCCTCCTCGAGGCCGCGCTCCCGGAGGAAGAAGCCGCGGTTGTACCACGCCTGCGGGAAGCGCGGATCGATCTCGACCGCGCGCTCGGCGTGGCGCAGCGCCGCTTCGATCTCGCCGGCGTTCCACAGCGCGTACGCGAGGTTGGTCTCTGCGGAGGCGGCGTGTTCGGACTCGTCGTCGATTCGGAGCGCCTCGCGGTAGGCCCCGATGGCCTCGTCCCACTCTTCGAGTTCGGCGTGGGCCGCGCCCTTGTTGACCCGTGCCTCCTGCGCCTCGAGGGAGTCGTCGTCGGCGAACTGCGCGGCGCGCTCGAACGTCTCGGTTGCCGCCTCGAAGCGGTTGATCTGCATATACGAGAGCCCGACGTCGATGAGTTGTTCGACGTCGACTTCGTCGGAGGCGATGTTTCGCCGGTCGAGTTCGTCGGTGACGACGCGGGTGTCCACGGGGTCGACCTTCGCCGGGTCGATCTTTAGCTCGGGCGGGTCCAGCGTGAACTCCTCGTAGTCCTCGTCGAATCCCTGGCCCGAGGAGAACTCGTGGTCGTCGCGCTCGCCGTCTGTCATACTGTTGGATTCACGGCCGGGACGGTTAAGCACTACGTCACGACCTTCTTGATCTGCGGTTCCGTACGCGTGCGTATGCGCCTCTTCGTCAGCATTGACCTCCCGGATCGCCTCGCCGAAGCGGTCGCCGACGCACAGGCGCGGTTCGCCGACGCCGACGGCCTCCGATTCGTCGCCCCCGAGCAGGCGCACCTGACGCTGTTCTTCCTCGGCGACACGGACCCCGACCGCCTCGACAGCGTGGAGGCGGCGCTCGACCCCGCCGTCGCCGATACCGAGGTGAAGCCGTTCGAACTCCGCGTCGGCGGCTTCGGCGTCTTCCCCGCCCTCGAATACATCAGCGTCGTGTGGGCCGGCGTCCGCGAGGGCAGCGGCGCGGCGGAGACGACCCGGCTCAACGCCGCCGTCGCGGACGAACTCACCGCGCTGGGCTTCGAGGACGACGAGCACGAGTTCACCCCGCACGTGACGCTGGCGCGGATGGACGACGCCCGCGGGAAGGGGCTCGTCCAGGACGTCGTCCGCGACACCGATCCCGACATCGGGGCGTTCGAGGCGACCGAGATCCAGCTGAAAGAGAGCACGCTCACCGACGCCGGACCGGAATACGACACCGTCGCCGCGTTCGAACTCTGATACTGGGTACTCTCACTTTCACCGCCAAGCGCTCCCCCCGTTGACGGTGCCCGGCGGTAAGAGGCGAGAGTACCCAGTCTGCGTCCACGCCGTCGGCCGCTTCGGGCCTCATTCCGTCCCGAACGGGCCGATCCGGTCGTCGCGCCACCGCCGCAGCTCGGCGCGGAGCGCGCGCCGCTTCACCAGGACGAACCCGACGACGATGATCCCGAACCCGAGGACCGTCTGGCGGGAGAGTGCCTCGCCGAGCGCGAGCCACCCCGAGACCGCGGCGAAGATCGGAATGACGTACTCTAAGAGGCTCACCTGAATCGGCCCCACCCGACGAAGCAGCCAGAAGTACAGCGCGAAGCCCCCGGCTCCGGCGACGACCGCGAGGTAGGCCAGTGACGCGACGGCGGTCGGCGTCCAGACCGGATCGGCGAGCGACTCCGTGGGGAGCGCGGCGCTCGTCGCGTGGAGCGTGACCGCGCCGACGAGCATCATCCACGCCTGCTCGGAGACGGTCGGCATCGTCGTCGGTGCGTCGTGGGTCCCGACCGCACCGACAGCGAACGTGATGGCCGACCCGAGGACGAGCGCTACCCCGCGGAGGTCGGCGGCTGCCAGGTTCGACGGATCGGGGTTCGCGATGGTGACGACGCCGGCGAACCCGAGGCCGACGCCCAGGAGGCCGACCGGGGAGAGCCGCTCTGCCGACGTGGATAGACGGACGAGCGCGGGCGTGAGCACCGGGATCAACCCCAGGAGGACGGCGGCGACCGCGCTGGTGACGTACTGCTGGCCGGCGAAGAGGAACGCGTGGTGGACGCCGACGAGTAAGACGCCGCCCGTCAGGATCGGCCGCCACTCGGGGCCCGTCGGTCGGAGCCGCTCGCCGCGCCACAGCGCCAGTCCGAGGAGGACGGCGGCCGCGACGTCGAAGCGATAGGCTGCGAAGAGGACCGGCGGGATCCACGCCAGGCCCGCTTTCGTCACCATAAACGCGGTCCCCCAGAGTGCGGCGACGAGGAGGAACGCGGCGACCGTGCGGGTATCCATTGCTGCCGAGGAGGCGGTCGCCCGTGTTGAATCACTCGAAACGCACCCGGGTTGCGGCCGCGTCCGCACCTGTCAGGGACTGACGCGGCCGCGGCGTCGAAGGAACAAGATTTTATGCGGTCCGGGGGTAGAAGCGGGCACTATGGGTAAGAAATCGAAGGCCAAGAAGAAGCGCCTCGGCAAACTGGAGCGACAGAACTCGCGCGTTCCGGCCTGGGTGATGATGAAGACGGATATGGAAGTGACGCGGAACCCCAAGCGCCGCAACTGGCGGCGAAGTGACACGGACGAGTAAGGATGAGCGCAAGCGACTTCGAAGAGCGCGTCATCACGGTTCCGCTCCGGGACGTCAAGGCCGTCCCCGCCCACGAACAGGCGGGACGCGCGATGTCTCTGATCCGCGAGCACCTCGCACAGCACTTCAAGGTGGACGAAGACGCCGTTCGTCTGGACCCCGCGATCAACGAGACCGTGTGGGCGAAGGGCAGCCAGAAGCCCCCGAGCAAGCTTCGCGTTCGCGCCGCCCGATTCGACGAGGACGGCGAGTCCATCGTCGAGGCGGAGCCGGCCGAATAGCGTGCTCCGCGCCTCCTTCGCCGGGTCGCCGTACGTCGGAGTTTTCGCCCGCGCGACGGACCACGTCCTCATCGTACGTTCAGACGCCGACGACGACGTCGTCGACGCGATGGCCGAGGAACTTGCGGTCCCGGCAGTGGCGACGACTGTCGGCGGTTCCGGGACCGTCGGCGCACTCGCAGCCGGCAACGAGAACGGGATCCTGCTGACCAGCCAGGCGACAGAGCGTGAGAAGGAGGCGATCGAATCGGCGGCGGACCTCCCCGTGGCCGAGCTTCCGGGGACGATCAACGCCGCGGGGAACGTCGTCCTCGCGAACGACTACGGGGCCTACGTTCACCCCGACCTCTCCGAGGACGCCGTCGCGGCCGTCGAGTCGACGCTCGACGTCCCCGCGGAGTACGGCCAACTCGCGGACGTCCAGACCGTGGGCACGGCCGCCGTCGTGACCAACGAGGGCGCGCTGTGTCACCCCAAGTCCAGAGAGCCCGAACTGGAGGCGCTGGAAGACCACCTCGACGTGCGCGCCGACATCGGGACAGTCAACTACGGCGCGCCGCTCGTCGGCTCCGGCCTCGTCGGCAACTCCTCCGGCTACGTCGCCGGTGAGGACACGACCGGGCCGGAGCTGAGCCGGATCGAGGACGCGCTCGGCTATCTGGACTGAGGGCTCCGCGAGGCTATTCTGTCGAGCCCCTTGAGAGCCGCTCTCGCGCCGTATTCCGCGCCGGATTCTGCGGTCCGAGTAGGAAGATACTTCCCGTTCGCTCGGGTATCAGAGAGTATGAGTCAATTCGCAGTGAGCGGCCGGTTCCAGAGCCGCGACGGGTTCAGCGAGTTCAGCACGACCGTGGAGGCCCCCAACGAGGACGTCGCCACCGAGCGCGTCTACACCGACATCGGGAGCCAGCACGGCCTGAAGCGAACCCAGATCGAGATCGACGACGTCGCCGCAGCAGCGGAGGCCACAGCATGATGGGCGGCGGTGGCGGCGGTGGCGGCCAGCAGCAACTACAGCAGCTCTCCCAAGAACTGCAGGCGATCGACGAAGAGATCGAGGCGCTGCAGTCCGACGTCGAAGACCTCCAGACCGAGCAGACCGAGATCGACGAGGCCATCGAGGCGATCCAGACGCTCGAGAGCGGATCGACCGTGCAGGTGCCGCTCGGCGGCGGCGCGTACGTCCGCGCAGAGGTTCAGGACATCGACGAGATCATCGTCGGGCTCGGCGCCGATTTCGCGGCCGAGCAGTCCGCTGAGGACGCCGTCGCGGCGCTGGAGACGAAGCGCGACGCGCTCGACGACCGCATCGAGGAGGTCCGCGAGGACATCGACGAACTCGAAGACGAGAGTTCCGAACTCGAACAGCAGGCCCAGCAGATGCAGCAGCAGATGCAGCAACAGCAGATGCAGCAGATGCAGCAGATGCAGGGCGACGAAGACGAGTAACGTCGGCGAACGCGATTTGCGCTACGACTGACGGGACCGACCGCTATCGGCGCTGCACGCCCGTTCCCGCCGGTAGCGACCACCCACCAGCGGCAGACCACTATGTTCGACGGACTGAAGAACAAACTCAATAGTTTCCGCGAGGACGTCGAGGAGACCGCCGAAGAGAAGGAAGCCGCCGAGTCGGAGACACCGTCGGACCACGACGCCTCTGACGAATCGGCGTCCGATGCGGCCGACGCCCCGGAATCGACCGAGAGCGACGCGGCCGCGTCGAGTGACGCTGGCGACGCGTCGGGCGACCCCGACGACGCCGGGCACCCCGACGAGGCCGCCCCGTCTGCGGCTGCGGACCCCTCCGAGAGCGACGCATCCGGCGCCGATGAGGACGCAGCGCCACCGACGGCCGGAGACGGCCTCGCGGCCGACGAGGCGGCGGCCGCGCTCGAAGAAGAGACCGACGAAGAGAGCGGTCCGAGCCGACTGCAGCGCGCCGCGGCGTTCGCCACGGGGAAGGTCATCATCGAGGAAGACGACCTCGAAGACCCGCTGTGGAACCTCGAGATGGCGCTCCTCGAGAGCGACGTCGAGATGAACGTCGCCGAGGAGATCCTCGACACCGTCCGCGAGAAGATGGTGGGCGAGACCCGGGCACAGGTCCAGACCACGGGCGAACTCGCCGAGAGCGCGTTGCACGACGCGCTCTACGACGTCATCAGCGTGGGTCAGTTCGACTTCGAAGAGCGCATCGCCGACGCCGAGAAGCCGGTCACGATCGTATTCACCGGGGTCAACGGCGTCGGAAAGACCACGAGCATCGCGAAGATGGCACGCTATTTCGAGGCGCGAGACCGCTCTGTCGTCCTCGCGAACGGTGACACCTACCGCGCCGGCGCGAACGAACAACTCCAGAAGCACGCCGACAACCTCGATCAGAAGCTCATCTCACACGAGCAGGGCGGCGACCCTGCCGCGGTCCTGTACGACGCCGTCGAGTACGCCGAGGCCAACGACATCGACGTCGTCCTCGGCGATACGGCTGGTCGGCTCCACACCTCGAACGACCTGATGGCCCAGCTGGAGAAGATCGACCGCGTCGTCGATCCCGATATGACGCTGTTCGTCGACGAGGCCGTCGCCGGGCAGGACGCCGTCGAGCGGGCGAAGCAGTTCAACGACGCCGCCGAGATCGACGGCGCGGTCCTGACGAAGGCCGACGCCGACTCCAACGGCGGCGCAGCCATCTCGATCGCGTACGTCACGGGCAAGCCCATCCTCTTTCTCGGCACCGGGCAGGGCTACGACGACCTCGAACGCTTCGACCCCGATCGGATGGTCGATCGGCTCGTCGGCGGCGACGAGTAGCCGTCCCATCGGACCTCCGACCCTGAACCGTCCTCTCGTTGGGTCGCTGAGTGTGAGCCGTCCTCCCGTCGGGTCGCTGAGTGGCAATCGCTCTCTCGTCGGATCTCCGACGGTGAGTCGTCGTCTCGTCGACCCTCCGGTTACGCGTCGCTGTCGGCTGTCCGACTAGGCGTCGCCGTCCGACTGGAACGGCTCGCCGACTGCCGATCTGGGGAGGAGACTCAGGAATTCCAGTTCGAGGTCGTCGCGCGAGGTGAATCGGTCGGTGGCCGATCGTTCGAGTACGTCGCCGACGCTGACCGATCCCTCAGCGAGGCGCACCGTCACGTCACCGCACTCGCCAGCGGCCCGCCGCGGCGAGAGCGGGTACTCGAGTGCGTCGAAGACGGTGCCGATCCGGTTGAGTTTGATCGATTCTGTCACGCTACTCGTACGCCGCCAACAATAATAAATATATATGATAATTTCTGGCGGCTCACCGGAAGCGGGAGCGCGGAGCCAGCGGCCGTCACTCGACCGCGAGCGCCAGGCCGAGCGTGATCATCGCGCCGCCGCCGACCCAACTCAACCGGGAGGTTGTGGTCGAGGCGGTGAGCAGCGAGCCCACGCGCCCCGAGGCGACCGCGACGATGCCCAGATACGCCGCCGTCAGGGTGGCGTACGTCGCGCCGAGGACGAGCATCCGACTCGTGGCACCGGGGGCCGACCCCGCGAACCCCGGGAGAAACGCGAGGAAGAACAGCGCCACCTTCGGGTTCAGGACGTTGACCAGGACGCCCCGCCGGAAACTCCCTGTGGCGTCCGCGGTCGGCCCGTCGGCGTCGGCGGCGTCGCCGAATTCGTCGTTCCGGATCGCCTGTACGCCGAGGGAGGCGAGGTAGACCGCGCCGGCGTACTTCACGACGCGGTAGGCGGCCGGCGCGGCACGGAGCAGCGCGGCGAGGCCGAGCGTCGCCGCGGCCGTATGGAGGAGCACGCCCGTCGCGATCCCGAACGCCGAGCGGACGCCGGCGTCGCGGCTCTGGATCCCCCGCGCGAGGACGTACATCGTGTCTGGACCGGGCGTGAGAATGAGCGCGACGGCGGCCGCACAGAACGCGAGGTAGGTGGCGGGGCCCGGAAGGAGCGCCATCACGAGTGCGTCGGCGGCCCCGCAGAAAAAGCCTTTACACGGCCGGTGGCGTAGAGACGGGTAATGGTACTCGATAATCTCGGGAGTTCCCTCCGCAGCAGCCTGGATACACTGCAGGGGAAGTCCCGCCTCGACGAGGAGGACGTCGAGGAGATCGTCAAGGAGATCCAGCGGTCGCTGCTCTCTGCCGACGTCGACGTGAATCTCGTGATGGACCTCTCCTCGTCGATCGAAGAGCGTGCGATCGAGGAGGAACCGCCCGCGGGGACGTCCGCCCGGGACCACGTCCTCAAGATCGTCTACGAGGAACTGGTCGATCTCGTCGGAGAGTCGACAGAACTGCCGCTTGAGTCGCAGACGATCCTGCTCGCTGGGCTCCAGGGCTCGGGGAAGACCACGAGCGCCGCCAAGATGGCGTGGTGGTTCTCGAAGAAGGGGCTCCGCCCCGCCGTCATCCAGACGGACACCTTCCGCCCTGGCGCGTACGACCAGGCCAAACAGATGTGCGAGCGCGCGGAAGTCGAATTCTACGGCGATCCCGACGAGTCCGACCCGGTCAGGATCGCCCGCGACGGCCTCGAAGCCACCGAGGAGGCCGACGTCCACATCGTCGACACCGCCGGTCGTCACGCGCTGGAGGACGACCTGATCGCGGAGATCGAAGAGATCGAAGCCGTCGCCGAGCCGGATCGATCGCTCCTGGTCCTCGACGCCGCGATCGGCCAGGGCGCGAAGGAGCAGGCCCGCGAGTTCGACGAGGCGATCGGCATCGGCGGCGTCGTCGTCACCAAACTCGACGGGACGGCGAAGGGCGGCGGGGCGCTGTCCGCCGTCAACGAGACCGGCTCCTCGATCGCCTTCCTCGGGACGGGTGAGACCGTCCAGGACATCGAGCGCTTCGAGCCCAACGGCTTCATCTCCCGGCTCCTGGGGATGGGCGACCTCAAACAGCTCTCCGAGCGCGTCGAGCGCGCGATGGCCGAAACCCAGGAGGAAGAAGACGACTGGGACCCCGAGGACATCATGGAGGGATCGTTCACCCTCAAAGATATGCAGAAGCAGATGGAGGCGATGAACCGGATGGGGCCGCTCGATCAGGTCCTCGATATGATCCCGGGACTCGGCGGCGGTTTCAAGGACGAACTCCCGGACGACGCGATGGACGTCACGCAGGATCGGATGCGCGCCTTCGACGTCATTATGGACTCGATGACTGACGACGAACTGGAGAACCCCCGCTCGATCGGGGCCTCCCGCGTCCGCCGCATCGCCCGCGGTTCGGGCAAGGACGAAGAGACCGTCCAGGAACTCCTCCAGCAGCACAAGATGATGGAGCAGACCATCCAGCAGTTCCAGGGGATGGGCGACGGCGATATGCAGCGGATGATGAAGAAGCTCCAGAACCAGGGCGGCGGTGGCGGCGGAATGGGCGGTCTCGGCGGCGGCGGTGGCGGCCTCGGCCCCTTCGGATAACGGGCCGTGACTCTGCGGTCGTCCACGACACGTCCGATTTTTCACCCCCGCGTTCGTCCCCAGTCGTATGACCGTCCGGGACGCGGCTCGCGACGCCTACCGCGAGGCCCTCCCAGCACTCGCCGCGAGCCTCGTCGGCGGTCTGTTCGCGGGCGTCGTGCTCAGCGGAATGCGCGCGGAACTGCGCGCGGTTCCCGGACTTCTCGTTCTCGTCCCCGCGCTGTTGGCGACCCGGGGTAACGTCTATGGCTCGCTCGGCGCACGGATCTCGACCGCCCTGCACCAGGGGCTCATCGAACCCCGCATCCGCGGCGGCGACGAGCGCCTCCGCGCGGCGGTGGCAGCGGCGCTTGCCAACGGACTGCTCGTGTCGTCGTTTGCGGCGATCGCGGCATTCGCCATCCTCACGGTCTTCGGTGGTTCCGTCGCGCCGCTTCCCGTCCTCGTCGCGACTGCGCTTCTCTCCGGTCTCCTCTCCGGCATCGCGCTCGCCGGCGTCGTCGTCACCGCCGTGTTCGCCGGCTATCGTCGCGGGCGCGACCCCGACACGCTCGTGGGGCCGCTCGTGACGACGACGGGGGACCTCTTCGGAATGCTGTTTCTCCTCGTGGCTGTCAGGCTCGTCCTGTTCGTCGTCGGGGTGATCTGAGTGGCGACCGACTGGACCGTCCGGGCGATCACGCGCGCGATGCTCCCCGTGCTCCTCGTGTTGACGATGGTCGAGATCGGCAGCGGACTCGTCCTCGGCAGCTTCGAGGCGCAGCTGCTCCAGTACCCGACTCTGCTGGCGCTCGTGCCGGTCACGATCGGGACGGCCGGCAATCTGGGAAGCATCCTCGCCGCGCGGCTCTCGACGGCGTTTCACCTCGGGACGCTCTCGTTCGACCCGCGCGACGAGAACCTCGCGGGTAACGCGGTCGCGACGCTCGCGCTCGCGGTCTCGATCTTCCCCGTCGTCGGCGGCGGCGCGTGGGGACTCACCGCGATCGTGAGCGGGGTCCAGCTGGCACCGGGCACGGTCGTCGCGATCTCGCTCATCTCGGGGATCGCACTGGCGATCCTGGCGATTACGGTGACTGTGGCGGTGACGTACGTCGCCTACCAGTTCCAACTCGACCCGGACGACGTGGTCATTCCGGTGGTCACCAACACCTGCGACGTGCTGGGGATCGTCGTGCTCTTCGCGACCGTCCAGTTGGTGTTGTGAACCGACGGGCGACCCCGCGGGGGATCGGAAACTGCAGAATCGACGCCGATTAGTCGGCCGAGAACCGAGTACTGCGCGTGCAACCTGGAGCGCTCGTCGACACCGCCTGGCCCGTCCTCGTCGAGGTTGCGCCGCGAGTCGCCCGCATCGCGGTCTTCATCGGGGCGGGCGTCTTCCTCGCGAACATCGCCGTCGGCTTCGGCCTCGTCGAGAAGATCGCCGGCTTCTCGAAGTACCTCACCCGTCCGGCGAACCTCCCGGACGAGGTCGGGACCGCGATCGTCACGACCGCGGCGTCGACGACGGCGGGCTACGGGATGCTCGCGGACTTCCGCGAGTCCGGCCGGTTGACCGACGCCGAGACGCTGATCGCCGTCACGATGAACACGTTCTTCGGCTTCGTCCAGCACATCTTCACGTTCTACGCACCGGTGCTGATCCCGATTCTGGGGCTCGAAGTCGGCCTCCTCTACGTCGGCGCGCGTGCGGCGATCGCGCTCGGCATCACCGTCGCGGGTGTCCTCGCCGGCGCGGTGCTGCTCTCTCGGGGATCGGCGACCGACCGGTCCGAGGACGCCGCCGTCGACGGCGGCGTCGAGGCGACCGACGGCGGCCCCGAACAGCCGGTCACAGCGCCCGACACCGACGACGGCGACGACTCTCCTGCGGCCGTCGTCCGCACCGCCGCCGAGAAGACGTGGCCGAAACTCACGCGGATCGTCCCGCGGCTCGCCATCATCTACGTCCTGGTGACACTCCTGGTTCGGACGCAGGACCTCCGTGCGGTCACGGGCGTCGCGGAGCCGCTGACGGCGCTGCTCGGCCTCCCCGGTGCGTCGCTGCCGGTCGTCGCCGTGTTCGCGTTCGACACCACCGCCGGCGCGGCCACCATCGCGCCGATGATCGGGCCGACGTTCACGCCGCGGACCGCGGTCGCGACGATGCTCCTCGGCGGGATCATCTCCTTCGCCGTGTCGACGTTCAAGCGCTCGATCCCGTTCCAGTACGGCATCTGGGGGCCGACCTTCGGTTCGAAGGTCATCGCGGTGAACACGGCGCTGAAAGTCGTCTTCATCGCCGCGGCGCTGGCCGTGCTGCTCGCGCCCATCTGAACGCGGCGGACCGAGCGCGTCCACAAGTAGTCAGGACTGCTGTCCAGCGTCGTCGAGTCTCACGGGGAATCGATGAGTCTCATCCAGGATCGGCGAGCCTCACTCTGAGTCGTCGATATCGATCGGCGTTCCGTCCTCCGTCGGCGGCGCGACGTGGTCGATGTAGGACTCCACGTCGGGTTCGTGGACGGTGACGTGGACCTCGATGTCGCCGAGTTCGTCGGGGTTCCCGACGGCGAAGTTGATCGTGCCTTTGAACGCCGCCTGTTTCTTCAGCGCGAAGGAGAAGCCCTCAGCGTCGGCGCGCTTGCCGAACTCGCGGCGCGCGGTGTCGAGGATCTCCTGTTCGTGCAACCGCTCGGAGAACCGTTCGAGCGAGTGCGTCGTCCCGACGAGCGCCGTCTCCTGGCGTTCGAACTCGACGTTCGGGAAGAGGTTCCGGACGGCATCCTCGACGCGGGCGGTGACCTCGGTGTCGCGCACCGGGGCGACGACCCGGGCGTCGATGCGGTAGATCACGCCGAATCACCGGCCGTCGAACCGAGTGTGGGGTCGTCTCTGGCGTCGGCGGCCTCGATAGCGACGTCGACGTGGTCGTCCCCGGCGACGTCCGCGAGGTCGCCGTCGAGGACCGCACGGATCCGATCGCGGAACGCCGCCAGCGTATCGGTGTTCCGAATCACCACGTCCGCGCGGTCCATCACCTCGCCCATCCCGAAGCCGAGTTCGCGCTCCTCGCGGTGGCGGAGCGCTTCGCGGTCGAGGTCGGAGTCGTCGCGGGCGCGGTCGAGCAGGCGCTCGGCCCGGATCTCGAACGGTGCTTCGATGCTCACGAGCAGGAAGTCCTCGCCGAACGCCTCGCGGAAGCGGTCGAGTTCGACGTCCGAGCGGAGGCCGTCGACGAGGACTGCGTCGCGACGTTCCAGTTCGGATTCGATCAGTGGCAGCGACCGCTCGGCGATCGCTGCGGGACCGTCCTCCTCGCGGAGCGTCCGCGCCATCTCGCCGTGGTGTTCGGCGGGATCGAAGCCGCGCTCGCGACAGGCCTCGCGAATCACGTCGCCCATCGTGACGACCGGAACGTCGGCTTCACGAGCGACGGCGGCGGCCTCGCCCTTGCCGCTCCCGGGCAGTCCGACGGTGCCGATGACCTTCATTACGCGCCAATTCACGGCACCCGACCTTACGCGTTCCGCTCGCTCGCAACGACGACAACCCACATTCCTTTTTACCGACGACCGACTGGTTTTCGACGAGGGCGCGTAGCTCAGTCGGACAGAGCGTCGGACTTCTAATCCGATGGTCGCGGGTTCGAATCCCGTCGCGCTCGTTCGGCCTTCGGCCTCACTCGCGCGACGACCTCCCGAGCGCTTCGCTCTCGGGAGTCCCGTCGCGCTCAAAACGTCCCGCCGTCCAAATGCACCGCGCTGCGAGCGCTGTCGGATGGTCCCCCAGCAGTGGCGCGAATCCTACCAAAAAATTATGTCACCATCGGTGAGAGTACGGCTATGGCCTCACACGCTGTCATCAGTGCCGAAGAGCTCCCGCCCGGCGACCACCTCGTCGTGGAGTTAGAGGGCAAAGAGATCGGAGTCTACAACGTCGACGGGGAGTACTACGCGTACACGAACTGGTGTGCTCACCAGAGCGGACCGGTCTGTGAGGGGCCGACCTCTGGATTCCTGGAAGCCGAGTTCGATCGAGAGGAGATGGAGACGAAGACGGAGTACGTTCGGGAGGGCGAGATCGTCGCGTGCCCGTGGCACGGGTGGGAGTTCGATCTCGTGACCGGTGAGTGCCACTCCAAGCCGGGTGTACAACTCATCTCTCACGACGTCGACGTCGACGACGGGGAGCTCGTCGTCACCGTCTGAGGGCCCGCCGCCGTCCGCGCTCCTGCCACACGTGGCAAGCGGCTGAATACTTATTACGCACGGCCTGGACCACACGAGGTATGGGAACGACCCCCACGTCATCCGGCGAAGCACCGATGCAGGACCTCGTCGTCGTCGACACCGACGTGCACGTCCCCGAGCACCACCCCGACATCGCGGAGAAGGTGGCCGAGAAGATGGAGATGCCGTACAGCCACCTGCTCGACCCGAACAAGGGGACCGGCGGCTACGGATTCCCCTCGACTGGAAGCCACAGCGAGGTCCCGGACACGCTCTCTGTCTTCGGTGGCCGCGACGATGTATCGAGTAACGTGACCGATACCGAGGCGTACATCGACGAACCGCTCTTCGAGGGCTTCGGGGTCGACTACCCGATCATCAATATGCAGCCGATGTGGGACGTCTACCCGGACACCGAGCAGATCGTCCAGCAGATGCCGGCGGCCAACGACGTCCTCGTCGAGGAGTTCATGGACGCGAGCGACGAGTACTTCGGGCTGATCGGTCTCCAGACTCGCGACCCGGAGGCAGCGGCCGCGGAGATCGACCGCCTCGGCGACCACGACCAGCTCGTCGGCGTGTTCATCCATCCGGGCGGGCAGGAACGCGGGCTCGGGGAGTCGCGGTACGATCCGATCTGGGCCGCCGCCGAGGATCACGGACTCCCGGTCGTCTTCCACACGACGGCCACCGGGCATATGTGGGATATGGCGGGGATCTATCGGTCGATGTCGATTATGCCCGAGGTTCACACGCTCAGCCATCCGTTCGCGATGATGTGGGTCGTGACGAGCCTCATCGCCAACGGCACGCCGGCGAAGTTCCCGGACCTGGAATTCGTGATTCTGGAATCCGGTATCGGGTGGGTGCCGTACCTGATGTCGCGCCTCAACCGGGAGTACAGTACGTGGCGGAGCCAGGTCCCGCTCTTAGAGAAGATGCCGGAAGACTACATCCGCGATCAGTTCTACTTCGGGACGCAACCGCTCGGTGAGTTCAACGACCGGTCACAGATGGCCGATATGATCGATCTCCTCGGACCCGAGAGCATTATGTTCTCGACGGATCACCCCCACTACGACTTCGACAACCCCGAGTCGATCCGGGCGTTCTTCAGTCACCTCTCCGAGGCGGACCAGCGTGCGGTCTTCGGGGAGAACGCCATCGAGGTGTTCGACCTCCCCGTCTGATCCCGACGGGCGCGACGTCCTCACTCGGCCGCCTGCGCGATCCGTTCGCGGAAGGTTTCGGCGTCGACGTGGTACCGCGTGTTCCCGTTTTCGTCGCGCGACCGGTCGACGGTGAAGGCACGTTCGCCGTCCACCCGGACCTCCCAGTCGTCGGGATACTGCACGTTCATCCCGATGAGCCTGATCACACAGTCGTGCTCTGACTCCAACGCCGACACCACCTCGTGAACGTACGTTCCGTTCTCGAACCGCGACGGCTCGTAGGACGGAAGGTCCATCTGGTCCCGCTCGCGCTCGTTTCTGACCCACCAGTCGGGCTTCGGATCGCCGTCCATAGTCGGTCCTACGGACGGGCGGCGCTTGTATATTGGCCGGAGCGCGCGGCGGGCTGACTCGCCTTCCGGCCGCGACCGACCGTTCTACGGTCCCCAGCCGAGGGCGGCCGTCTGAGTCCGGTCCCGAAGCGTTTAATCGCTCGTGGGGGCATCTACGAGTCGATATGACGAAAGTCAGCATCGTCGGTGCCGCCGGGACGGTCGGCGCCGCCGCCGGGTACAACCTCGCGCTCCGTGACGTGGTGGACGAACTCGTCTTCGTCGACATCCCAGACAAGGAGGACGAGACGGTCGGACAGGCCGCAGACACGAACCACGGGATCGCCTACGACTCGAACACCGAGGTCGTCCAGGGGACCTACGAGGACACCGCGGGCTCGGACGTCGTCGTCATCACCGCCGGGATCCCTCGTCAGCCCGGGCAGACGCGGATCGACCTCGCGGGCGACAACGCGCCGATTATGGCCGACATCGGAGCCTCGCTCGCCGAGCACAACGACGACTTCGTCTCGGTGACGACCTCGAACCCCGTCGATCTGCTGAACCGGCACCTCTATGAGTCCGGTGAGCGCGACCGTCACAAGGTGATCGGCTTCGGCGGCCGACTGGACTCCGCGCGGTTCCGCTACGTGCTCAGCCAGCGCTTCGACGCGCCCGTGCAGAACGTGGAAGCGACGATCCTCGGTGAACACGGCGACGCGCAGGTCCCGGTCTTCTCGAAGGTGCGCGTCGACGGCGCGGATCCCGCGTTCTCCGCCGACGAGCGCGAGGAGATTCTCGGCGATCTCCAGGAGTCCGCGATGGACGTCATCGAACGGAAGGGCGCGACCCAGTGGGGCCCGGCGACCGGCGTCGCCCACACGGTCGAGGCCATCCTCCGCGACACCGGCGAGGTCCTGCCCGGGTCGATCGTCCTCGACGGGGAGTACGGCTACGAGGACACTGCCTTCGGCGTGCCGGTCAAACTCGGGTCTGACGGCGTCGAGGAGGTCGTCGAGTGGGGTCTCGACGACTACGAGGTGGAGCTGATGGACGACGCGGCCGAGAAACTCGCCGAGCAGTACGACGAAATCGCCTGAGCGCGGCGCCGTGTCGGACCTGCGTCTCACTCGGTCACGACGGCCGCAACCGAGGGTATCGCGTCGATGACACCGGCCGCGATGCCGTATGCCGCCAGCGCGTGCGCCCGCGGCCAGTTGTCGAGGATGGTCGTCTCCGTGAGGTAGCCGTCGCCCTTCGAGAGGTAGTACGCGGCCGACCGCAGGAGCCACTGCTCGAAATCAGTGCCCGTGGCGGCGATCTGATAGGCACCGTCGACGGCCCGGCGCTTCACGTCGAGTAGCAGCGACCGCGGTACAGACGAGCGGCCGTCGAGGCGCTCGACTGCCGCCTTCCCAGTGGGGAAGCCGCGGAACGCTGCGAGCGCGGTCGCGAGCGTGGTCGTCTCCAGGCCGGCCAACCCGTCCCGTCGAGCCCACTGTGCGTCGTCGAGCGAGTCCTCGCCCGGTGCGAGGGTCAGGAGTCGGTTCCAGGCGGTGTCTCGCGGCGTCGTTTCCGCCCGACGTCGCGCGTCGTACCACTCCTCGTCGTGAGCAGTCTCCGCCACGCGCGACCGGTACGTCTCGCGGGCAGCCGCGAGGTCGACCCGGACCGGCATCGACTGGCGCGCCTGGAAGGTCCGGTAGAACTGACGGGCGTCGTCGAGGTGGCGGACGGAGCGCTCGTGGTCGACGACGGCCTGGGACAGCGCCCGCTCGCGGACGCGTTCCGGGTTCTCGTCGAGTTCGGACCGGTCGACGCGAGCGTTCCCGCCGGCGATCATCGCGACGTGCAGTCGGCGCTCGATCAGGTCGATCCACACCATCGCCTCGGCGGCCGCATCGCTCTCGTAGTCGAGCGCGGTGCGGAGGTCCTCGAGACCGGACGCCGGTCCCGTCTGTGCGGGGCCATCGGGCCCGATCGAGACGTCGTCGAGCGCGGCAGCCGCGCCCCCGAGCGCCAGCGCGACGTATCTGACGTGATACCGGGCTTCGCTGATCGTGTCGAACGACGGTGGATGCGATTCCTCGAGGAACGCTTCGGCGTCGGCGATGCTCCCCTGGACGCCGAAGAACCGATCGCCGTCCAGGGACCCGGCTGCACGGGCCTCTTCGACGACCGGCTTCGCCCGTGTCGTGAGTTCCCGGAGATGTTCGATCGCCGAGTTTCGGTGTGCAGGGCTGACGAGGGCGACGTCTTGGTACGACACGCCGTCGGGGTACGGGACCGCCGAGGGGCCGGCCGCGGCAACCGCTCCGACACCGAGGAGTCCGGCGACGCCGACGGCACCTCCGGTCCGGAGAAGGGCACGGCGGGAGAGAGAGGGACCAGTCACGGGAGCGTCTTCGGAAATGAGCCAGATACGTCTTGTCCTAATTGCGGTCGGGGATGGCCCTCGCGACTTTACGCGCGCGCCGGTTGCAGTTCGGAGACGTAGGAGGCCAGATCGGTCGTCGTGACCATCCCGATGACGGCGCCTCCGTCGTCGACGACGGGGACGTGGTGGATTCCGTGCTCGATCATCGATTCGGCGACCTGTGCGATCGGGACCTGTGCGGTCGTCGTCACCGCGGTGTCGGACATATACTCCGAGACCGGCGTCTGGTCTTTCGGCCGTCGCTCGGCGACGATCCGCACGAAGTCGGTGTTCGTGAGGATGCCCACGAGGTGGCCGTCGTCGACCACGACGACAGAACCGATCTCCTCGTCGAGCATCTTCTTCGCGGCGTCTTCGACCAGCGTGTCCGGAGTGACGGTCTGCACCGGCGAGGACATCACGCGTGCAACGAAAATATCGTCCATACCACCACATACCCGATCAACGACTATTAAGGATTCTGCAGGCGGCGATTCCGTCGGGGTCGCCCGATCGACGCGAGCGTTTATGTCCGATCGGGGGACCAACACCTCCGTGACGTAAGCGACACCCCGCGTCGGGCCGCGGTCGTTCGGCACGCCGGCGCGGGATGCGACTCGGAGGGCCGGTGCCGACTGCTCGCCTGCACTGAGCAACTGCGTCTTCCTGCTCCAAAATCGGCTCGACCGTCCGCTCACAACCGTTCCTCGACCGGTCCGGCCGATCGCTCACAACCGCTCCCGGATCGTTTCGGCCGTTCGCTCGCCCACGCCCGGCACGTCGATCAGGTCTGCCGTGGAGGCCGCACGAACGTTCTCGACGCTCCCGAACCGACGGAGCAGCGCTTCCCGTGTCTGTTCGCCGACGCCCGGCACGTCTTCGAGAACCGTGCTCACCTCGTCGCGGAGCGTCTGGTGGTACTGGACGGCGAAGCGGTGCGCCTCGTCGCGGACGCGCTGGAGGACGTGCAGTCCGGGGTGGTCGTCGTCCCAGTCGTGGACGCCGTCGGGCGTGACGACTAGCTCCTGCTCCTTCGCGAGCGCCACCGCCGGCACGTCCCAGCCAGTTTCGGCGAGCGCGTCGGTCGCCGCACCGAGTTGTCCCTCGCCGCCGTCGATGAGCAAGAGGTCCGGGTCGGGGCGGTCGTCGCGCCCGTCGATCGCTCGCTCGGCCCGCCAGCGGACGAGGTCACGCATCCGCGCGTAGTCGTCGTTGCCGTCGGTGAGTCGCTTCCGGCGGTACGCCGACTTCTCTGCGGAGCCGTCGACGAAGCAGACGTCGCTGCCGACGACGGCCTTCCCCTGCGCGTGGCTCACGTCGAAGCCCTCGATCCTGGAGACCGAATCCACCCCCAGTCCGTCGGCGAGTGCCCCCAACTCGTCGCCGCGGTCGGGGCCGCTTCGGGCGTTCTTGAGCGCGAGGTCGACGAGCTTCGCTTCTCGACCCGCCCCGGGAACGCGAACGTCGACGCCCTCGGCGTTCAGCCACGCTGTCACGTCCGCGTCGTCGGGGCGCTCCGAGCAGAGAACCGTGTCCGGGAGGTCGCGCTCGGCGTAGAACTGCGTGAGAAACGCCGTGAGGACGGCTGCAGAGCGTTCGCCGCCGTCCGGGGCGTCGAGCCGGTGCCGAGAGCGGTCGACAAGCTGTCCGCGCTCGCTGTGGAGCCTGGCAACGGTCGCGGTGTCCCCCTCGACGGCCACACCGAGCACGTCCACGGCGCGCTCGTCGGACTGCGTCGCGACCGCCTCCTCGCCCTCACCGTGAAACGATTCGACCGCGTCGAGTCGGTCCCGCAGGTTCGCCGCTCGCTCGAACTCCTCGGCCTCGGCAGCGGCCGCCATCTCACGGCGAAGCGGATCCGCCAGGACGCCCGTCTCGCCCTCGAAGAACCGGACGACTGACTGCACGTCGTCCCGGTAGGCGTCGGCGCCGATCTCACCGGTACACGGGGCGCTGCAGAGCCCCATCTCGTAGTCGAGACAGGGCCGGTCTCGGCCGGCGTACTTGTGATCCGAGCAGCCGCGGAGTCCGTAGGTCTCCCTGAGTGCCTTCACGGCGGTCTCGACGCGCCCTTTGTCGGTGAAGGGGCCGAAGACCGTCGCCCCGGGCTCTGGGTCCCGCGTCACCTCGATTCGGGGGACGGCGTGATCGGTGAGTTGCACCAGCGGATAGGACTTGTCGTCCTTCAATCGGACGTTGTACCGGGGCTGGTGGCGCTTGATCAGGTTTGCCTCGAGTAGCAGCGCCTGGGTCTCTGTGTCCGTGACGGCGACGTCGATCGACCGCGCGCGGTCGACCATCTGGCGGATCCGTTCGCCGCGCGGATCGGCGTACGACCGCACGCGGTCGCGGAGGTCCACGGCCTTGCCGACGTAGAGGACGTCCTCACCGTCGAGGAACTGATAGACACCGGGATCGGTCGGCAACGCCGCGGCGCGATCGCGGAGGTCGCTGCGCTCCATCGCTCCAGCGTAGCGGCGCGAACGGCTTGAGCGTGACGCGACGGGCCGGGCGGCAGCCCCCTCGCCGACTGCGCGAGACGGCAGGTACAAACCGCGCCTTGACGATCATCCCGTATGGACGAAGACGAGAACCGGAGTCACGACGACCCCGTCCGCTGTTGGCTCGTCGAACGGACGTACACGGATCGCGGACTCGTCGATATGGTGTACGCGACGCCCGACGGCTCGGCCGTCCGGCGGAAGCAGATCTCGACGACCATTATGCGCCAGCGCGGGACCGAAGCGACGGCCGCCGTCACCGTCGACGCCGACGACCTCGAACCGGTCGGCGATCAGGACACGCGCGAGCGGTACGCGACGGAGGTCGAGCGGATGCGCGAACAGCACGGCCCCGACGAAGAGGTCTGACCCGCGATCGCCCCGAACCGCCGTCGAACGGCGGCAGACCGATTTCAGACCTGATTTTCGCACCAAACGCTTTAACAGCAAACCTGACAATCCTCGCCTATGGCTGCTATCGAACTCGACGGGGTGACGAAACGGTTCGACGACGTCACCGCCGTCTCGGACCTCTCGCTGACGGTCGAGGATGGAGAGGTCTTCGGCTTTCTCGGCCCTAACGGCGCCGGGAAGTCGACCACGATCAATCTCCTTCTCGACTTTGTCCGCCCGACGACGGGTACTGTGACGGTCCTCGGACACGACGCGCGCGAAGAGAGCGTCGCGGTCCGCGAACGGACCGGCGTCCTCCCGGAGGGATTCGACGTGTACGATCGGCTGACGGGTCGTGCGCACGTCGAATTCGCGATCGATTCGAAAGAGGTGGACGTCGACCCCGACGACGTCTTGGACCGCGTCGGCCTCGCGGACGCGGCCGACAGACAAGCCGGTGGCTACTCGAAGGGGATGCGACAGCGCCTCGCGCTCGCGATGGCACTGGTCGGCGACCCCGACCTCCTCGTCCTCGACGAGCCCTCCTCGGGACTGGATCCCGCCGGCGCGAAGGAGATGCGCGAGATCGTCCTCGAAGAGGCCGAGCGCGGCACGACCGTCTTCTTCTCGAGTCACATCCTCGAACAGGTCGAAGCCGTCTGCGACCGCGTCGGCATCCTCCGCGAGGGTGAACTGGTCGCGGTCGACTCTATCGCGGGGCTCCGCGAGGCGTCGGACGCAGACGCCACGCTCAGCGTCGCCGTCGGCGATCCCGTCGACGACGACGTGCTCGAATCGGTGCGCGCACTCGACGGGGTTCAGCGCGTCGAGCGCAGTACCGAGGGCGGTCTCCGCGTCGGCTGCGACAGCGACGCCAAGACCCGGGTCGTGACCGCGCTGGAGGACAACGGCGTCACTGTCACAGACTTCACGACCGACGAGGCGTCGCTCGAAGACCTGTTCCTCGCGTACACCGAAGGCGAGCGTGACGAACCGACAGACGCCGACGCGTCGGTCGCGGCGGACGACGGAGAGGCGGACGCCGACACGACCGCCAGTCGCGACTCGACTGCGACCAGCGATCCGGCCGCCGACAGCGGAGAGACCGCTGACAGCGATACCGCCGCCGGCGCTGAAGACGCGGACGCCGATTCGGCCGCCGACGAATCCGACGGTGACGAGACCGACGCGCCGGACGCCGGAGACGAGGCCATCGAAGAGGAGGTACAGCGATGAGCTGGCAGGCCGTCGCCCGCAAGGAGTTCCGCGACGCGATCCGCTCGCGATGGCTCCACGGATCGACGCTGTTCTTCGCCCTTTTCCTCGGTGGGGCCTCCGCGCTGTTCTTCGGCGTCCTGCTCGGGCCCGAGAGCCGCCAGGTGTCGAACCTCTTCGGCTTCTTCGCGAGCCTGGGAGTGTTCAGCTTCTCGTTCCCCGGGCTGCTCGCACTCGTCCTCGGCTTCATCGCGCTCTCGACCTCCTACGGATCGATCACCGAAGAGCGCGAGACGGGCTCGGTGAAGCTCCTGCTGTCGCTGCCGAACTCGCGGCTCGACGTGATGATCGGGAAGTTGCTCGGCCGCTCGGCGGTCGTCGTCGCCGCGCTCTTGGTCGGCTTCCTCGCGACGTTCGTCATTCTCGTCGCGACGGGGTCGCGCCTCGAACTCGGCTCGTTCGTCCCCCAGGTCGCGCTCACGGCGCTCTTGGGTGCCGCGTTCGTCTCCGTCGGGTTGAGTCTCTCCGCGCTCGCGGACTCGAACCGCGAGGCGACGCTCGCGACGATGGGACTGTACCTCGTCTTCGCGATCCTCTGGGGTTCGATCGCCGAGGGGATCCCGAAGCTCATCAACTACGCCGCCGAGCAAGTCGGGATGAGCGTCGCCGAACTCACGCGGGTGAAGATCGGTGTCTTCCTGAAGTACCTGAACCCGCTGAAGACCTACGAGACGCTGGCGGCACAGTTGTACTACGGTCCCGCCCAGGCGCGCCTCGTCAGCACGACGTTCGGTGAGCGGACGATCCTCGCGCCCGTGCTGGAGGGATCGCCGCCGTTCTACTTCACGGGGTGGTTCCTCTTTCTCGTCCTCCTGGCGTGGATCGTGCTCCCCGCGGCGGTCGGCTACTGGTCGTTCGAGCGCGCCGACCTCTGATCGGCCGCGTCAATCCGCGCCCGTACTCGGAGCGCTCCCCCAACTTCCGAGCCACGTCAACACGGCCGCCAGCGCCACGACGGCACCCGACACGCCGGCGAGTGCGAAGATCGGGCCGTCCTGGTAGCCCGAAGTCATATATCCGGTATCGGCGAGGGCGACGAGGCCGACGCCGAGCAGGAAGACGATGGCCAGTAACAGGCGGCGGATCGAGCGGAGCAGTGCGGTCGTCTCGGCGGTCTCGGAGGGCACGGTCCCGCTTCGTGCACCGGCCGTAAGAATCCACGCTCGTCGCTTGTCGTGGAGTGATATCGATCCGCCCCGGTCTCACTCCGCGGGCGGATACGCGATCCCGTGCTCGGCCAGCAGGTCGGAGAACCCATCTTCGTCGAGCGTCGGCACGTCGTTGGCGTCGGCGTCCGCGCGCTTCGATCGGCCCGGATTCTCGCCGACGACCAGATAGTCCGTGTTCCCCGAGACGCTCCCGGTCGCGCTCGCGCCGTGGCGTTCGACGAGCGCCTGCGCGTCCTCGCGCGTGATCGCGAGCGAGCCGGTGAAGACGAACGTCAGCCCGTCGAGGGCGTCGCCCCCCTCGGCGGTCTCGACGGGCTCGGGATCGACGCCCAGTTCGCGGAGTTCTTCGACGACCGCGCGGTTGCCCTCGTTGGCGAAGAACTCCGCGACGTGTTCGGCGACGGTCGGTCCCACGTCGTCGACGGCCTCTAGGTCGTCCGCCGCCGCGTCCATCACGGCGTCGAGCGTGCCGAACTCGCGGGCGAGGTTTCCCGCGGTGTGCTCGCCGATCTCGGGGATCCCGAGCGCGACGAGAAAGTCCGGGAGCGGCGGCGACGTGGTCGCGTCGATGGCGTCGACGAGGTTCTGCGCGCTCGTCTCGCCCCAGCCCTCGAGAGCGGCGAGGTCGTCGGGGTCGAGCCGATAGAGGTCCGGCAGCGACGACAGGAGGCCCGCGTCGACCAGCTGTTCGACCCGTTCCTCGCCGAGGCCGTCGATGTCGAGCGCCTGTCGGCTCCCGTAGTGGACGATCGCGCGGACGAGTTGCGCGTCGCAGGTGAGGCCGCCGGTGCAGAACGCCAGCGGGCCGTCGCGCTCGACGGGGCTGCCGCAGACCGGACAGGCCTCCGGGAAGTCGACGGTGCCGTCCGCTCGTTTCTCGGTCACCTCGGCGACCTCCGGGATGACGTCGCCCGCGCGGCGGACCCGGACCTCGTCGCCGACGCCGACGCCGAGGCGCTCGATCTCTTCGGGGTTGTGGAGCGACGCCCGCGAGACGGTGACGCCGCCCACGTCGACCGGATCGAGGAGTGCGACCGGCGTGAGCCGACCGGTCCGACCGACCTGGACGACGACGTCGGTGACGCGAGTGATCTCCGCCCGCGCCGGGAACTTATACGCGAACGCCCAGCGGACCGCACGGCTCGTCGCGCCCAACTGCTCGCGGGCGTCGCGGGCGTCGACCTTGATGACGGTCCCGTCGATCTCGTAGTTCAGATCCGCTCTGTCGGCGAGGAGGTCGTCGCGGTACGCGATCGCGTCCTCGATGGAATCGACGACGTCGACCCGGTCGTTCACGTGGAGGCCCCACTCCCGCAACCGATCGAGCGTCTCGTGCTGACTGGCCGGGACCTGGCTGGCGTCGAGGACGTCGTAGAAGTAGCAGTCCAGCGGCCGGTCCGCGACGACTGAGGGGTCGAGCTGACGGAGCGTCCCCGCGGCGGCGTTCCGCGGGTTCGCGAACGGATCGTCGCCGCGCTCGACGCGCTCGCGGTTGTGCTCACGGAACGCGTCGCGGGGCATAAACACCTCACCGCGGACGGCGAGCGTCTCCGGGGGGTCGCCGCCGAGTCGGAGCGGGACCGAGCGGATCGTCCGCACCTGTGCGGTGACGTCGTCGCCGACCGCGCCGTCGCCGCGGGTCGCCGCGCGGACGAACGCCCCGTCTTCGTAGACGACCTCGACAGAGAGCCCGTCGAACTTCGGCTCACAGACGTACGCGACGTCACCGACCTCCTCCCGGACGCGGCGGTCGAACTCCCTGAGGTCGTCGGCGTCGGTCGACTGTTCGATCGAAAGCATCGGCGCGACGTGTTCGACCGTGTCGAGTTCGTCGATCGGCTGTCCGCCGACGCGCCGGGTCGGACTCGCCTCGCGGTCGAGGTCGAACGCCGCCTCCAGTTCCCGGAGGCGCGCGAACAGTTCGTCGTACGTGCGGTCGGCGATCAGCGGGTCGGCCCGCACGTAGTAGCGATGGTCGTGCTCGCGGATCGCCGCACGGAGCGCTGCGGCCTGTGATTCGGCCTCCTCGCGTGGCAGTTCTTCGACCGGCGTGAAGTCGGTGTCGGGGTCGCGGAGGTAGGGATTGTCGGGGGCGGCGTGCGCGACCGCTATCGCGTCGCCGTCTGTCGACTCCGCCCGCTGCCCGGCCTCGTCGCTCATCTCGGTTCGAACCCCGTGCGGCGCGGAGTTAGATGCTTCGTCGACGGTCCGCGTCGGGGTCGGCCCGCGGACGCAAACCGATACTCGATTCCGGGTGAAGCGCCCGGCGAGCCCGCACTGTGCCGGCGGAAACCCGTATCGCTTATCCCGGCGCGCCGCAATCGCCGGGTATGGAAGAGGACTTCCTGCTCCTCAACCCGGGCCCGGTGCCCGTCACCGACGAGGTGGCGGCAGCGATGGACGAGCCGATGGTGTCGCACCGGTCCGCGGCGTTCGAGGCGGTCTACGAGCGAGCACAGGACGGTCTCGACTACATCTTCGAGGAGTCCACTCTCGACGGAACGTCCACCGCGACCGCCGGGGGCGGGACGACGCTCCTCCTCAACGGGACGGCCACGATGGGAATGGAAGCCGCCGTCGCCAACCTCGTCGGGGATGGCGGCCACGTGGTCGCGCTCGTCAACGGGAAGTTCGGCCGGCGCTTCGCCCGCATCGCCGAGCGGTACGCGGACGTGACGCGCGTCGAGGTGCCGTGGGGCGAGTCGATCCCGCTCGCAGACGTCAGCGCGGCGGTCACCGACGACACCGACGTCGTGACGATGGTCCACAACGAGACCAGTACGGGCCTGCTCAACCCTGCTGCCGGTGTCGGTCGCATCGCGTCCGAGCACGACGCCCGGTTCGTCCTCGACGGCGTCACCTCGATCGGCGGGGACGTCTTCTGCCTGGACGCCTGGAACGTCGACATCGCCGTCACCGACGCACAGAAGGCACTGGCGGCTCCCCCGGGGATCAGCGCGATGTACGTCACCGAGGAGGTCGAAGCCGACCTCGACGGCGAGTCCGCCCCCTTCTACGAGGACCTGGACTGGCACCTCCGCAAGGCGGATTCCCACCAGACGCCGTTCACGAGCGCTGTGCCGCTGTTCCGCGCGATGGCGGTCGCTGTCGAGGACATCGTCGAGGAGACGATGCCGGCCCGCATCACGCGACACCGGACGCAGGCTGCGGCCTTCCGTGCCGGCTTCACGGCGATGGGGCTGGAACTCTTCGCCGACGCGCAGGACGCGACTGTCCTCTCGAACACCGTCACCGCCGTCTCCCTGCCGGATCCGGTCCGCGGCGACGACGCCGACGCGTTCTTCGACGGCGTCGCCGAGCGGAACGTCAGCATCTCCGGGGGCCAGGCGCACCTCGGCGGGACCATCTTCCGCGTGAGCAATATGGGTGGCCTCCCCGACAGCGCGATCCTCCGCGGCGTCCGGACCGTTGGCGAGGCGATGGACGACGCGGGCGTCGAGGTCGACGTCGACGCCGGCGTCGCGGCCGCTCGCAACGAACTCGACGTGGCCGAACCGGCCTCGGCGGACGACTGAGCGGCCGATGAGCGGTCACCGACCGCACTGATTCTGCGGCAAACGGCGTCTGGGACGGTCAGCCCTCCGACGACAGTTCCGTCGTCACCGTCGCCGGGTTCCCTTGCACGACCACGCCCTCGGGGACGTCGCTCGTCACGACCGCGCCCGACCCGACGACGCTGTCGTCCCCGACAGAGACGCCGGGGTTGAGTACCGCTTGTCCGCCGATCCAGACGTTATCGCCGACAGTGACCGGCTCACCGTACTCTAAGCCGTCGGCCCGCTGCGCCGGGTCCAGCGGGTGGGTCGCGGTGTAGATGTGGACGCCCGGACCGAGCAGGCAGTCATCGCCGATCGTCACCGGGCACACGTCCAGGACGACGCAGTCGACGTTCGCGTAGCACGCGTCCCCGACGTGGATGTTGTCACCGTAGTCGCAGCGGAACGGCGGTTCGATGCGACACTCCTCGCCGACTGTTCCGAGGAGTTCCTCGAGCAGTTCCCGTCGGCGGTTCGTCTCGGTTGCCGCCGTCCGGTTGTACTCCTCCGTGAGCGCCCGCGCCTCGTTCCGGGCGGCGACCAGGTCGGGGTCGTCGGCGTCGTACAACTCGCCACGGAGCATCTTCTCGCGCTCGGTGTGCATACGCGCTGCCCCGTCCCGGAGCCCGATAGCTGTTTTGCGAGTCCGTGTCGTGGCCGTGACAGCTGGGGCCGACCCGCACGCGCTCCGGGCGTAACCGACGGTTATAAGCCTACAAGAGAATATGCATAATATACATAGTATGGTCGATGGGCTCCACACCCGGAGTCTCCACGCCGGTCAAGAACCGGACGAGACGACGGGCGCTCGCGCGCCGCCGATCTATCAGACCACCTCCTACGCCTTCGAGGACGCCGATCACGCCGCGGACCTCTACGCGCTGGAGGCCGACGGCGACGTCTACTCGCGGATCTCGAACCCGACGACGCGGATGCTCGAAGAGCGACTCGCGGCGCTGGAGGGCGGTGTCGCCGCGGTCGCGACCGCCTCGGGGATGGCCGCGCTCGACTCGGCGACGAGCATCCTCGCGAGTGCGGGCGACAACGTCGTCGCCGCCGCCGATATGTACGGCGGGACCGCGACGTATCTGACCAAGATGGCGACGCGCCGCGGCGTCGACGTCCGGGTCGTGGACACGCTCGACTACGAGGCCTTCGCCGACGAGATCGACGAGAACACCGCCTTCGTTCACGTCGAGACGATCGCCAACCCGTCGCTCAAGACGCCCGACTTCGAGCGCCTCGCCGACGTGGCGCACGCCGCGGCCGCCCCGTTGTTCGTCGACAACACGTTCGCGACGCCGTACCTCTGCCGGCCGATCGAACACGGCGCGGACCTCGTCTGGGAGTCGACGACGAAGTGGATCCACGGTTCGGGGACGACCGTCGGCGGCATCCTGGTCGACGGCGGGACGTTCCCCTGGCAACACGCCGACTACGACGAACTCTCCGGCGAGAACCCCGCGTTCGGGATCGACTTCGTCGAGCGGTACGGCGCGGCGGCCTTCGCCAACGCGGTCCGTCAGCGCGCGCTCCGGACGCTCGGCAATCAGCAGTCGCCGTTCGACGCCTGGCAGACGCTCCAGGGGCTGGAGACGCTTCCGCTCCGAATGCAGCGGCACTGCGAGAACGCCCGCACGGTCGCCGAGTTCCTCCGCGATCACGAGGACGTCGCGTGGGTCTCGTATCCCGGATTCGAATCGCATCCGACTCACGAGAACGCGACGCGGTATCTCGGTTCGGACGAGACCGGAGCGAGCCCCGGAGAGCGCGATTCGCCGACGTACGGCGGGATGGTCACGTTCGGCCTCGACGCCGGTTTCGAGGCGGCCAAGCGGACCTGCGAGGAGACCGAACTCGCCTCCTTCCTCGCGAACATCGGTGACGCGAAGACGCTCGTGATCCACCCCGCGTCGACGACACACGCCCAGTTGAGCGAGGCCGAACAGCGCGCCGCGGGCCTCAGTCCCGAGATGCTCCGCCTCTCGGTGGGGATCGAGGACGCGGCCGACGTCGTCGCAGACCTCGACCGCGCGATCCGATCGGCGACCCAAAGCGTTTCGGGCGGGAGTGCGAACTCGGGGGAGAACGAATGAAAACCGACAGCGGAACCGTCGAACTCGGACGGTTCGACTTCGCGTCCGGCGACGAGATCGAGGCCCTCGAGGTCGCCTACGAGTCGTACGGCGAGTTCGACGGCGACAATGCCGTACTCGTCTGTCACGCGCTCACCGGGAGCCAGAACGTCGCGGGCTATGGGTCTGAGACCACCGGACAGGCCCGCGCGTGGTGGAACGACATCGTCGGTCCCGGGAAGGCGATCGACACCAACGACTACTACGTCGTCTGCGCGAACGTCCCGGGGTCGTGCTACGGCACGACGGGGCCGGCCTCCGAGGATCCGACGGGCGAGGTGTACGGCACCGACTTCCCGCCCGTGACCGTCGCCGACTGGACGCGTGCGCAGCGCCTGCTTCTCGACGAACTCGGCGTCGGACGGCTGCACGCGGTCGTCGGCGGGAGCGTCGGCGGCATGAACGTCCTCGACTGGGCGAAGCGTTACCCCGACGACGCCCGCTACGTCGTCTCCGTGGCGGCCGCCGCGCGACTGGACGCGCAGTGTCTCGCGCTCGACGCCATCGCCCGGCGCGCGATCACGACCGATCCGGACTGGAGCGGCGGCGAGTACTACGACACGGCGGCGACGCCGACGGACGGCCTCGCGCTCGCGAGACAGATCGGCCACGTGATGTACCTCTCGAAGTCCTCGATGGAGGGCAAATTCGGCCGACGCGCCGCCGGCCGCGACGCCCGCCGGGACTCCTTCCCGTCGGATCCAGCGGCCGCGTACTTCCCGTACCGCGACGTGGAGTCGTACCTCGATTACCAAGCCGAGAAGTTCGTCGATCGCTTCGATCCCAACTCGTATCTGTATCTCACCCGCGCGATGGACGATTACGACCTCGCGGAGGGCTACGAGGACGACGCCCGCGCGCTCGCCGCCTTCGAGGGCGAGGCGCTGTTGCTCTCGTTCACCGGCGACTGGCACTTCACGACCGAGCAGTCCGAAGCCGTCGCCGACGCGTTCCGCGAGAACGACACGCCGGTCGCACACCACGTCATCGAGTCGGATCACGGCCACGACGCCTTCCTCGTCGAACCGGAGAAGGTCGGCCCGCCGCTTCGAGACTTCCTCGACGCCGGCATCGAGGGGCGCGCCGTCCACGACACCGACGCCGGCGATACGGAGACCGGCGGCGACTTCGCGCCCGTCCACGCCTCGCTGTTCAGCCAGTGAGCGCCGAACCCGAACGCACTTTTCGATCCGCGCCGACTCCGTAGCTATGACTCCTCCCGCATTCGTCGCGCGGCTCGTCGGCCTCCTCGTCGCCGTCGCCGGCGGTGTCCTCGCGTGGGCCGGCCTGCTCGCGCCGACCACCGGCGCGCCCGGTGTCGAACTGCTCGCCCGTGGCGGCCCCGGCCCTGTCGTCGGGATCGTCGGCGTCGCACTCCTCCTCGCGGGCGTCGCCGTGCTCGTTGACCGGGGCCGTTCGATCGCCGTCTCGATCGGCGGCATCGCACTCGTCGCCGCGGTCGTGCTGGTCGCCGTCGGCAGCCACCCACCCGCGAGTGCGCTCGGGATCGGGGCCGTGGCGGTGGCTGTCCTCCTCGCGGGCGCATCGATCGGCGGGCGGCCTGCCTGAGCAGTGGCGATTCGGTCGACAGTCGACCCGAGCAGTGCGCGGTGCTGATCGGCGGACTGTGTCGCAGATAGCGGCGGAAATTGCACACGTCACGTCGGTTAGGACATCCCTCCGAGAAGACCGCGGTATGGCAGACGACGACAGCGAGAAGCCACTCGGGTTCGGGTCGCGGAGCCTCCACGCGGGACAGGAGCCCGATCCGGCCACCGGCGCGCGGGCACAGCCGATCTATCAGACCACCTCGTACGTCTTCGACGACGCCGAAGACGCCGCGGGGCAGTTCGCGCTGGAGAAAGAGGGGTTCATCTACAGCCGGCTGATGAACCCCACGGTCGCGACGCTACAGGAGCGCCTGGCCTCGCTCGAAGGCGGGATCGGCGCTGCGGCGACGTCATCCGGGATGGCCGCGCTTGACCTCGCGACGTTCCTCCTCGCGTCCGCCGGCGACAACATCGTCACGGCGTCGTCGCTGTACGGCGGCACCTACACCTACTTCACTCACACCGTCGAGCGTCGCGGAATCACGACGAAGTTCGTCGACACGCTCGATTATGCGGCCTACGAGGAGGCCATCGACGAGGACACCGCCTACGTCCACCTGGAGACGATCGGGAACCCGGCGCTCGTGACGCCCGACATCGAGCGGGTCGCCGAGATTGCCCACGACCACGACGTCCCGCTGTTCGTCGACAACACGTTCGCGACGCCGTACCTCTGCCGGCCGATCGAACACGGCGCGGACCTCGTGTGGGACTCGACCACGAAGTGGATCCACGGCGCGGGGACGACGATCGGCGGGATCCTCGTCGACGGCGGGTCGTTCCCGTGGGCCGACAACGCCGAGAAGTACCCCGAGATCGGGGCCGCCAACCCGGCCTATCACGGCGTCAACTTCGCCGAGCGCTTCGGCGATGCGGCGTTCACCTACGCCGCCATCGCGCGCGGCCTGCGGGATCTCGGCAACGCTCAGTCGCCGTTCGACGCGTGGAACACGCTCGAAAAACTCGAATCGCTGCCGATGCGGATGGATCGTCACTGCGAGAACGCGATGGCCGTCGCGGAGTTCCTCGCGGACCACGAAGCGGTCTCCTGGGTCAACTACCCCGGCCTGGAGAGCCACGAGACCCACGAGCAGGCCGCCGAGTATCTGGACGGAGGCTACGGCGGGATGATCACCTTCGGGCTCGAGGCCGGCTACGAGGCCGCCCGCGACACCGTCAACAACGTCGAACTCGCCTCGCTGCTCGCGAACGTCGGCGACGCGAAGACGCTCGTGATCCACCCGGCGTCGACGACGCACCAGCAGTTGACCGAGGACGAACAGGCCGCCGCGGGCGTCACCCCCGATATGGTCCGCCTCTCAGTCGGCATCGAAGACGTCGACGACATCATCGCGGACCTCGAACAGGCAATCGCGGCCGCGACGCACTGAGCCGCCGCCGGCGCTCTGAGCGCCGCCCTCGATGGTGACGTTTTTTTCTTCGTCCGCTGAACGAAGCGTGTGATCGAACCGCTTCTGCTCGTCGGGCTCTTCGTCGCGGTGTTCGTCGGTTTCAACATCGGCGGCTCCTCGACCGGCGTCGCGTTCGGCCCCGCGGTCGGGAGCGGCCTCGTCTCGAAACTGGGTGCCGCCGCGTTGATGACCGGATTCGCCCTCTTCGGCGCGTGGACGGCCGGCCGCGAGGTGATCGAGACGATGGGGGGCCAGATCGTCCCCCAGAGCCAGTTCACTCTGGCCGCGAGCGTGGCCGTCCTCTTCTTCGTCGGACTCGCACTCCTGATCTCGAACACCTTCGGCGTCCCCGCATCGACGTCGATGACGGCCGTCGGCGCGATCGCGGGGCTGGGCATCGCCTCCGGGACCCTGAACGAAGCCGTGATGCTCGAGATCGTCTCGTGGTGGATCGTCGCGCCCGTGATCGCCTTCTGGATCTGCGCCGTGATCGGCCGGTACGTCTACCCCTACCTCGACGCCACACTGAAACTCGACCGCTCGCCGGGGCCGATCCTGACGGTCCATCGAGCGGACGCCGTACCGCGTCCGCGACTCGGCCCGAACACGACGCCGCGGGAACTCGGCAGCGTCGTCTTGGTCGTGCTCATCGCCTGTTATATGGCCTACTCAGCGGGGGCGTCGAACGCGGCCAACGCGGTCGCCCCGCTCGTCGGCAACGGCGCGGTGTCGATAGACAACGGGATCTTTCTGGCGGTCGGCGCGATCGGCCTGGGGGCGTTCACCATCGCGCGCCGGACGCTCGACACCGTCGGGAACGACCTCACCGAACTCCCGATCCTGGCGGCGCTCGTCGTCGAGACGGTGTCGGCGTCGCTGATTACGATGCTGTCGTATCTCGGGATTCCGGCGAGCCTCGCGGTCTCGGCGACGATGTGCATCGTCGGACTCGGCTGGGGGCGAGCGACCCGGACGGTGACGTTCGGCGAGGCGCTCGGCGGCGACACCCCGGAGTTCTCCGTCGACGCGCTGACTACCGAGACGGCCGACGAGGTGCCCGCGATGGGCGAAGAGACCTCCGGCGACCTCGCCGGGACGGACCTGTTCGATCCGGGGACCACGGGCCGGGTGATCTTCTTCTGGATCCTCACCCCGAGTCTGTCCGCCGCGGCGTCGTACGTCCTGTTCGCCGCCGTTCCGCTGTGACGGTCGCGGCCCCGTTCGTCACGGCCGACACCCGTCGAAAATGGCCGTCGTTGACCCTCTAACTGTTGCACGTGGTCGATGCGGGGCTGAAAACTGAACAGCAAAGTCTAATTGGGTGGCATACAAACCATCGGCTGAGATGCCTACCGTAGAATACCTCAACTACGAAGTGCTGGACGACCAGGGCTGGGATATGGACGACGACGATCTCTTCGAGAAAGCCGCCGACGCCGGCCTCGACGACGAAGACTACGGCTCGCTTGAAGTCAACCAGGGCGAGTACATCCTCGAAGCCGCCGAGGCGCAGGGCTACGACTGGCCCTTCTCGTGCCGCGCGGGTGCCTGTGCGAACTGTGCGTCGATCCTCAAGGAGGGCGAGATCGATATGGATATGCAGCAGATCCTCTCCGACGAGGAGGTCTCCGACAAGAACGTTCGTCTGACCTGCATCGGTTCGCCGGCTGCGGAAGAAGTCAGGATCGTCTACAACGCGAAGCACCTCGACTACCTCCAGAACCGCGTCATCTGAGGTCGTCACGAGGCGACCGAGTTGCACGGCGGACCGACCGATCTCTCATTTCTTGCGCGGACCGGCTCGACAGTCCGAACGTTCCGCGAACTGCATCGAACCAAAGGCCTAAGCCCATCGGCACTGAATAGATAGCTATGAGTACGGACGCTGCAGGCGGCGACGACGACCTGAAAGAGCGTGTCACGAACTTCCTGCGCCGGAACTTCCCACAGATCCAGATGCACGGTGGGTCGGCCGCGATTCAGCACCTCGACCGTGAGAGCGGCGAGGTGTCGATCCAACTCGGCGGCGCGTGTTCGGGCTGTGGCATCTCCCCGATGACGATCCAGGCGATCAAGAGCCGGATGGTCAAAGAGATCCCCGAGATCGAAACCGTCCACGCCGACACCGGTATGGGTGGTGGCGGCGGTGGCCACGAGGACGGAATGTCGCCTTCGTTCCCCGGCGAGACGTCGGACGACGAGAGCAGTAGCGACGAAGGTCCGCAGGCCCCGTTCTAATCCGGGCCTTCGACTTCCCGACCCGGGACCGGTGATTCTTTGATGTCCAGGCCGCGAGGGGTGGATATGTCCACCGAATCGCCCGAGAACGTCCTCTTCGTGGTGATGGATACGGTCCGGAAGGACCGCCTCACCCCCTACGGGTACGACCGCCCGACGACCCCGAATCTCGACGCGTTCGCCGACGAGGCGACCGTCTTCGAGCACGCGGTCGCGCCCGCACCGTGGACGCTGCCGGTACACGCCTCGCTGTTCACGGGGATGTACCCCTCTCAGCACGGCGCAGACCAGGAGAACCCGTATCTGGAGGGCGCGACGACGCTCGCGCAGACGCTGTCGAACGCGGGCTACGACACCGCGTGTTACTCCTCGAACGCGTGGATTACGCCGTACACCCACCTCACCGACGGCTTCGACGAGCAGGACAACTTCTTCGAGGTGATGCCCGGCGACTTCCTCTCGGGGCCGCTCGCGCGCGCCTGGAAGACGATGAACGACAACGAGGCGCTCCGGGCGATCGCGGACAAACTCGTGAGCCTCGGCAACACGGCACACGAGTACTTCGCCGGCGGGGAGGGCGCAGACTCGAAGACGCCCGCGGTGATCGATCGGACGCAGGCGTTCATCGCCGACAGCGACCGCTCGTTCGCGTTCATCAACCTGATGGACGCCCACCTGCCGTATCATCCGCCCGAGGAGTTCGCTGCCGAGTTCGCCCCCGGCGTCGACTCCACGACGGTCTGTCAAAACTCCAAGGAGTACAACGCGGGCGCTCGGGACATCGACGAGTCGGAGTGGGCGGACATCCGGAACCTCTACGACGCCGAGATCGCACACATCGACGCCCAACTCGGGCGGTTGTTCGACTGGCTGAAAGCCGAGGGGCAGTGGGACGACACGATGGTCGTCGTCTGCGCCGACCACGGCGAACTCCACGGCGAACACGACCTCTACGGGCACGAGTTCTGCCTGTACGATCCGCTGGTGAACGTCCCGCTGCTGGTCAAACACCCCGCTCTCGACGCGGATCGGCGAGACGACCAGGTCGAACTCGTGGACCTGTATCACACGGTGCTCGACGCCCTCGACGTCGACGGCGGGACGCCCGCGGCAGGGGGCGACGCGGCCGTCGCGCTCGATCGGACGCGGTCGCTGCTCTCGGACGCCTACCGGGAGTTCGAGGGCGTGCCCGACGCCGATCGCGATCCTGGCCAGCGCGGCGACGGCGCGTATGCGTTCGTCGAGTACTCCCGCCCGGTCGTCGAACTCAAGCAGTTGGAGGAGAAGGCGGCAAGTGCCGGGATCTCGATCCCGGAGGAGTCACGGTTTTATTCGCGAATGCGAGCCGCGCGTCGGACCGATGCGAAGTACGTCCGGATCGACCGGATCGACGACGAGGCCTACCGACTCGACGCCGATCCCGACGAAACCGACAACGTCGCGGGCGCGGGCGACCCCGAGATCGAGGCAGTGAGCGAGACGCTCGCGGACTTCGAGTCGGCGGTCGGCGGCGCGTGGACCGACGCGCTCGACGACGACGTCTCCGACGACACCGTCGAGGAGATGGACGAAGACGCACAGGAACGCCTCCGCCAACTCGGATATCTGGAGTAACTGTCGCAGAGCGAGGCGGACGTCGCCTTCAGCACCACCAAATGAGAGAGCCTTGGCTGGGACGTGTAGTTGTGTGAAAAGTCAAATCGTCGGTCACCGCTGACGCGACGAGTGTGCTTCGACGTTACTGCCGGACGACGTTCGCTGCGCGCGGGCCCTTCGGCGAGGACTCGATGTCGAACTCTACTTCAGTACCCTCGGTGAGATCCTCGCCGCCGACGTCTTCCATGTGGAAGAAGACGTCTTCGTCGTCGTCGAGGTCGCCGTCGTCAGTCGAGATGAAACCGTAACCGCCTGTGTCGTTGAAGAAGTCAACCTTACCGTGTGCCATTGCATACAAGCGTACAGCGGGCTGAGGGATAACCCTTCCGAGGGTCGCGGTACCACGACCCGGCACTGGGGTTCCTGGCCCTGCCGAATCGCTAGATTAGCCGACAACGGGAGGCTGATGCCCGAGAACGGACTTTCGTGCGCTGCGTGGTAGCAACTGATTCGACTAACGTCGCCAGTAGGCGACGATGTCCCGATTGCGTGGCTGGATTACGCTTCGAGAGAGGAAGCGGACCCACCGCAGCGAGTACTGGCGCCGCGCGCAGTATTGCCCGGAGAGTTGTCGGCTTTGTCGGCATCGGGAGCGAAATCCGGGCCAGTGCGATCACTGAACTCTCGAAAAGCGTCTGGCTGGTGGTGGTCCTGACCGCGCACAGCGTAAACCGGTGAGACCGTGTGTGTCGGCGTGGTGAAATACCACGACTATCGCGACCTACTCCTCGTCCGATTGCTCGTCGGCGGGCGATTGCCTCTGATCGAGCAGCGTCTTCGAGACGCGGGCTGATTCTGGTCCCGCGACTACTTCTGATCGACCCCTGTCGCGGTCGACTACTTCGTTGCTGTATGGTCGACTGGGAGTCGCTGCCCTCGTCCCGTCGGATGGTTCTTCTGTCGTATATAACTAAGAAGAATATATAGTGGCAATATTATGTGCTATAGTTAATATAACCCCGATCGAGGCCATCGGTACGCCTGTGAACGCCAGATGACCGTCACCAACGACAGAATCCTCACGACGCACGTCGGGAGCCTGCCCCGTCCGGAATCACTCCTGGAATTCTTCGAGCAACGACAGGCCGGTGAATCGATCGACAGCGACGCCTTCGACCAGGCGGTCCGAGAGGCGACCGAATCAGTCGTCCGTCGCCAGGACGAGATCGGGATCGACATCGCCTCCAGCGGTGAGCAGAATCGCCTCTCGTTCGTGACCTACGTCGTCGACCGTCTCTCCGGATTCGACGGCGAGTCGCCGGCGATCCAGTGGGCCGACCTCGAAGAGTTCCCGGAGTACGCTCGCGAGGTGCCGACGTTCAGCGAGTGGTCCGAACCGGGAGCCACGATTCCCGCCGTGACTGGACCGATCGAATACGACGGCGAGGCAGAGACTCGCAGCGAGTACGAACACTTCGAGCAGGCGATCGAAGCCGGTGAGGCCGACTTCGAGGACACGTTCGTGACCGCCGCCTCGCCCGGGGCCGTCGCCTCATATCTCGGCAACGAGTACTACGAGAGCCACGAGGCCTTCACCGAGGCGATCGCCGATGCGATCCGACAGGAGTACGAACTCATCGCCGAGACCGGTGCAACCCTGCAGATCGACGCCCCCGATCTCCTCGGTGGCCGGCATCTGAAGTTCAAGGATCGGTCCGATGCGGCGTTCGTCGATGTCGCGAAAACCCACATCGACGCGCTCAACGACGCACTGGAGGAGATACCCCGCGAGCAGGTCCGGATCCACACCTGCTGGGGGAACTACGAGGGGCCGCACCACCACGACATCCCGCTCGCCGAGGTACTCCCGCACCTCACGGACGCCGACGTCGGTGGACTGCTCCTCGAACAGGCGAACCCGTGCCACCAGCACGACTACCACCTGCTGGCCGAGCACTCACTCCCGGACGACTGGACGCTCGTCCCCGGCGTCATCGACGTGACCGTCAACTACGTCGAACCACCGGCCGTCATCGCCGACCGCATCGAGCGCTTCGTCGACGCGATCGGTGACCCGACGCGAATCGTCGCCGGCGCGGACTGCGGCCTCGGGACCTTCGCCGGGTTCGGTGCGGTACACCCGGAGATCGCCTGGAAGAAACTCGAGTCGCTCGTCGAAGGCGCGGAACTCGCCTCCGAGCGGGTGTTCTGACGACCGTCTACTCTCTGTCTCCTTCTCGAATCTTGATCCCCGCTGGCGCGGTATATCGCTCTACAAACGCTGTCGCTACCGATGCACGGCGGCTGTGATCCGTCGCTTTTGCGTTGCGGGTGGAAGGGCGACTTCAGAATCGGACTCGCGGGCGAACACGTCTCGGCTGAGCGCAGTTAGCCGATCGGCGTCTCGATAGCCACCTGGGCGTCTTCGATGGCGCGACCGATACGGGGGTCGAGCGCGGCCACTGAACTGTCGGTGTAGCCGTCCTGGTTGTCACTCTGGAGGGTTTCCTGGGCGCGCTGGAGGGCATCGACGGCCGCACGGAGTCGGTCGTCCGCCCGCACGGCCGCACCCTCCTCGGTAGCGGCGACCGCGTCCTCGACGGCCGTCAGCGCACTCGATAGCAGTTCGATCACCTGTCCCCTCGCCCCATCTTGTTCTGCAAGGCTTCCCGCGAGGTCGCGCAGGTCTCTCAGAAACGCCGCCAGTGAGCGGGCCAGCGACGCCTTGCCCGCTGTGACGACTTCTCTGATGGTGTCGTCGGCATCACCGAAGTCGGCAGGAGTGACGCGGTAGGCGCCACGCCGCCCGTTCCCGTCGACCACCACAACCGTGTAGGTCCCCGCGCGGTGGACCGGAATCTTGTACCGGTCCGGCTCGACCGGGCGACCGTCGTACACCGTGCCGGCGTAGTCCTCGATGACTCGCACGCGCTCGACACCGTTCGCGGCGCGGCCGTCGCCCCGAATCGTCGCGGCGTCCTCGCTGGCGACGACGGTGAGTTCCCCGCCAGCGCCGGCACGGACCAGTCCGCCATCGTGGTCGAACCGCTCGGCGACCGGCGCGTAGCCAGGGCCGTTGACCACCAGCAGGTGGTCGCCCTGCTCGACGCGCAGCAGGCCGAAGACGCCGCCGCGGGTGACTGTCGCGACCGGGTCCGGACTGGCCAACCTGACGGCGGCCTCGACCGGCACCCCGAACAGCGAGACGGGAATCTGGTCTGCCAGGGCCGACCGGGCGTCGTCGCTCACCTGCGGCACGGTTCCTTCGGCGCCCGCCCGGAGCTGTCGCACTCTGCCGACGACACGATTGGTGAGCCCACCGGACACCTCGCCGGCGATACTGCGGCGGTGGTCCGGGTCGGTCACATCGGTCAGTGGGTCGGTAAAGCGTGGCTGCTCCCACGGGGTGCCGACCGACGTGATGTGGCTAGCGAGTCGGTCCTCGGCAAAGCCCGGCACGGCGAACTCGAAGCTCAACTGTGGACCCACGAAGTCGCCGATGGCCGCACGGACCCGCGCCATCGGTTTGAGCGCGTACGCGACGTCGCCGTCGGTCTGGCTCTCGGAGCTGGTCAGCACGAGCCCCGACTCCCGAGTTGGGATGTCCGCGGGTGGCCGCGGGAGGCCGTTCCACGAACTGACGGTGACTCGCTCGTCGATGAAATCCCCGCGGTCGACCGACAGGTCTGGATGTTCGTCCAGCGGCTGGCCGTCGAGTTCCGGCAGTACGAACGGCAGCCGTGCCCCCTCGTCGCGTGGCAGGCCGTAGGCGAATGGGGCACGGACCCGCGTCGAGATACTGACGGCATCGTTTGTGATGTCGGAACCCCAGTCACTGGACGGGACCCGTTCGAACGTCGGGACGACGGCGTTTGTCTCGCTGGCACTGGAGTGAGAGCCGACCTCCGACAGGACCCCGGGCCGACGCTCCTCCGGGGTAGGCGGGTTGGCATATTCGTTGTTGGGCACCGTCCGGGAGTGAGCGCTCGCCGACAGCAGCAGGGGCGCTCCCGTCTCACGGTCGACGAACACCTGGAGCAGTTCCCAGTCGTGCCAGTGGAAGTTCACCGTGAACTGATCGAACGCCGAGTACATCCAGTACTGGATGGCGTCGATACCCGGACTCCCGGCGTCCTCGACCACGTTGTAAAACACCGTCGGCCACGGCGGCGACCTGGGGTCGGTGAAGGCCGCGGCGTAGTTATCGAGCGCGTCGAAACCATCCAGAACGCTATCGCCGGCGCCGAGTAACTCAGTGGGGTCGGTCGGGTACCACTCTTCGAGCCGGCCGAAGTACAGGTCTGGCGCGTACCGCCGCACGATGGTCGGGGCTGTCGGCTCCGGCGCGTCGGTGGGAGTGGGCGCTGGCGTCGGCTCAGGTGTCGGTCCCGGGTCGATCGGTTGCTCGTCCGGGCGTGTCTGGAACCACGCTGTCGCCGCGCCCCCACCGGCCAACACGCCTGCGGCGAAGGCGCCAAGGACGCGCCGCCGACTCGACCCACCGGACCGCTCCTTCTTTTTATCCCCGGACATAGCGCGCCTATTTATGGGCTGATAACATATACTTTGACTCGGCCCGGGTGGGACGGCGTCTGAGGCCTCCAAACGGGAGTATCACGAAGTCCAGATTTCTGTCAGATGATATAATTGGGGTGCTGACAGCGCGTGACTTGCCGTGGGTCGCTCTCGATGCCGCATCCCGAACGTTGCACACGCAGAGCGGGCGCCTTCGGTGGTGGATCAACGGCACTATGGCCACAAAGTGCCGCCTGTGGAGGACGAACGCCTGATTCTACATAAAGTCCGCAAAGCCGGACTGCTTGTTCTTGTCATTCTCGAACACCGATTCGAGACTCTGCTCTAAGACTTCGAGTCGTTGCTTGGTGTACTCCCGACAGCCGAACTCCTCGGCGACGTGGATGGCGGTGTCCATATACTTGTTCACCGACCCCTCGTGGACCGTCAGGTTCACGCGCCCGCCACACTCCCGACACTCGCCCGTCAGCGGCATCCGGCGATACTTTTCGCCGCAGTCGAGACACCTGGTCTCCTGTCTGGAGAACGCCCGGAGGTTCCCGATCAGATCGGGGAGGAAGTGATACTCGATGACGCGCTCGGCGACGTCAGTCTCGTCGACTGCGCGCAGTTTGCGGGAGAGTTCGAGCTGGGCGTCCATCTTGTCCATCATCGATCCGAGCGTCTTGTACGCCGAGAGGTCGGGCCCCAGCGCGATGTCCGTGGTGTCGTGGGTGTGATCGAAGCCGCGGTACTCGTCGTCGGTGCCGAGGGTGTCCTCGCCCAACTGGATGATGTCTTCGACCGCGCCGGGGTCGGCCATCTCGCGGGTCGCCTCGTAGAACTCGAGGGGGTACCGCCGGACGATGTCCATATTGTGCGCCTCGTCGTCGATTTCGTTCGGATCGATCCGCGAGGACATCACCAGCGGCGCATCCATCGAGTTGTGTGCATAGAGCCAGTTGGCGGTGAAGACCGGATCCCCTCCGACCTGTAGGTCGTAGAGATATCCGTCGTAGTCGATTCGATCGACGTTTTTCACCCTGAGGTACGAGAGGTCTCCATCCACTAGCGGACGGATCGAATCGAGCTTCGAACGTGCGCTTTCAGGGAGATCGCGGTCCTCGATCGCCGCCACTATTTCTCGTAGTTTTTCGAGAGGGACGTTTTCTCGACGCTTCAGATACTTCGGGATCAGTTGCTTGATGCCCTCGATGTCCATCTCCCGAATCTCGAACAGCGCCTCCGGAATCGAGACAACGAGACTCTTGGGTTGATACGGCTCGTCGCCGTCGAAGATGCGGTGGAGTTGGTTGTCGGACGCACCACCAGAAACGGAGACTGTATAGATGGGCTGTCGGGACTCCTCGCGTTCCCTGTGTGAGACGTTTGCGACGACCCCGAATCGATGGAGGAGGAAGACGAGTCCGTCCTTGACGTCTTCACTCGTCGTGTAACACGCGACTGTTGTCACATTCCCGTCCGCCGTCTCGCTTCCGTCTCCGGCGATGAACCCTCGCAGGAACGCGAGCGCAACGTCGTCCGCCGCACGGAGGATACAGTCCGGGACCACCTTCTCGCTCGAATCGGACGAGTCGGCGTCTTCGAATCCGATATCGTAGAGAACTTCGCGGAACACCGCAGGAAACGCAACCTCGTAGGCTTTGTTCGACCACCGAACGCTCGGCGTCGCGCCGAGGGCGGATTTGCTTGCGCCGACAACTCGATCGACGAGGGTCTTCTCGCTGATATGAATCGTCGGTCTGACTCCGGACAGCGATCCCTCGGCGACGAACATGCCGAGGAGCCAGGCGAAGTCCTCATCGACATCGATGAATCGTCCGATTCCGTCAGATGATCCCTTCAGACCGACTTCGACGTCCTCCGGAACATTCGATCCGGACGCCTTATCGATCGAATCAAGCGTTTCTTTGGACAGTTTCCGCTTCGACAACCGACATAAGAGTCCCCCGTCGAACGCGACGCGGGTCGAGTCCCCTCGCTCCGCGTCGTCCCACACGTCGGTCAGGAACTCCTCGATCGAGTCGTCGAGGAAGACGTACGGGTCTTCAACGGCGTCGAGCGCGTCGATCGTGGTCTCCGTCGGCTCAATCCCGAACGTCTGCGGTGCAAGAACGAGATCACCGGGTTCGAGGTCGGCTCCCGCTACCTCTTCGATCCCGTCATCGTAACGGAAGAGGCTATGATGCTCGGTGAGGTCGAGCGAACGGCCGAACTGTGTCTCGACTCGGACAAGCGACTCGTCGGAGTCGGCTCGGTACCGAATCGCTTTTTGAATGGGCTTTAGCGACGCCTCGTGGTTCTTGTCGAAGGCGTACGTTTGCCACCCCTCGGAAACGCAGGTCTTCTTCCGGAACTTCCCGTCGTGTTCGACGGGACTATCGAGTTCATTCCAGAACTCGTCGAACGTGGTGAAGTGGACCTCTCCATCGGGAGCGACCGCGACGAGCCGAGCGCCCTCTGAGACGCTTCCACCGCGCTTGTCGGGGAGATAGGACTTCGAGAAGTTCAGCAGGCCATCCATAAGAAGCATCACGCAGTCTTCGTCGCCGTCGCATTGACCTGAATATATAGAATTTGACAATACTGTGTGCGTATCTTGGACAGTCAGACAGTACGTGTGATCGACGTCGCTTTCGACGTACTCGATCGTCGCGATGGCGTCCGTCTCACGTCCGCCGTCGGCATATGCCGGCTCTGCCGTATCAGCGGCCGCGACGTCGTCGATTGGTGGATCTCCCGGGACTGCGAGGCAGTCGCCCGGAGCCAACTCCGTCACCTCAATCTTCTCTACGCCGCCGTCCCTCCGACAGAGTCGATGATCGGGAGTAACTGTGATCTCCCGCCCGCTCCGCGTCTCCACGCGTACGAGATGCTCCGGCGCGACGTGTTTCGAGACCGCCTCGATCGGTTTCGGGACCTCCTCGCCGTCCTCGGTTATCGACGGGACGTACACGTCGCCGTCGAGTTCCTGGACGAGCGTGCCGAAGTCGTCCTCGTCGGGGTCGTCGAGTCGCGGCTCGACGAGATCGCGAATCGGCTCGTGGTGCCACTTGTCCTCCTCGTCGCAGTACCAGACCTTCGTCTCCGGGTGGAAGCAGTTCCGTCGCTTCGCGGCGTGAAAGTACGGATGCGCGTAGCCGACGGCCGCGGAGGTGAAGCCGACCACCCGGCCGACCACCGCCGCTGACGTGTGCGGGGCCATCCCGAAGACGAGTTCGCCGACCAGGTCCTCGCGTTTTTCGACCTCATAGAAGGGGGGCAAGCCGTAGAACTGTTCGAGCAGGTCGTCGACGAAGTCCGCGGTCTTGAGCATATGCTCGGCCGCGCCGTCCGAGAGGACGATATCCTGTACTTTCAATTCGACGAGCTGGTCGTCGAACTCCAGCGGCTCGCCGTCGATGTCTGTGTCGTACCCCAAGTCGCGGAAGTCCTCGGCGGTCACGTCGAGTTCCGCGGGGCGAACCGCGGTGACCGGGAGGTCCGTCATATCGTAGCGGACTGTGCCGTCTTTGAACGAGGTGACGCCGTTCTTCGCCCGGAGCACGCCCTTCCCCATCGGTTCGGGCGTCTTGTCCGACGAGGTGAGCCCCTGAACGCCTTTCATAATGTCGTACGCCGACTCGCGTTCGCCCACGCGTTCGAGCGCCTCGCGGTACTCCTCGCCGACGTCGATCGAGAACCACTCGGGGCTCTCGACGTCCCGCTCACAGCGGTCGCAGTAGACGCGGCCGGAGTCGTCGGGTTCGATCACCTGGCCGCACTCCTCGCACTCGTAGTGCGGTTCGGTGTGGGCCTCACAGTCGGGACAGCGCGTTCGATACGTGTGGGTGTCGCACTCGGGACAGCGTCGGTCGCCCACGCGAACGTCGACGACGCCTCTGCGGCCCTCGTCGTCTCGGGCCCGTGCCGCCTCCCCGACGTCGCGCTGGCTCCCGCCGGCCTCGCCGATCGGAAAGAGCGTGTGGACGGCCGGTGAGAGGTCTCGTGACTCGGACTTCTCCGGGCGGCCCATCCGGTTGCCGATGCGAGTCGGCGCACGCTCTCGGATCGTGAAGGGTGCGACCTCGTTGACGGCCTCGAGCGCGTTCTCGCCGTCGTCCCACTCGCGGGCGCGCCTCGAAAGGTCGCTCTCGGTCCAGGTGCGCTCGATCTCCCCGTCGCTCATCCGGAAGCCGAGCGACCGAACCAGGAGTCGCCACTCCGGAATCTCGATTGTCTCCTCGCCCTGGGTGTGTTCGACGAGGAGGCGCTCCACCGTGCTCGCGACCGCATCGGTGTGAGTGACGACTAGGGCGTCGCTGCCGCTCGTCGCACTGTGCGTGCCGTCTCGGGTGCCATCGCCATGCGGCGGCGCGTCAGCGTCAACGAGGCCACCGTCGGCCTCCGCGGCGACGATCCGGCCGTCCTCGATAGCGTCGGCGAGGTCCTCGAACTCACTGATCGAGATGTCGTGCCAGAGGTACGTGTAGTCCGGGTGGAGCGGACAGTCGTAGGCGCTCGCCCACTCGGTCGCCTCCTTGGGCGTCGGGTGGGCCAGATCCACGCTCGGATCGTCCGCGAGCGCCTGGACCGGCCCGCCGGCGGCCTCGAACTCCTGGACCCACCACTCGTAGACGTACGAGGCCGGCGCGAGCGAGTGGTTGTTCTCGACGAACTCGCCGTAGTTGACGAGGTACTCGCCCAGGTCGATGATCTTCTCGACGCCGTTCCGGACTTCCAGCGCCTCCTCGGGGTCGTCGATCTGGCGCACGTCGCCGTTCGCCAGTCTCACGGTCGGTCCCTCGATTGAGTCGACCGGGATGACGCCGGCGGCCTTCCCCGGCCGCTCGGTCTTTATCTGCGTGCCGGTCGCGAGGAAGTCGTCGACGAGGTGCATCGTCGCGGGGTGGACCCCCGCGGTCGCGAAGCCGTGGTTGCGGGCGCGGCCGTAGCGGAGGCGAAAGCCACCGTCGGCGCTCGGGTGTCCGAAGACCGGGCGGCCGGCGATCAGGTCCCGGAGATACTTCGTCGACGGCGCCGGCCGCGGGGGGCCGGTCGGTCCATCGGGGTCGGTCGCGCCGGGACCCGATTCGTCGCCCGCCGGATCGCCGCCTTCGGATTCCGCTCCTGAGTCGTCGTCGGCCTGTTCGTCGGTGGCTTCTTCGTCTGCGCCCGCTGCGTCCGTTCCGATCGTCCCGTCGATGAGGTCCTGGAGCCACGGCCAGTCGACTTCGTCCAAGTCGCCGGTGTAGCGCTGGATCTTCGGGGCCTTGAGCGCGATCCCCTCTGCGAGGACGAGACACATCCCACCGCGGGCGGCGTTGGTTTCGACCCGTTCGAGGTCCCGAAAGCCCGAGACCTCCTCGTCGCCGGTGGCCTCGCCGTCCAGCATGATCGGCATGTGTTCGGCGATGAACTTCGTCTCCTTGTCCTTCGGCGAGTACTGGAGCCCGGTCTCTTTGTCGTAGAGCCCAATCTCCTCGGCGTAGCGCTCGACCTCGTCGGATCGCGCCCTGTACTCCTCGATGTCGAGCAGCGACCTGGCGTAGTCGGCCACGAGGACCGAGAGGGCCTGGGCGGTCCCGCCCGCAGAGCGGATCGGGCCCGCGTAGTAAACGTTCACGAACTCGGTGCCGTCGTCGTTTTCCAGGATCTCGACGCGGTCGATGCCCTCGATCGGCGCGGCGACGACGCCCTCGGTGAGCAGCGCCACGGCGGTCCGAACCGCTCCCTCGATCTTCCCGGCGCGGCCCTCGTAGTCCCCGACGGTGCCGTCGACGAAGTCGGTGACGAGTTCCAGCGCGGCCTCCTCGCGGGACATCTCGCCCTCCAACTCCCGAACGCGTTCGGCGACGCCGTCGATCCCGAGGATGTTCTCCACCCGGTCGGCCATGTCTTTCGCGACCGGGATCTCGACTGTGGGTTCGGGGTCGTATCCCTGCGCCTTCGCGCGCTCTGCTCGCTCGAAGGCCTGATCGAGACGGGATTCGATCTCCTCGAAGTACCGTTCGTCGTCGCCGCGCATTACAACCAGAGGTCCAGGTCGGTCGGCTCGTGGTGGGCCCGTTCGAGCGGTTCGTCGAACGCGCGGAGGTGGACCTCGCCCGCGAAGACCGTCGCGGCATTGAGGTGCCCGGCGAGCGCCTGCCCGCTCCGCCGCGAGAGCACGGCGTGGGTATGGGCGAAGCGCTCGCCGTCGAGATCAGCGACGTTCCCGACGCAGGCGGCGACCTCTAAGGGCTCGTCGAACGTCACCGACTGGTACTCCTGGTCCTCCTGATCGTAGAACCACACCTCGGCGTCCTGGACGGCCCCCATCGCCTGAAACCACGCCGCGTCGATGCCTTCGAGGTCGGCGAACTCCTCGATCTCGGTGCGCCAGTCGCCCCCCGTTTCGAGTCGAAGCAGGAACTCCCGGGTCGACTCGACCTCGCGGTAGTGCATACCCATCCCCTGGTGAGAGGCGGACAAAAATCTACGGTGTCCACACTCGCCGGGGCACCCGCCACGCCACAGCGTCCACTGACGAACGGTAACTACCGATGTCTGCTCGTCGCAGACGCGAGCAGAAAGAACGCGACCACACCCGTGAACCACGTGACGAAGACGATTGTCGCCCCCTCGCCGCCGTAGTGCTGCGCGAAGGCGAGCGGACTCACGCTCACGCCGAACACGCCGACCGCGTGACCGACCCGGTCGGTCCGGTCTTCGAACCGGAACTGCTCCTCAAGCAGGGAACTGTCGAACGCGAGATACAGATACGTCGCGCCGGCGTAGACTGCTGCGGTCCCGAGTGCGACGAACCAGTCGGTGACGAGAAACTCGTGGACGGCCAAGCCGACGACCGCGCCAGCGAGTAACCCAAAAGCGAGATTCCGGTCCACACCTCGGACGTCAGTATCGACGAAAATCAGCGTTGGGGACGCTCACTGAGAGTCACGTCGATACTCGTTGCGAAAAAAGCCGCACCTCGAAGTGGCGACGAACGATCGTGCCCGCCTAAACCCACTCGTCGAGCGACGGCGCGTCGGATACTCGCATCGAAAGCCACGCGTCGTCTCGGGTGATGTCCGCGATAATGAACTCCGACTGGGCAGCAGTGGAGTCTACCGAGGCCATCACCTCGGCGCGCGACGCGTCGGACGCTGCCGTCGCATTCGGCGTCATGTTTGTCACTGTGTCTCAGTCCTATATAAAACCGTCGGATCGAACCCGATCATACCACACGAATATGTGTGTTTCACCGGATCAAACACCGTAGATACCAATCTATCTGGGTGAATACTCGACGTATGACCTGCTTTGCACTGATTTGAACAGTATTCATCGACCCGTAGAGTGTGTTATGGGTTGTCGTGTCAACCTACGCGTCACCGTTCGGGGAATACCGACGACCCGTCTGGCAGTCTCGGCCCGGTGATCGCGATCGGACCCGCACGGACGGGGGCGCGCGGGGCAAACGGGGCTTCAAAGAGTACAAGAGGTGTGGCGCAGTAAAGCGCCGTATGAACGTTGCCGACGCGATGACTCCCCGCGAAGACGTGGTAGTCGTTGAGCTTCCGGGGACCCGCGACGACGTGTTGGAGTACCTCCAGGAGCGCGGTTTCTCTTCGGTCCCAGTCGTCAAGCAGACCGACGAGGGCGAGGAATACCGTGGGCTCGTCTCCCGCGAGGAACTCATCGAGCGACCCGACGAGGACCAACTCGCGGTGCTGATGCGCGAAGTCCCGACCGTCACGGCCGACGAATCCGTCGTGGACGCGGCGCGGCTGATGATCGACGCCGGGACGCGCCGGGTCCCCGTCGTCGACGGCGTGCTCGAGGGTATTATCACGGTCACCGATGTCATCCACGCGATCGCTCGCGGCGAGGTCGAACTCGACGCCACCGCCGGCGAGATCGCGACCCACGACGTGAACACGACGTACGAGCAGACGCCGCTGCCGGTAGCCGAGCGCGAACTCTACTACGCGAACGTCCCTTACGCCGTCTGTCTCGACGACGAGGGCTCGATGGACGGCATCCTCACCGAGGTCGATATTATCGAGGTCGCCCGCGTCGTCGAGGGCGAAGACGACACCGGCGACTCCGTGGCCGGCCAGGACGACGAGTGGATGTGGGAGGGAATCAAAGCCGTCGGCAAGCGTTACATCCCCACTCGGAACGTCGAAATCCCGGCCGAACCGGTCTCGACGTTCATGTCCGACGACCTCGTGACCGTCCCGAAGAGCAAGCCCGTTATCGAAGTCGCGCAGGCGCTGATCACCGAGGACATCGAGCAGGTCCCGCTCGTCTCCGGTGATCAGCTGATCGGTATCGTCCGCGACAGCGACCTGCTGGAGGCGCTGTAATGAGTATGGAGACGGAAGGGGAGCGCCTCGCCGAACTCGCAAAGCGCCGCGGCTACTTCTTCGGCGCGAGCGGCGCGTACGGCGGGGCCGCCGGCTTCTACACGTTCGGGCCGCAGGGCGCGTCGCTGAAGTCGAACGTCGAGGACGCCTGGCGCGATCGATTCACCGTCCAGGAGGGGAACTTCGAGATCGAGGCCCCGACGATTATGCCCGAGCCCGTCTTCGAGGCTTCGGGCCACCTCGACGGCTTCGACGATATGCTCGTCGAGTGCCCCGAGTGCGGCGAGTCCCACCGGGCCGATCACCTGATCGAGGACGCGACAGCCATCGAGGAGGCCGAAACGCTCCCCATACCCGAGGTCGAAGCCCTGATCGCCGACCACGAGCTGCAGTGCCCGACCTGTGGGGCGCATCTCGCGGGCGAATCCGTCGACGATTTCAATCTGATGTTCGAGACGAACATCGGTCCGGGGTCCTCGACGCCGGGCTATCTCCGCCCGGAGACCGCCCAGGGCATCTTCGTGGAGTTCCCGCGGATCAAGGAGTACGCCCGCAATAGCCTCCCGTTCGGGGCGACGCAGATCGGTCGGGCTTACCGCAACGAGATCTCGCCGCGCAAGAGCATCGTCCGCACGCGGGAGTTCACCCAGGCCGAATTAGAGCAGTTCGTCGACCCCGAGCGCGACGAACCGGCCCTCGAATCGGTCGCAGACGTCGCGGTGACGCTGTACCCCGCGGCCGAGCAGGAGGCCGACGACGGCGACTACGTCGAGACGACGGTCGGCGCGGCCGTCGAGGAGGGCATCATCGGCGACGCGTGGATCGGGTACTTCCTCGGTATCGCCCAGGAGTGGTACGAGCGGATCGGCGTCGATATGGACCGCTTCCGCTTCCGGCAGCACCTGGCCGGCGAGCGGGCCCACTACGCCGCAGACTGCTGGGACGCCGAGAGCGAGGTCGACGGCGACTGGATCGAGATCGCCGGCTTCGCCTACCGGGGGGACTACGACCTCTCGAAACACAGCGAGTACAGCGACGACGAGTTCACCATCTTCCGGCAGTTCGACGAACCGAAGACGGTCGAAACGGCCGTCGTCGAGCCGGATATGAGCGTCCTCGGCCCGGAGTTCGGCGGGGCGGCGGGCGACGTGAAATCGGCGCTCGAAGCCCTCGCCGAGCGCGATCCCGACGCGTTCGAGGGCAAGACCGTGACCGTTGAGGTCGACGGCGAGACCCACGAGGTCGACGTCGACGTAGCGAACTTCCGGGTCGAAACGCAGACCGTGTCCGGAGAGCACATCACGCCGCACGTGATCGAGCCGTCGTTCGGCGTCGATCGGACCGTGTACACGCTCTTAGCGCACGCCTACGAGGAGGACGACGTCGGCGACGAGACGCGGACGTACCTCTCGCTGTCACCCGACGTCGCGCCGACCGACGTCGGCGTCTTCCCGCTGGTCTCGAACGTCGAGCGACTCGTCGAGCGCGCCGAGGGCCTCGTCGACGACCTCCGCGAGTCGGGATTCAGCGTGGTCTACGACGACTCCGGTAGCATCGGGCGACGATACCGGCGACAGGACGAAGTCGGGACGCCGTTCTGCGTCACCGTCGACCGCGACGGACTCGAGGGCGACGGCCCCGACACCGTAACCATCCGCGAGCGCGACACTGCCCGCCAGGTCCGCGTGCCCGTCGACGACCTCGTTGCGGAACTGCGCGCGGTCGAACGCGGCGGGCAGCCGTTCGACGACCTCGTCGATCGGTACGACCTCGTCGAGTCCGGCACGGACGCGTAGATGGTCCTCGCCCGCGTCTCGAAGAGCGAACTCCAGCGGCGACTCGTCCACGCGAGTGGGACCGGCCTGCCGCTGCTCTTCGTGCTCGAGTTCGTGACGTGGGCGCAGTTCGGCCTCGTGATGCTGTTCGTCTCCGGCGTCACCGCTCTCTTGGAGTTCGTGCGGCTGTACGTCGGACTCGACTGGGCGATCTACGACCGACTCACCCGCCCGTACGAGGAGACGAACGTCGCGGGCTACGCGCTGTACCTGTTCAGCCTGACGGCGGTCGTCCTCGTCTTCGCGCCGCACGTCGCCGTCCCGGCAGCCCTGATGCTGACAATCGGCGATCCGATTTCCGGGCTGCTCGGGACGACCCGCGAGGCCGGCGAGTCGAAACGGCTGCGGACGCTCGGAGCGATGTTCGCGGTCTGCCTGCTCGTGTCGCTGCCGTTTCTCGTCCCCGCTGCGGGCGTCGTCGCCGGCGGCGTTGCCGCGGTGGCGGCTGCGCTGGGCGCGACCGTGGCGGACGGCTTCAAGCCCGTGCTCGCGGGCTACGTCGTCGACGACAACCTCTCGATCCCGCCGGTCGCCTCGCTCGCGGCCGCTGTCGTCCTCGCGGCGACTCGCGCCGCGCCGGTGTTCGGATAGCCGTGACCCGCTCTCCGTCCCCGGGACGGTGCGTGCCGCGTTGCTCGATGAGCAATCGCGGATCGCCCTGATTGGCCAGACGGCAGTCTTCTATGTGACGTGGCACTCCGGACACGACGCCTCTCGGCCGGGCGTTTTAGGCCGTCGGCGTCGGTATCGGGACGTGATGCCCGACTCTCCGCTCGTCGTCGGCGCGGACGCCTGTTCTGCGGGCTGGATCGCGACCGTCCCCGACGGCGACGACGTGCGCGTCGCAGCGCACGACCGATTCGACGAACTGGCCGAGACGTACGCGGACGCGGCGCGCATCCTCGTCGACATCCCGATCGGACTGCCGACCGACGACCGGCGGCGGTGTGACGAACACGCCAGCGACCGGCTCGGGTGCCGTGGCATCTCGGTGTTCTACCCGCCCAGCGAGGCGGCGATCGACTGCGACGACTACGACGACGCCAGCGACGCCCACCGGGCGCACGTCGGTCACGGCCTCTCGCGGCAGGCGTTCCACATTCGGGACTCGATCCGGGACGTCGCGGCCGTCGTCAGTGAGACGGCGGAAGCGACGGGAGTTGACGGATCGGCAGATCGCTACGCCGGGTGGATCAGAGAGGCCCATCCGGAACTCTGCTTCGCCTCGTTGAACGGCCAACCGATCGCGTACTCGAAGTCCAGCGAACGCGGGCGTCGCCTCCGCCGGTCGCTGCTGTCTGCGGCGCTTCCCGGCGGCGACGCCGCGTACGAGGCGGCGCTGGAGCGGTATCCACGGAGCGAGGTCGGCCGCGACGACGTGCTCGATTCGATGGTGCTCGCCGTCGCGGCGCGCGAGTCCTCGCTGGCGACGGTGCCCCCCGATCCGGCACCGACCGAACCGCGGATCTACTACCCCGGCTTCGAGGTCTGATCCGGCCGGTGCATCCCGAAAACGTTTAGTGCGCCGCCTGACGGCTATTGAGTAATGACGCGCCGCTCTCGGACGCCCGTACGCTTTTTCCCGAGAGCCGCCGCTGCGGCGGTTTTCGCGCCTCTCGCGTCGTTCGTCTCCGAGCGCGACGGCGACGTGCGACGACGACGGGCCTGTTAGGCCCACCAGTATCTCACTTCCACGTCACATCGAAGGTACCGACAAGCGACCAGCGTCCGTACAGGCATTGCTGCGATTTTATTTCTGAAATTGAAACCGTGTAATTTATACGGAAGAGCGTCTGACTCGGAGATATGACAAGCGTGGCACTCGCGTTCTCCGGCGGGCTCGACACCACGGTGTGCGTGTCGCTGCTGCAGGAGGAGTATGGATACGACGAAGTGGTCGGCGTCACCGTCGACGTCGGGCAGCCGGAGTCGGAGTTCGAGGAGGCACAGGAGACCGCAGACGCCCACGGGCTGGATCTGCACGTCGTCGACGCGAAAGACCAGTTCGCGGACCTCTGTTTCGACTCTGTGCGTGCGAACGCGACCTACCAGGGCTACCCGCTCGGGACGGCGCTGGCGCGCCCGGTCATCGCCAACGCCATCCTCGACGTCGCCGAGGCAGAGGGCTGTGACGCCCTCGCACACGGTTGCACCGGCAAGGGCAACGACCAACTCCGCTTCGAGGTCGTCTGGCGCGCCTCCGACCTCGACGTGGTCGCGCCCGTCCGCGAACTGGAACTCACCCGCGAGTGGGAACAGGAGTACGCCGAGGAACACGACCTCCCCGTGCAGTCGGGTAACTCGGGCGTCTGGTCGATCGACACGAACCTCTGGAGCCGGTCGGTCGAGGGCGGCCAGTTGGAAGATCCCAACTACGTCCCACCGGAGGACATCTACGAGTGGACGCAGGATCCCGCGAACGCGACCGAGACCGAACTGGTCGAGATCGAGTTCGAGAACGGGTACCCGGTCGCGCTCGACGGCGAGGCGCTCTCGCCCGTCGAACTCATCGAGACGCTCAACGAGCAGGCCGGCACACACGGAGTCGGTCGCACGGACATGATGGAAGACCGGATGCTCGGGCTGAAAGTCCGCGAGAACTACGAGCACCCGGCGGCGACGACGCTGCTCACCGCCCACGAGGCCCTCGAACAACTCGTGCTCACGAAAGACGAGCGCGACTTCAAGCGGTCGATCGACGACGAATGGGCACAGAAGGGCTACGAGGGCCTCGTCGAGCACCCGCTCGTCGACGCGCTGGAGGGCTTCATCGCGGAGACACAGACCCGGGTCACCGGCACCGTTACGGTGAAGTTCGAGGGCGGTCAGGCCCGCGCGGTCGGTCGCGAGTCCGAGTACGCGGTCTATTCCGAGGACGCCGCCTCGTTCAACACCTCCGGCGTCGGCGACATCACCCAGCAGGACGCGACGGGCGTCGCGAAGTACCACGGCTTCCAGTCGCGGCTCGCGAACGCCGCGACCGAGGCCGCCGAGAGCGACGACGAAGGCGACTGGGAGTAAGATGACCGACGGCGAGGATCCGAACGGCGACGCGGGAGTGCAGGACGGCGGGCGCACGGCCGAGGGCGGCGGATCGGGCGTCGTCCGGCGGGACCGTTTCAGCGGCGGTCCGGCACGCGGCTTTATGTCCAGCCTCGCGGCCGACGAACGGATTTTCGCGGCCGACCTCGCTGTCGACCGCGCGCACGTCGTGATGCTCGCCGAGCAGGGGATCGTCGCCGACGACGTCGCGGGCGAGATCCTCGCGGCCCTCGACGGGATCGAATCGGCGGGCCACAGTGCGCTCCCCGACGGCGAGGACGTCCACGAGGCAATCGAGACGGCCGTCGTCGACCGCATCGGGTCCGACGGCGGAAAGATGCACACCGCCCGGAGCCGCAACGACGAGGTGGCGGCCTGCATCCGCTACCGGTTGCGCGAGGACCTGCTCGGCGCAATCGAGGCGACGGTCGCGCTCCGGGAGGCCCTCTCGGCGGTCGCCGCCGAACACGTCGACACCGTGATGCCGGGCTACACGCACCTCCAGCCGGCCCAGCCGACGACTGTCGCCCACTTTCTGCTCTCGTATGAGTCCGCGGCCGCCCGCGACACCGCGCGGTTGCTCGACGCCTACGACCGGACGAACCGCTCGCCGCTCGGGGCGGCCGCGTTCGCCGGGACACCGTTCGACGTCGATCGCCACCGAACGGCCGAACTCCTCGGCTTCGAGGGCGTGATCGAGAACTCGATGGACGCCTCCGCGGGACGAGACTTTCTCGCGGAGTCGACGGCAGCCCTCGCCATCCACGCGACGACGTTGTCGGGGCTCGCCGAGGACCTGGTGCTCTTCGCGAACAAGGGGTACGTCGATCTCGCGGACGCGTACTCCTCCACCTCCTCGATTATGCCGCAGAAGGTGAATCCCGACACGCTCGAACTCGTCCGCGCAGTCGCTGGCGACGCCGTCGGCGGCCTGACGGGGCTCTTGACGACGCTGAAGGGGCTCCCGCGCGCGTACAACCGCGACCTCCAGCGGGCGACGCCGCACGCCTGGGAGACCGTCGACGCGGTCTCTGAAGCGGCGGCCGTCGCCGCGGGCGCGGTCGGGAGCGCCGAGTGGCCCACGGAGACGCTCGCCGAAGCGGCCGGGGCGGGCTTCTCGACGGCGACGGGCGTCGCGGACGCGCTCGCGATGGCTGGCGTCCCGTTCCGCACGGCCCACGAGGTACTGGCGGAGGCGGCCGAACGGAGCGAGGGCGAGACGCCGACCGTCGCAACACTTGACGAGGTCGCAGCAGATGTGCTCGGCGCGTCCCTGTTCGAGTACGTGCGCCGCGAGGACGTCGCGGCCGCACTCGACCCCGCCGAGAGCGTCCGGAGTCGGGACTCCCCCGGTGGACCCGCGCCCGAGGCGGTCGCGTCGCAACTCGACGCTGCGGACGTCGGAATCGATGCCGACAGTTCGGCGCTCGCGTCGCGTCGCGAGGCGCTCGACGAGGCCGCATCGACGCTGGCGGCGGAGGTGGAGACGTATGGGTGAGTCACGGTCCGTGGGACGCCCTAACTCCGGGGGACTCTCGGGTCCGCCTGCCCCGCCGTTGCGGCGTCGGCCGCGACGGTCCCCTCCCGGGGACAATAACATATGAAATCAGACATAGATTTCACACGGGCGGACTGACCGACTGTTTTGCGCCGTTAGTGGTTCTGCCGCTTGGGTAAGTTATCCGATAACTTCGATGGGTTTAAGTCGCTTCCTTGCCCAGCGATTGATATGGCAGAGACCATCACCGCGGAAGATCCGTTGAGCGGAGAGGAGATCGAAATCCCCGCCGACGTCGAGGTCGGCGAGATCGTCGACAGCCCCGCCACCGGCGCGGAACTGGAAGTCGTCTCGGTCGATCCGATCACACTGGAGGAAGCCCCGGAGCTCGAAGAGGACTGGGGCGAGTGAGATGAAGGTTGGGCTGCTCTACTCCCGGATTCGGAGAGACGAGAAGCTCCTCCTCTCGGAGCTTCGCGAGCGCGGCCACGAGGTGACGAAGATCGACGTCCGGAAAGAGCAGTTCAACATTTCACAGGCACCCGACGTCTTCGAGGGGCTGGACATCGTCGTCGACCGGTGTCTGGCGACGAGTCGGAGCCTCTACATCACGCAGTTCCTCGAATCCTACGACGTCCCCGTCGTCAACGCGGCGGAGACGGCCGACGTCTGCGCGGACAAGGTGAAAAACAGCCTCGCGCTGGAAGCGGCCGGCGTCCCGACGCCGAACACGGAGGTCGCCTTCACGACCGATAGCGCCCTCGAAACGGTCGAGGAGTTCGGCTATCCGTGCGTGATCAAGCCCGTCGTGGGCTCGTGGGGGCGGCTGATGGCGAAGGTCGAATCGCGCTCGGCCGCGGAGGCCATCCTCGAACACAAGGCGACGCTGGGTCACTACCAGCACAAGGTGTTCTACGTCCAGGAGTTCGTCGAGAAGCCCGGCCGCGACATCCGCGTCGTGGCCGTCGACGGCGAGCCGGTCGCCGCGATGACGCGCTCGTCGGACCACTGGCTGACCAACGCCGCGAAGGGCGGCGAGGTCGCGGCCTTCGAGGTCGACGACCGCGCGCTCGAACTCGTCGAAGCCGCGTCCGCTGCGGTCGGCGGCGGACTCCTCGGCGTCGACCTGATGGAGACGGGAGACGACTACACGGTCCACGAGGTCAACCACACCGTCGAGTTCAAGGCGCTGAACGACGCCGTCGACGTCGACGTGCCGAGCGAGGTCGTCGACTGGCTCGAAACGAAAGCGAACGCGGAGACGGAGGCAGCGGTATGAGCAGCGAATCCGGTGCCGGGACCGACGCCGACTACACCGCCGCGGTCGTCGGCGGCTCGGGATTCACCGGCGGCGAACTCCTCCGGCTCCTGTATCAGCACCCCGAGTTCGACGTCGTACAGGCGACGAGTCGCTCCAAAGCGCGGAAGACCGTGGGACACGCCCACCCGAACCTCCGGGAGATGGACCTCCGTTTCACCTCGCCCGAGGAACTCGAATCGGTGGACGTGCTCTTTGCGGCGACCCCCCACGGTGTCTCGATGGAACACATCGACCGGTTCCGCGAGGCCGCCGGCACCGTCGTCGACCTCTCGGCGGACTTCCGGCTGAGCAGCGAAGCACAGTACGACGAGTGGTACGACGGCCACGTCTGCCCCGAGTATCTCGAAGACGCCGAGTACGCGCTCCCCGAACTAAACAGAGACAACCTTCCCGGCGCGGACCTGATCGCCTCCGGCGGGTGCAACGCCACGGCGACGATTCTCGGCCTGAAACCGCTGTTCGACGCCGGGATCCTCGACGGCGACGAACAGGCCGTCGTCGACGTGAAGGTCGGTTCCTCGGAAGGCGGTGCCGGCGGCGGCGACGCCTCCAGCCACCCGGAGCGCTCGGGGATCGTCCGCCCGTACGCGCCGACGGGCCACCGCCACGAGGCCGAGATCGAGGAGTTCCTCGGTCTCTCGGTCTCCTTCACCGTTCACGCGGTCGATATGACCCGCGGGGCGAGCGCGACGTGTCACCTCTTCCCCGGCGCGCCGGTCTCGAACGGCGACCTCTGGAGCGCCTACCGCGACGCCTACGCGGAGGAGCCATTTATGCGGACCGTCGCCGGCGGGGGCGGCGTCTACCGCTACCCCGAGCCGAAGGCGGTCGCCGGCACCAACTACGGCGAGGTCGGTTTCGAGGTCGACCCCGGCAACCGGCGGCTGGTCGTCTTCTCGGCGATCGACAACATGATGAAAGGCTCGGCCGGACAGGCCGTCCACGCCGCGAACATCGCGCTCGGGATCGAGGAGACCGCCGGCCTGGAGTTCACCGGTCTCCACCCCGTGGGCGCGCCCTGACCCGCCGACCCAGCAGTTCGATCACACACCAGTTTCGACGATGACGCACGACGCTCACCCACACGACGCACGCGACGCCCGCCAGACGCCGAGCCGCGACCGCGCGAGCGGATCGCGACTCCGAACCGACGGGGGTGCGCGAGGCGGCGGGTCGGCCCGCGGGAGCGACGCGTCGCGCCCACCAGTCGTCGTGAAGGTCGGCGGCGCGCGGGCGGTGGACCCCGCCGGCGCGGTCGCGGACGTCGCCGAACTCGTCGACTCGGGTCGGGCGGTCGTCGTCGTTCACGGCGGCTCGACCGCCGTCGACGACACGCTCGAAGCGCTCGGCGAGGAGCCGACGTACGTCGAGACGCCCGGCGGCGTCGTCGGTCGCTTCACCGACGAGCGCACGATGGAAGTTTTCTCGATGGTGATGCCCGGGAAGCTCAACACCGACCTCACCGTCACGCTCCAGAACGCCGGCGTCGACGCCCTCGGCCTCTCGGGGGTGGACGGCGGGCTGTTGACCGGCCCGCGGAAGTCGGCCGTACGGGTGATCGAAGACGGGAAGAAGAAGATCAAGCGCGGCGACCACTCGGGGAAGATCACCGCGGTGAACGGCGAGCTGCTGGAACTGCTCTTGGCGCAGGGGTACACGCCCGTCGTCACGGTTCCGATGCTGGCGGACGACGGCGTCGCGGTCAACGCCGACGCCGACCGCGCGGCTGCGGCCGTCGCCGGCGCGATCGGCGGCGAACTGGTGGTTCTCACCGACGTCGCGGGCGTCTACGCCGACCCCGACGACGAATCGACGCTGATCGACTCGGTGACGACGCCGGAAGAATTCGACGCGCTAAAGGACGCTGCGGAAGGATTTATGACTAAGAAAGTGATGGCAGCCAACGAGGCGCTCGACGGCGGCGCGACGACCGTCATCGTCGCAGACGCGAATGCCGACGATCCGATCCTGGCGGCGCTCGACGGCGACGGGACGCACGTCGAGGCGAGCGCGGTCGCCGACGAGGAGACGAACGACGACGAGGACCTGGAGGCGACAGGATGACCGGCGGATTCGTCTTCTCGGAGAAACCGATCCAGATCGAGTCGGGCGAGGGCGCGTACCTCTACGGCGAGAACGGCACCGAGTACTTAGACTTCGGAGCGTCCTACGCGGTCGCCGCGCTCGGACACTCTCACCCGGCCGTGACGGAGGCCGTCCAGGCGCAGATCGAGAAACTGACCTACGTACAGGCGTCGTACCCGGTCGAGGTACGGACGGAACTGTACCAGAAACTGGCGGCACTGGCCCCCGGCGACATCGAGAACGTCTGGCTCTGTAACTCCGGGACCGAAGCCAACGAGGCGGCGATGAAGTTCGCCCGTTCGGCGACGGGGCGCTCGAAGATCGTCGCGACCAAGCGCGGCTTCCACGGGCGGACGCTCGGGGCGCTCGCGATGACCTGGAAGGACAAGTACAAGAAGCCGTTCGAGCCGCTGGCGGGCGGTATCGAGTTCGTCCCCTACGGCGATCCGGCGGCGCTCGCGGAGGCCGTCGACGAGGAGACCGCCGCGCTCTTCTTAGAACCCGTCCAGGGCGAGGGCGGCATCCACCCGGCCTCGGCGGCGTACCTCGAACACGCCCGGGACGTGACCGAGGACGCCGGCGCAGCGCTCGTCTTCGACGAGATCCAGACCGGCGTCGGGCGCACCGGTGACCTCTGGGCGTGTGAGGGCGTCGGCGTCGAACCCGACATCCTCACCTCCGCGAAGGGCATCGCCAACGGGCTGCCGCTCGGCGCGACGCTGGTGAAAGACTGGATCGCCGAGGACGCCGGCGATCACGGGTCGACCTTCTCGGGCGGCCCGGTCGTCGCTTCGGCCGCCAACGCGACGCTCGACACCATCGTCGAGGAGAACATCCCAGAACACGCCGCACACGTCGGCGAGTACCTGCAACACGAACTCGACGCCGCGACCGAGGAACACGACCTGCCGGTCCGCGAGATCCGGGGAGTGGGCCTGATGATCGGCGTCCAGGTGAAGCGCGGGGCCAACCGCGTGCTGAAGAACCTCGCGCTCTCCGAGCAGGTGCTGGCGCTGCCGGCGGGGCGGACGGTCGTCCGCCTGCTCCCGCCGCTCGTCGTCGACGAGGACCACGCTGACCAGTTCGTCGACTCGTTCGTGGAGGTGCTCGGATGAGCATCGAACTCGATCCCGATGAGACGGAGGAGTCGCCGGCCGAGGACGCAAACGGGCCGGCGGATTCCGAGGCGATGTACGCCGACTTCGACGCCGACGGCGCCTCGGAACTCCTCCGCGATGGCGGGATGGCCTTCGCGACCGAACACGAGGTCTTCGACGTCCAGGACGGCCTCACTGAGGGGTTGACTGAGGCGCAGACGCTGCTGGCCGACCTGGTCTCGATCCCCTCGCCGTCCGGCGAGGAGGCCGCCGCGGCCGAGCGTCTGAAGGCGTTCTTCGAGGCCCACGGCCGCGAGGTGTGGATCGACGAGGTCGGCAACGTCCGCGCACCTGCCGACGACGCCGTCTTGCTCACGTCGCACATCGACACCGTCCCGGGCGACGTGCCCGTCGAGATCGAGAACAACGTGTTGTGGGGTCGCGGGAGCGTCGACGCGACCGGCCCGCTCGCGGCGATGGCCGCCGCGGCCGTCGAGACCGGCGTCTCGTTCGCCGGTGTCGTCCAGGAGGAGACCAGTTCGACCGGCGCGTGGCACCTCGTCGAGAACCGCGAGGAACCCGACGCGGTGATCAACGGCGAGCCCTCCGGCTGGGACGGCATCACGCTCGGCTACCGGGGCTTTCTCTCGGGGACCTACGTGTCGACCAGCGAACTCGGTCACTCCTCGCGGCCGGAAGACAACGCCATCCAGTCGGCCGTGAACTGGTGGTCGCGCGTCGCGGAGTTCTTCGACACCGACGAATCCGACGGCGTCTTCGACACCGTCACGACCAAGCCAGTCAGCTTCGACGGCGGCCCGACCGACGACGGTCTCGCCGTCGAGGCGACCGTCGACGTGCAGTTCCGCGTCCCGCCGAAGTACACCATCGACGACATCCGGGAGGTCGCCGAGGGCGAACTCACGCGCGGCGGGGTCCACTGGGAGAAACCCATCCCGCCGGTGATGACGAGCCCGCGAACCGAGGTCGGGCGAGCGTTCCGCGTCGCGATCCGCGAGGTCGGCGGGAAGCCCCGCCTCCTGCGGAAGACCGGGACCAGCGATATGAACATCTACGCGGGCACGTGGGACTGCCCGATGGCGACCTACGGCCCCGGCGATTCGGACCTGGATCACGCCCCGAACGAACATCTCGACCTCGCGGAGTACGACAGTTCGATCGAGGTGCTCGTGGACGTTTGCGAGCGCCTGCAGGAACAGGACACGGAGTGAGCCCAATGCTGGAAACCGACCACTTCCTCGACATCGACGACCTCTCGACGGACGAACTGCACACCGTCCTGGACCGCGCGGCGGCGATCAAGGCGGGCGAGGACGACACTCGGCTGCCCGAACAGACGCTGGGGATGCTCTTCGAGAAGCCCAGCACCAGAACCCGGATCTCCTTCGAGACCGGGATGACACAGTTGGGCGGTCACGCCATCTTCCTCGGCCCCGACGACATCCAACTCGGACACGGCGAACCGCTCTCGGACACCTCGCGCGTGCTCTCCCGCTACGTCGACGCCGTGATGGCGCGGCTGTTCGACCACGCGGACCTGCTGGAGATCGCCGAGTACGCCGACGTCCCCGTGGTCAACGGCCTCACCGACGACGCGCATCCCTGCCAGACGCTCGCGGACCTGCTGACGATCAGGGAAGCCTTCGGCGGGTTCGACGGCGTCCAGGCGGCGTGGGTCGGCGACGGCAACAACGTCGGCCAGTCGTTCGTCATCGGCGCGGCGATGGTCGGCCTGGACCTGACGGTCGCGACGCCCGAAGGCTACGCGATGGACGACGCCGTGCTCGAACAGGCGGCAGAGATCGGCCATCCGCCGACGGTCGTCGACGACCCCGAAACGGCGGTCGCCGACGCCGATGTGGTCTACACCGACGTGTGGATCTCGATGGGGCAGGAGGACCAGCGCCAGGAGAAACTCGCGGCGTTCGAGGGCTATCAGGTGAACGAGGAACTCCTCTCGGCATCCGAGGCGCAGGTGATGCACTGCCTGCCCGCTCACCGCGGCGAGGAGATCACCGACGCGGTACTGGAGTCAGATCGAGCGCTCGTGTGGGACCAAGCCGAGAACCGACTGCACGCCCAGAAGGGCCTGCTCGTCGAACTGCTGGACGCCTGAGCGCGCTTTTTTGCCCGTCGGTCACCGGGCCGACACGCAACGGCAACTGCCTTTATCAACGTGCGCCCGAAGGTTCGGGTAGCACCGCTGATATGGGAGACGAACCGGATCCGAAAGCCGAGATGAGCACCCCGCGGCGACTCGACTCGTCGATCGATCGCATCGCGAGTTACATTGAGGATTTCGTCAACATCGTCGAACTCGCTGCAGCCGCCATCTTCGCGCTCCTGTTCGCCATCGGGGTAATCGATCTCGCGCTGCAGATCGTCCAGCGGGTGCAGACTGGCGAGATCGCTAATCCACGGGCCGTCATCGGGATCATCGACACCGGACTGCTCCTGCTGATCATCGTCGAGGTGTATCAGACTGTCATCGCGTACACGCGACGGAGCGAGACCCGTCGGATCGTCCGGTTGATCATCTACACCGGGATCATCGCGGTCATCCGGAAGCTGATAATCTTCCGCACGACCGACTACGCGTCGACGCAAGACGCGCTCTTCGCCGCGGTGGCGTACACGCTGACGCTCGTCAGCCTCAGCGTGATCCTCCTCATCGAACAGCGAGCGCTCGGGGAGTGAGTCTGCTCCGTCCGAGCCTTTTAATCCGAGGAAGGCGGAGCACTCACTGTGTCGACGACCGGCGAGTACGAGCGGTTCTTCCCCTACGAGGAGCCGTACCCGAATCAGCGCTCGGCGATGGCGGAGATCGCCGGGGCGCTCGACGACGAACGCGACGTGCTCTTAGAGGGCGCACCGGGGACTGGCAAGACCCTCTCGGCGCTCGTGCCCGCGCTCGAGTACGCGCGGCGGACGGACAAGACCGTCGTCATCACCACCAACGTCCACCAGCAGATGCGCCAGTTTGTCGAGGACGCGCGTGCGATCACCCGCGAGGAACCGCTCCGCGCCGTGGTGTTCAAAGGCAAGGCCTCGATGTGCCACATCGACGTGGAGTACCAGGAGTGTCAGACGCTCCGGGATACGACCCGAACGCTCGTCGAGAAAGAAGACGAGCGGGCCGAACTGACAGAGCAGGCCGAGGCGCTCTTAGATCGGATCCGCGAGGGCGCAGACGGCGCGGCCGAGGCCCGGAGCGCGGTCACGGACGAACTCGACGACATCGAAGACGAACTCGAGGAACTCCGCGAGGGCAACGTCTGTGAGCACTACTACAACAACCTCGAACGATCGAACGACGAGTTTTTCGAGTGGCTCTTCAGCGACGTCAGAACTCCCGAGGAGATCTACGAGTACGCCCACGAGCGGCAACTCTGTGGGTACGAACTCCTCAAAGAGGGGATGGAAGCGGTCGATCTGGTGGTCTGTAACTACCACCACCTCCTGGATCCGAACATCCGCGAGCAGTTCTTCCGGTGGCTCGGTCGCGACCCCGAGGAGGTCGTGACCGTCTTCGACGAGGCGCACAACATCGAATCGGCCGCCCGCGACCACGCGAGCCGGACGCTCACCGAGAACACGCTCGAAGAGGCGCTCGGGGAACTGGAGGACGCCGACGACTCCCGCGCGGAACCGGCCGAGAACGTCCTCTCGGCGTTCCTGGGTGCGCTCCGAGAGACGTACGACGACGCGTTCGGGTTCGGTGAGCGAGAGCAGGTGGGCGAGGAGTGGTACGACCTCTCGATCGCGAACACTGACCGCCGAGACGAACTCACGCTCGCGTTCTTAGACCGCTACGAGGGCCGCGGCATCGACGCAGAAGTCGACCTCGCCCTTCAGTTGGGTCGCGCGCTCGATCAGGCCTACGAGGAGGCCTACCGTGAGGGGGAGGCGACGACCCGCTCGGAGTGTCAGACCCTCCAGGCCGCGGAGTTCGTCGCGACGTGGATGGCCGACGGCGGCGAACTGGGCCAGCATCCGATGTGTTCGGTCCGTCGCGACGCCGGCACCGACGAGATCTACGGCCGTGCGGAGCTGTACACCTGCATCCCCCGCGAAGTGACCGAGGGGCTGTTCGAGGACGTCCACGCGAGCATCCTGATGTCGGCGACGCTCCGCCCGTTCGACGTCGTCGAAGACGTGCTGGGGCTCTCGGACCCGGCGACGATGGCCTACGGGCTGGAATACCCCGAGGAGCGCCGCCGGACGCTCGCGGTCGGGGCCCCGGCGCTGTTCAGTTCCGAACGGAACGATCCGGAGACGCAGTCGGTCGTCGCGGACGTGCTGGCGGACGCGATGCGATTCACCCCGGGGAACGCGCTGTTCTTCTTCCCGTCCTACTCCGAGGCCGAGCGCTACCACGACCGGCTCCGGAGCCGCGTCGACGTCGACGGGGCGGTCCTCCGCGACGGCCCGGACGTCGACACCGAGTCGCTCCGGCGGCGGTTCGTCGACGACGACGGGGCCGCGCTGTTCACGTCGCTGTGGGGCACGCTCGCGGAAGGGGTGAGCTTCGACGGCGACGACGCCCGCACGGTCGCGGTCGTCGGCGTGCCCTATCCGCACCTCTCCGAGCGGATGGAAGCGGTCCAGGAGGCCTACGAGCGCGCGTACGAGGACAGAAACGGCGCGGGCTGGCGCTACGCCGTCGAGATTCCGACCATCCGAAAGACCCGGCAGGCCCTGGGGCGCGTCATCCGGTCCCCGGAGGATTTCGGTGTCCGCCTGCTGGTCGACAAGCGCTACACGCAGGCGAGCGCGGATATGGGGAAGTACGGCGTCCGCGAGAGCTTCCCCCGCGAGGAGAGCGCCGAACTCGTCGACGTCGCGCCGGACAAACTGAAGTTCGCGATGCTGAACTTCTACGGCGACCTCGACGCCTACGAGGGGGAGCCCCCGCAGCCGTAATCTCGGGACGGACGCGGGGGCCGACGGCCGAACGGCTGATAGTTCTCCGGACCAACTAGCAGTCGATGCGCACCCAGCCCCCAGGTCCCGCCGGTGTTCCTGTCTTTGGCAACAGCCGACAGTACGCACGAGACCCCTTCGAGTTCCTCACGACGGTGACAGCGGCCTACGGCGACGTGGTTCGGCTCGACCTCGGACCGCTCGAGACGTACCTACTCACCAACCCCGCGGACATCGAGCGGGTCCTCGTGTCCGAGGAAGCGAAGTTCCGCAAATCCGACGTTGAGAACGATGCGATCGGCACGCTCCTCGGCGATGGACTGTTGCTCAGCGACGGCGACACCTGGCAACGACAGCGCGACCTCGCACAGCCGGCGTTCAGTCCTCGACGCGTTTCGGGCTTGGGAGACGTGATCTCGCGGCACGTCCAGGAACTGCTCGACGACTGGGAGGACGGCGAAGTCCGCGACGTCCAGTTGGAGATGGCGCGGGTGACCGTCCGGATCATCGTTGAAGCGATGTTCGGATCGCAGTTGAGCGACGCGCAGACCGAACGGATTCAAGAGCACCTCGAGCCGCTCGGGCAGCGCTTCGAGCCCGAACCGATGCGTGCGATCGTGCCCGAATGGGCCCCCACGAAGGAGAATCGCGAGTATCACGAGTCGGTTCGGGTCCTCGAGGGGATCATCGATGACATCGTCGCCGAGCGACGCGGGACTGAGTTCGATCCCGATGTCGACCCCGCCGGCGTGGCAGACGGCGACGAGCCGATGGACCTGCTGTCGATCCTGCTTCGGGCGCACGGGCGCGGCGAGCAGAGCGACGAACAGCTCCGGGACGAACTGATGACGATGCTGCTCGCCGGTCACGACACCACCGCGCTGGCGCTGACGTACACGTGGTACCTGCTCTCAGAGCACCCTGAGGCCGCCTCGCGCGTCCACGACGAACTCGATTCGGTCTGCGGTGACGATCCGCCGACTGCGGCTGACACCCGCGAACTGGACTACATCGAACGGGTGCTTCAGGAGTCGATGCGGCTGTACCCTCCGGTGTATGCACTCTTTCGCGAACCGAAACTCGACGTGCGGTTGGGCGGCTACCGGATTCCGCGCGGTTCCGCCGTGATGCTGTCCCAGTGGGTGGTACACCGCTCCGAGCGGTGGTACGACAATCCCGAGACGTTCGATCCCGACCGCTGGCTGCCCGAGCGCCGAACCGAGCGCCCGCGGTTCGCGTACTTCCCGTTCGGCGCGGGGCCGCGCCACTGCATTGGCAAACACCTCGCGATGCTGGAAGCAAAACTCATCGTCGGCACTGTTGCCCAAGCGTACGAACTCGACTACGTTCGCGACGAGCCGTTCGAACTCCGCGGATCCCTGACGATGCACCCACAGGAACCGATGGGGATGCGGATCCGCGCGCGGTCGGACTGACACGGCCGGGCGACGCCGCCACCCGTGCGCGCGGACTCAGGACAGCGGGAGACGGGCGGCGGGCTCGCGATACCGGGAGTCCCAGAGCAGTACCTCGCCGGCGGTCCACTCGATCGGGTCGATCTCGCGGCGTCCGACGAGGTCGGCCGCGTCGTCGAGACGCCCTCCGCGAGCGAGCGTGACGTGTGGGACGTAGTCGTCGCCCTCCATCTCCGCGACGGCCCCGAAGGCGTCGCACAGTTCTCGGTGCAGCGCGCGGAGGTCCGGGCTCTCGATTGCGAGATACACCACGGGACCGGGGCCGCGGGTCGGGATCTCGAAGTAGTCCAGACCGGCGATCCGGAGGTCGATCTCCTCGACGCCCCGCAGCAGCGGTCGCAGTCGCTCGCGGAGTCGCGGGAGCGAGTCGGCGCCGTCGTCGAGCGCGGTGTCGAAGCGCTTGGCGAGGAGCGTGTGCCGCTCGCGGATCCGCTCGAAGCGCGTCAGTTCCGGGTGGAGTTCGGCGGCGAGGCGATCGACTCGCCCCGGAACCGGGACGTTCAGGCTGAACACGCTCCCGAGTGCGTCTCCGGCCGACAAGAAGCCGTCGCCCCGAGAGTTAATGCCGGCCACCGCGAGCCACACGTATGGGACACCGTCTCTCATCCTCCCGTCGAGAACTCCTCTCGACGCTTTCGGGAACGTTCGCTGTCGGCCTCGTGGCGGGCTGTAGCGGGCAATCCGACGGGAGCGACGCCACCCGGACAGCAACCGAGGGCGAACCGTCACCCACCGCCACCGCCTCACCGACGAGCGAAGCCAGCCCGACTCCCCGACCGGAACTCGACCTCCGGGAGGCGAACGTCGTCGACGTGGCGTTCGACGCCGAGGGAGACCGCTACACGTTCGACGTCACGCTGCACCACGACGACGAGGGTGAAGACGGCTACGCGAACTGGTGGCAGGTCGAGCGTCTCGACGGCACGCGACTCGGCCGTCGTGAGTTGCGCCACGCGCACGCGGACCAGCCCTTCACGCGGTCGGACACCATCGAGATTTCGTCGGCCGTGACCTGTGTCGTCGTCCGGGGCCACGACCAGACACACGGGTACGGCGGTCGACTTTTGCTCGTGGACCTCGCCTCGGGGGAAACCCGAACGGTCGAACAGGGGCCCGATCGGCAGTCAGTGAGCGAGCGCGAGTGTCCCGGGTCGTGAGCGCCGCTCCGAATCGACTGAGACGATCGAACGGGGCGCTCCGCGTCGGGGCGAGTTCAGATCCGATCGAGGAACCACAGCACGATCAGGACGACGATCACGAGCCCCACGAGCGGCTGTAGTGGGCCGAGGAGCCACCCGACGATGCCGAGCACCTCGCCGACGACTTCCAGGATCAGCCACACCACCGCGAGACCCAGGAGGATCTTCAGGAGATCTTCGACCTCGATGTTGCCACGGTCGGTATCGGGACTCGGGAGTTGCATACCTTCTGCGTCGACGCCCACGGGCAAGTGCCTTCGGACCCGTGACGGGCGACCGACTGGCTCGGCGTCGGAGCGGGCGAGTGCGGGACACCCTTAATGTGACACGTTCCCAACGTTCACTATGGCGAGTCTCTTCCGGGAACTCGGCCGTCTCTCCGCCCGCGGCCTCCCCAACTGGATCGGCCCCGCAGTCGGCGTCGCGCTGATCGCCGCAATCACCTTCGCCATCTTCGGGAACGATCCGGCGACGGTCCTCGGTATCGTCGCGCTCGCGCTCGCGGCCGCGACGGTGTACAGCACGGTCGAGATCGTCGACGCCTACGAGAAGGAGGCGCTGACGGTGTTCGGAGAGTACCGCAAACTCCTCGAGCCCGGCCTCAACATCATCCCGCCGTTCATCTCGCGCACGTATCCGTTCGATATGCGGACGCAGACGATCGACGTGCCCGAACAGGAGGCGATCACCCGCGACAACTCACCCGTCACCGCCGACGCCGTCGTCTACATCCGCGTGATGGACGCAAAGCGGGCGTTCCTCGAAGTCGACGACTACAAGCGCGCGGTCTCGAACCTCGCGCAGACCACGCTACGGGCCGTGATGGGAGACATGGAACTCGACGAGACCCTCTCGGAGCGCGAGAAGATCAACCGCCGAATCAACGAGGAACTCGACGAACCAACCGACGAGTGGGGCATCCGCGTCGAGAGCGTCGAAGTCCGCACGGTCAAGCCCAGCCGCGACGTCCAGAGCGCGATGGAGCAACAGTCCTCTGCCGAGCGCCGCCGCCGGGCGATGATCCTCGAAGCGCAGGGCGAGCGCCGCTCGGCGATCGAGTCGGCGCAGGGCGAGCAGCAGGCGAACGTCATCAGCGCACAGGGGACGAAGCAGGCGTCGGTCCTCCGCGCGCAGGGCGACGCGGTCGCGACCGTACTGCGGGCGAAGTCCGCCGAGTCGATGGGCGAGCGCGCGATCGTCGAACAGGGCCTCGAAACGCTGACATCGATCGGGACGTCGCCGTCCACGACGTACGTCCTCCCGCAGGAACTCACGAGCCTGCTCGGTCGCTACGGCCGCCAACTGACCGACTCCGACGTCCAGGAGTCCGCGGGGTTAGAGAGCCTCGACTTCGACGCGGAGACGCGCGAACTGCTCGGCATCGACGACGTCGAGGAGATCATCAAATCCGTCGACGAGATGGGGAGCGCAGACAGCGTCTCGGACCTCTCTGAGACCGCGGACGGCGAGACTGACGTCGATCTGAATCTCGACGGCGCTTACGACCAGGCGTGAGGACCGCGGAGTGATCGAATAATCGTTACAATTATTCCATCGCCCGAGCGTACCACGAGTATGAGCCACGAACGGGGTCCGACTGTTCCGCGCGGCGAGGAGACGCCACCGAACCCGGAGCACCGCGTTCTCACCCGGTTGAAGCGGCACTTCCTCGAATGGGCCGACCGGTACGTCGAGATGCGCGTTCGCGCTCGCCGAGAGTAAGAGTCGACGCGACACGAAGCTGTCCACCGACGACGTCAGACTTTTCGACTGCCGTTGCTCGTGGCGCGGTTCCGGAGCGAAACCACCCTGCCTGAGCCGAAGCGCTACTCGTCGGCGTCCGAGTCGCCACTGACGGTCAACACCGGGACGGGCGACTGTCGAACGACCCGCTCGGTGACGCTCCCGACGAGGTAGCGATCCAGTCCCGAACGCCCGTGAGTGCCCATCACGACGGCGTCGGCGTCGAGCCGTTCGATCGACTCGAGGATCTTGTCCTCGGGGATCCCGATCGCGACGGTGCGCTCGATTGCGACGCCGTCGGGGAGTCGCGCGACGGTCTCCTCGATGGCCGTCTCGGCACGGTCGCGTTCGGCTTCCTCCCACACCTCGGGCGCGAGCCCGCTACTGGGGCTCTCGAACCGGTTTCGACTGTCCGCAATGGAGACGACGTGGACAGTCGCGCCGGACGTCTCCGCGAGCGTCCCGGCGTGGAGTGCCGCCGCGTGCGACGCGTCGCTGCCGTCCGTCGGCAGCAGGATCGTCTCGTACATCAGGCCACCCCCGCCGCCATCAGGAACAACGCCACAGCGATGATCGCAAACAGCCCGCCGACGAAGGCTTTGATCGTCGACGTGCTCAGCGCGCTCGAGACGTAGGGGGCGATCTGGCCGCCGGTCACCGTCGCGGGGACGGTGAAGACGACCATATTCCACGGCGTCGAGGCCAGACTCAGAGTGTGCCCGCCGACGAGGTCGCCGCCGAAGACGTGGACGAGGGAGGCGAGGATGGCCGTCAGCGCGACGACGATGTGGTTGGTGCCGATCGCGACCCGGACCGGTACCTTCGTGCCGAGCATCGAGATGATGCCGAGTTCGCCGGCGCCGAAGCCGGCGAGCCCCTGGAACGTCCCGCCGATGCTGTAGTTGACGAAGCGGCGGACGTAGCCGCCGCGGGTGTAGCGGTAGTCGTCGCCCTCGCGGTCGACACGGGTGACGGTGCCTTCGTCGTCGGTGTCGACGCCGGCGGGGCCAAGTTTGTCGGCGTCGTTCGGGAGGTCGGGCTGACCGCCGTCGACGGCCGCCCCGTCGGGGTCCTCGACCGAGGCCGCGTCCGTCGCGTCGCTCTCGGCGTCCGCGTCGGCGTCCGACTCGTGCTCGTGGTCGAGGTCGGCCTTGAACAGGAGATACGACGCCGCGAGGAGCGCGATACCCAGCAGGCCGTGGAAGACCGGCTCCGGGACGATAAACGACAGCAGCGCCCCGCCGACGACGAACGGGACCGCGCCGCCGACGATCGAGAGCGCCAGTCGGCGGTCGACGAGGCCGTACTGGATGAAGGCGATCGACGAACTCGACAGCCCGAACGCCTCGCTGATCAGCCCGACTTTGACGATCGTCGCCGGTTCCAGCGGTGCGGCGGCCAGCGGGAACAGGAAGATGAGAAACGGCACGAACAGTGCTGAACCGCTGATGCCGACGGTGTTGACGATGGTTGCGCCGAGCAGGAACGCCGGGAACAGCCACCAGAACTCGAGCCAGTAGTTCGTCCCGACGCCCGCGGGCGTCGGTGCGGCGAAGAACACGCCCACGACGAACGCGATCGGTGCGAGGAAGACGAAGACGTGCTGGTACCGGAGAAACGATCGCTGGACACGACTGTAGGAGAGTGAACTCATTACTGTACAGGAGTCAGTGCTGCACCGGGTGATCGAGCGAGCGAGTGAGAGAACTGACGACGTCTGGCCGGGATACGGCAGCGCCCCGGACCATCTACGTGCCCTCCAGACAGTCGCCGCGAGGGACGTGCTGATCGACACTGCACCGTGCCGAATCCTGATTCATCGTGCGCGCTGGATAGCGGTGTCCGAGGAATAAATCTTGAGATCCACGAGCGCCCTGTGGTGCGGTCACACACGTTCTGCCCGCCGGTCGTGACCGCCGCCGGTCACTCCTCTTCGCTGTCGGTCACTCCTCTTCGCTGTCGGTCGGACGACGATCGATCGGCTCTCCGTCGACCGGCACGCCATCGAGGGGGTCCGCGCCGGGGTCGACGCCGTCGTCGCCGCGGGACCCCTCGTCGTCGTCTCGGATCCCGAACTCCTGTCTGAGTTCACGGATCCGGTCGCGGATGTCCGCAGCGAGTTCGAACTCCAGGTTCTCGGCCGCCTCCGACATCCGGTCTTCGAGGTAGGCGATCCGCTGGCGGGCCTCCGCCTCGTCGTCCGGTTCCCCGTCGGGCGAGTCCGTCTCGCTGCGGCCGCTGCCCGGCAGGTTCGTCTCGCCGATCTCCTTCTCGATGGTCGCCGGCTCGAACCCGTGCGACTCGTTGTACTCCCGCTGGATCCGCCGCCGCCGACGCGTCTCGTCGATGGCAGACTGCATCGCATCGGTAGTTTCGTCCGCGTAGAGGACGACCTCGCCTGCGACGTTTCTCGCCGCCCGCCCCATCGTCTGCACCAGCGTCGTCTCCGAGCGGAGGAAGCCCTCCTGGTCGGCGTCGAGAATGGCTACCAGCGAGACCTCCGGGATGTCGAGTCCCTCTCTGAGGAGGTTGATACCGACCAGGACGTCGATGTTCCCCAGGCGCAGGTCGCGGACCAGCTCGTGGCGCTCCAGCGTGTCGGTCTCGTCGTGCATATACGCGACGTCGACGCCGGACTCCTCGAGGAACTCGGTCAGATCTTCGGCCATCCGCTTCGTGAGCGTCGTGACGAGCACGCGCTCGTCGCGCTCGATGCGCTCGTCGACCCGATCCAGCAGGCCGTCGACCTGGCCCGTGGCGTCCTCGATCTCGATCTCGGGGTCGACGAGGTGCGTCGGCCGGACGATCTGCTCGACGATCTGCTCGGAGTGGTCGCGCTCGTAGTCACCCGGGGTCGCCGAGACGTAGAGCGTCCGGTCGGTCTTCTCCTCGAACTCCTCGAACGTCAGCGGGCGGTTGTCGTACGCCGTCGGCAGGCGGAACCCGTTCTCGACGAGTGAGTCCTTCCGCGACTTGTCGCCGGCGAACTGCCCGCGGATCTGCGGGAGCGTCTGGTGGGACTCGTCCACCACGGTGAGGAAGTCCTCGGGGAAGTAGTCCAAGAGGGTGTAGGGCGGTTCGCCGGACTCGCGGTCGGACATATGCACCGAGTAGTTCTCGATGCCCGAGCAATAGCCCGTCTCTCTGAGCATCTCGATGTCGAACGTGGTCCGCTCTTCGATGCGCTGGGCGGCGACGAGGTCGCCCTGCCGCTCGAAGTACTTCACGCGGTCTTCCATCAGCGCCTCGATCTCGTCGATCGCCGCTTCGAGTTTCTCCTCGGGAATCGAGTAGTGCTCGGCCGGGTGGATCAAAACGGCCGGTTCCTCGGAGACGACCTCGCCGGTCAGGGGATCCAGTTTGGTCATCCGATCGACCTCGTCGCCCCAGAACTCGATCCGGGCGGCGTACCGGCCGTACATCGGGTACACCTCCACGGTGTCGCCGCGGACGCGGAACGTCCCCTGCTGGAAGTCCACGTCGTTGCGCTCGTAGTTCAGATCGACCAACTGCGCCAGCAACTCGTCGCGGTCGATCCGGTCACCCAGTTCGACCCGGAGCGCCATCTCGGTGTAGTTGGTCGGATCGCCAAGCCCGTAGATCGCCGAGACGCTCGCGACGACGATGACGTCGTCGCGGGTGAGCAGCGACCGCGTTGCCGAGTGGCGCAGCCGGTCGATCTCTTCGTTGATCGACATGTCCTTGTCGATGTAGGTGTCGGTCTGTTCGACGTAGGCCTCGGGCTGGTAGTAGTCGTAATAGGAGACGAAGTACTCGACGGCGTTGTCTGGGAACAGGTTCCGAAACTCCTCGTAGAGTTGCGCGGCGAGCGTCTTGTTGTGGGCGATGACGAGCGTGGGTTGCTGCAGTTCCTCGACAGTCCACGAGACGGTGTTGGTCTTCCCGGATCCGGTGACGCCGAGTAAGGTCTGCTTCGTCATCCCCGACACGTAGCCCTCGACCAGTTGCTCGATGGCGTCGGGCTGGTCGCCCGCGGGGTCGAACGGCGCGTCGACGTGGAAGTCCCGGTCCGCTGCGGGCCTGTCAGGCGACAGCGGACTCGACCCGGAGGTGTCACTCATCGGAACACGATAGCGGACACACGCACTTGAGACAGTCGGTGGCGCCCTCGGGGGGGACGAGGCTCACGTGAACCCGGACCGATGCTCGAACAGCACCAGCTACCGAGACGCCGCGACACCGTCGTCTCCTGTAGTGACACGGCGGTACGCCCTCGACGCGATACCCCCGGTGTTTAGGTGCCAGCACCCATAGCACTCACTATCGCGTAGCGCCCCCGGTATGATCGACGATGCCCTCCCACTCGGCCGCCGTTCACTGGTAGTGCTCTTGTTCCTCGGGGTGGTCCTCTCGGTGGCCTTCTGGCCGTCGGGCGGAGCCATCCCCGGGGGCGACCCGCAGGTCGACGCGAACGTGAGTGAACGCTACCGGTCGATCGATTCGATCACGGCGACCCGCTCGGTCGTCGTCGACAACAACGCGACGACGACCCGGACGGTCGCGGACGTGACACTCGTTCCGGGCACGGACCGCGAGCGCGTTCGCTTCCGGGACAGCGGCCCGTCCCGGTACGACCGGCGGATCTCGAACGGGTCGGTCCTGTGGCTCTACGACAGCGACCGGCAGAACCTGACCGTCATCGAACTCTCCGGCTCTCCGACCCCCGTACTGCCGGCCCGGGTTCAGCGACTCGTCGCGGCGGCCGGCCTGACTGACGCCGGCGGTCAGCCACAGGAACCGACGGTCGCGCCGCTACCGGCCGTTCCGCGCGGGGCACAGCCCCGCCCCAACGCCACCGACGCCTACCGCGTCGAGTACGTCGAGACCGCCACCGTCGGCGATCGGGAGGCGTACGTCCTCAGCGTCGCGCCGGCGTCGAACCGCAGCGACGTCGGCTACCGGCAGCGGCTCTGGCTCGACACCGAGCGGTTCTATCCGCTCCGCACGCAGACCGCCTGGACCGAGAACGGGACCCGCCGCTCGGTGACGACGACCTACACGAACGTCACCTTCGACGCGTCGGTCCCGGCGGACGCCTTCCGCCCCGACGTCGGCCCGAACGTGACGATCAACCGCCCGGAGACGCCCGACACCGAGTGGTACCGCAGCGTCGACCGGCTCTCCGAGGCGACCTCGATCACCATCCCGCAGCCGTCGATACCGCCCGAATTCTCGCTGACGTACGCGACCCGGACGACCGGCCGGGTACAAGGTGTCGGACTCCGATACACGGCCGACGGACGCCGGCTCACGGTCGCCAAGTACAATTTCACGTACGCCCTCGACGAGAGCGAGCGAGACCTCGTCGTCGACGGCCGGCCGGCGACGCTCGATCGCGGTCCGACACCCTCGCTGTCGTGGTCGTGTGCGCAGTACCGATACACGGTCCGCGGCACGGGCGTCGAGATCGATCGCCTGGTCGAAATCGGACGCTCGATCGGGTGCTCGGCCGCCTGACCGTCGGTTCGGATCCGAGCGCTGCGTCGGGCTCTCCGCGGTCACGCGCGGTCGTCGTCGGAACTTCTGACTCTGAAACTCCGCCCGACGGTATATGATCTATCGGCTCCTCGGTCGACTTGCGATGGACACTCCACGCGGAACGTCGACGGTACCGTCGTCTGTGACGTCGTTTCGTCCATCGCCGCCCGCACGGCCGACGCCGTGCCCCCGCTGACGTGTTCGCTCCTCCCCAGCCGGGATTCGTTCTGGTCTCGGCACCGACTCTCGACATCTCTGCCCCCCTCGGCCCGGCGCTGTGCCGCCGACAGCGCCGATCGCTGCCCTCCCACGGCCGATACGGGCGGGGTTTCAGGACCAGAAAGCCGTGGCGGCTTTTATTCGGCCGCCGGCCGTTCAGTCGAGTCGTGAGTGAGGATCCGGAACCGGGTGCCGTTCTCGACGTCCTCAGCGACGAGTACGCCCGGTCGATCCTCGCTGCAACGAGTGTCAAACCAATGTCTGCACAGCAACTCGCCGACGAGTGTGGGATGTCCAAGCCGACGGTGTACCGGCGGGTCGAACGACTGCAGGAGCACGACCTCCTCGGGGAGCGGACGGAGATTCAAGACGACGGGAACCACTACAGCGTCTACGTGGCGACGCTCTCGGAAGTCTCGATCGAACTGGACGACGGCTCCTTCGAGGCCGACGTGCAGCGACGCGAACCGGCGGCGTTCCCGGGCGAACGAGAGTCAGACACCGCAGACCGCTTCGCAAAGATGTGGGAGAACCTCTGAGATGTTCGGCGCCGCCGTCGTCGAGTGGCTGATCTTCGCGCTGGCGCTCGGCTCGACACTGGTCGGGGGCTACGTCGGCTATCAGGCGTATCGCGGGTACCGCCGCCACGACAGTCGAACGATGCGGGCGCTGTCGCTCGGCCTGTTGCTTCTCACCACTGTCGCGTTCGGCCTCGCCTTCGTCGGATCGCTCCTCCTCCGGGAGGGCTATCTGGGACTGCAGTATCAGCAGCCGCTGACGCTCGCGACGCGCGGTCTGCAGTTCCTCGGGGTCGTCCTGATCGCCTACTCTCTGCACTCCCGAGGGTGAGCTCGCCGCCGCTGGTCGGCGTCTGCAGACACCGCTGGCCTCCCGCCCACTTATATCTTCAGGTGGGTGTTCACTCCGAGAAACTCCGCACACTCGCTCTTGTTGCTGTAGCCGTTACTGTCGAACGCGATGGTCCCCACGCAGACGTGCCCCGACACGGGGCACTGCCCCGCGAATGTACTGACTGCATCCGATCCCGCTTCGGCCCCCGAGCGACTCCGCGTCCCCGAATATGCGGGGAACCGACCCACCCTTTCGTGAGCGATGGCGAGTCTCTTACCCACCCGTCAGTCGGTCCCGTCACCGGCATCGACGCGCAAAGAGGTCGTCGTCGACGGGAGCGAGTCCGGCACGGTGCTCTCGGTGCTCTCCTCGCAGACGGCCAGACGAATCCTCGCGGCGCTTCGTGACGGTCCGAAGCCCGTCTCCGAGATCGCTCCGGCGGCCGAGACGTCGCTTCAGAACGCGCGGTATCACGTCGAACGCCTCTGTGAGGCCGAGTTCGTCGAGCCCGTCGATACGTGGTACTCGAAGAAGGGCAGAGAGATGACGGTCTACGGACTCCGGACGACAGAACTCGTCATCCGGTTCGATCCGTGAGCGCGGCGGCGCCGGCGTCGACCGGCCCGGTCGGTCACGCCTCTGCGCCGAGTCGGAGTTCGAGTCGGCGGCTGGTGAGACCGTAGACGGTCATCTCCGTCCCCTTCGCGGAGTACCAGCACCCGGCGTCGGTCACGAGTCCGGCCGCCTGCAGGCATTGCAGGTGGTGACAGGCGTTCTGGAGGGAGGTCTCGACGCGTTCGGCGAGGTCCGACGCGGTCGCTGGACTGTCGCCGAGCGCCGACACGATGTCTCGTGCCGTCTCCGACCGCAACGCGTCGAGTGCGTCCGCCGACGCGTCGGGGTCGAGGACGACGGTCGTCGTCGGCTGTGGAGTGTGTTCGACCGCCGGCCGGCGCGGCAGCGGCGGTGGCGCGTCCATCGACATCGGTCAGCTCCCGGTGACGGTCACGTCGCCGTCTGCCGTGCGGATCGTCAGTTCGTTCGTCCCGTCTCCGAGCGTCGTCTCGACGCGCCGCTCGGAGGTCGTCGTGAGCCCATCGAAGGCATCGGCGACGGTGACGTTTCCGTCGTCGGTGGCGATCTCGACGGTCGCGTCGAGCGATTCACTGACCCGAGCCGTCACGTCGCCGTCAGACGACCGGACGGTTGCGGCGTCAGTGATTGCCGGGACGTCGGCGACGATGTCACCGTCGTCCGTCTGTACGGCCTCGATCGATCCCGGATCGCGCACGGAGAGATCGCCGTCTCGCGAACGCACCGAGACCACGCCGTCCGCGCCGTCGACGCTGATCGAGCCGTCCTGCGTCGTCGCCGAGACGTCGCCCTCGACGTCGCTGACAGCGATGTCGCCGTCTCCGGTCTCGAGGACCGCGTCTCCGCCCGTTCCCCGGACAGATACGTCGCCGTCGGCGGTCTGGACCTGATCGACGGGAACCGACTGCGGGAGGTGGACTTCCAGGTCGACGCTCCCGCCGCCGATCCCGAACACGTCCGGCTTCTCCGTCCCGATCTGGAGCGCCCCGCTGTCGGTCTGTGTTTGCAGCCGCAGGTCCGAGAGGCTCGTCTCGCCCTGCGCTCGCTTGTGTGCGCGAACCGTGACGGCCGCACCGTCGGCCGGTTCGACGCTCACGTCGTCGCTCGCGTCCGCGACGACGAGCCGGTCGATCTCGGTCGATTCGAACTGGCGTTCGACGGTCGTCTCGGCCCTGTCGATCTGGACGAACGAGCCGGTACAGCCGGCCACGGCCGCCGTGCCGGCGGCGGCCGCCGCACCGAGGAGCTTCCGTCGGCTGAGCGTACGGTCGGTCGATCGAGTCGGCTCCGCGGACTCGGCGTCGGTGTTGGGTTGCATCGGTACGGGGTGTTAGGCGCTCTCGGATTCGGTTTCGTCGTCGATCCCGACCAGCACGGCCGTCGTGTATCCGCCGAGTTTCGCGAGTCCGTTGAGGACGTGCAGCGACACCAGGACCACGACCACGCCGGCCCCGGCGACAGCGAGGGCCTCGCCGAGCGTGTCGACGAGGTACGGGCCGATCGTGTAACTCACGCCCGCGGCGTCGTAGAACACCGGCGTGGTGAGTAACGCCGCGCCGAGCGTCCCGGCCGTGACGAGCGCGGTGAACGCGACGATCCCGAACACGAACTTCAGGCAGACGAGCAGCACGCCCGTCCACGTCGACGGCGCGGTCAGGAACCGGACCGTCGTCGCCAGGAGGTCGTCGAGGCTCTCGACGTTCCAGTCGATCGTCTCGAGCGCTGCCGGCGGCGTCGCCTCGACGTCGACCAGCCACGTCGCGAGTCTGGCCTCGAAGCCGGCGGCTCCAACCGCTGCGAGGAGCGTCACCACGAGGAGCGGCACCCCGACGATGGTGATGAGGAGGCTCGCGCCCGTCGAGAGCCCCACCGAGAGGCCGACGAAGTAGAGCAGCCCGAGCGGGAAGGCGAGCGCGAGGTATGCGATGTTACGGTACGTCTGTCTGCGGAACGGGACTCCGAAGAACTGCTTGAGAACAGCTCCGGGTCCCGTGCGGAGGGCTTGGGTCATCGTCCCACCTGGGACGAGGGACGGCATATCCGTATAAACAGGGCGCGACTCGCTGCGTGAGCGACTCCCCGAAACGTTCAAATAGGAGTTTCAATCGAACGACCGGTAGATCGCGACGAGACCCACGGTGTGTGCGACTGTCACGCCGAGGATCGCCTGGGCGTCGCTGAACTGCAACACCGGCGCGAGCACCCGACTGACGAGGAACGGGACGACGGCGATGAACAACACGCCGACTGCGAGCACGCGCATCGTTTCGCTATCGTTGCGCCGGTAGCCACGATACGCAAGGTAGGCGACGTACCCGCCCACGATGGCGGTGGCCGTGGCGATCACTGTCGTGATGGGTGCCGGGATCATTGTCTGTGCACCACCGCGAGGATGACTAAGAGGCCGCACAGTTTGCTCACGTTCACGACGAACGTCCGCTCGGTCGCGCCGAGGACGGCCGTGTTCCCGAGGAAGAGTCGGAGGAACATCGGTGCCGGCGCGAGCAGCAGCATCCCGACGGTCAGGAACAACAGCGGCCGCTCCCGCGTCCGCAGGTAGCCGGTCGCGTACCGATAGGTCACGAGGATCGACAGGACGACGGCGACGAAGAACACGACGATCGCGACGATCGCCGTCGGCGCTGCGCCGCCGACGACGTCGATCTGGGCGAGGTCGCCGCTCGCGCCGAGTGCGCGCACCGCCGCGTGTCCCGTTGCTGTGTGCCCAGTCATCCCGAGAGCTCCTCGTACAACCGCGTGAACCGATCGGCGGCCTCCTCTTTCTCGGTTCGATCGACGTCCACCACGAACCCGTCGTCGGTGAGTTCGACGGTCACGCGCTCCATCCGCGCGATGTACTCCTCGTGGTGGTGGCCGCCGGGATCGAGTCGCTGTACGCCCTCTAACAGATCGCGGTCGCGAAGCTGTTCGACGCGCCGGTAGATCGTCGACTCGGAGGCGTCGCACGCGTCGCTCAGCGCCTCGGCGGATCGAGCCTCGCCGTACGTCTCGATGAGGATCCGACGGGCGTAGTCGTCGTCGATCAGGGTGATGATCTCCTCGTCCTCACCACGCCCGTCAGCCGAACGCATCGTCTCCGCGTTTCGGTGCGTCGGTGAAAAATGGTGCCCTCCCTGGGACGTCTGCCGATGCCACGATCGCCCGCACGGACGCCCAGAGGCCCCATATTTATGCTGAACAGCCCGTGATTCGAACGTGTGGTATGCCTGACGTTGTTGCCCGCCTCCGGTCGTCCCTCCCCCGACCCTCCCTCCGAACCGTCGTCACGACGCCGCTTCGCCGTCGGACCTACGGGAACCTGCTGTATCTCGTCCTCGCGTTCCCGCTCGGCCTGGGCTACTTCGTGTTCCTCTCGGTCGGGTTGTCGCTGAGCATCGGCCTCAGTTTCGTACTGATCGGGATTCCGCTCTTCTTCGTCGTGTTGGCGACGAGCCTCGTATTGGTGGGCTTCGAGCGCCGCCTGGCGACCACGCTTCTTGCCATCGACTTCGAGGCGCCGCCGTGGCGCGTCGCCGACGCCGACGGTCCCCTCGACGGGGCGAAGCGCCTCGTGAGTGACCCCGCGCTCTGGCTCGGACTCGCGTTTCTCGCGACGAAACTGGCCGTCGGCGTCGCCGCGTTCACCCTCCTGATGGGGATCCTCGTTCCGGCGCTCGCGATCGTCGCCACGCCGCTGTACTACGACACCCCCGGCGTCCGCGTCGGCGTCTTTCTCCCGACGGAGTTGACCCAGGAGCTCTCGCTGTACATCCCGTGGAACGAACTGCTCGTCGGCGTCTCGTTCGTGGTCCGACTCTCCTCCTGGCAGGTCACGTCGCTCGTCGACGCCGTGGCGATGTCGCTCGGCGGCCTCCTGGTAGTCATCCTCGGACTGGCGGTCCTCGATGGCTTCGCCTGGCTCTGTGGACGGTGGGCCCGCCTGCTGCTCGGGCGATCGATGCTCGATCGGTTCCGGTGACTCACGGCCACAGCCTCGATTGGTACCGCGGCGGGGCTGACCCGTCGTCTCCTGAACCGAACTGTTCCCCACGACAGCAGCCGAGTGCCCCCGCGTTCGAGCTGTCACCGCCGACTGCCTGCGTGCTTCGTGGTATCACGGTAGATACTTGCCTCGCAGCCCATTCAACAGAAGCAAACACATCCGAAAGCGCGCTCGTGTTCTCCTGTCCTCCGATCGTCGCATCGGAGCGATGCCGAACCACACGCCGTTTTCGGCCCCCCGAGCACTATGCCCGAGATCTACCCACGTTGTCGATTCGAGAGCGGTACCGCTGCGACGCTGTCGGTCACGGCCCCGACAGACGCCGTCTCGGACGCCCCGTGTCCCCTCGTCGACGACGTCAGCGTCCCTATCGCCGGCGATCAGTTGATCATCTCCCAGCCCGAAGGAGGTGGTGAATGAGCGCCCTCTCGTCGCTGGTGGACCCCTCGGGCGAGACTATCCACGTCCTTCACGTCGACGACGAACCCGATTTCGCCGAACTGGCTGCGACGTATCTCGAACGCGAAGACGACCGCTTCGAGATCGAGACGGCGACTCGGGCGGACGAGGCGCTGGCTCACCTCGCCGAGCACGACGTCGACTGCATCGTCTCGGACTACGATATGCCGGGGGTGAACGGGATCGAGTTCCTCGAGGCGGTTCGCGAGGACCACCCCGACCTCCCCTTCGTCCTGTTCACGGGGAAGGGGTCCGAGGAGGTCGCCAGCGAGGCGATCTCCGCCGGCGTGACCGACTACCTCCAGAAGGAGGGCGGGACCGACCAGTACACCGTCCTGGCGAACCGCGTCTCGAACGCCATCGATCACTACCGATCCCAGCAGATGGTCGAGCAGAGCGAGCGACGGCTCCGCGAAATCATCGACGCAGTGCCACACCCGCTGTACGTCGTGAGCGAGGACGGGCGCTATCTGCTGGCCAGCGAAGCGCTCGCGTCCTTCCACGGCAAGACCCCCGAAGAACTCGAGGGGTCACATATGCGTGAAGTACTCCCTACGACCGCTGCCGACCGCCTCCAGGAGGCGTTCAGCCACGTCATCGAAACGCGGTCCTGCACACAACTCCGGGAGTTAGTGATCACTGACGCCGACGGCGAACCGCACCTGTTCGAGCCACAGTTGCTGCCGTATTACCTCAACGACGACAGGCGAGCAGTACTCGGAATCGCGGTCGATGTGACCGAGCGACAGCGACGGGAGCGCGAACTCGAACGCATCCGCGAGCGGATGGAACTCGCGCTCGATCACACCCGGTCGATCGTCTTCGACCTCGATCGCGACACTGGCGAAGTCGTTCGGCACGGGGACTTCGAGGGGTTCTTCGGTATCGATCCGGGCGACGTGCCGACGTGGACCGATCACCTCGAACGCGTGGTCCACCCCGACGACCGGGCGGCGTTCCGAGAGTTCTACGAGCAACTGATCGACGGCGGACGCGACAGCGGGACGCTCGAATATCGGACCCATCCCGAGCGCGGTCCCGTTCGCTGGATCAGAGACACGATCTCCGTGCAGACGGACCTGGACGGCGATGGCCGTCAAGCGGTCGGCATCGCACGCGACGTCACCGAACAGAAGGGCCGCGAACTGGACCTCCGCGGGAAGGAACGTCGGTACCAGGCGGTGTTCAACGATCCGAACACGCTCGTCGGGTTCGTCGATACGGACGGAACCGTCCTCGAAATCAATCAGGTGGCGATGGAGTACGTCGACGCCGACCTCGACGACGTCGTGGGGGAGCCGCTCTGGGCGACGCCGTGGTTCGATCACTCGCCCGAGGCCCGTCAGGAAGCCAGAGAGTGGGTCGAGCGTGCCGCCAGCGGCGACTACGTCGAGTTCGAGGTCGACCTCGATCATCCGAGCGGTGACTCGTCCACGGTCGAGGGCGTCTTCCGGCCGGTGACCGACGACGAGGGGGCCGTCGTTTCGGTGTTTATGTCCGGCCGCGACATCACCGAACGCACGGAGCGAGAACGGGAGCTACAGCGGTACGAGGCGTACCTCGAGGAATCTTCGGACGTCGTCACGGTCCTCGACGACGACGGAACGGTTCTGTATCAGAGCCCCGCGGTCGAAACCGTCCTGGGCTACCCACCGGAGGTGTTCCTCGGGCAAAACGGGTTCGACTTCATCCACCCCGACGACGTGGGCGAGGTTCGCGAGACGTTCGCGGAACTCCTCGCCAACCCCGACTCGACGGTGACCGTCGAGTGTCGGTTCCGAACGGCCGACGACGAGTGGTGCTGGCTCGAAGTCCGGGGGACGAACCGACTCGATCACGAAGCGATCAACGGCGTCGTGACGAACAACCGGGACATCACCGAGCGCAAGGAGCGCGAGAAGGCACTCAAACGAGAACGGGACCGGCTCGACGAGTTTGCGGGCGTCGTCAGCCACGACCTCCGAACGCCGCTGAACGTCGCTGAAGGCCGGCTCGACCTTGCGCAGGCGGAGTGCGAAAGCGAGCATCTCGACACGATCGGGACCGCGCTCGACCGGATGAACGCCATCATCGAGGACGTGCTCAGACTGTCGCGCGAAGGGCGAGACATCGGTTCGATGGACTCCGTTGCGGTTCAGGAAATCGTTACTGACGTGTGGAACATCGTGGCCGACGGCGAGCGCGCGGCCGACCTCCGCGTCGCGGACGAGGGCCTTTCGACGCTCACCATCGAGGCCGACGCCGACCGCCTCCGGCAACTCTTGGAGAATCTGCTACGCAACGCGGTCGATCACGGCGGCGACGACGTGACCGTCACCGTCGGTTCGATGACTGGGGGCTTCTACGTCGAGGACGACGGCCCCGGGATCCCCGAAGACAACCGGGACGACGTGTTCACCGCTGGCTACTCGACCAACCAGGCGGGGACCGGCTTCGGGCTGAGCATCGTCAAGCGAGTGGCGGAAGCGCACGGCTGGGAGGTCCGCGTCACCGACGGAGCCGAGGGCGGGGCCCGGTTCGAACTCACGGGCATCGAAATGACGGCCCAGTAGTCGCTCGCGTTCGGTGCCCGCCGCCGAGCGCGAGCTCAACTCAGGAACAACCGCCGGTCGGCGCGCTCGTGCTCGGCCGACAGGACGTCCACCAGCGGCGCGAACGGCTCCATCTCGTCGAGCGAGCGGTCGGAACTGCCGTCGACCGCCGCCGTCATCACCGGTCGGAGTTCGTCCAACACGCGCTGGAGGTCGGTGTGGCTGATCCCGATCAGCCGCTGGGTCGCTTGGAGGAGTGCGGTCACGAACTCGTGGCACGCCAGCAGGCAGGCCTCCCGAACCGGGACCCCTTCTCGGGCCGAAACGGCGCCGAGCACCGCGGCGTAGTTCCCCGGGACACCCGCCGCCGTTTCGTCCTCAGCGACCCGCTCGGCGTAGGCGTCGAGCAGGGTGTCGTCGCCGAGCTCCGTCTGGAGCGACAGGAGCCGCTCGCCGGTCCGCTCGCTCGACTCACGGAACTCGGCGGCCATCGTCGTCGCCGTCAGCCGACGATCGGCCGCGACGACGCGGTCGAGATCCCTGTCGTCGGCGGCCGTGTGGGCGTGTCTGAGCGCCACGAGGTCCGCCGGGCCGAACTGTCGGCGGAGATACGACTCGACCAGTTCGGCGAGTTCGTCGGCGTCGGTCACGCGGTCGGCCGCCGCGAACTGCTCGACTGCGTAGGAGACGCTGTCGGTGCCGACCGGAAGCGCCGAGTCGGCGAGTCGGAACGCTGCGAGGCGTGCTTCGGGGTCACTCATCGGTCGCCCCTCGGCGTCGACGCCTCGTGTGAATCGGCCTCATGAGAGTCGGACTCGTGGGAGTCGGACTCGTGGGAGTCGACCTCGTAGGTGTGAGTCCCCTCATCGTGACCGTGTGAGTGATCCCCGCCCTCGTGGGCGTGGGTCTCACCACCGTGACTGTGCGAGTGGGCCCCGGTATCGTGAGAGTGCCCGTGCGTGTGCCCGGCCCCCGAGTGTGCGTGCTCTCCCTGTTCCCTGCTGTCATCGTCGAATAACGCGGGCGAGACGGTGTCGTACGCGAGCGTCGCGTCCTCGGGAAGGAGCGGCCGGATCTCGGATTCCATCCGATCGCGGTCCTCGCTGACCGGGAAGTACGCCCGCCCTCCGTCGATCGCGAGGTCCCAGTGTCGGTTGCCTGCGGCGTGACCGAGTGCCAACGCCGCCGTGAGTTCCTCCGGTGACGCATCGCCGAGATCGACCACGAGCGCGGTCTTGGACGCGAGGGAGACGATCACCGGTCGGCCCCCCTCGGTGGCGATGACGTCGCCGTCGGCGAGCGTCTCGCCGACGACGATCCCCAGGTCGGTGCCGTCGTCCGTCTCGGTCCGCACGCGCGACCGCCGGCGCTCCTCGTCGGTCAGCGTCACCGCGAGCGCGCCCGCCGGATCCGGGCGCACGTCGTCGCGGTGGCCCAGGTAGGTGTCGGCCAGCAGCATCAGTTCTTCCTCCGTGGGGGAGCCTCGGCCCCGATGAGTTCGGTTCTGGCCGTCGACCACGCGGCCCGGAGCGACCGCGTGACGCCGTCCGCGCGGTCGCCCAGGGCACGGACGAGGACGCCCGCGTCGTTCGGGAGGGCCGTCGCCCCGGCGGCGACCGTGTCCGTCGCGTCGTCATCGGATTCGCCGCCCGGCGCCTCGACGGCCGCGGCGTGCAGGGCGTCGGCGAACGCCGACAGCGTCGGCCGGCCTGCGTCGCCGTCGAGGTCGGGTGCGAGGACGTACAACGTGCCGTAGACGTCGTACTCGTCGAGGACGCCCGGCGCTGACGGGTCGCGCTCGGCGGGACACAGGTGCGCGTCGTCCGCGACGAGGAGGCGGTCGCCGCGGAGCGCCCGGAGGCTGGCGGCGAAGCGGTCGAACGCGAAGCGCTCGCCACGGGCCAGGCGTCCGGGGACGACGACGTCGCCGACGATCGCGCTGGCTCCCGGTGCCAACTCGACGGCGAGCCGCTGACAGTAGCGCGCGTCGGCGTGGAGGATGAGCGGTTCGGGCACGTACTCCAGGTGGCCGCCGGCCTCGACGTGGAGATCGATGTCGACGCCGCCGTAGTTCTGGTCCATCGAGAGCACCTTCGTGGAACTGCTCGTCGAGACGTGTGCGACGGCACCCTCACGGACGCGAACGGCGACGTCGTGGCGGTCGCCCTGCGCGATTCCGCCGGAGGGCGACTGCACGTACACGGTTTCGCCCGTCGGGTGCGGGTCGTGGCCGAGCGTGCCGGACACGTGAAACGGGACTCGGGCGTAGTCGCGGACGAGTCGCGTCGTGCCGTCGGCGATGGCGAAGGAGAGATCCAACTCGCCGGTCTTTCCCGGGGCGCCGACGCCGACCGACGGGACGACTTCGCCTTCGTAGCGCTCGAACGCCGGATGGAGCGCGCCGTCGCGAGTGGAGTCGTCAGTCTCCTGACCGCCTCGATTCGAGGGGTCGTCGTCCGGTCCGCCGCCGTCGGCTGCGTCCTCCGGTGTCGTTTCGGCGGCCATCTACGCGAACAACACTCCCTCGCGGACGTGTTCGAGGACGTCCCCGACGCCCGCGCCAGTCTTGCAGTTCGTCGCCACGAACGGGCCGTCACGGACGGTCTCGGCGTCCCGTTTCATCGCGTCCAGGTCCGCGCCGACGTGCGGCGCGAGGTCGGTCTTGTTGATGACCAGGAGGTCGCACTCGACGACGCCCGGACCGCGCTTGCGCGGGATGTCCTCGCCCTCGGCGACGCTGATGACGTACAGCGAGTAGTCCGCGAGTTCGGGGTTGAACGTCGCCGCGAGGTTGTCGCCGCCGCTCTCGACGAGGACGAGATCCAGTTCCGGGTGGGCGTCCAGGAAGTCGTCGACCTGCGCGAGGTTCATCGAGGGATCCTCGCGGATGCCCGTGTGCGGGCACGCGCCGGTCTCGACGCCGGCGACCAGGTCCTCGGGGACGATCCCCTCGAAGCGCTCTCTGAGCGCGTCGGCGTCCGCCTGCGTGAGGATGTCGTTGGCGATGACGCCGACGTCGAGACCGGCCTCGCGGAGCTTCGGGACCATCTCAGTCACGAGCGAGGTCTTGCCCGAACCGACCGGGCCCCCGATCCCGACCGTCGCGACGTCCCGGTGGGTGAGACTCACGCGTCCTCACCTCCGTCGGCCGCCGGCGTTCCGCCGTCTGCACTCGGATTGCGGGCGGTCTCGGACCGGATCGGGTCGTGAACGGTCACGAGCTTCGTCCCGTCGGGGAAGACGGGCTCGACCTGGATCCGGTCGATCATCGAGGGGACGCCGTCCATCACGTCGTCCTGCCCCAGGAGTTGTGTCGCCTCGGCGCGGATCTCCGCGACCGTCCAGCCCTCCCGCGCCCGCTCGAACATCCAATCGGAGATGTACGCGACCGTCTCGGGGTGGTTCAACACGACGCCGCGCTCCTTGCGGCGTCGCGCGAGCTCTGCGACCATGAATACCGTCAGCCGTTCCTCGTCTTTGGGTGTCAGATTCATTCTCTGTCGGAGCGCTCACTCAGAGCATATACCGCTGGGTGAGCGGGAGTTCCTCGGCCGGTTCGCAGGTGACGACCTCGCCGTCGACGCGCACCTCGAACGTCTCGGGGTCGATCTCGATCTCGTCGGGGCAGTAGTCGTTGTAGTGCATCGACGACTTCTCGACGGTCCGGGTCCCGGAGATCGGGACGACCTCCGTGTGCAGATCGTAGTCGTCGCCGACGCCGGCCTCCGCGGCCGCCGGACTCACGAACGCGAGGGTGTTCTCCTGGACCGCCGAGCCCATCGCCCCCGCGCGCGGCCGCTGTTTGATCGGCTCGCACGTCATCAGCGAGCCGTTCGCCTCGCCCATCTCCGAGTAGGCGGGGAAGCCGCCCTTGAACGTGATCTCGGGCTTGATGCCGAAGGACGCGGGATCCCAGACGACCAGATCGGCCAGCTTGCCGGGCTCGAGGCTGCCGACGTAGTCGTCGATGCCAGCGGAGATCGCGGGGTTGATCGTGTACTTCGCGAGATAGCGCTTGATCCGGTGGTTGTCGGCGTCGGTCCCCTCGTCCTCGGGGAGCGGGCCGCGCTGACTCTTCATCTTCGAGGCCATCTGCCAGGTCCGACAGATCAGTTCGGCCATCCGGCCCATCGCCTGGGAGTCGGTGGTCATCATCGAGATCGCACCCTCGTCGTGGAGGACGTCCTCGGCGGCGATGGTCTCCGCGCGGATCCGCGACTCCGCGAACGCGACGTCCTCGGGGACGTCGGGACTCAGGTGGTGACACACCATCACCATATCCAGGTGCTCGTCGAACGTGTTCACCGTGTACGGGATCGAGGGGTTCGTCGAGGAGGGGAGGACGTTCGAGTCGCCGATCGCGGCCATAATGTCGGGGGCGTGCCCGCCGCCGGCCCCCTCGATGTGGAACAGGTGAATCGTCCGACCGTCGATCGCGCCCTGGGTGTTTTCGAGGAAGCCCGCTTCGTTGAGCGTGTCGGTATGCATACACACCTGGACGTCCTCCTCGTCGGCGACCGAGAGCGCCGTGTCGATAGCTTTCGGCGTCGAACCCCAGTCCTCGTGGAGTTTGAGGCCGCACGCGCCGGCTTCGAGTTGCTCGCGGAGCGGCCCCGGCCGCGAGGCGTTGCCTTTCGCGTAGAAGCCCACGTTCACCGGCCACTCCTCGGCGGCCCGGAGGAACTGTTCGATGTTCCGCGGCCCCGGCGTGCAGGTGGTCGCGCCGCCGCCGTAGCCGCCGCCGAGCATCGTCGTGATCCCGGACGCCAGCGCGTGTTCGACCAGCTGTCCGGAGTTGAAGTGGACGTGGATGTCCAGCCCGCCGGGGGTGACGATCTTGCCCTCCGCGGGGTAGGCGTCGGTGCCGGGACCGACGACCATATCGACGCCGTCCATCGTCTCCGGATTGCCGGCCTTCCCGATACCGGCGATCTCGCCGTCGCGAATCCCGACGTCGGCGGCGACGACGCCCGCGACGGGGTCGAGGACGATCGCGTTCGTGAGGACCCAATCGAGCGCACCCTCCTCGTTCGTGACGCCGGGGGCCTGTCCCTGGCCGTCACGCAGGGTCTTGCCCCCGCCGAAGACAGCCTCGTCGCCGGGCGTCCGGAGGTCGCGCTCGACTTCGAGGAACAGTTCCGTGTCGCCGAGGCGGACGTGCCCGCCCGTCGTCGGTCCGTACAGTTCGGCGTAGTCGGCGCGGTCGACGTCCCGCGTCACGATTCCTCGCTCCCCGTGTCGCCGAAGCCGGCCTCTCGGGCCCGCTCGACGGCCTCGTCGACGCCCTCCGCGACGGTGCCGTCGACGAGGTCGTTCATCCCGACCGCGCGGCGCTTGCCGCCGATCTCGACCAGTTCGACCGTCGTCCTGTCGCCCGGTTCGAACCGCTTGGCCGTCCCCGCGGGGACGTTCAACCGCTTGCCGAACGCGGCCCGGCGGTCGAACTCGAGTGCCGCGTTGGCCTCGAAGAAGTGAAAGTGCGACCCGACCTGCACCGGCCGGTCGCCGGTGTTCGCCACGTCGACGGTCGTCGTCTCCCGTCCATCGTTGATCGTGACGGTCCCCTCGCCGGGGTGGACCGCCCCCGGCGTGACGCCGTCGTCAGTCACGACGTCTCACCCGCCGACGACGGACTCGATCGAACCGTTCCGTTCGCGCGTGTCTCATCGCCCGGCTGTTGTTCGCTATTTAATAAATATACGCGTTTAGATGAAAAAATCGCACCGATAGCCGCAAACAGTAAAACAAATAGAAAATATATGATCGGATGAAAGCAGATCGTCGAGGTGTCGTGGTTGAAGTGAAGAAAAAGTTGACAGATGTGTCCTTCGACGCGAACTGCAGCGGTGTTCGGTGAATATTGCGACTCCGGAAACCTATTTTGTCGTGATTCGACGAGAAATTGGTGATGACATCGACCAGTGGGTTTGGTGGCGGACTGTCCGAGCGGGAAGTGACGCGCGGATGAGCGGGGCCGTCTACGGGGCGATGGCGACCGCCGCGGTCCTCGGGGCGACGCACGCAATCGAGCCCGATCACGTCGCGGGAATCTCCTCGCTCACGAGCCGGTACGGCGACTCTCGACTGTCGGCGCTGGTCGGCGCGTGCTTCAGTCTCGGCCACGTCGTCCTCGTCGTCTGCTGGCTCGGCCTCGGCTATCTCCTCTTGGGCCGTACGTCGTTCCCGGCGATCCTGAACACGGTCGGGACGGTCGGGGTCGTCGTCCTGCTCGGTGCGCTCGGATGCGCGACTGTCTGGAGTGGTGTCCGCTCGCTCCGTCACCAGTACGGTCGCGAACACGACCACGGGGCTCACGACCACGGTGACGCCCACAGCCACTTTCATCGCCACGGCGGCCTCTTGGGACACACCCACACGCACGCGAACGGCGACCACGATCACGGCGTCCGCACGTACCTTCGGACCGGCGTCGTCGGTGCACTCTTCACCCTCTCGCCGCCGATGTCGATGATACTCTTCGCGTCGACGCTCCTCCCGACACACGGGGTCGACGTCGTCGCCGCGTCGGTCGGCGCGTACGCGGTCGCCATCGTCGGGACGATGAGCCTCGTCGGCGCGGGCGTCGGTTCGCTCTTCGGACTCGTCAGTATCGACGCGCGCACGGCCGGCACCGCGCGGACCGTCACCGGCGTCCTGATCGTCGGCGTCGCGGCCTGGGTCGGACTCGGTCTGGCCTGACGCCGTCAGCCGCCTCGGTAGGTCGTTTCGGCCGTCTCGGCCGTCTCGATCGGCTCCGCACGCGGCCCGCAGCCGACGACCGGTTCGATCGGTGCTGAAAAATTCATATCCCTCCGCCGGAAACCGTCGACTATGACCCGAGAACTGCTTCGAGAAGCGAGCGGGCGACTCAAGGACGCGGCGGAGGCCGCGAGCGGTGACGCGCAGGAACGCATCTACGACCAGTCCGACGCGCTGGCGTCGCTCGCAGCACGCGATCGCGACCCGGACCACGGACGCCTCGCACGTCACACCAACACACTGGAAGAACTGGCCGACGAGACTGAGGGCACGGCTCACGAGGCGATCGTCGAGGCCAAAGAGAAGATCTCGACGTTCCGTGAGGGCGTCGAGGGCGTCTGAGTTCGTCCGCGTCCGGCCGCTCCCTGTCGAGACTCAGCGCGCAGACGCCGCCCCGGCGTTTCGGCTGGAGATTGTGATACGTTCACAGGGACTTCCCGCGGCGCTCGGCCGCCGGCGGACTCGGCCACTCAACAGACGTTCTTCGGTTTGATGCCCATCGACTGCAACGTCTCGACGTAGTCGTCGTAGGCGGCCTCGATCACCGCGTCGCCGGCGTCGCGGGCGGCGTGCCAGTCGTCGTCCTCGCCGGTCGCATCCAGCACCTCCACGACTTGATCGCGCTCGGCCTCCAGCGCCGAGCGGAGTCCGCGGAAGTCCTCGGCGGCCATCGGATCCGCGTCGCCGACGAAGAAGCCCACCATCTGCCCGACGTACTCGAGCGACACCAGATACCGGCCGAGCAGTCCTCCGGGTCGGGCCGACGTCGACTCCAGTCCGGCGAGGCTGTCGTACAGGTCCGGGGACGCCCCGAGCGACGGATCGTCGCTCACGTCGTCGGCGTGTGTCCGGGCCGCCGCCGCGAGGTCCTCGTAGAGCGACGCCGCGTCGCCGTCGGCGTCTTCGATCCAGTCTTCGAGGACCGACGCGAGCGCCAGCGCGTCGGTCGCGGCCGCGGCGCGGACGCTGTCGCCGTCCATCTCGCCCGCGGTGAGCGCGTACATCGCCTTCGAGGAACCCAGCCTGGAGAAGGCCGTCTCGTGATCGTCGCGCAGTTCGGCTTCGAGATCGGTCCCGTCCATACTCGGACATCGCCGGCGATCCGCTTGTAGCCATCGACAGGCGACCGCGGGCGAGTCACCTGTTGGGGTCGACCGAGACCGGCCGTCCCATCGCACGGGCCCTCACCGATCGCCGCTGTCGAGTCGCTATCAACGCTTTTGCCGACGCTGGGCGACCGTCCGGTATGGTCCCCGATCCCGACTCCACCGGTGCCCCCGCTCCGGACGCGACGGATGAACCGCGAGGAAACGATCGCTTGCCGGACGACGTCGACCCCGAGTCCCTGTACGATCTCGTCTACCGCGCGACCCGCGATGCGCTCTGGGACGTCCTGGGGACCGCGACGCTCCTCCTGTTTTATCTCCTGCTCGCAGCGATTGCGCTCTCTGTCGCCGTCGGCGGACTCGGTCCGCTGCTCCGCGGGTCGGCGTCGCCGTCGGCGCTCGGTATCGGGCTCCTCGCGGCCGGCGTCGGACTGTTCGCGCTCTTCCGGGTGTACCGACTCGCCACGGAGTGATTCCGGCATCGGATACCGGCCGACCGCGCCGACCCCGGCGGACGCGCCGTTCGCCGCAATACCGGCCCCTGGGGAACGGTTAAGTAGATTCCTGGCAGTGGTTCAAGCGATGAGGGACGACCCCGAGGAGGGGATGCTCTCGTGGGACGAGACGGTCTTCCGCGACGAACACGTCTTCGAGATCGACTACGTCCCCGAGACGTTCGAGCACCGCGAGAGCCAGCTCGAGAGTCTGAAGTACGCGCTCCGTCCGGCCGTCCGGGGCTCGCGCCCGCTGAACACGATGGTTCGCGGCCCGCCCGGGACCGGCAAGACCACCGCGGTCCAGAAGCTCTTCGGCGAACTCGGTGTGCAAAGCGGCGTCCAGACCGTCCGCGTGAACTGCCAGGTCGACTCGACGCGGTACGCGGTGTTCTCGCGGATCTTCGAGCACATCTTCGAGTACGAGCCGCCCTCCTCGGGCATCTCGTTCAAGAAACTGTTCAGCCAGATCACCGACCGCCTCGTCGAGGAGGACGAGGTCCTCGCGGTCGCGCTCGACGACGTGAACTACCTCTTCTACGAGAACGAGGCGTCGGACACGCTTTACTCGCTCCTCAGAGCCCACGAGGCCCACTCGGGGGCCCGCATCGGCGTCCTCGTCGTCTCCTCGGACCTGGCGCTCGACGCCATCGACGAACTCGACGGGCGGGTCCAGAGCGTCTTCCGGCCCGAGGAGGTGTACTTCCCGGTCTACGACGTCGACGAGATCGTCGACATCCTCCGCGAGCGGGTCCGGCGGGGGTTCCACGAGGGCGTCGTCGGCGCGCCTGAACTCGATCGCGTGGCCGAACTCACCGCCGAGAGCGGCGACCTCCGGGTGGGGATCGATCTCCTCCGCCGCGCCGGCCTCCACGCGGAGATGCGCGCCAGCCGAACCGTCTCGGTCGAGGACGTCGAGGCGGCCTACGAGAAGTCGAAGTACGTCCACCTCTCGCGGCAACTCCGGGGGCTCTCGGACCGCGAGCGCGACCTCGTTCGCGTCATCGCCGAGCACGACGGCGACCAGGCCGGTGCGGTCTACGACGCCTTCCACGAGGAGACCGACCTCGGCTACACCCGCTACTCGGAGATCGTGAACAAACTCGATCAACTCGGCGTCGTCGACGCCACCTACGCGGACGTCGAGGGCCGCGGCCGCTCGCGGTCGCTGTCGCTCGCGTACGAGCCAGAGGCGGTCCTCGAACGGCTGTAGGGACGCGCGGTATCCCCGGCCGAACTGCCGGAGCGGAACTTTTGTGCGTGCCCGTGCTGACTCGCCGGGTATGAAGACGACCGGCGGCAGCGACGAGCAGAAACGACGCGCAGGCGAACGTGCCGCCGAGGCGGTCGAAGACGGCGACGTGGTCGGCCTCGGAACCGGGAGCACCGCCGCCTATGCCATCCGCGCGCTCGGTCGGGCAGTCGACGACGGTCTCGACGTGGTGGGGATCCCGACGTCGTTCGACTCGCGACAGCTGGCACGGGAGGTCGGCGTTCCGGTGCGTTCGCTGGAGGCGATCGAGGGCATCGACCTCGCGATCGACGGCGCGGACCAGTTCGACTCCCAACTGGCAGCGATCAAAGGCGGTGGTGCCGCTCACGCCCGCGAGAAAGTCGTCGCCGCCGCCGCCGACCGCCTCGTTCTCGTCGTCGACCCCTCGAAGTCCGCCGCGACGCTCACCCGGTCGGTTCCGCTCGAAGTCCTGCCCGACGCCCGTCCCGCCGTCGAACGGGACGTCGCCGACCTCGGCGGCGCGTCGACGCTGCGCCGCGCCGAGCGCAAAGACGGTCCAGTCGTCACCGACAACGGGAACCTCGTTCTCGACTGCGATTTCGGGCCCATCGACGACCCCGGTCGGCTCGCGTCGTCGCTGGCGTCGGTCCCGGGCGTCGTCGAGCACGGACTGTTCGTCGGGCTCGCCGACGCGGCGTACGTCGGCACCGACGACGGCGTCGAGGTTCGAACGCGGGACTGACCCCTCACGACGGCGATAGCGTCGGCTCGTCGGCGTGCGGTCGCAAAAAAACGGTGTTAGTGCGCCGGAATTACAGGTCGCGCGGCTGGACCGTCTTGCGGTCGTTCTCTTCAGCGCGGCGGGCTGCGTCTTCGAGCAGTTCTTCGACTTCGTCGTCGAGCGCGTCGTAGAAGTCAGAAGCGACGTTCTTCTCCTGGAGCGCTTCCTTGACGGCTGCCTTGACAATAAGGTCTGCCATACACGTCCTCCTATATCGGCACTATATAAAAAGATTTTCCAAATCGCCCGCGTCTCCGTCCGTGGCCGTCGTCTGTGGCGTTTCCTATGGGAATAATTTATATACCCGGGGGCCGCATTGGCAGGACTATCCAAATCACCGCCGCCAGACGGTTACACCGCCGCGAACCGGGAGTCGTGTCGACTGGTCCGGTCCGAGGGACCGCCCCGCGCTGGCCGCGAAGCGACAGACTCGTCTCTACCGCCCCCCGAACGGTGCTATGCGCGACGTACTCGACGCAGTCGCCGACGGCGAACTCTCGCCGGCGGCGGCCGAAGCACGGCTCGCAGGCTACGTTACGACCGGTGCCGGACGGTTCGACGCGGCCCGCGAGTCCCGCCGCGGCGCTCCCGAGGGCATCCTGGCCACTGGCAAGACGCCGGCGGAGGTGGCAGTGCTCGCGACGGCCGCCCTCGAATCGACCGGGCGCGCCCTCGTCACCCGTGTGTCCGATACCGACGTCGACGCAGTCGTCGAGGCTGTCGCAGCAGACGTCGACGCCGCGGTCGAGTGCAATCACGACGAGCGGGCGCGGACGCTCCTCGCACAGACAGCTGATCACGACCCGCCCGAACTCGACGCGACCGTCGGGGTCGTCACCGGCGGAACGGCCGACGGGGCCGTCGCCGGCGAGGCGACGGCGGTCCTCGACGCGATAGGTGCGACCGTCGAGCGCGTCGACGACGTCGGGGTCGCCCATCTCGGTCGCGTCCTCGACCACCTCGAACGCCTCCGCGCCGCCGACGTTTTGATCGTCGCTGCGGGGCGGGAGGGCGCGCTCCCGACCGTCGTGGCCGGCCTCGTCGACACGCCCGTTATCGGCGTCCCGGTCTCCTCCGGCTACGGCCACGGCGGCGACGGCGAGGCGGCGCTCGCGGGGATGCTCCAGTCGTGTACGGTGCTCTCGGTCGTCAACGTCGACGCGGGGTTCATCGCCGGCACGCAGGCGGGGCTGATCGCCCGCGCCGTCAGCGACGCTCGCTCGGGGGGCGAGTGACGCGCCCGTCGACGGCTCAGTCGGTCTCATCGCCCAAATCGGCGGACAAACGTTCGATTATCGGCCGCTTTTCTGGGCGAATTGGGGGTCCGCGCGCGTGCGCGGGAAGCCATATATGTGGTACGCTCGTAGAGAAGGTACCGGCAAATGGTGGCTGCCGGAAACACGCATGCCAAGTTGTGACCATTGCGGGTCACACGTCTCCGACCGTTTCGCACGCGTGTTCGCCGACGAGCACGGGCGACTGCTCGCCTGTCCCAACTGCTCGGCGAACGCGGGAATCGCGGAGGTCGCACGACAGCGGACCCGCACAGCGTGACCACTGAAGCGGATCTAGACCACCACGCGAAGCCGTGTTCCGATGTTTGAGGTCGGGCGGGTGAACCGCCGTCCGACCGCTTCAATTCCACAGCCACGAGAGCGGCCGCACTGGTCGTTCGAGCGCGGCCGTCTCGACGCCCCGGCAGGACCCGCACCGACTGCCCGAGACCGGAAGGGCTACCTGAACTCTCGGCGAACCGTTGCGCTATGAGCGACCCTCTGTCTCCGACGATTCTCTTGACCAACGACGACGGCATCGACGCGCCGGGGCTCGCGACGCTCCGTACCGAACTCACCGCGCTCGGTGACGTCACGGTCGTCGCGCCCGCCGCGAACCAGAGCGGTGTCGGCCGCACGCGGAGCCACGCGGCGGTCATCCGTGACCACCCCTGGGGGCACGCGCTCGCGGGAACCCCGGCGGACTGCGTCGCGTACGGACTCCGCGGGCTGGACACCGAGTTCGACGTCGTCGTCTCCGGGGTGAACAACGGCCCCAACGCGGGCAACTACGTCGTCGGCCGCTCTGGCACGGTCGGGGCGGGCATCGAGGCGGCGTTCCTCGGCACGCCGGCGCTCGCCATCTCGGGGTATCACTCGACCGATTTCTTCCTCTCGCCGCCCGAGGAGTACGACTTCGCCCGTCCCGCGCGGATCGCCCGACGGCTCGTCGCCCGCGCGCTCGACGCCGGCGTCTACGACGACGTCGACCTCCTCAACGTCAACGCGCCCGTCGACGCCTCCTCCCCGCCGGTGATCCTCACCGAACCGTATCACGACTACGAGCAGGACGTCGAAGAGGTCGGCCCCGACGGCGTCGGCGACGATGGCGCGCTCGCTGCGGACATGGAACTCGACGGCGTCGGCCCCGAGGATCTCGGACCCGACGATCGCATCGTCCGGTTGAAAGACCAGACGTGGCCCGGCGTCGTCGGCTGGGAGAGTCCCTTCCCGCCGACGGACGAACACCGCGATCGCTATCCGGTCGGGACGGACCGTCGCGCGATGGTCGACGCCGCGGTCAGCGTCTCGCCGCTCGCCGTGACTCACGCGTCGCCCGACAGCGCGGCGCTCGCTGACGTCGTCGAGACCATCAGCGTCGAGTGACCCGGAGGACCGCGATGGGTGACGCTCACTTCGTCTACGTGCTCGAGTGCGCCGACGGCACGTTCTACACCGGCTACACCACCGACGTCGAGCGGCGCGTCGACGAGCACAACGCCGGCGAGGGCGCGAAGTACACCCGCGGCCGGACGCCCGTCGAACTCGTTCACGTCGAGTCGTTCGACTCGAAATCGGCGGCGATGTCCCGCGAGTACGAAATCAAGCAACACTCCCGCGCGACCAAAGAGCGACTCGTCGGCCGGGAGTGACCGCTTCGCCTCGGAGACAACCGAATACGTCTGTTCGTCGCCGATTCGTCGCTGACTCGTCAGGGCTCCCGGGCGGTTCCACACGGCTTGGGGTCTCACCTCGGGATTTTACGCCGCTCCTCACGCCTCGGGGTGCAACCGCCGCGCCTCCGCGACGACGGCTTCGCTCAGTTCTCCGAGTCGGCGTCGGATGCCGTCGTCGGTGAGCCTGTCGCCGTCGTACTTACTCGACGCGTTCCGGACGCCGACCTGTTCGGGCACCGTGTGGCCGTAGACGCCGCGGACTGTACTCCGGAGGTGGTCCAGGGTCGGGCCGTAGGAACCGCCGCCAGCGGTGACGACGAGCCCGACGGCGGTGTCCCGGTAGTCGTCCTTCGAGCAGTAGTCGTGGAAGTTTCGGAACGTCGAGGAGTACGAGCCGTGGTAGACGGGCGATCCGATCAGGACCGCCTCCGCCTCCCGGACCCGTGTCCGGAGGGCCGCGGAGTCGCCCTGCTCGTCCCTGCCGGGGTGATACAGCGGCAAGTCGACCGCGCTGAGGTCGAGGAGATCGGTCTCGACGCCCGGTTCGGCGGCGACGGCGTCGAGGGCGACCTGGAGGGACTTGCGGGTGTAGCTCCGTTCGCGGCGGCTTCCGTTGACGGCGACGACGGTGAGCATTGTGCGTATTCACCTCCCGAGGGCGAAAAGCACGACGCCGCGCCGCACCTTTTTGTTCGATGACGAACACCCAGCGGTATGGACGCGATCTCTTTCGGCACGGACGGGTGGCGCGCGACGCTCGACGTTTTCACCGACGACCGGGTGCGGGTCGTCGGGCAGGCGGTGGCGGACTACCTCCGCGACGAGGGCCACGACGCGCCCGTACTCGTCGGTTACGACGCGCGCCCCAGTTCCGAGGGGTTTGCCGATTCGCTGGCGGACGTTCTCACGGGGAACGGATTCGACGTCCTCCTCCCTCAGCGCGACTGCCCCACCCCGCTCGTGGCGCACGCGATCGTCGATCGCGGACTCGCCGGCGCGCTGATGATCACGGCGTCGCACAACCCGGCGGAGTACAACGGCGTGAAGTTCATCCCGGCCGACGGCGCGCCAGCGCTCCCCGAGGTGACCGACGCCGTCGCGGACCGGCTCGCCGAACCCGAGCGGCTCTCGCAGGCCGAACGCGGCACCGTCCGGCGGGTCGACCTCGTGACGCCACACGCGGAACACGTCCGCGAGTTGATCGACGCGGACCTCTCGGGGCTGACAGTGGTCCACGACGCGATGCACGGATCCGGCCGAGGCGTCACCGACGACCTGCTCCGCTCGGCGGGCGCGGACGTGGTGTGCATCCGCGACGACCGCGATCCCGAGTTCGGCGGGACGCCGCCGGAACCCAGCGGCGAGAACCTCGGACCGCTAGTCAGCGCCGTCGACAGGCACGACGCCGACCTGGGCGTCGCCAACGACGGCGACTCCGACCGCGTCGCGTTCGTCACGCCCGAGCGCGGGCACCTCGACGAGAACCTCTTCTTCGCGGCGGCCTACGACTACCTCCTCGAATCCGACTCGGGGCCCGCGATCCGAACCGTCTCGACGACGTTCCTGATCGACCGGATCGCCGAGGCCCACGGCGAGGAGGTCTTCGAGACGGCGGTCGGCTTCAAGTGGGTCGCCGAGGGGATGGCCGAACACGACGCCCTGATCGGCGGCGAGGAGTCAGGCGGGTTCTCGATCCGCGGACACGTCCGCGAGAAGGACGGCGTTCTGATGGGACTCCTCGGCGCGGCCGCGGCGGCCGCCGAACCGATGGACGAGCGGGTCGACCGGCTGCTCGAAGCCCACGGAGACATCGTCGCGGACAAGATCAGCCTCGAGTGCCCCGCCTCCGAGAAGGAACGCGTCATCGAGGAGCTCGACGGCGCGCTCCCGGATCAGATCGCCGATCGTGAAATCGCCGAGATCGTCACGCTCGACGGATTCAAGCTGCTCTTAGAGGACGGCTCGTGGCTCCTCGTTCGCCCCTCCGGCACCGAACCGGCGATGCGCGTCTACGCCGAGGCCGCGAGTCAGGAGCGGGCCGACGCACTGCTCTCGGCCGGTCGAGACCTCGTCGCCCCGCTGATCTGAGCCGCCGGCTCCCGGTTCACTCTCGGACGCCCAGCTGGCGGCTGTCGTCCCCGTCTGTCTCTCGGATCTCGAATCCAAGTGCCTCGTAGAAGGGCCGCACCTGCGACGGAAACCGCACGACGAGCGCCCCGTCGGCGCGCTCGGCGGCCGTTTCGACGAGGTCGCGGCCGATCCCGCGCCCACGTCGCGATCGGTGGACTGCAAGCTGTTCGATCTCCGTCGCGTCGTCGATACCGGCGGCGTTCTCGTCAGTGCCGGTCCCGCCGCCTCTGGCCACCTCGTCGTCGTCGACCACACCGTCGCCGTTGGCCACACCGCCGCCGTCGATCGTCGCTTCGACGGCCGCGTCGCCGAGCACACAGACGCCGACGACTCGCCTGTCGCTCGGTTCGGTGGGCTCCGCCTCCCCGTCGACGACTGCGACGAGCGCGCGTCCGGCGTCGATGCGCCCGCGCACTCGCTCGCGATCGAATTCGAGCATCGCTGCGTCGAGTAGCCGGCAGGCGGCGTCGGCGTCGTCACCGGTCGCTTCGCGGATGCTCGTGGTCACGCTACCTCGTGCCGCCTTTGATCAGTCTGAGCACGCGAACGCGATCGACCGCCACGGGCTGATCCTCCGGCACGGGGGAGTCGTCGACGAGGACCGACACCTCGTGCGGGGAGTAGCCGACCGCACGGACGACGTCGGCGTAGGTCCCGTCGTCGTCGATCACCACCTCGTCCTCGCCCTCGCCAACGATCTCGACGGTCACGCGCATACGCCCCCTTCTCGCGTCGTGGGCTTGCGCGTTTCGCTCCCGCAGTCGGCCACGCTGGACTCGGCCCACGGTCCCGATCGAAACGCGGGTGGTTTATGATCCGCCGGCCCCGTCTCACCCGTATGAGCGAGGCCGACGCGCCCGCGGATGCCCCGACCGGCCGCGAGATCTGGATCGAGAAGTTCCGGCCCGAGCGCCTGGCGGACATCCACGGGCAGGAGGAGATCGTCGATCGACTGCAGTCGTACGTCGATCGTGACGACCTGCCGCACCTCCTGTTTTCAGGCCCGGCCGGGATCGGAAAGACCACTGCCGCCACCGCCATCGCCCGCGAACTGTACGGCGACGACTGGCAGGAGAACTTCCTCGAACTCAACGCCTCCGACGAGCGCGGGATCGACGTCGTTCGGGACCGAATCAAGAACTTCGCGCGCTCGTCGTTCGGCGGTCACGATTACCGCATTATCTTCCTCGACGAGGCGGACTCGCTGTGTGTCCCTCCCGGAACGGACGTCGTCACCGGTTACCCGTCGTCTCCGGAAGTAAAACCGATCGAGGAGGTAAGCGACGACGGCGAGCCGATCCCGTCTGTCGACTTCGAGACAAACGAGATCCAGTCCGACAAAGGCAAACTCGTCGACTCCGGCGTCGCCGACTTCTTTGCGGTCGAACTCGCCGACGGCCGAACGATCACCGCGAGCCTCTCCCACCCCTTCTTCACCGTCGGTGAGGACGGCAGACTGGTCGAGACCGAACTCCGAGACTTGTCGCCCGGTGACGAGATTGCAGATTTCACAGACGAGGTAGGCGTATCACGATGCGAAGTCTGTGGTGACTGGACTGCGGGGCGGTTCTGTTCTCTCGACTGCAAGAACGAGGGACACAGCCGGGAGATGCGGGGTTCGGGGAACCCGATGTACGGCGTCGAGTGGTCAGACGAGCGGCGGGAGAAAATCGTCGAAAAACTCGCAGACGGGCGGTTCGCGGGCGAGAACAATCCGAACTACGGAGGCGATTTCCACGGTATCAACGTCTGGGAGATGGACGAAGAGACCGTCGAGCGCGTTCGAGAACTGATCAGTGAGATGCGTTCAGGCACTTCGTGGGAAGAGTGGGTCGTCGATGCCGATTCCGAAGACGTCAAAAAGCGAATTGGCGAGGCCACCGCAGAGTGGTGGGATAGCCTAAACGATGCGGAGAGAGCCCGAATCATTGAAAAGAGCGTCGAGAACTGTGATTATCCGGTCTGCGACATTACCGGTGACAACAACCCGATGCGTGATCCCGAGGTGGCACAAAAGGTCTCGGAGGCACTGAAAGGCCACGAACCAACCGGAGGAAACGTCAGATTCAGCGACGAACTGGGGCACCTCGTCAGATCCGATTGGGAGTACGAAGTCGCAAAGGCACTACAAGACGCCGATGTCGACTACGAGTACGAACCCGAATTCGAACTGTCCGACTCGGTGTTACACCCCGACTTCCTCGTCGGCGATACGGTGATCGAGGTCAAAGGAGTCGCCGAACTGTGGGGACAGACGGAGAAAGTCAAGGAGTTCTTACAGATCTACGGGGACGAATACACGTTCGTCGTCGTCGGCGACGGGGACCTCCCACATCACGAGCATTACGAGCGGGCGGAGTTCGACCCCGCACGCGTCTCCGATGGTGGTCTCGCAACGGTCGAGACGGCGGAAATTCGCCAGATCGACTACAGTCACCGCGGGAAAGCATACAACATCTCTATGGAGGGAACGCCGAACTTTATGCTCGCCAACGGCGTCCTGACTCACAACACCGACGACGCCCAGTCAGCACTCCGCCGGACGATGGAGCAGTTCTCCGACAACACCCGGTTCGTGCTCTCGTGTAACTACTCCTCTGAGATCATCGACCCGATCCAGTCGCGGTGTGCGGTCTTCCGCTTCTCGCCGCTCTCGGACGACGCCGTCCGGACCCAGATCGAAGAGATCGCCGAGAGCGAGGGGATCGAGGTCACAGAGGACGGCCTCGACGCCCTCGTGTACGCGGCTGACGGCGATATGCGCCGCGCGATCAACTCCCTGCAGGCGGCGGCCACGACCGGCGAGGTCGTCGACGAGGAGGCGGTGTACCTGATTACCTCTACAGCCAGACCCGAAGAGATCGAGGAGATGGTTCACGCGGCGATTGACGGCGACTTCACGAGCGCCCGGGCCAAACTGGAGACGCTGCTCGTCGACACCGGGATGGCCGGTGGCGACATCATCGACCAACTGCACCGTTCGGCGTGGGATTTCGACCTCGACGAGCGGACCACCGTTCGCCTGATGGAGCGGATCGGCGAGGCGGACTACCGGATCACCGCCGGCGCGAACGAGCAGGTCCAACTGGAGGCGCTCTTGGCGTCGCTGGCAGCCGAAGAGTAGGCGGTATCGGACGCTAATCAGTCGTTAAACGCTCTCCTGCGGCCGTCCGGCTCTCCCGCACCCGGAACTGTTTTACCCGGCCGTTGGCCAACACGAGGGTAATGAGTGAACTCGAAGCAGCGTATCGCCTCGACTACTTCGAGGAGGAGGGCTTCCACCGGAAGCAGTGTCCGGTGACGGGCGTCCACTTCTGGACGCGCGACCCCGACCGCGAGACGTGCGGGGAGCCGCCCGCAGACGACTACTCCTTCATCGATAACCCCGGCTTCGACGAGGAGTACTCCCTCTCGGAGATGCGCGAGGAGTTCCTCTCGTTCTTCGAAGAGCACGGACACGAGCGAATCGATCCGTACCCGGTCGCCGCCAACCGCTGGCGGGACGACGTCCTCCTGACGCAGGCGTCGATCTACGACTTCCAGCCGCTCGTCACGAGCGGGCAGACTCCGCCGCCGGCGAACCCCCTCACGATCTCCCAGCCCTGCATCCGGATGCAGGACATCGACAACGTGGGCAAGACCGGCCGACACACGATGGCCTTCGAGATGATGGCCCACCACGCGTTCAACGCCCGCGAGGAGGCCGAAGACGAGTACGCCTACGAGGGCGAGGTGTACTGGAAAGACGAGACCGTCGAACTCTGCGATCAGTTCTTCGAGCATATGGGGGCCGACCTCGAGGAGATCACCTACATCGAGGACCCGTGGGTCGGCGGCGGCAACGCCGGTCCCGCGTTCGAGGTTCTGTATCGGGGTGCGGAACTGGCCACGCTCGTCTTTATGTCGATGGAGCAGGACGAGGACGGCGACTACGAGATGAAAGACGGCAACCGGTACTCGCCGATGGACACCTACATCGTCGACACCGGCTACGGCCTCGAACGCTGGACGTGGGTTTCGCAGGGAACGCCGACGGTCTACGAGGCCGTCTACCCCGACGCCATCGAGTTCTTGAAGGACAACGCCGGCATCTCGCTCACCGACGAGGAGGAAGAACTCGTCCACCGCGCGGCGAAGCTCTCGGGCTACCTCGACATCGACGAGGTGGACGACCTGACGGCCGCACGCGCGGACGTCGCGGCCGAACTCGGCGTCGACGCCGAGGCACTCACCGAACTCCTCGAACCCCTCGAGACGATCTACGCTATCGCCGATCACTGCCGGACGCTGGCGTATATGTTCGGCGACGAGATCGTGCCCTCGAACGTCGGCACGGGCTACCTCGCGCGGATGGTACTCCGGCGCACCAAGCGCCTCGTCGACGACGTCGGCGTGGATGCGCCGCTCGACGAACTCGTCGACATGCAGGCCGAACGCCTCGGCTACGAGAACCGCGACACGATCCGCGACATCGTCCGGACCGAGGAGCGCAAGTACAGAGAGACGCTCGAACGCGGCCGACGGAAGGTCGAGAACCTCGCGGCCGACTATGCGAACAAGGACGAGCCGATCCCCGTCGAGGAACTCATCGAACTGTACGACTCCCACGGGATCCAGCCGGAGATGGTCGCAGAGATCGCCGCAGACCGCGGTGCCGACGTCGACGTCCCCGACGACTTCTACTCGCTCGTGGCGGATCGCCACGGCGGCGAGGGCGCTTCCCGTGAGGCCATCGAGCGCGAGGAGCGCATCGCCGACCTGCCGGAGACGGAGAAACTCTACTACGACGACCAGGAGCGCACGGAGTTCGAGGCGGTCGTGTTGGACGTCATCGAACGCGAAGACGGGTACGACGTCGTCCTCGATCAGACGATGTTCTACCCGGAGGGCGGGGGACAGCCCGCAGACCACGGGACGCTCGCGACCGACGACACGACCGTCCAGGTCACGGACGTCCAGAGCCGCGACGGCGTCATCCTCCACCGGGCCGACGACAACCCCGGCAAGGGCGAGTTTGTCCGCGGGCAGCTCGACGTGGAGCGTCGGTGGCGGCTGATGCGTCACCACACTGCGACGCACGTGATCGGCGACGCCGCCCGGCAGGTCCTCGGAGACCACGTCCGGCAGGCCGGCGCACAGAAGGGAACCGACAGCGCGCGGCTCGACGTCTCCCACTACGAGCGCATCTCCCGCGAGGAGGCCAAGCGGATCGAGGCGGTCGCAAACGACGTCGTGCGGCGGAACCTCCCGGTCAAACAGCACTGGCCGGATCGACACGAGGCCGAAGAACAGCACGGCTTCGACCTCTATCAGGGCGGCATTCCGCCGGGGCAGAACATCCGCACGATCACCGTCGGCGACGACGTCCAGGCCTGCGGCGGTACCCACGTGAGTCGCACCGGCGACATCGGCGCGATCAAGATTCAGTCCACCGAGCCGGTCCAAGACGGCGTCGAACGGATCACCTTCGCCGCGGGTGACGCCGCCATCGAGACCACTCAGGCTACCGAGGATGCACTTTATTCTGCCGCCGACGTCCTCGACGTGAACCCCGAGGACGTCCCCGAGACGGCCGAGCGGTTCTTCACCGAGTGGAAGGAGCGCGGCAAGACGATCGACCGACTGAAGAACGAACTCGCCGAGGCGCGTGCTGCGGCGGACGAGGAGACCGTCGACGTCGACGGCACGCCCGCAGTGGTCCGCCGACTCGACGGCGACGCCGACGAACTCCGCGCGACCGCGAACGCGCTCGTCGAAGCGGGCAAGGTCGCCGTCCTCGGTTCGGGTGCGGGCGAGAGCGCTCAGTTCGTGGTCGGCGTCCCGGACGACGCCGGGATCAACGCCGGTGAGGTGGTCGGCCGCCTCGCGGCGAAAGTCGGCGGAGGCGGCGGCGGGCCGCCGGACTTCGCCCAGGGCGGCGGCCCCGACGTCGACGCCCTCGACGACGCGATCGAGTCGGCACCCGAGGTGCTTCGCGCCGTCCAGAGCGCCTGAAAAACCGGGGATCCGTCGGAGCCGGCGGAACAGTCGCCCGACGCAAGACTTATCGATAGCTGTTAGAGATTTAACACTGTGTCCTCCCAAGCGCAAGCAATAGCGCAACTCGATGACGCCCCTTCGGTCCTCGTCCTCCGCCCGCAGGCCGCAGTGTCGTCCGACGCTCCGTGCAAGCGTCACTTACTCGCGGGGCCGGAGCAAATCGAGATACTCGGCGTCGACTTCTCGACGCCGCCCCCGGTGTGGTACGACGACTGGTGTACGCTCCTCGACGGGGAGCCGGCGGACGCTGCAGTCATCACGACCGCCGATCTCGCCGAATTCGGGGGCGCGGACCGAGAGGCCCCCTACGACGTCGAAACCGTCGGTTCCCCATCGAACCTCACAGGCGTCGGAGTCAAATCGACGCCGTACCTGAGCGATTGGGACAACCCGTCTGTCGTCGTCGAATCGCTGACCGTCCTGCTGCAGTACGCCGATCCGCAGTCCGTCTACCGGTTCCTCCACGTCCTGACGAGTCGCCTCGCCGCGACCGATGCGAGAGGACAGTTCTACCTCGATCCCCTCGCGCAGGACGAGCAGACCGTGGAACTGCTTACCACCCTGTTCGACGCAGTCGTCGAGTACGACGAGGAGTGGACCGTCCGAACCCGGCACGACTGACCGCCCCGATTTCGCTCGCGCCCGGGTCCCGCTGGCTTCGAGACGACTAAACCTGCTCGCCGGGAAGTCCGCCTATGCCAACGACCGCGAACGACGGCGTCGACCTCTACTACGAGACGACCGGCGGCGATCGCACCGACGAGACCGTCGCCTTCGTCGGCGACGTCGGCTACGGCGCGTGGCAGTGGGGCTGGCAGCACGCCGCCGTCGCCGGACCGTACCGGAGTCTGGTCGCGGACCTCCGGGGGTCCGGCCGCTCGGACGCCCCACCCGGTCCGTACTCGATGGCGACGCTCGCGGACGATCTCACGACCGTCCTCTCGGACGCCGGCGTCCGCTCGGCGCACGTCGTCGGCGCGGGACTCGGCGGAATGGTCGCGCTCGCCGCCGCCCGCAACACCGCCCGCGTGAAGAGCCTCGTCCTCGTCGGGACCGCGGCCCGCGGCGACGACCTGACGCTCGACCCCCTCTGGGGCGCGCCCGACGACCCCGCGACGCTGGAAGACTCCCTGGTGGCCGGGCTGTCCGGGACGTTCGTCGACGAGCGCCCCGCGGCGCTCGAACAGATGGTCGAGTGGCGCGCGAGCGAGGACGCCGATCGCGCCGCCTGGGACGCGCAGGCGGCCGCCGTCCACGACTTCGACGTCTCAGAAGAACTGTACGAGATCACCGAGCCGGCGCTCGTGATCCACGGCCGCGACGACGCCGTCTGGCCCGTCGAGCGCGGCGAGCGGCTGGCCGAGGGGCTCCCGCGCGGGGAGTTCCTCGGGATCGACGACGCCGGCCATCTCGTCCACATCGAGGTCTCGAAGCGAGTCAACGACGAACTGCTCGGCTTCCTGCCGGACCTCGAGTGACGACGTTCGGCCCGCCCGCTCGATCCCCTCTCACGGCGGTTCGGCGCAAGTGACTTTTCCTCGCAGCCATTTCGAGGAGTCGATGACCACGGCACGCGACCGTCTCCGACTCGCCCTCCTGGATGCCTCCGAGAGCGACCACACCCGCCGGAACTTCCGACGCGAACTCGACGCCGACCTCGTCGAGTTCGAGGTGACCGCCAACGAGCGGCCGGCCGGGTTCGATTTCGACGGGGTGATCGTCACGGGCTCGCGGACCTCCGTGTACTGGGATCGCGACTGGATCCGCCCGCTGCTCGATTACATCGCCGCCGCTGACGACGCCGGACTCCCCATCTTGGGCGTCTGTTACGGCCACCAGGCGCTGGCGTCGGCCCTCGGCGGTCGCGTCGAGGATATGGGCGAGTACGAGATCGGATACCGCGAGATCACACAGACGGCCGAGGGCAGCGAGGACGAACTCTTCGCGGGCATCGAGGAGTCGTTCACGGCGTTCACGACTCACTCGGACGCCGTCACCGAACTCCCGCCGGACGCCGAGTTGCTCGCGGAGAACGACTACGGGATTCACGCGTTCCGGCGGGGCCACGCCTGGGGCGTCCAGTTCCACCCCGAGTACGACCGCGACACCGCCGCGAGGGTGACGAAAGGCAAAGACCTCTCCGAGGAGCGGATCCAGTCCGTCCTCGATGGGATCAACGCGGCGAACTACGACGCGGCCTGCCGAACCAAGCGGCTCTTCGAGAACTTCACCGACTACGCCCGTCAGGTGCGCGAGACGGTCCCGGTGCAGTAGGCGAGCGCCGGTCGCGGTCGGCTGTGCGGCTCTCTACGACTCGTCCTCCCAGTAGTCCACGTCGTCCCCCTCACGATAGTATCCCGCGACGACCCGCTCGTCTTTGTCGCCGCCGGGCGGCGCCCCGGCGTAGACGCCGATCTTCTCGGAGTCCGGGTAGACGGTCACGTCGGGGTCCTGCATCGTCGATACGGCGAGAAACCGGAGCGGGTCGTCGCCGTCGTTGCGGAGGCGGTGAGCGCCCTCCGGAGTCGCGGGGAAATCGCAGTAGTCGCCCGCTTCGATGGGCTCCTCCCCGTCGGGCGTTCGGAGCACGCCCGCCCCCGAGAGGACGTAGATCGCCTCCGCGTTGCCGGTGTGGAAGTGATACGGCCACGACGACCCGTCCGGCGGGAGTTCATAGAGGCTCGCCCCCAGGTCGTCGACGTCGGTTTCGCTGCTCAGCGACTTCCGTCGGAAGTGGGTCTCCTCGCGTTCGGTCTCGCTCCACTCGAGGTCGTCCTCGTTGACGCGTCCCATACCCCGGCTCTCGGTCGGTTCCGTGTTAATGGGTCGGGTCACCTCGGCGACGCCGGTCGCTTCGCGGCGGGCGGGTCGCGCTCGACGCTGTATCGCCAGCGTGGGGGTTCGGATCGGTGCGCGATCGGTCCGCCCACCGTTTCTGGCACCGACGCTGTTTTCCTCTTGACCCGAGAAAGAGCGGCCAATGGGAATCGATCCGAACTTCGACAGCAACAGAGAGCACGTCGGCACCGAGAACGGCGTCGACGTCTGGGGCCCGGTCGAACCACCGGAACAACTGGGCATCCACGGGACCCACGTCGCCGTCGACTACGACATCTGTATCGCCGACGGCGCGTGCTTAGAGAACTGTCCGGTCGACGTGTTCACCTGGGTCGACACGCCGGACCACCCCGAGTCCGAGCAGAAGGTCGAACCGACCTACGAGGACCAGTGCATCGACTGTATGCTCTGTGTCGACATCTGCCCCGTCGACGCCATCGACGTCGACGGGTCACGACGATAACGCGGGTCTCTGTTGCTCGTTCGGTTACTCGATTCCGGACACGCGTGCCGATTCCGCCGTCTCCCAGTCAGTTCCGATCGTCGACAGTATCTTACCGCCACCGGCCGAATAATGACCGCTATGTCTGACGAAGTCGTGCGGCTGCTCCAGAAGGCGTATCAGGACGAGATCGAGACCGTGATGAACTACCTGTCGAACTCGATCGTCCTCGACGGGGTTCGCGCGGAGGAGATCAAAGAGTCCCTCCAGCAGGACATTCAGGAGGAACTCACCCACGCCGAGCAACTCGGGAACCGACTCAAGCAACTCGACGAGCACCCGCCCGGCTCGGCCGCGTTCGAGGCGACGCAGACGAGCCTTCAGCCCCCCGAGGACACGACGGACGTGCTCTCGGTCATCCGCGGGGTTCTCGACGCCGAGGCGGACGCGATCAAGACCTACCGGGAGCTCATCAACGCCGCCGAAGCGGCTGATGACCCCGTCACCGAAGATCTCGCGGTGACGATTCTCGCCGACGAGGAGGCCCACCGAACGGAGTTCCACGGCTTCGAGAAGGAGTACCAGAACGACTGACGCCCCGGCCGAGACCCGCGCCCACCTTCTGACGTCCGCGTCAGACGAACGCCCCGACAGCGAGGCCGACGGCGAGGAGGACACCCCAGGCGTCGACCCGTCCGAAGCGGAGCGCCGGCAGCGTCGGATTCCACGCGAAGCAGCGGGCCCGGAGCGCCACCGCCAGGCGGTCCGCCCGCCCGAACGCACCGCGGATACCCGCCGACGCGACGAACTGCATCCGGTCCCGGAGCGGTCGTTCGGTGCCGAGTCGCGCGTGTGATGCCTCGCGAACGCGCCGGAGATCCGCACGCAAGAGGGGCAGAAAGCGGAACACGAGCGCGACGCCGACGCCGAGCAGTCGGCCCACGCGACCGGGAACGAGCCGCTGGATCGCCGCCCGCGAGTCGCGGACGGCCGTCGTGCGGAGGTAGACGGCCGAGACGAGGAGGATCAACAGCACTCGATAGCTCGCCAGCAGTGGACCGATCGCGGCATTCGGATCGAGGCCGACGGCGAGACCAGTCTTCGGTCCACCGAATCCGACGCTCACCGTCTCGACGAGCGGCGCGGCAAGCAAAAACGGCAATGCGGGCAGATACCCCCGAAGCGCGTCGATCGGCGAGACGCGTCCGGCGACGAGGAAGCCGCCGGCCAGAAGCGTGAACGCCGCGAGGCCGCGCGGCGTCGTGTGCGCGAACGCCGCCGCGGCGAACGCCGCTTGCAGAAGCAGTTTGGTCCGCGGGTCGAGTCGGTGTGCGAGCGAGTCGCCGGGGCGATACGTCAGCATCGCGGTCCGTCCCGATCGGGATCCCTGACGTCGTATCTCGGCAGCGACGCACGCGCGCTCTCGGGGTCGTCGTCGACCACGAGTTCGCCGTCGGCCATCACGAGCACTCGACCGACGAGCGCGAGCACGTCGCGGAGGTCGTGGGTCACGATCACGACGCTCGTCCCCTCGGCGGCGAGTGCTCTGAGGCGATCGAGGACCGACTCCCGCGCGGGTGCATCGAGCCCGGTGAACGGCTCGTCGAGGACGAGGTGATCGGGCTCCATCGCCAGCGCCCCGGCGATGGCGACGCGCTCTCGCTCGCCGCCGGAGAGGTCGGTGACGGGCTGTTTCTCCCGTCCGGCGAGGTTCACGGCCGACAGCGCGGTCTCGACGCGGCGGTCGATCTCCGTCCGATCGAGCCCCAGGTTCTCCGGCCCGAAAGCGACGTCCGCACCGACGGTGGCGGCGACCAGTTGGTCTCTGGGCTCTTGGAACACCATTCCGACCGCGGTCCGGGCGGCGACGAGGTCGTCGCCGACGGCGCGACCGTTCACCTCGACGGCCCCCGCGTCCGGTTCGAGCAGCCCGTTGAAGTGCCGGACGAGCGTGGTCTTGCCCGAGCCGTTCGCGCCCGCGACGACGACGCACTCGCCGTCGTCGATCGAGACGGAGACGCCGTCGACGGCGACGACGTCGTCGTACCGGTGGACGAGGTCGTCGGTCCGGATCATACCGCCCCCTGCGTTCGGCTCACGGCTGCATTCCGCGTTCGACCCTGGCCGGGGGCTCGGGATTCGCTCACGTTCGCCTCAGGCCGCCGCGGCAGCGTCGCTGCGGACGACGCCGACGGCCGCGGCGATCTTCACCGCCTCGAACGGGACGAACGCCAGCGCGCTGACGGTGAACGCCTCGACGAGGCCGACGTTCTGGACGACCGAGAACCCGACCGTCCCGAGCGCGTAAATGACCACCGTCCCGACGAGCATCCCCAGCACCAACCGTCCGGTGGCGATCGTCTCGGGGTCGGCGAGGCCGTCGAAGCCGTGGACGACGCCCCCGATCAGAGACGCGGCGATCGGGTACGACCAGAGGTAGCCCGCGGTGTACCCGACGAGCGGACCGAACCCGGCCGATCCGCCGGCGAAGACCGGCGCGCCGGCGGCCCCAGCAGCGAGGTAGAACGCGAGCGAGACACCGCCCCAGACCGGGCCAAGAAAGATCCCCGCGAGGAACACGCCGAGCACCTGCAGGCTCACCGGCACCGGCGAGATCGGGTTCGGGAACGACACGTACGCGAATGCGCCGGTGAGCGCCGCGAACAACGCCGCGCGTGCGACGTTGCCGACGACGTCCTCGCCGACGAGTTCGACCGACTCCGTCTCTGTCGACATACCTCTCCCTGTCTCGTAAACCTGTATCAATCGTTCGGTTTACGACTTCGGGAGAGACGTCGCAGGGATGGACCGACGGCAATCTTTGTACGTCTGCGCGGCCTACGCTCGATCGATGGACGAGAAGACAGCCGAACTCCGGGACCTCTTCGTCGACGCAACGGGCGAGGAGGCAGTCACCGAGTCGCAGTCGCGTCCGCGGGGATCGCTCTCGGAACCCGCCGACGCGACGGTCGAGGATCGGCTGACTGCACTCGTCGAGGAGATGCAGGAGCGCTACGACTTCGCGTCCTCGCTCTCGACAGCGGACCTCGTCGCCGTCGTCCGCGGCTTCTTCGATCCCGACGTGACCGGCGCGGACGCCGAGTCGTGGTCGGCTGCTGCCGACGCCGCACTCGCGTCGACGCTCTCGGCCGACGTCGACGCCGAGGCGGTCTTCCGCGCGCGGATGGACCTCCACTTGGTCAGCGGCAGCGACCGCGACGCGCCGATCGCCTACGATCGGCTGCGGAGTCTCGTCTCGGCCTCGACCGGGGCGGACGGGTCGCTGACCGACGACGAACTGGCCGCTGCGATCGCATCGGGTTCCGAGGATTCGATCGAGGACGACGCTGCGAACGACGTCGCCGAGAATGGCGCCGCCGAGAACGATGTCGCGCCCGAGACCGTCCGGCGCTACCGCCGCGTCGCGGAGGCCGACCTCGTCTCCCGCCGGGCGAACCACCGGTTCCGTGACGCGTTCACCGACCTGCTCACCGACGCGGACCTGTCGACGCGCCTCGCCGAGGACGCCCGCCGCGACGGCCTCACAGAGGCCACCGAGGACATCGAGACCGACGTGTCGCTCTGAGCGGGGCCGCACATTCACGATCGATTACTTCCACCGCGGGTGGCGAAGACTCTTACCCGGTGAGGTCCCTACTCCGGTGCGATGGCCCAGGCCCCCCAAGACTCGCGCGACCTGACCGATCGGTTCATTCAGTTCTACCGAAAGTACTACCGCGACGCGATCGGCACCCTCGCGCAGAAGTACCCCAACGAACAGCGCTCGCTGTACGTCGACTACGAAGACCTCTACAAGTTCGACACCGAATTGGCCGAAGAGTACCGGAAGGTCCCCGGCCAGTACCGCGAGTACGCCGAGGAGGCGCTCCGGCTCTACGACCTGCCCGCCGACGTCAAACTCGGCCGCGCGCACGTCCGCTTGCAGAACCTGCCCGAGACGGTCGACATTCGCGACATCCGCGTCCACGACGACCACATCGGGCGGATGATCGCGGTCCAGGGCATCGTCCGGAAGGCGACAGACGTCCGCCCGAAGATCACCGAGGCCGCCTTCGAGTGCCAGCGCTGCGGGACGATGACCTACATCCCCCAGTCGGACAGCGGCTTTCAGGAACCTCACGAGTGTCAGGGCTGCGAGCGGCAGGGACCGTTCCACGTCGACTTCGACCAGTCGGAGTTCGTCGACGCGCAGAAGGTTCGGGTTCAGGAGAGCCCCGAAGGCCTGCGGGGCGGCGAGACGCCGCAGAGCATCGACATCGATCTCGAAGACGACGTGACGGGGAGGGTTACCGCCGGCGATCACGTCACCGTCACGGGCGTTCTCCACATCGAACAGCAGACCTCCGGCAACGAGAAGACGCCCATCTTCGACCTCTATATGGACGGCGTCTCGGTCCAGATCGAAGACGAGGAGTTCGAGGATATGGACATCACCGAGGCGGACGTCGCCGAGATCGTCGATCTCTCGAACGATCCCGACATCTACGAGAAGATGGTCGAGTCCGTCGCGCCGTCGATCTACGGCTACGAGGAGGAGAAACTCGCGATGATCCTCCAACTCTTCTCGGGCGTGACGAAGCACCTCCCGGACGGGTCGCGAATCCGGGGGGACCTGCATATGCTTCTCATCGGGGATCCTGGGACGGGGAAGTGCGTCGCCGGCGACACGCTTGTCACGCTTGCCGACGGCTCAGAAATACCAATTCGAGAACTGGTTGAGGATAATCTCGACGATCCAAAGTCGGTCGATGATGGCGTCTGGGACGCTGTCGATTTCGAGGTCCCATCGATGGCAGAAGACGGGTCGCTTGGGACGCAGCGAGCGACTAAGGTCTGGAAGCGGGAAGCGCCGGAGCAGATGTATCGGATTCGGACCGCGAGCGGGAAAGAATTGACCGCCACGCCGTCGCATCCGCTGTTCGTTCAGTCCAATGGCGAAATCGAGGCGGTGAAGGTCGAGGATCTGACCCAAAACCAGTGTATTGCGACGCCGCGAACGGTGCCGACAGACGGCGGCGACTCACTCGACGTCACGTATCGACGCTCGAAGTCCAATAACGCGGTTTCGCTTGACTTGCCTGAGGTATGGACGAATTCCTTGGCAAGGCTCATTGGTTACATCGTCGCTGAAGGGTACGTCGAACACCGCGACGATCATACGGGTAGCGTTCGAATCACAAACTACGACGAGGAGATCCTCTCCGACGTCGCGTCCGGGTTTGAGTCGCTCGGGGTGAATTACTCACTTTTGAATTCGCGCGAGCACAAACAGGCACGGGTCGTTCGCTGTAGTTCGGGAGAGTTTGTCAGCTTCCTCGAACACCTCGAACCCGCGCTTTTGAGCCGATCTGCTGCCCAGCGCGTTCCAGACGCTATCAAGAACGCAACCACCGAAATCAAGCAGAGCTTCCTTCGGGCGTACGTCGACGCGGAGGGTCACGTCTCGGCGGCGCAACGTGAACTGACCGTCGCCTCGATGAGTCGTGATCTGCTGAAAGACGTCCGATCGCTCTTCTTGTCGTTGGACATCTCATCCTCGATTCAGCCCCGACAAAACGGCAGTTATCGGCTTCGACTGAGCGGAGACGCGTTCCAGCGGTACGCCGATGCCGTCGGATTCGTCACTGAACGCAAACTGGATGCCGCCAAAGCGCACTCAGATCAGGATCGAAACACGAATGTCGATGTCGTCCCCGACATCGGGGACTCACTCAGAGACATCCGAGAATCGCTCGCCCTGTCGCAATCAGACTGTGGCGTTCCTCGGTCGACATATCAGCACTACGAGCGTGGAGACCGAAACCCCAGTCGAGACTCACTCAGATCTGTTCTTGACGCGTTCGAGCGCCGGATCGAGCGGCTCAAAGAAACCGCGAAACACCTCGAGACACGCTCGTGGGAACAGATAGAATCCGTTCGTCGCTTGCTGAACGTGTCACAAAGAGAAATCGCGACCGGGATGAGTGTCGAGCAGACGACCGTGAGTTATTACGAACGGACCGATGCCGTCCCCGACGGTGGACGAATCGCTCACGGAACCGACGTGCTCGCGAACCGGATCGACGAGGCCCTGTCAGTTGTTACTGACGTTCGTCGCCTTCGGGCGCTGGCGGAGAACGATATCCGCTGGGATCGCATCGAATCGATCGAAGCGTGTTCTCCGACGGACGACTGGGTGTACGACCTCGAAGTCGCGGAGACGCACTCGTATCTCTCCAACAACATCGTCTCGCACAACTCGGCGATGCTGCAGTACATCCGCAATATCGCGCCCCGGTCCGTCTACACCTCGGGGAAAGGGAGTTCGTCTGCGGGGCTCACCGCCGCGGCCGTTCGCGACGACTTCGGCGACGGCCAGCAGTGGACGCTCGAAGCCGGCGCGCTCGTGCTCGCCGACAAGGGGATCGCGGCCGTCGACGAGCTCGATAAGATGCGATCGGAAGACCGAAGCGCAATGCACGAAGCGCTCGAGCAGCAGTCGATTTCGGTCTCAAAGGCCGGCATCAACGCGACCCTCAAGTCCCGGTGTTCGCTGCTCGGCGCGGCGAACCCGAAGTACGGCCGATTCGACCAGTACGAGCCGATCGGCGAGCAGATCGATCTCGAACCCGCGCTGATCTCGCGATTCGATCTGATCTTCACCGTCACCGACGACCCCGACCCCGAGACCGACGCCGAACTCGCAGAGCACATCATCAACACCAACTACGCGGGCGAACTCCACACCCAGAAGTCCGAAGTGCCGAGTTCGGAGTTCACCGACGATCAGGTCGACGACGCGACCGAGGAGGTCACCCCGACGATCGACGCCGAACTCCTTCGGAAGTACATCGCGTACGCGAAGCGGAACTGCTACCCGACGATGACCGACGAGGCGAAGGAAGTCATCCGCGACTTCTACGTCGACTTCCGAGCGAAAGGGGCCGACGAGGACGCGCCCGTCCCCGTCACGGCGCGGAAGCTGGAAGCGCTCGTTCGCCTCTCGGAGGCCTCCGCGCGGCTTCGCCTCTCTGACACGGTCGACCGCGAGGATGCTGTTCGCGTGACCGACATCGTCGAATCCTGTCTCCGCGACATCGGAATGGACCCCGAGACGGGCGAGTTCGACGCCGACATCGTCGAGACCGGGACCTCGAAGAATCAGCGTGACCGGATCAAGAACCTCAAACACCTGATCGAGGAACTCGAAGACGAGTACGAGGAGGGTGCCCCCCTCGACGAGGTCGTCGAGCGGGCGACGACCGATCTGGGGCTCGGCGAGTCCAAGGCCGAAGACGAGATCGAAAACCTCCGCCGGAAGGGGGAAGTGTACGAACCGCGACAGGGCTACCTCCGAACCACGTAGATGGACCGCATCTCAGCCCTCCGGAACGTCGAGGAAGCCCTCAGCGACTTCGAGGCGGGGGACGCGGACCTCGCGGCGACCGAGCAGCGCGTCCTGACGGTCCTGCGAACGTACGCCACAGATTTCGACGGGGAGGAGGGACTGCAGGCCTATCAGGCGAGTGGGGCGGGCCGGGCCCACGGGCTGGTGGTCGTCGCCGAGAGCGAAGCCGAGGCGCGCGAGCGGATCGCGGACCTCCTCGACGAGGAGCCGGCGTCGATCGCCGCCGACATCTCGCCGGTGTAAGTGGATTTATATCGCCACCCGGGGATCTGCGCGTAACCGTGTTGCTGGTGGTGACTTACTCACGTCGGGCGCGCGAGACCCTACGAAACGCCTGTCGGGCCCACGAGGAAACCGTCGTCCGCCGGTTCGGCCGCGCCGCGCTGCTGAGAGAGACCGAGTACGGAGCGTTCCTGGCGTGTCGCCTCCGCGAGCGGCACGCCGCCGACGTACAGATCCAGCGGACCGAGCCGTTCAACGAGTTCGCCGACGCCCCTGATTCCGTGCGCGAGGCGGCCGTCGCCTACGAGCAACGGGAGTCACCGAACACGCCGTACGATCGGTTCGCCGCGGGGACCGACCACCCTCCCTCGGCGGCGATGCGCGAACGCGACCTGTGACCGCGGCCACACCGCCGCCGTCGTTCACGCTCGTCCTCCCGGACGACACCCAGTTGTCCGGCCCCGTCGTCGACCTCCGCGGTCGGCCGACCGCCCCTCCGCGTTCGGCGCTCGTCCGCGCCGTCCGCGCCGGTGGCCCCGTCCCGGAGCCGGCACCCGCGGTTCTCGGATCCCCACCAGGTCCGGCCCACGACCACGTCGGCCTGCTGCGGACCGATCGCTCCTTCGACCGTCGCGCTGCGCTCGCCGCGCTCGCTGCGGCCCGGGGAGTCCAGACGCCGCACGATCCGGCACTCGCGACTGCACGCCGCCGACTCCGTGCGATGTCGGCGGCGCCCCTCGATACGTCGGAACTGCGAGAGGCCCGCCGTCGCGCGGCGGAGGCGGGATCGCAAACCGAACGGCTCCGCGAGCGGGTCGCCACGATCCGCGGCCGGGTCACGGCGCTCCGGGCGGCGAACGACGACGTCGACAAGCGTGTACTCGAGGACGCCGAAGACTCGCTCGCGGCGGCGACGCGCCGCCTCTCTGAGGTTTCGACACGCCGGGTAGCCGCCGGACAGCGGTTGGCGCTCCTCGAAGCACGCGCTCGCAACGCCCGCGACGACCGCGAACGGCGGCTCCGACTCGAAGACCGCATCGGCAACCTCGAACGCGCCCAACGCGACGCACGCGTCGCTGCGGTCGCCCCAGCCTTTGCGGCCGCGCGGGACCGGATCGCCACCCGCGTCTCCACTGGCGGCGACACGGTGTCGCGCTCGACTGCGCTCACCGGCGCACTCGCCGCGGCACGACTCGCGCCCCCCCGCGCACCACTCGTCGTCGCTCCCGACGTGGTCGCGCTCCTCGGTGGCGTCGCCGCCGCGGCCGACGCGCTGGCCGCGCCCCTCCTCGTCCGGTGACTACGGCGACGTCGCCGCCGAACTCCTCTCCGACGAACCTCGGATTTATATCGGATCCAGCGGCCAGAGGCCGTGTGCGAATCCACCCACAGCCCGCCGACGCGACCGGTCCGGCGGCCGAACCCCCGGCGTCGGTCCCTCCAGACGCTGTTTCGATTGACCGCTCACCCGTCGGTGTCGACGTCACCACGTCGGCGCTACGGGGCCTCACGCTCGTCCGGGTCGAACTCCGAAGCGACATCGACGAGGCCCTCCGGGTCCGGGTCTCCAATCGCCTCGACGGCCCCGTGCTTCCCCCGCGGGACGAGGGCATCCCAGCGGCCGGATGGGACGCAGCGGGCTTCACCGGCCGCCTGCCCGCGGCGGGCGGCTTGGGGATCGGGTACGCCTGTCCCGTCACCGGAGCGCCTGCAGCCGACGCGGCGGTTTCAGTCGACCTCCTCGGCTCCGCGTCCGAAAGCCCGGAGACGACCGGCGGAGCCGGCGTCGCAGACGCGATCCGTGACCTCGGGCGGGCGGCTCCACCGGTCGACGCCGTTCCGACCCCCGACGCGGCGTCGCCTTCCGTCTCGGGGGCGAACGGTCCGCTCTCGAAGCGGACCGACGAGACTCCCCCTCCGCAACCCGTTTCGGCGTGGCTCACCGCCGTCGAGTCCCGCATCGAGCGGGCGGAGAGGCTGACCGACGCGACGGCCTCGGAGGCGGCGGTAGTCCTCGAATCGGACGCCAACGAGGTGCTCCCGGAGGTTTCGGGGACCCTCGCCGCCGACCTCGCGGCCCTCCGGACGACCGCAGATCGGATCCAGCGACTCGCCGACCGGGCGGCGGCAGCCGACCCCGGTCCCGTCGCCGACGCGCTCCGGACGGCCGCGGCGGCGCTCGATACCGAGAGCCGCCCGGAGACGGAGCGGCGATCCGGATGATCCTCGCCGTGACCGGCGGCAAGGGCGGCGTCGGGAAGTCGACGCTCGCGATCGAACTCGGTGCGGCACTCGACGCGACAGTGGTCGACGCCGACCTCGGGATGGCCGACCTCCCGACCGGACCGGGACCGGACCTCCACGACGTGCTGGCCGGGCGTGCAGATCCGCTTGAGGCTGTCCGCGAAGGCCAGGGTCCGGTCCGACTGCTCCCGTGTGGCCGCTCGCTCGCAGGCGCTCGGGCGGCGGACGTCGCCGGCCTCGCCGAGGCACTTCGGGCCGTCGAGAGCGCCTACGGCGACGTGATCGTCGACTGTCCGGCGGGGATGAAGGCAGACGCCGGCGTCCCGCTCGCGGTGGCCGACGCCTGCGTCGTCGTCGCCTCGCCGCAGCCCTACGCCCTGGCCGACGCCGTCCGCTCGCGCGAGTTGGCCCGCGAACTCGACGCCGGACTCGTGGCTGTCGTGATCAACTGCGCCGTCGACGACCCGCCCGAAGACGCGTTCGAGACGGTGCTCGGCGCCCCCGCGCACACCGTTCCCGCGGACCCGCGCGTGGCCGAGACAGTCAGCACGTTCCGCCCCGTCGTCCGCACGGCCCCGTCGACTCGGGCGGCGCGCGCAGTCGGCAGCGTCGCGGCGGCTGTCCGTCGTGCCACGCGCGTCTGAGTGGGCCTCTCGGCCCCTGACCGCTCCGCTCGCAGTTCTGCCGTCGGTCGAGTAGCAGGATCTCGGCCAGCGAATGGGTACCCGGCACTCAGCCCGAATCAACCGTCTCGGTGCGGCCCACCTCGAACAGGCTTCGGCCCCGTCTGTGCTATTCGCCGTCCCGTAGTTTCTGGTAGGTCGCCCGAAGCGTCACCGGGGTGACGCCGGCGACGTCGGCGGCCTCGCGCTGTGTCAGGCCGGCGCTCACGTCGCGAGCGGCGGTGTAAATACAAGCGGCCGCGACGCCGCTGGGGTTTCGGCCGACGGTGAGGCCGCGGTCTGCGGCCTCGGTGACGTACTCGCGGGCCCGCCGCTCGACCGCACTCGGGAGGTCCAGTTCGGACGCGAACCGGGGGACGTACTCGGCGGGATCGATCGGACCGACGGGGAGCCCGAGTTCGCGGTTGATCGCGTCGTAGGCAGCGCTCTGCTCGGCCTCGGTCGCCTTCGCGGCGTTCGTCACCTCCTGGACCGTCCGCGAGACGCTCGCGACCCGACAGGCGGCATAGACGGCTGCCGCGGCGAACCCCTCCAGTGATCGACCCTGGAGGAGGTCCTCCGACTGCGCCGACCGGAACAGCGAGCAGGCGTGATCGCGGATCCGTTCGGGCAGCGATAACGCGCTCGTGAGTCGCCGGATCTCCGTGAACGCGTAGACCTGGTTCCGTTCGCGTTTCGTCGGAATGCGTGCCCGGTTGTGCTGACGACGCATCCGGGTGAGCTGGCGACGCTTCCGCCCTTTCACCCGCGTCGACCGCCCGATCTCGGTGGAGAGTCCCCGGTCGTGCCGCGATCGGGTCAGCGGCGCCCCCGTCCGCTTCGGATCGGTGTCGCGATCGGCGAACGACCGCCACTCGGGCCCGTGATCCACGCGGTACTCCGAGAGGACGAGTCCGCAGTCGCCACAGAGCGTCTCGCCGCGGGCGGTCTCCGGTCGCCCCCCGCACTCGGGGCAGGCGTTCGTGGGCTGGCCGGCGTCGGTGGGAGGTGCTTCACTCATCACAACTGAAAATTGGGCTGGATCGCATATTTAAATAGAGGAGAAATACGCCATTTTGGCCATTGAGGTCCGTGTCTTACCTACCGGTCACCGGTCGGTTCGAGTATCAGATTCGATAGCGAAAGCGAAACCGCTTATACGATCGCGCGGGAGAAACGCTCGATGAGTCTGTCGGACATCGCAGCAGGATTAGAACTGACGGCGGCGCAGGTCGACCGCGGCGTCGCGACCGTCGACGACACGGCCGTCGACCGCGACGCGCGACTCCGCGAGCACGCGGACGAACTCCCGTGTACTGCTGCAGCGGCGGCGACTGTGCTCGATCGCTACGAGTCGGGAGTGCGCATCGGCGCGGCAGGCGCGGCGGCGGCGCTCCCGGAAGTCACGGCGGCGAAGCTCCTCCACCGATGTGGGTTCGAGGGCGTGACACCACTGGCACCGACGGCCCGCCGGGTCCTCCGCGACTGGCTCGACGGCCGGATCGCGCGGGCGGACGCGCTGGAACTCACGGGCGCGACCGAAGCCGAGTTCGCGCTCGCAGCCTACGTCGAAACGCACGACCCGATCGACGCCGTCGCGGCGACGGTCCGACGAGACGCGTCCGCGCCGATCACCGGCGACGCGCTCGTCTCGAAACGCGACGCCCTCGCGGAGACGATGAGCGCGGGCGGCGACGTCAGCTAAGCCGGTTCCGTCGACTGCCGCGTTACCGGCCGACGTACTCGCCGACCGTCCGCAGCACCCCGCCGTCGTCTGCGGGCGCGAGTTCCGCCCCGGTCACTGCGGCCGCGACGCGGTCGATCGCCTCGCCGAACGCGCCCTCCGCCTCGCCTCCCGTCGGCCTCGACACGTCAGCCTGCGCTGCAGTCGGGATCTCGACGTCAGCCGTCTCGATCGCTCCCCGCGTCGACACCACGAGCGCGGCGTCGACGCCCACGTCGGCCAGGCGCTCGTGCGTCCGCTGCGTCGCCGCCGCGCCACGCTCTGTCGCCGGGGCGACGATGGCGATCGAATCAGCGACGGTGACCGCGGCGACGGCCTGGTTCGCCGCGATCGGCGGCACGTCCACGAGGACGTGATCGAACCGGGCGGCTGCGGTCTCGATGCGCGCTTCCAGCGCCCGCGCGGCATCGACGCTCTTCGCGCGTGCGAGGCGTTCGAACGGGGCGTTCGCCGGCAGGGCTGCGAGCCGACCAGCCGCTCCATCGACGTCCAGATCGACGAGGCCCGCAGCGAGGTCTGCGTCGCGATCGTCGGTCACGAGCGCCGTCACGTCGGGCGCGAGTCTCCCTGTGAGGTAGTCTGCAAGTCCCTGCGTCGCAAACGCGGCGTCGACGACGCAGACGTCCTGTCCGTCGGCCGCGAGCGCGGCCGCGACTTCGACGACGGTCCGGGTCGTGCCCGCACCGCCCGTCGCGCCGACGAAGCCGACGACGGGTCGCTCTCGTTCTGCCATACCCCACCTGGCCGCGTACTCGGGGTTAAACAATCCGGTCGCCGGGCCGACGCCGTCGGGTAGTCACTCGGCCGCTTCGATGTCGGCCGCGATCTCGTCCAGTTCGTCGTCCGAGAGGTCCGGCCGCGACCCCGCGACGGCGTGGATCGGGCCGCCGCCGTCACCCTCGAAGCGCGGGACGATGTGGACGTGGACGTGCGGCACCTCTTGGCCCGCCGCCGGGCCGTTGTTCACGCCGACCGTCGTCGCGTCGGCGTCGACGACCGATTCGATCCGTGGCGTCAGCGACTGGACGGCGGCCCACACGTCTGCTGCGATGTCGTCGGGCAGATCGTCGAGGCGCTCGTAGGGCTCTTTCGGCACGACCAGCGTGTGCCCGGGTGCGAGCGGGTTGGCGTCGAGGAAGGCCGCGACGGTGTCGGTCTCATAGACGATGCGTCCCGGAATCTCCCCGGAGACGATCTGCTCGAAGATGGTCGGATCGTCGCTCATACGCGTGGGATCGTACGGATCGCCGAAGTAACTTCGGTCTGTGCGGCCGGGGACGGGAGCGGCGTTCCACCCCAACTTCGGCGACCGCGGTTCCGCTCGCGACTCACTGGGTCCCGCCGACCGCGTCCCGAACCGCCTCGCGGACCGCTTCGCGGTACTCGCCGTCTTCGTATCCGAGCCGAGCGCGCCAGACGTCCTGATACGAGGGGTGCAAGACCGGCAGCAGCGTTCCGGGGACCGATTCGAGGTCGATCGGGTCAAGCACCGACTCGACGAACCCCGTCAGGTCGCGACCGTCGAGCGCGAGGACGCTCGCCGTCGCGTGCTTTCCCGTCGCCACGATGACGGCCGGATCGACGGTTTCGAGTTCAGTTTCGAGATGCGCCCGGCAGTTCGCCCGTTCGGCGGGGGTGGGTTCGCGGTTCGATCCGTCGCCGTCGCACGGGAAGCACTTCACCGCGTTCGTGACGTAGGCGTCGGGGTGCCCGGCGTCCGCGAGGAGCGCTCTGATCCGCCGCCCCGAGTGGCGAGTGGTGTACGCGCGGCCGGTCCAGTTCCCGCCGCGCCACGTCTCGGCCTCCGGTGCGCCCGCGCCCGGTGCCTCACCGATCGCCATCACCGCGGCGTCGGGATCGCCGGTACCCCACGAGATCCGCTCGCGACACGCGACCAGTGCGTCACAGCGCGCACACCCCGGTTCGAGGACGTGCCGCGCTTCGGGAAACAGCGGGTCCGTGCCGTCCGCATCCGAGGGGCCGTCGCCCATCGGCTCAGTTCGCTTCGACGGCGTCGACCGCCGCGGCGACGACCGGAGCGACTGAGACGGCGCTCACGTCGCGTTCGACCGTGTCGGTGCCGACGATCCGCTCGACGCCGGCGCGTTCCAGTTTCGTCCGCGCGCTCCGCGCCAAGAGCGGATGCACACACGCTGCGAACACCCGTGCCGCGCCGTCGTTCCGGAGGTGGGCGATCGCCTGACTCATCGTCGATCCGGTCGCGACGATGTCGTCGACGATCACGACGTCTCTGTCCCGGGTCTCGGCGTCGCTCGGTGTGATCTCGACGTCGGTCCCGGACTGTCGGGTCTTCTCGAAGTAGTCGGTTTCGCCGTCGCCGTAGGCCGCACACGTCGCCTCGGCGAGGGACACGGCCCCGGCGTCCGGGGCGAGAAAGAGCGGGTCGGCGAGGTCGTCCGGGAGCGGGTCGGCGAGGCGACCGGCCGCATCGCAGATCGTGACGTGCGCGTCGAAGAAGTCCGTGACCGATCGCTCGTGGGGGTTCACCACTACCACGCGGTCGGTTCCGGTGGAGATCGCGCGTGCCATCGCCCGCGCGGAGACCGGGGCCCCCGCCTCGAACGCCTCGTCCTGGCGGGCGTAGCCCATATACGGAATCACGGTCACGATCTCGGTCGCGCCCGCCTCGCGAACGGCGTCCTGCAACTGGAGGAGTTCGACCCACGCGTCGTTCGAGTCGGTCGCCGCGACGATCACCGCACGGTCGGCGTCGAACCCCGGGACGGCCGCGTACGTCTCGCCGTCGGGGAACCGGTCGTACGTGACGGCCGCGAGCGACTCGCCCAGTTCGTCAGCGAGGGCGGCCGCGAGGGCCTGCGACGATGCGCCGGGTACGATCATACCGGTATCTCTCGATCCGCGGTAAAACCCCTTTCCGTCTCGGCCGACGGTCGGACTGGCGGCGGCCGCGTCGCGACGGCGTCGTCTCACCACCGCGGTCGGTTCCGTCAGGACCTCGCGACCGCTGACTTCGGCACTACACCGCCGCGGCGACGACGTCGTGGACGCCGATCCCCCGGTAGCGCCACTCGTCGTCCGGCAAGCGCACGGCGAACGTGCCGTCCTCGGTGACGGCGTAGGACGCCTCGCGCCCGTGCGTCACGGCCCCGACGGGTTCGTCGACGGGCAGCGACTCCTCGCGCCAGCCACGTTCCGCGCCTCCCTCACCGCCCCGCACCCAGAGCGTGCCGTCGCGGACGGCCTGTGCCCGCGGGCCGGCAGCGTCGATGGCATCGACCGGACCGTCGAGGACGTCCATCCAGCCGTTACCGAGCTTGTAGAGGCCCGCACCGGCGGCGATGAGCGGTTCGCTGTCCACGTCGCGGGCGTCGTCGAGGCCGGCGTGAGTGAGCGACGAGGGCCCGAGTCGGTAGACGCCGTCGGCCGCGGCGAGGAGGCCGCCGTCGATGGCCCGGACCGATCCCGTGGTCCCGACGTCCGTCCACGTCCGATCGCGCTCCGAGATGGACGCGTCCGCCTCGGTCCGTGCGACCCGTCCGTCCCCGTCGCCGGCGACGAGCGCACCGTCGTCGAACCCGACAGCTGCGGCGGGCCCGAACCCGGTCGACTCGAACGTGAGCGCCGCTGCCGCCCCCACCGTGGAGTCGGCTTCCGCCGCACTGACCGCCTCGCGGTCCGCAACGAGGACGTCTTCGTCGGTCGCGACCGCGATGAGCGGGCCGGCGGTGGCGACGTCACGGGCCGTACACCGGTGGGCGATCCCGAACTCGCCGATCAGATCGTCGGAGACAGCGACGGCGACGACACCGAGTCCCGAGGCGAGGTAGACGGTCTCGGTCCCCGTGTTGTCGGTGTACACTCGTTTCTCGTCGATCGTGGGCATTGCCGGCCGTTCGTCGACGCGGCGTAAAAACTGTGCGGAGCGACGGGGCTACGCCGGCGTGATGACCGCGCGGCCGTCGATCTCGCCGCGTTCGAGTTTCTCCGCGACGTGGTCGATCTCGAGCGCCTCGTCCATCTCGTCGGTGTACTCGTGGCGCCTCGCTGCGTGCACCGTGTCACCTATGGACACGGAGCGAACATAACCGTTCACTGCTGTCCGAATTGACCACCCGCGGTTCCGGCAGCCCATCGCTCGCGGTTCCGGGAGCTAATCGGCTGAGGTGTCGCCGCACCGAACTCGGATTACAGGAAGTCGCGGACCTCGGAGTACCACATCTCGTGGTGGTCGATCTCGCCGATTCGCTCGGCGATGGCGACGGCGAGCACGTGCCAGCAGCGCTCGTGGGGATCCTCGGGATCGAGGTTGTACTCGCTGTCTTTGCAGGTACACCCGCCGTCCTCGACCACGTACTCGTCCTCGTGGCCGACGACGACCGTGAAGTCGCGGTAGCGCTTGATGCGACCCTCGGAGACTGCCTCGACCGCGCGCGCCCCGCGCCCGTCGTGTAGGTCCACCAGCCGCTCGACCCCGTCCGGCGTGAGTTCGCCCGCCTCGGCCAGTTCCCGCCGCCACGCGGTTTCGGCGTCGCTCTCGGTCTCCGTCGGGACGACGTAGGCGTCGGCCTCGCGCGTCTCGTCCGACGGCGGGCCCGCCGGTGGGTCGTCGCCGTCGCTCACAGCCGTCGATTGCGCGGGCCCGGACAAAATGCCACCGGTGCCCGGATCGACGCGGTCGGCCGCCGAGCGCCGCCGGGCGACCCAGGAGCATCGGAAGACAGGCGTCGCATCCCGCCGGCGCGCGATCGGGGAGTCATACGTCTCCGGAACGCCATCGGCCCGACGGGGGCGTGCCCGCTTCCGACCCGGCCGCTCGCCATCGCATCGCTTTTCGCCGCGGAGCGTCCTCTCCCGCTATGGACGTTCGTGAGGGCGGCGTCGAGATCGCGGTCCCCGACGCCCGCGACGGGGCCTCTGAGGGGGCCGGCGACGACGTGTTCTACAACCCGACGCAGGAACTCAACCGCGACGTGACGGTGGCGACGCTGCGGGCGTACCGCGAGCGCGAACCGCGCGTCGCCACCTACCTCGACGCGATGGCCGCCAGCGGGATCCGCGGGGTTCGCGCGGCGAAGGCGGGCTACGACGTCACCTGCGCCGACGTCGACGCCGACGCGGTCGGCCTCGCCCGCGAGAACCTCGCGCGCAACGATCTCGACGGACGGGCGGTCGAGCGCGACGTCAACGCGCTCCTCCACGACGGTGAAACCGTGTTCGACGTCGTCGACCTGGATCCGTTCGGGACGCCGATCCCCTTCGCCGACGCCGCGTTCGCGAACGCGCGAAACCTGGTCTGTGTCACCGCCACCGACACCGCGCCGCTCTGCGGTGCCCACCAGCGCTCGGGAATCCGGAAGTACGCGACGCTCCCGCAGAACACCGACTACCACCCGGAGATGGGCCTCCGCGTCCTCCTCTCGGCACTGATTCGCACCGCCGCCCGCTACGACAAGGCCGCAGTTCCGATCCTCTCGCACGTCTCCCGGCATTACGTCCGCACGTATCTCGAACTCGACGCCCGCGCCACGCGGGCCGACGACCTGATCGACGACCTGGGCTACGTCCACCACTGCGAGGACTGCCTCCGGCGCTCCCACGAGTTCGGACTCGTGGCGCATCCGCCCGAGACCTGCGACGCCTGCGGCGGCGACCGACTCCTCACGGCCGGCCCGCTCTACCTCGGCCCGATCCGCGACCGCGAGTTCGTCCGCTCGGTCCGCGAGCAGGTGACCGACGGACTGGGCGAGGCCGCCCGCGCGGACCGACTGCTCGACACGCTCGTCGCGGAACTCGACACGCCGACCCACTACGATCAGCACCGGCTCTGCAAGCAGTGGAGTCGCTCTGCGCCCGCGATGGACGACTTCCTCGAAACGCTCCGGGACGCCGGCTTCGCGGCGAGCCACGCGCACTACGCGGGGACCGCGTTCAAGACCGACGCGACGGTCCCCGAGATACGCGACGCGACCGGCGAGTGAGGAACCGGGACATCCCGCCGGGGTGACCTCCCGTACACTCTTGGTTCGATCGGTCGAAGATATCCCGTGTCCGCACGGAACGCTTCCATTCAGGTCCCGCGATCGGTCCTCGCGATCGTCCGCGAGCGCGAGGTGACGTTTCTCGCCGCAGGGATCTCCTATTACGTTCTCGTCTCGCTCGTCCCGCTTCTCACGCTCGCCGTCGTCGCCGGCACGATCATCGGCGGTGCTGACCTCGCCGCGCAGGTCCAGTCGCTCGCCCAGCGCTACCTCTTGCCGACCGGCTCGGAACTCGTCGGGGACGCCCTGACCGACGCGACGGGACGGGGCACTCTCTCGGTCCTCAGTCTGCTCGTGACGACGTGGGGCGCACTGAAACTGTTCCGCGGTGTCGACGTCGCGTTCGCCCGGATCTACGGCTACCCGACGAGTCCGATCCTCCGACAACTCGCCGACGGCCTCCTCACGCTCGCGACGCTCGGCGCGGCCACGGTCGGCGTCGTGGTCGTCGCGGCGCTCATCGCGCTGCTCCAGGTCCCGTTCGTCGGGGTCATCGGCCCGCTGGTCCTGCTCGTGTTCCTCGTCACCGCGTTCATTCCCCTCTACTCGGTGATCCCCGACATCCAGGTCTCCCCCCGACAGGCGCTCCCGGGGGCGCTGTTCGCGGCAGTCGGCTGGACGGCGCTGAGTGCCGTGTTCGGCCTGTACGCGCAGACGTCGAGCGGGGTCGCGGGTGCGCTCGGCGGGGTCTTGCTCTTGGTCACGTGGTTCTACCTCTCCGGGATCTTGGTCCTCACCGGCGCGGCGGTCAACGCCGTTTTCTCCGGGCGAGGTTCGGACCCCGCGGATTCCACGCCGCCGTCGCGCGCCGACGACGGAGACCGGCAGGTACAACACCCGCGGGGCCGACGTGACGAGCGGACGATGAGTGCGGACGACGCGACGACGCCAGACGGCGCCGAACCCGACGGGACCGGCGACGCCGCCACCGACGTGGAACCGGACGGCGCGCCCGACATCGCGCAACTCGAACAGGAACTCGAGGCGCTCCGGGCCGACCTCGATGCCTTCGAGGACGATGTCGAATCCCGGACGGTCGATCGACCGGACGTCGAATCGGAGATGCGCAGGTACGTTCGCGGACAGCTCCGTCGCGGGAAGGCCCGCGGGTGGGGCCCCTATCTGATCCTGCTCTACGGCACGGCGGCCACGATCGCGGCGTTCTACTTCCTCTCCTCTGACCTGCTCGCGGTCGTCGCGATGCTGATCATCTATCTCTCGACCCTGGGGCTCTACGCGCTGTTCGTGGTCTTCGGCGTGGGGTTGAATGCGCTGGGGATCCCCGGCCGTGTCGTCGACTGGCTCCGGGACCGCCGCTGACCGCAGGCCGAGACCGAGTCCGTCGCGACGCCATTTCGGGAGTCCTCGAAGCGCCGTCGCAGTCCCGCAGGTATTTGTCGCTCGGGCGGCGAGCACACGATCGATGACCTCCCCCGTAACGCCGCTCGCGACCCGCGGCGTCGGCGAAGTCGCGTTCGCCGAGTCGCTCCCAGACGTCGTCGCGGGCCTCTTTTGGTGGCTCACGCACCTCGGCAACCCCTATCTCCTCTTAGCGCTCGTCGCGCTCGCGTACCTGTTCGGAGACCGAGTCGGCCTGCCGCGCCGCAGCGCGGCGTTCGCGCTCGGGCTCGGCCTCTGTGCGATCGGGCTCACGATCGGGCTGAAGCACGCCTTCGCGCTGCCGCGGCCACCGGTCTCCTACCGCGGCGGATACGGCTTCCCGAGCGGCCACGCGCTCGGATCGACGGCGTTCTGGGGCGGAGTCGGCGTCCTCGCCACCCGCGGCCGATGGCGCCGACGGCTCACGGTCGCGGGCGTCGTCGTCGCTGTCGTCGCACTCTCTCGCGTGCTCATCGGCGTCCACTACCTGGTGGACGTCGTCGCCGGGGTCGGGATCGGGGTGGCCTTCCTCGCTGCCGTCTTCGCCGCCGGGCCGGGGTTCTCGATCGGGGATCAGATCGGCGCGCTCGCGACCCCCGAACACCAGCACGTCACGGCGCTGTTCGTGCTGGCGCTCGGCCTGGGACTGCTCGGGTTGTTCGTCGCACCTAGCGAGAGCGAACTCCTGCTCGGCGTCGGCACCGCGCTCGGAGCGGTGCTCTCGTGGCACCGGTTCGGCTCACGGGCGACCGCGGCCACGATCGACATCTCACCGCGCCCGCTCGCACTCAGCGGCGGCGGACTCGTCGTTGCGCTCGCGGTGATGAGCGGCGTCACGGAACTGACAGAGAACGCCCGGATCGTCGTCGCGGCGAGTGCGATCGGGGCGACAGTCCTCCTCGCGCTGCCGGTGCTCGTCGGCGACGAGGCGTGATTGGCGGCGCTGGACATCACGGAGCGGAGGCTCCCAGTACCGCCGAAGAAAAAACGGATCGCGTCGGCCAGTGACGCCGTTCAGTAGGTCTCGAGGTACCGGTCGAGTTCCCACTGCGAGACGTCGATGCGGAACTCGTCGTACTCCTGGCCCTTGGCCTCGATGAACTTGTCGTAGACGTGGCCGCCGAGCGCTTCCTCGATGACTTCGTCCTCTTCGAGCGCGTCGACTGCCTCGCCGAGGTTCGCCGGAAGCGTCTCGATGCCGTACTCCTCGCGCTTCTCCTCGTCGAACTCGTAGATGTTCTCCCGGACCGGGTCGGGACAGTCCAGATCCTGCTCGATCCCTTCCAGCCCGGCGGTGATGAGCGCCGCGAAGGCGAGGTAGGGATTACAGGACGGATCGGGGAAGCGAGCCTCGATACGGCTTGCGGCCGGGATGCGCGCGGCCGGCTTCCGGATGAGCGCCGAGCGGTTGCGGTCGGACCACGCGATGTAGACCGGGGCCTCGTATCCGGGGACGAGGCGCTTGTAGGAGTTCACCGTCGGGTCCGCGACAGCCGTGATCGCCGGCGCGTGTTCGAGGATGCCAGCGAGGAACGAGTGGGCCGTCTCCGAGAGATCGAACTCGTCGTCCTCGTCGTGGAACGCGTTGTTGCCGTCCTCGTCGAACAGCGAGATGTGGGTGTGCATCCCCGAGCCGTTGATCTTCGGGATCGGCTTGGGCATGAACGTCGCGTGGAGGTCGTGCTGGGCCGCGATGGCGCGGACGACCGTCCGGAACGTCGCGACGTTGTCGGCCGTCGAGAGCGCGTCGTCGTACTCGAAGTTGATCTCGTGCTGGCCTTCGGCGACTTCGTGGTGGCTGGCCTCGATCTCGAAGTCCATCTGTTCGAGACCGTAGATGATGTCGCGGCGCACGTCCGACGCGAGGTCCTTCGGTGCGAGATCGAAGTAGCCGCCGGCGTCGCTGGTCTTCGTCGTCGCACGGCCGTCCTCGTCCTCCTCGAAGAGGAAGAACTCGGGTTCGGGGGCGACGTTGACGGTGTAGCCCATCTCCTCGGCGCGATCGAGCGCGTTCTTCAGGACGCGGCGCGGATCACCCTCGAAGGGCTCGCCCGTGGACGTGTTGATGACGTCACAGATGAGCCGCGCCGAGCGGCCGTCGCGCCACGGCAGGACCGCGAACGTCTCGGGATCGGGCTTGAGCCGCATGTCGGACTCCTGGATGCGGACGAAGCCCTCGATGCTCGATCCGTCGAAGTAGATGCCGTCGGTGAAGGCCTTCTCGGCCTGCGTGGCCGGGACGGCAACGTTCTTTACGGTGCCGAGGATGTCGGTGAACTGCAGGCGGAGAAAGTCGACGTCTTTCTCCTCGATCTCGTCGATGACGCGCTGTGCTTCGGCCGAAAGTCCCCCGTCTGTCACAGGGGTGGGTGTGTTTTCGTCCGTCATATCCTGGACAATCGAATCCGAACACTCCCAGTATAAAGACCTTATCGCTTAGTGCAAATGCCCCTCCGATCAGTCCTAATTGGATATTCGTAAAATTCTAATGCCCCCAGAGGCATTTTGGGTGTAATGACGTACGAAAACCTCGATGCAAAACTCATCAACGCACTGCTCGGCGACGGGCGCGCGAGTCTCCGGAGTCTCGCGGAGGATCTCGACGTCTCGGTGACAACGGTCTCGAACCACCTCCGTGATCTCGAAGACGAGGGCGTGATCGAGGGATACACCCCTCGGATCAACTACGACGCGCTCGGCTACGACGTCACGGCGATCATCCAACTGAAGGTCGAAGGGAGCGCGCTCCCGGACATCACCGACCGGCTCGAAGAACAGAAACAGATGACCACGGTCTATGAGGTCACCGGCGACTACGACGTCATCGCGGTCGGGAAGTTCGAGGACACCGACGGGATGAACGACCAGATCAAGGAGTTGCTCACCGACACCGACATCCGCGAGTCGAACACCAGCGTCGTGCTCAACCCGGTGGTCGAGAACGCCCAGTTCGACCTCGACGTCGAGGAGTAACGGGACCCTACTCCTCGTCGAGGACGTCGTCTTCGGCGTGTGCTCGCACCCACAGTTGGCCGATTCGCGAGAGGCGGGTCTGATAGGACTTGCCGTGTTCCTCCTGCTCGATGTAGCCCTTCCCGCCGGGACCCAGTCGGTCGACGTTGTAGATCACCTTCGATCTGAACGAATCGGTGTACTCTTCGTTCATATCCCGCGCGAGGGTCTCGGCGAGTTCCGACACCGAGTCGAACTCGCCGTACTCACCGAGTTCGAAGAGGATCACCTCCTCGAAGGGCTTGACGTTCCGGAACGAGGCGACGGGGAGTTCGACGATGTGGCTGCCCCCGATGCGCTTTGCGCCGATGGTCGTCCCGCGCTCGTCGAACTCCGAGAGGATGTCCACGGCCGACTCATAGCGCGCCTCGATGCGCTCGTCGTCGACGTCCTCACCTGCGAGTACTTCTCCGAGCAACTCTTTGGCCTCTCGGACCTCTTCGGCGAGTTCGGTCTCGAGGTACTTCTCCGGGGCCGTGTAGTAGGTGTGGATCCGCTCGCGGTCCTCCTGGCGCTCGACCATGATCGAGTGGGCCGCGGTCGCGAACGCGAACGAGACGGGGCGGGGCATCGCCGAGACGTTCACCCACACCTCGGTGTCGGTGCCGGCATCGAGTTCCTCGTTGATGAGGTCGTACGCCTGCTCGAAGGCGGCGTCGTAGTCGTAGACGTCCGCGAGAACGAGGCGTTCGGTGTCGGCGCCGAGGAGGTTCTGGAAGTCCTTCTCCAGTTTCTCCGAGAGGTTCCGAGAGTACTCCACGTTCGACTCGCTGCCGACCGCGCCCTCGAGGAGGATCACCCGGTCGACGTCCTGCTGGTCCCGGATGAGCGGCGCGATCAGGCGGTCGTAGTCGAACCCGACCGGGACGATGTGTGTCTGCATACGGGTACGGTTCGCCGGGACCGTATTCAATCCCGTCGACCGCCGGCCGCGCTGGCTGCCATCGGTGCGTCGTCCGCTTCATCTGTGACGAGTGAGACGTCGGTGAACTCGAACCGCGCCCCGCCCATCTCGCTCGTCGTAATCTCGACGTCCCACCCGTGCGCGTCGGCGATGGTCTTCACGATCGTCAGTCCGATCCCGGCTCCGTCCTCGCCGGTCGAGTACCCCGACTCGAACACGGTCTCGCGACGGTCCTCGGGGATGCCGGGACCGTCGTCGGCGACGAAGAACCCGTCCTCGAGGCCGCCGACGCGGACCGAGACCGCCTCGCCCCCGTGTTCGACCGCGTTGCGGACGAGGTTCTCGATGAGTTGCCGGAGGCGGGACTCGTCGGCGCGTACGACCACGTCCGCGTCGGTCTCGAGTTCGGCCGACGCCGTCGCGACCGTCTGCCAGCAGGCGTTCGCCAGCGCCGACGGGTCGACCGCCGTCGTGTCGCTGACAGTCGTTCCCGCCCGCGCCAGCGCCAGCGAGTCGTCGATGAGCTCCGCCATCCGGTCGTGTGCCCGCTCGACTGCCGCGAGGTGCTCGCTGTCGACCTCCTCGGCGACCAGCGCCAGTCGCCCCTGCGCCACGTTGAGCGGGTTCCGGAGGTCGTGGGAGACGAAACTGGCGAACTGTTCGAGCCGCTCGTTCTGCCGGCGCAGTTCCGCGGACCGCTCTTTCTGGGCCGTGACGTCGCGCTGATTGAACACCACGCCGTCGATCGCGGGGTTGTCGAGCCGGTTCCGCCCCCGACTCTCGAGCCAGACCCACTCGCCGTCGGCGCTGCGAAAGCGGTACTCCACGCGAACCGTCTCTCCCGGCGTCTCCAGGACGGCCTCGAAGGCGGCCCGGACGCGTTCGCGGTCCTCGGGGTGGATGAATTCCATCGAATTCGCACCGCATAGCTCGCTCTCCGAGTAGCCGAGTGTCCGCTCGGTCTGCGGATTGGCGTACTCGATCCGGCCTTCCTCGTCGATGAGCGTGAGCAGATCAGACGACTGCTCGACGAACGCCTTGTACTGTTCGAGCTCCCGTTCGTACTCCTCGCGGTCGGTGACGTCGCGGAGGATGACCACGATGCCCGCGGGCGCCTCGGCCGGTTCGAGCGTGGAGACGGTCATCTCGTAATGACGCGCCGGCCCCTCTCCCTGGAGTGTCACCGTCGTCCGACCGACGGTCTGTTCGACGAGGAGGTCGTGCGTCCCGATCGGAGCGGGCAGCGCGGTTTCGGCCGTTTCGCCGACCTGCACGGACGTCTCGAACAGCGATTGAGCGGCCTGGTTGGCGTCGATGATCCGCCCGTCGGGATTCACGACGACGACGCCCTCGTCGATGTGCCGAACTGCGTGCTCGCGCGCGACCGGGACGAACCCGAACAGGTCGCCACGGTAGAGCGCCACGATGTACACGACAGAAGCCATCGCCGTCCCGACGACTGCGTAGTCGACGCCGGTGACCGAAGCGACGGCCGCGTTCGAGACGATGTCGAACGTCACGACGAGCCCGACGGCACAGAGGAAGACCGCTACCTGCCACTGACGGGCGTACTTCGTCTCGATGAGTCGAAAGCCGAGAATGACGGTCCCGGCTCCGACCAGGACGTAGCCCACCACCTGCGCCAGATAGTGGAACGGGGTCGTCCCGAGCAACGCGACGGTCGTCAGTGGATCGCGCACGACGTGGATTGTCTCGAAGGTGAACCGGGTCGCGATCGGCGGCACGCCCGTCACGAGCAGTAAATAAGCCGTGCCTGCGCCGACGAGAACGCGTCCGAGCGTCGATTCGAGTACTGACTGATGCCCGGCGTACGTCACGGTGAAGTAAAACCAGGTGACAGCCATCAGGCCACGCGCGATCTCGACGCCGAACGAGGCGTAGTACGCCACCGTCACGCCGCCGAGTATCTCGACGAACTGCACGCCGGCCCACAGCCCCACAGCGACCAGGAAGACCGCGAACTCGTTCGCCGCGCGCTTCTCTCGGTGTCGAACGGTCCACCAGAGCGACGACAGCGTCGCCACGAGCGCGCCGCCGATCAGCACCAGGTGGAGCGTCAGCGCCTCCATCGTCACACGGCTCCCGCCACCGGCCGTGACCGTTGCGCGGTGGTCGACATCGTTGGTACCGACACTTGCGACAATTCAGTAATAAAGGCGGCTAAATGTTTCCGAGACTAGATTTCGACGGCGACACGCCCCCGAATCGGTCACTCGCGCCCGGTTCTCGACGGACGGTGCTCGTCCTCGGTCGCGTCTTCGACACCGGCGAGTACCTCGTCGGCCGTCGCTACCGCAGCGAATTCCCCGTGCAGGTGGGTCAGCGCAGTCCGATGAACCTCCACCGCAGCGTAGTGCGTTCCGTCGGGCGCGTCGCGCTCGAACGTTGCGGTAGCGTCGGCGACGACGACCGGGTCGAACCCCAGATTCTCCGCCAGCCGAGTCGTCGTCGAGACGCAGTGATCGGTCGTGAGTCCGACGACGACGACGGAGCCACAGCCCCGCTCGCGGAGCCACTCCTCCAGTTCGGTACCCACGAACGCCGCGTTCACCCGCTTCGTCATCACGGTCTCGTCCTCAGTCGGTTCGGTTTCGGGCTTCCACGCGAACCCCGGCGTATCCCGGCGGAGCGGCGAGTCCGGTTCGGTGGAATCGTGGCGAATGTGGACGCGGGGCCAGTCGGTCGACCGCCAGGTGTCCAGCAGCCGCGCGGCGTTGGTCTCGGCGTCGCGATTGTTGCGGTCGCCCCACCTCGGGTCGTCGAAACCGGTCTGGAGATCGATCAACACGAGCGCGGGGCGTTCACCGAGTTCGACCCCGCCGTCGGTGTCACCGTCGCCCGACATCGAGTTAGTCGTCCCCCGTCGATGGCGCCGTCCGCGGCGGGGAAGCCTTCGGATGTTCGCGGGTCACCTCGATCGGGCACTCGTCGGGTGACTGCTCGGGGTCCTCCCGGAAGAGGTACTGGACCCACTCGCGGTCCCCTTCGACCCCCCAGTCGCCCAGGTCGGCGTGGGGACAGACGCCGTCGTACTCCTCGAGGCGACCCTGGATCTGCTCGCGAGCGCGCCGCCCGGCCTCGGTGTCGTGAGTGATACCGTCGAAGAGCACCCGCGGCTGGAACGTGATCTCCAGACCGACCGGGCAATACCGACTCCGGCGGTCGTCGTAAAACGGCGCTCGACACGTCGGGAACATCGGTTCGCCGCCGAAAGAGAACTCCCAGTGGGGGTCGTCCGGGTCTGTTGGGATCTCTTCGGGCCAGGGCTCGGGGTCGTGCACGTGGAGGAACTGGAGAAGGTGCCAGAGCGCCTCGTGATAGTCGGCCTCGGTCCACGTCTCCTCGGGCGGCTTGAAGAACGTCACTAGGGAAGTCTGTCCGGGAGCGTCCGGGTGCCTATCGAGATACTCGAGCAGCGTCTCGCGGAACCTCAAAAGCGCATCCGGATCGGTGGTCGACGGAACGGCGGTGTAGAGCGGGTTGCCCTCTTGGACCGACTGTGTCCCGAAGTGACAGGGAAATGCTGTGTCGTTGCGCTCCCCGAGGAGGGCGTCCGTGAACGTCTCGAAGTGCCGTGTCACCCAATGCGGCACCTCGCCGGCCTCGACGCGGGACGCCATCGTCTCCTGATCGACGAGCGATTGGACGCCCGGCTCGTTCATACGCGAACGTGGATCTGACCGTTCAAGAGCGCTTCGCCCGCTCTCGGTCCCCCCGACACTCCGACGGAGGTGAATCCGAATTCAGTCCGCCCGCGTGCCGACGGTGAACGTCTCGGCGCGCTCGTCGGCGTCGGCGGTCGTGAGCAGTGACACGCCGACGGTGAGGAGCAGCGAGAGCGCCATCCCGTAGAGCGCGAAGTCCCACGTGAAGTACGTCGAGCCGAACACGGTCACGCCGCCGACGGTGAGAGCGGGGAGGAAGACGTGTAGCAGGTAGAAGAGCTGCGACCCCGCGATGCCCGCGATCATCCCCTGACGGGTCGTCTTCGGCCAGTAGAGCGCCACGATCACTGGGAGCGCCAACTGCGCGTACCCGCCGAAGGCGGTGTCACCTACGGTGATGAGCGTGCCCGGTCGGAACAGGCTGACGACGAACGTCCCGATAGCGAAGACGGCGACGCCGATTCGGGCGATCCATGCCTCGCGCTCGTCGCTCGCGCTCGGGTTCACGAACGGCCGATAGAGGTCCCGGGTCAGGTACGACGACCCCGAGAGCAGCATCGAGTCCGACGACGACATCATCGCCGCCATCGCCCCGGCGACGACGAGCGCCGCGAACCACGCGGGCGTGTACTCGTTCAGCAGCACCGGAATCACGTTCGAGCCCTCCGGGACCGCGATCCCGAGTCCGGCCGCCCACGTGCCGAGGAGGAACGCGGGGACGAACAGCAGCACGACCAGCACCGGCCACAGCGCGAACGATCGCTTCAGGACGCGGACGTCCTTCGCGACGAAGAAGCGCTGATTGATCTGTGGGAACATCGTCACGCCGAAGGCGATGGTCACCGCCTGGGCGATCATCCACTGTGGCGAGTAGAGACCGCCCCCGAGCGCGAGGAACTCGGGAGTGGTCTCCGCCACCGATGACGAGACGACGTCGAGCCCGCCCGCACTCGAGAGGACCCAGCCGACCGCGATCCAGACGATTCCGAGCATGAAGAGCCCCTGGATGGTGTCGGTCCACGCGACGCCGCGGAGCCCCGCGGCGACGACGTAGACGATGATGAACAGGGTGATGCCGGCCGCGCCGACCCAGTAGGGGATCGCCCCGTTCGTGAGGCCGACGATCGCCTCGCCAGCGCCCATCTGCTGGAGCATCACGTACGGGAACAGCCAGAACAGCGAGACGCCCGCCACGAGCGCTCGGAGCCGTCGCGACCCGAAGCGGTCGCCCAGCATCTCGCCGAGCGTGACGTACCCCTGGATCTTGCCGATCAGCCACTGCCGGTAGCCGATCAGATACCAGAGGATCGCAAAGAGGATCCCGTCCATCAGGCCCATCACGAGGATCCACTCGGGGCCCGCCCCGTAGGCGAGGTTCGGACCGCCGAAGAACGTGAACGCCGACAGCAGCGTCGCGAACGTGGTGAAGAGCAGGACGACCGTCCCGATCGAGCGACTCGCCAGGTAGTAGTCCTCCGCGTCGCGGCCGGTCAGTCGATACGCGAGCAGCCCGACCGCCAGTGCGACGACGAGGTACCCCCCGACGATGCCGAGTTGGACGGGTAACTGCGGGCTAGCCATCGAATCCCACCTCCTCGGGGTCGACGTTCATCCCCCGGTCCCATGCACCGCGGGCGAACAGCGCGAAGGCCACCGAGGCCAGCCCCATCCAGCCGATGTGCCACCACAGCCACACCGGCAGTCCCTGCCAGGTCGTCGCGTCGCGCCAGAGGAACCACGGAACCGCGAACGTCACGAGTACTGCGAAGACGCCGATCCAAAGATAATCGGTCTTCTTTCGCGTCATCGAATGGGTATCACCACTCGACAAAAGTAAAGATTGTCTTTCGAAGTTCGATATCGATTTCCGAAGAAAATTTTTCTTCGGTACTGGGTTGCTGCGGTCCTCCGTACTTCATACAGACGTGTGACACGATCGACGGACGACGGAGCACGTCAGTTCCGACGTGCTTGTGGGGACTCCGACTCCCGACGCGTTGATTGCAATCTCGACGTATCGCGGTCGTTTCCGTCGGATCCCGGGGTCACAACGAACGAGACGTGAACGGTGCCCCGCACGCGAGGCCAGTATCAATGTCTGTTTTTGACACGATAGATATTTGCCGCGAGCAGCCCATATATAAAGACGTCATCGGGTTTCCCATGACGATCATCTCACCATCACCCAACCCCTACGGGGGGACTCATCAATGGAAGACACTGAAAAATACCTCATTCACGCAGCGATCACCGCAGACGGGGTCGTCGAGCGGTCCGACGTCGTCGGGGCCATCTTCGGGCAGACCGAGGGGCTCCTCGGCGACGACTTGGACCTCCGGGACCTCCAGCAGTCGTCGAAAGTCGGGCGCATCGACGTCGAAATCGACTCCCAGAACGGCCAGTCGTTCGGGACCGTCACGATCGCGAGCAGCCTCGATCGCGTCAAGACAGCGATCCTCGCCGCCTCCCTCGAGACGATCACTCGCGTCGGGCCCTGTCGGGCCACCGTCGAAGTAACCGACATCGAGGACGTCCGCGAGGCGAAACGCCGCGAGGTCGTCGAACGAGCGAAGGAACTGCTCTCGGAGTCGTTCGACGAGAGCGTGATGTCCTCGAACGAGATCCTCTCGGAGGTCAAAGAGAGCGTTCGCATCGAGGACATCAGCGAGTACCAGGGCCTCCCCGCCGGCCCCAACGTCGCCGACTCGGACGCGGTCGTGGTCGTCGAGGGCCGGGCGGACGTCCTGACGCTCCTGAGCTACGGCATCAAGAACGCCATCGCTGTCGAGGGTACCAACGTCCCCGAGGCGATCGCGGAACTCACTCAGGAGCGGACCACCACCGCCTTCCTCGACGGGGACCGCGGCGGGGAACTCATCCTGCGCGAACTCACGCAGGTGGGCGACGTCGACTACGTCGCCTTCGCTCCCTCGGGCCGCTCCGTCGAGGACCTCGAACGTCACGAGGTGTTCACTGCGCTCCGCGACAAGGTGGCACTGGAATCGTTCACGTTCGGGTCCGAGACCGACGCAGCGGCCGACGACGTCGAGGAACCGGACGCGCGAGCGGGCGGTGACGTGACGGACCCTCGGACGGGGTCGCCGACGACTGAGTCGGCGGCCCACCCCGCCGTCGATCGGCGGTCGATGCCGGAGGCCGTCGACGTCGACGCCGATAGGTCCGCCTCCTCGGAGTGCACCTCGCCATCGGAGTCGCCGGGGGAGGCCGTGCGTGCCGAGGCCGAGGGACGCGAATCGAACGGCGACGCGCCGTCGCCGGGATCCACCGACCCCGCCGACGCGACCGACCCTGCCGGTTCGAGTGATCCCGCCGACGAGACTGATCCCGCCGACGGCTCCGACTCGACGGACGCGTTCGAGACCCCGGATGTGACCGATCACGCCGAACCGCCGCATCCGACGGACGGCGACGCCGACCCGGAGGAACTGACTGCGACCGTCGTCGAATCGGACGATCCGGATACGGACGTGACAGGATCGACGGATTCGACCGCGGCCGTCTCCGAGGGCGACGAATCGGCCGAGGATGTGGGCGATTCGGCGGCGACGACCGACCAGCCGGTCGATAGCGACGACGCGGGAGACGGCGATAGTTCGACTGCGGACGATGCGGACGCGACTGCAGCCGAGACAGACACGTCTGCAGCCGAGACAGACACGGCTGCAGACGATTCGGACGCGCCTGCAGATCCCGATGCGGCCGCGGGCGACGACTCGACGGACGACCGCCCGCAATCGCTCGCCGATCACGTGCGGGAGGTCATCGACGACGGGAGCGAGACCATCCGACTCCTCGACGCCGACCTCGTCGCCGTCGAGGAGCGGCCCGTTACGGACGCCTTCGACGCGCTCTCGTCGACCGACCCCGCGCCGTACGCCGCCGTCGTCGACGGCGAATTCTCACAGCGCCTCCTCGACGTGGCGGCCCAGCGCGGCGTCGAACACGCCGTTGCGGCGTCGACCGGCGAGTTCGTGAAGAAGCCCGTCGGGGTCAGACTGCTGACGGCCGACCAGCTGGCGACGTCTGTCGCGAACTGAACGGCCCGTTCTCGCTTCTTGGGGGACTCACTCCGGGACGTCGTACGCGTAGACGAGCGCGTCGGCCCACGCGCCCCCGCGCTCGTAGAAACACGGCCGGTACGCCACCGGCTGGAATCCGATCGACTCGTACAGCGACCTCGCCGGGTCGTTGTCGACCGCGACGAGTAGCGTCACCCGCGTCCCGGGGTCGCATCTCGCGACGACCCCGTCGACGAGCGTCCGGCCGTGACCGCGACGCCGATGGTCGGGGTCGACGACCAACTCCGCGAGGTGGACGTCGCCCTCGCCGACCGTGATCGCGTACCCGACTGGCTCGCCGCCGGGACGCTCGACCGCGACCAGGCACGCGCCGACGGCCGCGAACGACGCGAGCAGTTCCGGCGACGGCGCATCGAGATGCGACTGGAGCGCGGCGATCGCCGAAGCGTCGGCGGGACGGGCCGGCCGGATCACGGCCCCAACAGCGCGAGCGCGGCGACGGCACTCACCACGGCTCCGACCAGCGTCGCCGCGAAGTTCACCGCCTCGTTGCCGAACTGCTGTCCCTCGACGGTCGCACCGAGGACGCTGTCGGCCGTCATGCCGAGGAAGCCGCCGAGGGTCACGACGGCCGCGCCCACGAAGCCGACGTCCGGGAGGAGCGCGAACGCCACGCCAGCGACGACAGTGGCGCCGAGGACGCCGAACACCTCGCCCTGCCAGGTCACCCCGCCGTCGGTCCCGGGCGGGACTGACTCCATTGTGGTGATGAGCCGCGGGCTGTCGTAGAGGCCGCCGATCTCGGAGGAGAGCGTATCACTGAGCGCCGCCGCCATCGACCCGGCGAAGGCGTACTGGAACAACAGCCCGTCGACGGGCAGCGACCGACTCCCGGCGAAGAGGAGCACACAGAGCAGCGCGACCGCGGCGTTGCCGAGGACGTTCCCAGTCCCCCGCGCGCCCTCGTTCTCCTCGGCGATGCCGCGGCGTTTTTTCTCCTCGTAGCGAAACTTCGTCGAGAGCGAGCCGATCCCGAAGAACGCGATGAGCACCGCGAACCAGCCGAAGCCGCCGAAGACGATGACCAGGAGGCCCAAGAGGACGCCGGAGAGCATCCCGGCGACGGACGCGGCGCCGAGCGCGTAGGAGGCGTATCCGAGCGCGACCGTGACGGCGAGCGCGGCCCCGATGTCGACCACGCCCACCGAGACCGCGAGCGAGTCGAAGAGCCACAGCAGCAGACCCGCCGAGAGCATCACCAGCGGGTCGTCGCGCTCGAAGAGCATCTCGCGGAAGAGCGCAGCGACGAGCGCTCCCGCGACGGCGAGAAACGCGAACCGCGGTGCGACGATCGGCGACGAGGTGAGAGAGGCCACGCCGGCCTGCCCCGCGAAGCCCGCGGCGCTCCCGGCGACGCCGAAGCCGGCCGTCCCCAAGAACGGCTCGTCAGAGGCCTCCGCTACGAGGCGCTTGCCAAGGTTGCCGTACGAGAGCACGAAGACGCTCGCGACGAACAGGTCGATCGGGAGTCCGAGTTCGGTCGCCAGAATCGCCAGCCCAGCCGCGGCCAGCGCGAAGCCCGTGAGTCCGTTCAGCCGCCCCTCGCGGTGGTCGCTGGGTCGCGCGAACAGATCGAACAGCGGTCCGTCGGTGATCACGAATGCCGCGAGCAGCGCGACGGCGGCGAAGGGGACGAAGGCCGCCCGGCCCAGCACCGGCGCGGTCACCGAGATCGTCCCGATCAGGGCGAACCCGCCCGCCCGCCGAAGCGTCGGTTGCACATCACGGGCTACCCCCGACGCGCACTTAACGGTCCCGACATCTCGTCTCGCGGTTTCCCGGCTGGCTTGGTCGCGTACACGAACTGCTGTCGCCCGGGCCAGTGACTGTCTGCACGGCGACCCGAACGCCGTCGATCGACCCGAACCCCGAAACATATGTCACTCCGTCGCGGACGGTGCGCCGTGGGACTATACGACCGGTATCTCGCCCTCCGCTATCGGCTTCACGAGGCCGACCCACCCGAGCACGTCGCCGTCGTGATCACCGAGCGGGACCTGCTCGAACAGGGTGCGTACGACACGCTCGCGGACTTTCTGACCTGGGCGTTCGAATACGGCGCACGGCGCGTGACGGTCTCGGTCAGTGTCCTCGACGAGGCGGTCGTCCCGACGCTGTCTCGGGAGCTTCGGACAGTGGACTCGCCGGAGCCCATCGACGTCCGCGGCCCGGGCGACACCGAGCGCGCCGACGCACCCGTTCGGATCAGCATCGGCCTCGGCGGCAAGCGGGAGTTCGCGTCGGCCGTCAGGCGTATCGCCGAGTCGGTCGAGGCGGGCGAACTCGACCCCGAGGACGTCGACGCCGATCGGATCGAGGAACGGCTCGTCTTCGACGACGAACCCGACCTCCTCATCAAGACCGGCGCCGAGCGGCTCTCGGACTTCCTGATCTGGCAGTCGGTCTATTCGGAGTTGTACTTCACCGACGTCAACTGGCGCGATTTCCGGCGGCGGGATTACCTCCGAGCCGTCCTCGATTACAAGAACCGCCAGCGGCGGTTCGGTCGGTGACCGACGCGCTGGGGAGCTGTCTGTGCTGTCGCTGATAGATTTATTCCGTCGCGGATCAGAGTGGGTCTGCTCCGATCAGTCTGCCCCCTCAGCAGGGTCGGCTCCGCGCTGGCGCTCCAGTTCGGCCGAGACCTCCTTCGCGCCCGCGGAGGGGAGCTTCGATCGCAGCCGGTGGGCGACCGCCCGGGCGTCGGCGAGTTCGGTCTCCGTGACGGCGCGGACCAGCGCCACCGCCCGTTCGGTCCGCGACTGTCGCCAGGACCGCTCCCGGGACTCGTAGGTGCGGAGCCCCCGCAGGAAGTCCGCTTTCGAGAACTCGGGCCAGTACGGCGCACAGAAGTAGACGGCAGCCTCGTTGCCGTTGGCGTGCCACGGCAGGAAGTTCGAGGTCCGCTCGTCGCCGCCGGTCCGGACGATGAGATCGACGTCGCGCGTGGTGTGGCGCGCCAATCGCGCTTCGACGGCCGTCACGTCGACGTCGTCGGGTTCGAGCTCGCCCGATTCGACGTCGCGGGCGATCTCTCGTGCCGCACCGAGCAACTCCGACCGGCCGCCGTAAGCGAGCGCGATGTTGAGCCGAAGCGTGTCGTACTCAGCCGTCTGTGACTCCGCGTACGTGACGGCCTCGCGGACCCGCTCCGGGAGTCGCTCCACGTCGCCGATCGCGCCGATCCGGACGCCGTTCTCGTGGACCCGATCGGCGTCAGCGAACTCGTAGAGCTTCGATTCCAAGAGATCGAAGAGCGGTTCGAGTTCCTCCTCAGGACGATCGAAATTCTCCGTCGAGAAGGCGTACAGCGTCAACTCCTCGACGCCGAGTTCGTCGCACCACTCGAGGACCTGCTCTGTCGTCTCCGCCCCCTCGCGGTGGCCCTCCGGCGCGTCGTCGCCCTGTTCGCGGGCGTAGCGCCGGTTGCCGTCCTGAATGATTGCGACGTGCGTCGGCGTATCGTCGAGTTGCCGTCGGAGCATCCGCTGATAGCTTTCCGAGACCTGTCGACGGAACCACTTCCGCATACTCGACGTCACGATACCTATTGTGACTCCGTCGTCGGGTATGTGTCTTTCCGTTCTGACACCTCGACCTCCTGGATCGGGCCGTCCGCCGATGCGACACGGTTTTGCCGGATCCCGGAGAATCGACGGGTATGATCGAGAGACAGTTCCTCCGGGAGAACCCCGAGGCGGTCCGCGCCGCCCTGGAGCACAAAGGCGTCGCGGATGTCGACCTCGACCGGGTCCTGGCGGTCGACGAGGAGTGGCGCGAACTGAAAAAGCGCGGCGACGACCTTCGCCACGAACGCAACGAGATCTCCTCGAAGATCGGCGAGCTGAAAGCCGAAGGCGACGAGGAAGAGGCCCAGGCGGCCATCGAACGCTCGCAGGAACTGAAGGCCGAACTCGACGAGGTCGAGACGCGTGCGGACGAACTCGAGGCCGAACTCGAGGCCGCCTTGCTCGAAATCCCGCAGATCCCGGCCGACGAGGTCCCGATCGGTGCCGACGAGTCCGAGAACGTCGAGCGTCGTCGCGAGGGCTTCGGCGACCTCCGCGAGCTCCCCGACTCGGTCGTCCCCCACTACGACCTCGGAGAGGACCTCGAGATCTTAGACTTCCAGCGCGGTGCGAAGGTGACCGGCGGCGGCTTCTACTTCACGAAGGGCGACGGCGCGCGCTTGGAACACGCCCTGATCCAGTTTATGATGGATATCCATCGCGAGCAGGGGTACGTCGAGGTCTTCCCGCCGATCCCGGTCAACTCTCGCTCGATGGTCGGAACGGGGCAGTTCCCGAAGTTCACCGAGGACGCCTACCGAATCGGCGGGGCGAACGACGAGTCCTGGGACGACGACGACCTGTGGCTCTGTCCCACTGCGGAGGTCCCGGTGACGAATATGTACCGCGACGAGATCCTGCTCGACGACGATCTGCCGCTGAAGATTCAGGCGTACACGCCGAACTTCCGCCGCGAGGCGGGCGAACACGGCACCGAGACCCGCGGCATCGTCCGCGTCCACCAGTTCAACAAGGTCGAGATGGTCAACTTCGTCCGGCCCGACGAGAGCGAGGCGCGGTTCGAGGGCCTCGTCGACGAGGCCGAGGAAGTCCTCCGTCGGCTGGACCTCCCGTACCGGATTCTCGAGATGTGTACGGGCGATCTCGGCTTCACCCAGCGGAAGAAATACGACATCGAGGTGTGGGCTCCGGCCGACGACATGGCGGACGGCCCCGAGGAGGGTGGCCGTTGGCTGGAAGTGTCTTCGGTCTCGAACTTCGGCGCGTTCCAGGCGCGCCGCGCGGGCCTCCGATACCGACCCGAGCGCCACGAGTCCGCCGAGTACCTCCACACCCTCAACGGCTCGGGGCTGGCAATCCCCCGCATCGTGGTCGCGATCCTGGAGTACTACCAGAACGACGACGGCACCGTCACGGTGCCGGAGGTGCTCCGACCGTATCTGGGCGGCACGACGATCATCGACGGCCACGACCCGGTTGGCGAGTCCGCTCTCGGAGCCGGCGAGTCTGACTGACCCCGCCCTCGGAGCCGGCGGGGCGGGCTGACCCTCCCGACCCATTGATAACGAGACATTAAAGCGGTATATTCGGCCAAATCGGGGCAAATCCGGAACGAGGGTATCCCTGTTTCATACGCGTAGAGACGGTCTACACTGGTATGACAGAACAGACGGAATATCCCGATCAGCGTTCACTCGGTGAGTGGCAGCAGGTCGCTCACCACGACTTCGACGGGCCGGACGAACTGGACGCGACACTCGCTGCGGCGCTCACCGACAGCGAGAGACCGTGGAACGAATCGCCGCTGTACGACGCCGTCGACACCGAGCCAGCAGAGCGGTTCCTCGCGTCGGTGGACGACGACGACGCCAGCGTCGTCTTCGCAGTGTCGGACCGGACCGTTCGCGTCTCGGCCGACGGGACCGTCGAGGTCAGACGCCCGAACTCGAACGCCTGAGGTCGACTGATGGCCGTCGTCTGTGGGGGCCATAGCCACCTGTGACGTCGCTCCACCGGATTTCGTCTCCCCAGGCGCTGGCCGCAGTCGCCTCCGACCGGCGCTTCCGCCGCCGGGAACGTTTTTACCCTCGATTCGCTACCCAATTATATGCCTTCTGACAATATTCCGGTGACGGTGGTGAGCGGCTATCTCGGCGCCGGGAAGACCACGCTGGTGAATCACGTCCTCGCGAATCAGCAAGGGTACGAGGTCGGTGTCCTCCTCAACGATATGGGCGACATCAACGTCGACGCCGAACTCGTCGCCGACCGGAACGAGGACGCCGGGATTATCGACCTCTCGAACGGCTGCATCTGCTGCCGATTGCAGGACGACCTCCTGACGGAGGCCCACCGACTCGCGACCGAGCGCGAGTTCGACTACTTGCTCGTCGAGTCCTCCGGGATCAGCGAGCCAATTCCGGTCGCACAAGTCTTCACCGAGGGCACGGAGGGAAGCGACATCGACCCGACGGAGTGGTTTCGCCTCGACACGATGGTCACCGTTCTCGACACCTACGGCTTCTGGAAGGAGTTCGACGGCGACACCTCGCTCCCGGAGGGCGCGCGCGCCACCGACGACCGGCCGTTGAGCGAAGTCCTCATCGAGAGCGTGGAGTTCTGCGACGTGCTCCTGCTCAACAAGTGCGATATGGTCCCCGACCAGGTACTCGACGACATCGAAGCCGTCGTGAGCGAACTCCAGCCCCGAGCGGAACTCGTTCGGACGGTCCACTCCGAGATCGATTCCGGTCGCATCCTCGATACTGGGCGGTTCGATTTCGCGGCGGTGTCCCGTTCACAGGGCTGGAAGCGTCACCTCGCGGACGATCACGAGCACGCGGCCGCCGAACAGCACGGCGTGTCGTCGTTCGTCTACCGCACGACGCGGCCGTTCGATCCGGAGGAATTCGCCGCGTGGCTCGAGGAGCCGGACCCCTCGATCATCCGCGCAAAGGGGTTCAGCTACGTCGCGGGGTCCACCGAGGTCATCGGCGTGAGTCAGGCCAGCGACGCGGTCCAGGCGGGTCCGATCGGGTCGTGGGACGAGGCGGACGAGCCACAGACTCGATTGGTGTTTATCGGACAGGAGCTCCCGGAGTCGCGGCTTCGGGACGAACTCGACGCGCTCCGCACAGCGCCCGATGCGACCTCCTCGACGGACGCCTTCCCCCTCTAGATGCCGAGTTCGTCGCGGAGGTCGTCCCACTCCGCTTGGAACCCGTAGGTCGACTCCGCCGTGGGCCGCTCGAGCGTCGACTGATAGAGTTCGTCGTATTCGAGCAGTTGTCCCCACCCGTCGTCGAAGACGACGCTACAGTACATACACATACGATATTCTCCGGCGTGCGCTGACTTACCAGTTACCCCGATCGAGCGAAAAAATCGGGTGCGGGTGGCGCTACGGCTCCAGGATGACCTTGGTGAAGCCCTCTTCTCTGTTGTCGAACCGGTCGTACATCTCCGCTGCCTCGTCGAGTCCCACCCGGTGGGAGACGACGAAGCTCGGTTCCGCGCGACCGGCAATGATGAGGTCGCGAAGGTAGCGATTGTAGGACTTCACGTCGCACTGTCCGGTCGCGAGGCCCTGTCCCTTCTCGAAGAGCTTCCCGAAGTCGATGCCGAGGCGGCCCTGGGCTTCCATCTCACTGATCGTATCGGGTGCGCCCGGGTCCTCGGGAACGTAGAGGCCGATGATCCCGAGGCGGCCTTTCGGCTCGACGACGCGGATGAGCTGATTGATCAGGACGCCCGGGTTCTCCTTGGTTGGATCGTAGGGCTCGTCGCTGTCCCGGACGGACTCCGGCTCGACGGACTGATACCCGACGGCGTCAACGCCCTTGTTGACCTCGCCGCCGTGCTCGTCGATGATCTGCTCGACGGGGTTGCCCTCCTCGAAGTTGATCGCGGTGGCGTCACAGTGCTCCTCGGCGAGTTCGAGGCGACTGGGCACGCGGTCGACGACGTAGATCTCGGACGCGCCCTTGATCTTCGCGCTGTAGGCGGCCATCAGGCCGACCGGCCCGGCGCCGAAGATGGCGACGGACTCGCCGGGCTGGAGGTCCGCGAGTTCGGTGCCGTGCCAGCCGGTCGGGAAGATGTCCGCCAGCAGCGCGAAGTCGTCCTCGTGGCCCTCGTCGGGGAGCTTCAGCGCGTTGAAGTCCGCGAACGGAACGCGCATCCGCTCGGCCTGGCCCCCTTGATACGGGCCCATTCCGACATAGCCGTAGGCGCCGCCGGCGGGGACGCTCCCCTCCTGATTGACGTTCAGACAGAATCCGGTCTTTCCTTCCTCGCAGTTCTTGCAGTGGCCACAGGCGACGTTGAACGGGATCGAGACCCGGTCTCCGACTTCCAGTGAGGAAACACCGTCGCCGACCTCGTCGACGATTCCCATCGCCTCGTGCCCGAATACGATTCCTGGTTCCGCAGCGGTCCGTCCCTCGTACATGTGCAGGTCCGACCCGCAGATACACGTCGACGTGACGTCGATGACCACGTCGGTCGGATCCTGTATCCCCGGATCGTCCACTTCTTCGATAGCGACTTCGTGCGGGCCGTTGTACACGACTCCCTGGATTGCCATTGGAAAATACCTCCATCCATTACTGTCATTTGATAACAATAAATATGGGGGAAAGACACACACTCGCTCTCGTATGACGAAGGCTTTTCGCGTTCCCGACGAGTACCGGAACTGTGGCCCCCGACCCCGAGACCGACGCGGACGAGCCGTCCGGTGCCGATTCGAGCGCGTCCGCGACCGGCTGGCGCGGCTCGCTGCACGTCCGTTACGAGGGTGACGACGACCCCGAGAAGTGCACGGCGCGGAAGCTGGCCCGCTTCGACTTCGTGGCGTTGCACCGCTCGGACCGCGCGACGCCGTATGGGGTCGTCCTCAACCCCCACGCAGAACGCGCGCTCTCGCCGGCTGACGCCGATACCGGCGCGCTCGTCGCGCTCGATTGCTCGTGGGAGTCGGCGGGCGAGGCGCGGTTCTCGCTGGCTGGCGAGCACCGCGCGCTCCCGTATCTCGTGGCCGCGAACCCGGTCAACTTCGGTCGCCCGATGGAACTGACGACTGTGGAGGCGCTGGCCGCTGCGCTCTCGATCTTCGGTCGACGCGATCGGGCGGAAGCGCTGCTCTCGAAGTTCACCTGGGGGCACACGTTCTTAGAACTCAACGACGAACCGCTCCGGCGATACGCCGAGTGCGCCGACTCCGAGGCGGTCGTCGCCGTCCAGCAGGAGTACCTCGACCGCGCAGACCGCGACTAACTTCCGCTCACCGGTCGACCTTACTTGTTGACCAGCCCACCGATTGCACCGCCGAGAGCGCTGTCGAGAGCGAAGAAGACGGTGACGATGATGCCGAAGAGGAACGCTCCGGCTCCGCCGAGAAGGCCCCCGAGCGGGCCGCCGAGTGGGCCGCCGCTGAGCCCGATCGCTCCCCCGATAAGCACGCCGACCAGCCCGATCGCGATCGAGACGAGGATTCCAGAGATCGACCCCGCGACCAGACCGTTCCACGCTCCCTTGCCGAGTCCGCCGCCGGCGAGGAATCCGGCTGCGGCACCGCCGAGGAGTCCGGCGGTGAGCTGTCCGAGCGGCGCGATGGTGAGCCCGATGACTGATCCGACGACGATCACCGCGAATCCGATCCCCACTGCGCGCCAGTCAGTGTCCATACCGCGATCGACGCACCGCGGGACTAAAACGACCCGGGCCACCGCGACGCGAGCGATGATTCCACGCACGAGGGCCGGAGTACCACGTGAGATCGGAACGGACGCGCTTTTACCCCTCGGCCCAGTAGGAAGGCACAATGATTTTTGAGTCCCTTCCGACGACGCCCCGGTCGGAGGAACTTCTCGACAAGGCGTTTTCGCGAGCGGCGCGTGCGGGGCGAGCGAAATCCGGGCTGGAGGCCCAGCAGTCGATGCTCCAGACCGCCTCCTCGATCCTCTCAGACAACCTGGAGAACGTCGTCACGCGGTGGCCCGATTTCGGCACGGTCGATCCGTTCTACTACGAACTCGCGGACGCGATCGTCGACGTCGACGAACTCAGACAGAGCCTCTCGGAGGTGACCTGGGCGAGTCGGCAGATCGGCGAACTCCGCCGGGAGTACCAACCGAAACTCCGCAAGACGCAGCCCGAGACCGCTCGCAAGCACCGCAAACAGGCGTTCGCCCGGATGGCCGACGTCGTCGAGGAGGTCGCTGACGACCTCGTCCGGATCGGCGAGGCCCGCGACGCACTGAAGACGCTGCCAGACATCCGCCCGGACGAACCCGCGATCGTCGTCGCGGGGTACCCCAACGTGGGCAAGTCGTCGTTCGTCAACGGCGTCACCCGCGCGGACAACGAGATCGCCCACTACCCGTTCACGACCCGCGGCGTCCACGTCGGGCACTTCGAGCGTGATCGGATCCGCTATCAGATCATCGACACGCCGGGGTTGCTCGACCGGCCCGAAGACGAACGCAACGACATCGAGCGCCAGGCCGTGAGCGCGATCGAACACCTCGCCGACGCGGTGGTGTTCGTTCTCGACGCGAGCGAGGCCTGCGGGTACCCCCTCGATTCGCAGTTGGAACTCCGCGACGCGGTGGCCGAGCGCTTCCGCGAGCGCGACGTGCCGGTCCTCACTGTCAACAACAAGAGCGACCGCTCGCGCGACGTCGACGCCGCGTATCAGATGAGCGTCGAGACGGGCGAGGGGGTCGACGCGGTGCTCGACGCGGCTGTGGACGCGGTGGCGTGGGAGCCAGACATCCCGCCGTCGCGACAGGAGTAGCGGTCCGCGAGGCCCCTCGAGGCTCGTCTATGCGACTGTGTACGTGACGTCGACCCGCGCAGTGACGGTCACCGGACCGGCATCGAACTGCGTCCCCGACCCGGCCCCCTCGGCGGCTGACTCACGCACCGCATAGATCGGTCCAGAACTCCCGATCGAGGCCGATCGGACGCCGGTCACTGCGAGCCCAGCGGCCTCGGCCACGACGTCGGCGTCGGCGCGAGCGTCGGTCATCGCGCGCTCAAGCGCCTGGGAGCGGAGTTCCGTGCGAGCCTCGTCGCTCAACGTGAACGCGACGCCGGACACCTCGGTGGCCCTGTTGTCGACGGCGGTGTCGACGATCTCGCCGGCGGCACTGGGTGTCGTTTCGATCCGGTGGGCGTGGACGGCTTCGTAGCCAGCGATCGTTTGGACGCCCGTCTCGGGATCGAGCTGTGAGCGCGACGAGAGTCGGAATGAGACCGTCTGCAGCTCGTCGTCCGCGACGCCGGCCGCACGGAGCGCTTCACGCATCCGGGTCGCGTTCGCTGCGATCCGATCTCTGACCGCGTCCGCGCTCGCACCACGGGCGGTGACGGCGACCGTCACGACGGCCCGATCGGCGTCGGCGGCGACGGCTCCGGTTCCGGCCGTCGAAACGGTCCGGACGGCCGGGTGGCTGGCTGTGTCTGCGGCGGCCGTCCCCGGGCCGGACTGTAGCGGGGCGCTACACCCCGCGATCAGGACGAGTGCGGCGACCACGACGGTGCTGATTCCGAATCTGCGATCCATATCGCTCGATGGGCGGCTCAGCTATTGAACACGCGCTTGACGCAATGAATCGTTTGTGCCTGCTCCGGCACCGCTACCGCCCGGTTGCCGTCGCTCGGTCGACATCCACGTAGCGGATCTCGACGCGAATCGACTCGTCCCCGAACGGTCCCAGGGGGTCGGGTGCCAGCGCGGTCACACGATCACGTATCGTATTCGCCACGGACGGCGGTGTCGTCGACGGCGGGTGACCCACCGTCACGACGATCCGTTGCGGCGTCTGCAGTGGGAACCCCTCGTAGGTCACCGCCAGATCGAGAAGCGTCGCCTCCGGCGGCAACTCCGCTTCGATCGCCGCGGTCGCGCCGCGTTCGAACTCCGACGTCCGGTAGGAACTGTACGTGAACGCACCGAGCAGTCCCGTCAGGACGAGCAGCACCGCTGCCAGGACTGCGATCCGCTTGAGGGTCGTGGCCCGGGCCTCCTCCTCGCGGAACCACAACTTCGGCCGGTAGCCCATCCGCCAGAGCACGACGAGCGCGACCAGGTTGATCGCGAGGATGTTGACCAGGACGAGGACCGCCGAGCCGACGACTGTCTGGGGCTCTCCCCAGGCGATCCCGATGCCCACGACCGCCGTCGGGGGGACGAGCGCCGCCGCGATCATCACGCCGACGAGTGCCGAGGAGACGCCCGACGCCAGCGAGACGGCCCCTGCAGCGCCCGCCCCGAGCGCGATCACGAGCGAGAGCACGCCCGGCGCGAGGCGCTCACGGACCTCGCCGATCGCGAAGACCTCCTCGGCGGTGAGTGGCACGATGTTCATCATCCGCAAGAGGAGAGCGAAGAGCGCCGCCGCTCCGATCGCCAGCGCGCCGCCGAGCGCCTGGAGTTTGATCCCTCGGAGCGCCAGGTCGCGGTCGTCGACGACGGTCCCGACGCTCGCAGCCATCGCGGGTCCGATCAGCGGCGCGATGACCATCGAGCCGACCACGATCGCGGGCGAGTCCAAGAGGAGTCCCGCGGTTGCCACGACGGCGCTCACCGCGGTCATCAGCACGTACGGGCGAACCGTCGGCGCCATCTCGTCGGCGCGGGCCACGAGTTCTTCTCGGGCGATCCGATCGCCGTTACTGGTCTCTTCCTCGTCGGACTCGTAGCGCTCCTTCAGCGCCTCGAAGCGGTCGGAGACGACCGTCTCCGCCTGTACGATCACCGTGTACGCGTCCCGCTCGATCCCGACACCGCGGAGCTGTTCGAGGACCGGCTCGACGGCGGAGGTGGGGAGGGGAAACGTGACGACAGCGGTGTAGTCGCGGCCGCTGGTCTCGTCGGAGACGGCGTAGTCGACGCCTTCCTCGTCGAGCACGTCCAGCACGGCCTCCCGCTTCCCGGTCGGGATCATCACCTGAACGAGTCGCACGTCCGTCGCTCACGCCGGTGCGACAAGAATCCGGCGGGTCCAGTGGCCGCTCACCGTCCGGTGACAACAGAGCGAACAGCCGGCACGACCGCTTCCACGCCGCTGTGCCGGACAACCGCTGTGCGGCGTGGAACAACCCTCAGCGCACGCCGTTGTTGGCCGCGCCTTCGGAGATAAACCATCGGTCCCTCGATCCACCGACGCCGCCCAAGCACTCATACGCTGGCGGTACGCACACACTGCTGATGCGGCGCGTTTCGGTATCGAACCTCCTCATGCCGTTCGAGAACGGCCTGCGGCCGGTCTTCGCCGATCACCGGTCGTTATCGGCGCCCGTCACCGACTTGCTCGTCGTGATCGTCTGTGCGGTCTACGCTGTCCAGGCGTTCCAGACCGCGCTGTGGGGGGCGCCCTCGGTCTTCGTGACGACCAACTACGTGTATCTCCGCGCGCCCTGGCTCGCGTGGCCGCTGTCGCCGCTGCTCCACGGCGGCCTCGTCCACGTGATTCCGAACGTGGTGACGCTCTTCGCCTTCGGCCGGATTGCGGAGGCGACGCTCCCGGGACGCCGCTACGCCTCGATGGCGCTCGTGGCTTCCGTCGCGTCGATCGGCGCACTCGCCGCGTGGAGCCTCGCCTTCGGTTCGGGTCCGCAAGCCGTCTACGGCATCAGCGGCGTCGTGTTCGCTGTCGGCGGCTTCGCCATCGCGTACTTCCCCCGACACCGACGCGCGACGGACCTCGAACTCCTCGCGACCCTGTTCGGAGCGTGCGCGCTCGCACTCGTCGCGACCGAGTCGATAGCCGCGCTCGTCCTCGCCTCGCCCGCGACGGCCAACGTGGGGCACACCGCGGGCCTTCTCGTCGGCGTCGCGACGGGACTCTGGACCCCGCTCCGGCACGACGACGGGGGCCGAACGGCTCGCTGATTCGGCACTCCTCGGGAGGCTGGACGCACCGTGGTCCCCGCCCCTGCGGCAGCCACACGAGCGAATCAGTACATTCAACCCGGACCCAGTGCCTTGAGACGGGTAGTGAAGCTCAAGCGTGCCTTTCTGCTCTCACTGCTGCTCGTGGCCACGGTCCTCTCGGGCGCAGTCGTACTCGGGTTCCAGGAGTACAAAGACACGCTGTACGCCCAGGAACGGACGGAGGTCACGCACTCGGCCGAACACGTCGACGTCGCGCTCGAACGAGAGCTCGAATCGCTGCAACGGACGGTGTCGGTCGCAGCGACCAACCCTGCCCTCGGCCGTCACGGCAGCGATGCGCAGCGCCGCGCGCTCGCGACGTTCCTGAACCGTTCGACGTTCGCGGGCGCTTCCGTCGTCGCCGCCAACGGCACGATGACCACTATCGTCTCCGACATCTCTCCGGAGACGAGGCGCGAATTGATCGGCGCTGACTTCAGCGACCGCGAGTACGTCCGGCGAGCGCTCGCGGGAGAAACCTACGTCAGCGACCCGGTCCAGGCGGACTCGGGGAACTACATCATCACGGTCAGTACGCCCATCCATCGCGACGGCCGCGTCGTCGGAACGCTCAACGCGGCGTTTCACCTGGCTGACGAGGACCTGTTCGACTCGTTCGCCGAAACCCTCGATTCGGGGCAGCAGTTGACGGTGTACTCGCGTGACGAGGGTGTCATTTACGCCTCCGACGGCGCGCCTGCACACGACTTCGGCCACAACGCGACGATCAGCCAGACGGGGTGGACCGTCAGCGTTACCAAGAACCGTGCCACGGTGGAATCGACGATCCGAACGGTGACTGCCTTCCAGGTCGGTTCACTCCTGGCGGTCCTCGGACTGTTCTCGGGGCTCGGCTGGTGGGTCTATCGACGAAACATCCGACAACTCGGCCGCCTCCTTGGGGGGTTCCGTGCGCTCGAATCAGGGCGGTACGGCGTCGAAATCACGCTCGACGATGCGGAGGAGTGGCAACAGATCGAGCACGGGTTCAACCGCCTCAGCCGAACCATCGAAGCGTCTCGTGCCGAGCGCCGGGGTCGAGAGCGCGCCCTCGAACGCGAGCGGGATCGCTTCGAGGCGCTCTTCGAGGGCGTGCCCGAACCCGTCGTCAGCGTGGAACTCACCGACGACGGTGCGATCCTCCGAGACGTCAACGAGGCGTTCGAGCGAACGTTCGGCTACGACGCCGAGACCGCACTCGGGCGTGACGTCAACGACCTGATCGTCCCCGACGAGGACGACATCGCCGCGGAAGCCGCCGCGATCGACGACGAGGCCACGGCCGGCGAACAGGTCACGCGTGAGGTCGAGCGACAGACTCGCGACGGGCGCCACGATTTCCTGTTCCGCTCGGCGCCGATCAACGCCGGCGACGACGCCTCGCGGCAGTTCGGCGTCTACATCGACATCACCGACCGCAACGAGTACGAGAGCCGTCTCAGAGAGCAGCGTGACAACCTCGATCTCCTCAATCAGGTCGTCCGCCACGACATCCGCAACGACCTCCAGTTGGTGACCGCGTACGCGGACTTCCTCGCCGACAGTTACGCCGACGACGCGGGAGACGAGACGCGCACCGAACGGACGTACGTCGAGAAGATTCGTGACAGCGCCGCCCACGCGGTCGAACTCACCGAGACCGCACGAAACCTCGCCGACGTGATGCTCGCCGAGGACGACGACCGACGGCCGATGCCACTCCGGCAGGCGATCGAGAGCGAAGTCGAGAAACTCGACGCTGAGACCACCGAAGCCGTCGTCACGGTCGACGGGCCGCTTCCGGACGTGTCGGTGTCGGCCAACGACCTCCTCGGGTCGGTGTTCCGGAACCTCCTCTCGAACGCCGTCCAGCACAACGACAGCCCCGTCCCGGAGGTCCGCGTCTCGGCGTCGACCGTCGACGACGGCGACGCCGTCCGCGTGCGCGTCGCCGACAACGGCCCCGGCATCCCCGACGCGCGCAAAGGCGACATCTTCGGCAAGGGCGAGAAGGGCCTCGAGAGCAGCGGGACCGGACTCGGCCTGTATCTCGTCCGGACGCTCGTCGAGCTCTACGGCGGCGACGTCTGGGTCGAAGACGGCGACCCCGAGGGCGCGGTCTTCGTCGTCGAACTCCCGGTCACCGACTGAGCACTCGTCGGGCGACGCCTCGTCGACCCACCCCGGACGCCCCGTCGTCGCGGGGAGTAGAATTATGATGGATCGTTTCATCGGTGGGAACGATGGAAGACGAAGAGTACGACGAACTCACCACGTCACTGACGCCGCACGAGTCGGCCGGCGGGGTGACGACGTACCGGAACACAGTGGCGATCGCCTGTCCCGCGTGCGGTGACCCGTTCGACGACCTGGTCATCTGCGAGGACGAGTACAACAGCCTCGAGCTCAGTATGCTTTTGGACCTCTGCGTAACCACCCACGAGAACGAGGTCCTCCTGTTCACCCACAAGCACTGAGCCCGCGGGTCGCCGCTGCGACGGGGACGACAGGGTCGCCTGCGTTCAGGCGTCTCACGCCGACCGCTGATCGATCTCCTCAGGCGGCAGACCCTCTTCGTTGACGACCTCGCCGTCCTCGTCGACGGTATGGACGCCGCGGTTGTTGACCGCGTGAGGGTCGAGACTGACCTCTTCGAGGAACTGCTTGTAGAGCCGCTCGGCCGTCTCGCCGTCCTTCTGCCGCTCGGACGCCCGGTCGCACAGTTCCACGAGGTCCTCCGGCACGTCGTTCTCGTGGACGATCCAGTGGTTGATCAGGTCCGACAGCCGCCGGATAGGGGAGGTGAAGTGGCCGTAGATGTCGAAGTTGAGCGCGTAGTGGCCCCCGAAGGGATCGTTCATATACTTCGCGCGGGGCATCACCTTCAGCACTGCCCGCTGAATCTTGTTGAGCGCTCGCGAGTCGGAGTTCTCCAGGGCGTCGTTGACGGCCTTCCGCGGGTCGTCCCACGAGGCGCCGGACATATTCACACCGTTGAGATCGTTGATCTCCCGAAGCGCGTCGTCCCACTGGTCCGGCGTCGGTTGCGGGTGGACGCGGTACATCGCCTCGACGCCCCGGTTCCACATCAGTTCGTGCGTGACGGCCTTGTTGGCCTTCAGCATACACTCCTCGATGATCGTGTGCGCCCGGTCGCGGCTCGGATTCAACACCAGCGACCCGTCCTCCTTGCGCTGCTCGTGGAGTTGGTCGGCGAGTTCGTAGACCAGCACGTTCTCCTCGTGCAGCGGTGCGTCGGGGTCGTCGAGGCGGTTCTCACACTGGGTGTAGGTCAGGCGCTCGTCCGAGTGGATGACCGACTTGTAGATCTCGACGGACTCGAACGACAGCGTCTCCTTGTCGATCTCCATCTCGACGGTGTGTGCCAGTCGGTCCTCCTGCGGCACGAGTGAACAGACCGTCTCCGCGAGCACTGGCGGCAGCATATGGATCGTGTACCCGGGAAGATAAACGGTGTTGCCTCGCTCGACGGCCTCCGCCCACATCTCGGAGTCGGGGTGGACGTAGTGGGTCACGTCGGCGATGTGGACCCACAGCGTGTACGTCTCCTCGTCCTCGTCGATGCTGAGCGCGTCGTCGAAGTCCTGCGCATCGATCGGGTCGGTCGTCCACGTGGTGAGGTCCCGCAGGTCCGTCCGGTGTTCGAGTTCGTCTTCGATCTCCGCTTGGATACCCTCCGTCCGCGAACGGGCCTCAGAGAGCACCGCCGACGGGAACCCGTCCTTGATCTCGAACTCCTCGAAGAGTTCCTCGCGTTTCTCGGCCATCTGCCGGGCGACGTCGATAGAAACTTCGACGGGGCCTTGCCCCTCGGCCGTCCCGGCCTGTGACTGCGCGTCGTTTGACATACGTGTTGATACTTGGGTGAGGTAGTTAGTGGTGTCGCACGGCCCGCTCGAGGACCGACGGACTCCGGTCCGAAGCGGTAGCGGTTTAGTCGGCCCGTTCGAGATCCGACCGTGTCCCGCGTTCGGATCCCGCCGGAAATCGGTCGCGGCCTCCGCGACGCTGCGCCCGTTCTGCTCGGCGTCGCGCCGTTCGGACTCGTCGCGGGGGCCGCCGCAGTCGACGCCGGTCTGACGCCGCTCCAGGCGGTCGGCCTCTCGGTCGTCGTCTTCGCGGGGGCGTCGCAGTTGGCCGCGATCGACCTGTTCGGCAGCAACGCCGAACTCCTGGTGATCGTGTTCACTGGCGTCGTGATCAACCTCCGTATGTTGATGTACTCCGCGTCGATCGCGCCGCGGTTCCGCGTTCTGCGCTCGTGGTGGAAATCGCTCTGCGCGTACGTCCTCACCGATCAGGCGTACGCGCTCTCGATCGCGCGCTACGCCGACGAGGAACTGGACCCGACCGAACGGCGCAACTACTACCTCGCCGTCGGGGTGTCGCTGTGGATCGTCTGGCAGAGCTGTACGATCCTGGGTATCGTCGCCGGCGCGCGCATCCCCGACGCCTGGGGCCTCGAGTTCGCCGTGCCACTCGTGTTCTTGAGCCTGCTCGTCCCCGCCGTCTCGTCGCTGCCGACGGTCGTCGCCGCGGTCGTCGGCGGCACGGTCGCCGTCGTCGGCACGGTCGTCTCGGTCCCGTTCGACCTCGGCATCATCGCCGGCGGGGTCGCTGGCGTCGCCGCCGGTGTCGCCGCCGACGCGGTCGTCGGCGGATCGGGATCGACGTCCGAGCACGGGGGTGAGCACTGATGGTCACCGAGTACGGGCCCGTCTCGATCTGGAGCGTCGTCGTCGCGCTCGGCGTCCTCACGTTCTCGATCCGGGCGTCGTTCATCTACCTCTTCGGCCGGATCGACGAGGTCCCAGACCGCCTCAGCAACGCGCTCCGCTTCGTCCCGCCGGCGGTCTTCGCCGCGCTCGCCGTCCCGGCCTTCGTCGCGCCGGAGGGCGCGATCGCGGTCGTCGGCAACGAACGCCTCGTCGCCGGCGTCGTCGCGGCCGCCGTCACGTGGTACGTCGACGACGTTTTCGCGACAATCGTCGTGGGGATGGGGACGCTCTGGATCCTCCGATTCGGGCTCTGAGCGTCGTCTCGTGTCGGTGTCGCCCGCTGCGGTCCGCCGGCCGCTCCGGGACAGCGCCGCCCGCCGAATGAACCACGAACATCCAGTCTGCCGTTCAACCGCGAACAACGGAACGGCCTCAGAACTACTGCACATTTAATTCCCGGCGGCGCGTCGTGCCGCTATGACGTGGCGGGAGGCAGAGGTTGACTTCGAGGACCCAGTTCTCGGCCCGGACACACTGGGTCGGCTGTTCGAGGCGAGCGCCGAGCGGAACGCCGCCGACGCCGCACAGCGGTACAAGGGCGGCGTGTACGATCGATCGCTCGTCACGCACGACGTGCTTCCCGCTGCTCCCGAGGGCGAGTTCGCCGAACTGAGGTACGCCGAGATGCGAGACCTCGTCAGGCGACTCGCCGCCGGATTCCGATCGCTCGGCATCGACCCCGGCGACCGCATCGGGATCCTCTCGGACACCCGAATGGAGTGGGCACAGACTGACTTTGCGCTGCTCGCGGCGGGCGCGGTCACGACGACCGTCTACACGTCCTCCTCGGAGTCGCAGGTGCGGTACCTCCTCTCCGATCCGGGCGCGACGGGGGTCGTGGTCGAGAACGCCGAGTTGCTCTCGCGCGTTCTCGCCGTCGAAGACGACCTCGACCTCTCGTTCGTCGTCGTGATCGACGACCTCCCCGACGGCAGCGGGATGGCCGGCGTGGTCCGCGACCGCGACGACGTCGTCTCACTCGGAACCGTTCACGAACGCGGCCGTGACGCCTTCGATCTCGACGCGTACGAGTCCTGGCTCGCCGCTCGCGATCCCGACGACCTCGCCTCGCTCATCTACACGTCGGGGACGACGGGACAGCCGAAGGGGGTCGAACTCACCCACCGGAACTTCTGCGCCAACGTGTCCCAGTGCTACCGGCGGTTCGGACCCCGCCCGGACCGCCCGACCCCGGCTGTCTCGCCCGCGTCGACGACGCTGTCGTTCCTGCCGCTGGCACACGTCTTCGAGCGGCTGGCGGGGCACTTTCTGATGTTCGCGGCCGGCGCGACCGTCGCGTACGCCGAGAGCCCCGACACCCTCCGCGAGGACTTCGGCCTGGTGCGCCCCACGGTCGGTACGAGCGTCCCACGGGTCTACGAGAAACTGTACGACGCCGTCCGGTCGCAGGCCGCCGAGTCGCCCCTCGGACGGCGACTCTTCGCGTGGGCCGTCGAGGTTGGGCGATCTCACCGGGCGTCCGACGATCCGGGGCCCGTCCTCTCGGCGAAGTTCCGCCTCGCCGATCGACTGGTCTTCTCGCGGGTCCGCGAGGCACTCGGCGGGCGCGTCGAGTTCCTCATCAGCGGTGGGGGCAGTCTCTCGGCTGACCTCTGCGGGCTGTATCACGCGATGGGGCTCCCGATTATGGAGGGATACGGACTCACCGAGACCGCTCCGGTCGTCGCCGTCAATCCGCCGGAAGAGCCGAAAGTCGGGACCATTGGCCCGCCACTTCCCGGCCTCGAGGTCGACCTCGATCAGACCGTCGCCGGCGTTGCTGACGGGGCAGCGGAGGGCGACGTCGGCGAACTACTCGTCCGGGGCCCGAACGTGAGCGCGGGGTACTGGAACCGTCCGGACGAGACAGAGGCGGCGTTCACCGACGACGGCTGGTTCCGAACCGGCGACATCGTCGAATTGCGTCCGGACGGCTACCTCGCGTTCCGTGAGCGGGCGAAACAGCTGTTGGTGCTTTCCACGGGCAAGAACGTCGCCCCCGGACCGATCGAGAACGCGTTCGCCGCCAGTCCCGTGGTCGAACAGTGCTTCGTCGTCGGCGACGGCCACAAGTTCGTCTCAGCGCTCATCGTTCCCGACTTCGAAGGGATCAGCGACTGGGCCGACCGAGCGGGCGTGGACCTCCCGGACGATCCCGACGCGCTCGTCCGCGACGAACGCGTCCGCGATCGGATCCAGCGGGAGGTCGACGAGGTCAACGAGGAGTTCGAGTCTTACGAGCGGATCAAACGCTTCCGCATCGTCCCCGAGGAGTTCTCCGAAGCGAACGACACGCTGACACCGACGATGAAGAAGAAGCGACGGACCATCCTGGATCGATACGGGGCGCAAATCGAGATGCTCTACGAGGACGCCTAAAGACACACGTCGCGACGACACCGATCGACCTAGTACGAGAACTCCACAGTTGACCACATTTTGTGGCTTTTCTTTCGCTATTCGCCAGACCATTCCGGCACACTTCTGTCCGAAATGTGTGGGTTTATACCCGATGCGAATGCACGTTCGGGACATGGAGGTGTCATAGTGGCGGCCAGCAGTGGGGCGAACCTCATCCCCATCGTCGCAGCGATCATCGGGATCGGTGTCATCTCGCAGATTCTCTCTGACCGCTACCGGGTCCCGAGCGTCGTCTTCCTGATCGCTGCGGGGGTCGTTCTGGGACCGGAGGTTCTGGGCGTGATCGGTCCGAACTCGTTCGGAAACGCGCTGTCTGCCATCGTCGGGCTCTCCGTCGCGATCATCGTCTTCGAGGGGGCCTTTCACCTGCGGATTCAGAAGCTCCGGGAGGCCCCGGCAGCGACGCTCAAGCTCATCACCGTCGGTGCCGCCATCGCCTTCTTCGGGACGGCTATCGCGGTCAACGTGCTCCTCAACGCGTCGTGGCCGGTCGCGTTCCTGATCGGGGCGCTGCTCGTCGCCACCGGGCCGACGGTCATCACCCCGATCCTGGAGGTCGTCCCGGCGCGCGACCGCGTCGAAGCCGTCCTCGAGACCGAGGGGATCGTCAACGACGTGACGGCGGCGATCCTCGCGGTCGTCATCTTCGAGGCGATCATCTCCGACATCACGGAGCCAGCGGCGCTCCTGACGCTGTTCGCCGAGCGCCTCGGCATCGGGGTTCTGGTTGGTGGACTCGTCGCGGCCGCGCTCCTGTACGCGCTCCGCTACGTCGAGTTGTCGCCGGGGAACGCGCCGCAGAACGCCAGACTGCTCGTTCTCGCCGGCGCACTCGTCGCCTACGGCGCCGCCGACGCCCTCGCCACCGAAGCGGGGATCGCCGCGGTCGCGACCGCGGGGATCCTGCTCGGCAACGCCGATATCCCCTACGAAGAGGAGATCTCGGCGTTCAAAGGCGACGTGACCCTGCTCGTGCTCTCGTTCGTCTTCATCGCCCTCGCGGCGCTCCTGCAGTTCGATATCCTGCGGACGATCGGCCCTCGCGGGCTGCTCGTGGCCGCCATCGTCGCCCTCGTGCTCCGGCCGGGGCTCGTGTTCCTCTCGGCGTACGGAGACCGCTTCAGCACCGGTGAAAAGTGGTTCATGAGTCTCGTCGGCCCCCGCGGCATCATCCCGGCGTCGGTCGCGACGCTGTTCGCTATCGAATTCCGGAACGCCGGCCTCGATCAGGCGGCGAACACGCTCGTCGGCACGGTCTTTCTCGTCATCCTCGTCACGGTCGTCCTCGAAGGTGGTTTCGCCCGTCAGATAGCCGAATACCTCGACATCATTCCAATGCGCGTACTCATCATCGGAGGCGGAAAGGTGGGCCGAACGCTCGCCGAACGCCTCGAAGGTCGCGGCGAAAACGTAGTGCTCATCGAACAAAACCCCGAGACCGTCGAAATCGCCCGGAACGAGGGATTCACCGTACATAACGGTGACGGGACCGACACCGAAGTTCTCCGATCGGCCGGCGGGGAGAACGCTCGGATCGTCGTCGGTGCGACCGGAAACGACGACGTGAATCTGCTGGTCTCACAGCTCGCGAGCTCGAAGTTCGATCCCGAGACGATCCTCGCACGCGTTAACAACCCCGAGAACGCCGAGGCGTTCGAGGAACTCGGCGTCCGGACCATCTCGGCGACGCTGGCGACGGCGCAGGCGATGGACAACTACATCGAGCGGCCGTCGATGATGGACTGGATGAGCGAGATCGGTCAGTCGGGCGACGTCCAGGAGATCGAAGTGACCTCCAAGGAACTGATCGGACGGACGGTCGGCGATATCGGTCCCGAACTCCCGGACGACTGTCTGATCGCGCTGGTCCAGCGCGACGGGACGACTCGCGTCCCCGACGCCGACTTCGCGCTCCAGGAGGGCGACCGCATCACGATCATCGGCGGGCGCGAAGAGGTCAAAACGGCGATCGAGTTCGTCCACCCCGACAAGTAGCGCCGGATCGCCCCTCGACGGTTACCGCAGGAACTCCACCGCTTCGCCCTGTCCGAATCCGACACAGAGCGTGGCGAGTCCGCGATCGACGCCTTGATCGTGCATTTCGTGAATCAGCGTGACGGGCAGGCGAGCGCCGGACGCGCCGAGCGGGTGACCGATGGCGATCGCGCCGCCGTTGACGTTGTACCGATCCTCGTCGATGCCGAGTTCGCGCTGCGCGTAGACACACTGGCTCGCGAATGCCTCGTTGAGTTCCACGAGGCCGTAGTCGTCGATGTCGGTCCCAGCCCGCTCTAAGAGCGCTTTCGTCGCCGGAACGGGGCCGATGCCCATCACGGTCGGATCCACGCCGGCGACGGCGTTGGTGCCGACTTCCGCGAGGATCTCGAGGCCGTGGTCCGCGGCGAACGATCGCGACGTGACGAGCGTCGCGGCCGCGCCGTCGGTCATCTGCGAGGCGTTGCCGGCGGTGACGGTCCCGTCGCCGGTGAACGCCGGGGGGAGCTCCGACAGCGCTTCCATCGACGTGTCGGGACGGATGCCCTCGTCCTCCGTCACGGTCTCGCCGTCGACCTCGAAGGGGACGATCTCGTCCTCGAACCGCCCCGACTGGGTCGCGTCGGCCGCCCGCTGGTGTGAGCGCACGGCGTACTCGTCTTGAGCTTCTCGGGAGACGTCGTACTCCTCGGCGACTTTCTCTGCGGTCATCCCCATCTGGAGTCGGGGCACGTTGTACTGCTCGGCGAGATCCGGGTGGAGGTACTGATAGGAGTCGCCGTCCATCGGCACCCGCGACATCGATTCGACGCCACCGGCGATGATGCACTCGCGGTTGCCCGCCGCGATCGCGTTCGACGCGGAGACGATCGCCTCCATCGAGGAGGCGCACCAGCGGTTGATCGACGTCGCCGGGACGGACTCGCCCAACTCGGAGAGCAGCGCGACCACGCGAGCGACGTTGTTGTCCTGCTCGCCGCGCTGCTGGGCGACGCCCCACAGCAGATCCTCGACGTCGTCGTTCGTCAGGCCGGTCTCGGCCAGGATGTGGTCGATGAGCGAGACCGAGAGGTCCTCGCTTCTGACGTCTTCGAAGACGCCGCCGGCCTTTCCGAACGGCGTGCGGTACGCGGCGGCAATCACTGGGGTTGGCATACTCACACGTGCGTGGGCTGGTGACATAAAGGTCGCAGAAGCAGCAGGTCAGCACACCGGCTTCGGTGCCCGGCGCTTTCGACGCGCTTATGCGGGTGACCCGGCAACGTCTTTGGGATGAGTAACCGGGCTCTCGAAGTTGTCGAGTTCCTCCTCACGGCACACCTCTACACTGAGGACCGCGATCTCGACGAGAACGATCTGCCGCCTCGATATCGACGCGTCTTCTGGAGCGAACCGGAAGACGACGACGGCGACGACGAGGCGGAATCGAACGTCGTCGGCATCGAGCGACCGCTCGTCGTCACCGAAAGCGTCGCGCGGAAGGCCACCGGCGTCGAGCACCCTTGGGATGCGATCTCCGACCTGCTCTTCACGCAGCAGGAGGACTTCTCCGGGCGGCTCTCGCTCACGCAACCCGAGATGGCGACCGAGTGGTACCTCGACCGGGCCGACCGCGACCGGCTGGAGACCAATCCGACGATCGCGGCCGCCGTCGAAACGCGAGACGACGTGGACGTGACGCACGCCGAGGCGCGCGAGCAGACGCGGCCGATTCAAGCGGATCGCGTCTGGATCGACAGCCTGCTGGAGGAGTACTTCGACGAGGACGAAGACGGGGAGATGCTCGATCTCGTGCAGGTCCGAGCGCCCGAGGAGATCGAGATGACCCTCGACGACCTCGTGCTGACGACCGACCAGGAGGGAGAGATCCACAAACTGATGCAGGCGATCGAACACCGCGAGTACCTCGCGGAGATCGGTCTCCGCGAGATCGGGAAGATCCTCTTCGTCGGGCCGCCGGGGACCGGCAAGACGACGGTTTCGCGGGCGCTCGCACACGAACTTGGGCTCCCCTTCGTCGAAGTGAAGCTCTCGATGATCACGAGCCAGTACCTCGGTGAGACGGCCAAGAACGTCGAGAAGACCTTCGAGGTCGCGAAGCGGCTCTCGCCGTGTATCCTCTTCATCGACGAGTTCGACTCCGTCGCGAAGACGCGGCGCTCCGACGAGCACGCGGCGCTGAAGCGTGCGGTCAACACGCTGCTCAAGAGTATCGACGACATCTCGCTGATCCGCGACGAGGTGATCCTCATCGGGGCGACGAACCACCCGGATCAACTCGACGCCGCCGCCTGGCGGCGCTTCGACGAGATCGTCAACTTCCCGAAGCCGGACACCCAGATGCGTGCGGATATCCTCCGCATCATCACCAAGCGGATGGACATCACCGAGTTCGACCCCGAGGCGGTGGCCGAACTCACCGAAGGACTCACGGGCTCTGACCTCCGGATGGTGTTCCGAGAGGCCGTCTTAGAGGCACTGACTGAGGAGCGGACGACGCTCACTCAGCAGGACATCGTCGAAGCCGTCGAGGACTTCGAGGAGCGGGACAACCTCAAGAATATGAATATGATGTCGGACGGCGATCAGTTGGTCGCGGGCGACGGCGGCGACGATCACGCACACGATCACTCGCACGACCACTGACGCGGCGGTCGCGGCCGCCCGCCGTTCGGGCTGATTTTCGGGTCTCCCGATGGGAGCCCGCGCTGTTTGTTGAGACGGTTCGGCGGTGTCCACCCCTCAGCGTTCGTGCACTTTCAGTCCGAACGGTCCCACGACGAACAGCCGCCCAGCCGCGACCACCGGCGAGGCGTACGCGGTCGCGTGGGAGGCTCCGAGCTCCCACCGCAGCCGGTCGGGGTCGAAGATCCCCTCGACGTCCCGTCGGAACGCGCGGACGCCGCTCCCCGCGACGAGGACGGCGTCGTCTGTCACGACCGGCGCAGCCGTTCCCTCGCTCGGCAGATGCGCCCGCCAGGTCGTCTCGCCGGACCCCGCGTCGAGTTCGTGGAGGTCGCCCGCGGCGACGTAGACGTCGTCGCCCGCGAGTGCGGCGGCGGCGCGGCTGTGGAGGTCGCGCCGCCAGCGCTCCTCGCCCGCGTGGTCGACGGCGACGACCTCCTGATGCCCCGTCTGGACGACGCCGCGCCCGTCAGTGGCCGACGCGGCGTACGGCGTGTCGACGTCGACGCGCCAGCGCTCCTCGCCGCTCTCCCGGTCGAGTTTCACCAGCGCGTCCCGGTCGGGGACGTAGACGGCGTCTCCGGTCACCGCCGGCGGAATCTGCGTCGCCGTCGAGTCGCCGAGGTTGTACTCGTCGTAGACGAGCGGATCGAGCGAGCGCCGCCAGCGCTCCGTTCCGTCCGGGCCGAGCCTGACACACGCTGTCGCGCTCCGGGCGTAGACGTCGCCGTCGACGACGCTCACGCCGTAGGTCGCCTCGTCGCCGACGCGATACGTGGCGAGTCGGTCGCCGTCGTCGGGCGCGAACGCGGTCACCGATGCGGGCTCCGGATCGAGATCGCTCGACCCCGCGCTGCGCATCGGAACATACAGCCGCCCACGATCGGGATCGAGCGCGGGCGCACCGAACGCCTCGCCCTCGAGTCGCTGCGTCCAGGCCTCGGTCCCGTCGACGCCGATCGCGACGACCCGTCGCTCCGCGGCGAAGTACACGACATCGTCGCGGACGACCGGCGGCCCGTACGCCCAGTCGGCGGGGACCATCGGGGCCGCCTCCTCGGGCTCGGGTGCGCCGCCGGTGACGCGGTTCCGGTTCTCCGGGCCGTTGCCGTAGGCGTGCCAGTCGCCGTCGTAGAACGCCGCGGATTCGTCGCTTCGGAGGGAGCCACAGCCGGCGAGGCCGGCGGTCACGGCGACAGCGATCCCTGAGAGGAACCGCCGACGAGCGGTGCCGCGGCCGGCCGCGGTATGCGCCGAGCGTTGTCCGTCGCCATCGGAGGGGGTGAAAGCGGGGGACACGCCTCCGCCGTTTCGTGAGTATCGGCAAGTGCTTTGCCAATCCGTCGCGAGGAGTAGTCGATCCGCGAACGGAGAGCCGACAATATATCACCTATCGGGTCCCAACCCCGGACGATGCGGGTCACGCTTCTCGGAACGGGCGATACGACGGGGACGCCGACGGCCGGATGTGACTGTGACACCTGTGCCGAAGCGCGCCGGCGAGGCGTCGAGCGCACGCGGTTCTCCGTCCACGTCGAGAACGAGCGCACCGGCGAATCGCTGCTCGTCGATTTCAGCCCCGACTTCCGTCACCAGTTCCTGACGCGCGAGGTCCCGCTGCCCGACGTCGGGATCGTCACGCACATTCACTTCGATCACCTCGACGGCCTCGGCAACGCCTATCGCCTGTTCGACGACCTCCCCATCTACGCCGCCGACGAGACCGATCCGGTGACCGACGAGAGCGTCGCCGAGACCGTCGGCCGGAAGTACGACTACCTCGATCAGGTCGGCGTTCACCCCCAATCGCCGTTCGAGCCGTTCGAGATCTGTGGCCTGCGGGCGACGCTCGTCCCCGTCGAGCACCCGCCGCTGGTCTGCTACGGCCTCGCGATCGAAGACCCCGAAACCGGTGCGAAGCTCTCGCTCTCGGGCGACACCAACTACGCCGTCCCCGAGCAATCGCGGGCGGTCCTGCGCGATCCCGACCTCTTGCTCGCCGACGGCATCGTCCCGGCGTCGCTCTGTGCGAAGCACCCGCTCGGCGGCGACCATCACGACGCCGACGGCGTCCCCCGGACGTTCGGCTCGAAGCATATGACCCGCGAAGGCGCGGTCGACCTCGCCGGCGAACTGAACGCCTTAGAGACGCGGATCGTCCACACGGCGCACTTCTACCCCGCCGAGGAGGCCTTCGAGGAACCGCTGGCAGTCGACGGCGAGACCTACGAGTTGTGAGTTGGCGCGGCCGACCGGCCCGCTGTCACGACCCCGGTTGAGGCTGTTTGCGAGCTATCGAACCACACACTGTGGAAGGGTTTTTATCCCCGCGCACTTCACGGAATCCAACCCTCGATGTCTCTGTCTCTCGATTCAGATCTCGGTCCGCTACGGTACGTCGCAGGTATTGGGAGTGGCCTCGTCCTCGTGGCGGCGAGTGAACTTCTGTTCTACCTCATCGGGCGTACCCCGTTCCCGGACGGTTTTCTGGTTGGGCTGCTCACCTCGCTCCCGTTCGCCCTGTGGCTCGTCTACGGCAGCTACCGGACCGTGACGGCCGGGGTTTCGGACCGCCGCTACTGGCGCATCGTCCGGTGGACACTCGGGGGCGGGGGTGTCTTTCTCGTCATCAACCTGGGCCTGATGCTCGCCTTTCCGCCGGCGACCGGGGTCGTCGTTCTCAGTTGGGTTCGCTGGGCCGTCGCTATCGGCTCGGGCGTCGGCTTCGTGATCGGGACGTTCGAGGCCAGAGCGATCCAGCGCGAACTCGCCGCCGAGCGGATCCGAATCAAACAGGAGGAACTCCAGCGCGAACGCGACCGCCTCGAGGAGTTCGCGAGCATCGTCTCTCACGACCTCCGGAACCCACTGAACGTCGCGGACGGGCACCTCACTCTGGTCCAGCAGAAAGACGACGGAACGTTCGAGGATCACCTCGAGACCATCAAGGCGTCTCTCGACCGGATGGAGGCGATCATCGAGGAGACGCTCACGCTCGCTCGCGAGGGGCGGGCAGTCGGCGAGACGAGCGCTGTCGACCTCTCAGAAATCGCCGAAGCCTCGTGGGACGCAGTCGACACCGCCGACGCGGAACTGTCGATCGACACGGACGTGACCGTGCAGGCCGACGCGGACCGCCTCCACCACGTCTTCGAGAACCTCTTTCGCAACGCCGTCGAGCACGGCGGTGACGACGTGACCCTTCGGGTCGATACTCTCGGGGACGCGCGTGGGTTCTCTGTCGCCGACGACGGTCCGGGGATCCCCGAGGCGGACCGCGAACGCGTCCTCGAACCTGGACACACGACGCAGGACTCAGGGAGCGGATTCGGACTCACGATCGTCGAACAGATCGCGACGGCGCACGGGTGGCGACTCCGGATCGACGAGAGCGACGCCGGCGGTGCCCGCTTCGAGTTCCGAGACGTCACTGTCGAATCTTGAGGGGACGAACATCGACGACCGCACTGCGAGAACGGCGTCCGAAAATCAGCGGAGGGAACTGGTGGCGCCGGAACGGGTGGGTCGTGTCACCCGAGGATGTACTTCGCGATGCGGTTGTCCGCGAAGTCCATATCCTCGATGACGGAGTCGAGTCCGAGGACCCGACCGGCACCGAGGACGCCGAGCGTCACGAAGAGCAGCAGGCCCATCAGGTCACCGTTGACCAGGCCGTGGCTCCACGCCGCGTTCCCGAGGTAGAAGAACACCATCAGGAAGGCCCCGAAGAAGCTCGCCAGTCTGACGAGCGCACCGACCATGAGGCCAAGTCCGATGAGCGTCTCCCCCAGCGGGATCATAAAGTTCGTGAACTCGAGCATCCAGGGGGTCTGCCCCACCCAGACGAAGAACCCGGTGATCGGGCTCCCGCCAGTGGCGTTGACCAGCCACCCCTGCGCGTTGAACGGCTCCGCAGCGAGGTACTTGGTCACGCCCGCGTGGAGGAACCAGTAGCCGGTCACCACGCGGAGCACGGCTGCCCAGTAGCCGGCGAACGTGCCCTGCAGGTCGAAATCGAGCGGGTTCGAAACCGTCGTTTGGGTCGAAGTTGCCATCGTCGGTCACCTCACATTCGCATATCCGAGCAGCAGTGGAGTATAAATACAGGCCGATTTTCATCAGCTTGGAAACGGACTCTCCACTTCAGCGTGCCATTCTTCGACATTCCCACATCACTGGAATCGGTCGAGTCCGGACTGTCTGCGGCGGACGCCCGCCGGGTCCCGTCGCCACGGCGTCCGCGACGCGCGGAGGGCCTCGGCGTCGACATCGGGCGAGTTCGCAGGCTCCCGCGCGTCGCAGTCGGCTCCGCAGGCCCGGCGTGGATCGACGATCCGCTCGAAGTGCGTACACCGCGGGCGGCCGTCTGCCGTCGCCGTCGCGTGCGCACACGACGGGAAATCGTAGGTCCGCCAGCCCTTGCCGTAGGCGCGCTCGGCGATCCGTCGCCGCGCCGCCGCCTTCGCCGCTCGGTCGACGACCGCAACCTCGGTTTCGAGGGGCCGTCGCTCGACGAGTTCGACGCCGGGTTCGTCGGTCGGGAGCGGCGTCGGTTCCCGGAGCACCGTTCGCTCGTTCGCGTCCGGGTGGACGCGCCAGACGCCGACCTCCTCGGGGATCCGATTCAGGTGCGCGCGGGTGACGTGGCTCTCGGTCGCGAGGATCACGTGATCGAACAGGCCGAGCGACACGTCGGTCCTGAGTTGTCGTTCGAGCGCTCCCGGTGAGCCCAGATCGGGCTTGTTCTCGATCCCGACGAGCCGGTCGAACCACGCGTCGGGATAGCGCGTCGTCTGCCGCAGGGTCGCCCGGCCGTTCCGACGCTCGCTCGCGAAGAAGCCGACTTCGACGGCTCGGTCGACGAGCGGTTCGGTCAGCCCCGGCGTCTCACGGATCGCCCGCCGGCGCGGGACGGCCTCGCCGACGCCGACGATGCTCTCGATGGCGCGCGCGGGAATCGTTTCGGCCGTGATCGCCGCGCGGTCGTCGAACGCCGCGCCCGGCTCGACACCGACGACGTCGACGATCCGCCGACCGGGTCGGTCGACGGCCCCGCCGAGTTGTCGACCGACGATCCAGTCGGTCGTCGATTCGAGCTGCGCGCAGAGACCGAGCTCGAAGGTGAACTCCCGTGCGCCGCCGGCGTCGCTCACATCGGATCCAGGGAGTGCGCGGACAAAAGCGTGACCGGTGGCTGCACGTCGCTGGGCGGGACCGCGTCGGTCGCGGTGCGACGACGTGTCCCCGTCAGCGACTCGCGATCGCGGGCGTCAGAAGTGCCCGGGATCGTCGGTGCCGTACTGGAGTTCGCCGCCACGGCCCCCCTCGACGGTGCTGTTGCCGTGATCGCCGGCGCTGGGGACTTTCACCCGGACGTCCTCGACCGCCTCGAAGTCCGTGATGAGGTCGGCTTTGATGTTGTCCGCGGTGATGTTCGAGATGCCGCAGCCGGCACAGGCCCCACCCAGTTCGACCACGACCTCGCCCGTGTCGGGGTCGGCTTTCCGGACGACGCTCTCGCCGCCGTGCATCTGGATGATCGGCATCTGCCCGACCATCCAGGTCTCGATCCGCTGGCGAAGGGAGTCCTCGGAGTCGCTCATTGTCACCAGTTGGCGTTCGAGCCATTGGTACCTTGCGGTTGTACTCACCGCCGGACGCCGTCGAGAAAAGTGTGTCACGGTCTTTCTCTGTGGAAGTCGACGCCGACAGCCGCGATCCCGTCTACAGCCGAGTTCGATCGCCCGTTCCACCGGTCATCGCGCTCGCTAACGCCCCTTTCACGACGACATCGTCGCCGAGCGTCGTCAGCCTGATCTCGGGCACGTTCGTCATCACCATCTCGTCCATCCGTTCGCGGATCGGCCCCAACACCTGCTCGGGGTTGTTGAGTGCGACCGCGCCCCCGACGTAGATGACGAGCGGCGCGAACGAGTGGACGATGTTGGCGACGCCCATCGCGTTCCAGTGGCCGAGCCGATCGACCACGTGTGCCGCGAACGCGTCGTCGGCCGCGTGTTCGAACACGTCGACCGCCGAGAAGTCGGGCTCGCCGAGCGGCAGTGCCGTCTCGACGCCTTCGACCTCCGCGAGGTACTCGGCGTAGTCCGGAATGTTGTTGCCCGAACAGTACCCCTCCCAGTGCCCGTCGTGGCCGCAGCCGCAGGTGATCTTCCCCTCGGGGTCGAGCGTCAGGTGGCCGACCTCGCCGGCGTTGCCGTCCCAGCCCGCGAGGACGTTGCCGTCGACGCAGACGCCCGCGCCGATGCCCGAGGAGATGGTGAGATACACCATGTCGTCGGGGTTCCGCTCGGAGTGGAACCGTTCGCCGATCACGCCCGCAACGGTGTCGTTGTGGAGAAAGACGCGTTCCGTGTCCAGAAGCTTCGAGATGGGGCCAGTGAGCGGGATCCGATCGATCGTGTCGGGGAGGTTCGCCGGGTCTTCGACCGTCCCCTCGGCGAGATCGAGCGGCCCGATCGCGCCGATCCCGGCCGCGTTCGCCCGTTCCGGATCGACCCCGGCCGCCTCGCACGCCTCGCGGACCACGCCGAGGACCGCTTCGGTGACGGCGATCCCGGTGGGCCCCTGGGGGGTGCCGTCGTCTGCCGCGCCGATAATCGTCCCGTCGCCGTCGGCGACGACCGACCGGATGTTCGTCGCCCCGAGGTCGACGCCCACGTAGTAGGCCATCGTGTCGATACGTGTGGTGGCGACACTTAATTAAGCGGGTTCTCGGCCGTCGTGGCCGCCGCTTTCGGGACTCGATCGATCGTCATCGCCGGACGGCGGAGCGGTGGAGCCGGCCGCTGGGAGGCGCCTGTCCCGTCGGTCACGAGTCGCTGCGGACCGTCGGGACTCGGGGGCTGACGAACAGTGGAACGGTCGTCGCCGACAGTATCAGTAGTCGGGCGCGTCGTCCTCGACGGCGCGCTTCATCGAGTCTCGCCGGGACTTCGCGTCACGACCAGTGGCTTCGAGCAGGAAGTCGTTCTTCGCGTCGACGGCGTCGCCCGCGGCTTCGAGATCGTCGGGACCGAGTTCCGTGGGGTCGCGCTCCTCGAACTCGACGCCGAGGCGGTCCTTCTTGCCGCTGTAGGTGACTGCGCCCGCCACGATTCGCTGAAAGACGGGGTTGTCCGGCTCTTCGACGACGTAGAGCTCGCTGTCTTTGTACTCCATCGTGTCGCTGATGGAACCGAAGTACTCCTCGACGGTCGCCTCCATATCCGGGATGCGTTCCTCGAGCGTCTCCCCGCGACGCATCTTGTACTCCTTCATAAGCCGTGATTCGATAGCAGACGGTTTACCTGTTTCGTCACTGTTCGACGGCCGGGCCTAGCGCTCACGCTCGGCGATGTATCCCTGCTTGCACTCGGGGCAGATGTCACCGGCCCGCATCGAGGACGCCCCGGCGAGTCGCGCGTGGCCGCAGTTGGGGCAGTAGAACTCCACGCGGTCGTCGGGGACGTCGGATTCGAGCGTCGTCGACTCACCAGCGCGCGTGAAGCCGTTGCCGGCGTCGGCCTCCCGAGCGTCCACCGGATCGGCGTCACGGTCCGGACTCGACGGCTCCCCACGACCGGTCTGCGGTGATTCCGGCGGCTCGGCCTCGGCTGCGAGCCCCTCGATCGACCCGTCGTGATCGGCCGCGGCGTGGCCGTTCACTTCGGGCGTCAGCCCGCCACCGCCGAGTTCGACGTCGGTGTCGTCGGTCGTCGCGTCGAAACCTTCGTCGTCGCCCTCGTGGTCTGGCCACCTGGACGACTCCGCCTCGCGGCCGTGCCACTCGCCGCGTTCCCGGTCGTCGGCCGTCTCGGCCTCGGCGGAGTCGGCCCCGTCGTCGGCGTCGATGATCTCCGCGTCGTTCGTCACCTCCTCCGCCGCTGCGTTCTCGCCCGGGCCTGTGCCCTCCTCGGCGGCTGCGGACTCCGCGGCGGCCTGGGTGGGGTCGGCCTCGGTCTCCTCGGGCCACTGCGTCTCGTCGCGTTCGCCGGCTTCGCCGTCGAGGATGACCGCGTCGTCGGCATCGGGATCGGTCTCGACATCCTCCCAGTCGTCGCTCCCCGTCTCCCAGCCGTCGTCGGTCTCCGCCTCGTCGATCGCCTCGACCGCCTCGGTCGCGTCGGCGATCGCCTCCTCGTCGGCCTCCGGAGGGGTCGAAGCCGACGTCGCTCCGTCGGCCGCCTCCGCTCCGGGCTCCGCCGCAGGGTCGGCTCCCGCATCCGACGGTACCTCGGCCGGTTCGGCCGCGTCCCGGTCTTCAGCCGTCGGCGAGGCCGCTTCTCCGGCGGCCGCTGCGGCCGACTCGTCGCCGCCGGCGCTCGCGGCGCTCTCGGGGCCGGCAGCCCCGTCGGTAGGCTCCGCGGAATCGTCGAGGCCGACTTCCGCCGGCGATCGGATCGTGGTCACTTCCTTGTTCTGACTGACGACCTGTTCGTCGCCGCACCGTCCGCACGTCTGCACTTCCCGGATGGTAACGACCACCTCGTCGCCCCGTTCCTCCCTGTTGCGCTCTACCTCGGGGTCCCCGTACGTATGCCCGAGAAGACGGCACTTGAGTCCCATTACCCGTGTTTCCGGCAGTCAGCGTCAAAAGTGTACCTCCTGCGTCTGACGGACGGCAGACGGACCCACGCGGGCGGCGCTCCCGCCCAGTTCGGCGGTAAGCGTATACCCGATGGGAGCGAAGGTCGGGGTATGAGAGCGCGGCGCGAGTTCCGAGACCGGCCCGACGTCGAAGTAGCTGTCCTCGACGCTCTCGTCGACCGTGCGGAGGAGGGGATGACCGTCTTCGAGGTGCGCGCGGCGGTCGACTCCGATATCGATGCGATCGAGGAGGCGCTCGCGGCGCTGAAGCGGGACGAACTCATCGCGGTCGAGAACGGCGAGGACGACCGCGTCGTGATCCTCGTCGCTGACCGCGTGGTCCCCGATCCCGAGGCGGATCCGCCGGAAGAGCAGAGCATCATGGAAGCACTGCGCGACAAATTCGGTCTGTGAGGGCTCACAGGCCCCGGTTGCGATGCGACCCTCCCCCGGACCTCTGTGACGCTGCGGTTTTCCCTCCTCGTCCCGGATACCACCACGATGACCGTCGTCACTGAACAGCACGAGGCACACGGCGCGACGTTCGAGGAGCGTGACGGCCGGCGGCTCGTCCGCGAGTACGGCCGCCCCGAGCGCACTCACGGGGCCGTCCGCAAGGGCGCGGGCGTGATCGAGATGGGGTACGGCGTCGTCGTCGTCACGGGCGAGGATCGGCTCGAGTTCGTCGACGACACGGTCTCGAACCGTGTCCCACGGGAAGACGGCGAGGGCGTCTACGCACTCCTCTTGGACCCGCAGGGCCGCATCGAGACGGATATGTACGTCTACAACGCCGGCGAGCGACTCCTCTGTTTCACGCCGCCGACGCGGGCCGGACCGCTCGCGGACGACTGGGCGGAGAAGGTGTTCATTCAGGACGTCGACATCCGCGAGGCGTCGACGGACTTCGCGATCTTCGGCGTCCACGGCCCGAAATCGACCGAGAAGGTAGCGAGCGTCCTCAACAGCGCAGGCGCGCCGGAACCGCCGCTCTCCTTCGTCAGAGGCTCGATGGGTGACGAGGGCGTCACCGTGATCGCGGCCGATGGGCCCACCGGCGAGGAGGGCTACGAGGTCGTCTGCGCCGCCGATGCTGCCGAACGCGTCTTCGAGATGTTACTGACGATGGGGATGAACGCCGTCCCGTTCGGCTACCAGACCTGGGAGACGCTCACGACGGAAGCCGGGACGCCGCTCTTCGACACCGAACTCGCGGGGCAGGTCCCGAACGTGCTCGGTCTGGCGAACGCCGTCGACTTCGAGAAGGGCTGCTTCGTCGGGCAGGAGGTCGTCTCGAAGGTCGAGAACCGCGGGCAACCGAGCAGTCGGCTCGTCGGTCTCGGATTCGACGGCGACACGGTCCCCGAGGAGGGAGCCGACGTCGCGGTCGGCGGCGACGTCGTCGGCCACGTGACCCGCGCCAGTGTGAGTCCGTCGCTCGATCACCCGATCGCGCTCGCGCTCGTCGACTTCGACGCCGACCTCGACGGCGACGGATCGCTGTCAGTCGCCGCGAGCGCCGGGCGTCTCGACGCCGACCCCACACCGCTGCCGTTCGTCGAGGGCACGGCTCGATCGGCGCGCCTCCCGACGTACTCGGACGCGTGACCTGACACCGTCGCGGACTACGCGTGCTCGGCACAGTATGAGACACCTGACAGGTCGGTGGAAAAAATAAATATCCTCGCGCACTCGGACCTGAGCGTGCACTGCCACCGCCGACGGCCGATCGATCCCGCACCGTCTCCCGACGTCGGGAACGCCGGGTGCCCGGGGACCGATCATCGACGATGAGCCAGGGTACCGCCGCGGCGCGATCGCCCGTCGGTCGCGACGCACTCGCCCTGCAGATTCACTTCGCTCTCGTCGCTAGCCCCGCCGACATCACTCACCCCGCCGTCGCTCGCGCGCCCGATCAATCGACGCGACGTCACGGGCGGCGGTGAGACGATGCAAGCGAATCCTCGAACGACGGGCGTGCTCGTCGCCGTCTCCGACGCGGGGAACCGGCGCGTCCTCGTGAACTGGGTCCGGAAGACGTCCGCGTATCACCTCGTGGACCGTCGCGCCGCCGACGTCGACGACGGCCGGCCCCTGCCGGCGTTCGACGTGTGTCTCGCTGACGGTCCCGGACTGTTGGGGATAGAGGCGGAACTCCGATCGGCAGTCACGAGCGACGGCTCGTTTCTGCCCTGTCTGCTCGTCGAGAGCCGGACGGGCGCTTACGAGCGGCTCCACGAGGACGCCCGTGCGCTCGTCGACGACATCGTCACGACCCCGGTCGACCCGGAGCGACTCCGGTTTCGGATCGATACGCTCTCGCGGCGCCGGCAACTCTCCGTGGAACTCCGACAGGCCGAACGCCGGTACCGCCGGCTCTTCGAGGTGGCGCCGAGCGCGAAACTCCTGATCGAAGGCGGCGTGATCGCCGCGTTGAACCCCGCTGCGGAGGCGCTCCTCGGAGCCGACGCCGAGGAGGCCCGGGGCCGCGAACTCGCCTCATTCGTCGCCGATCCGGACCGAGAGACCGTCGAGCGGATGCTCGCAGACGCGGCTGCGGAAATCGACGCGGACGGGCCGCAGTTCTGGACGGTGGAGTTCGAGACCCCGGAGGCTGCGGCCATCTGCGAGTGCGCGGCCGTACAGACCGGCGAGGGTGAAGAACGCCTCGTCGTCGCACAGGACGTGACCGAACGGATCGATCGCGAAGAGCGCCTCGAACTCTATCGGCGTGCGATGGACGAGGCGTCCGCCGGCATCACGATCACCGACCCGAGCCTTCCGGACAATCCGCTGATCTACGTCAACGATCAGTTCACCGAGATCACCGGCTACGACCCCGAAGAAGTGATCGGTCGGAACTGCCGGTTACTCCAGGGCGAGGGGACCGACGACGCGACCGTCCGTCAGATCCGCCGGGCGGTCGACGCCGAACGCCCGATCTCTGTGACCATCCTGAACTACCGGAAAGACGGCGAGCCGTTCCACAACGCTCTCGAAGTGATGCCCGTCCGGAACGCGGCGGGCGAGGTGACGAACTACCTCGGATTCCAGCGAGACGTCACCGAGTCCGTCAGACAGCAACAGCGCCTGTCCGTGCTCGATCGGGTCCTCCGACACAACGTCCGAAACCGGATGAACGTCGTCCTCGGCTACGCGTCGCAACTCACCGAGCACGACGACGAATCGGTCCGTCACATCGCCGAGCGGATCTCCTGCGCCGGCGAGGACCTTCTCCAGCAGAGCGAGACCGCCCGAAACTTCCGACAGCTCGTCGATTCGACGTCGCAGGCGCTGGGAAGCCGTGACCTCGTCGACGTCGCGAGCGAGGCCATCGATGAGATTGCCGGCGCGTACGACGACGTCGATATCCAGACCGCGTTCCCCGCCTCCGCGCCCGTCCGCGCGGACGAAAGCGTCAAACTCGGAGTCATCGAACTCGTCGAGAACGCGGCTGAGCACGGCGCGCCACCGGTATCGGTCCGCATCTCCACCGACGGCGATTGGACGTCGCTCTCGGTCTCCGACGAGGGATCGGGAATCCCGGCCGAAGAGCGCAACGTGTTCCGCGCGGACGAAGAACGCCCCACGGAACACAGCGGCGGCGTGGGCCTGTGGCTCGTCCGCTGGACGACCGAACGCGTCGGCGGGCGGGTCACGTACGACGACGGCCGGCCCGCGACCGTCACGCTGGAGTTCCGCCCGGCGGACGCCGACGATAGCGCGGTCGGATTCGGCTTCGACACCCCGTCTGGGTCCGAAACGGGCTGAACCCGGACGAACTCCGAGACCGCTCGGCCCCCCTTCTCACAGCCCCAGGACTTTTCGCAGGTGGTCCCGCGAGAAGAACGAACTGGGCCGGTCCATATGGACGCCGATCTCGCCGGAGAGCGCGCGGAGGCCGACCCGCTGGACCGGTTCTGGGAGGGAGTACGCCCGCCGGAGCCAGTGGCCGAGGGCGATCTCTCGCGACAGCGCCGACCGCCACGCCGACTCGTAGTCGCGCAGCGTCGCCGGGTCCCCCGGATCGATCGTCTCGGCCGCCCTGTCGGCGGCGGTCATTCCGTAGAGGATCCCGCCGCCGGTGAACGGCTTCGTCTGTGCGGCGGCGTCGCCGATCAGGAAGACGCGCCGCCCGTGGACGCGCTCGGGTGGTCCAATCGGGATCGCGCCGGAGCAGAAGTGCTCGGTCTCGACGTCGTAGTCGTCGGTCAACTGCTCGAACAACTCGTTGACCGACCGCCCGGGCGGGGCGGCGAGGCCGTACTCGACGCCGGCGTCACCGCGGGGGATCCGCCAGGCGAAGAACCGCGGTGCGGTCAGGTGCACGTCGACGAAGTCGCTATCGTCGGGAGCCGAATCGAACGCGAGCACGCCGTGGAGGAGTTCCTCGGGCTCCGGCAGCCCGCACTGTCGCCGGACTCGGGAGGTGGGACCATCGCAGCCGGCGACCATCCGGGCGCGAACGGTCTCTGTCTCGCCGTCGTGAGAGACAGTCAGTGCGACCTCGTCGTGTCGTTCGTCGACGTCGACGACGGTGTGGTGTTCGCGAACGTCCGCACCGGCGTCGCGAGCGAGCCCCGCGAGCGTCCGGTCTAACTCGACGCGGTCGATCACGTTCGAGATCTCCTCGCGCTTGTAGAAGGGATACGCCGCGGAGTCGGGGCCGCCGATGTGGAAGCGCGCACCGCACACGCGGTTCTGGAAGAGGTCGGCTTTCGCCGTCTCGGGGACGTACTCCCAGATGTCTGTGCTGACGTGTCCCGAACACGCGAGCGGCGTTCCGACGGTCCCCTGCTCGAAGGCGACGACGTCGTATCCGGACTCGGCCGCGCGCCGGGCGAAGCGCGCACCCGCGGGACCGACGCCGACGACCGCGAAGTCGTACATTATCGCGTCTTATCGGTCCCGCGGGCAAATACTTTCTTCGTCGGCCGTCCTCGGGCGCGGTGTCCCCCTGTCAGACGACCGCGAGCCCGCGGCTCGTCCGGTCCCGGAACGAGTCCGGCCACGCCACGTCGACGCGGGTGAACGAGTCGCCGCCGTCGGTAGTCCGGAACAGCCCCCGGTCGGTGAGCGCGAACAGTTCCCCGGGTTCGGTGCCGCCGGCGAGTGTCGCCCGGAGCACGCCCTCGCCAGTCGGGACGTCGACGTCGTCGAGGCGGGCCCACGCCGACGCGTCGCTCCCCGTGTCGGTCCGACGGTACAGATACGACGCGGCAGACGCCGACGTGTGAGCTCGGCGCGCGCTCGCCGCCGCAGAGAGCAGGACGCGGTCCGGGTCGCCGGGATCGATCGCGACGCTCCAGCAGTAGCGGTGGCGCAGCCCATCCTGTGGAAATGCCCACGTCTCGCCGGCGTCGTGACTCTCGGCGTATCCGTCGCCCGCGGCCGCCCGAACTGTGTCGGGTACCTCAGGGTGAATCGCCATCTCGTGGGTGTCTCGACGGGTCGACGGCGACCGCTCCTCCCAGGTGTCGCCGCCGTCGTGGGTCTGGAGCAGCGCGCCGGCCTCGACGGCGACGTAGAGGTGGTCTCGGTCCGCGGGATCGACCTCGATCCAGCGCACGTGGTGGGTGTCCGGCCGAGGGGGAAACGACCACGCTGACGCCGACGGGAGATCAGTCAGCCCCGGCAACTCGGTCCAGGTGTCACCGCCGTCGTCGGATCGGAAGACGGCGCTCGGTTCCGTCCCGACGTAGATCACGTCCGGGTCGTGCGGCGAGACGGTCGCGCTCGTCACTGACGCCGGGAGCGTCGCCTCCCCGACGCGCTCCCAGGTCTCACCGCCGTCCGTCGATCGGTGTAGTCCCGCGTCGAACGTTCCGCAGAACGCTCGCTCGCGGGCGTCGCGCGCGGCGTCGAGACACTCGATACTGTACTCCGTCAGCGACGGCGTGCCCGCCGGCCGGAGGCCGGTGTCCGGCACCGCGACGTTATGCACGACGAGCACGCCGGCGCGGGACGCGGCGTAACAGGTGGCCATATCCCCCGTACGCGCTTCGCTCACTTGGCCGTGCGGGGCCGGCCATCGAATGCCCCGGCAGGCCCGGCTCTGGTGGCGAACTGTCGGCACCTCTTCGCCGCTCCCCGCGCCGACGTACCGAGCGACCGCTGTCCGGCGCGGGACGACTGCTACGTCACGGGGGTTCTGGCCCCGGCTTCGGATATAAAACCGCGGCCCGTTCAGTCGTCGTCTGCGGGCTTGGCTGGCGTGCGTCGGTCCGAGCGCGGCCCCTCGGCGTCGACGTCGGGGAGCAGATCTCGGAGGTAACGGCCGGTGTGAGACGCGTCCACGCTGGCGACTTCCTCGGGCGTGCCGTTCGCGACGATCTCACCGCCGCCCTCGCCGCCCTCGGGGCCGAGATCGACGATGTTGTCCGCGTTCTTCACCAGATCGAGTTCGTGTTCGACCACGACGACGGTGTTGCCGTTGTCGGTGAGCCGCTGGAGCACCTCGATCAGTTTTCGCTCGTCCGCCTTGTGGAGGCCGGTCGTCGGCTCGTCCAGTAGATAGAGTGTGTCACCGGTCTGCTTCTTCCCGAGTTCCTCGGCGAGTTTGACGCGCTGGGCCTCCCCGCCCGAGAGCGTCGTCGACGGCTGGCCGAGCGTCATGTAGCCGAGCCCGACGTCTTCGAGTAACTGGAGTCGCCGCCGGAGTTGCGAGTTGGCCTCGAAGAACGACAGTGCCTCCGAGACCTCCATATCGAGCACGTCGGCGATCGTCTTGCCCTTGTACTCGACGTCGAGCGTCTCGTCGTTGTAGCGAGCCCCGTCGCACTCCTCACAGGGGACGTAGACGTCCGAGAGGAAGTTCATCTCGATCTTCACGGTTCCCTGCCCGCCGCAGGCCTCACACCGCCCGCCCTTGACGTTGAACGAGAACCGTCCCTTCTCGTAGCCGCGCTGTTTCGCGAGTTTCGTCTCCGCGAAGAGCTCGCGGATGTAATCGAAGACGTCGGTGTACGTCGCGGGGTTCGAGCGCGGAGTCCGCCCGATCGGCGACTGATCGATCAGCCGCACGGTCTCGATCTCGTCGATCCCCTCGATCGCGTCGTGATCGCCGGGGTCGACCGAGGTGTTGTCGTTCATCTCCCGCGCCAGCCCCTTGTAGAGGATCTCGTGCATCAGCGTCGACTTCCCCGACCCGGAGACGCCCGTGATGGCCGTGAACTGCCCGATCGGGATCTCGACGTCGAGGTCGTTGAGGTTGTGCTGGCGTGCGCCGCGGATCCGGAGGGCGGTGTCGCTGTCGCGGCGCTCGTCGGGGACCGGGATCGTCCGCCGGCCCGCCAGATAATCGCCCGTGACCGACTCCTCAGCGTCGCAGACGTCCTCGAAGTCGCCCTGGACGACGATCTCGCCGCCGCGCTTGCCCGGACCGGGACCCATATCGATGATGTTGTCCGCGCGTCGCATCGTCTCCTCGTCGTGTTCGACGACCAGCAGGGTGTTCCCGAGATCGCGGAGCCCTTCGAGGGTGTCGAGCAGGCGGTCGTTGTCGCGCTGGTGGAGGCCGATCGACGGTTCGTCGAGGACGTACAGCACCCCGACGAGTCCGGAGCCGACCTGGGTGGCCAGCCGAATCCGCTGGCTCTCCCCGCCGGAGAGCGTCGCGGCCTCGCGATCGAGCGTGAGGTATTCGAGCCCGACCTCCTCCATGAAGCCGAGCCGCGCGCGGATCTCTTTGAGGATCTCCTCGGCGATCGTCCGGTCCCGCTCGGAGAGCTCCGACTCGAGGCCCTCGAAGTGCGCCAGCGCGTCGCCGATGCTCATCTGATTGACCTCGGTGATCGAGGTGCCCGCCACGAGGACGTGCCGGGACTGTTCCTTCAGGCGCGTCCCCTCACAGGCCGGACAGGTCGTGACGGCCATGTAGTCCTCGATGTGCTCGCGCGTCGAATCCGAGTCGGTCTCGACGTGACGGCGTTCGAGGTTCGGGATGACGCCCTCGAAGCGCTTGGTCTTCCGCCGCGTTCCGTTTCTGGTCTGCCGCTCGAAGACGACCTCGTCGTGGGTGCCGTAGAGGAACTGCTGCTGTACGCCCTCGTCGAGTTCCTCGAACGGCGTCTCGACGCTCACGCCGAAGTGCTCGGCCACGGCGTCCAGACGGGTTCGGTAGTACGAGCGGTTGTACGACCACGCCTCGAAGACGTGCTTGATCGGCTTCGAGGGGTCGCGGACGACGAGAGACTCGTCGACCTCTTTGGTCTGGCCCAGCCCTTCACACTCCGGACAGGCGCCGTGGGGACTGTTGAACGAGAACGACCGCGTCTCGATCTCGGAGAACTGGAAGTCCGAGTTCGGGTTCCCCAGTTCCTCGGAGAACTCGACGACGAGTCGATCGTCGCCCTCGCCCCCGAGTGCGCCCGTCGAGCGGGAGTTCGACGCGAACGGGACGTCTTCGGGCGGATCGGGGACGATCACCTTCAGCACCCCCTCGGCCTCCTCCAGTGCGGTCTCGACGGAGTCGGCGAGTCGGGAGCGATCCGCGGCCCGGATCTTCACCCGGTCGACGATCACGTCGATCGTGTGGTCGTAGTTCTTGTCCAGATCCGGCGTGTCGAGCGTGAGATCGTACTCCTCGCCGTCGACCTCGACGCGCGAGTACCCCTCACTCACGAGGTCTTCGAAGAGGTCCTCGAACGCGCCCTTCTGGTCGCGAGCGACCGGCGCGGCGATCTTCGCGCGCGTTCCCTCGGGAAGTTCGAGGAGTTGATTCACCATCTCTCCGGCCGACTGTTCGCCGACTTTCTCGCCCGTCACGGGATCGTACTGCGTCCCGACGCGGGCGTACAGCAGTCGGAGGTAGTCGTGGAGTTCGGTGACGGTCCCGACCGTCGACCGGGGGTTGTTGGCGGCGTTCTTCTGATCGATCGAGATCGCCGGCGAGAGCCCCTCGACGGCCTCGACCTGTGGCTTGTCCATCTGCCCGAGGAAGTTGCGGGCGTACGCCGACAGCGATTCGATGTACCGCCGCTGCCCCTCGGCATAGATCGTCTCGAAGGCGAGCGACGATTTCCCCGACCCCGAGAGCCCGGTGACGACGGTGAACGTCTCGCGCGGAACCCGGACGTCGAGGTCCTCGAGGTTGTGCTCTTCGGCACCTCGGACCTCGATAAAGTCCTTGCTCATCTACGATCGGCTACGGAGAGCGGAGAGGAAAGTTCGTCGGTTCCGGCGGTCAGTCGGCCGCCACGTTCGTGCCGCACTCGGGACAGAAGTTCTCCCCGCCGGAGAGTTCGAACCCGCAGGCGCGACACCGCGCCTGCAGTTCCTCGCCGCATTCGGGACAGAAGTTCTCCTCGCCCGTCAGCCCGTGCCCGCAGTTGTCGCATTCGATCTCGGTCCCGCCGTCGTTCGGGGCGCTCTCGTCAGCAGCGGTCGTCGCTGTGCTCCCGGTGGCGTCCTCCGCATCGGGTTCCGCTGAGCCGGTTCCGCCGATCTCGTACTCCGGCGGAACCGGGACCTCGGTCGGCGAGAGTGAGAACGTCGCGGCCGGGCCCGGGTCCGCGAGCAGCCCCAGTTCGACCAGACTCTCTGTGACTTCGTCGACGACGTCGTGTGCGCCCACGGACTCCTCGCAGGCGACGAAGACCGTCCCGTTGCCGAGAACTGCGGCTACGGCTTCCGCACCGTCTTCGGGGTGGTATACGAGCCCGGGGAAGCGCTCCGGTTCGTATGCGACCTCCTCCAAGCCGAGTCCGATGGCGGCCGCGTTGAGGTTGAGTTGTGATTCGAGATCGGCGTACGCCGTCGTTCCGACGTCCGCCTCGGTGACGGCGCCCAGTTCGTCGAGCCTGCGCAGAACGTCGCCCGCTGCGACGGTCGTCTCACTCATACCAGGAAATTCTACAGCGCCGATATAACACCAGGGGCGCGGATGCGACTCAGTTCAGTTTCCGCCGCGCGACGCCGACGCCCGTCGGCGCGATGATGACCTGATCGTCGCCCTTCTGGGCGATGTCGCCGTCGACCTCTTCGGCGACCTGTCGGAGATCGTCCATGATGTGTTCCATCGTACTGTCGCTCGTGGTGTGTCGGGTGATGTCCGCGATCACCAGATCGCCGTCGTAGACGGCGTCTTTGATGTCGACGACGTCCTGCTGGCCGCTGATCGTCGCGATCCGAACACTCATTCCGGCGTCGCCGCGGGAGGGCTCGACGCCGTCGACATCGAGGTCGAGGTACTCGTCTGTCGTGTTCTGTCCGCCCCCGCTGATGATCTTGCTCATAATCCCCATACCAACCCCAAGCGGCAGTACCACGTTAGTTCTTACGTCAGACGCGCGTCTGACGCACGGATTCGTCGCATCTCTCCCGGATCGTCCCTCGGACCGTCGCTCTCCGGGCGTCGAACGCCGCTCAGACGGCGAACTCGAAGAGGTCGTCGCCGACGTGGTGGATGGAGTCGACGACCTTCCCCGCGTCGCCGGGCATCTCCTCGCCGTCGACCAGCGCACGGCCGATCGCCAGTACCTTTCCGTGCGTCTCCTCGGCGATCGTGACCAGATCTCCCTCGGCGACGTCGTCGTCGGCCTCGACGATCCCCGGTCGCATCACGTCCGCGCCGTCGCTGACGAACGAGATCGCTCCCGCGTCGACGGTGACCACGCCCGCGGAGGGACCGTGGCGGTTCGCACCCTGAACGGTCAAGAACGCCTCCGCGTCGGCATCGGGCCCGGCGTCGAACCTGACCACGTCGGGGTCGCCGTCGACGAGGACGACGTCGAACGGCTCGTCGCCGAGTTCGACCATCTCGTAGGTGTCACCGTCGAGTTCGACGCCCGTCCGCGATTCGATCTCCGTCTCCAGGTCGTCGATCTCGTCGGCACGGAGGTGGTGTCTGGACTTGACCTGCATATCCGGTCGCACGGCGCGCCGGCCGATAAATGGCGCGACACGACCTGCCCCGAGACGGCGTCCGCCGGAGGGCTGACGCCCGTCCGACGCCGACGCTCGCTCGCGGAAAAAACGCTAAGTGAGGGTGGTGCGTGAGTGATAGTATGTGGCGTTCCCGGAACAACCGGGATGGAACGACGGTGGTCTGTATCGCCTGCGGGACGTCGCTCCCGCGCTCTGAGGCCCGCGAGTACGACAAACACGGCAACCGCTGGGAGCGACACGGCAAGACGTTCGAACACCTCTGTAAGGAGTGCTATCGCGACCTCTGTCACCAGCCCCGCGCCGACCTCGAATCCCTCCTGATCGACCTCGAGCGTGAGGCCTCGTTCTCCGAGACGGACGCCGCCGACGAGGACGACGACTCGCGTGCGGCGTTCCTCGCGCGGTACTTCACGGCCGTCGAGGAACGGTCGAGCTCCGCCGAAGAACAGGGCCGAGAATCCTGAGTTACGGTTCCGAATCGGGGGCCGCGTCGCCGCCGGTCGCGCCCTCGTCTGGTTCTCTGTCTGCGCTTTCGTCCGCGTCGTGCCCGATCACCACGGCCTCGCGGATCTCCAGCGCCGTCTCGAACTCGTCCCGCCGGTCGGTCTTCGTTCCGATCCGGCGGAGTTGCTGGCCGTGCGCGCGCTTGACGGCATCGACCTCGCTGTCGGTGAGTCCCACCGCCGCGCCGAGTTCCGCCACCTCCCCTTCGGGACAGAGGTACACCGACCGCGACTCGTCCGCGTACACGCGTTCGTAGGTCCGCCGGTAGTGTTCGGATCGGTCGGCGAGCGCCGACTGGACGCGGCGGAGCAGCGGCCCGAGCCGCTCGGGTGCGAGGCTGGCCGTCGCGCCCGTGTACTGGATGACGTCGCCGTCGAGCGGGATCGTCGTCGACCGCTCCGATCGCTCGCCCTCGGAGGACTCCTCGGCGACCATCTCACCCACCGGCGCGCATCGCCTTCTGCGAGAAGCGCTCGATCAGCGGATCCAGCGTGGACGGGTCGCCCTCGAAGACGACGGTCACCTCGGTCAGTTTCAGCGAGGGCCCGATCGAGACCTCGTCGTCGGCGAGCGTAGCGACCCACGCGTCGCCCTCGACCCGGTCGTCGGCCACGGTGGTCCCGCCGAGTTTCTCGAGGTACTTGCGCGCCAGACGGACCGAGATGCCGCGATAGGACCGCTCGCGGGTCTCCCGTTCGGTACTCACGGCGCGCCCCTCCGCGCGCCGCCCGCGACGGGCGGGAAGATGCTCAGCGTGTCGTCCGGGTCGATCGGGGTTTCGACGCCCGACTCGTGCTCGACGTCCCGTCCGTTCAGGAGCACGTTCACCTGCGGTCGGACCGAGCCGTCCTCGAGGATCTCGCCCGCCAATCCCTCGAACTCGGATTCGAGCGCGACGAGGACGTCACCGACGGTGTCGGCGTCGTACTCGCGCGTGATCGTCTTCGTCCCCACCGCCTCCCGAAAGGTGGCGAAGAACCGCAGTTGAAACGTCATACTCGACTCTGGAGCGGGCCGGACAAAAAAGATGCCCGGCTGTGCGGGGGCCGGATCGACCGCCCCTCGGAATCTGTGATTACTCGATGACGGCTCATCTGGTCGGATGCGAATCTGTGACGAACTTCGCCGCCTGCGGCGGTGGACCCCTCGAAACGGGTGCGTCTGCCCGTCTGAGAATGATGGCTCTCACTTTTTACCGCCGAGCGCCACCCCCGGCGACGGCGCTCGGCAGTAAGAGACGAGAGGCATCATTCTCAGTCGCCGAACCGAATGCCGTCTTCGACGAGGCGGTAGTTCCGCTCGCGGTCGATCTGGGCGGCGAGCCACTCGTGTTCGTAGAGTTGCGCGATCACCTCGGCGTAGAGGTTGCGCCAGGCGATGGCGTAGATCGGCGACTGCCCCCACGCTCGGAGTTCTGGGATGAACCCGTCGTAGGTCTCCATCCGCTCTTCGAGGTGCTCGATCGCGTCGACAGCGTAGCTCGCCGCTTCGCTGTCGGACTCCGCGTCGTCGATCGCCTCGGTCAGACTGCGCTCCAGTCCCGCGACGGCTTCCTTCATATCCGCGGCGGCGTTCGAGCCGTCCTCCGGAAGCGATTCGAGGACGCCCCGCGGGACGCCGAGAGAGAGTTCCCGATCGGTGTCTGTCTCGTCTGACATACCCCGACCGAGGGACGCCCAGGTGAAAAAGTCGCCGTCGCCGACGGCGGTCCGCCTCGACTCGAAACCGGGGCGATGACTACGCGTTCGGTTCGTCGTAGATCCCGACGAACTCGCGCTGTGCCGCGACCGTCTCGGGATCGAGTTCGACCACCAAATCGTCCGGCCGGCGGTCGAGCGCCGCGCGGATCCCGCCGTCGGGTCGGGCGACCAGCGAGCGGCCGGCGTACTCGACCACTTGGCCGTCGTCGACCTCTCGACGCCCGGTGCGCCCCGCGCCGACGACCCAGCGGACGCCGTCCAGCGCCCGGGCGCGGAGGAGGAGCCGCCAGTTCTCGCTGTACGCCCCGGGCCACGCACCGAGGACGAACAGGGCGTCGACCCGCTCGTCGGCGAGAGTCGCGCTGTCGCCGACGAAGTTGAGGTCGTAGCACGTGAGGAGGCCGGCCGTCCCGACGGGTGTCTCGACGATTACGAGGTCGTCTCCGGCTTCGAGCACGTCTCGTTCGCCCTCCCACAGGTGCCGCTTCCGGTAGCCCGTCGTTCCGCCGTCGGGGTCGACGTACGCGGCGGTGTTGTACAGGCTGTCTCCCTCGCGCTCGACGAACCCGACGACCAGGGCCGTGTCCTCGGTGGCGGCGAGTCGGCGAAGTCGCTCGACCGTCGCCCCGTCGCGTGCGAGTGCGACGTCGTCGATACGTCCGTCAGCGACGAACCCGGTGAGCGCGTATTCGGGGAACACTGCCACTTCGACGGCGTCGGGCAGGCCGCGGACGCGCCGCTCGACGGTCGCGAGGTTCGACTCCACGTCGAGGGTTGCGATGTCGATCTGACAGGCTGCGACGGACGGTGCCATACGTCCGGCGCCGGCCCGGACGGTGAAAAAGGGCCCGTCTACCCGTCGCGCTCTTCGACGTGTCGGACCTGTACTGCCTCGCCGCGTGTCGATTCGACCATCTCCGAGCCGAACATCCGCGCGCGCCCGACGCCGAACGCCCGCGGCCCGTCGACGACGACTTCGTCGCCGACGCGAATGTCTTCGTCGGCGTCGACGACGCCCGGGGCGAGGACGCTCCCGTGCGGAACGAACTCGTCGATCTCGACGCGCTTGGTCGGAACCGCTGACTCGTCCCAGACGCGCGCTCCCGCGAGGGTGAGCGAGAGGACGCCGTACTGCGGCACCATCGTCGCCAGTTGCTCCCCGCCGTCGTTGCCGTCGGCGGCGTCGCTGTCGCCGTCACGGACCTGGAGTTTGGGGTAGCGACTCGTCGTCTGCAGGTCGACGTCCGCGAAGAGGTCGTCGCCCGCGCCGGGACCGAACTGGTAGTCCGCGATGGCCTTCACCGTGTTGTGCTGGCGCTCGCGCTTGCCGTACTTTAGTTCGCCGTCGAGCGTCGACATCAGGTTCGCGATCGAATCGGTCGTCGTCGGATGGTCCTCGACGGTGAACTCGAACGGGACGTCGACGTCGGCCGCGACCCGCTCGCAGATGTCGCGATACCCCTCGTCCGGCACGTGCGCGATGACTCGCGGGTACTCGTTGCGTTCGAGGTAGCGTCGGAGCACGTCGGCGACGAACGCTTTCTCGTCTTCGGACCACCGCCCGGTCACGACGGTGTCGTAGTGCTGTGCGGGATAGGTCAGTTCGAGTTCCATCGGGACGACGCCGATGGGCGACGTCATCGAGACGAGGTGGCCGCGGTACTGGATCGCGTCGTGGAACTGCGCGTGGCTCTGGGACTCGCTGTAGGGCTTCGTCGCCGAGCACGGCACTAACACGAGCGGGTTCGAGAAGCGGTTCCGGTACCGATTCGTGACCCGTTCGGCGAAGCGCTGGATCTCGACCCGGCGGAGGCTGTCTTCGCTCGCCGCCGCGAGTTCGGTGTCGCGGACGACCGGCGTTCGCTCCTCGATGTAGCCGTACTGCTGGTCGAACTCACGGAACGCCGCGGTGAGCCACTGGTCGTGACGCGCCTGCCCCTCGATGTAGTCTCGGAGTCGTCCGTCCCGGATCCGCCGTCGAACCGTCGCCAATTCAGACTTCAGGGCGTACTCGTTGTGATCGGCGCAGTCCTCGCGGTCGAACGCGGCGCTGCTGGCGGGCCCGTCAGCGTCGGGGTCGACGTCGACGCGCTTGCCGCGACACGCGGGACACGAACACGGCAGTTCGTCGAGGTCCTCGAGGAAGTACTCGTCTTCGGCGGTGAGATAGAAGCCCTCGAACCCCCTGACACGGGCGCGCTTCGCGTCGAGGAGGTCGACACCGGCGTAGACGAGCGTGGCGGCGTTGCGCGGCGTCGCGACGCCGGAGAGATACAGCGCCGTGTCGGCCGGGAGCGCCTCCCGCGCGGCGATGATCTCCTCGCGGAACGCCGACGCGTGGCCGACGAACCCGGGCGCAGTAGAGAGGATGTAGGCGTCGGCGCCGTAGTCTGCGGCCGTCTCGGGGGTGACGACCACCGCACTCGGATAGTCGACGTCCGGGTAGTCGACAGCGAAGGTGTCCTGGACGCGTTCGTCGGTCCCGGCGGGGAACGCGCGGTGTGGGAGTACCGTCAGGATCTCTCTGTAGCCCTTCGGGATGCCCTGGTCATCGGTCCAGAGACTCCCGGCGTCGTCGACGCTGTCGTCGACGAGCGCGGGCGTCCGCAGGGGATCGGAGAGCCGAAGTTCCCCGAGTCGGGCCGCTCCGTCCCGTCCGTGGACCTCGAAGTAGTCGGTCATACACCCGAATGCGACACCGAGGGTGAATTATCTGTCTGTTCGAGTGTCTCCCCGAATCGGCCCGCGCGCTTTTGCCCGCAGCCGCCGAACTGGGGTCGTATGCGCGTCACCGGCCCGTGGTCACGATCGAGGCTCGACGAGTTTCTCCTCGAGACCCAGTTCCCCGTCCGTCTCGGCTGTCGCACGCCCGGTGGCCATCCGTGGCTGCTCTCGCTGTGGTACGCCTGGGGCGACGGCGACGCCATCGACGACGCGGCGGGTGACAGCACCGCAGTCGACGCCGACGCGGACGATTCCCGCGAGATTCTGTGCGCGACGAGCGCCGACGCGGACGTCGTCACGTTCCTCCGGAACGACCCGGAGATCTCGTTCGAGATCTCGACGAACGAGATGCCGTATCGCGGTGTTCGCGGCCGCGGCGTCGCCGACATCGAGACCGACACCGACAAACGACTGCTGCGGTCGCTCTTCGACCGGTATCTCGGTGGCACCGACAACGAACTAGCCACCCACCTGCTGTCTCCCGACCGCGAGGAGGTCCGGATTCGCGTGACGCCCAAGCGACTCCACTCTTGGGACTTCTCCAGCCGAATGGCGGACGTCACACCGGCCGAGGAGGGGTGAGGCCTGCCCGCCGCTACCGGCCGCTGTGGACCAGTTCGGTCTCGACGCGGTCCGGGACCCGCGAGAGCGCTGAGGCGGGCCAGTCGTCGTGTGCGAGGACGAACGAGGTCTCGGGATTCGCCTCGACGAGTCGCGCGACGCCCGTCGCCGCGGCTTCTCGGGCGTGTCTGTCGGTCCGCGCCGGGACCTCGCCGGTGAGGGGATAGGTCTCCGAGAGCGCCCGCGGGAACGGACCGAACGGCGGAACGACGCGCCAGGCGGCGTCGTAGACGTCGCCCGAGGGCATCCCGCCCTCGGTGAGTAACACGGTGCCGCCCGGGTCGAGTCGCGTCACTCGCTCGTGGTGCCGGTGTACCTCCGGTCGCCGGGCGGACTCCCCCGAGAGGTAGAAGAACGATCCCTTCGACGCCGGATCCTCCCGTTCCAGCTGCTCGGCGTGGTCTAGCAGCGCCCGGTAGCCGTCGAGCATCGCCGGGTGCGAACGCGCCCGCGACTCGACCAGTTCGAGCAGGTTCCCCGAACGGATCGCCTGCTTCACGCGCCTGATCTCGGCGAACGAGACGTGGAGGTTGTGCTCGGCCAAGAGGCGCTCGCGCTCCTCGTCGGGGCACGCCCGCAGGTCGTCGGGGTCGTGCGCCGTGCAGACCGCACACGAACACGGGAGGTACGCCAGATCCTCGAGGTGCTCGGTCCCGCGGACCGTGAGGTACCGATCGTCGCGCGCGTAAATGGCGTACGCCGCCGAGTCGAAGAGGTCGCAGCCGGCGGCGACCGCCAGCGCGAACATCATCGGGTGGCCGGCGCCGAACAGGTGGACGGGGGCGTCGCGGCCGAGTCCCCGCTTCGCGCCGGCGACGATGTCGATCATGTCCGCGTAGCGGTAGCTGTTCATCAGCGGGACGACCGCGCCGACCGGAAAGACGTCCAGATCGGTCGCGTACGCGTTCCGGCCGGCCGCCTCCCGAAGCTCCGGGTACGTCGACCCCTGGACCGGTGCGTTCACGAGCATCTCCCCAGTGTCGACGGACTCGGCGTCCGAGAGCGCCCGCTCTGTCGTGGCCAACTCGCGTTCGGCGCGTTCTCTGCTGACGTCCGGCGGCGTCGGGACGTCGACGGGGGTTCCGACGTCCGCGCCGATGTCGCGCTGGAATTCGAGGATCTCTCGCGTCGTCACGTCGATGTCACCGTACTCGGCGAGCTGGAACGACCCCGAATCCGTGACGATCGCGCCGTCGAATCCGAGCAGGTCGTGCAGCCCTTCTTCGAGCGCTCGCTCGCGGAGATCGTCGGTGCTGTGGACGATGTAGGAGTTCGTGATCAGGATCTCGGCACCGAACGCCGATTCGATCCGGCCGGGTGAGATCGTCCGGATATTCGGGTTGACGACCGGCATCAGCGCCGGCGTCTCGACGGTGACGTCCGCCCGAGGGACGGACAGCCGACCGATCCGACCGGCGGCGTCCCCGTCGCGGACCTCGAAGTGATCGCGCATACCGGTGTACTCGTGAGCGGCGGGTAAGTATCGTCGCTTTCGCGGCGGTGCGGTGACCGCCGACTGGGACTGGGGCAAACAGCCGGCACCGTCTCCGAGTCCCGCGTCGGTGTGCCGGACAACCGCTGTCCGACGCGGGCGTACGCTCAGGTCACACGGTTGCTGGCCTCGCGTCGGTATTTGAAGCTTCGTGGCGACGGTCTCCCTCCGAAATCCGTCTCTCGAACGGCTATCATGCGACGATCTCGGGCTGAATCGACGGACTGCACCGGTCTCGACTTCGACCACGGAGTACTTGTGTCTGAATAGTCAACGGAGTTCCCGTATGAGACACCTGGGACTGAAAGCGCGAATGGCATTCGTCGGTGCGGTCCTGTTCGCGTTCTACGCCGTCGCGGCCGTGGTCGTGATGGGCGTCTTCGGCTGGTCGATCTGGCTCGTCCTTCTCGCCAGCGTGGCCTTCGTCGGGGTCCAGTACAAGATCGGCAAGTGGATGGCGCTGCGCAGCGTCGGTGCGGAGGAGCTCCCCGAAGACCGTTTCCCCCATATCCACCGCCGCGTCGAATCGCTCTCGCGGTCGATGGGAATCGAGAAGCCCCGTCTGATGATCGCGCAGATGGGCGTGCCGAACGCCTTCGCCGTCGGTCGTAAGGGTGCGGGGACGGTCGTCGTGAGCGAGGAACTACTCTCGCGGCTGGACGACGACGAGGTCGAGGGCGTGCTCGCACACGAACTCGCGCACATCCGCAACCGCGACGTGGTGATGATGGTCCTCGGCCAGGGCGTCGCGTCGATCGTCGCGATCGTCGCCCAGTGGGTCGTCCTCCTGACCGGCGACAACGACATCGCGGACTTCTTCCTCGCGATCGTCGTCGGGCAGATCACGCAGTTGCTGGTGATGCTCTTCGTCTTCGCTATCTCCAGATATCGGGAGTACGTCGCCGACAGCGACGCCGCTGACGCCATCGGCGGCGGCGACCCGCTCGCCCGGGCGCTGGAGAAGATCAGTCGCGGCAACGAGCGACGCGACGAATCGGCGGTCGATTCGCAGGTCAACGCGCTGTGTATCTTCGGCGAGGAGCGCGGCCTCGCCCGACTCTTCGCGACGCACCCGCCGATCGAGCAGCGGATCGAGCGCCTCCGCCGCTGATGGTCGACGTCCGGACGCTCGCGGCTGCCGTTCTCGGCGTCGCGCTCGGCCTGCTGTTTCTCGTCGCACCCGGAACCGTCATCCGGGTCCATACCGCCGGCCGCGTGCCGGGCAATCGCCACGGTCGGTACGGGGAAGACGGCGTCTCGACCGAGCGCGACGCGGACGCAGAAAGCGGTGGGTCCGGCCTCCCGACCCGGTGGCGGCGACTCGTTCAGGCGGCCGGCGCGGTGCTGCTTCTCGGCGGCCTCTACTTCGGGCCGACGCTGATATAAGTGGGATCGATTTGGCGGTGACGGCCGCGGATCAGACCCCGACGATCGCGAGCAGCGTCTGCGGGAGCTGCCCGGAATCGGCGTACGGCAGGGAGAGATACAGCATCCCGAACAGCGTCGCGTTGTACGCGCCGTGGATCAGCGCCGGGACGAGGATGTTGTCTGTGAGTTCGTACACCGTCCCGAACACGAGCGTGGGGAGCACGAGCACGGAGATACTGACCAGTCGCGCTCGCGGCATTCCCGTGAGCGAGAAGTAGTGGATCGACGCGAAGATCAGACTCGCGAGGACGATCGCTGCGGGCGCTGGCAACGCCTCACTCAGGCGGTTCTGGACGACGCCGCGGTAGAGCAACTCCTCGCCGGGACCGATCAGGAGCAGCGACGCGGGGATCAACAGCAGGAGTATCTCGGGGTTCTGCAGTCCGACCTCGGCGGCGCTGTTCGAGGCCGCCTCGGCCCCGAGCGTTCTGATGATCACCGACGCGATCACCAGAAAGCCCATCGCCGCGACGTAGCCCCCGATGACGGACGCGACGTCCCGGAGCGAGGGGACCCCGATGCCGACGTAATCGGCTCCGATGCCGCGGTATCGCAGGTACGCGAGCGCGACGCCGCCGAAGCCGAACCCCGTCGCGAGGACCAGCGAGAGCACGATGCTCAGAAGCGGCGTCACCTGGACGCCGGCGACGCCGAGCACGAGGGCCGCGGCGACGACGAGCAATCCGCCGGCCACGATGCCGACGACTGAGAGGACGACCGCGGCGAGGAGCGCGCGGAGCACGTCGCGGACGGCATCGCCCGAGACCGAGCCGCCCGCTTCGTTGACGGAATCGAATTCGGAGGACACACACGAGATACGTACTGCGCCGTCAAAATCCTTCGCTCTGTGTGACCGTGTCTACGAGCGTTCCCAGCGCGCAGCGAGTTCGTACCGGGTGAGCGCGAGGACGGTCCGCCCGTCGCGGAGCTCGCCGTCGAGCGCCGCCGCCAGCAGGTCGTCGTAGTCGATAGTGTCGACCCGGATGCTCTCGTTGAAATCGAGTTCCTGCTCGGCGCTCGCTGTGCACCCACGGGCGAGGTAGTAGTGGTGGACGCTGTCGAGGAGGCCGTTAGCCGGCTCAGCGGAGAACAGGTGCCGGACGCTCGCCGCCTCGTGGCCGGTCTCCTCACGGAGTTCTCGTCTGGCGACGGCGTCCAGATCCTCGTCGTCCGGTTCGGCCGTCCCGGCGGGGAGCCCGCGGTTGACCCGGCCGACGGCCTGCCGCCACTCCTCGATCACGACGACGTCGCCGTCGTCGGTGAAGGGCAGCACCACGACCGCGGGCGGCTCGTCCACGTAGTGGAAGTCGGTCTCGGTGCCGTCGGGCAGGACTACGTCGTCTCGGCGGACGTCGAATCCGGGGCAGGTGTAATCGAGTTCGCTCCCGGTCGTCGTCCACGCCAGGCCGTCGTCGGGGTCCGCTGCGGTACCGGGTGCGGATGCGTCTGGATCGACCATACTCGGTTCTCGGTCTCGCACCCAAGAAGTGCTGGGGTGGATTCGGTGGGTCGTGGCCGCGTCACGGCCATCGGACTGCTCGAAGCCCGCCGCTCAGTCAGCCTCGCAGTCGCCCGCGAAGGGCGATCCCGCTGCCACCCAGCACGAATCCGAGCGAGACGAGCGCGACGGCGACGTGCGCCTCGGTGAACCAGAACGGCGTCTGGAGTCCAGTCTGTAAGAGCAGCAGCAGGAACGACAGGACGGGAAGGTTGCGGCGCTCGTCGACCGTCGTCTCGCCACCATCCGCGTAGGCGACCCCGCCGACCGTCTCCCCGGCGGGCAGGCGCTCGGCCTCGTAGGGAACCTGTGGCGTGGCGTAGCTCCACACGGTCGCCCCCGTGCGATTGATCTCGACGACGCGCTTGTTCAGCGAGTCGGTGACCAGCGTGTTCCCGTTCGGGAGTCGGTCGGCGTCGCGCGGCCAACTGAACGGCACGCCCTCGGCGCGGTCGACGGCCCAGGCCACGTTCCACGAGCCGCTCTCGTTCCGCCGCAGTTCGACGATCCGGTCGTTGTGGCTGTCGGCGACCAGGACGGTTCCGTTCCCGAGCCACTGCGGGTTGTGCTGCTGTCTGAGTACCGTCGGGTCGCCCTTCGGATTCGGGCTCCCGCCGTCGGTCCGGCCGTCGTCCGCGTTGATCACCTCGACGACGCCCTCGCCGCGCTCGACGATCACGAGCTGGTGGGCGTTCCGGACCGAGACCAGGTAGCGATCCTCCGAGATGACGTCGACGTCGTTGATGTGGAGCCAGTCGGTCCGAGTCGGGTCCGCGGGCGCGTCGTACCGCTCGCTCGCGTTCCACTGCCAGGTGATCTCGCCGTCCTCGACGGTGAAGATCCGCTCGTACTCCATGTCGGTCACGAGGAACTCGCCGGAGTCGAGCCGCTCGACGTCGTGGACCTCGCTGTTCGCTCGCGTCCGTACGGGGAACGAGTACTCCGAGACGACTTCGGGGCCCGCGCCGCTGTCGGCGTTCGGTTCGATGATCCGGAAGCCGGTGTGAGTACAGGGCGACTCGTAGGGGCCGCACTCCTCGTAGCCGCTGTCCATGAAGCCGGCCATCACGCTCCCGTTCTCCAGCATCGTGACGTCGAAGTAGCTGTCTGTCTCCCCGGCCCGCCACTCGGTCTGGCGGCCGTCGAGCAGGTAGACCGACCCGGCTTCGTGGAGGCCGGGGCCGCCGCCTTGGGACCCGACGAGTGTCCGTCTCGCCTCGCCGTCGTCTGCGCCGCCGACGCTCGGCGCGAGCGCCGCGCCGACGAGGAGCGAGGAGAGGAACAGCACGACGCCGACGAGCACGAGCGTCGCGCCGGCGCGCGTTCCGGTGAGTGGAGTGGGGACCTTCGATCGCATCGACTGCGTAGAGCACGGGGGAGCGCCGAAAAAAACCGTTCGGTGTGGACCGCAGTGGTGCTACTCCCGCTCGGCCTTCAGTTCGAGCAGGTAGCCGAACGGATCGGTGACGTAGACGGCCGGGGCGACGCCCGTCGCGCCGAGCGGGTCCAGCCGGCGGTCGATCTCGATCCCCGCGTCCGCCAGGGTGGCCTCGATGCCCTCGATGTCGTCGTCGACGCGGACGGCGATGTGGTCGTACGCGGTCTGGGTCGGCGCGGCGAACGCCTCGTCGGGTTCGAGATGCACGACTGCGCCGGGTGCCAGCCGGACGGAAAAGAACGGCTTTTCGCCCGACTCGTACAGGTCCATTCCGTCGATTCCGAACCCGAGCGCGTCCCGGTAGAACGCCAGTGCGGTCTCGATCCCGTCGGCCGGAATCCGCAGTTTCACGTGGTCGATCGCGGTTCCATCCATACGATGTCGTTGGCGTCGGTCGGACAAAAGTCCGGGTGCCGGCCGGAGGGTCGTGTTTAGTTTGGAGCATTGAGCCAGGCGGCAAATGCTTGGAGCCAATTTTCGGCGGTTTGCGGCTCAACGTGGCTGAAACAGTTGGAGAACGACGAGGTGCGACGCTTGAGTTCTCGAAAGATTCGCTCGATGGCATTCCGATTTCCATTCCGTTCGGTTTGAAATCGGAGTGAAGCTCTGGCCAGCGCAGTTTGGAGGTGTTGAGCGCCATCGACCAGAAACACTGCGGATTCGACATCGTGTTTCTCGCGCAGTTCACGCAGAAAGATCTCGGTCAATGCGGTCGTCGTCGTTGAAAACA
>NZ_FNPB01000012.1 GCF_900107195.1 Halobellus clavatus
ATCTCCTGCATCTGCGGCTGTTTTCAACGACGACGACCGCATTGACCGAGATCTTTCTCCGTGAACTGCGCGAGAAACACGATGTCGAATCCGCAGTGTTTCTGGTCGATGGCGCTCAACACCTCCAAACTGCGCTGGCCAGAGCTTCACTCCGATTTCAAACCGAACGGAATGGAAATCGGAATGCCATCGAGCGAATCTTTCGAGAACTCAAGCGTCGCACCTCGTCGTTCTCCAACTGTTTCAGCCACGTTGAGCCGCAAACCGCCGAAAATTGGCTCCAAGCATTTGCCGCCTGGCTCAATGCTCCAAACTAAACACGACCCGTCGATGAGAACGAAGATACTCGCGCTATTTCTGCGAGTCTCAGCCCTTGTCCTCAGCAAGAGTTGTAGTCGCCGGAGTTACGCCGAGCGATCTGGATGCCGTACGTTTTCCTATCCTATGGTTAATATTGATATCTACCTGATGATTTATAGCAATCAATAACGTCTCTTTTCAGCTTGTCGAGTGTGTGACCTTTTCTGGACACGCATAAGAACTGCCTTAGCGACGCTCGAAGAACGTGCTGTCGATAGCTGCATAACCAGAGATATTTGATATCACTACCAAATATGCGAGAAGCAGTTGTCAGAGCATCAAGCTCAAGTCTTGATATCACTCACAGGGCGTTGATCAGTCTGGAACGTCCTTGTAATCTAAACCTAGCGTATCTCGAATGATGGCGTCCGTTCCAGCAATGTTTCCGGACTGCAGTAGGTTTCTTTCGCATCGATACGATGTATATGCATCGCAATCTAGAACGCTTCCGAGAACCCGTTGCTCCGGACGGTAGTGTCGGGTTCGTCTAGCTCCTCAAAACGTGGTTGACAAGTTCGGTACACTTCAGAAAAGGTTGCTTTCTCTCTCAATCCACAAGACGACGTTCAAACCCCAAGATTGGCCGATCTCAGTTACTCAGTCCGGCGATTCAACAAGTTCCAATTAAATCAAGACTCCAGTCATATTATGATCGTATATGTGTTTAGGGAGGCGAGTCGCTCTAAGACAACCGACTGTGATGAAGAGGTGTTCCGGATCCGATCTATAGGCTAGCTCAGGAAAGAAATTGTTTATTCCTTTGGGGGTGAGAGAGTGAAATACCGAACGATTCAATCCCTGGGTGGAAAAATGAGTATTGAAATCATCCTACGATGACACGAGTCAGTGTAAGTATTCCCTGCTACAATGCGGTATCGACAACACGTAAAGAGCGATGGCTCCGAGAGAGCATTGAGAGCGTCCTCAATCAGACATTGACCGATCTCGAACTCCTCCTGATCGATGATGGATCTACGGATGGGACTATCGAAGTTCTCAAAGAATATACTGATGATGATCGCGTCACCTGCATTCGACAGGAAAACAGAGGGTATGCAGGTGCCCGGAATACTGGTCTTGAAGAGGGTTCGGGCGAATACTTTGCCTTCATTGGACAAGATGACCGCTGGCTCCCCGAGAAGCTTGAACGTCAACTGGCTATTATCGAAAAAATGGGTGCAGATATTCTTCACTCAAACGTGTACCACATTGATGAGCAAGGGAACCGAACTGGGATCAGACGAAGTGAACGCCCGCCAGAACAGACCAATAATGAACGATTCATACGGGAACTGTTCTTGGGAAACTTCATATGTATTCAGTCAGTGACAGTCCGGCGCGAAGCTATCGCTGGACATCGGTTTGATGAGAATCTACATATCAACTGTGACCACGACATATGGTTAAGGCTCGCCGATGAATGTGATATTCAGTATTTGGACGAACTGCTCTTGGAGAAACGGTATCACGGTGATAATACCAGCGGTAATTACGAGCGGATGTTCGAAGAACGCAAGTATATTGCGGAAAAAGCAGTAGAGTTGTACCCATTTCTTGCATCGCTTCAAGACCGCAAACTTGGGGATGCATATTATATGTATGGGAAGGATTCACTCGAACACGGAGAAGTTTGGCGTGCACAGCGATCACTTCTAAAGGCTATCCGTTACGATCCGTCCAACGCAGAGAGCTATGCTACACTACTGATGAGCCTTCTCGGTTCCCGAGTCGGGAGAAAACTCGTGTCTAGGTTCTCGAACCCACGTCCTGGTCGATCGTGGAAATGACTACAGAAGAATCAGAAGTATCCTAAATCGGCGAGATGATCTCGGACTGCCTCTTCTTTTTTTGTCACCTCACCGATTTCTTCGCTTTGGATTTCAGGACGGTTATCAGACTCGATCACACCCCACGGGACGTCTACAAGTCCGGGGTGACGGACACCACCGGGATGACCATACAATCGAATGAAGACTGGATATGTACGCTCTCCCAATAGATTTCCGTGGTCGGAAGTAACGATGGCTCGACCGGGAATCTTCTCTGCTAGATCGAACGCATGTTCGATGACAGCCTCTAAATTTCGACGATAAAGATCCCACACGGTTTCACAATCAACATTTCCGACTGCTAGTGCTTGCCAAGGATTGTCGGTGAATCCTTCGCTGAAGCGATCCTCCGAAACGATGAAAGGCCGATGAGGTTGGAGATAGTGAGCGACAATCCGTTTGTTGGGGTAGTCGCGACTGGCAACCCGTGCAGCCTCTGAGATGTCTTCGGGATACGGGACGCCATCGGTAGACTGCCAAACCTCAATCATCCGGTGAAATGTTGGATCAATCGCCTTTGAGACCTGTCCGTTCGAAGCGATGTAGACCGTATCTCCGAACTCTCCGTTACCGAAGTTCTGTCGAGCCCATTCTGGAGTTTTGCTTCCCGGGCTCTTCACTCGTCGATAGCTGTCGAACCGATCAGTATCTACCACCTCCTCAAACAGGTCTGCTCGGCATCCATCGAGAACAATCAACAGATCCCAGTCGGCTTCAGAGACGTACGTTGAGCCGCTACGTCTAGGGTAGATGTTTACCTGAAATGTCCCGTTGACTCTGTGGCCTACCCGATGCCGCCACCACATCGGATCTTTATAATTTTCCCGAAATTCGTCGGCTGCGTACGCTAATTTCTCTGTCAAACTCATATCATTCAATATATCCGAGCTCTCGAAGTCGCTCTTCGGTGTGTTCGTCCACTTTTTCACTCCCACTTTCGACGTTGTGAACTTCTTCGTTTAACAATTCGATGAGCTGATCCTCAAGTTCAGTGGGGTGTTCTCCCCACCGATCCTCACGCTCCATCGGATCTTCAGTTCGGTAATACGCCTCCCAACTCTCCTCGGGGAACGGCTTCGCACCCCAGTTCCCTTCAGGATGATACAGCACTTTCCATTCCTCACCAACGACAGCAGCCATCCGATCCCCGTCTTTCATCACGTTTTGTACGGTGACGTAGTCTCGGTCGGTACGTTCGCCGTCAAGCAGAGATGATCGATTACCCGGACGGTGGTCGGTGTCAGCGAGATCAAGGATCGTGCTTCCGAGGTCTAACAGTGAGGTCGGACCGTCGATGTGACCGGTTTCACCGACATTTGTCATTACTAATGGGACGCGAGTCACGGTATCATACATTAGTGGTCTGTGGCCGTAATTCGCGTGTTCGCCGAGTTCATCGCCGTGGTCGCTGTGAATAATTAGTGGAGATCGGCCATACCCTTCCACCTCAAGTTTCTTTGTCAGCCGATCAAGGAACACGTCTGCGTATCGAATTGTGTTATCGTAGGCGTTGACGATGGCAGGTCGACGTTCCCCAACGAGATCTCGATATCGACGCATCGCGTAGTTCCAAGCATACGTCTCGCGGATCCCCGGTTGATCCCAGTGATGGTGCTCTGGAGGAGCGTACCACGGATGGTGCGTGTCGATTAAGAGAACCCACAAAAAGAACGGTTCAGGTGCGTTCTCAATGAATGCGGCGATGTCGTTCCACATCTGCTCCCAATGTGGTGGCGTCGCACCCACAGCGGTCCGTTTGAGATCAACGACAAAGTTCGCCAGATCAAATCGTTGGAGAAGATCATACACCCGTTTTTTCAATCCTGATTCCGTGCTGTCGTCAGAGTCCCAGAGGTGGTCTTCATAAATGTCCCAGCCGCGATTCCAACCGAATGAAGAACTGACTAACGCGTTGAAGTGAAATCCACCAGTATGGTATCCTTCCTTTTGAAGTAATTCCGGGAGAAGGGTCCGCCCTTCGTTCGCTGTCCGCCAATGCTCCGGATTCGGATATTCCATACTCCCGGTCGCGTGCTTCCCTGAGAACATTCCAGTAAAGCTGGCTGGGGTTCCAACGGCGGGTACCTGTGCGTTGTGAAACACCAGTCCCCTATCGGCTAATTTATCCAGCGTAGGGGTTGTTTCACGCCCGTATCCGTACCTTGAGACGTGATCCGCACGGACACTATCCCACGATACAAGAACGATGTTCGGTTTATCAGTCATTGACGATGGTTACTTCGTACTCTATGTCCTCAAGAAGATTCCGTAACTCGAACGCAAACGCCTCCAGTCTCGACGGCTCATCGAAGCCTGACCCGTAGTTATGTGCCCGCCGACCGAGCTCCTCACGCCGAGCAACTGGAAGGCCAAAGTACCAATCGATCCCTTGCGCTAGGGCAGCAGGAGTAGGGTTGACAACAAGCCTCCCTGAGACACCCCTGGCGAGGGTGGCGGTCCCGACTGTATGCGTAGTAAGGACCGGAAGACCCGCACAGAATCCTTCGAGAGTCGCAACCGGAAAGGCTCCAACTGAGGCTGGGAACACGAGTAAAGACGCAGATTCAAATAATTCAATTAGACGGTCTTCAGTCACGAATCCGTAGGTTTTGATTTGTTCGGTCTCTTCGATTTCTTCCGTATCTGGTCCGACAAAATCAACAGTTGTCTCCGTTTCGGTCAGGGAAAGCGCCTCAATCAACCGGTCCTGACCATTCTTTTCGCGATATTTCCCGACACAGAGGATCCGCGTTGTATCGAGCGACGGGTCGATAGATTTGAGTCTGTCGTACCGGTCAGATTTGACGAATGGATGTGTGACCCGCACCGGCCCGCTGGTATACTGTTCGGCTATCGTCGCGATACGTTCACTTACAGCAAGCGTCCCGTCAATAAACCGCTGAGAGATACGGTGTGCTAACCGACTTGTTCGGGTTCTACTCGGCATTGGATTAATAAGGTCGTGGTATGTCGAATCTGCCCCTAGTGCGATGAGAGGACCACACCGACCCAATATTTTCACGACTGCTCCCTCAGCAAGGGGAACGCCACCCTCAACAATAACAGGACGTTCGCCGAAGTCTCGATTACGGCCGGATTGGATCCGAGATATCGGGCTTCCGGTTTCACACTGAATTAATTCGGCACCGACATATGACGCCATCCTCTTATGAACGGGATGTGGGTCGTAGTAGAGGAGAACTGGTTGAGGGCGGAACTTCAGACTCTGTCGGGCCATCTTAGTAACAGAAGCCTCACCACGTCTACTTAAATATACGCCACTTCAACAAACTCCTGCAGCTCAGTCCGAAACCGCTCTGCTCCGAATTGCTCTGCAGTTTTCCGGAGCCGACTTCGGTTCCAATCCTGCTCGATAGCGTCTCGTATTCCGTTCGCGACAGCACTCGGTTCTGGATCAACGAGTACGCCAGTTTCTCTGCTGATCTGGTTGTTCGTATTCGGTTCGTCAACACCGACAACCGGTGTCCCCGCCGCGAGGTACTCAATTGGGGTAATTCCGAAATCTTCACGTTCAGCCAAGAATATCCCTGCAACGCTTTTTTGAACCGTACACCGTAATGTATCATCATCCACATATCCGAGTATATCGACATTCGAGGGCGAATCTCTTTCGACTTTCTTACGAAGCGGCCCATCGCCGATTAATTTAAGTGTGTAATCCGGGATATGACGCATCGCCTCAACAGCGAGCGTAGTCCGTTTTCTATCTTCAAGTCGTCCGACCATTACTACTTGACCCTCAACGCGGTTGGAATCGGTAGAATATTTTTCGACATCCACCGGTGGGGAGAGGATACGATCCACTTCGCGGTTATAGTGACGGAACGCTCGTGTTGACGTCAGTTCGCTGTTTGCGAGTATGTGCGGGATAGATAATGTCTCGACCCGATCTATAGTCTTGACCGTGTAATCAAACAGGCCACCTGTGAACCACAGCGACGATAGAGGCGGATGGTGAAGATAATGAATACGGAGTTGATCATCGTATGGTTGGAAGAATTTCGTCGCAGGGCCACTAGTAAGTACGCAGTCGTACTCGCGAATATCAAGCTTTAGCATCGACAGGGCAGTTCGAATACTATTAAAAGTACTATCTCGCGAAGTGGACCGGAGAATCTTCACGTTGTTTGGAACTCGTCTCGACCACCACTCTCGATCCATCCCAGAAAAGCCTACAAAAAGATCTGCATCAAGCGCTCGTGCAGCTTCAATGACGACACGAACAGCACCACCTGGATGAATTGTCCCATCGTGAACGACTGCAGTTTTCACCAATAGTGGTTAGATCAGTTCAGTTCTAAGTTTATCGATATACTGGTGCACTGTTGGATAGTCTATATTTGAGGCACTGATAATTAAATATAATCGCTTATTTGACTTTTATTTGATTAGACCGTCTTCCCAGATAGAAGACATATCCATCAGCTGGGTCAGATACAACCATCCACAGAGTGGTGTGGTCACTCTGACAGCACTATCACATTCATCAAATAGGTCAGTGACAGTATTTTTCATTCTGACTCCCAGATTGGGTTCTTTATTCGAATGCGTCTCGCAGTTCATCATCGACGTCCCACACCGCAGAACCCCCACCGCGCCACAATTTTACCGCAGCGAAGACCAGAGACACCTGCGTGTCGAACACGGCATACACGGACTGCAGTGGCCCCAGCCTATCCCGCGAACCGAGGAAGGTGAACGCCCCAGCAGACGCGGGCACCACGAACCCCAGCGGCCCCGTGAGGAGTATCCCAGTAACCGTCGCTAGCCCCAGACTCGCAGCCAACAGCCACGGCGACACCAACATAAACCACCAGTTGAACGGCAACACGACTCCACCATACAGCCCGTACCGGCCCAGTATCCCGCGGTTCCGAAGCAATAGCCGAATCAGCCCCATCGCGCGGCGATCCTTCTGTGTCCGACGCTTGCCGAACGCCGAGTGCGACGCCTCCTTGTACCGAATTTCGGGGTCAAACACGACCCGCTTCCCACTCTTTCGGATCTTCAGCGCGAGTTCGGTATCGTCGGCGATCGAATCCGGATCAATCGGTACGATCTCCTCGTTCTCGAACGCCGAGAAGGGCCCGTGGAAGATGAGCGTCGAGTCGAGATGTGACTCCAGCGTCTGAATCGTCGCTTGCACGTCTCGATAGCCCTCCTCAACCTCGCTGCCGCCCAGCACGTCGACATTCCGACCGGTTACGGCACCGACATCTGGATCGGCCAAGTTCGCCGCAGCTTCTCGAAGCGCATCGGCCGCAAGCTTCGAATCGCAGTCGGTCTTGACGACCATCTCATTCGACGCCGCGGCGTAGGCATCGTTCAGAGCCGGCGCGAGCCCACGACGCTCGTCCTCTTCAAGGAGCGTCAAATCGGGCGTCTGTCGGTTCGCGAAGAACTCCCGAATCACCGTTCGAGTTTCGTCGTCGCTGGAGTCAACGACGACGACCTCAACCTTGTCCATCGGATAGTCGAGCGAAACGATATCCCGAAGTTTGTTCTCGACAATCCGCTCCTCGTTGTACGTCGGCAGGACGATGCTGACTGTGGGTTCAGCGGGCTGTTTGTCCGCAGGTGAGCCCTGTGGATCCCAGATTTTCGCGAGAGCGAGATAGATAACATACGGAAGCCCTGTCAGCGACAGCAACGCTGCGACGGCACTGACGAGTCCGCGAACGATTCTTCGCATATCTCCCTCTTCGCCGACCGGTACAAAAACCCCAGCGGTCCCGCCGGAACCTGAATCACACCGTTTCCGGAACCACTTTCACCTCTCCCCGACCCACTCCCGATGATGGAGTACGACGACGTCTGCGTCCTCGTGCCGACCTACAACGAGGCCGAGACGATCGGACGGGTCGTCGACGACTTCCGGAGCGCGGGCTTCGAGGACATCCTCGTCGTCGACGGGCACTCGGAGGACGGCACCGACGAAGTCGCCGCAGAGCACGGTGCGCGCGTCGTCTACCAGTCGGGATCGGGAAAGGGCCAAGCCGTCCGCGAGGGAATCCGCGACCACGTCGACCGCGAGTACGTACTGATGCTCGACGGCGATGGGACCTACCGCGTCGAGGACGCGGAGGCGATGCTCGAACCGCTTCTCGCTGGCGACGCGGAGCACGTCATCGGCAATCGCTTCGCGGACCTCCGCGAGGGCGCGATGACCCGGTTCAATCAGTTCGGGAACCGAGTCATCAACCGCGGATTCGCCTTCGTCCACGGCGAGAACTTCGGGGACATCCTCTCGGGCTACCGCGCATTCACCCGCGAGTCGTTCCTGCGGATGACGCTCTCCTCGGACGGCTTCGGCGTCGAGACGGAGATGGCCGTCGAGTGCGCGAAGCACCAGATTCCCACGACGGTCGTGCCCATCTCGTACCTCCCACGGCCGTCCGGTTCGGACACGAACCTCCGGCCGATCCGCGACGGCGGGATCATCTTCCTCGAACTGTACCGCCGCGCGAAGACCAACAATCCGCTGTTCTACTTCGGGAGCCTCGGTGTGCTCTCGACCGTCAGCGGGGCCATCATCGCCGCCTACGTGCTCGTGGAGTGGATCACAGTACGCGTCCCGCACGAGATCCTGGCTGTCGTGTCGGGGTTCGGCATCATCGTCGGCGTCCAGCTCTTGATGTTCGGCGTCCTCGCCGACCTGGTGCTGTCGCTGCACCGCGAGACCCTGCAAAAGATCGAAGAGGAAAACGGCTCCGAATAGGACACCGCAGTATCTCCGACGTCGAGTCGGGAGAATGCGGAGCCCGTGAATAAAAAGACGCCTGAGAACAAGCAATCAGTAGTCGCTCCGTATCGCACCGCGAGGCTCGCGAACGCGAGCCGAGCGGCACTTTTTGATCCAGATTTTTGCGCCGAGCGGTTCGCGGAGCGAACCCGAGGCCGAAAAAGGTGGGTTCTAGAACGGAAGCAGCGCCCGGAGCTGTGAGAACAGGCCGCCACCCGACTCGCGATACTCCTCGAGGACGGGATGCAGCGCGTCGAGGAGTTCCCGTTGCGTGTCGAACTGACTCCGATTCACAGCCGCAAGGGCCTCCGAGAGCGCAACCGCGTTCCCGTTGGCGTCGTACGGAATCGCGGGGTCGCCGAGCGCCCGGACGATCTCGTCGGTAGTGGCAGGAAACGTGAGGTTCGCCTCGGAGAGGTAAGGGGTAAGCGCCGCGATGCCGAACTCCAGAGAGTCGGGCTCGTCATCGCCCTGCTGCGGTGGTCTGACAGCCATTGAGGAGGGTTAGGACCGCGGGGAGTGAAAAACCCCCGGCTCCGGCAGATGAGCCAGCGTCCCGGCGAACCGCCGAGTCCGCAGGGTTTTGTGGCCCGGTCGCGTCATTTCGCCAGGGATGACCGAATACACCACCGTCTCGATCCCGAAGGACCTGGCCGACCGCGTCGACGACACGATCGAGGGGACGAGTTTCTCGAGTACGAGCGATCTCGTGCGGTTCCTCCTCCGGAGCATCGTGATCCAGCACCAGCGCGAGGGCGAACTCACCGAAGCGGAGTTCGAGGACATCGCCGCCCAACTCGCCGATCTCGGCTATCTCGATCGCTGAGCCGGACGCGAGAGCGACGCGGGCGGTCGGCAATCAGTCCCAGCCGCTACTGTAGCGTCTCCTGCGGGGGCTCAGAATCGAGAACGTCGAGGTCGAGTTCGCGGTCGTTGCGGTCGAATGCCGCACAGGAGGATCGGTCCCACGGGGGCACTGCGACGACGACCGCAGCGGCGAAGGTGTCCTCCCGCGTGGCCTCGAGTGGGCCCTGCGGGTGTGAGACGAACCGCGCGCGGCCGCGACCCGCTGGAGTTCCGAGGTCGACGCCGAAGACCGCCGCGACCGACCCGCTGGCGTCGGGGAAATAAAAGTGCGTCAGCACCGGCGTGTCGTCGTCGAGCGCGAGTTCGCTCTCGAACTCACCCGCCGGCGTCGACGCGAGCACGACACTGACGGACGACGGCTCTTCGGCCTCGGCCATCTCGAGTAGCGCGTCGAGGAGCCCGCGGGTGATGTACACCACAGCGGACGAACGGCGGGCAGAAGCAAAACCCCGTCGGACGCTGGCGACCGATGGCCCGCGTCCGAGGCGGGTGCGAGGCGTCTACGACAGGAGTTCGCGGATCATCTGGCCGTAGGCACCCGGCATATTGGTCCGCGCGTCGTCGAGCGTCCGCCGCAGCGTTGACGCGGCGTCGTTCATCACGCCTGCACCGTGCCCCACGAGGATCCGGTCGGGATCGTACCGCGTGAGCGCTCTCCGCGGCGGGATCGGTCGCAGAACCGGATGGACGCCGAGTCGCTCGCCGGGCGCACAGAAGAACGACGCGGTCCCGACGGCTTCCGGGACCAGCAGCGTGCCGTCCTCGCGGTGGACCAGCCCGACTTCCTGCCACCGGGGAAGACTCGAGTCGCGGATCTTGACCGGCTCGAAGCCCGAATCGCCGAGCTCGCTGCCGTAGCGCTCGACCGGGGCATCGAGTTCGCGTTCGACGTCCGACATCCACCGCGGGAGATAGACGGGCACCTCGTGGCGCGTCGCGACCGCCGCGGCGTCGCGCTTGTGTCGATCGAGCCCGAGGACGACGCCCGCGACGTCACCGAACTCGGCCAGCAGTTCGTCGAGGTCGGGCGCATCGACCGGGTCGATCACCCAGACGCCGCCCTCGTCGCCGACCAGCGCGTGGCTCGCACGCTGCATCTGTTCGTCGGGGTAGGCGATCCACCCGACGCCACGGTCCCAGCGGTCGATCTCTCGATACCCGTCCGTCTCGCCGCCCTTCATTGGCATACACCTCGTTCGGAACGCGACGGGCATAACTCCGCCGTCCGCGACTGTCGAAGGCTTGAGCCCCTCGTCGTCACCTGGCGAGAACCGCGGCAATATTTATCACGAAGTATGGTGTACGTTGTCGTATGTGGGGGCGCATATATGAACCGATTCAGGGAGGCGGACAGCATCGTGAGGACCCAGAGTCACGGGAGGTCCCCGATTCGGACACTGTCACTCCGATCGAGCACTACACCTGCAGTCTAATCGGGTTCGTCGTGATGCTCGTGACGGGTGTCGCAGTGTATCCCGCGCTGGCGGGCGCGGCGGAATCGCTCCAGATGCTCTCATCGACTGCGATCGCGTTCGCGTTGTTGTTGCTGTGGCTCGTCGCGTGGTTGAGCATCGAGGTGGCCTGGGAGTGGCGTGCCGGGCGGGTTTCGTTCGGTGGGGGAGAGTGAGCGTCGACGACGGGACGCTGCCTGCCGAGGAGCGCAACGACCTGTCGGGATCCGATAGTAATCAGGGGTCTCTTCAGTTCCTTCATACGTGTCAGGAAAACGAGTGGGTCGGGGCGGATTCGAACCGCCGGCCTGCTCCGTGTGAAGGAGCCGTCATAACCGGACTAGACCACCGACCCGTGCATCGGCCCTTCCCCGTGGCCGGACTTAAGCGTTCTTCTTCGGCGTCTTTCGCGACGATCAGTACGTCGGCGACTCCTCGGGCACGCCCTCACGGGCGTTGACGAGTCGGCCCAGGACGAACAGCGCGTCCGAGAGACGGTTGAGGTATCGGATGGCTTCGCCGTTCACCGGATCGTCGGCCGCGAGGTCGACTGCACGGCGTTCGGCCCGCCGGACGACCGCTCGTGCGTGGTGGAGCGTCGCCCCCACCTCGCTCCCACCGGGGAGGATGAACGATTCGAGCGGATCGAGTTCCTCGTCGGCCTCGTCGATCGCGTCCTCGAGTTCCTCGACGTGGACGGTTTCCACGGCGGGATCGTCGTCGTCGGGCGCCGGATTGGCGAAGTCCGCCTGGACGATGTGGAGGTGGTTCTGGACGCGTGCGAGGACGTCGTCGATGTCGTCGTAGCCCGTGGGTCGGGCAGTGCCGATCAGGGCGTTCGCCTCGTCGACGGTGCCGTAGGCCTCGATCCGGGGACTCGTCTTCGAGACGCGGGACATATCCCGGAGGTCCGTCATTCCCTCGTCGCCGCGGCCGGTGTAGATCTTCATTGGCGTGCGTCCGCCAGAGTCTGTTCGACGTACTGGCGGATGTTCTCGCTCTCGTTCATCGTGACGCCGCGCTCCTCGTCGATGAGGACGGGGACCGCGCGCTGGCCGCTCACGCGCTTGACCTCGTCGCGTTCGGAGTGCAGTCCCTCGACCCACTTCGTCTCGTAGTCGATGTCGTGATCGCGCAGCGCGTCGTGGACTGTCTCACAGTACGGACAACCGTCGAGCGCGTACAGCGTAATGCCCATATTCGTTCATCGGCCGCGGGGACAAAGAGCGTTGCTCGTCCCGGTGGCCGGGGCGCCCCCGCGACTCAAGTGGGCGCGCCCGCAACGCTGCGGTATGAGCGTGACCGGCGTCTGTCAGGTGTGCGAACAGCGCGAGGCCGAGTACGTGTGTCACCGCTGCGGGGCCGCCGTCTGTTCGGTGCACTTCGAGCAGGACCGTGGCCTCTGCGTCCACTGCGCCGATCCCCAGGGGCGCGACGACGTCTTCGCCGAGAGCGACGAGGACGTTCCGGAGTTCCGGTGAGCCGAACCGTCTCGCCCGACCTCACGCGTCGTCGTTTCGGTACTGATTCAGCCGCCGCTTCAGCCGCCGCGCCGCGTTCCCGGCAGTCTTCGCGAACGCCTCGCCCTCGTCCTCGCCGGCGAAGATGATCCCGCGCGAGGAGTTGACGAGTCCGACACCGACCCCGGACGACGTCCGGTCCGCCGACGAGTCTCCGTCGCCAGGGTCGCCCGCTCCGTCCAGTTCGGCCAAGCCGTGCTCGACGGCCGCCTCTGCGTCGCCACCCTGAGCGCCGATGCCGGGCACGAGAAACGGGAGGTCGGGGACCTGCGCGCGGATCGACTCCAGTTCGTCCGGCGCGGTCGCGCCGACGACTAACCCGACGTTCCCGTGTTCGTTCCACAGGTCAGCGAGGGCGGCGACCCGTTCGTAGACTGCCTCTCCGGAGTCGAGTTCGAGGTCCTGCAGATCCGCACCGCCCGGGTTGGAGGTGCGACAGAGGACGAAGACGCCCTTGTCTTCGCGGTCCAAGAACGGCTGCAGCGAGTCTCGGCCCATATACGGATTCACGGTGATGGCGTCGACTTCGTCCAGCAACTGCGCGTACTGCCGCGTGGTGTTGCCGATATCGGCGCGCTTCGCGTCGAGGAGGACGGGGACGTCTTTGCCGTGTGCGTACGCGATCGTCTCGCGGAGCGCTCGCCACCCTTCGGCGTCCTCGTAGAACGCCGCGTTCGGCTTGTAACAGGCGGCGTGTTCGTGCGTCTCGTCGATGATACGGCGGTTGAACGCCCACTGCGGGAGGTCCTTTTCCGCGAGGTGGTCCGGAAGTCGCGAGCGGTCGGCGTCGAGTCCGACCGAGACGACGCTGTCGACCCGCTCGATTCGGTCTGCCAGTCGCTCGAAGAACGGCGCGGTCATATCCGGACCTGTCGGCCGGGCACCGAGTACGTTTCCATTCTGTCGAGATCCAGCGCGAGCGTTTATATACGAACCCGAGGCCAACACCCCCGTGACGTAGTAGCAGTCCCACGTCGGACAGCGGGAGTCCGGCACGTCGGCGTGGGCACGGATCGGGGTCACGTGCCGGCTGTTCGCCATCGAGCGCCACACGCGGGGTCCACCAGCGCTAAGTCCGCGCCGCGACTCGAGACGACTATGAGTCGAGAGGGCCGGGACCGATCGCTCGAGGAGTTCGTCGGTGCCGACGATGGGGGCCCACCGGACGACAGCGAGTCCGATTCCGAGGAGACAGAGGGATCCACGGATCACCGCGGCGCGGAGGAGTCCACGGAGCGCCGCGACGCAGACGGCGACACCGGCGGCGACGCGGACGGTCGGACGACGGGCGAGGAGACCGCGACCGACGACGCTGTCGGTGACGAAACCGCGGCCAGCGAGGCTGTCGGTGACGAAACCGCGACCGACGGCGAACGGCAAGCCGTCGACCCAGCGGAGGCCGAGCCGGCGACGGCGACGTATCGCTGGGAGCCGTCGGGTGTCGAGTGTCCGCACTGTGAGACGGTCGTCGAACGGCTGTGGATCGCCACCGGTTCCGAGGGAGCAGTGTGCGTCGACTGCAAAGAGTGGTAGGTCGCGGCCGGCGTCGTCGATCGATCACTCGGACGGAAGTCGGAGCGTCAACAGCACGACGACGAGCACCACGCCGCTGAGGAGCCAGTAGCCCTCGTCGAAGTACCCGCGATCGGCAAGCAGTCCGAACAGCACGGGGCCGGCCGCGCCGAGCGTCGCGGTTGCGGTTCGGACGACGCCGAGCCCGGTCCCGCGAATCTCTTCGGAGAACGCGTCCGAGAAGTACGACTGCGTGATCGCACCCGAACCCAGCATCGGACTCACGACGACGGTGACGGCGATGAGCGCTGCGAACCCCTCGACGAGTGGCAGGACCGCAAAGCCGACGACCGGGCCGGAGAGGACCGCCACGAGCGACCACCGGAGTCCGACGCGATCGTACGTCGCCCCGGCCACCGGCTTGACCACGACACCGACCGCGAAGAAGAGACTGAACAGCAGCGACGCCGTCGAGGAGGCGAGCCCCTTCTCCTCGACGAGGTACGTCGGATACAGGCCCGTGAACGCCTGCCAGATGAGGATGTACAGAAAGAGGATGAACGCGATGAACACGACGTTCTCGCGGCTGAGTTCGGCCAGAACGTGCCTGGCGGTATCCATCGAGAGTGTGTCGATGCCGCCGTCGGTGTCGGCCTGGGCGGGGAGCGCCGCCCACAGCGCAACCGCGCCGACGACGAGGAGCGGCGCGACGAATCCGATTCCCGCCTGCCAGGCGATAGCCGCCGCGAGCACGCTCGCAATCGGTGGAAAGACGGTCTGCCCGAGGTCGCCCGTGGCCATCGTGGCGCCGAGCGCGCTCCCGATCCGATCGGGATAGATGTCGGCGAGCATCGTGATTCGCGCGATCGGATACAGCGACTGTCCGACACCGATCAGTGCGGTCGCCGCGAACAACGCCAGCGCCGTCGGGGAGAGAACGAGCGCCCCGATCGCGAACGCGACGACGAGCGCGCCGGCGACCATCATCGAGCGCTCGCTGTAGCGATCGGCGAGGATGCCACCGGGAAGTTGGCCGAGCGCAGAGCCGAGCCACAGGATCGTCACCAGGAGTCCGGCGACGGTGAGGCTGAGTCCGTACGACTCACGGAAGTACGGGAGGAGCACGGGGTAGATCATTCGCGTTCCGAGGAGGACCCCCCAGGTACCCGCGATCGTAGCGAGCGACCGGCCTTTGCCGTCGCCGACGAGCGCACGCGCTTCCTGAGTGACTGAGGCGGCGAAGCTCATACCGGGCCACCGATCCAGCGGACGACGACTCTCCGACCGACGTTCATCGACCGACGCTGCTCACGACGGAGCCAAATCGTTACCGGATCCCGTCGCTGCGAGGGGCGCGATTCGATGGGGAGCAGAGACCGGTCCGGCGGCACTCACCGATCCATCCGCGTTCCGCGTCGGCCGAACCCACGGACGAACGTCGCCTCGTCGATCGTGAGCACCGTCGGCCGGCCGTGCGGGCACGCGTACGGGTTCTCGCACGCGCCGAGACGTTCGACGAGTTCAGTCGCCGCGTCGTCGGGCAATTCCGTCCCCGCCTTCAGCGAGGGATGACACGCGAGGTCCTTCAGCAGGTCCTCGCGGCCGTCGTCGGGGGTCTCGCCGTGACGAAGTGCGTCGATCGCGTCGCGAACGGTCTCGGGGGCGGCCGTTCGTCCCAGCGGAGCGGGGACCGAGTGAACGCGGACCGACGTCTCACCGAATAAGTCGACGTCGTATCCAACCGCAGCGAGGGCGTCGCGATGGGGTTCGATCGCAGCGGACTGAGCGGGTGTCAGCCGAACGCGCTCGGGCGGGTCGACGGCCACGCTCGGGACGTCGCCGTCGACGGCCGCTCGGAGCCGCTCGTAGTTCACTCGCTCGTGCGCCGCGTGCTGGTCGACCACGAGGAGGTCGGAACCGCGTTCACAGAGCACATAGAGGTCGCGGAACTGCCCGAGCACGCGTACGTCGGTGAAGTCCGAGTCGGCCCCCTCGAGGGGTTCCAGCGACGCGTCGAGATCCGTCGAGAGCGACTCGGCGTGGCGCACGTCGGCGGTCGAGAGCGCATCCCCGACGGTCGACGCGATCACCGATGCGACGGCCTCGGCGTCACGGAGTCGGACCTCCCGCTTCCGCGGGTGGACGTTGTGATCGGCCCACGCAGTCGGAAGCGAGACCGAGACGACCGCGATCGGGGCGCGGTCATCGGGCAGGAGGTCGCCGTATCCCTCGACGACGGCGCGACGAAGTCGGGCGTTCCGCACCGGCCGGCCGTCGACGGCGACGTAGACGTGATCCTGGCGAGCGCGGGTGGTCGACGGATGCACGAGGACGCCGCGAACCCCGATCTCGGCACTGGAGGCCGTGGTGGTGGCATCGATTGCCGTCGACCGGGCCGCAGCCTCGCGGTCGTACACCCCCAGCAGTGCGTCGTCGAATTCGCCCGTTCCCGGCGTCGAGAACACTTCCGAGTCGTCGTGGGTGAGCGAAACGGCGACGTCCGGACGGATCAGCGCGTACCGCGAGACCACGTCGCTCACGCGAGCGAACTCGGTGCGCGAGGCGGCCAGTGACTCCCGGCGCGCCGGTGTCGACCCGAAGAGATCCCGGACGGTGACGGTGGTCCCGCGCCCGCGTCCGACCGCCTCGACGCTGTCCGCGCCGGGACCGCCGGCCGCGACGACGCGGGTCCCGCGTGGGCCACCGTCGTTCGTCACCACCTCCAGCGTCGCCGCAGTGGCGATGCTCGGTAGCGCCTCGCCGCGAAAGCCGAGTGTCTCGACGGCGGAGAGTTCCGTGTCCTCACGGAGTTTACTCGTCGTGTGCCGCTCGACCGCGATTTCGGCGTCAGAGCGGCTCATCCCCTGCCCGTCGTCGCGAACGCGGAGCCGTTCGGTACCGTCGCCGGCGACAGCGACGTCGACCCGGGACGCACCCGCGTCGAGGGCGTTTTCGAGCAGTTCGACGACGACGTCGGCCGGCCGAGTGATCACCTCCCCGGCGGCGACGCTGGCGACCGTCTCCTCGCTCAGTCGCCGCACGGCCGCGTCGCGCGCCGTCGCGTCCGAACGCTCGTCACTCATCTAGTTGCCGGCGTAGGCGTTCGAGCGTGTTGAGCGCTTCGAGCGGCGTCGTCCGCGCGACGTCGAGGTCCCGCAGTTCCGCGAGAACCTCGCGTTCGTCGTCGCCGAATCCGTGTCCGGCGTCGCCGTCGAGTTCGAAGCGGTCGCCGTTCGACGCGTCGTCGAGTCCGTCGACGTACGCTGCGAGGGTGTCCCCGCGCTCGTCCGGAGACGCGCCGCTCGCGTCGGTGGTCGAATCCTCAGAGGGTGAGGCGCCCGAGGGGTCGTCCCTCCGCGAATCGGACGACGGCTCCGTCGACGACGCTCGCACGTACTCGCGTGCGCGAGCGACGACCCGATCCGGAACCCCTGCCAGTTCCGCGACCTCGACGCCGTAGGACGACGACGAGGGCCCCTCGGCGACGCGGTGGAGGAACGTCACGTCGGTCCCCGACCCGGCGTCGCCTCCGGCCCGGCTCTCCGTCGGCGTGGTGTCGTCGGCGTCACCCGTCCCGCTATCGGCGGCGTCGGTCGTCCCCTCGTCGCCTTTGCTCACGGTGAAGTGAAGGTTGAAGGCGTCCGGCAGGTCGGCAGCGAGATCGGTCAGGTCGTGATAGTGGGTCGCGAACAGCGTCGTCGCGCCGACCTCGTCGTGAATGAACTCCGTCGTGGCCCGGGCGATCGCCAACCCGTCGGTCGTCGAGGTCCCGCGACCGACCTCGTCGAGGAGGACCAGCGACTCCTCGGTCGCGTCGTGGAGGATGTCGGTGAGTTCGGCCATCTCGCGCATAAACGTCGACTGCCCGCCCGCGATGTCGTCGGAGGCGCCGACGCGGGTGAAGAGGCGGTCCAGGACCGGGAGTTCGGCCGCGTCCGCCGGGACGAAGCTCCCCGCCTGTGCGAGCAGGCAGATCAGCGCGACCTGCCGCATATACGTCGACTTCCCGCTCATATTCGGCCCGGTGATCACGGCGACGTGCCCCGCCGCGAAGTCGATCCCGTTCGGGACGAACTCCGCCTGCGTGCGCTCGACGACCGGATGTCGGCCCGCGTCGATCCGGAGCGTCGCCGCGCCCATCTCCGGGCGGACGTAGTCCCCGCTGGCGGCGACGGCGGCGAACGCTGACAGGACGTCCAGGCGGGCCAGCGCGTCCGCGAGCGACTGGAGCCGGTCGGTCTCCTCGGCGACTCGCGAGCGGACCGCCCGGAACGTCTCGTACTCGAGGGCGTCGGCGCGCTCGGACGCGGAGAGGATCTCCTCTTCGCGGCGCTTCAACTCCGGGGTGTAGAACCGCTCGGCGTTCTTCAGCGTCTGTCGGCGGGTGTAGTCGTCGGGGACCCGATCGAGGTTCGGATTCGTCACCTCGATGTAGTACCCGTGGACCTGGTTGTAGCCGACTTCGAGGGAGTCGATGCCGGTCCGCTCGCGTTCGCGCGTCTCGAGGGAGTCGACCCACTCCCGGCCCTCTCGCTCGGTCGCGCGGATCTCGTCGAGTTCGTCGTCGAAGCCGTCCCGAATCACTCCGCCTTCGGTGATCTCCTGCGGCGGGTCCGGAACGATCGCCCGGTCGATCAGGTCGCGGACGTCTGCGAGTTCGTCCAGGTCCGCGCGGAGTTCGGAGAGCGCCGCAGATTCCGCGTCCTCGAGCGCCGCCTTGATTTCGGGGACGACGGCGAGCGTCGCCTGCAGCGACCGGAGGTCGCGGGCGTTCGCTCGCTCGCGGGAGACAGTGGCGGCGAGGCGTTCGATGTCGTACACCTGCGACAGGTAGTCACGGACGGTCTCTCTGACCAGCGGGCGGTCGAGCAACTCCGCGACGGCGTCGTGACGGCGCTCGATCAGGTCCGCCTCCACGAGCGGTCGGCGGAGCCAGGACTCCAACGTCCGCCGCCCCAGGGCGCAGGCAGTCCGATCGACGGCGTCCAAGAGCGTCTCGCCGCGACCCGGCCGCCTGGAGTCGAACAGTTCTAAGCTCCGCATCGCCGTCCCGTCGACCCGGAGCGACGCCCGGAGATCGTACCGGCGGATCCGCGAGACGTACGAGAGCGCGCCGTCGTCGCCCTGCGTGTACTCGGCGTAGTCGAGCAAGGCTCCGACCGCTCGGCGCTCGACCGGCGCGTCGAGAACGGCCGTCGGCTCTGCGACGTACGCCGAAAGCGTCGTGTCGGCCCGATCGAGATCGAACGTCGCCGGGTCGCGCTCGGTCACCATCGTCTCGAAGTCGAACGTCCCGGGATCGACGGGAGCGTCGGGGCCGACGAGTATCTCTGCGGGTGCGAGCCGTTCGAGTTCCGTCCGGACGCGGTCGGCGGGTGCGCTCGTCACCTGACACTCGCCCGTCGAGACGTCGAGCGTCGCGAGAGCAGTCGACGCCGCTGTGTCGTCGCCCGCGCTGTGTTCGCCCCCTGTGCCGTCGCTCGCGCTCCCGTCGCCGACGACCGCGCCGAGGTACGTCGCGCTCGCGCGGTCGAGCAGTTCGTCGTCGACCACGGTCCCCGGGCTGACGACGTTCGTGACCGCGCGGTCGACCAGCCCGGTCGCCTCCTCGGCGTCCTCGACCTGATCGGCGATCGCGACGCGGTACTCCTCCTCCAGCAGCGATTCGAGATACGACGCCGCGTTGTCGATCGGGATCCCCGCCATCGGGTAGGTGCCCGTCGAGTCCTCCCGCTGGGTCAGCGTCACCTCACAGACCCGCGCGACCGTCTCGGCCGCCTCGCAGAACGCCTCGTAGAAATCACCGACCTGGAAGAGGACGATCGCGTCGGGGTGATCGTCGCAGAGTTCGAGATACTGCGAGAGCATCGGCGTGAGCTCCTCGCGGCGCTCCAACAGCGTCCGCGGGGGCCCTTCAGGCCGCGGCGCTTCCTCGTCGGGCGACGCTGCGCCGACGTCCCCGGTCCCTGCCTCGCTCGTGTCGGACTCGGCGCGTTCCATACCTACCGGACGGCCGTCGAAGACCAAAAGCGGACGGGAAGCAGGCGCGAGAGTGCGTCCGAGGCGAGCGGGGCTCGGACCGGCGGTCGACGAGATGCAGCGCGGACGCGACGGCCCAGCAAAGTTACGTGTGCGGGGCAGTTACAACGTATTGACAACGGTGCCGTGGGCCCCGTTCGGTTCACCGGCCCCGTACTCTGCCCATCTATGAGTGATGCAGACGCCCGATCCGAGACGGAGACGGACCCGGTCTCCCCGCTCGCCGTCGACGAGGCGGCCGAACTGACGACACGCATCGCCGACAACGTGGAGCGCGTCATCGTCGGTCACCGCGACGCAGTCGAGCACATCCTCGTCGCCCTCCTCTCGCGGGGCCACCTGCTCTTAGAAGACGTCCCCGGCGTCGGGAAGACGATGCTCGCGCGGGCCGTGGCGACGTCGCTCGACGGCTCGTTCAATCGCGTCCAGTTCACGCCCGATCTCCTCCCGTCGGACGTGACCGGCGTGAACGTGTTCAACGAGAAGACCCGCGAGTTCGAGTTCCAGCCCGGCCCGGTGTTCGCGAACGTGGTCCTCGGCGACGAGATCAACCGCGCGCCGCCGAAGACCCAGGCCGCGTTGCTGGAAGTGATGGCCGAACAACAGGTGACCGTCGACGGCCGGACCCACGCGGTGCCGGACCCCTTCACCGTGATCGCGACCCAGAACGACGTCGAACCGGGGCAGACGTACGAACTGCCGGTAGCCGAGATCGACCGGTTCGCGAAGAAGATCAGGCTCGGCTACCCCAGCGAGGACGAGGAGACGGAACTGCTCGGCCGGCTCACGGGCGAACACCCGATCGAGTCGCTCGAACCGGTCGCGAGCGTCCACGACGTCAGGCGAGCGAGAGCGACTGCCTCCGGAGTCACCGTCCGCGAGCCCGTTCGGGCGTACGTCTCGCGGTTGGCGAGATACACCCGCGAACACGCCCGCCTGGGAGCGAGTCCACGGGGGGCGATCGCGCTCGTTCGAGCGGCTCAGGTGCGTGCGGTGTTCGGCGGTCGCAGTTACGTCGTTCCCGACGATGTCCAGACGGAGGCGCCGACGGTCTGGGGGCACAGGATTCGAACGGAGAGCGACGTCGACGGCGTGACCGTGGTAGAGCGCGCGCTCGAAGACGTCGCCGTCGAGTGAGCAGGACCGATGCAACTCACACGACGAGGATACGCGGTCCTCGCGCTCGTCGTCGCCAGCGTCGCCGCGGGTGCGACGTTCGGGCCGCGATCGCTCGATGCCGTCGTCCTCCCGGGCATCGTGGCGCTCGTTGCTGCGGCCGTGCAGGTCTGGCGGGCCCCGACCCCGACGGTCGAGCGGAGGCTTCCACCCGCCGACATCCCCGGGACGACCGGAACCATCGAACTACGGCTCGAAGCGCCCCGGACGTATCCGGCGACCGTTCGAGACCGACTCCCGGACGGCGTGGCGACGGTCGATGCCGAAGCCCAGGCGGCGAATCTCGACGATGGGGCGAACGGCACGACAGCGGCGAGCGACGCGGTCTGTGACGCCACAGTCGGCGGGTCGGTCACGTACGAGGTGACGCGGCTGCGACGCGGTGCCCACGAGATCGGCCCGGTGACGGTCACGGTCAGTGACGTCCTCGGGCTGTTCGAGCGCGCGATCGAACTGGACTGTCGCAGTACGCTCGTCGTGTATCCCCGTACGAGGCGGCTCGCTGGGACCGCCGAGGCGACGCTCCGGGCACTCGCTCGGTCGGAGCGGGCGAACCGACGCGACGAGTTCGACGTGCTTCGGGAGTACGTCAGGGGCGACCCACAGCGTGACGTCCACTGGAAGTCCTCGGCCAAGCGCGGGGAACTGATGATCCGCGAGTTCACCGCCGAGACCGACCCCGAACAGGTCGTCGTCGCTGCCGGCGTGGACGAGGAGGCGATCGGGCGCAGCGACGACGGCCGCTTCGACGGCGTGTTCGACCGTGCGGCACCGGCCGCGTCGGCTGCTGATGCGATGGCAGAGGCAGCCGCGACGGTGTCGGTCGCGCTCGTGCGCGAGGGCGCGACGGTCTCGGTACGGACACCGTCGGGGGAGGCGACCGCCAGCCCCGACAGGACGCGCGGACTGCTCGAACACCTCGCCGTCGTCGAGGAGGGCCGGCTGCCGGACGAGACCGACGACGTCGACGTGGCCGTCGTCGCGTTCGAAGACGGGGTGACAGTCCGGTTCGACGATCGAACGCGCCGGTTCGAGGACCTGATCGAACACGCCGAGGGTGAGCACGGCCGCGCCGACGCCCGGGGAAGAGCGCCGAGGACAGGTGACGACCACGACGCTCCGTCCACGACGGTCGCAGCCAGCAGTGCGATCCGACGGGAGGAAGGTGAATGAGCACCGCAGACTCGAGCGCCCCGCTGGCGCGCCGCCTCGTCGGCCATCGAACGCTGGCCGTCGGCGGCCTGCTGGCGTTGACCTGGTCGTACGCGAGCGTCCTGGGACACGCCGCCGGCGTGGTCGGCGGCGCTCGGCAGTTCGCCCTGGTCGTCGCCGCGTCGTTCGGGTTGGCGCTCCTCGTGGGTCGGTACGTCGACGTTCGCGTCGCCGTGGTCTTCGCGTCGGTGCTCCTCGGCCTCGGATTCGCGGCGTACCTGCTCGCACTGCCCGAGAGCCAACTTCGCCTGCTGACGCCGCAGCGCGCGCTTTCGGACACCCTGGCGCTGCTGACGGGACTCTCGGTCCTCCGGCTCGTCGGCGCGGGCGTGTGGGCGACAGCGGTGGTGCCCGGCCCCGTGTTTCTCTCGTGGTACCTCGCGGTCAGGCGGCGCTACGTCGCCGCGACGGTCGCTGGTGGGGGCGCGCTCGCGCTCGTGGTGCTCACGGGTGACGCCGACGGCGTGACGACGCTCGTGGGGGTGCTCGGTGCGACCGCGACCGTCGCCGCGGCGACGGTCGATCGACACCGGATCGAGTTCGACGGCCTCGACACGCTCGTCGTCGTCCTCGCGGCGATGATCGTCGCGTCGGCGACGCTGTCGGTCGTGCCGGGCGCGGCGAGTGCGCCGATCCTCCCGGACCGCGGCTCTCCGACCGTCGAGGCGAACCTCATCGACGCCCAGGACCGGGTCGAGATCGTCGGGGAGATCCGGCTGTCGCCCTCGGTGCGGTTCACCGTCGAGAGCGACCGGCGCGCCTACTGGAAGACGGCCACGTACGACCGGTACACGAGCAGCGGGTGGGTGCGGACCGGATCGACCGCCCCCTACCGAGGTCAGTTGTCGGGACCGCCCGGGCCGTCCACGACGCTCGAACAGACCGTGACAGCCAGAGACGCCATTTCGATCCTGCCCGCGGCGTGGCGCCCCACGGCGCTCCGCGGCGCAATCGCCGAAGCGGCGGTGGTGACGCCGCAGGGATCGCTCCGGCCACGGCGGACGCTCGAAGCCGGCGAGACCTACGCGGTCCGGAGTCAGGTACCCGACGCGGACGCCGAGCGGCTCCGTCGGGCCGGAACCGACTACCCGGATCGGGTGACCGACGCGTACCTCCAACTACCGGAGAGTACGACCCAGCGCGTCCGCGACCGCGCGGCGAACGTCACCCGGGACGCGGAGACGCCCTACGAGAAGGCGGTCGCGATCGAGCGGTACCTCGAAGCGAACAAGGAGTACTCGCTCGACGTGCCCGCGCCGAGCGGCGACGTCGCCGACACCTTCCTCTTCGAGCGCGAATCGGGCTACTGCACCTACTACGCGACCGCGATGGTCGTGATGCTCCGCTCGGAGGGCGTGCCGGCGCGCTTCGTCACCGGCTACACCCCCGGTGAGTCCGTCGGCGACGACGAGCGCGTCGTCCGCGGGCTCAACTCCCACGCCTGGGTAGAGGTCTACTTCCCGGAGGTCGGGTGGATCCGCTTCGATCCCACACCGGCCGAACCGCGTCTGGCAGCCGAGAACACCAGGGTCACCGAAGCGCGGCAGAGCGGCGAGCCCAGCGTCGACATCAACGGATCGAACGGGACCGTCGGACCGCCCTCGGGAGCCACGGCGGGGACGCCCGAGCTTCCGGCGGGGGCGACGGCGGGGAACCGGACGCCAAGCGCCGAGGCGGTGAACGTGACGCCGGGCTCCGGCCCGGGAGGGGCCGCCGAAACCGCCGTCGACGACTCGGTTCCGATCTCGCTCCCCAGGCTTCCCTCGCGACGGACGCTGCTGATCGGCGCGGCGGCGCTCGTCGGCGTCGCGGCCGGCGCTCGGCGAACGCGGCGTGGCGAGCGAGCCATTCGCCTGCTCTCCGCCCAGCACCAGCGACGACGGGATCCAGCCTCCGACGTCGAGACCGCATACCGGCGGATCGCGACCGCACTCGACGGCGAGTACCGATCCCGTCGACCGGGAGAGACGCCGCGGTCGTACCTCCAGTCGGTGCCGGACGCGTACCCACACCGCACGGACGTCGCCCGCGTCGGGCAGTTGTACGAGCAGGCGCGGTACGGCTCGGGGGTCGACCGCGAGGAGGCCGCCGAGGCGGTCGCGATCGCCGATCGGGTGGTCAGGTCTGCGACGCCGCTCGTGCGACGCCTCCGGTGATTGATCGGGAGGCACCGAGCGGAGAGGATCGGAGGCAGCCGGCGAGACCGGCTCACCGTGACCCGAACCGACCCCGGCGGCTGTGCAACCGACGCGGGGTCCCGATACTGTTTAATATCCCCATCTTGTAGATTCGGGCTGTAATGTCGGAAGTCTGCTCGACGTGCGGACTCCCTGAGGAACTCTGCGTCTGCGAGGACGTCGCCAAAGAGTCCCAGGAGATCACCATCCGCATCGACGAGCGCCGCTACGGAAAGGAGGTAACGGTCATCGAAGGGTTCGACCCCAAGGACGTCGATATGGACAGTCTGTCCTCGGATCTGAAGTCGAAGTTCGCCTGCGGTGGCACAGTCGAGGACGGCGCCATCGAACTGCAGGGGAACCACACCGGTCGCGTCGAGGACTTCCTCCGCGACAAGGGCTTCAACGTCGCGTGACCGTCACCTGAACGTCCCGCGTCGAGCGGTTTTTTGCGCCGACTATGGAGCGATAGCGGCGTCTGTATCGAAAGAACCCTCTGGGTGGGGTGGCCCCACCAGATATCGTCGGCGCTGAGTGGTGGGTCGGCGGTGCCCTCCCGGGACGGTTCGTGCTGCTGAGCCTCCTCTTGAGTTCCGTGTTCCCCGTCGCGCTGTACCCCAACGCGAGCGGTCGCCCGGAAGCGCCGAGACCGAAGGACTCGTGGGCCGTCCGCCACTTGCGCCCGCTATGTACAGGCGGGACCTGAGAGACACCACGGTTGATCACCTCCTGGCCGAACTGGCTGTCGCGGACAGCGGTGGGTACAACGCCTTCATCCGGTCCGGATCGGATGGGGGTCCCCTCGTCTATGCCCTGGATCGGTCGGGTCGCCCCGCGCTCTGGGTGAGCGAAGGCGGCGGACCGGGACGACGACTCACTGGCGGCGACGTGGTCGCAAATCCGTGGGGACGCCATCGGGTCGAATCGCCGTGGTTCGACCTGCGCTCGGACGGTGCGCGCGTCGCCTACGTCGCGACGACGTCCGGACATCGAGATCTCCACACGGCAGACGTAGCGACCGGGAAGAAACGCCGCCTCACCACCCACGACGCCCCCGACGGCGACCCCAGGTACGCGCCGGACGGATCCGCGTTGGCATTCGTCACAGACTACTGGTCTCCGGGATCGCTGGGCGTCGTGAGCGCCGACGGCTCGACGCTCGAATGCCTCCGCGACGACGAGTACGTCTACGCTGACCCACAGTGGCTGGATACGGAGACGATGCTCGCGGTTCGAACCGAGCACTGGGATACGTTCGATAACGAATCCGAGATCGTCCGTGTCTCCCGGAGCGGAGCGCTCAAAGTGCTGTACGCCGAACCCGGGGTGTTGGCGTTCGGCCCACGCCCCAGGCCCGGGACGGACGAGTTCGCGTTCGTCCACGAAGCGAGCGGTTGCAAAGGACTGTATCTCGACGGCCCGGGACGCGACCGAGAGGCGTTGTTCGTCGAAGACGGGGTCGAAGCCGGGGTCCCGACGTGGGACGCGACAGGCGACCGGGTCGCAACGGCCGTCTCCGCGAACGGAGCGTCACAGTGGTACATCGTCCCGGTCGAGGGCGAACCCGAGCAGGCGTCGAGCGGCCCGGCGGCGCGACAGCCGCCCGCGTGGCGGGACGGCGAACTCCTCGGCACGCGTAGCACACCGACGCGACCGCTGGACGTCCGGAACGTAACGGCCGGAGAGTCGATCCACCGGACTGACGGGGTGGGATTCGAGGAGCGGCTCACGGTCCCCGAGAGCGTCCGGTACGAGTCCGTGGACGAGACCGAGATCCAGGCTCACCTCTATCTTCCCGACGGGATCGAGACGGCAGCGCCCGATTCGATCCCGCTCGTGGTCAGTCCACACGGGGGGCCGACCGCCGTCGACGAACCGGGCTTCGACGTCCGCGCACAGTATTTCTCCGCGCTCGGCTACGCTGTCGTCAAACCGAACTACCGCGGGTCAGAGGGCTTCGGCCGTGCCTTTCGGGACGGCGACAACCACCGCCGTGGCCGCGGCGACGTCGCAGACGTGGTGACCGCGGTCGAACACCTCGACGGCGAGTACGGACCGATCGACGGCAGTCGGGCCGGCATCGTCGGCGGCAGTGCCGGCGGACAGCTGACGGTGAAGGCACTCGCCGCGTCTGACCGGTTCGCGGCCGGCGCAGCACTCGCAGGCGTGTACGACTACGAGACGTTCGTCGACGACACAGACGAGATCGGCTGGCGCGTCGTCAGGCGTGAACTCGGCCTCCCCGCGACGGATCTCGCCGAGTTCACCCACGCGAGCCCCATCGAAGACGTGCCGGATATCGACGCACCGCTGCTGTTACTGCACGGCGAGGCAGACGAGCGCGTGCCGATCTCACAGTCCGAGCAGCTCGCTGCCGAACTCGACGCACACGGCAAGCGATACGAACTGCAGCGATACGCCGACGCGGGCCACGGATTCACGCAGCGCGAGACCGTCGTCGACGCGTACACGCGGATTGCAGATCTGTTCGCCAAGTATCTGCGGACCGACCCGGACGATCGGACCAGCCGTCCGCGGCCACCCCAGGACGCCGACAGGTCGAGTTCGCTGAACTGAGGCCGGTCACGACGCGATGAAGACTGCCGCGAACGCGAGCGTCAGGAGCGCGACACCGATTGCGAGGAGCGAGAGGACGAGCAGTTGCGCGCCCAGTTCAAGCAGCACGGCGCCGAAGATGACGAGGACGGCGATCACGACCCCGACGAGCAGGAAGTGGATGCCGGCGTCGGAGTCCTTCCAGTACTGTTCGGCGGCCACGTCGATGCCGACGCTAGTGATGAAGAAGTGGATCCCGAGCGGCACCACCGACAGCGCCGCGTAGCCGATGTCGGTCCACCGCACCGGGAGGGTCGTCAAGAGCGCGAACTGCCGGAGCGTCAGCACGGTCTCGAGGTAGAACTGACCGGGGGCCCGGAACAGCGTATCGACGAGTCCGCCCGACGGGGCAGCGGTGAAGGTCACGACGATCGATCCAGCGACGAAGGCCCACAGGAGCAAGTAGACCCCGAAAACGAGGAACATACCGAGTGGATTCCCGACGAGCGACAAAAATCCACCGCGCGACGGATGGCGGGTCATCGAGGACGGCGCGGTGATCTGCCGCGGTCGCTTCGGCAAGACCGACCGAATCGCCACCGTTTCGAGGAACGCCGGGTCCGCGGGCGTGTGCCGTTCATCGTTCCCGTCGAGCGCGGGCGAACGCGACGCCCGAGGAGGAGCGACACGGGGCCCGAGAGTTCAGGAGGACGACTCACTGTCGACGTCGGTACGAGTGATCTCGAACCGTGCGCCGCCCGCTGTGCCGTCGGTGATACGGATCTCCCAGTCGTGCGCGACGACGATCTGTCGAACGCTGGCCAGTCCGACGCCGGTACCGCCACGCTTCGTCGAGTAGCCGGGAGTAAACACGTTCTCTCGCTCTTGTTCGGGGATGCCCGGCCCGTCGTCCTCGACGAAAAATCCGCCGTCGATGGCCCCGATTCGGACGGTGACTGCTTCGCTTCCGTGCTCGACCGCGTTCGAAAAGAGGTTTTCGAGGAGTCGTCGAAGTGCGGCTGGATCGGCTTCGACAGTGGGTGTATCGGACACCTCGAGTGTGGCCGCATCCGACGGTTGAGTCGTCGTCCAGATGTCCCGCCCGATCCGTTCGACGTCGACCACGTCGGTCTCGCTGACGATCTCTTTCGTTCGGAGTGTGGTGACTAAGCCCTCGCGTAACCGGTCGACGCGTTCGATCGCGTTCAGTGCCTGCGCCATCTGCTCGGTGTCTCCCGTTTCCACGGCGAGTTCAGCCCGTCCACGGGCCGTCGCGAGTGGCGTCTGTAAGTCGTGGGAGACGACGCTCGCGAGCTCGTCGAACCGTTCGTTTTGCCGTTTGAGTCGCTGTTCGCGCTGCTTCTGTTCGGTGATGTCGGTGGCGACGCCGAGCACGGCCACGGGATCCGCCGGATCGGATTCGGTGCCGATATCGTAGACGGGGGTCTTCGAGCTCAGAAACGTGCGCTGTTCGCCCTCGACGGCGATCTGTTCTTCTCTCTCGATCGGTTCACCAGTCCGGAGGACCTCACGGTCGTTCTCTCGCACCGCGTCGGCCACCGCCGGCGAGAGGAGTTCGGCGTCCGTCTGGCCGCGCACCGTCACGTCCGCTAAGCCAAACAACTGCTTGAACCCCTCGTTCACCAGCAGGTACTCCCCGTCTCGGTCTTTCATAAACAGCGGCGCTGTCGTATCCTCCAGGATGGCTTCGAGGCGCTTTTCGCGAACGGTCCGGTCGGTGACGTCGCGGGCGGAAACGATGAGCGACACGACTGCACCCGCGTCGTCGGTGACCGGTCGGATGACGCCTTCGACACTGTACCGTTCGCCGTCAGGTTTCGTGAGATCGGCCTCGTACTCGACGTACTCACCGGCGGCCGCCCGTTCGATGTTGTCTTTGATCGTCGGTCGCATCTCCGCCGGCCACCACGGCGTCTCCCAGAAGGGCTCGCCCTCGACGTCTCCGAGACCGGCATCGATGTACTGCAAGGCCGTCTTGTTCTGTGAGAGGAGCGTCCCGTCAGTATCGAGCACGCCCGCGAGGATGTTCGGGTCCTCGAGGATCGCTCGAAACCGACGTTCGGTTCGCTGTAATTCCTGTTCGTGCTGCTTTCGCTCGGTGATGTCTCGGCTGATTGCGACGAATCGGTCCTCGCCCCCGATGTTCAGCCGCCGGATGTGGACCTCGACCGGAAACGTGGAGCCGTCGGTTCGCTGGTACTCGCTTTCCACTCTGAGGCTGTCACCGGCGTCCATCCCGTCCCAAAGTGAGTGCGCAGCCGCTGGGTCGAGGTTCCGGTCGAAGTCCCACACTTTCATCCCGACGAGTTGGTCCTCGGTATACCCCGTCTGCTGGCAGAGTTGTGGGTTCGACCTGATCACGGTTCCGTCGGTGTCGTGGACGTTGATCATATCCGGTGAGCGTTCGAAGAGCGCTTCGAGACGCGAGGCTGTCGTCTGCAACTCGGTCCGCATCTCTTTCGCGTGCATCGCGTGAGCGATATCGTCACCGAGTTCCCGAAACAGGGATTTCTCGGTGTCGTCGAACGCAAACGAGCGGTCCGCGAAGACCGCCAGAAGCCCGTAGAGGTCGCCGTTGTACGCCAGCGGGACGACGATCAGGGACAGAAAACCACGTGTGACCGCCGCCTCCTGCCACGGCGCGTATTCGGAGTCCTCGGGGATGTTCTGTGAGATGGCGATCATCCGGTCGTGATAGGCGACTCCGCCGGGAGCGTGCCGCCCCGGGGACTCCTCGTCGACGTACATCGCCAGCTCCTCGAAGTACCCCGCATCGTCACCGGCCCAGGTCCGGGGTTCGACCCGCATCGTGTCGGGGTCCACACCTGCGATGCAGGCCGTGACGTACGGATCGGCGTCGCTCAGCACTGTGCAGACCTCGTGCTCGATTTCGTTGACGGAATCGGCGTACACGAGAGCGCGGTTCAGGTCGCGGATGACGCGGGTGATCCGTTCGTGTTCCTCAGCGCGGTGCTGCGATCGGTACTGTTCGACAGCGTTGCGTACCCGGTTTGCGAGGAGTTCGTACTGTTCGCTGCCGCCTCCTTTCTGCAGGTAGTCGGTCGCCCCCTTCGAGATCGCCTCGCTAGCGACTTCTTCACTTCCCTTCCCCGTGCACAGAATGAACGGCAGGTCGGGGAACTCGTCTCGAACGGCGTCCAGGAACTCGATCCCGTTTCGCCCCGGCATATCGTAGTCGCTGACGATACAGTCGATATCGTCCGCCTCGTGGAGTCGTTCGAGGCCCGCTCCGGCACTCGTTTCGGTGAGGACGCGTATGTCCGCAGCCGTGTGCGCGAAGAAATCTGCGACCAGTTGCCCGAAACTCCGGTCGTCGTCGACGTGGAGCACGCAGATTTCGGATGACATACAATAACACAAGCCGCGAGCAACAAAACCCTTCGCGCCACGAACACTCATCCGTCGTATAGTTATCAACTTTCTAACGTCATCTTCACGGCCGGATTCACCGGTAACTCCCGCGCTTCCCAGCGTCCTGTCCACGCAAAATCTACCGCCCACACATATAGGATGAATTACTAGTCGGGGGTGAGACGGTAACGCTGTAGGTCCGAGTGAGCACCCCTACGCGTCGTCCGGCCGCTTGGCCGGATGGGATGTCTGCGGGGCAACCGCGTCTCGAGGAAGTCAGTTCAGCGCGTCGAATCCGTCAGTCGTCCGTCGTCGAAGGCGGAGAGTTCCGGTGTGCGACCGTCGCTGCGCTCTCGCCGAATGCGTTCTCGGTCCCAGCCGAGGGGTGCGAGCACGCTCTCGACCGCTCTGAGGAGTTGGGTTTCGTAGTACGCGGGATCGTACGAGTCGGGATCCTCGCGAGCGAGCGCGACTCGGTCTCGGGAAGTCTTCTCGTCGTCGACGACGACGTAGGCGACGTCCTGTCCCGGGTGGACGGACAGGTCCTGTTCGGCCGCCCGTTCGAGTGCGGCCACGTTTTGGGTGTTCTGCGAGTACGCCTCGAGTGGCTTTGCGACCCGGTTCCGCTCGACGAGCCGCTGCGGATCGAGGTCGCCTGCATACAGCTTCGAGACGGCTGTGTCGAGTACCGTCAGGACGGCATCCGGATCGCGCGTCTCGGCGAAGCGGTCGATACACGCTCGCTGTGTCGCTTCCACGAACGCGGGGGTCGATCGCTGCCGTGCCTCGATCCCGCGGATCTTACACTCGTCCCGGCCGGCGACCTTGCCGAAGTACTTCGTCAGTGCGCCCGCCTGACGCTCTCGCTGCGGGACGAAGGCGACCCACTCGTAGTGCGCTTCGTATTCGAGTCGGATGTCGACGGCGTCCGTGATCGCCCCGGCGAGCGTTTCGAGGTCCGCCGGTTCGTCGGTCGTCGGATCCGGCGTCACCCAGATCGAATCGACAATGCCGTGCAGGACGCGCCAGCCGCCCGCCTCGAGTCGCTCTTTCGCCGTCAGGAGGATCTCCCGGGCGTAGGCGTTGATCGCCTCGTGGCACTCGATGCGGCCGAACTTCGCGTTGCTGAAGCCCTGATACCCGAAGCACGCGACGAGAATCCACTTCAGCGCGTCCGAGCGCCCGCCGAGTTCCCGGAGCCGATCGGCGTCGGGGTCCGCACGCGCCCTCTCACGATCGATCTGGGCTTTGATCTCGTCGCGGGCGTCGATGATCGGGTTGAGCACGTCGACGAGGTAGCCCCGATCGTCACAGATCGCGTAGTCCAGTTCGGGGACGTCCTCGCGGTCGCGGTGACAGTCACACCGGATCACGTCCGGCGAGACGTTTCGCGTGCAGATGATGTTCGGATAGAGGCTGGAGAAGTCGAGTTCGTAAACGTCGTCGTGGACGCCGACGTCGGGCGCGAAGATGAACCCACCGCGGTCCGCATCGTGGAGCGTCCCCATCGGTTTGTAGAACTCGTGACGCCAGGAGTTCCACGGGACCAGTACGTCCCGGTCGTGTGCTTCGCGGATCTGGATGGCGGTGAGGACGTTGCCGATCGACGCCCACGCGAGCTCTTGGAGGGGCTTGCGCGACCGCGAGACGAGATCGAGGACCCCATCGAGGTTCGTCTCTCCGTAGAAGAAGGTGTTCGACTCGTCGATGATCGCCCGACCAGGGACGTTGTATCGGGCCGGAGAGTGCCCGACACGACCGTAGCTGGCGTACGTAGACCGACTCGCGAGTTGCTGATAGTCGACGTCGGGCCACCGACTCAGGTTGAAGTCCGCGAACCCGGCGTTCGACGCCATCTCGTACAGCGTCGGGACGACCTGACTACTCGAACAGACGAGGACGTCGGGGTCGCGGCGGTCGATCGCGGCCTGTATCGCCGGCAGAATCTCCGTCGGATCGCCCTCGATCCGCCGCTCGTCGAGTGTCACCGCTTCGTAGGGCTCCCCCTCGGTCGCAGTCGCGGGGACGCTCAAGCGGAGCGTGTGGAGTTCCGCGGCGGGCGTCGGATCGATCCCGGTCTCCAGACAGTATCGGAACTCCGGAGAGAGATCCACGTTGAAACACGCGAGATCGCCGAGTGGGAACGCCGGATGCTGCCGTGCTTGCCGCGCGATCGTCGGCACTCGGTCGATGTGTTCGACGTCGACAGCGAGGACGGGCTCGGGATCGCGGCGGAACCCGGGTCGTCGGGTGACGATCGCTGTCTCGACGACGTCCGGGTGGCGCTCGTAGAACGACTGCAGCGGTGTCAGGTCGGGCGCAGCCGCCGGGTCACGACTGGCGACGAAGAATCGGGGGGTGTACGCCGCGTCGACAGTGGCGGTGGCACCGTCTTCAGTCGCGGTCCAGTGCAGAACCCGGCCGTCGTCTAAGAAATCGATCGTGAACGTCATCCGCCGGCCCCAGCGTCGTCGTCCGGTGCTGACGGCTCGTGTCCGTCTACCGTGGCTTCGAGTTCATCGAGCCGTGCTTCGAGTTCGTCGAGCCGCCGTTCCTGCTCGAGGTCGACGCTGAGGAGGGCGGGAAAGAGCGGATTCTGATGGTTCAGCAACCCGCTCGCGTCGGCGTGCGCACGGGCGTACGCGAACAATTGGTCGAACCGGGGGTGGTCGCGGCTCCGGAGCGCTCGCCGGAAGGTCGCCCAGCGGTCCTCGATCGCGCGCAGTGCGTCTCGATACGTCGGGTTCGTTCGTCCCATCCTACCGGCCCCCCGCGTGGGCCGCGTCGATCCACGCATCCTGGAGCGGTGCGGCCGTGAACGAGGTTCGTTCACCCTCCGCGGTGACTCCCGATCCGACCGTGACCGCTGGTCGGGACGCTGTGTCGTCCGGGACCGCCTCCAATTCGACCTGTGCGGCGCGGATGCCGAGCAGTTGCCGCCAGTAGGCGAACGTCGTCTGGAACGACGATCCGCCCCCGACGGGGTAGACGAGCGTCTCGAACGCGTCGCCCACGAACCGCGGCCCGAGACGCGTTTCCGTACACGTCAGCTGCTGCGCCGCCGCGGCTTCGATTGCCGCGGAGAACTTGTCGGTGGTGGTCCGCGTCAGCAACACGGGGACGTCGTAGGCCTTCGCGTACGCAGTCAACCGGGCGAGCGTCCGTGCGTGAAGCGTCGACGCCTGCGGGTCCGAGAGGGTATCCGCATCGCGGTACGGGGCGTCGAGGGCTGGAGCGACGACGAGCGATGGCGTCGCCGACGGCGCCGCACGAACGGTCCGGTTCACTGCGTCCGAGAGATCACACACCGCGCCGTAGTGCTGATACGGCGTAAAGCCGCGCGCGACGTGGATGCGATCGAGCAGTCGCAGACTGGGAGCGATCCGCGCGAGACCGGTCGTCGTCGCGAAGCCCCGGGCGTCGACCCAGAACGCAGGTCCCTCGTTGAGGAGCAAGTGATCCAAGACGAGCGACTGGAGGACCGGCACCCCGCGCGACTGCTCGATGTCTACGAGGACCAGCCCCTCCTCCAGCGTAGGCAGAAGCGACGCGTCGGTGGCCGGATCGGCTCGATCCACGAGGTCCTGATTCCGGGCCGCGGCCCGAGTGGGGCGATTGACCCGCATTGCATCTCCGTCAGTCGACCCGGTGTGTCGGTGATGAGGCATATCTCCGCAGACACACGAGAGGCCGATAAGTAACGGCGTGCCGTTTCCGAGAACTGCCGGGAAGCGAGTTCGTCTGGTTCACTGGCCACAGCGTGTCGATACGGCCGCCGATGTCGGTCTTCCGAGGCCGGTTCCGGAATCGCCGACCGTCCTGCGACGGGATCGACCGGCCGGATCAGCGCGGTCCGTCCGCGGCTCACTCACGAGACGCGCCTGTGAAGCGCTACGTTGGGGTGGATCGGACAGGAGCGGCTGCACTGACGCCTCAGGGCCACCACGGGCTGGACGCCGGTTCGGGAACGGCAGGGAGCGGGTGTTACTCGGTGGCCGACGTGGCGGGCGAATCGACGACCGAGTACGTTCTGTCGCGACTGGAGCCCGCGGCTTCGAGCAGATTGTACTGGGTCATCTTCGAGAGGTACGTCCGAACGGTTCGCTGGGTCCGCGGGTCGTCGACGGCGTCGGCATAGCGGTCGTGAATCTCACCGGGACTCAGCGGGCCGCGTTCACGGAGGACGTCGTAGACCGCGCGTTGGTGCGGGGTGAGCGATTCGAGGCTCTTCTGTCGTATCTGTGCGCGGCTGTCTTCGGCGGCTTCGAGCAGCATCTCGTCGGTGATCCGATCGGCGTTCTCCCGATCGGCCGTGCTCGCGGCGGTGCGAAGGATCCCGATCGCCAGGCGGGCGTCCCCCGCGGCGGCGTCAGCGATCCGGTAGAGTTGGTCATCCGTGATGACGCCCTGGTCGATTCCCCACTCGACCCGCGCGTTCAGGATGTCGAACAGTTGTTCGTTGTGGTATTTGTCCATCCGGACGTGCTCGCTGGAACGGAGCCGACTCACGAGGCGGTCGTCGACGCGTCCGAACAGCGCTTCCTCGTTGTTCGCGATGCAGATGACGGCGAACTGAGGGATCGTGTGGAGGTGATAGATGAGTCCCGGGTCTTCGAGCTGGTCGGCTTCGTCCAGAATGACGACGGTCCGCGACTCGTCGTACTGTTGCAGGCGATCGATGAGTTCGTCGTGGGGGGTCGACTGTCGATGGACGTCGATCGTCTGTCCGAGGTCGTCGAGAATCTGATAGAGGGCCCGGAATCGGGTGTAGTTCTGCCAGCAGTTGACGTAGGTCGCTTCGACGTCGAGTGCTTCCTCTCTGAGCCGTTCGATGACGAACTTCGAGAGACAGGTCTTGCCGACGCCGCTCGGCCCCGTCACGACGGCGGTGTCCGCGGGCTCTCCGTTGGTGATCGGTTCGAGGACGCTCGAGAGGTGATTCACTTCGGCGTCGCGATGCTCGACTTCGCGAGGCACGAAACCGGCGCGGAGGACGCGAGCATCACGGATCATCCGGTCACTTCGAGGATGTGGTCAGCGGCACTAAATACTGACTGGGTCGTTTCCGGAAACGACCGTTTGCTCGCCAGCCGCCCCGGAGACCGTCTCGCGAGTGGTTCTGTTTGCGGAAGTCGGTTATTTCCGGGAAGGCCCCGAAAAGAGTGCCCGCTCGCGGCAAGCCGGGTGAGTGGGTCGAACGCGGAGAGGTAAATTCGAATGTGAGCACATCTCGGTCTCCCGGGGGAATTACTATAGACGATTGTACACAATACAGGATATGCGACTACCTGAGACTCGGGACGTGTTTGTGCGCGAGTTGACGTTCCCGACGACGATCGACGCTGTGATCGAGACGCTGGGCGACGAACAACTGAAAGCACCCAACGGGGAGTCAGAGACCATCGCCGAAGTGCTCGAGCACTGTGAGCAAGAGACGTTTCGGTCGGCGGACGAACTCTACAACGAACTGCTGACCTTCGTCGGCGAGGGATTCATCGGGCGGAAGTACTACGACGACAGAGGGACGCAGACGACAGAAGACGAGGAGGTGTCCTTCTGATGGCCGTCGCGCTCCTCGCAGGTGTCCCCGGAGTCGGGCTCTCCTCAATGGCCGAACAGACGCGCCGGGACCTCGACGACGACTATCTGCTGATCAACTTCGGGGACGCGATGCTGGAACAGGCCGCGACGCAGGGGCTCGCAGCATCCCGGTCAGAGCTGGCATCGCTCTCTCGCGTGGAGACCCGTCGACTCCAGCGCCGGGCGGGCGAGTACGTCGCAGACAAAGCCGAAAGCAACAAAGTGTTGTTGACGACTCACCTCGCCGTCAGGACCGATTCGGGCTTCCTCCCGGGCCTGCCGGACGCCGTGTTCCACGACGTAGACCCGGACCTGTTCGTCCTCGTCGAGGCCAGTCCCGACACGATACTGAGCAGGCGCGCTACTGCGGACCGCGACTACGACGATGTGAGCCGCCACGCAATCGAGTTCGAACAGGACCTCAACCGGACGGCGGCCTTCGAGTACGCGGTCGAGGCCGACGCTCCGGTCCAGTTGGTCGAAAACGAGGACGACGTTGACGTCGCAGCGACGGCCCTCACGGACGTCCTTCGGACGGGTCTGTGACTGTCGGTCTCGATTCCGCGCCACAGGCCCTCGGCGAAAGAGCGTAGGCGGGAGAACGGCCCACCGGCCGGTGTCGGAGTCAGTCCGCGGGTGCGATCGAATCCGGGTTCGAGAAGTCGGCAGTACGCAGATCCCGCTCCGGACGACAGCCCGTTGCGACCGGCATCGGCTGTCAGCAGTTCGATTCGGGTGAGAAGCATATGTACGTGGGGACCGTACACTCGGGTATGGATCAAGACCACGAGCAGGACGTGCAAAAGGCAGACGTGAACCCGGTCGGTACCTCGTTCGTCGGTGGGTTCCTCGGAACGGTGGCCGGACTGCGAAGGGGCGGCGTCGGCGGAGCCGTACTCGGCGGATTGGTCGGCGGGACCACGGGGTACGTCGTGGGTGCGGCCGTGAACACGGACGCCCGGCCGGATCCGAGTATGGACGTCGATCCCGTCACAATCTCGACGGGCGCGGACGACGAGCGCGACGAAGAGGCGGTCACCGACGAGCACGACGATGCTGATGATGCACCCGACGGCACCGCTGATGAGGAGCACGGCACCAGCATCGAGATCGGAACCGCCGACGAGACTGACGAAGCCGAGAAAGCAGACGAGGACGCGACAGACGAAGCCGAGAAAGCAGACGAGGACGCGACAGACGCCGGCGAAACGACGGACGAAGCGGAGTAGGGCACTCTCTAGCGAAGAAGCGAAGCCTTCGTGAGAAGGCCAGGAAGGGGTGGACTCGCTGGGATTTGGAATTCCGGGACTTTAGAGCCTGCTTCGGCGGTTTCTACCATTCTCCCACTCCCGAAGCGGCCGGCGACGAACCTCCATCTTCTCCCGGGAAGTGCGCTTGTCGTAGTGCTTGTCGATGATCGCCTCGGTGACGTCCATCCGCTCACTGACGATCTCCTTCGGAGCCTTGCCGTTCAGGTCGCGGATGATCGCGCCCTTCCGGTACCCGCAGGAGCTGTCCGAGTAGTAGCGACAGAGCGCTTATCCCGAACTGCCCGCTACCGAGAAGTATGAGCACTGGCCGGGAAATTCGTCTGATCGAGGAGGACGAAGGCGGCTGGTCGGCGATCGACGAGGAGACGAACGTCGCCAGCCAGGGCGAAACGCGCGAGGAAGCGCTCGCGAACCTCGATGAAGCGGTCGAGTTGACGAAGGAGGCTCGCGAGGCCGACACGGACGCGCCCGAGGCGGACGCCCCCTGGTTCGATGGATAAACGGCCCGCCGCGAGACTTCGCCGGTCAGGAGATCGTCAGCGTCCTGACCTCGTTCAACCACCGTAAGGACCGCCAGCGCGGGAGCCACGCGGGTCTGAAGTACACGAATCCCGATACCGGAGAGGTTCGCACCGTGACGATTCCACTGCACGACCGCGTGAAGATCGGACCTTCCCGATAACACTAGGATTCTCTCCGAGATGGAAATGGAAGATTCGCCCCTCAATGTCTGTGTCTACGTAGATCTCTCGCTCTTGCGCTTTCTGGACCAGAATGGCGAGCCAGTCTTTGGTCGCTTGTGGAGGCACAGCCGGATAATTAAGACATATTGACTTGTTTTATCCTAAACCATCGTCGAAAGCATCCAAAGCGAGTACGAGAATGACTGACTTCGTGGTGAAGGTCCCGAACATCGCCGTCGAGATGCACATCGTCGCAAGCGAGGACGACAAGGACAAAGTCCGACAGGAGATCGACCGTCCGACGTTCCAGTACGTCCTCGAGAAGTCCGGAAACAGCGACCTGCGATGTCTCTCTTTCGAGCAGGTCCGAGAGACGCACGAGACGGTCCAGAACGCGGGGCCGCTTCAGCAGGTGTTCTGAGGCCCGAACGAGTCCCCGAAACGGGTTTCACACTCCCACGTAGCCAGTACGTATGGAACGCCGCCGAATCTCCTCCGGCACCGAGTGGGAATCACACGTCGGCTACTCCCGCGCGATCAGAGCCGGCTCCCAGATCCACGTCTCCGGTACGACCGCAACCGACGAGGACGGCGACGTCGTCGGCGAGGGCGATCCGTACGAGCAGACCAAACAGGCGCTCGCCAACGTCGAGGACGCGCTCGTAGAGGCCGATGCATCACTGGAAGACGTCGTCCGGACCAGGATGTTCGTCACCGACATCGACGACTGGGAGGCGATCGGCGAGGCGCACGGCGAGTACTTCGGCGAGATCCGCCCGGCGACGAGTATGCTCGAAGTGAGCCGGCTGATCAGGCCTGAGCTCCTCGTTGAGGTCGAGGCCGTCGCAATCGTCGAAGGCTGACTAATTGGAGTCTATGGAAACTCTCCTCTATTGATAAAAACTATGCAGCAACAATAGAGCACATAGAATAAGTGCAATGCCATCCCGTAGACAAATTCTACTAGGAATTCTCGGTTCTAGTGTGTTGGCTCCCCCGGTTTCGGCGGATACCGAAAGACAGAATATTGAAATCGAAGATGCGGCGTTCCCGGATTCAGTCCGGATCGGACAATCGTTTACGGCATCAATCGACTACCGGAACCCCTCCTCAGAGACCGTTGAGGTCACCCTTGAGTATAAGTTGTGTGTGAATACTCCAGAGGAGGCCAGCGAGCGTGGGAATTCCTGTTACAGAGTTCTGGAGGTCTCAAAGACTGTTGAACCGGAGAGTGGATGGAATACGACGCTCTCGCCGGTTATCGATTCGGATGTCCCTGAGGAATACAGGATTCCGGGTGAGCGGGGGCAAGAGATCTCGATCAGGACTGACAGTGATCGAGTCTTGGGAGCCGCGATCACGGATTCACTCGAACTGCTTCCTCGCTATAATCCGACTGAACAGGCTACTGAAGAGAATCCCCCTGCCACGACCAAAGCCACGCCCAGAGAGACGGATTCCCAGATAGAGACCACCGAAATGAGACCACAGACGGAATCTGATCCTGAATCGGACACTGCTGATTCTCAGGGATTGGTGTCCCCAGCTGTCAGGGATATACTCACCATAATGAGCGCTGCCGGTATCACCTTCGCCGGAATATACCGTTACCTCTTCAAATGAGAGTATCGGCACGCCAGCGTTCCAATATCACTTCGGACTACGGTTCAGCGGGTTCATAGGTAGTCCCTCGTGTCATCCTCTTCTGCGTGATGAGCCCGTACCGCTCCGGTGAATCGAGGTCCCGGCGTCGCGTCGATCGAGATTTTTGTGACGACGCTCGCGCCTCGTCGTCGTCGAGGACGTCGACTTCGTCGACGATGAAGACGAGCTGCGCGTCTGTGTCCCGAATCAGCTCAAAGTACTGACTCCGTGCGGTCGAATCCCGTGAGAAGTCGCGGCCGATTCGCGAGTCTTGCAGGAGCATATGAACGACGCCAGTAGCGGTGTTCGCGGAGAGACAGTTCACGTACCCCGTTCTGACGCCGGGCGTCTAGCGTTCGAGTTGTTGGCAAACGTACTTCGCGAGCGTTGTCTTCCCGGCACCGGAGGGGCTGGTAATCAGGACGTGGTCACCTTTGACGTCCTCCTCGATCGGCCGAGGACACGAAGAGAGATGATCGATCTCGCTGTTTCGATGCTGGAGTTCCTGCGGCACGAATTCGTCGCGGAGCGCACGGGCGTCACGGATCATCGACTCGGGCTACAAGATTCGTTGACTTGTGTGGGAGCCGTCCGGGGTGAAAGTAGAGCACAGAAAACCAAGGCAAAAAATAATTAGTACAGTCTCTTCGGTCGTGTTTAGTTTGGAGCATTGAGCCAGGCGGCAAATGCTTGGAGCCACTTTTCGGCGGTTTGCGGTTCAACGTGGCTGAAACAGTTCGAGAACGATGAACTGCGGCGTTTGAGTTCTCGAAAGATTCGCTCGATGGCATTCCGATTTCCATTCCGTTCGGTTTGAAATCGGAGTGAAGTTCTGGCCAGCGCAGTTTGGAGGTGTTGAGCGCCATCGATCAGAAATACGGCGGATTCGACATCGTGTTTCTGGCGGAGCTCACGCAGAAAAGATCTCGGTCAATGCGGTCGTCGTTGTTGAAAACAGTCGGAGATGCAGTAGATCGTTTGTGTCTGGATCAGCGGCGGCGTACAGCCAGAATTGCTGATCATTGCTCCACAGTCTCGTCACCCACAACGTGATTCGGACTTCGGCCCGCTGTGGGCTGTAAGTCGGGCTTCTGCCCCCAATTGTGGATCGCTTTCGGCGAGCGCTCGACACCCCACTCTTCGAGAATCGAGACGGTATTCCGGAGCGACAGCCCCCCTAGCTGCAGTTGAATACCCAGCCTCGTCGCACGCTCGGGTGTCCGCTGTCGCTCCACAAAATCCAAATCAATCCAGTCGCTGCAAGATGTAAATCGATTTGACCCAGTTTAGGGCGGTGAAGCTGGATGGATTCGACAAGGATGCCTGGCAGGATTGTACGAGGAGGAGTCTCGGGAAATGGAAGAAGTGGAGAAGCGACAGCCGCAGCAATAGTAAATACGGAGATGTCGTTCTACCAGGTATGGAACTGGAAGAGCAACTGGAGTTGGTCAAAGACTTGGAGTCCCGGGTGCTTCGTAAGCGTCGTCACGAACCGTTTGAATTGGAGGTTCGGAATGAAGACGAGGCGGTTCTGCTTAAGGGTATTCTGAATAAGACGAAGGTGGAGCTGTTTCAGGAGATGAGTGACGAGTTGGAGAGACACATCATTGAGTGCCCGGAGTGCTTTAGGAGTGAAACTGCTCCCGTCCACGAGACGATGTATGAAATGTATGATACCGGGGACGGAGTTAAGGAGAATGTGTTTAAAGCCGATATCGAGTTCAAGTGCAGGACCTGTATGAAGACGGTGCGAGGTAAGTCAGTGGTTGCTCTTCGTGACCGAATCGACGAGTATGAGTCCGGTGTCAGGGAGTATGTGTTGGAGGCAAGAGAAGCGTTACCTGAGCCGAGTTTTATCGAGGATGTAACAGAGGAACAGATTCACGAATACAAGCAGTTAGATGACCAGTATGCAAAGCTGCTTCCCCCCGGTGTTGACAGCTTGGAAGAGTGGTACAGCCAGTTCGAACAGGTAGAGAAGGTATGACTGAGGACTTAGAACCACACACGGTGCAGTGCCCGGGATGCGGCAGCACGGAGGAAAAGATCAGTACGAAATCAGGTTCTCCCGGCTGATCTGGCTGTGAGATCGTGAAATAAACACCGTGGCAACCCTCCTATGAGACACCAGATCTATACAGTCATCCACTAACAGTTACGAGTATGAGGGTCTTGGTCTGTAACGACCTTCACCTCAAACCCGTAGCGAGTGACTACGACATCGACGCAATGGAGACCCCAGATGACATCGACGCCGTATTCATCGCCGGTGATCTCACACATCGAGACGGAGCCGATGACATCGCACTCGCACGCCGGTTCATCGATCAATTCGATATTGATGTCTTGTACGTACCCGGGAACCACGATCATACTCCAATGCCTGTACGCGTTGCCGAGGGATTTGAGCACGTGACCAACGGTCACAATATGACCCGTGAGTATGAGTCGTGTTCAGTCGTCGGCTGGGGATGTGAGTCCCGGTCGCTTGATGATGCGCTCGATCAAGCAGCGTTTCCTACGCTTGACCCTCGGACCGCTCCACGTGGAGAGCGACGGTATCGGGCGGATCAAACCGCGAGTGCCATCGAAAACGCACTCCACAGTCTCGTCACTGACCAGGTGACCACATCTGATGCCGCTGATGAACTCGGGATCGCCGACGAGAACATTCCGACGTTCCATCAGAGCGTTCACCGCATTCAGGAGACGTATGATCACCTTTCCGATCTTGTTGGCGACAGGTCGAACGTTGTCATCGTCTCTCATCTGTCCCCATTTAACACGTCTTTCGATCGACACCACTCGACAGGAACGCGTGAAGAGGATCGTGAGGCGTTTCACACAGGCTCTATTGCTCTAAAACTCATCATAAAGACTCACGACGTCTACGCAACAGTTAGTGGGCACTCTCACGCCTCTGGGTACGAGACAGGAGATAGCGAGATTGGTGCTCCTCATATGCTTAATCTCGGCTACCGTGGACTCGGTGTCGTTGATATCTGTCCCACTACCAACGAGTTCAGCTTCGTTGAGGTGAACACGAGCTGATCCAGCTATCCTTGATCAGCAGTCCGATCACGGGGATAGATCAACCACCCGCCCTACTTCGCTCACGTTGAACGGTTCGCTTGTGGAAGTGGGGGCTCGTCTATGAACTCAGCCTCAAACCCATCCGGGTAGGTAAAACCGCTACTCGGCGTCACTACGATAAGGGGCGCTTGGATTGTAGTGATCAGGTCCCGCTCGTAGCTACTTTAAATCCAAATTACACACAGTTATGATGTCATAGAAGGGATCTCACGCCTGGATAGGATTCGCCAAGGAAGACGACTTACCTATCGTTCAGTACAGTGCGCGTATGTCTCACTCTAAGAAATCGACATCGCTGATTTCGAATCGCGCTCCGCCGTCCTCACCGTCACAGTGAGAGAGTGACCAACCGTGTGCTTCGACAACTTCCTTGACGATAGAGAGCCCGAATCCGGTTCCGTCTGTGTTGGTTGTATACCCGTGGTCGAAAATTTCATCGTGTTGCTCCTGGGGAATACCGTCACCGGTGTCTTCAATAAAAAAGCCGGTAAGTGACTCGCTATGATCACCCGGAGTTCCACTGTTGAGGATGCCAACACGGATAGTGAGTGGCGGGTTATTGTGTTCTCTGGCGTTCCGAAACAGGTTCTCGAACACATTCATCAGACGACTACGATCTGCTTTGACTGTCGCACCTTCCGGAACGCGTAGATTGAGATCGGTGCCATCTATCTTAATATTGTCCCAACTATCTCTCGCAACCGTAGCGAGTGATACTGTCTCTGGTTCTTCGATGTCCTGGCCAACACGCGAAAGTTTGAGCAGATCTGTGATTATGTCTTCCATCCGCGTTGCCGACTGCTCGATAGCCTCTATATACTCCTGGTTGTCGTCATCGCTGTCGAGAAGACTCACATAACCAAGAATTACGTGGAGCGGATTCTGGAGATCGTGACTGACCACACCGGCGAACTGGTCAAGTTTCTCGTTCGACTGTTCAAGTCTTCGTTTTGTGTCTTCGAGTTCTTGCTCATATTCCTTGAGATCGGTCACGTCACGGGCGTAGCCAAGTACCGCCTCTTTGTTTCTCTCGGTAGTCTCGAACGGAATTCTCGTCGTCTTGAAGAACTTCGTCTCCCCATCGGGCCCCACCAATTCTTCCTCAAAGGTCATCGGATCACCCGTCTCAATGACTTCAATCTCCCGCTGTCGGTACTTATCGAAGTTCTCGATGTTTTCGACATCGGATTCGATCTCTCGTTCCCGTTTGCCCTCTATTTCCTCGGGAGCTAGGCCGTGTAATTCGGCATTTGCCTCGTTCGAGAGCAGCACCTCATCGTCGATATTCTTCACGTAGAGTGGGTCCGGGACGAGATCGACGATCTGACGGAGTTGTTCGTGGGCCTGCTCTGCGACTCTCTGAGACTCTTTGACTTCCGTGATCTCCGTGAACACGAGTACTCGCGCCTCTATGTCCGACCTGGATAGTTCCCGATAGCGATAGTATCGTGGCATCGGTTCGTCGATGATTTCGACAGTGGCCGAGTCAGTCTTGATTTGTCGGGCGATGTCGGTCCCGAGAACCGCTGTCAATTCCGCACCGATCGGGTGCGGATCGGATAACAGCGGTTGGGCAGCACTGTTCACGTCAATTACACGACCGGCCTGATCGACAACAATCACCGCGTCTTCGATCACGTCAAAGATCAGTGAGCGAGCGACCGGTGAGATTTCAACGAACTGTGTCGAGAACAGGGCAACCCCGAGTAACAGAGTTGTCAACCCGAACCCGATCGGAGTGGGATCGAGAGCGGGGTGTGGCCAACTCCAGATCACGTATAGGATGTTCGTGGTCCAGGAAATCCCGATTGCTGGGAGCAAAATCAGCAATTGCAGACGGTACAATCGGGAGCGTTGGATGGCTGCATCTATGAGCAGTCCGGACCCGATTGCGACTAGCGCCCAACTATAGACAGTGAAGAGCCAGTACCACAGACCGACAGTCTCGACTGAGAGCACAGAGATCGTATCAACAGTCGTCCTAGCGTAACTCCCGTAGAGCAATCCGTGGAGTCGCATCGTCGCAACGATCGGAATCGTGAGGGCTGGAATGACGGAAATGACAACAATCACAGGTCGGCTGACCCACTGCGTTCTCCCGTCGTAGAGTAGCGCAAATAGCAAAAAAACCACTGGTGACCCCGCGATTCCGACGTATTTGAGCGTCGTGGCTGCGATGAAGAGGTTCAGGGTCGGTGTAAACAGTCGGACGACTGCTCCAACAGTCCAGATGGCTGCCGTTCCAAGAAGAATAATAAAGACACGACCGAGAGGGTCGTCCCAGTGGTTACGGGCCGTATACACTCCAACACCCACAATTAACACGATTGTGAAGAAATGTATCGCAGTGTACGCGAGAACAACTGGTGACCCGACTATGTCGGCAATCATTGTTGCTGTTCGGTACTCTGTTCTTTGAGCCTATGAATATAATATTCCTCCTCGGGCGGAGGCTTAGTATCTCATAGAATCATTCTGTGATACCCTGAAAACAATCAGTGAATTTCTCGATATGCAATATAATCAAAAAATCAGTTGCGTCGCTGCCAACTGTTTATGAAACAATACATCTTCATTATCAGATAGGGATTCTATTTGTTAAGTGAAATGGTCGATCTCGTCCTCGCTGAGGACATACCGTTACAGCAGAATTTGATACAGTATTTTGTGGAAGACTACGGCGCATCGATAAAATGCGCCAAAGATGGAGACGAAGCACTGTGGTTTGCAAGCGTTTACAACCCCGATATCGCGATTTTGGATCCCAATATGTCGGTAAGAAAGTGGTTTTCAATCTACGGAACAGATCAAGCGTATCAATCCAAATATTGAAATAATTGTCAGTACTGTATACGCATCCGAGAAGTCAATTAAAAAGGATGCTGATGACCACCTGATTAAACCCTATACGAAGCATGCTCTGATAGAATCAATCGAATCTGTGATTGAATGAGTGGTGCAGACAAACTTCTCCATCTCGCTGCTCAGTTCGCAATCAGAGTCTCACGGCTGAGTCAGCCGTGCAACCGCGAAATAAACACCGTGATAACTCTTCTATGACACCCTGGAATTAGCGGAACGACATCGCGAGATCGACTCCGGCCTCGAGCACGACGTCGACGAATTCGCTCGCGAACGTAGTAAACGCGCCAACGTCGGGCTCGAGCCGTCCCGCACCGATCGCGACCGCGAGCGCGACCAGCGAGACGAGGAGATACGAGACGGCGGAGACGCTCGCGCCGCCGGTCGACCACTCACTCGCATCGAGCGTGGAGGCCGAATTATGGTCCTCGTTCAAGACTCGGGGGAACACGCCGAGCGCATCGATATCGAGGTGGTTCGCTCGATACTCGAACGAGTTGTTACCCAAGTGAAGAAAATCCGATAGTGCCCCAACAGAAGCCGCCTCCGATGTGAAGTCATATTTTTGGACAGTAGCAGAAACAGTTCAGCTCACAATATTCGTTCGATCAGCCCGCGGTCGCGATGTTTCTCAGCAAGCAGGACCGAACACTCCACATCGTCGACAACGTCTAAAACGAGTGTCCCAGAGACGAGTCGGCGGAGGAGCCCTTCCTCGGTCGCACCGATCAGCAGGAGTGTCGCATCCGCCGAGGCATTCCGGATTGCCGTTTTGACGTCACCAGATTTGACGAGGAGCTCAGCATCCTCCAGCCCGTTGTCCGCTGCCCACTCTTCGAGGAACCGCTCACCAGCTTCGCGGTCCTCGTCAACGTTGAGGAGACTAACTTTCGCATCGAACTCGGCCTGGAGCAACTTCGCGACGGCGGCTGATAATTCTGAGTCGGGACCACCAGCTGTCGGAAGCAGGATGTGTGAGTGATCGAACCCGCGGTCTCGGAAGATCAGGAAGTCACAGGGGACTGCCTCTGTGAGTTCGTCGATCGCCGACTCCGCTCGACCGGGTGAGCCGTGTGAGTTTGGCCCCCACCCCATAACGACCAGGTCCGCGGTGTAACTACGGGCGGCATCGAAGATCGCCTCGTAGGATTTGTGCGAGAGCACGGTGTGAGTCTCGACGTCGACGCCGAATGTCTCAGCGTCCTCGCGGGCGTTGTCGAGCAGATGTTTTGAGCTCTCGTCTATCTCGTCGGACCGATCGGCAGCCGCCGCCAAGGCCGTCTGGTCGGGCACTGTAACAATGTGGGTGGCGACGACGGTGCCGCCGCGCTGTTTTGCGATCGCACTGGCGAGCGTGATAAGTTCCTGCTCGTGGGCGGGGTTAGCCAGCGGTACCATCACACGGTACTCTCCGCCGTCCGGTTTGACGCCCGCAGCGGCGTCGACCGCGATATCGGGCATTTCCTCCGGGCGCGAGATGATGTGTTTTGAGAGGATTCCCTGTTTCTCGGTTCGGGTCCGAGCGTAGAGGAAGTACCACAGGAGCGCCGCACCCGCGATACCGAACGATAGTAGCAACGCGTCACTGGAGACGAAAATCAAAAGCGCGAAGGAGAACACGACGCCCAGAATCGGCAACAGCGGATACAACGGGACTACGAAGTCCGGGGTGTACTCTTCGGGGGCGACGTAGCGCATCACGATCAGCGCCAAGTTCAACAGCCCGTAAATAATGAGGTGGAGTCCCGACGCGGCCCCGGACAAAAGCGTCAGATCGCCGATAACGATGAACAGGAGGATGAGTCCGCCAGTGATACCGATCGCGCGGTAGGGAGTTCCGAACCGCTTGTGGATCTCGTTCAATGCCGGCGTGACGATGCGGTCGCGGCCCATCGCAAAGTTGATTCGCGAAGACGCGAGAATGGAAGCGTTCGCGCTGGAGGCGGTTGCGAGGAGGCCACCGAACAGCAGGGCACCGCCCATCACGGCCCCCTGGATGTACTCCCCGACTTCAACGACGGCGATGGGGTTCTCGGCGTTTGAGCTGATGACGTCCGCGATGAATCCCGGGGGAACGGCTGCACTCATAATCACCAAGACGAGCGCGTAGATGAGTGTCACAATGACGACGCTGCCAATGACCGCCCGCGGAAGGTTCCGGCCGGGATCTTTGATCTCCTCGGCGACGCTCGTGATCTGGACGAACCCGAGATAGGAGACGAAGATGAGTCCCGTCGTCTCCAGTGTGGTGACCACGTCCGTCGCGGCCGGGAGGTTCGATGGTTCGGCCCGGAGCGTCCCGAGGAACGTGAACACGGTGAGGATAGCGACCAACAGGACGACGATGATGTTCTGGAGGCGTCCCGTCTCCTTCGCGCCGACGTAGTTGACAAGGACGAAGAAGGCGCCACCGACGAGCGCGATGATCTTCACAACAGTAATCGATATCGGACCGGCGCCGACACTGCCCGAGAGGCCGAATATCCGGGCGATATACCGGCCAAATCCGACCATATAGAAGGCGCTGGCGAATGCCAGGCCGAGCCAGTTGGCCCAGCCGGCGATCGACCCGAACATCGGCCCCAGCGCGTGGTTGACATAGTAATAAGCCCCACCCGAGCGGGGCATCGCGGTGCCGAGTTCGCTGGCAGACAGCGCCGTGAACATCGCGATGACACCCCCCAAAACGAATGCTACGGATGCCAGTGACCCAGCTCTGAGGATTGCTTCACCCGGCAAAACGAAGATGCCCGCGCCGATCATCGTACCGACGCCGATGGTCAGCGCTGCGAGCGGTCCGAGGTCCTTGGCGAGGTCTTCCTCACTCATTCTTCGTCCTCTCGGGGGAGGGCGATGACGGGGCGATCCGCCCTGGTCACCAGTTTCAGCGAGATATCACCGGAGAGGTACTGCATCAGTCGGTTCCCGCCGCGAGAGCGGTAGGCGATGGCACTGGCACCGACCTCGTCAGCGGCTTCGAAGATCTTGGCAGCCACGTCTCGTCCGTAAGCGGTGTGGTCGTCTGCGTCGGGAAACACCGACCGAACGGCGGCGTATGATTCCGCGGCCAACTCTTCGGACTGCTCGACTGGTGTCTTATCCGGGACGCCGCCACCCTTCTCTACGACGTGAAGAGCTGTAACGTGGGCCGGCCCGTAGGGCTCAAGGGCCGCCGCCGTAGCTTCCGCGTCGGCTTCGTGAGCGACGGGAAGAAGCACGTGTGCGAGGATGTCTTCGTCGTCGGGCTCACTGCTCATACTGGCACGTTTATCGACTATCTCTTAAGCGTGTGTATCCAGTTTCGGATGGCTTGCGGTACTGTCCGCTAAACGGATCGATCTACTGTCACTCGCTATTGAAACCGGGTGTTCACCGGTGTAATGACAAACCACGGAAACGGGAAGATCACTTTTGATCGGTGTCTGTCACTGCGTACTAACAACCCCCCATCACAGACGAGGACACAAAAGAACCGTGTTCGATATACAGGATGCGCTTCAGTCGCAGACGGTGAAGGTGGCCACCTTTCTGGAACGGTATCTCAGACTCGCGTTTATCATCGGGATTCGTGCTACGATGCTAACCGCGGGACTGTTCCTGATTTACGCCCTTACCGGCATATCTTCAGTTTTCTTTGGCCGACCTGCTCTATCATACCCTGTCTTTTCGCTCGAAGGTGACCCAATTTTCGTAATCGGTGGAGCACTGATGGGCCTGTTAGTGGTACAATCTTCCGGATCATTCGTTTTATACCACCAGTTGGTCGGAACAGAAAGTGATAGATCACAGGTGGCTATCTTGTTTGGGTTCATCAGCCTCGGGTTCGGGGGGCAGTAGTCCGGATTATACTACCACCGGCTATCCAAATGATCCCCTCCACTATTTAGACGGCTACGTCTAAGGGTGCAGGGCCGGATCAACCGACCCCCGTCGATATCCGTATCAATAGGTTCTCGAGTAGCACACTGTCATTCCAGCAGCTCACGTCAGGTATGATAGAACAGTAGATCCACGTGAGACGCGTACCACACTGGGGACAGAATTGCATAGATCCGAAGATAGGGTGTACGAGTTTGATCTGGGACTCGTAGTCACAGTTTGAGCATTGGTGGGCCGGTGGTTCTCGGAGCCATATCCGCTGATTGGATTCTGACTCCTTCTTGCGGATTTTGCCGTCCTGCTGGAGACTTCCTAAAAGGGACCACAGACGACCTTTTGTGACATTCACCCGCCCAATTAAATCCTCTAACGTGTACGGTTCGAACGGCTCCATCGCCTCGGGGTCAAGCCCCGAGACTTCCCGTTTCTACGACATAAACGTCATCTGGTGATAATGACTCGTCCGTCGACGACTGTTCATCGGAGTCATCGTTCGACGTATCCGACCTAATGGCTCCGACAGGCGTAACTCATTCGACGGAGCAGATATGAACAGCTCAAACTGCATTGTATGAGGTCTCGGCCGTCTGTAGGCCACCCCGTCCCCCACCCGCGATTGCAAACCGTTTTGTTTTGGTCATCGTTTGTCGCTTCGGACCGCGTTGTTTTCAACGGCCACCTCGATTCCTTCGCATCTGGAATGCGGTTCTTCGACGCCACCAAAGCCCCTTGTAATGGCTTATCAAATGCAAGCGCAATTTCTGCACCAGGGGAACTCATCCCGGGAATAAAGTGCCTCAAATAGATTACGGGAAGCGTAAGATGTACAACGAGCGAAACGGCGGTCTTAGGTAATGAGCGGAAGTCAAACTCGCGCTCCAGAGGCCGAGCTCGGGCTGCTCGACGCGACGATGATCGGGATGGGGGCGATGATCGGGGCTGGAATTTTCGTTTTGACGGGACTGGCTGCCGAAATCGCTGGTCCGGCCGCGATTCTCGTCTTTGCGCTGAACGGGGTCGTCACCGCGTTCACCGGTCTCTCGTATGCCGAACTCGCGGCCTCCATCCCCAAAAGCGGCGGCGGGTACGCCTTCGTCCGGGAGATCTTCGACGACTTGCCCTCGTTCATTATGGGCTGGATGCTCTGGTTCGCTTATATGATCGCAGGAGCACTGTACGCGCTCGGTTTCGCGCCGAACTTTCTCGAATTACTGCACGTCTATGGGATAGTCCCGCCACCGGATCAGGTTGGTGCTGTGGTGCTCCCAGTCATCGACGCGGGGGTACCACTCGCCTTCCTGCTGGCGTTCGTAGCGGTGCTCGGATTAGTGCTGCTCAATGCTGTCTCGACGGCGGCCAGCGGGAGCGTCGAGACGATCTTCACAATCATCAAAGTGAGTATCTTGGTCGTGTTTGTCGCGTTCGGACTCGCCTCGCCGATGTTCTCCGGGGCCGAGTTCCAGCCACTGTTCCCCGAAGGAAGCGGAGCGGCCGCGATACTCCCAGCGATGGGTCTCACGTTCATCGCCTTCGAGGGATACGACCTCATCACCACCGTCACCGAGGAGGTCAAGAATCCACGTGAGAACATTCCGAAAGCGATCTTCGTGAGCCTCATCGTGACCGTGATTGTCTACTTGGCGGTCGTGACGGTCGCTATTGCCACGCTCGGGGCCGGGGGACTCGCCGATGCCGGCGAGGCGGGGATCGCTGCGGCGGCGACCTCGTTTATGCCCACCGGACTGCCGATCATCCAGAACGGGGGCGCGCTCATCGTCTTCGGGGCGGTCTTCTCGACACTGACTGCGCTGAACGCGGTCGTGATTGCCTCTTCGCGGGTGGCGTTCTCGATGGGACGCGAGGGACAGTTGTTGCCCTCGTTCGGGCAACTGCACCACCGCTATGGGACGCCGTTCGTGGCAATCCTCGCCAGCGCGGTGGTTATGCTCGGATCGGTGGCGTTGCCGACCCAGAGCGCCGGGAATATGTCGAGTCTGTTCTTCCTGCTCTCGTTTATTATCGTCAACGTCGCCGTGATCAGACTTCGCCGCGAGCGCCCGAATATGAACCGCCCCTACGAGATGCCGTTCTACCCGGCACCCCCGCTGATCGGCATCGCGCTCAACCTGATCTTGGCCGGGGTGCTCGTAGAGTACCTGATCCGGACGGATCCACTGGCGCTGGTCCTCAGCGCGGCGTGGATCCTGCTCGGCGGGATCGCGTACTTCGCACTCAATCGGCTGCGGGCGCAACCGACGCGTAGCCCGACAGACACGGACACCGAAGTCACACCGGAGGCTGAAGACTAAAATACATGACCAACGGTCTCGACATCATCATCGCTGGCGGCGGGCGAGTCGGCTTCCAGACAGCCGAGATACTTGCCAACCGTGACCACGACGTAACAATCATCGAACGCAACGAGCGAATTGTCTCGGAAATCGCCGACGAGTGGATAGCGACCGTCATCGAAGGCGATGCGACTAACCCCGAAATCATCGAACAGGCTGGTATCGAGCGAGCCGACACGATTGCGGCTCTCACTGGTGAAACCGGGCTGAATCTCGCGGTTTGTCTAGCCGCTTCGGAGTTAGATCCCGGAATTCGGACGATAGCGCGCATCGGCCGCGCGGCCGGTACAGCCTACACCCGGTTTGTCGACGCGGTACTCTTCCCTGAGCGGGCCGGCGCGCGCGTGGCGGCAAACGAGATCGCCGGTAGTGATGTCCAGACGCTGGCAGACGTGACCGGCGACCTTGACATTATGCTCGTGCGCGTCGCAGAGGGGGCCCCGGCCGCCGGAAAACAACTGACTGAAGTCCGATTTCCGGCCGGAACGTTGGTCGTTTCCGACGACGATGGCCATCGAGTCGCCCGTCCCGACACGACGTTGACCCCCGGCAACCGATACGTCGTCGCGGTCGAACCAGACGTCGCCGACGAAGTGATGAACCTGATGAGGGGGTAATGAACTCCAAGCAGTCAGCTCTCAGGTTCGATCGGTGAGACATCGAACCGCTTTCTGAACTGTTGGACTGCCTCGTCGGAGCCAACGAGGACGATCCGTTCGTCCCCGGTGAACCGCCGCTGGGGATCGACCGCGTTGGTGAGCCCCGAATCGTCTTCGATAGCGATGACACGGCAGCCAGTCTTCTCGTAGATGCCCGACTCGGCGAGTGTCGAGCCTGCCAGCGGTGTCGCGGGAACGCGAATCAGACGAATCTGACTTGCCGGTGCGAGGACGTCCCCGCCGCGGAGTTCCCGGGCGACCATCCGTGCACTCACCCGCGGTACCGACAGCACGTAGTCCGCGCCGCCACTCAGCGCTTTTCGGGTCGTACCAGTGTCGCTTACCCGAGCGAGGATCTCGATATCGGGGTTCAGTGACCGCGCCATTACGGTCGTCAGTAACGATGCGGAGTCGTCCGGCAGACCGATAATGATTGCTCCGGCAGACTCAATCCCCGCCCGTTTCAGGACCTCCTCCGACCCGGCGTCGCCCACGACGTCCACGCCGTCATCGTCTTCGATATCGATGGTCACGGCGTCGAGTCCCTCCTCGGCGACGAGTGCCCGTGCGGCCTGGCCGACTTCACCCTGTCCCGCAACGATGATACGCTCGTGTCTCCGGAACGTTCGGGGTGGTTGAGTGAACTCACTGAACGCCTCCAGCGCGTCGTGTGCACCCGTGAGGAGCAAGACCGTGTTCGAACGGATGATCGCGTCCGGGTTAGGTGGGAGCTGTAGTTCCCCATCGATCCACGCGCCGATGATGTTCGCGCCCGTTTCCTCTCGGATCTTCGAGTCGCGAATCCGTGTCCCGATCAGTCGGTTGTCGTGTTGGATCGGGACCTCCGTGACTTCCAACTCGCCCCCGAGGTCGATCGTATCTGTCAGATCTGCCTTGAACGACGAGACTGCTTTCTCGGCGAGTCGGTGCCCGAGCACGCCGTGCGGGGACAGCACGGTATCTGCGCCTGTCTCTAACAGGATGTCCCGCATATCGCTGTCGTCAGTCAACGTGATGATGTCGATCTCTGAATCGAGCGACCGGATGGTCAGGATGGTGTTGACGTTTGCGTCCCCGGCGTCCGTGATGACTGCTCGTGCTAACTCGATTTGGGCTCGTTCGAACGCTGTCGCATCCTGTGGGGAGCCGTGAATCACGGAGTACCCTTGGTCGGACAGTTCTTTGGCGTTCTCCTCGGACGACGAAATCAAGACGTACTCAATGCCGAGTTGTTTGAGTTCGTCGAGGAGGACGGCGGAGTCACGCCGGTATTCGCAGATGATGACGTGGTCGCTTTTCGGGGTGAATCGGTTATCGAGGTTGACCTCAGCCCCAGTGAACAGCGGAATGATGATGAGTCGGAGCGTGAAGAACCCGAGCGCGATGCCGGAGATCTGTGTTCCGGCTACGAACAGGAACATCAATGGATGGCTCCAGATGTCTGAATCCTGGCCATAGCCCGTCGTTGTCATCGTCTGGACGATGAATTCGAACGAGGCGAAGAACGATCGGTCGACGCCCTCCAACTCCGCCAATGCGAAATTGTAAGTGATCGTATAAAACAGAATCAGCGCGGAGAGTCCGGAAAGGTAGCACTCACGACAGTTACGCCGCGAAGTCGAAGCGCCGCAGGAGGGACACCCACTCATCGGTCTCCTTCCTGGTCCGTCCTCGTCGACGCGCTCGACGAGCCATATAGTCGAATTCCCGTTATGAGCCCACTTTTCCGCTCGAAGGCCGGCGCGTTCGGCACCAGCCTCGAGATTCCGGCCGACGCGCCTCGCGTTCGTGTCGAGTTGCTCACTTAGATCGCTGCTGTATCGATAGAGAAGCGAGTCGCCGCGGAGACGTTCGAGAAGTATGCGGCGATATCGTCCCGCAGCTCGTCAGGAGTGTAGACCGAGTTCGGGGCTGAACTCACGCCAACCACCCCTTTCCTTCGACTCGACCGACCGACTGCGTCGACCTGCACCGCGAGAGCTTTCCAGATCTCCTGAGCGACCGCGCAGGAGATATATAAAGATCGAAGCGAGACCGGCGAGAGAGTGACGGAGCGGCCGCTTTATGCTCCTGAGTCGACGGCGGAAATCGATATGGACTCGCTGGGGTTTCGTCACGCCGTGTGAAAGAATCGGTTAAATACCTACGCAGTCTGGGGGTTTGATTGAAGTAAGAGGTCGTCTCGGCTTTATTAGTAAGTCACTACTCGTATTCGAATTAGACGAGATTAGAACGTCTCAACATAAGATCTCGTTACTCACGGGGATGTTGCAAAGTCCTTGTGACTGTTGTTTTCACGAGTCTGCGGATGAATTACCTAACAGAGCGTGCCTGCGAATGGAGTGCCGAGTTTCCTATCAGGAACATATCATTTAGAGACGGTTAAAAATACACGATGGGAGTCCTGGTAGAGATTGTCGATATAATTCATCTCCGGTGGGTCGGTGCTGCAGATGATTGCGGTGGAGTAATTATTCGTCTTCTAGGTATTCGGATCGTCCCCACCGGTGTGTCCGATTCCGTCCCCATCCGGGATCGATGCATCACAACCACCCATCGCATACGAATACCGATCTTCGCCTGGTGCGACGATAACAGCGGCTCGCATCCCGTCATCGTGATGATTGTAGCAGGCGTACCGCTTCATTTGCGGGATGTTCAGCGTCTCTGACGTGCTGTACGTTCCGTCATCGATTAGATCTGGAATAGTATCCGGATCGTATTTTATTCGGACTCGTGACACGACGTAGTGCGCACCGCTATCGTCAACCCACTCCCAGGTAATCGTTGCTCCTGGATCTACGATCACTGCAGCCGGATCAAACGCGTGACCGTTCGGCCCGGCACCGACCTGAATACTCACATCTGTCTGCCCCCGACGATCAGCGACTTCCCCGTCAAACCCGTTTGCTTCAGGTACCCACGGCTCGATAGGGGGGTCACCCCGCTCAATCTCATTTCCACATAGCGTTCGTTGATATTCCGGTCCACACGGAACATCTTTCATCTCCCGGAAATTGATCGCGCCTGCCGCAAACCCGTGAATCCGGTTTCCGTACACTTCGTTGTTCTGCCCCCATTCGGTCCCGCCCATCTGGTAGGAATCGATTCCGATGGGGGATGGACACTCCCCGATATCGTTCCACCGGATCGTACAGTCGTTGCCAGAAATGTAGATTGCCGGTTCAGCAATCCCTTCCGTATTGTGCCCGGCGTTCCGGTCAGTACAGTATTCGATCGTGACGTTCGTACAGCCGGGTTTGACTTCAACACATTCGTTGTGTGAATACCCGGCACTGTTGTCGATATGGTGAACTCGGACGTTTCGGGTACGTTCTGGTGTATCGTACGGATACTCTGGATCTTTGTACCTGTCCGCAGGACTGCCAACGTACACGATCTCTCCTATGTGCCCGATTTTATGATTGGCCACACGTGGATCATACTTCATTCCAGTGGGGCCGATCACTTCGAACCCACCGATGACTGCGTCACGAATACGGGCGGTTTGGATCAACGCCTTCCGAGTGTTACCTGCCTTTGCTGGTTCGACGACCGCACCGCGAATGTACTCAACGCCTTCGTCAGCTCGGCTAGCAGGATTGATTTGGATACAGTTTGCAGCCCACGCTCTCCAGTCCTCGTATTTTTGATCGGGGTTGATAAGCCCGTCAATTGTTATGCCGCGGAGATGTATATGCTGGTGGCTGATCGTGAAGACGCTGTAGGTTTCTGTTTCTGGACGAATGACAGCATCTGCTGGCCCTTCAATCGTAATCGGATTATTGTGTTCACCATCACGAACGGTGAAAAGACTCTCGCGGTACTCACCGGATTTCAAGCGTATCGTCTCGCCGGGTTGTGCTCGATTTAGTCCTTCGCTTACTGTCGCAAGCGGGCTGTCTTGAGACCCGGTGTTTCCGTCTGCTCCGTCGGTACTCACGTAATAATCAGCTTCGCCTGTGGTTGATGTCGCTGAACTTGACTGTACCTCGCCGTTTTCGGTATTTGATGCTACCTTGTTGGTGCCTGTACTAGAGTTCGTACCACCTGATTTGGTGGTTTCACTGCAGCCTGCCACCACACCTGTTGTCACAACACCAAGCGTAGCGAGCATCCGGCGGCGAGACGAATAAATATCAGACATATCGAGCGGACACAACACGAGTACATAAATGATTTGGCGGAATTTCGGGGATGAGAGAGTCTATTCGCAAGCCAGCGCGCATCCTCGACACGGATCATTACGAACTCTCTAATGAGTCTGAATATACGAGCCACACCGCTGTCCAGCGATTCGGAAACTAAGTGGACTCGCTGGGATTCTCGTGAGCGCAGCGAACGAGAAGTCAGCGAGGGAACGACTCGAACGTAGTGAGAGGAGTGGACTCGCTGGGGAGGAACCTTTGAGTATTTGATACACAACTCTCGCATAGTACTGCCCGACTGTGGAAATTCATTTGTCTGGAAGATTATCTTTCCGAACGCTCATTTTTTCGCGCTCATCACGAACGTCGTAGTGTTTATATAGGACTTCGAGACTGACGTCCATTCGTTCGGACGCGACCTCCGGTGACGTACCGTGGGCGAGGTGGTGCGTGATCGAACCCCGTCGAAGCCCGTGCGGCGACCTCGACGACGGACAGCGGCTTGGATAGCCGTCCGTGGAGTTCGCCTCGCAGGTTTTCGGATCGCGGTCGTGTGGGCACTCACGGCCGTATTCGCACGGCTGCGTTGCCATATTGACCCACGTGTAGATCGTATCGCCGGTTGGACGGCCGTACCGGGTAGTAATCAGCGGTTCACGGCCGTAGTCGTCGGTTACATCGATACGGTTCTTGTCGATGTATTCGTCGACAACCTGGTACCAGCGCGGGCCGAGGTAGACCCAACGTTCGCCATCCTCGCGGTTCTTCAGTTTTGTCTCGGTCTCCAAGCGGTGTTTAAGGACGACAGCGTGTTCATCCGGGCGGAGGTCGTCAAGATCTATCGATCGCAACGCGGAGCGTCGCATCCCGGTACGCCAGAGTAATGCGACGACAACGTGTCGACGGCTGGCGTAGTCGTATTTATCGAGGTATTCGAGGACCTCCGTCGCATACTGTGGTTTGAGGTGGACATCGCGGGTGTCGGCACCATCCGGCAGTTCGGGGGCGTGGAGCTTCTCGGCGAGACCATCGGTAACCCCCTCAATATCCGCCCAGTAACGGAGCGCCTGGCGAACGGTGGACAGCTGTTTCTGGAGTGTGACTGTCGCGATCTCACCACGACGCCAGGTGACGAAATTGGCCAAGTCGCGTCCGGTGAGCTCGTTGAGATTCTCGATGTCAGCTTCTTTAGCCCACTCTCTGAAGTGCCGCAGCCGTGTGCGGGCGTTGGCCATCGTTGATTCGCCGACACTCGACTCGTGGTGTCGGAGAAAACGATCGATACCCTCTTTGACGTGAAGCGGCTGAAGATCGGCGTCGCTCACGCGCTTTCCACCTCCGTTTGTCTGGCTCCCGTCTCAGCGACGAAAGTAAAGACAATACCGTAATTGTCGATGGTAGGACGATACTCTTCGCCCCGCCCCGGAGGGTCCCATATGTAGTTGTGTGCGATTCGAGCATTCGATGCAGTCTTTCTATTTTGCATTAGATCGGTTTTCCGAACCGATCGAGCCGATACGGGACACTAAGTGGGGCACAGCCTTCACCCGAACCGTTATGTCCCTGCCAGACAAACCCTGAGACACAGGATCTGGTCTATCAGGCCCGATCCACTTCCTCACACGCCCGAAACTACTATCCTTGGCCGGGAGGGTTTCGGGTGTGTTGTTGAACTGTTCCATAGTAGCAGCTACTCGTCGACTTCGAGGTTCTCACTCGGGTCGTACTGCCGAGTCATCTTCTGGAGGAGCTCGTCGTATGACTCGCCTCCTCGTTTTTTCGCCTTCACCAGCTGGCGAGTTTGCCGCGAGCATGCGATTCGTGCTTCACTTGCGTTGGTCATAGTTTGCTACACTTGACAACAATAACATGCACTGGTAAAACAATTTCGGGTTATAGAATATCATATAATAACCGTATATCGATTATAATGAGTGCCGGTGAAATGTGGATAGAAGGGCTATGAGCGGAGACTAGAGTCGAGAACCTAGCAGATGAGTTCTCCATAACAACTATTACCGGCAATCAACTATTGTTCTATAACCGCATCCCGATTAGTATGTCTGATGATGAAACAGAAGATGCCGACAATATAGACGTCGAGGATCTAATCGAGAATCCACCTGAGGTGGAACGCGAGCCAACGCTATTTGAAGAACTACCGAACCTCTCTCTCTCAAGAAGGCTCGAAATGTGGAGAGATTCGGATATCGAAGGACAACAAAGACCTCGCGGAATATTATCTAAGACAGACCGAGAGTACCTATTGGGATTGAAAGAGTATGAGAACGAACAGTCTGAAGCCAACCGTAGGCAGGACATTCGCGACCGGATAAAAAACTCTCTCAAAGATTTCAAAATAATCTGGGCATTGCTGGATGAAAAAGATCGAAATCAAATTTTCAGTAGTCTTGATGATGAAACCGTCGATAACTGTATTGAAGCGATGGTTTCGTTCATCTATCTCGGGCTAGACGGTGACATCCCACGTATTGAAAAAGCAATCAAGAGGGGGATATTGGCCGGAGAGAATGCTACCTCGGAAGGGGAGACCAAACAGGTGGAAGTTTCGATCAATATTGATCACTATCCTGATGTGGAGGCTGCAAAGGAGAAAATGCAAAGAAGCCCATTGGTTGAGCTCACAGTGGAGGAGCTCGGAGTCTTGGCAAAAGCAAATGAACTAGACCCGAGTCATATTGAAAAATTGAATGATGACCATATCTACCCACCTCCAGGATACTTTGATTCTACAAAGACTGAACCTACAGTAGATAAAGATCCACTAAATTATGATCTTGAGGAAGCTGGGGAAGATTCGGATATCAATTCCGATGGCTCGTAATAGATGATGTGTCTGGTATCATAATTCGCTCTTCTAGAGCAATATGTCCCGTCTGCTCTGGATTTACCTCCTCAATCAAGATCCTGCTCTGATAGGCCGTGGTGAATCGCCAGCCGTAGCGTGATTTCACTGTTTCACCGTCTGCTTGATGTTGTGAACCGCACACATCAAGACGAGTTCACGAAATTCACCGTACCAACTTCGCGCACGTACGGCGTCGCCGAGCGTGCGCTTGATCGTCGAGAAGACGGTCTCACACATCGCTCTCTGACGGTAGCGAGGCCCATCGATCCGTGCGTTGTGCGCGTGATCGATGGGCCGGAACTCACGATGCTTCATCAGCGGTCTCACGTCCTCTTCACGGAGTTTTTCGCGTAACTCCATCCAATCGTAGCCTTTGTCGGCGGCGAGGCTGGCGAGGTCGCCCGCGTTGCGGCAGGCGACCTGCCAGCCGAGCTGTGTGTCGTGACGTTTCTCGGTCGTACAGTGAACGTCCAGAATGGCTTGGCTTTCTGTGTCCACGAGAGCAGTTGTTTTCAGCGTCTGGACGCGATAATTCGTCCGACGGCAGTAGTGCTTGCTCGCGTTTTCGCGGTCGAAAAACGTCGCGTCGATGGCGGCGTGTCCGCTCGGGTCGTCCAGTTGCGCCGACAGGCGCAGCAGCACTCGCCAGAGTGCTGTCTTGATCCTGTCAAACCACTCCACTAGCGTCGAGTGATGCGGGAGATCGGCCGGTTTGAGGCCGATCTCCCCAAGAATATGTGGCATCTCGCTCAGCAGATCCAACGTCTCTCGGTAGGACTTCTTCAAGTAAACCCGGAGACAGTGGAGCGATACAACGGCGTAATCGGCGAAGCCGCCACCACCTTCGGGGGCGGCGACTTCGCCTCGGCCACCGACAGCATTTTTAGCTAACTGAACCGCTTTGCTCGTGAAGCGGGAAATCTTCGACATAGGCATCGCGGTTTCCCGCTTCATTCCACTAGTTCTGACGGCCGAAGCCGACGCCGTCCAGCGATTCACCAGAGCCGAATACTTCGAAGTCGTGGCCGGCGAAGCTTTCTGGGTTGCAGCGTCGGATCGCCTCTTCGTTTTTCCACTCCCACAGCTCCACCGGCAAGTACTCCCGACAGAACTGCTCGAAGGCTAACTCCCCCAAGTTTCCGATCCGCTTACTGTCGATATCGTCTGCCCCTTGGATTACCGCTTGGTGGTGGGCCCGCTCTCTGTCAATCTTATCTGGAGTATAGAGATACACGCTTCGAACGACATCGCGTCACTTGATGAAGGTATTGGCACTTCTACGTCAGCAGGACCGATCTTGTCGGATGCATAAAGCCTAATTGTAAACCCCCTATTGGTAGCAGCATATGGCCCCGAATCCGGACACTGACGGGGACATTTGCGGCTTCGAAATCTCGGCAGGCACAGGATCTGGTCGTATCCTTGATTATGATGACGAAAACTGGGAGATCGTAGACGATTCTAAACGACGATGCCTTCGTCAACCAGTAGATAGTGGATTGACTGAATCCTGCTTTTGGCACGATCCTGTAGTGGGTGGTATTCCGGAACTTGAAAGCAGGCTTGACGATCCACAGAGAGTTGACGGGGCAACCTTTCAAGGGCTGGATAGCTCCCCCGAAAGTAAGTTAGATTTCAGTGGTTGGGGGCTGTATAACGTCACATTTAGCGGTTCGAGACTCTCTGATATATATTTCAATAAGACTGATATTAATGGGTCCGAGATCCGAACGGATCTTCGCGAGGCTACATTCGAGTTTGCGACACTGTCGGACTGTGAATTCAGAGAAGCAGAGCTTGCCGAGGCAGAATTTGATTTTAATTCTCCCAGTATTCTTCAGGACGCCGTATTCACTCGAGCAGAGCTTGATGGCACTGATTTCAGCGGCATCACATTTGAAGGCGAAATTGTTTTCGAGGGCGTATATGGTGACCAAACGAATTTCACAGCGACTACGATAACCACTGATCCCGTGTTTAATGATTCTAGGCTAACGGAGCCACAATTCAACCGGGGCATAGTCGTTGGGGTCGATTTCCATCGCGCCGCTAGGTTGCACGATCCCAATTTCGAGAACGCAGACATCGATGGATGTGACTTTTCGGGGTTGAATCTTAATGAGATGACTGTTTCTAATGCTACTATAACGAATTCGGTTTTCAGCGACGTGGTGATTGAGAGTTCCGATGGCGACACCTCATTTTCCGGGGCTACCGTTGTGAATGTGAATTTTGATGGATGTGACTTTTCGAACACCGAGGCTGTTGACGCTGATAGTATGCTATTCGTCCGTTTCGCCAAGAATCCAACATTCTCTGATCTCACATTCCTGAATATTAACTTACTGGGGATGACGTTTACAACCGATTCTGATACTGGTATGACATTTAACGGAACTCGTGCTGCCCTTCCTGTAGAGGAATTGCAAGGTGTCTTGGTTGATTCCAAACCACTTGACACGGTCCAGCGACGACTCAACGAACGGGAACCGGCAGCAGATGTGTCCTTCGACTCAAACACTGATATCTTGAGTTTTCGCTCCGAGATTGAAGGTGCCTACGAAGCACTCACAAATTGGACCCTTGATGATCTTCCACTAAGCAATTTTAATAACGACGCAATTGAGAAAGGCGATCACTTCAAAGAGATTCCACCACTATACCTTCGCGGGGCAGGTGGCAGAGACGGAGATGAGTTTGAGAACAGCCGGCTACGCGACCTTACGATTCAAGATGCGGTTCTGCACCGCTCACGTTTCGAAGGTATAGAACTCTACGATGCGGATTTCAAGAAAACCCTCCTGCGGTCGGCTCAACTTGACTCAGTTCACCTACGCGGGGCAACGTTTGACGGTGGTGATCTTGGCGGTCTAACCGCGCAAAACGTTGGCATCCCCGAAACAACGTTCAATGACGTCTCAGTCAATCATAGTACGGTGTTCGGGGCTGAAGCGCCGTTTTGGTCAGCGGGTTTCTTATCAACATCTGATGATGTCGAGACGTTTTATTTACGGGGCGAGATTGCTGCGATGAAGGCTGAGGGCACAGACGGGTCATATTGGTTAGGCGCGAGTAAAAATCTACCCAACGCTACCTCTGATGAGCAAGCTGAAGAACAGTATGAGCAGGTCAGTCAGCAGTACAAAAGACTTGAACAACTATTCGCTGATAACAACATCACCGACAGAGCAGCAGATTACTACTTCCGAAGCCAAGATGCACGACGGAAGAGCACGAGGGCATCACGACATCTAGGGAATATTCCGTCACTCCTGAAGAAGTTCGTCTATGGATACGGGGTTAGTCCGCGCAAGGTCGCGGGAAGTATTGCAGTGCTATGGTTTGTGTGGGCTCTGTTATTCTCCTTGGTTCCGCTTGGGCAGAGCCAGGCAGGCTATTTGATACTCCAAGACCCAATTACACCCTTGAGCGACTGGCTATTCGATTCGGAGTCCTATGCCACAATTTTCGCTATCCTCTGGGAACGAGCGTATTTTAGTGCTATAACACTCTCATCTATCGGATACGGTGACCTAACCCCCATAACTCCTACAGGGCAATTCTTAGCAGCGGTTGAAGGATTTCTTGGAATGGTATTGGTTGTCCTGTTAGGGTACGTACTCGGGAACAAGGAAGCATGGTGAAGAATTATACAGCGAGCACTGAAACGGTGCAAGTATGGTGAAGATGGGCGATTCAGCTCTTGCTGAGCGTGTCAGGCGGCTAATCGCCCAAGAGTTTGATTATGTCAACGGTGTGTTTGAGGCTGATGACTATCTGCTAGTCGTCTTAGATCACCACGAGACTGAGGGCTGGGCAGAGGAAGAAAGCCTGCCTGAGGCATATAATCACCGTGACGTTTATGTCCTTGAAGTGACCTCGGGAGGAAACATTCGTGTTTCCTCAGGGCCTCAAGGAGAGCCAATCCCAGATCAGATTCTGCTTGAAACTATCGGCACAATTGAAGACGTTGACCGCAATTTAGTTTCACAGATTGAGGATTTGATATCAACATATCGTGAATTCGATGGGGAACGACAGGCAAAGGAACTTCATAATTGGATTCATCGCACCCGTCGGGACCTGCTCACAGCGTTCGCCGAGGAGATCGATCCAAACGGATCTATGGATAGGTCCACGGTTGAAGAGATAGGGTGGCAGGTCCCAGACCGACATACACTTCAGGAGTTCCTCCAATTAGCCGCTGCTACGATAACCAACCGGTTGGCGTTCGCCGTGGTTCTGGATAGACGAGGAATTCGAAGACCAGGACGCTCTCTTGATCAAGTAGAAACCGGGGCGGAGATCCTCAAGTCGATGCTCACCTTAGGAGAGGTACTACGCCCACAAAGTGATGCTGAAACAAGTCTGTATTTCCGTCTCCTGAAGGATGCAGGCCCAGCAAAAGAGAAACTCCAACAGAATGTGGACCTGCTCCGAGACTTGGAGATCGCCGGGCTCGGAAATGACGTGATTAAGACTGCGTTTCAGGAAGCAAACGCTGAGGCACAGCGTGCAGCTCTCGGGAACTATCTGACACCAGAGGAGGCACGCTTCGCCCTCTCATGGTATGTCATCACTGACGGAAACGAGTGGGTGCTTGATCCAACGTGTGGCTCCGGTGGACTGTTGTCCGCTGCATTCGAAGTAAAAGCAAATGAAGAAGCTTCTGCGTCTCTCAGCGATATCTATGGGGTAGATATCGAGCCTTATGCTACCGAGTTGGCAGGTATTACTCTATTTCTCCAGCACGGCAAGGGTTTAGAGATCGTTCCACAGATCTATCGGGCCGATTTCAGAGACGCAAAGATTGAGGGATCCGCTCTGAAGAACTTCAACACTAACCGGGATGGTACCCGCTTCGAATTACCGCAGACCGATGTTATTCTCTGTGATCCCCCTCGTCTCAGTCCGGGGCAACTTGACACCGATGCGCAGAAGTCAATTATTGAGACGATACCCCATCTCTCAAAACGGACCGAGCCCGCACTCTATTTTGTCAGTCGAGCTCTCGAATTCCTCAAATCTGGAGGTCGTGCCGGCTTCTATTTGCCAACAGGGTGGCTCACACAATCTTCCGCAGAAGACTTCCGGGCGTTCCTTCTTGAGAACTTCGCGATCGATGGGCTACTGCGTATGGAGAGTGGCCACACTCAAGAAGAATCAGCTGTTCTCCTGTTTCTCCGCAAGCAGCGGCCACAACAGAATTGTATGGCCTTCGAATCTCATCAGAACACCACGGATTTAGAATACACAACCGGTACTGCTGGCTCTTTGCCCGAACAACTAGAGGAGAGTGAGCGTAAATTCGATCAAAAAGAAATCGTCGCTGACGAATCGTGGTGGCAATACTTCAAAGCTCCACCAGTCTATTTTGAATGGAAAGAAAGAACGACTGCGACGCTGGATGAATTCTGTTCCATACAGATCGGTGCTATCTCCGGAGCCAACGATTTCTTTTATTTCCGCGAGGGAGACAACTGGCGATCTAAGCTTGATGATTACGTACGAGATGCCCTTGTCGAGACGGTGAACCAAGATATGTTCAGAACTTCGGATGCGAAATTACAGGGTGTTCTCTGGGTACCGGATGAGGTTGTTGAAGGGACCGATCCCGAGATGGAGGACACAGAAATCCTAGATACGATCGCAAACCAGGAAGACGAAGCACTGGCAGACTATCTCAAAACCGGCCTTGAACAGAGGTATCACGAACGGTCAACGTTAGATCGTCGAGAGTACTGGTTCCAGCTACCGTCGCAAGAAGCCCCGGATATTGTCCTCCCGAGAATTGCCTCGTCAACCACGAGGGCAATATACGTCGATCGGGAGGTCTACATTTCAAGTCAGTACTTAGGGTTGCAGGTTGACCACGAGAAGTTGGACGCTCAAGTCGAAGATGAAGTAGTCACCAAAGCAATAACAGCGTTGCTCAACTCCTCACCAGTGAAATTCGATCTCTACGCTCGAAGCACCCGATCTGGCTCCGGTCTCGTGCAAGCCACCGTGGGGGATCTCGAAAATCTTGAACTACCAGATCTAACGGAGCTCTCAGAGGAAGAGTGGAGTGGATTAGCCGACCAGTTTGAGAGGTTTGCTGCGGAGAACTCCGCTCAAGCACAAGAGGAGTTGGATCGCCACGTGGCAAATCTCGCAGGAATTGATCGGTATGGTGTTTTCTGGGACTGTCTCCCATCAGAATAAATGAGTAGTTTCACACTGCGAGAAATATCCAACATCTATCAAATAAGAAGTTGAACTTCATATCACGATTCATGGGCTATTCTGGATACTTGTGCTTTTGATTCAGAAGGTCACTGACTCCAAGGCACTCGCAGACGACCTTGGTGCTCTAATTCCTCAATTGTCTTTTTGAGGAGCTGCTCACTCTGTTTCGCCATATCGACCGTGGCACCGCTACCAGAATAGATCTCGTCAATATCTGAGTATCGAGAGTCTCCGGGAGTGATTATTCCATATCGGGCCATTTGAGCCCCTTTGAGTTCGACTCCATCCACCTCACGGAAGGTTGCGCAATTCGGTTCCCACTCACCAATCGTAATGATTTCATCATCGTCGTTTGGCGTTCTAATTGTACCAAGTCCCCCGACGTGACTGAGATCTATAATCCGATTAAATGCGTTGCCTGCTGCGGGACGATGATCTTTATCCGATACCTGTGCACTACTCAGCGACCATCCGGAACCGTAATCAGCGACGAATAGACCCTCTGCGGTAAGACGAGCTTGTGTTGATGCTTGGATACCCGGTTTGTTGTAACAACGAATGATTGGCTGGTCCGGCAGTTGATCTGAACCCATACGGCTTCCTCAATTAGTGGTGATTAACTGATTGGCCTACAAATATCAGTATAGATAATATATGTCGTTCAGTATACCGCCAAACTGGCCAGTCCCCTGTCCGTAGCTCGGTACTTTGAGTAATCGACTTATAGAATAACCTGATTACGAACCCACCGTTGGACGGCATACTCGGGCGAAGTTGGCCCAAGCAAACCAAAAATATAATCGGATATACTGTCGTATCCGATTATGGTTCGCGTCGACGACAGCGATGACGTGACGAAGTGCTGGCTTTCTCCCGACGAACTGAACCGCCTAGAGCGAACTGCTGGAGAAGGTGGTTGGGAGCGTGAGGTGGCGATCCATCTGATGGGTCGGTGTGGGCTCCGGGCGTCGGAAGTGGGCTATCCGAGCGATAGCAATCTGCGCTACTCCGACGATGGCGACATCTGGCTCTTTGAGGTCCAGGGGAAGAATACGAAAGGTGGGTCAAAGAAGACACGCGACGTATGGATGCCGGACGACGTCGCCGACGACATTCACAAATACAGCCGTGAACGGGGGCTCAGTCTATCCGACCCGTGGGTCGACGCCAGCACCCCCTCCGTTCGTCGTTGGGTCAAGGAAGCCGCGCACGCCATTGCAGAGCAAACTGACGACCCACGCTGGCATTCAGTCTCGTCCCACGATCTCCGCCGGTCCTGGGCGACCTACCATCTCGTCGAGCGCCAAGTCGACGTCCGTACTATGATGAGCATCGGTGGATGGTCCGATTACTCTGCCATCGAACCCTACCTGGCAGAGCCGACTGAGGCACGTATCGGAGAAGCGATGCAAACATAGCGCCCCCGGAGGGTTTCATAGAACTATTCACGGGGGTTTGATTCCATCCGTAATTGGGATGAATAAGCCGTTAAAGAGAGCGTACGAATTAATCATGGACGCGTCTGTCAGAGCAGAGTAATATTGAGAATGGCCTGCTGAATACAGCACGCATATGCAGCAATGGTGGTAACGTCAGCCCAGGAGTAGTCGAGTGGTGGAGAGGAACTGCTATCCCTATCGGCGGTATCAGGGGCGGTAATCGGCCATTACCATTGAAAAACAGCCTGAACAGGTGGCAAATAACTACATAATGAGGCGACATCGCTCAAATTATAATGTCACCAAACATACAAAGGAAGGCGACAGACCGCAGAACAATCCTCAAAGGGATAGGTGCGAGTGGCTTGAGCATTGTTGGATTCGGAGGGGTGGTAAATGCACAGCCAGGCGGAAATGCACAGCCAGGCGGTGGAGCAAACACGTGTGATGTAGTTGTTCCTGATGATGAATCGACGATTCAAGCTGGCGTGGCCGCTGCCGACGCTGGCGATACAGTCTGCGTGAAGGCAACGGGAGGGCCCTACACGGAACAGGTAGTCGTCAGTAAAGACCTTACACTACGAGGGGTGAACGACCCAACTATCGAGGCATCGAACTCAGCAAGCGAATTTACTATCCCCGAAAGTGGCCCCACTTGGGAGCCAATAGTGTTTGTCTTTGGGGGAAGTACCTCCGGAGGGGATATCTCCGGGACTGGCGTCATAAATGTCGATATCTCGGGCTTCACCATCGATGGAGCAGGGACACAACCATCCGCAAGGCGGAAACCCGGAATCCTCTATCGCAACGCGAACGGGAAGATCTCGGACAACAAGGTAGAGAATATGGGTGTTGGTGGGAAACAAACGTTCGGTATTCTCGCATACGGGGACTCGACAGTTACAATTATGGACAACAGTATCAGTGAATACGAACGCGGTGGCATTGGCGTCGTCGGAGACGGCGGTACCCATCCGTCACCCACCGCAGATATTCGAGCGAATACAGTGACGGGTTCGACGGGCATTGGTGAAGGATGGGGCCCCAACGGGATTCAGATCGGCTTCGGTGCAGACGGAAAAATCATCAATAACGAAGTCAGCGACAATCGATACGCAGATAAGGCCTTCACCGCGTCAGGTATCATCATCTTCGAAAGTGATGGGGTTCAGGTGAAGCGAAATACCATCACGAACAGCGACGTCGGGATCGCATGTGGCTCATGGGGGTGGTACCTCCCGACAGCGGACAATACGAAAATCGTACAGAATGACGTGAACGAAGCGAATGCCGGCATCCTACTTCGAGCAGTGTCCTTCGAGGGAATCACTCAATCTGATCCTTCCGTGAGTAACACCAAAGTCGTAAACAACACAGTCAGTGATCCAGATCCGGATGACATTGATACTGGTATCGCAGTGCAAGCGCTTGATGTTGACCCTAACTACGATCCAACTGTTGACAATAACAAGGTAATCCGAAACACGGTCACAGGATTTGCTGATCAAATTCTTGAAGGTGTTACTGGAACGAAGATTCAAGCTATCGAACCATAAAACGCCCTCACTGAATTCTACAGTCGACGCTGTTTATCAAAACAGTCCGGTCATATCCTATCGGGCTCACACTCGGATCAAAACAATATGAGCGTCATATATCCTATCTCGGTTGGCTTCGGTCGCCGCTCGGAATTTCGTGGTGTGCACAGAAATCACGACGAGAATATAATATCTCTCTCACCAAACCCCGACTGACAATCAGAGATACACCCTCTATATTCAGCAGCTCGTTCCTGACAGATCCTGAGTAGATGATGGCCCAATGTGATACAGCGTTCGTCTGTACTGACCGATTCGCGAGTCTCACAAAGGGTATGGAAAACATTCTATGACACCCTCTCCCCAGGTAATGCAAACGCAGTTCAGCACGTTGTAATTGGACTAGTTCACCGCCAGAGTTTTCAGACTGTTTCCTAATAGGAATCTTATGCCTAATAGGAAAGAATCGATTTCGATCGAGTTGCAGTATCCGTTTCCGGAGGATCGGGTATTCCGATACCAGGCAATGCAAGACATTCTCGACATCCTCATCGACCAACCGTATGCGGCGTACTCGATGAGCGAGCTCGCAACACTCACGGGGGCAAATAAAGGAACGATCTCGAAGGCGGTCAAGCTGCTTTCTCAGCTCGATGTCGTCAAGACTGCACAGGACGGGCGGACCCAGCAGGTCCGGATCAACCGCGACCGGCTCACGAAACCGGACCCGATTCTCTCGATCCCGCAGGCCGAGTTTCACCAGCCGGTCCAAGCATTTCTCCAACGAATTCAGGACGAACTGGACGAGTTAGTCGGGGTCGTCCTGTTCGGAAGCGTCGCTCGGGGGGAGGCGGATCGGGCCAGCGATATCGACCTGTTGGTGATTGTCGACGACGACAAAACGGCAGCCCGTCGGACTGTCCAGTCAGTCGTCAGTGATCTCGAAGACCAACGGTTCGAGAGAAACCGATACACGTTCCAGCCGCTCGTCGAATCGACGGATAGCGTCCAACGTATTGGTGACCAGCTCCGCCCCCAGTTCGACGATGGGATCACGTTGGTCGGCTCCGACCAGCTCTCCGAACTCCGGACCGAGGTATACGCTGATGAATGACGATATCCGAGACCAATTGGTGGAGGCCGAGCGAACCTTCGAGGGCAGCCCCGGAACGATCGAGGAGGGATTGGACGTCGACGACGCAGAATTGGTCCAACTTCGCCGTGCGTGTCGGCTCTTGGAGGTCGGATCGAACCTCCTCGAACAAGGATACTACACGGTCGTGATCGAGTCGGCGTTCGTCGCTATCGAGCGCACTATCCAGTTCCGGTTGATCCACGACGGGGCGATGTCCCCCGAGGAAGTCATCAGCAGCCACCGACGGCTCTACCAACGTGGTGCCGAGATCGGCCTCTACGACGACGCATTCGGCGACGACCTCGCCGAGCTGTGGAACCGGAACCGAACGAAGACCTATTACAGGCTGGGGATTGCGACGAAGGAACAGGCCGAGGCAATGTACCGGCTCGCCGACGACATCCACCGGCACCTTGTCGAGATGACACGGGTGTCACACGAGTGTCTTTGCCGAGACTGATCAGTCGATACTCTACGAATAGATAGGGGTCGGTTAGAGGCCGGGGAGTTGGTCGGGGAGAGGAAGAGATCGTCGGTGAGGAAGATCCCGGGGCAGAAGTAGAATCGAATCTATCCGGAGGATCGGGATTTCGCTCGGCCAGAACATCGGAATTCGGATTTGGGAATACGAATACAATGGTCGGGGACTCGGGTCAAGCCTTCCCGGCTCATCGGGATGAATTGGTCGGGGGTGGCCGGGGGGACTGTCGGGCTCCTATGAGCAACAAACGAACGGGTTAGCGAATAACCCCGATCTGTCGGTAGAACATCTTTTTTCGCCGGGCGAAATGCCCGGATTCTGGTTTCGAGGGAATTGGCTCCGCCACCTATAGGCCAGGTCGAATTGGTCGGATACCGACCTATTCTCAACCGGCACTCGGCCGGAATTTCCCGAATGTCGGCAGAGAGCATCCTCGGTGTCGAATACTGTGGATTATTCTATCGGCTAAACCACGATCTTCGCCGAGCGAAACGACCGTCTCTGGGCTTATACAGGGACGGGGTCGTCACCTATTAGACCGTGGCGAATTGGTCGGGGAGAACTCCAATACCACTGGCAGTTGGTCGGGGCTATTGGGTATCTGTTGAAAGCGATTCGCAGAACCGGTTTCTGTCGGTAAAACTGCTGTTTTCGCCGAGCGAAACGTCCGAATTCGGTTCGGGAAACGGATCTCCAATGCCCCGCGTCGGCTATGGTGGTTGGGGACCGGTAGGAAGGTCGTCAGCAATCGGTACGACCAGATACTGACGTAACAGATCGGTTCAAGAAGAACAAGCCGGAAGTCTTGACCTATTTTTTCTCTTGGTGGTTGTACGACATTCCCAAGAGATCTCACGCGACGGTGTGCGGAGGAATCTTGACGAATCGGTGGCACTCCACCAGAAAGAGATCAGACGAGAACCGACAAACGCGGATTTCGAGGAGTGGGACCGATCCGGCATACAAAACGACAACAGGCGACTAGGCACCCATCGGGCTAGAGATCGTCTCAAAGGAATATACCCTAATCGGAACCTATCGGATGCTCTGGAAGCAACAGAATCTGCAGTGTCGAAACATCAACCCAAGGACTAATTAACTGCTCTATAGAGTGTAATTAGATGACGGCCCGTGTAATCTCTGATTACGTTTCTCCCTCCGAAGAGATCAGAAGTGAGAGCGGGGAAATAACGGCTGACAACCTCCTTGACGAGGTCAGTCTGTACAACCTCTACGATAGCAGAGAGTCACCGGAACAGGATGCCGAGCGAATTCTAAACATCACCTATCCGACGGAGACGCTAACTACCATCATCGAACGGACGGCGGAGAAGTTCGATGCTTCCACGAGCGTTTCCGAAGGCGCACACATCATCGGCGGTGAGTTTGGGAGTGGTAAGAGCCACATCGAGCTCGTGCTGTACCACCTGCTGTCCTCCCCGGACTTAGGACAGCGATGGCTCGACGAGAACGACATCGACGCCTCCCTTCCCGACGGCGCGCAGACCTCTGCCCTCCAGATGCTGAACCTCGACAGCGACTACGACAAACTGCACGTCGCCGTCGGGGACTATCTGGACATCAACGGGTGGCAAATTGGTGACCCGCCAGGGGTCCACGAGATTCGAGACGCGCTGGACGACCAGCCGACCGCGGTCTTCATTGACGAGTTCGAGCGGTGGTTCGGGATGAGTGGACGAGCCGAGTACCGCGACGACAACCTCGGCTTCCTCCAGAACCTGCTCGAAGCCGCGGGAAGGGATGACACCCCGCTCGCGGTCTACGTCTCCCTCCTGTTCGAGGAGACGGACGTGGAGGCGATTCTCCCGCGGACGAACCCGTTCCGCCACGACCTCTCCCGTCGGCGCGACGAGAAGATTCGGTTCCTCCTCCACCGGCTCGTCGGCGACGTGAGCGACCCTGACGGCCTCGCGTCGCTGGCGCAGGAGTACACCGACGTATACCGAAATAACGGACAGATTCAACTCACCGACTATCAGGAGATGGAAGGGCGTATCGAGGACTACTACCCCTTCCACCCGGTCGCGCTGGACACCCTGATGGACAAGTTCTCCGAACAGCAGGGGCATCAGGACGCCCGCGGTCTCCTCCACCTACTCACCGAAATCTTCGCCGACAACTACCATGAGGAGGACCTCATCCTGACCGGCGACGTTGACGTGTTTGAGTACACCGGATGGTTCCGATTCATCGACGGAGAACTGGTGAGCAAGTACCTGAACGACTACCACCGGCTCGGCGAGGCGACCTCTGACGACCGAAACGGAGAGCGCAATTTCGAGCCGCACGTCGAGGAACTGCTCAACATCGTCCTGCTCCACAGCCTCGCACGAGGTGGGGAGGAGGGCGCGAACAAGCGGCAGATGCTGATGGGGACGATGCGGAAGGGCAAGAACGCCCACGAAATCGTCCAGACCTTCACCGAGGACGTGTTCGGCCACGCGTGGCACGTCTTCCGCATCAACGGCGAGTACGCCTTCGACACGGATGAGAACCCCGCGGCTCGCATCGAGAAGAAGGCGGAGGACATTCACAAAAACACGGCTATCCATCGCGTCGAGCGGCTCGTCAAAGACGACCTGTTCGGTGGGCACAACAACGTCCACATCCTCGAACCGGTCAACACCGAACAGGACATCTCCGACAACAAGACGCTGAAGGTCGTCGTCTCCCTTGCCGCGAAGCGGAGTTACGACGAGGACTTCGAGGCTCTCACGACGGGTCAAGAGCGAGAGTTCAACAATACACTTGTCCTCGTGACGCCGGAGAAACGGTCCAGCGTGGACTCGAACACGGGTATTCGAGAACTCGCACGGAAGGTCGTCGCAGGAGAGGAGCTCCAACGCGAGGAGGAAGTTCTCCCCGACGGCTTCGACGACATCCATGACCAGAATTACCAGAACTTGCGCGACCGCGTACGCGACAAGTACGGGACTGTCCACACGTCTACGGAGCGCGGTCTGTTCCCACAGGAACTCCCGGTGAGCGGGAACACTGATTTCTACAATGCCACCATCGAGGTAGTCAGCCCCGACAGTAGTCAACTCCGCTCCGACGTGGAGGAGGTCGTCGAAGCCGCGGAAGGCGGCGGCATCCAGTACCAGCACCTCCTCAACGACTTCTACCGGAACACGAAGTATCCGACGCTCACCGACGAGCGGGAACTCACGGACGCGATTCAGTCGCTCTGCCAAGACGAGGTCGTCAAGGTCGGGACCTACTTCGGACAGCGCGTCGGGAGTATCGGGAGCGACACCGTCCTCGTTCACGAGGATTACGTCCAGACTGTCGAAGAGGACGATGACGACGAGCCGGCGACCATAACGGTCGATGCGACTACTACGCAGACGACGAGCAGTTCGTCGACGGCGAGTACCGGAACTGATGAGGCCGGCGGAGCGACCTCAGAGGCGAGTCAGGCCTTCACCTGTCCGCAATGCGAAAACGAATTGGAGGGCACGAAGTGCGAGTGCGGCTTCGAGTTCGACGCCTCCGACATCAAGGAGGGGAAAGTTACGGTCGAGGGCGGTAACACCGCGGACCTCGTGGAGCAGTTCGAGGTACTGAAAGACGAGGTCGAGGAGGAAGACCTCGAAGGGAGCAAGACCACGCGCTTCCCGCTGATGGGCGAGTACGACGCCGACGACAAGCCGGGACTCATCGACGGACTGGAGCGAGAACTCGGTATCGACTGGAAGATTCACACACTCCATCTCTCGTACACCGGAACGCTCGACGATGAGGGAGTCGCCAATCGCGGTCTGAATGCCGACAGTCTCGCTGACCGCGTGACGGTCGACGAGACGCTGACCATCTCCCCGGACACGCCTCTCACTCGGGACGACCTCCTCAACGACGTTCTGCTCCGGCTTGACGTGCCGGATGACGCTGAGTTCGAGGTTTGGATGGAGGTCGAGAAGGGTGACTGACGGACTCTACGGCGCGGAGGAACTGTCCGAACTCGTCCGCAGTGAGTCGGTTCTCGACGGAACTTTCGAGTGTCTCCGCCGTATCTGGGCGAAGCCGGATGCGCTTGCGGATCGGAACCTGAACACCTCGGAGTATCGGACGCGGGCGCTCGAACACCACCTCAGCGAGCAAGAGCCTAAGTTGTATGACGAACTGAAGGCTTCGATGGGTGACCATCCCATCACACAACTCGACTCCGGCTGTGGCGTTATAATGGACGCGCTCAGTTTCCGTGAAGGTTTCCAACTCGAACGGGATCTCGTGGCAGACCACGACTGGGACGTGTCCTTCGACTGGGCGGCAATCGAGCGCCTCCCGTCGGAGACGACGTTCATCTGCCGGGAGTGGTTCGACGCCCACAGCCCGTCGGCGGTCAACCGCGACGACTACCGCTTCATCGGCGATCTCGACGTGCCGCAACTGCCCGGGACCGAACCGGAATATGTCTGGACGCGCCATCCCGACCGTCGGCTCGAAGAAGCGATGAAGGGCAACTACTCGGTCGAGGAACTGACCGACATCTACGAGGACGTGAAGAGCCTACTGGAAGATATCGTCGCCGAGAGCGTCCACGACGAGTTCCTCGTGACAAGCGACCATGGCTACGTCAACTACCTCGGTGGCAACCCCTACGCGCTCTCAAACAGCGACGAGGAGGCGCTCTCGAACAAATTCGACGGACGCCACCGCGAGATCGAGAACGGCTACGCCTTCGACCAACTGCGTGACTCCGGAGTTATCGAGCGTGTCGGCGGTCACTACGTGGTCAAGGGCCACTACACGTGGACCAAGCGCGGGGCATCGAAGCGGATTATGCACGGGGGATTCAGTCTGCCGGAGTGCCTGACGCCCGTTCTGCGAATTAACACCTAAGAGGAGACTATGACTGACAAAACCGAGACCTGGGACAAACTCCCGCTGAACCTGATGGACGAACTGGCTGAAAGCGAGACATACAATCGGTACCACTATCGACCCATTTATTCCCTCCACAAGTGGTGGGCGAAACGACCGGGGTCAACGTTTCGGTGCCTCGGACTGGCAACCCTCAGCGATGACGATGTGACCAAGGAGGACATCCTCACACGGAGGAACAGCGGTACTCACGACGGACTCTACATCAATCCCGATACATCACGGTTGGAACAGGATGCAACCGTTCTTGACCCGTTTGCTGGCGGCGGAACTACCCTCGTCGAACTCAACCGTCTCGGTGCCGATGTCATCGGGTACGAACTGAATCCTGTCGCTTGGTGGACGGAGAAGAAATCGTTGGATGATGTAAACATAGATGTTCTCAAGAACGAGTACGAAAGGGTACTTGAAGAGATTCGAGCCGAACTTAGCGAATTCTACACAACTACCGATCCGGATACAGGTCAAGAGTGCGAAGTCCTGTACTACTTCCAAGCACAGACTATTCCATGCTTAACGTGCAACGAGGACGTCAAACTCTTTCCCCGATACCAGTTAGCAAAAACGAAAAAGACCAGCCCCGGGGTGGTCTATTGTCCTAATGACGACTGCGACGACCGAATCATCCGCATCCAAAATCGGGACGTAAGTGAGAGCGAGGTCTGTCCGAACTGCGGTACCGAGTTTGACCCGAGCGATGGGAACGCCAGCAGAGGAAAGTACACCTGTTCAAACGGCCACAAGCATGACATCAAGGAGACTCTGAAGCGCCGGAGTGAGAAGCCCACGTTCAACCGGTTCGCTCTTCAATACATAACTCCAGACGGAGAGAAAAAATTCAAAGAGTTTGACGAAGATGACGAAAGGCGAGCTGTGAAGGCGAGGAACCGGCTCAAAGAAGTGGAGGACCACCTCCCAATACCTGAACAAACACTTCCAGAGACCAGTACAAGGACGGGGACAGGTCGTCTAAAGAACTACAATTACACTCACTTCCAGGATCTATTCACAGATCGTCATCTTCTCACCTTCGGGTTACTATTTAAGAAATTCTGGAAAATCAAAGATAAAGAGTTTGAGGATGCCGATGCCCAGAACATTGCTGAATTCTTGGTAACAACGGCATCAAATAATCTGAACCGGGCAAGCAATCTCTGCAAATGGGATACCTACTACTCACAAATCAACGACGTATTCCAGCGGCATGCTTATATCCCGCGTGTTCAACCTGTAGAGGCAAACCCACTCAACCACGAAGAGAACGTAGCCTCACTGGATAGTGCCTTCACAAAGGTAATCCGAGCAAAGGACTACTGCCAACGTCCCTTCGAGAAAATCAAAAATCCAGAATCAGGTGAGGTGGAGCAGTTCTACGTTAACGGCGAAACTATCTCTGATGACCGAGTTGCGGGCCTCAACTGCAAAACTTCCGAACGACTTGATGAAGACGACGAATCGGTAGACTACGTCATCACTGACCCCCCGTACTACGACAACGTTGAGTACTCCACTCTCTCCGACTATTTTTATGTCTGGCTTCAACAGTGCCTCAATGAGGAATACAACGAGTTCGAACCCGATTTAGTGCCGAAAGCCCGTGAAATCATCGCCGACAAGACATCACAGAAAGATGAGGAGTTCTTCATCGACTCTCTCTCTAATGTGTTCTCAGAATGCAATCGTGTTCTCAAGTCAGACGGCGAGATGGTATTTACGTATCATCACAACGAGAATGAGGCATGGTCCGTCATCCTTGAGGCTCTCATCGACAGTGGCTTCACTGTGGCCGGAGCGTATCCCGTACAGTCGGAGATGCCAATTAATCCGCACATCTCCGAACTTGACAATGCCGAGTATGACATCCTCATCTTCGCCAACAAGGAGAAGACGGATGAGGAAATCACGCTCACGGAACTCCGCCAGAACCTGTTCTTCGAGTTGCAAGACATGGCCGCTGAGGAACGCGAGCGCCACGAAAACCTCTCGAAGGCCGACCTCGGGGTCATCCTCCGCGGGAAGTGCATGTACTACTACTCGCGGCACTACCCGAACGTCTACTCTGAAGGCGAGCAGGCCGGTATCGACGAGGCGCTCGATACGGTGGACTCCATCATTGAGCAGGTTCTCGAAGGCTCGGTCAACCTCCCGGCGAGCATCGACTCCATCAGCGAGGCGTACGCCGCCTTTGTCCAGCGCGGCCCCGAGGGCTACGATGATCTCAACAAGCAACTGCTGGCGAAGAACCTGAACGTCAGCGACCTCGAAGACGAGAAACTCGTGAAAGGGCCGCGCGACAAGAAGGAGCCGGTCTCCGGTGACGAGCGCGTCCACCACATTGAGCGGAAACTCAGCAAGAGCGGCAACGGCTCACAGCAGACGCTCGGCGGCGACGAGGCGGACTCCGACGCGCTCCTCGACGTGGACAAGGTGCAGTACCTCTACCACCTGTACAAGACCGACCAGAACACCTCGGAGTACCTCAGCGAGTGGAAGACCGATGACCTGCAAGAACTCGCCGAGTTCCTCGCCGACGCGACAGGCGACGACCGCTACGAGAACGTGATGGAAATGAGCCTCTCCCAATTCTGACCATGTCCCTCAACGCCGGCTACAATCTCGTGACGGACCGCATCGAGGACACCGAGGAAGAACTCCCGGCGTTAGCGTTCTTCCGCCGGCTCGCCAACAACGGGACGCTCCCGCCACGGCTCACGGTGACTCGGCTCGAAGACCTGCTGTATGAGACCGACGAGGAAGAGCGCGATGAGGCCGTCCGCGAACTCCGCGACGTGCTTCGGGAAAGTGGGTCATTCCGGGGTCCGAAAGCCATCCAGTTCGTCTTCGATGGCGACCTCGTGGACGACGACGTGTTCAGCGTGCGTATCGAACGCGGCGGCGACGCCATCTACCTCCCGGTGGGGAATCTGTTCGTGGAGGAACCGCGGGTCGTTGAGGCGGGTCACGCGGTGGCTCGGAAATAACGGTCGGTGTCAAGGCGCGCCGAGTCAGGCGCGCCGACCAACCTCTGTTTCTGCTGGACATCTGCCGAGCGAAGCGAGGCAGTGGTTTACTCAGGTGGCTCCTTAGCCACACCCCTAACGGAGAATTGGGTACCCCGCCTCGGAATCGACAGAACCGGCTTGACACTGTTGAGTCGCACAGTCGAATCAACGCTCGAATCGGCCGCTATCCACCTCGAAAACAAGCAAAAATACCCGCCAAACAGAGCAATCGATAGTGATGCCTCTCACGAGTCGCCGCGCTACCCGGGGGTCCCGAGCGCGTCCGCGAAGTGCTTCGGCGCGTAATGCTCGCCGTCGACAGTGGTGATTGCGGGGGCAAACTCAAATCCGAAGTTTCGAATCGGCTCGTCAGTCACCTGTGACCATTTCAGAGCCCCCTCTCGGAGAATCCGACGCGCTTCCTCTATCGTAGACGGCTTGAATCCGACGTCTAACTCGTCCGGATCGGCATCATCTGTCCGGCTAATCTTACCACCGTATCTATCCAGCCAGCGACTCCACGGGTCATCATCGGCATACGACTCTGCCCGAGTAAGTCCGTCCAGAGCGTTTTCCAAGCCGGATTGGATGCTCCCGGTGACTGTATCGATGTAGCCTGTCAGCTCTTGAGCGATGTATTTCGACCCAAGTTGTACCTCGCCGTAGGTATGATCAACGAGCGGTGAGAGACGTTTTAGCGCCCGGTAGATCGTGTCCAGATGGACACCGATGGACTCAGCTAACTCTTTGGGGGATGTCTTTCCGCCGTCCGTGAGCAGCGTGTCGACGAGCTCAGCGTCGGTTGAGTTCATCTGGTTCATCGTCGCGACCAGTTGGTCGTCCTGTTTCGACTCGATTCGCGGCAGCTGGTCGGGGAGTAGTTTCCGCCAGCGCCGCGATCCCGAGACGTCGAAGTAGTCGTCAGCGACATAGAACTCGTCATCCGGCTGGGCTGGGATGTTCGACCATTCCAAGACGTTCAGAAGCGCCTCGTCTAGTTCTTTGACGAGTTGGTCGAGATCATCCCAGTACAGCGTCCCGTCGTGTATCGAATTCTGGAAAGAGACGCAAATCTTTGGGTTTTCGAGAGCAGTTCCTTCGACAGCGTCCGGATTACGTAGATGGTAGTGCTTGAATTCTTTTGCGAGTTCGTGGTCAGCGATGAGTTGCCCAGCACGCCTTGAGTCGATAGTTGTCGTGTAATAGTGACCAGGACACTCTCTATCGTCACGGACAGTTTTCGTGTACCCTTCTTGGTCCCCTGATAAGAGATGAGAAATCCGATGTAGTGTACCATCGAAGGAGATGACACGCCCCGTTTTCCCATCTTTGACGCGGACGTGTAGCTCGCCGTCGATGATGTTTGACGAACGGTGAATCTGATCAGGTGCGAAGTCCTCCGGGTGGAGTAACGTCGGATTACTGTACCGGAAGCCCTGACGGTCTGCAAGCGCACTGAGCGCCTGCTGTAGAATGTGGGGATACTGTTCGAAGTCCCAGTAAGAGCCTGTAACTTCGACGTCGTATCCCTCGATGTCATACGGATTCGACAGCGTGGAATACCCTTCTTTGCTTTCGATATCGGGCCAGCGCGGTGATATTAGGAAGTAAGCTCGCTTTCTGGCCTCTGATCTTGCGTCATCCCACGATGAATACGCACTCGGATAGACGCGGATAGGGTACTCGCGGACCTCATCGAGCTCGAAGTTTGGTGAATCACGTGGAGCGATACCGCACTCATCGAAACCAAACTCGACGTTCAATTCCTCTCCCTCAATATCGATACTGGTACGTAGTTGACCGTGTTTCTCGAAGTCGTGCTCGCCTTGCAGTGATCGAAGCCCGAAGTACGATCTGAGTGGATTCTCGCGATCGCTACAGTCCCATTTGAGATACGCTTTAAATTCGTGTGGCTGTGTGTCGATGAACTGTCGAGAGAAGTGCCCGTCGTCCTCTGAATTAGCCGCCTCGGATGTCTCGTCGGTGACGGTCGCGTCCGAATCATCCTCGTCTTCGAGACGTGTCTCGGCGCGCTCGTACGCTTCACAGGTCTTGAGATGGATCTCTGGATCATCCGTCCGGGTATGTGACTTGCCACAGTATTGACACTGTGAGACTGGTTCAGCGTCACACCTGCCCTCGTGTCTCACCGCGATGCGGTGCTGTTTGAACTTACATCGGCAGAACCGGCACCTGGCGACGTAACGGGGCGAAACGGTTCGTCGCCGTGATTTCGTTGATGTAACTGACTCGGATGCAGTGGTGGCGCTCTCCTGGTGTTCAGCGGATTCCGTTTGCTCGACCGAAGACTGGATCGAGTCGGCATCATCACCAGTGACCAGTTCAGCCTCATCGAGTTGGCTGAAGAAGTCGTCTGGGTCGGTCACTGTGACCAATCTCTTCCATCGCTGCTGGCGTACGGGACCGAATGTCGGCTCGCGCAGCACCCTGGGGGGAGAATACTAATAGGTGCGATTCCCCCTTTTTTCGGGGAGATTGAACGAATCGTACTGAGCCTAGGCCGGGTTATTCTTCCGGTCGTACTCAGGTATCGGGACAGAACCTTCCTTCTGTAAATCGCAATACTCCAGGCATCCGGAAGAAAATCCCTCGTGGACTCACTCTCAAGCAGATCTTTTTTCGCAGATAACGAATTAGAATATTGGCTGCTGACCGTCGGAGACACCTCTCCACGGCGAAACTCTAAATGAAGAATAACCGATATGGACTCGCTGGGATTTGAACCCAGGGCCTCTTCCTTGCGAAGGAAGCGATCTACCGCTGATCTACGAGCCCGCAATTCGATCGAAGGCGGGGCGTCATTTGTACTTTCTGTTTCGTCCCCTGCGCGTGGTGCGATCACACGCGAAGCGACGCGCGTGACGCCGACGCCTTAGCGCCGTGACCGACGGGTGCGCGTCGGACGGGGCGTCGACCTCAGTCTTCGAGGACGATCTCGATGCTGACGTCGTTCGGCACCTGGATCCGCATCAGCTGCCGAAGCGCGCGTTCGTCGGCGTCGATGTCGATGAGACGCTTGTGGACGCGCATCTCCCAGTGCTCCCACGTGGCCGTCCCCTCACCGTCGGGGGACTTCCGCGCGGGCACTTCGAGCGTCTTCGTCGGCAGCGGGATCGGCCCGCTGAGGTTGACTCCCGTCTTGTTCGCGATTTCGCGAACGTCGTCGCAGATGTCGTCGAGGTCATCCGGGCTGGTCCCGGCGAGACGGACGCGTGCCTGCTGCATTTATCGCTCGTTGACCTCGAGGACCTTCCCGGCCGCGATGGTCTGACCCATGTCGCGGACGGCGAAGGACCCGAGCTCGGGGATGTCGCCCGACGGCTCGATGCTGAGCGGCTTCTGCGGGCGCACGGTGACGACCGCAGCGTCGCCGGACTGGATGAAGTCGGGATCTTCCTCGGCGACCTCACCCGAGGCGGGGTCGAGCTTCTGATCGATGGATTCGATCGTACAGGCGACCTGTGCCGTGTGGGCGTGGAAGACCGGCGTGTAGCCCGCGGTGATGACCGACGGGTGCTGCATCACGACGACCTGGGCCTTGAACGTCTCGGCGACCGTCGGCGGCTCGTCCGCGGGGCCACAGACGTCGCCACGGCGGATGTCGTCCTTGCCGATGCCGCGGACGTTGAACCCGACGTTGTCACCGGGGCCGGCCTGCGGCACTTCCTCGTGGTGCATCTCGACGGTCTTGACCTCGCCGCCGACGTCCGACGGCTGGAAAGAGACGTTGTCACCGGGGCTGATGGTGCCGGTTTCGACACGTCCGACCGGGACCGTCCCGATACCCGAGATCGTGTAGACGTCCTGAATCGGCAGGCGCAGCGGCGCGTCCGTCGGCGGCTGCGGCTCCGGCAGGTTGTTGAGCGATTCGAGCAGCGTCGGGCCGTCGTACCAGGAGGTGTTCTCCGATGCCTCGGAGACGTTGTCGCCCTCGAACGCGGAGATCGGGATGAAGGTAGCGTCGTTGGCGTTGAACTGGACCTGGTTAAGAAGCTGCTGAACCTCTTCAGTGACCTGCTTGTAGGAGTCCTCGCTGTAGTCGACGAGGTCCATCTTGTTGACGCCGATGATGAGTTCGTTGATGCCCAGGGTGCGAGCGAGGAAGACGTGCTCGCGGGTCTGCGGCGCGACACCGTCGTCGGCGGCGACGACGAGGACCGCGTTGTCGGCCTGGGAGGCACCCGTGATCATGTTCTTCACGAAGTCACGGTGGCCCGGACAGTCGACGATCGTGAAGTAGTACTCGTCGGTGTCGAACTCTTGGTGGGCGATGTCGATGGTGACCCCACGCTCACGCTCTTCGGCGAGGTTGTCCATCACATAGGCGAACTCGAAGCCGCCTTTGCCCTTCTCTTCGGCTTCTTCGCGGTGCTGCTCGATTACGTGCTCGGGGACGGATCCTGTCTCGAACAGGAGTCGCCCGACCAGCGTACTCTTACCGTGGTCGACGTGGCCGATGATGGCCAAGTTCTGGTGCGGTTTGTCACTCATAGGTAGGTCACGCGCTAAGGCGCTCTGTACCGCCTTCTTTAGCCAGAAAGCCCTAAAACCATTTCGATACGTAGACGGCCGAAACGCCGCAGTATCGCGGTTTGTGGCAGCATCTACCACGGATATCGATCGCACTTTCGTTCCGTCCAACGTCGCGTGAGGAGCCCGCAGACGGGGTCCCGAGCCGGTCGGTTGGCGGTCGGCGGATCTGCGTTCGTCGGCGCCTCGACACTGTCAGCGGTGGCGAGGCCGACGCCACCCGCGGCCGGGATGCCCGCTACTCCAGTCGGCCGACGTCACCGAGAACTGCCGACGCCGTCTCCGGGCCGCCCGCACCGCGGCCACTGAGGTTCAGTTGACCGGCGTGGTCGGTCTCCAACTGGACGATGTTCCGCGTACCCGTGACCGCGAGCGCGGCGTTCTGCGGGACGAGGCGCGGCCCGACGCGGATTCCGTCCCGGGTGGCCTCGCCGACGAGCCGGATCGTCCGGCCGTCTTCGGCGGCCAGTTCGAGCGCGCTGCCGGGGACGTTCGTGATCCCCTCGACCTCGGCGTCCTCGAGCGTGAACTCCCGTTCGCCCTCCGAGAGGACGTTCGCGAGGATGACGCACTTCAGCGCGGCGTCGGTCCCTTCGACGTCGAAGGTGGGATCTGCCTCCGCGACGCCGAGGTCCTGGGCCTCTGCGAGGACGTGTTCGTAGTCGATACCCTCGGCGGCCATCCGCGAGAGGATGAAGTTCGCCGTGCCGTTGAGGACGCCCCGAGCGGCCGTGACGTGAGACGGCGAGAGGTCCTCGACCGTCGAGACGATCGGGATCGCGCCGCCGACGGTGGCCTCGAAGCGGACGCGCCCCTGACTGTCGCGTTCGAGGTCCCGGACGTCGGCGTAGCGCTCGGCGACGGGCCCCTTGTTCGCGAGCACGACGTGGCGGTCGCGTTCCAAGGCAGTCCGGAGGTGTGAGAAGCCGGGGTGGGCGTCGCCGAGTGTCGTCGGCGTCGCCTCCACGAGGACGTCGTAGTCGGCTGCGAGGGCGTCTTGCGGGTCGCCGTCACCGACGTGACCCTCGCTGGCCTTCCGGTCGAGAGCCGTCCCGGTGTCGATGCCGTCGTCGTCGACGACCGCCGACGACGAGTCCGCGAAGGCGACGACGCTGTGGCCGTAGTCGGCTGCCAGTTCGACGACCGATCCGCCGACGGCACCCGCGCCGACGACCGCGAGGCGTTTGCTGTCGGTCATACCGCACCCCCTGCGAGCGGCTCGACGACGTGCAGATCTTTCTCCTCGGCGATCTCGTGGACGATCGAGAGGGCTTTCGTCGCCTCGCCCGCCCGCGTCGCCATCCGGAGTCGGGCGCTCGACGTGTCGCTGCGGCCCTCGGGGGCGTTCAGCGAGAAGTCGTCGATCGAGGTCGCCGAGCAGTCTTCGATCCGGCGGAGCGTATCGGAGAGGTCGGTGTCGACGAGGTGACCGACGAGCAGCACGACGACTTCCTCGGCGTAGTGCTCTGCGCCCGCCTGCACGACGTTGACGCCCTCGTCGCGGAGCGCAGCCACGATCGCGTCGAAGCGGTCCGGCGTCGCCTCGACGTCGATCTCGACGGGGATCCGCCCGCGCGGGGTGACGTTCCCCCGCTCGTGGAAGATCGAGAGGAGGTTCCCGCCGTTGGCCGAGATGGGTTCGAGCGCGTCGAGGAGCTGTCCCGGTTGGTCTGCGAGTTCGAGCCGGATCGTGTGCGGTTGCGGCTCGCCGTCGGCGTCGGTATCCGGGTCGGTGCAGTCCACGCGGTTCGGCCGCGAGCGCTCGGTGGCGTCGGGGTCGGTTTCAGCGTCGGGGTCGGTTTCAGCGTCAGCCGTCGATTCGGCCTCCGCGTCGGGGTCTAACGTCGACGTCACTGCTCGATCACTCCCGAGCGGGAGCGGGCCTCACGAGCCACGGTTCGATGAGAGACGACGACTCGACGGCCGCTGTGAGCGACGGGTCGAGATCGTGAGGTCGGAGCCGTACACATACCCCAAGGTCAACCCCCGGACCGATATAAGCCTTCGTCGATGCACGCGTTGCCGCCGGCGAAAACTGCCGCCGACTCGGCAGTGTGGGCGACGTCGTCGTCAGCCATCGACTCGAGCGGGGACCCGAAACCGAGCTGGTCGGGGAGTGAGAGCAGTTGCAGACGCAGTCAGTCGCCCGAATTTCGCGAGACCGGTGCTCGAACGTGAAGGTTCAGCTATCGGCGTGAAGAACGAGAACGTCGAGAGCGTCGAGAGCGGAGAGACTGCGTTCGGGCCGACGGGAGTCCAGTCGCGCGACCTAGAACTGGTCGACGGACTGGGGGAGTTCGAGCTTCATCCCCTTGCGCTCGCGGATCTCCATAATCTTCTCTCGCTGGAGGTTGTCCGAGAGCACGCGGAAACCGGCGTTCTCGGTGTTCCACGAGGCGCGGCCTTCCGTGGCCGAGCGGATATCCGAGGAGAAGCCGATCATCTCTTCGACGGGCGCGATGCCCTCGATGACCATCAGGTCACCTTCCTGGAACATGTCGTCGACGCGGCCACGGCGACCCTGGATCTCGCCGGACGCCGAGCCCATGTGTTCGGAGGGAACGTCGATACGGACGTTCTGGATGGGTTCGAGCACTTTGATGTCCGCGTCGATGAGCGCGCGGTGAACTGCGTCCCGAACCGCGGGGATGACCTGCGCGGGACCACGGTGGATGGTGTCCTCGTGGAGCTTCGCGTCGTGGAGGCGGAGCAGCGCGCCCTGGACCGGCTCGTTGGCGAGCGGGCCGTCGTTGAGCGCTTCCTCGAGCCCCTCGATCACGAGTTCCATCGTCTCGTTGAGGTGCTGGATCCCCTTCGTGTCGTCGATGAGGATGTTGGTGCCGTGGATGTGCTCGACCTCTTGGGAGGTGTCTTTGTCCATCCCGGCCTCCTGCAGCGCCTCACGACGCTCCAGTTCGGGCATATCCATCGAGACTTCGCCGAGCTTGATCGCGTCGACGACGTCGTCCGAGAGGGGTTGAACCGTGATGTAGAACTTGTTGTGACGGTTCGGCGAGACGCCCTCGACCTCGCGGGAGGCGTCCTGCGGGGACTCCCGGAAGACGACGATCGGTTCGCCGGTCTGGACCGGAATGCCCTGGTTCTTCTGGATGCGCTGGGTGATGACCTCGAGGTGCAGTTCGCCCTGCCCGCTGATCAGGTGCTCGCCGGTGTCCTCGTTGATCTCCACCCGGATGGTCGGGTCCTCTTTGGCGACCTGCTGGAGCGTCTCGATGAGCTTCGGCAGGTCGTCCATGTTCTTCGCCTCGACGCTCTTCGTGATGACCGGCTCGGAGATGTGCTCGATCGACTCGAACGGCGTCATCTCCACGGAGGAGACGGTAGAACCGGCGATCGCGTCACGCAACCCAGTCACGGCCGCGATGTTACCCGCGGGGACGCCACGATCGAGCTCCTCGCGTTCACCGCCCATGAAGATCCCGACGGACTGGACGCGGTTCTGCCCGACTGTTCCGGAGACGTAGAGTTCCTGCCCCTGTTTGATCGTCCCGCTGAAGAGTCGCCCGGTGGCGATCTCGCCGGCGTGGGGGTCCATCGAGATGTCGGTCACCATGAAGACGACCTCTCCGTCGTCGTCGACTTCCTGCATCTGCCGGGCGAGCTCTGCCTCGTCGTCACCGCGCCAGACGCGCGGGATACGGCGGGGCTGAGCGTCGAGCGGGTTCGGGAAGTGCTCGGCGACCATATCGAGGACGACGTCCGACAGCGGCGTCTGCTCGTGGAGTTCGAGCCGCTGGTCGTTGCGCTCCATCTCGATGATCTCGGGGAAGCCGATGCCGGTCCGAGCCATCGAGGGCGCGGAGACGCCCCACTTGTACAGGGCCGACCCGAAGGCGACGGTCCCGTCTTCGACCGAGACCGTCCAGTCTTCGACGTTGTCCATGTCCTCGGTCATCCCGCGGATGAGTTCGTTGACGTCGCCGATGACGTCCATCAGCCGCTCTTGCATCTCCTGGGGCCCCTCCTGGAGCTCGGAGATGAGGCGGTCGACCTTGTTGATGAACAGCGCGGGCTTGACGCCCTCGCGCAGCGCCTGCCGGACGACCGTTTCGGTCTGCGGCATCGCGCCCTCGACCGCGTCGACGACGACCAGCGCGCCGTCGACGGCACGCATCGCCCGCGTCACGTCGCCGCCGAAGTCCACGTGGCCCGGCGTGTCGATGAGGTTGATGAGGTGATTCTGCTCTTCGTACTCGTGGGTCATCGAGACGTTTGCCGCGTCGATGGTGATCCCACGTTCCTGTTCGTCCTCCTCGGTGTCCATCATCAGGCGCGTGGCCTCGCCCTCGTCGGCGATCATCCCGGCACCGGCCAGGAGGTTGTCCGTCAGTGTGGTCTTTCCGTGGTCAACGTGAGCCGCGATGGCGATATTCCGGATCTGCTCCGGTTTGTCCATCAGTTGCTCACACTCTTGTACGATCTTCTTTCGTCGGCCCATTATGTGCCCCTGTACCGGTAGGAGGGTCAAAAGGGTAGTGTTTTGCCGGTGGCGAAATCGACCGATACGACGGTCACTACGGAGGTATGTACCCGTTTGACACGGGGTTCGCGGACCGCCAGATGATCGAGACGCTCGATCGGAACGCATACCGTGGGGCGACGTCGCGTCGGCTGTGCCGCGTTGAGCCCGGATCCGGGGGTAAGAGTCTTGTCGCGCCACCCCGTGAGAAAGATACGCATGGACCTTCGAGTACGCGGCGACGTCCCGGCCGACCCATTCCTCGGCGCAGCGGACCTCTTCGAGACCGAGTGCGACCTCGACCTCCCGGTGTACGTCGACGTCCGGACGGACCCCGACGAGCGGACCTGGGCGGCGCACTACGAGGACCGCCACGTGTTGAACATCTCCCGGCAGGCGGCGACGAGTGCGATGGCGCGCGAGTTGGTGGTCCACGAGTTGGCTCATATGGCTCGCAACGAGGAGGGCCACGCCTCGCACCATCTCAAGACCGAAGAAGCGCTCTTTCTCGCGCTCTCCGGCGAATCAGTCGAGCGGCGGAAGGTCGCACACTGCTATCAGATCGCGAATCACATGAAGGACATCTACGCCGACGACATCACGCTCTCGGTGATGCCCTCCGAGAAACTGGTCTCCTTTCTGGAGTCCGAACTCGCTCGCGCGGTCGCGACGCGGTCGGGTCCCGCGCCGTGGCCCGAGTCACGCCGCGTCACGGCGGGGTCCGATCCGGAGATCACCGCCGTCAACGCGGCGTTCGCGCTCGGCCTCGTCGAGCGCCACGACGTCATCAGTCGCGATCACCGGCTCTACGACCTCGCGCACGCGGCGGCCGACGACGCACCGAGCGTCGACCTCGACGCGTTCAAGCGGCGCTTCAGGTCGCTCGGTGACGACCCCTCCGACAGCGACTACCGGAAGACGCTGGTGGACGCGACGCGGGCGTACGTCGTCGGCGAATCCGGCACCGGTATGGCCGCCGACTGAGGACTGAGGTGTCGACCGAGGCTGTCGACTGATTTCCGACGACTCGACGCGACGACGCGGCGGCTCTCGAACGAAGCAAAGAGAGAAAGAACCAGACGCCGTGAGTGGCGAACGGCCTACCGGGCCGCTTCCGCGACGCGCTCGGACTCTTCTTTCTGGCTGATGGCGTACGACTGGACGTCGTAGTCAGCCGCGCCGATGAGGACCTGTGCGAGTGCCTCGTGGGCGCTCTGCGGGTTCTTGTACGACCCGCGCTGGGTGCCCTCGGCGATGAACTTCAGCGCCTGGTCGACGCGGCGCTGCGGCGCGACGTCGACGGCCTGCGGAACCGAGATCCCGCCGTACTTGAGGCGAACCGTCTCCTCGCGGGGCGCAGCGTGTTCCACCGCGCGGACGAGGACCTGCACCGGGTTCTCTTCGGTGCGCTCGTGGACGAGTTCGAAGGCCTCCTTGACGATCTTCATCGTCTTCTGCTTGTGGCCCGTGTTCTCCTCGGTCTGCATCAGGCGGTTGACGAGGCGCTCGACGACGCTGATCTCGGACTTCTGGAACTGCTTGGAGGCGTGGCGACCCATCGTGTGAGCGATGGGCGTCACGTTGATGTAACGCTCCGTCGAGGGGTCCGAGTACTCGATGTCGGTGACGTTCCAGACGCCGAACAGTTGCGCGTTCGTCTCCGCTTCCTCGCTGTCGGCCGGCGCGTCCGGCTCGGGGGCTTCGCTTTCGGACATCTTAGCGCACCGGCTTTTCGGCGTTGCCGCGGACCAGTTCGATCATCGAGACGCCGTTGACCTTCTCGACTTTGTAGTTCACGCCCGAGAGGTCGCCCATCGCGCGACCCTTCGCGCCGCCGATCCCGGCGATCGTGACCTCGTCGTGCTCGTCGATGAACGAGATTGCGCCGTCGCCCGGGCAGAAGGCGGTGACCTGCTTGCCGTTCTTGATCAGCTGCACCCGAACGCACTTTCGGATCGCCGAGTTGGGCTGTTTCGCTTCGATCCCGACCTTCTCGAGGACGATCCCGCGTCCCTGCGGGGCCCCTTCGAGGGGATCGGACTTCGCACCGAGACCGCGTTCGCGGCGCGCGTACTCAGAGTCGGACCAGCGTCGTTTCTGCCGGTCCTGCTTGAGCTTCCGCGCGGCGTATTTGCCGTTCGCCATAGTGACCCTGAGTTCCCCGCGGAGGTACTTAAGCCTCCCTTTTCGGACCCAGCGAAACGGCCGCACGTCGGGTTAGCGCCCCCTAAGGACGATTCTGCGGCCGTCGTTTCGTCCGTCACGCTGTGCGGTACACGCCCGCTCACTGGGGGAAAGAGGCTGAACGGCGGAGAGAACGTGTCGTTTTCGATCGGGCTCCGGTCCAGATCGGTGGAAGCGGGGCGACGCCCGACGGCGGCCGTTCGGAAACTCAGGTCAACTGGATGTCGTCGATCTCGTGGTGTCGCGCGGCGAGCGTTCGGGCGGTCTCGATGTGCGTCCCGTCCGCACCGATCGCGACCCCGCGGTCGTCGTCCGGCACTTCGACGTAGGCGATCGTCTCGCCGCCCTGCTCGGAGAGCGTGACGTGTCTGACCGCCGCGGGCGCGAGTGCGCTCTCGACGAAGGCGCTCGGGGTCTCGGCGTCTTCGACGAGTTCGACGTCGCGGCCGATCGCCGACTCGACCGCCTGGACGTGCGCGCCGCCGGGGCCGATCGCTGCGCCCATCTCGCCAGCCGCGACGAGGATGACGACGCGGTCGTCGTAGGGAAGGCAGTCGCGCGCCGTCGCCCCCGTCTCGTCCTCGAAGAGGGCGATGAAGCGCCGCGCCTCGTCGGAGAGCGTGACTCGCATCCCTCAGTCGTCCGTGTGCTCGGCGGCGGAATCGGACGGTGCCCCGCCGTCTGTCTCGAGCGATCCCATCCGCAGGTCCACGTCGCCGGTCCCGATCGAGACGGGCTTGCCGACGATGACGTTTTCGATGACGCCGTCGAGGTCATCCTCCTCGCCGTGGACCGCCGCGTCGAGCAGGTGGTTGACCGTCACCTCGAACGCAGCTCGCGCCAGCACGGAGTCCTTCGAACCCGAGATACCGTGCCGACCGATCGACTCGATCTCGCCGCGGTTCGTCATAATGTCCGCGACGAGCATCAGGTGCCGGACGTTCACGTCGTCGAGCCCCTGCTCGCGAAGCGTCTCCATCGTCTCGTTGATGATGGCCTCGCGGGCCGCCTCGACGCCGAGGTTGCGGTAGACCTCGTGGATGTTGTTACTCGTCGTGCGGGAGGCGTCGACGCCCTCGATCGAGAGCACGTCGCCGAAGGCCGATCCCTCGGTGTAGAGGACGAACTCCTCGCCGTCGGTCTGCTCGTTTTCCTCCTTGCGGATGACGACGCGGGAGATATCCTCCAGTCCTTTGAACACGATGTCGCGCAGTTCCTCGACGAGTTGGAGGAGTCGGCGGTAACTCGGTTCCTCGGGGCCGAACTCGATGAGCGTCTCCGAGCGCCGCGTCGAGACGCCGAGAGCGTCTTCGATCGTCTCGGCGATCTCCTGGGCGACGGTGTCGATGTTGTCGACGGTCGGCCACCGCTCGGCCAGCGTGTCTTCGTTCAGATCGACCTGCACGATCATGTCGGCCACGTTCGTCGAGATGTCCCCGAGCGCGAGAATCTTCGTCGCCTCCATCTGCCAGACAACCTCGTGGGCGCGCTCGCGGTTCTCGGCGTACTCGTCTTCGAGGTGGACCGTCATCATCGGCGTGTCCGGCGTCTTCCGCGCGTCGACGAGTTCGATGAGTCGGGGAAGCCCCTGCGTGACGTCGATCTCGGCGACGCCCGCGTAGTGGAACGTGTTCATCGTCATCTGCGTTCCGGGTTCGCCGATCGACTGCGCCGAGACGGTCCCGACGGGGTCGTGGGCGTCGACGCGGGAGTCCTCGTAGCGCGAGGAGATCGCCTGGGCGATCTCGTCGGCTTGCTCGATGGTGACGCCCTCGCGGTCCTCGATAGTCTCGTAGATGCGGTGCCGGAGGCTCTCGGGCAGATTGTAATCTGTCACGATAGCCTCGATGTCGTCGGTGATGTACTCGTACTCCTCAGTCATCGGACTCCACCTCCAGGCTCTGGGCCTTGTCGAGGCCGGGGCCGGCGTACTCGGAGATGTTCGTCGGTCGTTCCTGCCGGCCGAGGAACAGCTCTTTCTCCTCTTCGGACTCGAACTCGGCGTCGAGGATGCGGTCGGCGACGTTCTCGACGTCGATCGGGTTCTCCTCGGAGGAGGAGACCTTCACGGGCGAGGTGCCGTCCTCACCGAACTCGAACTGGACGACCGTCCCCGAGGTGTCGCGGACGGTGCCGTCGTACTGCGCTTCCAGTTCGGAGAGCGCGTTGATCAGCCGACGCTGCAGGTACCCGGACTTCGACGTCCGGACGGCCGTGTCGACCAGTCCCTCGCGGCCACCCATCGCGTGGAAGAAGAACTCCCGTGGGTTCAGGCCGCTGCGGTAACTGTTCTCGACGAAGCCGTGCGCGTCCGCCGAGAGGTCGTCTTTCTGGTAGTGGCTCAGCGTTCGCCCCTCGTAACCGCGGTTGATACGCTCGCCACGAACGGCCTGCTGTCCGACACAGCCGGCCATCTGCGTGAGGTTCAGCATCGAGCCACGTGCGCCCGAGCGGGCCATCACGACGGCCGGGTTGTCGTCGCTGAAGTGGTCCTCGGCGATCTCACCCGCGGAGTCGCGGGCCTTGCCGAGTTGCTGCATAATCTTCATTTCGAGGGTCTCGTCGACGGTGCGGCCCGGCAGCGACTCGAGTTCGCCGGCGTCGTAGATTTCGATGAGTTCGTTGACGCGGTCGTAAGCGTTGCCGATCGCCTCGTCGACCTGTGCCGTCGCCTCGTCCGGAATCGACTCGTCATCGATCCCGATCGAGAACCCGAAGTGCATAATCGCGCGCATCGCCAGCGAGGCGACCTCGTTGACGAACACGCGGGCGCGAGTCTTCGAGTGAACCTTCGCGAGCGTGTCGACGACTTCGCCACCGAACGCGCCGACAGCGTCCTCGTCGATCGTTCCCGAGACGAGCCGTCCGTCTTCGATCAGCACCTCGTCACCGGCAGAGGAGGTGAATTCGAGGTTCAGGTCGTCGGGGAGCAGTTCGCTGAAGAGCTGCCGACCGGTCCAGTAGGGCTCGCCGGTCTCGTCCTCGCCGACCGGCTCGGGAAGGGTGTCGATGCTCGTCGCCCGCAGGAGGTCGAGCGCCTGCGTCTCGGAGAACTGCGGATTGCCGTTGGTGAGGAGATACGTCCCGGAGATGTGGTCCTGGATCGCCCCGATGATGTTCTCACCGAACCGCGGACTCAGGAGCTGCTCCTGGACGCGCATCAGGACGCGGGCCTCGGCCCGCGATTCCTCGGTCTGCAGCGCGTGCATATTCATCTCGTCGCCGTCGAAGTCAGCGTTGTACGGCGGACAGACGACCGTGTTCAGCCGGAACGTCTTGTACGGCATCACGACGACCTCGTGCGCCATAATCGACATCCGGTGCAGCGATGGCTGCCGGTTGAAGATCACGATGTCGCCGTCGATCAGGTGCCGGTTGACCTCCCAGCCGGCGTCGACCTTCTCGGCGAGTTCCTCGCAGTTCTTCTCGGTCACCTTCAGCCGGCGGCCGTCTGGGCGCTTGACGTAGTTCGCGCCGGGGTGGCCCTCGGGGCCGTTCCGAACGTACTGCTTGGCCTGTTCGAGGTTCCGTTCGGAGACGTTCATCGTCTGAGTCATCTCGCGAGCGACGCGCTCGGGGACACCGACCTCGTTCAACGAGAGGGTCGGGTCCGGCGAGATGACGGTCCGTGCGGAGAAGTTCACGCGCTTCCCGGACAGCGAGCCGCGGAAGCGGCCCTCTTTGCCCTTCAGGCGCTGGCTCAGCGTCTTCAGCGGACGGCCCGAGCGGTGTCGCGCCGGCGGCGTCCCCGAGATCTCGTTGTCGACGAAGGTCGTGACGTGGTACTGGAGCAGTTCCCAGAGGTCCTCGATGATCAGCTGCGGGGCACCGGCCTCGCGGTTCTCCATGAACCGCTGATTGATCCGGATGATGTCGACGAGCTTGTGCGTCAGGTCGTCCTCGGAGCGCTGGCCGTTGTCGAGCGTGATCGACGGCCGCGCGGTGACCGGCGGGACCGGGAGGACGGTGAGGATCATCCACTCGGGCCGCGAGCGGCTCGGGTCGACCCCCAGCGTCTCGATGTCCTCGTCGGGGATGTCCTCGAACCAGTCGCGGATGTCGGAGGGCATGAGCTTGTTCATGTCCTCCTCGGTGAGGTCGACGTCGAGCGACTTCTCGATCTTCTTTCGGTCCTCACCGACTGGACGGAACTCGCCGGAGAGGATGTCGTTGACCCGGCTCACGTCGAGCCCGGAATCCTCGGCGAGTTCGGCGGGTGAGACGCCGCCGTCGCCCTCGTCGTCGGGCTGCATCGCCTCGGCGATGCGCTCGGAGTAGTCGCCCGCGAGGACGTCCTGGACCTCGTAGTAGGTGGTCGGCTTCTCGTGCTTGATGTCGTGCTGGGGCGCACCGCAGTGCGGGCAGCGGTCGGCCTTCCGGGCCTGACGGACTGCGGATTTGAGGACGTCGGTCCAGTCCTCGCCCAGTTCCTCGTTGCGCTGGAGGCCATCGCGGAACTCGTCCTGTTCCTCGGCGGTCAGCGAGAGGCGGCCGCACTCCCGACAGGTCGAGCGGAGCAGGCGGCGGATGAGTTTCGTGAAGCCGACGTGGATGACGGGCGCAGCCAGTTCGATGTGGCCGAAGTGGCCGTTACACGAGCCCGAATGTGACCCGCAGGTGCGGCACTCGAGGCCGGGGTCGATGACCCCGAGGCGGGGGTCCATCAGCCCCATATCGATTGGGTAGCCGTCGTCGTCGTAGGTGTCCGCGGTGATGATCTTCGTCGCGGACATATCTCGGTACGTCTCGGGGTCCATCAGCCCGAACTGGATGGCTCCGATCTCTTTGGGTGTCTGCATTGACATTGGTGGTTAGACTGCGTCTTCGAGGTCGAGGCGCGGTCGGATGCCGAGCGCGATCATCTCATCGAGGAGGAGCTTGAACGCGTAACTGATCTCGATCTCGTGGATGTCGTCTTCGTCGCCGGTCACGGGGTCGTAGATGCGGCGCTGGCCGCGGTCCTCGACGGCGACCATCCCCGTCTCCGCGGAGATGTACACCGTCTCTTTGTCCGAGGAGTCGAGCAGGCGCTCTTGGAGCACCATCGCGGCACCGTGGCCGATGACGGTGTCGCGCTCCATCTCGCCCAGCCGGAGGCCACCCTCGCGGGCGCGCCCCTCGGTGGGCTGGCGGGTGAGCACCTGCACCGGCCCGCGCGAGCGGGCGTGCAGTTTGTTGCTCACCATGTGGTAGAGCTTGTGATAGAAGATGGTCCCGACGAAGATCTCGGCCTCGATCTTCTCGCCGGTGACGCCGGAGTACATCACTTCCTTGCCGGAGGATTTGAAGCCGTGATCCTCGAGCGCGCCGCGGAGTTCCTCCTCGTCTTCGCCCTGGAAGGCGGTGCCGTCGACGCGGCGGCCCTCGAGCGAGCCGACCTTGCCGCCGAGCATCTCCAGCACGTGCCCGACCGTCATCCGCGACGGGAGCGCGTGGGGGTTCAACACGAGGTCGGGCACGACGCCCTGCTCGGTGAACGGCATATCTTCCTGCGGTGCGAGGTGGCCGACGACGCCCTTCTGTCCGTGACGGGAGGCGAACTTGTCGCCGAGTTCCGGGACCCGCTGGTCGCGGACGGAGACCTTCGCCAGTTTGGAGCCGTCTTCACCCTCCATCAGGGTGACCGTGTCGACGACGCCGGATTCGCCAGAGCGCATCGTGACCGAGGTCTCGCGGCGCTTCTGCGGCGAGAGCCCGCCCATATCGTCGGGTTCCTCGAGGAACCGCGGGGGAGAGGTCTTGCCCAGCAGGACGGAGTTCTCGTCGACCCGCGTTTCGGGGTTGACGAGGCCGTCCTCGTCGAGGTGGGTGTACGCGTCTTCCCCGCGCGCACCGCGGACGTCCTGACTCGGGATCTCGAAGCGGTCTTCCTGACCGCCGGGGTACCGGCGTTCCTCGCCCTCGTAGGTCCGGAAGAAGTGCGAGCGCGCCATCGCGCGGTCGACCGAGCCCTGGTTCATCACCAGCGCGTCCTCGATGTTGAAGCCTTCATACGACATCACGGCGACGACGAAGTTCTGCGCCGCCGGCCGCTCGTCGAACCCGATCTGTTCGGTGGTCTGGGTCTTGACCATCGACAGTTGCGGGTAGTGCAGGAGGTGCTGTCGCGTGTCGGGACGGATCCGGTAGTTGGCCGCCGGGAGCCCCAGCGACTGCTTCATCATCCCCGCGCCCATCGTAATCCGGGGCGAGGCGTTGTGCTCGGGGTAGGGAATCATCCCCGCACCGATGCCGAAGATGAGTTGCGGGTCGATTTCGAGATGCGTGTGGTCCTCGGTGACCTCGTCCTCGTCGACGGCGACGTAGATGTCCTCTTCCTCCTCGGCGTCGATGAATTCGACGTAGCCGCGCTCGACGAGGTCTTCGAACTCCAGAGCGCCCTGCTCGACGGCCTCGATCTCGTCGTCGCCGAGGAGCGGTTCCCCGTTCTCGACGACGATCAGCGGGCGGCGCGCGCGGCCAGCGTCGGCGTTGACGATGACCTCGCGTGTGCGGTCCTTCACCGAGACGTTGACCATCTCGCTGATGTCGCCGCGACGGCGGGCCTCTCGGATCTGTTCTGCGAGCTGTTCGGGGTCGGGGTGGGTGCCGACCAAGCTACCGTTGACGTAGACTTTCGCCTCTCGTTGTGTCTGAGCCATTGATCAGTCGTCCGCGGGGGTTCCAGCTGCCGGTCCCTCGATACCGGGAATTCCTTCGACGCCCATCGACGCCAGTTCGCGCTTGAGCGACTGTTCGTCCTCGATGTTCTGTGAGAGCTCCATCGCCTGCGCGAAGTTCTTCACGAGACCGCAGTTCGGTCCCTCCGGGGTCTCAGAGGGACAGATGCGACCCCACTGGGTCGCGTGCAGGTCGCGCGCCTCGAAGTGCGGCTGGCTCCGCGAGAGCGGACTGCGGAGCCGACGCAGGTGCGAGAGCACGCCCATGTAGTCCGTCCGGTCGACGAGCTGGGAGACCCCAGAGCGGCCGCCGACCCAGTTCCCCGTCGCGATCGGGTGTTCGAGCCGCTCGGTGAGCACGTCCGAGCGGACGACCGTGTTGACGGTCAGCTGTCGATTCCGCATATTCGCCCGTTCGAGCTGGTACTTCACGTCGCGGGCGAGCTTGTTGAGCGCCGTCCGGAAGAGGTCCTTCATCAGATCGCCGGAGACCTTGAGCCGCTTGTTGGCGTAGTGGTCCTTGTCGTCGGATTCGCGGCGTTCGAGCGCGAGCTCGAAGCACGCCTCGGCCATCCGGCAGAGGTAGTACGCCTTGTTGATGCGCACGTCCTCGTCGTCGACGCCGTCCTCGTGGAGGTGTGGGAGGAGGTACCGGTCGATGACGTAGTTCGCGCGCTTCAGCTGGTAGTTCTTGCCCTGGCCGCCCGCGACGCGCTTGCCGAGTTTCTCGATGGCCTGCTCTTCGGTCTGGACTTCGGCCTCCTCCAGATTCTCGAGCATAAACTTCACAATCTCGGGGTCGTCGCTCACGCGGTGGACGATCTCCTCGTCGGATTCGAGTCCCAGCGCGCGGACGAGCGTCACGAAGTTTACGCTGCCCGAGACCGAGGGGAAGGAGACTTCGAGCAGTCCTTCGCGGTTGCGTTCACAGAGCACGAGCGCGCGGTAGCCACGGCGCTGTGAGAACGTCTTCGCGACCTGGATCTCGTCGCCGTACTTCGAGTCGTACTCGGCGAGGATCTTGTTGGGTGCGAGGTCCTCGGACGTCATAAGCACCCGCTCGGAGCCGTTGACGATGAAGTAGCCGCCGGGGTCGACGGGGTCTTCGCCGATCTCGATCAGTTCCTGTTCGTTGAGGCCGTCGATGTTGCACTTCGTCGATCCGACCATGATGGGCATCCGGCCCACCTTGGTCTCGGTCGTGTCGACGACGACTTCCTCTTCCTCCTCGCCGCCGCGGACGATGGACATCTCCATGAACACCGGCGCGGCGTAGGTGATGTTCCGGAGGCGGGCTTCCTGCGGGAAGAGCAGTTCCTCAGAACCGTCGGCTTCGCGGACGCGCGGGGTCTCGACACGCACGTCGCCCAGTTCGACGAAGACGGGCTCTTCGCCCTCCTTGTCGCCGATGTCGGTCTCGATCCGTTCCTTCTCGGTGACGACGTCCTGCATTCCCCGCTCGAGGAAGTTGTTGAACGAGCGGAAGTGGTGTTCTGCGAGCCGTTCCTCGGAGAAGTACTCGCGCGAGACGACGCGTCGGTCCTGTCGGTTCATTCGATCACCAGTCGGTAGGATACCGCTTTGTCTGTGGTTCGAGAGTCGCGGACGATCTTGACGACGTCACCGACCGCCGCGTCGTCGGGCAGCGCCGGATCCTTCCGCTTGATCTTCGGCAGGTCGGCGCGTTTGACGTCGTACTGCGTCAGCATCGACTCGACCTCATCCTCGTCGATGAGCGTGTGCTCTGGGACGAGCTCGTGTTGGCTTACGTCTACCATGTCTTGTGATGGGATGTGGTTGGGGAAGAAGTTCTCACGGGATACTACAGCCCGGTTCGAAAGGGAGCCATTTAACGCTTGCCAACTTCGGGTCAGAGAAGCGCGGCTCACCGTCACGGGGGACCACTCACCCGTGTTGGGTCGACCCACGGAGGACGACAATAAAGATGTTGCGGCGAACGCGACGGGTGTCGTGACGCGAACCGCGACTCGGGTCGGGTCGGCGCGGACCGCCACGAGGGGTTATATACGATGACGGGACCAGCGACCCCGTGAACTGAGTGCAGTCCCGCGTCGGGAAGCGGTTGCCCGGCACGTCGGCGCGGGAGCGGTCGTGCCGGCTGTTCACCCCCTTCAGCTGACGAGTCCGTCGCTACTCTACCACCAGGCTCGTCCGTTCGTCGACGGCGTCGGCCTCCTCGAAATCGCCCCCACCGAGCAGTCCGCGAGCGGCGCGTTTCCCCCACTCGACCGCCGGCTGCGTGAACGTCGAAACCGACGCCAGTTCGCCGTAGAGGACGCACGCCGCCTCCATCTCGTAGAGCAGCGAGCCCAGGGACCGCTCGTCGACGGCGTCGATCTCGACGCGGATCGCGGGCACCCCCGACTCGACGAGACTCGCCTCCGTCGCCTCGAACTCGGCGTCGAGCAGTTCGCCGAGCGAGGAGCCGCCGAGGTACGAGAGCCCGTCGAGTTCCGTCGCCGGGATCCCGAAATCGGGCCGATCGCGCGGTCGGACGAGGGTCACGAGCTTGTCCCGCGGGCCGGCGCGGTACAGTTGCAACTGTGAGTGCTGGTCGGTCGCGCCGAGCGCCCGCGCCGGCGTCTGCCCGAGGCCGTCCTTGCCGAGGCTCTCGGCCCAGAGCTGGGCGAACCACTCAGCGAACGTCTCCAGCCGCTCGGCGTACGGCATCATCGCGTTCGTGAGTGCGCCGCGCCCGGTGAGCGCGTAGGCGGTCGCGCCGTAGGCGTACGCGGGCGTCTCGAACAGCGATCCCGAGAGCCCGTCCGCCGCCGCAGCCGCACCCGCTCGGAGCGCATCGAGGTCGTGCCCCTGGATCGCGGCCACGGCGAGCCCGACAGTCGAGAGCGCGGAGAACCGGCCCGGAACGCCGTCGGGGACCGGCAGCGACGGCAGGTCGTGTTGCTCCGCGAGGTCGCAGAGGTTCCCCGACTCGCCAGTCGTAACGAACGTCCGCTCCGTCCAGTCGACGCCGGCGTCGGCCATCGCCTCGCGGACAACGAGGAAGTTCGCGAGCGTCTCCGCGGTGGTCCCGGAGCGAGAGACGACGTTCACGACGGTCCGATCGAGCGGCAGCGACGCCAGCAGCCGGGAGACGTGCTCCGGATCGACGTTATCGAGGAAGTACGCGTCCGGATCCGCCGGTCCAGCGAGCGCGTCGGCGAGCGTCGCTGCACCGAGTGCGCTGCCCCCGATACCGACCGTGAGGACGGCCGCCGGATCCTCGAACGGCGCGACTGCGCCGCGGATGGCATCGAGGTCGACCGTCTCGGGGAGATTCAGCGCCGCGTAGCCGTGTTGGCTGTTCCGACGACCGGCCTGAATCCGCTCGTGAGCGGTCGCCACCTGTTCGTCGAGCCGTTCGAGCGAGTCCCGGGAAACGCCGGGCGTCGCGCCGAGCGCGCTGCCGAGGTCGACGTACATACGTACCGACTGCCGCCGCAGGCGAAAAAGCGGTCGGTCCACGTCGGGCCACCGAGAGACCGGTCCGTTGAAACGGCCCGACCTCCTACGTCGGGCGATGACATCCGATTACGGGGGCGTCTTCGGCGCGTACCCGTTCGCGTTCCGAGCCAGCGAGTCGCGGCTGTTCAAGCTCTACGTCGTCGCGAGCGCACTCGCCGTGGCGCTCATCGCCCTGCTCGTCACGATCGCGGTCGTCGTCCTCATTGGACAGACCGCGGCCGTCCAGGGTGGCTCCCTGACGCTCTCGCGCGCCTTCTACGTCGTAATCGGCCTGCTCGTCGTTCTCCCCGCAGTCGCGCCGACGCTCGTCGTGGCGCGGCGGCGGCGGCGAGGAACCGACACCTCGAGCCGGCACGAAACCGCCCTCGCCGCGGCCGGGTTTCTCTTCTTGCTCTCGCTGTATCTCGGGCTGGTCGCGTCGATGCCGGAGACGTTTATGCTGGACGGCGAGACGGTGACCCGCCCGCAGCCGACGGGGGCCTTCGCCCCGGTGATCGGTGTGTTGTACGCGATCCCGCCGGTGCTCTCGTGGTCGGTGCCGCTCGCCGGGGCGGCGCTCGTCGGTCTCGCGCACTGGCTCTTCCGCTGATCCGTCGGTGAGTCGGCAGTGAGCCGACAGAGCGCCGCGGATGCGGAGCCGAGACACGACGAAACCCGGAAGTGCGCCCGCCGTGTATCCGCGAGCGATGACTGACGCCGACACCGCCGCCAGCGACGAGCAGGTCGAGGGGACGTTCCTCGTGACCGCCGCCGACGACACCTCGGCCGTCCTCAAGAACGTCGAGAGCGGCCAGGTCCACACGTTGTCGTCGAATCCCGGCGTCGAACGCAACGACGTCATCGAGGGAACCGTCTCCCCGGACCCGCCGATGAACGTCTCCTACCAGCTCGTCGAAACCGTCTCCCGGCGATCGCTGTCGATCGGTCGGAGCGAGGAACCGCCGACGGCTCACTCCGAGGAGCTGGCCGCCGCACAGGACGTGGGCGAGTTGACCCGTGAGCCGCGTGAGGGGATCGGGGAGATACACGTCATCACGGTTCCCGACGACGGCACGGAGACGGCCGTCGACGACGTCCTCGAAGACGAGGAGGGGCTGCTCTCGCGCGCGGCGCGGCTCGGGGTGAACCGGGTCGAGATCCGCTCGTCGCCCGGCGTGCTCTCGGTACGGTATCTGCCGTAGACCCCTTCGTTTCGGGCCGAGGCGGCAGCGACTGGCAGCGACGAGCATAAGAAGGCTTATTCGGCGGGGCTCTCCACCGGCACCTATGGTCGAGTTCACGGTACCGGAAGTCGATTACACCCGGTACACGAACCGCCAGTTGGCGGCGATTCCGCTCGCCGTGCTGGTGGTCGCGCTCATCGTCATCGGCGGGTGGTACGTAATGACCGGATCGCCAGTGAACCAGGGAATCGCATTCACCGGCGGCACCGAGGTGCAAGTGGCGATCGACGGGCCGCAGTCGGCGGCCGAAGAGCAGATCAGATCGGCGTTCTCGGCGGAGCCGGAGACGATACGCTCGGTGCCGGCCCAGAGCGTCTACGTCGTCACGTTCCAGTCCGAAGCGGGATCCGATGGGATCAGCGCCGCAGCGTTAGAACGCCAGGCGCAGGACGCGGGACTGGACGTCAGATCGGTCTCGTCGGTGTCTGCGAGTTTCGGTGCGAACACACAGGTGCTCGCACTCGGGGGTCTCGGCGTCGCGTTCTTGGGGATGAGCATTCTCGTCTTCGCGATGTTCCGCGTGTTCGTTCCCTCGGTCGCGGTCGTCCTCTCGGCGTTCTCCGATATCGCGATCCCGATCGCGCTGATGAACGTCCTCGGCATCGAACTCTCGCTGGGGACCGTCGCGGCGCTCTTGATGCTCATCGGGTACTCCGTCGACTCCGACATCCTGCTGAACAACCACATCCTTCGGCGGTCGGGCGATTTCTACGAGTCGACGTACCGGGCGATGCGGACCGGTGTGACGATGACGCTGACGTCGATTTCGGCGATGATCGTTATGACGATCACGGCGACGCTGTTCGGGATCCAGTTGCTGGCGGCCATCGGGACCGTGCTCGTCTTCGGGCTCGCAGCTGACCTGATGAACACGTATCTGCTGAATCTGAGTCTGCTGCGCTGGTACAAATTCAGGGGGGTGTCCCGCTGATGGTCGATCTCCGCGACAACTGGCGGATCATCCTCCTCATCGTCTTCATCCTCATTTCGGGATTCGCCCTCTTCTCGCCGACGCTCGCAGCCGACGACGACGGTGGCGGTGGGAACGTCGCAGCCACGAGCAGCGTGACGAACCTCCAGTACGGCCTCGAACTCTCCGGCGGAACGCGCGTCCGTGCGCCGCTCGTCGGGGTGACAGCCGAGGGTGTCGAGTTCGGCGGCGACGATCCGCGGGTAGTGGGACAGAACGTCTCGGACGAACTGGACGGCGCAGGGCCGGCTGATGTCACCGCCCGCGTCGACGCCACCAGCGGACAGACGACCGCGCAGCCCCAGTCGGAGCCGAGTTCGACTGTCGAAGTGACCGCGGAGGGCATCACCACCGACGAACTGGCAGCTGCGCTAAGCGCCGCCGGCTACGAATACGAGACGGTCAGAGAGGGCGTGACAGAGTCCACTCGAGAGGAAGTCGTCCGTATTCTCCAGAACAAGATCAACGAGGCGGGCCTCTCCGGCGGAACGGTTCAGCAGGTGACCACCGCGCAGGGCGAGAACTACGTCCTCGTCGAGGTCCCCAATCAGGACGCCTCGCAGGTCCGTGAACTCGTCTCAGAACGCGGGACGGTCGTGATCGAGGCGCACTATCCCACCGGTGAGAACTACACCCGCGACGTCGTCCTCCAGCAGGACGACTTCCAGAGCATCGGGACCGCCCAGGAAGGGCAGTCGACGGGCGCGTACGTGCCGGTGACGGTCTCCGAGTCGGTCGCACCGGAGTTCCAGCAGGATATGGTCGACACCGGGCTGGCCCAGCAGGGCGGGACGCGCTGTACGTACCAGCAGAATCCCAACGGCACCGACCCGTGTCTCCTCCTCGTCGTCAACGGCGAGGTGACCAACGCGTTCGGGATGAGTCCTGGACTCGCCGACAGCCTCCGGGGCGGCTCGTGGGCCGACGACCCGGTCTTCCAGCTGCAGACCACGAACATCTCCGAGGCACAGCAGGTCTCGATCAACCTCCGCGCGGGCGCGCTGCCGGCCCAACTGGACTTCTCCCAGGCCAGCGGCGGGACGGTCTCGTACATCTCGCCGAGTCAGGGGGCTGACTTCCGAATCAACTCACTCATCACCGGCATCGTGGCCGTGCTCGCGGTCAGCGGCGTCGTCTTCGTCCGCTACAGCGACGTCCGCGTCGCCGCACCGATGGTCGTGACGGCGCTCTCGGAGGTCGTGATCCTGCTCGGGTTCGCCGCCGGGATCGGCTATCCGTTGGACCTCTCTGTCATCGCCGGGTTCATCGCCGTGATCGGGACGGGGGTGGACGACCTCATCATCATCGCTGACGAGGTGATGGCCGAGGGCGAGATCAACTCCCGTCGCGTCTTCCAGTCACGCTTCCGCAAGGCGTTCTGGGTGATCGGCGCGGCTGCCGCGACGACCGTCTTGGCGATGTCGCCGCTGGCAATCCTCTCGCTCGGCGACCTGCAGGGCTTCGCCATCTTCACCATCCTCGGCGTCCTCATCGGGGTGCTCATCACCCGACCGGCGTACGGCGACATCCTGCGTGCGCTGACGACGGTCGATCGCTGAGACGGTCCCCTGAAGCGACCCTCGGATTCGTTGTCGCATCTTCGAGTCGCGGCTCGCTCTCACCCTACAAGAATAGGCGACTGTTTAAATACGAACCCGAGGTAACATCGAAGCGTACCGGGCGACGAGACCGACGGACGCCGCCAAGATGATCAAGACTATGTCCACGAACTCCCACCTCCCCGATCCCGCTACCCCTGACGACCAGACCGATACGCCGACTGACCGGCGTTGTGTCGCCCGAATCGAGGAGTACGACGACGCTCCCGACGAGTGCACGCTCTATCCCGCGGACGCGACTCCTTCCGAGCTCCCGACGACGTGGATCTCCGCGAAGGAGGGGTCCTACGTCTCGCTGGACGAGATGCGCTAACCGGACCCGCAGTTTCACGTCCGTCCGATCAACGGAGGGCTGATCCGAAGACAGATCCGGGGTGTAATCGACTCACGTTCACCGAGAGTCGTTACGCGCGCCGCCGGAATCCGATCACAGCCGCGGTGAGCGCGAGCACGGCCGCGACGACGCCAAATCCGGGCGTCGACGCTCCCGTTTCCGTCCCCGCTGCCGTCCCCGTCGCAGTACTCGAGTCGGAGGCTGTCGGAGCCAGCGTGGACGGTGTATCGGTGGTTTGGACTGAATCGACCTCAGTCGCTGTCGGGCTGACCGTCGTCGTGGGCACTGATGTCGGAGTAGCTGTGAGCGTGGGCGTAGCGGTTGGCGTCGCCGTCACGTCGTCGGAGTCGTCGCTACCGGAGGACCCGCCGCTACTGCTGCTCTCCGGGTTGGCGTTCACCTCAACGTAGCCGGCGGAGTACGTGATGTTCTCGAGTCGGATTCGCGCACCGTTCTGGGTCTCGGTCACAGTGAAGTCCTGACTCTGCCCTTTGAACAGCGCACTCAGCTCTGATTCGGGGTCGTCGACGTTCCAGGCGTTCAACTGTGCGTCGGGAATGGTCGCCTGATAGAACCCCGTGTGTTCGTCACCGTCGACGGTCTTACTCGGACCGGCGATCCACAGTCGGAGGCTATCGTTGCGCACCACTGGTGCCGAGAACGATTGCGCGTTAGTCGTGACACTCATTCCCTTGAGCGTCTCTTCGACACCCCCCGGGGCCTTGTCGAGGTCGAAGACGCCCGCGTACACCGTCTGATTGAATCCCATATCGGCGCGGGAGTCCCGGCCGGTCGGCCACTGCACCTGGTCAGGGTCCTTGAACAGCAGTGGGCCGATCTGACCGTTCGAGGTGCCTTGGAGATCGACTGGTGACCCGCGGATGGTGATGTCAGTGCCGTTCTGTAGCGTCTCGTTCGGCGACGTCTCGAATCGGGCGTCGTCAAGCGCCCACAGCAGAGAATCGGCGCTGAAGTTCGTCACTGTGAGGTTGATTTCGACGGTGGTGTCTGACCGGAGGCCGAGACTTTCTAATCCCTGCGGCTTACCGACCCCGCTGCCGGCCGGTGTCGAACTTTCGTTGACCAGTTGCATCTGCAGTAGTCCACCCGACACCGATGCGCGGACGCCGAGGTTCGACGCGTCACCCGGGCCGTCGGTAATCGCTACGGACGCGACGGGGATTTCAGTCGTCACGAGATCGAAGTCCGTCGTGGTGACCGAGCCGCCCGCCCCCGCACTGACTGACTTCGTCGAACCGCTCTGTCCCGTCGCGAGGACAGTCACCGAGTACGAGCCGTTGGCCGGCACGCTGATGTTGTAGTGTCCGGTCGCGTTGGTCTGCGGATCAGCGTGGAACTCCTCTCCCGTCGTCGCGAGGACGGGGATCCCGGAGACGCCCCCGCTAGCGTTTGTGACGCGTCCCGTGAGATACGCCGTCGCCTCGGGGGTCAGCGATACCGACGTCGTCCCCGTCGCCGTGACCTCGACGCCGTTCTTCCGGACCGGCGCGTAGCTTCCGGCATCGCTCCACACTCGATAGGTGTCTTCGGGCACTTCCATCGAGAAATACCCCGTCGCGTTAGTGGTCGTCGAGTTGTAATGTTCGTAGTCGCTACTGCCCGCACTCACCGTTACGCCCGAGACAGGAGTCCCGTCCGAAGCGACAATCTGGCCGGAAATGTTGCCCGAGTCCGGAACCGCTGTCAGCGTCACCGACGAAGTCGTCGTCAATCCGGACGACGCCGACACGTTCGATGTGATGTTGAACTCGTAGTTCGGGTTGTTGAACGCCACCAGATCGTATCGGCCCGGCCCGACTGCCAGCGAGAACGACCCATCGGGCGCAGTCGTGTTCGTCACAGCACTCGTCCCGGTCAGTGAGTCCGCCACGAGGTTGATCCCCCCGAGAGGCGTGCCCGACTGGTTCCGGACCGTCCCGTTGATGTACCCGAGTGCTGCCAGCGTCACGTTCTGTGTGGTCGTCACACCGCTTCCGGTGATGCTGGCTGTCGTTTTGTTCGTGGCGTAGCCGTCGGCGGTCACGGAGAGCGTGTACGTGCCTGGTCCCCCGGCCACCGAGAACGATCCGTCCGCCGCTGAGACGTTGGAATCGACGAATGCACCGGTCGAACTGTCGGAGAGACTGACGCTTGCACTGCCGATTGAAACGTCGCTGTCGTTGAGAACGGTCCCGTTGATGTAGCCCACGCGGACGATCGTCGGGTCGAAGGTCGTCTCAGCGTTGGTCTGGACAGTCGTCGTCGTGCTGTTGGACGTGTAGCCGCTCTTGGAGACAGAGACGAAGTAGTCACCAGCCGGGACGTGCGCGGAGTAGCTTCCCGACCCACCGGAGGAGACGTTCGTCACGCGATCGTTTGTGGTGTTATTGCGAACCGAGACCGCCGCGCTGGTCACCCCGCTTCCGGTGCCGTTGGTGACGGTCCCGTTGAGATGCCCGCCCTCGACGATCTCGAACGATTCGACCGTGCTCGCGAACGTCGAGGTGCTGTTGTTCAGTTCCAGCGAGGCGGTGTACGTGCCACTCACGGTGGGGTTCTGTACAGTATTGACCGTCACCTCGACGGGATCGTTCGCGGAGACCTGGACGGGTGAACTGAGTGTGAGATTCAATCGAGTGTCCGAATCGACCGACGTGGACACCCCCACAGGCGTCCCGTTGACCGTGACGCTAGGACCCTCGATGGACGCCCCGGGAGATGAGAGATTCGCTCCCGTTCCGGTGTAGTTGACGATCAGATATTCGACCGAGTCACCGCCCGAGGAGACCGTGGTGTTCCAGGTATGCGTCGTCGTTTCACCCGTGGCCGTGTTATCAACGGCGAGTCCGGTACCCCCTCCAGCAGCCGAAGCCGGTGCGACGAGCACCAGCCCGGCGAGAACGAGACAGCAGACAAAAAGCGCCTGCTGCCGGTGTGCCCTTGCCATACAGTCTCAGTGCGGAGAGACTCGTAAATATGCTCGTGCGTGAATACAGTATCTGATAATCACCGGCAACGAGGCTCGAACGGGAGGACTCAGAACTCCGAGAGGCCCGACTGCTCGGCCGCCGCGAGAACGTCTGCCGACGTCGCCCACGACGCCCGCGCGCAGTCCGGAAGTTCGCCCGTCGCTTCGACGTATCGACGGAGGAACTCGCGCGTCGTCGGATCGCTCGGGTAGCCGCTCCCGACCGGCCCGTAGTCGGCGTATTCGTCGTCGAGTGCGTCGATTCGGTCGTCGCGTTCGACTTTCGCGATCACGGACGCGGCGGCGACCAGCGGGTACACCTCGTCCGCCCCGTGTTCGGCGTGAACCTCGACCGACGGACCGGCGCTCGCGACGCGGTCGCCGACGCGGCGCGCGAATCGGGACTCGCTCACGTCGCCCGCGTCCGCGACGACTCGGTCGCCGTCCCGGCCGATCTGCGCCACCGCCTCGGCCTGTGCGGCGACCGTCAGCGAGTTCATATCCGTCTCGGAATCGTCGATCCGGTCGGTCGAGATCGCCGCGACAGCCACGTCCACGTCCGGCGAGTCGTGCAACGTCGCGGCGAGCGTGGTTCGAACCGCCGGCGTGAGTCGCTTCGAGTCGTCGACGTCGTCCGGAATCGACGCCGGGGACGCGCGGACCGCCGCGGCGACCATCGGCCCGAGGACCGGCCCCTTGCCGGCCTCGTCGGTGCCGAGAGCTGTCTCGTCGGCCGCCGGTCCGGCGTCACCCGTCGGGTCGTCGTCGGGCTCGCGAGCGGTCATTCGTCCGCAGCGTCGGCCGGGCTGCCCGCGTCGGTATCGGAGGTCGCCGCGGCGTCCTCGCGGAAGAACTCCTCGGCCTCGAAGTCCTCCGCTTCGCCGTAGACGCCCACGACGTCGAGCGCGGTCACCGTGGCATCGACGCCGAGCAATCCAGCGAGACTCGGTTCCGTTCGGCCCTCGTCGCCGGAGATCAGTTCCTTGATGTAGAGACCGCCCTCGCCGTGGATTTCGACAGTGGCGTGGTAGGCGTCCGCGCGCTCGCCCTCCGCCTCGTAGACGGCGCGTTCGCGGGTGAGGTTCGCCCGGCGGTGATCGACGCGGTGCGGCGTGTACTGCTCGATCGTCGCGCCTTCGAGTTCGGCGAGCGCGTCGGTGAGTGCCGCATCGTCCACGGCGCCGTCGAACTCGACGTCCGCACGGTACCGCTTGGAGGCGTCGAGTCCCTTGACTCGCTCGACCATCTCGTAGGTCGCGAGTCTGAGCCCCTCGACTTCGACCCGGCCCTCGGCGAACGCGTTGATGTCGCCCTCCAGACGCTCGACGTCGACGTTGCGGCGGCGTGGCTCCATCACTTCGATCACGAACGGCCGACCGGTGCCGAGCATCCGGGCGTCGACGTCCTCCCGGCCGGCCCCGTGGAACGTCGCCTCGGTCCCGTCCATCACGTCGCGGACGACTGGCGCGGTCAGCCCCTCGACGCTGTCCTGATACAGGTAGCCCGAGCCGTCGCAGGTGTCACACACCTGTTTCCCGACGTATCCCGAGCCGTCGCAGTCGCTACAGGGCCACTCCGTCTGGGGAATGTCGCGCTCGAGTTTCCGGTAGCGGCCGTAGACGAACGTCGAGTGGACGTCGACCTCGACGTGATCGGCCTCGAGATCGAGCGTGAACTGGATCTCCGGGCGCCCGAACTCGACGGTCGTATCGGTGAGTCGACCGACGCGTTTGCCGACTTCGCGGTTGAACTCGGATTTGAACAGTTCGCCCGCCTCGGGGTCGAGATCGGCGGTCTCTCTGAACAGCCGTTCGTTCTCTTCGATCAGTGGCGGCGTCCGGGTCCCCACCTGATAGGTGTCGAACTCGATGTCTTCGACGGCCGCCGCACAGCGCTCGGCCCACTCGTCAAACGCAGCGCAGCGGCCCTCACAGACCCAGCACGATTCCGGATCGATCGGTTCGTGGGGCTCGTCGTCGTCGAGCGCGGCCGCGATCCGGAGACTGCGGCCCCGCTCGTCGTTCGTCAGCCCGTGGCTCCGATCGGCGAAGACCCGGCCCAGGCAGGCGTCACAGACCGGTTCCTGCGCGTCGAGCGCGCGGGCGTCGGCGAGAATGCTCATACCGGTACGAACGCCGGGTGGCGCTTCTGTCTTGCCCTTCGTCGGCCGGAGCGAACCGCCTGTGGGACGAGGCCGACGGATCCAGACAGCCATCAGACGACGCCGGCGAGGCCGAACAGCCACCAGATGGCGACGACTGCGGCCGTGCCGACAGCGAGTACGAGACCGAACACCGCGACACCGAGCGCGATCACGGCGCGTCGGTCCCGGCGTTCGCCTCCGGGGTCGTCGATGCGCGCCTGCAACAGCCGAACGTTGCGGTCGTTCGCCCGCCAGACCGCGTCGAACGCGTCGCCGACCAGCGGGATCGACCCGACGACGGCGTCGACCAGGAGGTTCAGACACATCCGTACCAGCGTGGTTCTCGGCGCCCCGAGCGCTGCGGCCTCCGCGACGACGTACGCTGAGGCGGCCGTCGTCGGTGCGTCGCCGACGACTGGGAGCAGGCCCACGATCGGATCGAGCCCGATCCGGACGTTCGTGCCGGGTATCGCCACCGCGCTGTCGAGGACGTGGCTGAGGCGGCGGAGGCGGGCGAGGCGCGCGCGGTCGGCGTCGCTCGGGAGGTCGGTCGACGCGCCCGCGTCGGCGTCGGCGGGGTCCTCGGCGTCGCTGAGAGTTCCGGTCACGCCGGGGCTTCCGGTGCGACCGGACGCGTCCGCGCCCTCGAACGTCGCTGATCCATCGGAACGGTCCACACCTGGTGATGTGCGGCCACGAGCATCGCTGTTTCGCTGCGGGGACCCGGCGAATCTGACCGGGAGCGGCGTCCGACTTCGTGGTCCTTAGGTCCGCAGAGCCACAAGTCGGGATCGAATGGAATCTGCGATCGAGATACGCGATCTACGGAAGTCCTACGGCGACGTACAGGCGCTCGATGGCGTCGATCTGACCGTGCCAGAGGGCTCGTTCTTCGGTCTGCTCGGCCCGAACGGCGCGGGCAAGACCACGTTCATCAACGTTCTCGTGGGGCTCGTCCGCGGGACCGACGGGGACGCCCGGGTGTTCGGCCACGACGTGCAGGAGGAGTACCGCGAGGTCCGCGACCGCATCGGCCTCGCTCCGCAGGAGTTCAACGTCGACCGCTTCTTTCCGATCCGCGAAGTGCTCGAACACAAGGCGGGCTACCACGGGATTCCGAAAGCCCGCGCGAGCGAGCGGACCGAAGAAGTCCTGAAGCGCGTCGGCATCTACGACAAGCGCGACACCCGATTCGACTGGCTCTCTGGCGGGATGAAACGTCGGTTTATGCTCGCGCGGGCACTCATCACCGAACCGGACCTCCTGATCCTCGACGAGCCGACAGCCGGCGTCGACGTCCAACTCCGGCACGAGCTGTGGGAGACGATCATCGATCTGAATCAGCGGGGAACGACGATCCTGCTCACGACGCACTACATCGAGGAGGCCGAGCGGCTCTGTGACGAGGTCGCGATCCTCGATTCCGGCCGCGTCCTCGACGTCGCGAGCCCCGAAGAGCTGATGGACCGCGGGACCGACGACGTCGTCGTCCAGTTGCGCGAAGAACCGACCGCCGTGCCGGATTTCGCCGCACTGGACGAGCGCGTGGACGCGGTCGAACTGGATGGGACGCGCCTCGTCGTCACCGCGCGACAGGGCGGACTCGTCGCCCCGGACGTCGTGCGGCGACTCGACGACGCGGGCCACGAGATCGTCGATCTGGAGATCCAGCGCACCTCTCTGGAAGAAGTATTCGTCGAGATGACGAGAGCAGGTGAGGGGCGGGCGACGCCGGAGGTGTCCTCGCAGTGAGATTCGATTCGACGGGCTTTCTCGCGCTGCTCCGCCGGGAGGTACTCCGCTTCCTCCGCCGTCCGCGGAACACCTTCCTGCCGCCGTTCATCACCAACGTCCTGTACTTCTCGGTCTTCGGCGTCATCCTCGGCGAGCGGATCAATGAGATCGCCGGGGTGCCGTACATCCTGTTCATCCTCCCCGGGCTGGTCGTCCTCGGCGCCATCTCGAACGCCTTCGAGAACACCTCGTTCAACATCTTCCACGGCCGATGGAACCGGTACATCGAGGAGGTGCTCACCTCGCCGCTGTCGTACCAGACGATGGTCGGCGCGTACGTGCTGGCGGCGGCGATCCGCGGCGCGATCGTCGGCATCCTGATCGCGCTCATCGGGGCGTTCTTCACCGCCGTCGGCGTGGTGCAACCGCTCTATCTCGTCGCGTTCGGTGTCGTCATCACGACGCTGTTCGCGAGTCTCGGCGTCATCGCTGGGCTGTGGGCCGACGACTTCGACGACCTCACGATGCTGAATCAGTTCATCCTCCGACCGCTGGTGTTCTTCGGCGGCGTCTTCTACTCGCTGAACGAACTCCCGGAGACGGTCCAGCAGGTCTCGCTGCTGAACCCGATGATCTATATGGTCAACGGCGTCAGGTACGGCTTCCTCGGTGTCAGCGAGGTCGATCCGAACGCGTCGCTGGCGGTCCTCTCGGCGCTCACGGTCGCGGTGCTCGGCCTCGACATCGCGCTCTTCCAGCGGGGGTACGGACTCACCGACTGAACCCGCTGTGCGAACTCCCTGAAACCGTCGGACAGAGCCGCGATCTCCCGACGCCGACCCTCCGGTGGGCACGACCGTGAGTGAAATCCGATTTTGTGCCACACGAAGTCCTTTACCCACCTACCGACACCACGGTGATGCAGTATGAGTAGAGATTCATCCGTGGCGCAAGCGAGGACGATCTTCGTCGTCGCAATCGTCGCGGCCGTCCTGGTGAGCGCGGTGCTCGCCCCCGTTGCGTACGACTACGGTACCTCCGCTCAGTCCGACGGAACGGTGTCGGTCATCACGATCTCCGGCACCATCTCCGGGACGACAGTGGACGGTATCGCCGAGGACCTCCGAAACGCACGGACCAACGAGTCCATCGAAGCAGTGGTTCTCAAAGTCGACAGCGGTGGCGGTGCCGTCGCTCCCAGCGAGCGATTGTATCTAGAAGTGTTGCGCACAGCAGAACAGATGCCGGTCGTCGCCTCGGTGCAGGGCGTCGGCGCGTCCGGCGCGTACTACGGAATGCTCCCGGCCGACGAGATCTACGTCCTCTCCTCCTCGCAGGTCGGCAGCGTGGGCGTGATCGGTTCCGGCGGAAGCGTCCCGGTTCCGGATTCGATCATTCGGACCGGTCCCGACAAGGCCCAGCCGACCGCCGACCAGCGCGAGCGGACGATCGAGTCCCTCAAGCGGCAGTTCGTCGGTCGGGTGATGGAGCACCGTGGCGAGAACATCAGCCTCTCGCGCGAGGAAGTCGCCTACGCGAGGACCTACCTCGGCCCCGAAGCCGTCGAGAACGGCTACGCCGACGGCATCGGCTCGCTTCCGGCGGCGATCGATCACGCCGCGGAGCTGGCCGGAATGGAAGACTACGACGTCGTCAGACAGGAGCCGCCGAATACGCTCGGCCTCTTCCTCTTCGCCACAGAGACTGACAATGGCACACAGATCTACAAGCAGAGCGATCGGACGAGCGGCGTCGTCCCCGTCACGAGACCGCTGATGGTGGACGAAGTACCCTACCACAGCCCGGAGGTGATCGCCAATGCAAGCGCGTGATCTGACGGCGCCCGCCGTCGCGTTCGTCGTGATCGTCGCCGTCGTCGTCGGCGGCGCGGCGGCGCTCCCGTTCGTCACCGGCGGCGACACGCCCGAAGTGACGAATCTCGCCGAAGAACAGACCGACCTCGACGCGGTCCGCGTCGATGCCGCCGAAGAGAGCGGCACGATCTCGATGGAGAGCAGCGCCTCGGGGAAGACGATCCTCGTCGATCAGGCGCACGGAAATCAGCTCTCCGAAGAGAAGCGCTCGACCCTCGTGAGCACGCTGGTCGAGAACGGGCACGAGGTCCGGTTCGTGACCCAAGAGCAGGCCCGCGGGCAGGCGTGGAATCAGTCGCTTCGGAACGCCGACGCTCTCCTCGTCGCGAACCCGGGACAGCCGTACACGCCCGACCAACTCGCTGGCGTCCGTGCCTTCAACGAGGCGGGCGGCCGTGTCGTCCTGCTCTCCGATCCGGCCTCCTCGGGTGGCGCGAGCGCGATCACGAGTCTGCTGGGACTGAGAGTCCAGCGGCCCTCGAGCGGCGGTGCCGGCCTGAGTTCGTCACTGGGGGTCGCAGCCCAGTCGGGCTATCTGTTCAATATGAACGAGTACCAGCGGAACTTCGAGAACGTCTACGCGACGGGCGGCAGCGGGTCGCTCGCTGAGGGTGTCGATCGAGCCGTCTTCTCCGACGCGCGCCCCCTCACGATCGACCGCGGACAGACCGCCCTCTCGACGATCGAGGGGACGCGACTGTCGACGACCCGCCGCGCGGACACCTACGCCGTCGCGGTGCAGTCCGACGATGTGGCGATGGTCGGCGACACCGATTTCCTCGAGCCGACGAACGCCTATCTCGCGGGCAACGAGGCGTTCATCGGGAACCTCGCCGACTTCCTCGTGAACGGCGAGAAGACGCGAAACGCGCCGGCACCGCCGTCGAGCGGCTCGTCCGAGAGACCGACGGCACCGACGCGTCCGCCCACGGCCTGAATCGCGATCGACGCGTCAGGTCGCTATCACCCGCCGTTCGGATCGGCTGCGAAGCGCGCGATTGATCATCACTGAGCCGAGAGACGGGCTATGCGCCAGTTTCTGATCGTCGGCCACGAGGCGCCGACGACGCCCGATTTCTCGCTCGACGACATCACCGGCGGCGCCGGGCGCCTCGACGTGCTCTGCCGCTGTGTGACGAGCGCGTTCTTCCTCTCGCACGCGATCCGCGAGTCCGTCAGGGTCCACCTCGTTCTCGACGATACATTCACCGTCCGGTTCGAGGGGGCGGACCTCCGCCGACTCAACCCCGACGAGCGGAGCACCGCCGCGCTGATCCGGGGCGCGCTGGAGAATCGCGAGGACGCCATCGGCCACCTGCCCGCGGCGGCGTCCCCGGGGGTCTCCATCCGTCGGATGGGGTTCGCGGCGACGCTCGAGGAACTCGCGACCGACGCGACCGTCGTCGAACTCCACGAGGACGGCGACCCCGTGGCCGAGGTCGAACCGCCCACCGACCCGCTGTTCGTCCTCTCGGACCACCGCGACTTCACCGAAGCAGAAGGGCAACTGCTCGCCGACGCGGCCGATCAGCGGGTCCGGCTGAGTCCGGAGGTGCTGCACGCGGATCACGCCGTCACCGTCGCGCACAACTACCTCGACACCGACGGCTTCACCACGTACTGACCGATGGGTGACGACCGAGCGCCAGCGAGCGATGGATCGGAGACCCGGACCACACGCGCACCTGCCACAGACGGTCGGTTCGCGGTTCCGCTCGTCGGAGTCGCGGTCGATCCGGAGACGCGGTGCGCGCACTGGGACGATCCAGTCGACGTCGTCGCCCTCCGGTTCGGCTGCTGTGACACCTTCTCGCCGTGCCACGCGTGCCACGCCGCCGCGACCGATCACGACCCGGAGCCGTGGCCGCGCGAGCGGTTCGACGAGCCCGCGGTGCTGTGTGGCGTCTGCGGCGCGACGCTGTCGGCGCAGCGGTACCTCGACAGTGACGACGCGTGCCCGGAGTGCGGCGCGGCGTTCAACCCCGGGTGCCGACGGCACCGCGATCGGTACTTCGAGTCACCTGCCGCGGCGGACGCACCGACGGACGCGAGCGGGGACGGACGTTCCTGAGTGGCACCGCAGGCGACCCGGTTCGGAAGCATTAAAAGACAGAATAGCGATTGTGTATGTGCGGGCCGGTGGGGTAGCTTGGTATCCTTCGGCCTTCGGGTGGCCGTAACCGCGATTCGAATTCGCGCCGGCCCACTTCTCCCGCATTCCGTACCGGTGAGCGACGGCCTTTGGGTGGCGTAACCGCGTCCCGTGGGCGACAAGCCCTAGATGCCCGCACTCGCGTTCTCAGGCCGGTCGAGCGTTGCCTCCGCTCCCAGCATCGTCGTCGAGTTTAGAACAGCGCCGCGACGATCACCGCGCCGTTCCAGATGGTGACGAGCAACCCGAGCGCCGCGAGTCCAAGCGGCACGCCGATGCAGTGGGGGCGCGGGACGACGCGATACAGGCCGTAGAAGGCGGCCACGACGCCCAGTTTCAGCGGAATGATGAGCGTCGCCCCGTGGGTGTTGACGAGCCAGGCGGCGAGCGGCCCCGCTTCGACGACCTGTCGGAGTTGGAAGCCGGCGAACGTCGTCACGAGATCACCGACGAGAAAGAACACTATCGCGATCTGCCACCACAGCGATGTCAGGTCGGACAGCAGTTCGATCGAGGGGTGAGAGTCAGTGTCCATATGCGATGTGCTATCGACAGGTGATCGGCCGCTGGCGGCTGCCACCGTCACCGGCGGAACCCACGATGGCGGCGTGACGTGCGCCCGGGAATGTGATACTCTAATAAAATGTTCTACTGACGGATACTAAGCGTTTGGTTCGCCACTAATTCAGCCCGGAACGTACACGAACAGGGACGCACCCGCGCTGAGCGTGAGCGCTGCGAGGCCGTTCACGAGGCCGGCCAGGATGGCGCGGCTAGTCCCCGCGCCGTCGGTGACGCCGTGGTAAGATACCCAGAGCCCCACGACGGCCGCGAGGGGAACGATCGTGAAGCCCAGGATGTGCGCGTCCACGATCGTCGGTCGGGGCAGGACGATCGCCGCCGGAACGTACGCGAGACCGGCCGCGGCGGGGAGACCGAGCACGTCGCGGAGCCGGAGCGGGGCAGCCCAGCTCGAGCCGAACGGCCACAGCCGGACGGCGACCGCCAGTCCCGCCCAGACTGTCGCGACCTCCACGAACAGGATTCCGAGGAGGTTCAGCGTCGGGTCGACCGCGAGCACGACCCGGTCGGTCAGCACCGGCGGCCCGAACGGCGACAGCAGCGGCGGCGGAACGGCGAGGAAGACGTCTCCGAACGGGTGCGTGAGAAAGCCGACGGCGGCGGCGAGCGTCGATGGTACGGGGTCGAGGCCGGTTCGACCCCCGACGACACCGCCCGCGACGGCCGCGATCGCGAGGAACACCGCCGCGACGACCGCGGCGGCCGGGTCCGTCGTCCAGAACCGCCACAGGACCGCGATCGATCCCGCGGCGGCGGCGACGCCCACGAGGCCGACCGAAACCGGCGTGATCCGTCGGCTCGGCCGGGCGAGTGCGACGCCCGCCCCGAGGGTCAGCGCCGCGACGGCACCGACCGGGAGCGGATGGGTGACGACGCGGTGGACGCCGTTTGCGACGCCCCAGAACGGTTCCCAGCCGAAGGGCGTCCCGCCGGCGACGGCGGCAGCGTAGGTCCCCACGGCGTACGCGACGTCGAGATCCGGTAACAGCGCGGCCAGCGCGGCCACGCAGCCGAGACCGAACGCCGTCCGCGCGTCGTGTCCGACGCGGTGCGCGGCCCACCCGACGAGCGCGAGCGCGAGGAACTCGTGACCCACAAACATCGCTCGGTTCGGGCCTCGCCGCCGGACGAAATAGCTCTTGTTGTCGGCGGGGGACTCCGGCCAGTCGTGTTTAGTTAAGGATGAAGAGTGAGGCGGAGTGATTTCTTGGTGATCTATGCCAGAAATCGCCCGCCTCACCGGATGTACAGACTGGATTGATTTGGATTTTGTGGAGCGTCAGCGGACACCCGAGCGTGCGATGAAGCTCGGTATTCAGTTGCAGTTAGCGGGGCTCTCGCTCCGGAATACCGTCCCGGTTCTCGAAGAGTGGGGTGTCGAGCGCTCGCCGAAAGCGATCCACGATTGGGTGCAGAAAGCCGATCTACAGCCCACAGAGGGTCGAAGCCCGAATCACGTTGCTCTCGACGAGACTGTGATTCGAATCGACGATCAGCAATTCTGGCTGTACGCCGCCGCTG
>NZ_FNPB01000022.1 GCF_900107195.1 Halobellus clavatus
AACATTGCGTTCGGGTGACGCGGACGCGTCGCCCTTGCCCGCTACGCTTTCACAGCGTCAGCTCTACCCGACCAACAATCTGCTTCCGAAGAGCGATTGGCTTATTAGAAGCGGGTTTATGGCTGGGCCTGACGTAGCAGTGAGCGTTCATACTTTTTACAGGGCTCGTCAGGGGGTAGTAATATCCGGTGAACTAGAATATTCGCTACCCCCGCAGTTTCAAGTCCCTATAATGTATTGGCATTTCCATGCAAATCACGAGACAAACTATCGCAAAAGCCCTAATCACGGTTTTTGTATTTAATCTGATCGTGATGGGCGGGGGTGCGATTTATTCCGCACAAGAAGTCCCTCCAATACCTCAGGAGGTAGTCGGTCCTGATGGCGAAACCGTCGCCACGCAATCTCAGGTTCAGGCCGGGAAAATCGCGTTTCAGAAGAACAGTCTGATGAACCACGGGTCAATACTCGGGAATGGCGCATATTATGGGGTCGACTACACCGCCGACACGCTCGACCTGAAAGTCGAGTACATGCGGGACTACTACGCACAGGACCGGTACGATACAGCGTATTCGGGCCTGGAATCGGCTGAGCAGGGGAGTGTCGACCGCCTCGTCCAAGACGACCTCGACGAACAGTTCACCGAAGGGGCAGAGACAATTGAATACTCCGAAGCGGAGATGTACGCCCACGAGCAGGTCCGCGACGAGTACGTCCAACGATACCACGAGGGCGCACTCGACCGCGGCGTCGCCGCCGACTTCATCGGCTCCGAAGAAGAAGCGAGTCAGTTCGCCGACTTCGCCCTCTGGACTGCGTGGATATCCCACACCGACCGACCGGGTGGCGACACGAGCTTCACGAACGAATGGCCGTACAACCCCGCCGCGGGTAACACACCGACTGGTGCGACGATGATATGGAGCGTCATCAGTATGGTCCTGCTCGTCGGTGCCGTCGGCCTCGGCGTCTTCCTCTACAAATCCGTCGAACTCCCGGAACCGAAAATCAAGGGCATCGAAATTCCACCGCCAGACGAAATCAATCTAACTCCAAGTCAACGCGCAGCAACCCGCTTCATCCCGCTCGCAGGGTTATTATTCACCTTACAGGTCTTCTTGGGCGGACTCCTCGCACACTACTACATCGAGCGACACGCGTTCTTCGGGATCGAGGAAGTGTTTGGTATCCATATCGTCGAAGTATTCCCGTTCGCGCTCGCGAAGACCTTCCACCTCGACCTCGGCATCCTCTGGATTGCTGCCTTGTGGCTCGGCGCGGGGCTGTTCCTCCCACCCCTTCTCACTAATCACGAACCCAAGCGACAACGAACCTTCATCCACGTCCTGCTCGGAGCGCTCATCGTCGTTGCAGTCGGGGGTCTCGCCGGCGTCTGGCTCGGGTCCCACGGCTACATCGACGGAGAACTCTGGTGGATCATCGGGAACGAGGGGCTCGAATACCTCGAAGTGGGCCGGCTCTGGCAGGTCGGCCTGCTCGTCGGATTCGTCCTGTGGACTGCCCTCGTGTACCGCGGGTTCAAACCGATGCTCGAACGCGAATCTCGCTTCGGACTCGCCCACATGATCATCTACGCCGGTGGATCCATCGGCCTTCTCTTCTCGGCAGGGATGTTCTATACGCCGGAGACGAACATCGTGATGACGGAGTTCTGGCGCTGGTGGGTCGTCCACATGTGGGTCGAGGGCGCCTTCGAGTTCTTCATCGTCGCCGTCATCGGACTCACGCTCGTCTCGATGGGGCTACTCAGGAAGCGCTCGGCCGAGAAAGCCGTCGCGTTCCAGGCCCTGTTCGTGATGGGGTCGGGCGTCATCGGCGCATCCCATCACTACTGGTGGATCGGCCAGCCCGACATGTGGCTCCCGTTGGGAACGATCTTCTCGACGCTGGAACTCATTCCCCTCATCCTCATCCTGTTCGAGGCGATGGGGCAGTACCGGGCGCTCGCGACGAGCAACGAATCGTTCCCGTACACGCTCCCGTTCATGTTCATCATCGCGAGCGGCTTCTGGAACTTCGTGGGCGCCGGCGTGCTCGGGTTCTTCATCAACCTCCCGATCGTCAACTACTACGAGCACGGAACGTATCTCACCGTTGGACACGCGCACGCCGCGATGTTCGGTGCGTTCGGCCTCCTCGCATTGGGGATGGCCACGTACATGCTCCGCATTTCGACGATCCCGTCACAGTGGACGGAGCGTCGACTTCGCTGGTCGTTCTGGCTCTGGAACGTTGGCCTCGCGGTCATGGTGTTCGTCTCGGTCCTCCCGGTCGGATTCCTCCAGCTCGAGACGGCGTTCACGCAGACCTACGGTGCCGCTCGGAGTCTCGCCTTCTACAACAGCGAGATCATCCAACTCCTGTTCTGGGCGCGGCTCCCGGGTGACACGCTCATCATCATCGGGACGCTCGTGTTCGCCTACGACATGGTGAAAAAGCGGTTTACGCTGCGGGATGTCTCGGATCCGGCGGAGTCCCTGGAGGAGGGGACGATTCCCAACCGGGTGATGGCAGAGGACGACGACTAACGGCCTCCACAGCGTCAATTCCAGTACGCTAATCTTCCGTACGAAATCATCTCTCCGAAGACCGAGATAGAGGATATCGCCGCCGTGGTGGTCCCGTCTTCGCCTACGATTCCCGCTGAGCGCGGACGAACGCTCGCCGCAGGACGGTCAGCAGGACGTACGTCTCGTACTTCTGGTTCCGACAGTGATCGCACGGCTGCATCTCCTTCGTTATCTCCTCGATAGACTCCTCGTACTCCCCCGTAAGCTCGTTCAGCGCCTCTGTAATCTCTGGCTGGATAGCGTCGGTCATCTCCTCGACGGCGGCATCAGCGGTGTCGGGCAAGGAGTACGAGAGGACGATCGTGTTCGCGTGGTAGTACTTCGTCGTGCCGCCACGTCCTTCCTCGAAGCGGACGACGTCTACGAGCCCGGAATCGCGGAGTTCGTTGATGTGGTGCCGAACGGTGTTTTCGGTCCGCTCGATCCCTCGCTCGGTAAGTCGGTCGTGAACCTCGCCTGCCGTCCGTGCCTGGTCGGCCAGTATGTCGAGGATCATCGCTCGCATTGGTTCGTCGATGGCATCCGAGACGCGGGTATCCCTGATCGCGATGTCGTCGAGATGGTGGTCGCCGGCGGAACTGCTCATAATGGGACTGTGAGACACGTGCGGGAAAAGGTAGCGGCGAACACTACTGTCGAACGCTTCGACCGGACGACTGTCCTGCGGTCGGATCGAGTCGAAGCCCTAGACGACCTATTGAACTGTTCCAACGACCTATATCCTTATTCAAACATATCATTTAAAAAATATATATGGCGGTCCGGGTGCTACGTAGAACTGTGATGAACGAGACAACCCAACTCCGTGTGATGGACTTCGACTGCCCGACCTGCGCGAGCACCGTTGAACGCGCCCTATCGAACGTCGACGGCGTCCAGAATGTGGAAGTCCACTACACGACCGGCCGAGTCGAGATCGAGTACGACGACGACGTCGCTGACCCCGACGCCTTCGCACAGGCCATCGAAAACCAGGGCTACACGCCCCAGCCCGCCTAGATCAATGAACGCACAAACGATAACACAGTACTACCGGAAGAACCGGAAAGCCATCGTTACGGCATCCAGCGGCCTGCTCTACGGTGGCGGCTGGAGCCTCGGCCACTTCACCGGCTTCGATACCGCGAGTGCCGGTATTCTCATCCTCGCGGCGATCATCGGCGGCTACGACATCGCCAAAACCGCCTACTACGAGGTCACCAACCGAACGCTCGGCATCAAGACGCTCGTGACCTTGGCGGCCATTGGTGCCATCGTCATCGGCGAATACTGGGAAGCTGCCGCCGTCGTCTTCCTGTTCAGCCTCGGCAGCTACCTAGAAGGCCGGACGATGCGGAAGACCCGGACGGCACTCCAGGAGCTTCTGGAGATGACGCCCGACACGGCGACCATCCGTCGCGACGGAGACCTCCAAGAAGTTCCTGCCCGCGACGTCGAGGAGGGTGAAGTTGTCATCGTGAAACCGGGCGGCAAGATTCCGGTCGATGGGAGCGTCGTCGATGGCGAGAGTGCCGTCAATCAGGCCCCGGTCACCGGCGAGAGCGCGCCCGTTCACAAGGCCGACGGTGACGAAGTCTACGCGGGGACGGTCAACCAGGAAGGCGCACTGGAGGTCCGGACGACGGGTGCGGGCTCGGATACGACGCTCGAGCGCATCATCCGCCGCGTCGAGGAGGCCCAGGAGGCCCAGTCGCCCACGGAGAGTCTCATCGACCGGTTCGCGAAGTACTACACCCCAGCCGTCATCGTGCTCGCAATCGGCGCGTACGCAGTCACGCAGAACGCGATCCTGTCGCTCACCTTGCTGGTCATCGGCTGTCCGGGCGCGCTGGTCATCGGACCGCCGGTCAGTATCGTCTCGGCCATCGGGAACGCCGCCCGGTCGGGCGTCCTGATGAAAGGTGGCGAACACCTCGAACGTGCCGGCAAGATCGACCTCGTTGCCTTCGACAAGACCGGCACCCTCACGAAAGGTGAGACCACCGTCGCCGACGTCGAGGGGTTCGGCGTCGACGACGACGAGGTAATCTCGCTCGCGGCGACTGCCGAGAAGAAAAGCGAACACCACCTCGCCGACGCCATCGTCGACGCAGCACGCGATCGTCCGACCGCCGCAACCGATGGCGGAACTGCGATCGCCCATTCCGATGCCGCGAGCGCCGAACACCGGTCGGTTCCGGATCCGGATGACTTCGACGTGGTCGCCGGCAAGGGTGTCGTCGCCCATACGGACGGCCACGAGGTCGTCGTTGGGAACCGGGCGCTGCTCGACGACCGCAGCATCGACATCCCGGATCACATCGCCGAGTACGTCCGTGGCCGCGAGGAACGCGGTGAGACGGTCGTCCACGTCGTGCGAGACGGCAGCATCATCGGCGTGATCGCGATGCGCGACGAACTTCGAGAGGCCGCTCCTGGCGTCGTAGCGGCGCTTCAAGATGCCGGCATCGAGACGGTGATGCTCACCGGCGACAACGAGCGGACGGCAAGTGCCGTCGCAGGGGAGGTGGGCATCGACGAGTACCGCGCCGAACTCCTTCCCGAGGACAAACAGACCGTCATCGAAGAATACCAGGCCGACGGCCACGTCGTTGCGATGGTCGGCGATGGCATCAACGACGCGCCGTCGCTGGCGACCGCCGACGTCGGTATCGCGATGGGCGCTGCCGGCACGGACACCGCCATCGAGACGGCGGACATGGCGCTGATGGCCGACGACCTGGAACGCATCCCGTACGCGGTCGCACTCAGTAAGGCGACGCGCTGGAACGTCCTCGAGAACGTCGGGCTCGCGGTGCTGACCGTGACCGTCCTGCTCGCTGGCGTGCTCACCAGTTACGTCACGCTCGCCGCCGGGATGCTCGTCCACGAAGCCAGCGTTCTCCTCGTCATCCTCAACGGGATGCGACTGCTCCGACACTAATCACCACAACCAATGACAACAAATTCACCTGCGACTGACGCGACGCACACTAGCACCGACTGGCAGGTCGACTACGACGCCGACCCGATCGAAATCCGCGACCCCGTCGCGGAGGCCCTCGGCGTCCTCACATCAGGCGATCCGTTCGTCGTCACCTACACGGACGCGGTGAAAGAGGCCGGTCACTCCTGTCCGACTGCCTCGGGCGCCTACCGGATCGTCCAGCTCGGGCTCGATGCCCTGTATCCCGACGACTATCCAATCCGAAGCGAAATCGAAGTCCAGGCAGCCGGCCCGCGAGACGATGCTGCGTACGGCGTGATGGGGCGCATCATTTCGTACGTGACTGGCGCGACCGACGACGACGGATTCAGCGGGCTCGCCGGTGGTCACGGGAGCCGTCGTGATCTCCTCGTCTTCGACGCGTTCGACCCGGGCACGCACGAACCGACGTTCCGGTTCCGGCGAACCGATACGGACGAGACTGTTGAAGTGACCTACCACGTCAGCGACGTTCCCGACGGCGGCCCCGCAATCGGGAATCTCCAGCGGATTCTAGAGGGGTCCGCGAGCGAGGAGCAGCGGGCGGCATTCGCCGAGGCCTGGCACCGGCGCGTGCAGGTCGTCCTCAACGACGACTCGCTGTTCACCGTCGAAGCGGTGTGAACACGACAGTGCAGCCCTCGTACGCTATATGAATTCACTGCGGTATACTGTCGATATCTTCGAGCGCCTCGATAGCAACGTCTCCTAACTCTCCAGCCTGATATGAGAATACCGCTCTCGCACCATCTCATCGAAATTATCTACGCTACTGATTCGATGGGGCAATCCGCTCGCTGATCTCGATCGGGCGACAGAACAGGTGACTGTCCGAACGGAAGAACGCCGGTATGGAAAGAAAATGGTCGTCGTCGAGGGGTTCGAAGGTGGCACCGATCTCGACTCACTCGCCTCAGAACTGAAATCTACACTTGGAACTGGTGGCACCGTCAAAGAAGGGCACATCGAACTCCAGGGCGATCACGAGGAACGCGTCCGCGAACTTCTCAAAGCAAACGGATACTCCGTCAGATAAAACAGTACGATTCTTCATATCCTGTAGAACACTCCACTGGTTCCGTCGTTACCGACAGCATCAACTAAACGATTTGGTAGAGGAGCACTCACAGCGTTCGGGGGTCCGGCTCAACGATCGTAGCAAAGGCGACGTTCTGTTGCACCTGTTCGATCTCAACGGTCGGTTCGTCACCGGGCTGCCCCTCCGGAACGATCACGACGTAACCGCGGTCAACCTTCGCGATGCCGTCGCCCTGGTCACCAATCGTCTCAATCGTCACCTCCCGAATCTCACCCTCTTCAACAGGCGGCTCGGGGGGTCCCTGCTCCTGAGTGGTCGGGGAGGTCTCAGACGATCTGTCCGCCGACTGCGTATCGGATCGCACTGTTGTATGCCCGGTTTCGAGAACAGCGATTCGATACGTCTCACCGGGTTGAATACCGTCGTGACGTATCTCACTCGCTGGAATCTCGAATGTGTAGCCCCCGTCGTCGGACTCAATATTCGCAGTAGATACCAAGCGAAGTGTATCAGGGATGTCGACCATCACGAGAAGATTCAGTATCCGACGCAAATAATCGTTCCTCACGCCGTCAGTCGGGCGCGTAAGCATCCTCAATATAGTCACGAAGGTCCTCGGGCGTCGTCCACGTGTACGCACGATCCACCCGCTCCATCGAGAGGAGATAGTGTGCGAACATCCCGTCGTAGGCCGCGTACTGTTCCTCCTCAGTCTCGTACGTTCGATAGAAGGCTCGCGTTCGCTCCCGATAGGTCGGCTGATCGATGTAGCCCGCTTCCCACGCGTGCCCGCCCTGGGAGTGTTCGTACACCCCGACGATATGGTCCGCGTAGCTGACCAGCAGCTTGAATTTCGACGTGAAGAACTCCGAGACGTCCAGAATATCGTCCATCAGGAACGCGTCGACCCCGTCATCAGAGTTCGAGGCTGCAGCATCACTCGCGAGTTGGTCGCGAACAGCCTCCAATCGTGGCCGCTGCTCCTCCCCGTAGGAACCGAGAACGAAGTAGGACGTGTTGTTGATGAACCGTCCGAGGTCCTCGTGCATCGCGGTCTGGATCGCCTCGACCCGCTCGGGTGTGAGCGCCTCACCGGGCTGGTCGCCCAATTTGTCGATGACGGCACGGGTAGCGTCGTCGTTGGTCATACTGGGTAGGATTCACCACCGCCACCTAACGGTACGGAAATACGACCGGAAGTGGAATGCCCCAGCACTCTAGATACCACTTCGGTTTTCACCGAAATGGTTATCCGGCCGGGGGACAAACACCCATACATAATGTCCCGGCCTGACGCCACCCCGCTCACGCCAGCCGAGAACGCGACCGGCCTCGACCCGATCGCAGCGTTGGGTACCCTCGACGACACGACCCGCGCGAATATCATCGGGACGATCGTCGGTCATCCGAAAGGGGCGCCCTCGAAGAAAGAACTCGAATACTACAATCCGAGCGTCGCAGCGTCGACACTCACCGACCACCTCATCCGGTTGGAGGAGGTGGGACTGATCGAGGTCGTCGAACGGGACCGCAAGGGGCTCGAACGGGGGCTTCCCTACCGATTCTTTCAGCTTACCGACGCCGCCCGCGAGCTGTTCGACCAAAACAACCTCTTCGAGCCCGGCGCATACCGAGAGCTGTTCGCCGAAGTCGAGAAAACAGACGAGATCAAAGCCGCCGAAGCCGTCGACCGTCCAGATGAACGGAACTGAAATAGACCGCGGAGCGTGCGTTTTGCTGAACGGAGAGCTCGACATTCGAGATATTCTGGAAATGTAACCAGCGCAAAGCCCACAATGGAGATCAGTCTCGATTTCGATTCAGAACAGATGAATCGTAACAGAAGGCACGCATCAATTCCATCCTCCGAGGCTGTGCGCTGCCCACTATTTCGGCATAGCAAAGCACAGTTCAACTCCGAATTAGAGACGGTGGGGAGGCTTAGAAACGACTGGTACAACAATCGAGAAAGAGAATGTCTGGAGAGGTGCTAAGAGATGGTTGACAAACGAATTTCCCTCACGTTTTCGGTAAGGAGGCTCTGTTAAAACCCTCATCCTGTCTTGCGGTTTTGTCTGACAGAGAGTTTCAGCCGCTTTGCTCGTGAACAGTTCGGGGGGCACTTCTTTTGAATGTCATCGACGAAGGGTTTCAACAAGGCCCCCGCAGTTAGTCATTTGAGGATATCACGTATCTACCCTCTTTTCGTGGGTCACAGAGTACTCATCAGCCATCGAAAGGATGCTGAAACCGAAGTACGAGTTCGCAATTTCCTGCAAGGCTAATATGTCGGAGTCGCCAGAAAGGACGGTGTTGACGCTGTTCTCCTTGATCACCTGTGTAGCATCAACGATGATCGATAAATCGGGTTCACAGGGGGTTTTCTCCGGGAATTCTTTCCATTTCTGCTTGTCCTCATCAGCAACGTGATACTTGGAATCATAGACTTCAACTTGCTCCGCCAAGTTCTGTTTCATCACGTCTGAAGCGCGGAGGATCTTGTCGATCAGTTCCGAGGCGAACTCGTTGACGTACTGCCGGGTGATTGCTTTGTCAGCGAATTCTTTCTCAAACTCGCCGCGTATCTGGGGCTCTGCCTGTTCTCGTATCTCGAATTTGTTGATGAACTCTTGAACCACATTCTCCAGCGTCAATTCTTCATCCGACATTCTTCGGACCGTGCCACGATACTCTCGGTAGGGTTTTGACAAGCGCTTTCGTATCCTGCCAACCAGTCCTTGATCATGTGACCAATCAATGTCCAATTCACTAGGGTTGGCCGGTGGCTGGCGGAAGGGACGTGGACTACAACAGTATTCGTAGACGACGAGATCGCTCGCGTGGATCTCGTGCCCGTTATCGTACGATAGTCGAGCTTCTCGGAACCAGCGGTCGCTGTAAAATGTTAATCCCAGCAGGACATTAGTATCTACGAAGAGTTCGCGTTTCATGAGTATCTCCTATAGGGATTCCAAAACAGGTTCGATTACGGCGTCTGTCGTAGCGGTGAGCTCGTCGTTACTTTCGTCGAAGCGGTCATCGAGTCCATCTCGTTCTAACCTTCGTAACAGACTTCGACGTTCTTTGAGTTCTGCTTCAAACGATGTGATCCCGAGGGCTTGCAACACTTCGTCTTCCGTCATATTGTACCGGTGTTTCTGTGCCACGCTGAGTGTGAAAATACCCCAGAATACCGTATTCACATCATGTAATCGGTCTACGTTCTGTAACCCCATGTCGAGTTCGCGGATCATCGAGAAGTACCATGTCGAAATGTCGGTTTCGTGTTGAGGGAACTCCGAAACAGGGAATGAGTCGTATACTCGCTCGATCTTGTCCTCAATTTCTTCGCGGATCGGCGTATTATCGAAGAAGGGGTTGTAGTTGTCCTGAAGCCTGCTGATTTGTTTATCCAGTTCTCTCCAGTGACGGAATACTTCGTATGGGGCGTCCTTGTAGGTGAGATCGGTGATTTCCTTGAGAGACGAACTGTAGTACTTTTTAAGCACCATTTCGGCAACATTGTTCACCGTTTCTTCCTCATCAGAATCCAAGCTAGGGGAAGACGGTTCTGAAGTACTCGATGTGGGCTGTTGGGTCAATACACCATACCTGTACCAAAAGTACGGGATTGAGAGATCTACTCCACGGTCTTGTGAGTGCTTATAGACCAGGTAAGAGAGTTTGTGAATGGCCTTGTCGGGTAAGTCCTCGTAGATGTGGTTCTCTTCCAGGAATTCCCTGATGAGACTCAATTGGCCATTTCTCATAAAAGAGCCTTCTAACTACCCACATTTAATGGTATGGGGAAACCCGCATGGTAGGTGACCTGCAAGTTTTAAGACTTAACACTGGTTCTACTGGCTTGTGCCGGTTCGTCAAGGAAACAGACGGGAGACCTCATCTCAGAAGGGAAGTGACTACAGCGACGCCGTTATTGAGTTTCAGAACCACCGCGGGTACTTCCTTGACACACGAGCCGAAGATTCAGGCGAAGCCGAAGATTTAGTGTTCATCCCCAAAGCAGGCAATCGGTCTAAAGTGGTGGCAGAGGTGAAGTACCGCTCGTCGGAAAAGAGCGGGCTAAGCCCAAACGATTACGTTGAGGAGTTCGCCAAACGGTTCTATCAATGGTCGGAAGGCGCGTACCGTGGGTACGAATTTAATCTATTCGCATCAAAATCAGCGAACGAGCAGCTGTGGCTGGACTTATTTAAGCGCTTGAAGGACGACGCAGTGAAGTCGTTTTTCGAGAAGATGAAGGAGGAGTCTGAAGGGGCGTACCAGTCATTTCTGGATAAGCACGATTCCAGTCGGTTCAAACGATTCTTGGAGAACTCTTACATCTGGATCGACTACGAAATCGGCGATTTTGAGAGAATCATTAGCCGGAACGAAGAGACTGGTGAGTACAGATACGACCCATACGCGATCAACTACGCGCCGGTTCGTGAATCGGGGATTCATAAATCGAACCTGCTCCAAGTCGTTGAATTGCCGCCTGAACTCTACAGAGTGCCTGCAGCGGATGGAGTAACTACGAAGAAATTCTACTCACACGACCCGCACGATGTTCTACCCATTCATTACCATAACAACGAGATCTACAGCCTCGTGCATCCGGACGAGTTTGATGAAGAAACAAGCAATATGTGCTCTGAGGGCTCGTTCGAGGCGACATCACTCAGAGAATTTGCGGTGAGAAACCCTTCAGAGACAGAGGTCAACATTTCGAAGGTATTGGTTCGAGGTATCGTGACAACTATCGCTAATCGAATAGGTGCCGAGGTAAACCGGGAAAGACGCGACACTCGCGTGTACATGAGACACGAAGATGAAGACCTCAAAGTCAATGGAAAGTGGGTGACGCAACAGCTTGATACAGGGGAGGTTCGGCACCGTTCAGTCACCGTCTTTGTGAAATTCTTCACTGAGCACTACTATCTCGGCCTCTACCCGACAACGGAATTCACCAAAGATGGTCAAGAGTTAGTTTCTGGACACCGCAAGAAGTACCTCTCAGATCGGTTCAACCCGGGGAATTTCCCACAGAACAATCGAAAGAGCAGCACCGTCGAAATCTGGTTATCAGAGCTGGCCTTGGAACAATCTCTAACCCGATTCAAACTGCCGAGCAACCTCCAGACAGTACAAATCCAGCGGGTTGAGGATCTCATTCTAGAGGGCGTTCGACCGCCGGAATCAGGTGATGAGCGAAATCAACTCGTTGAAAATCAGTTGAAGGGGGCAATCAATCCGGAGGATACAGAATGACAGAGCAAGGTACCTTTGAGATCACTCGTCTGGAGGAGCCAGAGATCCATTTCAACGGAGGCTCGGACGTTTCTCCGAAGCGTGGGTTGATGGAATACGGACCTCGATTAAAGAATAACGAACATCAAGCAATCAACGTAGCTGCCATCGGTGATGCCGAATCTATTCGATTGCTTGACGACCTATTCCTTGATTGGAGCACTGTCATTCACCCCGATTTAGACGACGATAAGATCCGTCCTTGGCGTATCCCATTTCCTGGGTTGAATTCTCGATCCAACCTGAACACATCAATCGCCTTTCCTGAGCGGTGGCGTTACCGTATTCTGAAGGGCGAGATCCGGTCGGTGCAGGCACATAATACGAAGGAAGGGAAGTTCCAAGAGTTCCTGAGTTTAGTTCGAGAGGAGATCGATTGGTTATCGGATGATGACCCGACACCCGACGTCATCGTTGTGTGCATTCCAGACGGAATCATGGAGGAATTACGAGACGGCAAACACGGTGACGTGATTGTTGGTGGGAAAAACCTCCATAGCCAAATCAAGATCGCCGGGATGGAGAATAGCATCCCGACACAACTGATCAAGCCAGAGACGTTGAATACAACGTCTCCGCAGGACAGAGCGACGAAAGCATGGAATCTCAGTCTCGGATTGCTCTACAAGGCGCAACGAGGGCACCCGTGGAAAACTAAGAAGATGGACCACGGTACCTGCTATGCTGGGCTCTCGTTTTACCGTGACAAGGATGGAGATGGGAACGTTGTTCGTGCGGCATTAGCGCACGTGTTCGCCAGGAAAGATTATAACATCATCCAGAGCGAGCCATTGAAAGACATCTCAGAGGACGAAAACGGGCAACCACACGTCTCGAAAAAGGGAGCTGAGAACATCGCTGAACAGATTGTCAACTACTACAAAAAACGGAACCGCGGCTCGGTTCCTGAGCGGATAGTCATTCACAAGTCCTCTCCGTTTTGGGACGAGGAACGCGAAGGCGTCCAGGCCGGTGCGGAAGAGGTCAGATTGCACGATTATGTTCACATCAGAACCCGTGGGACGGGAGTGAGATTATTCCCGGACGGTGACTTCCCGCCACTTCGAGGAACGTTGCTTTCCGTTCCTGACGACGACGTCCACTACCTCTACACCACGGGGTATGTCCCAGAGGTGGCGACCTATGAAGGGAGTAACATTCCTGAACCGATTGAAATCAGACCAGATATCCAAACCGAGAGCGACTATAAAACACTCTGCGAAGAAATCCTCTTCCTGACGAAGTTAGATTGGAATACATCCGATTTCGCCGTCAAGGAACCGATCACTCTCAAGGTTCCGCGGAAAGTTAGCAACGTAATCTCTGAACAAGGGATTGACCCTGTTGAAGCCGACAAGCAATATTACTACTATATGTAAATTCGTCAAACAATAACAGAATCAATATAGACGTTACTGTTCGTGATAGATGGTCACCTGCTTCTGGAGATGTTCGAACACATCTTCAGCGATACCAACGTCAGAGGCACCTGTGACAACTACCTTTCCGTTAGCAAATACCAAAAGGACAGCTGGGTAATCAGCAGGCCGATAGATGAGACCCGGGAATTGTTCAGGCTCATATTCGACCGATTCCAGACCTAACGCGATAGAGAGCGTATTCAAATCTACCGGATTATCCAGCTGGGCCGTACAGACCACGTTCTGTACCGTGAATCCTGTTTCAGTCTCTGCATCTACGATGTCCAACTCGGACAGTGTTGTGAGGAACGCGTCGTTCGTTTCGTACAACTGTTCGAACGTAGAGCACCCACTGATGATGTATTTCCCACTCCGATAAACCGTGATGAGCGGACCACCCTCAACAAGCCGAAGATAGAGACCATGGTAGTTCGAAGGGTCGTATTCGGTGTATGGCAGATCCAAATCGGACTCGACCTCGGCGACGTCGAGTTCCACACCCAAATCTCCCGACCCGACAGCGTTCGCAACAGATATCATTCGTCCTTTGCCTCTGTAGGAGAGACGACGTACGCCGCTGTTACTAATTCCGGTTCTTGGGGAGTAACGTGCTTCTCTTCCTCAAGCCTGGATAGCTCCTCTTCACGTTCTCGTCGTAGACTCTCGAGCTTCTGCTTCGCGTTCCCAATCGGCGCGGACATATCCGCACCCTGCTCAGCCCGCTGTTGGTACTGCTCTAACCGCTCCTCCCACTCTTCGATTTGCTCTTCGAAGTATCGCTCAGCGTGCTCACGTTTGATTTCGATCTCCCGTTCTCGTTCGGTTCGGGCCTCTTCAGCAAACGACTCAACGTGCGTCCACGCCTCCATCTCTGCGGCCTCGTAGAGGTCCTCAGCCATACTCGAGAGCCGATCAACCTCGTGCGACAACGAGACGTCACTGGGAGCGACCGTCTTCGAGAGTTGAGGAACATCCGTCGTTACACTGCCATCCGGGCCAGCGTAGAGGCGAACGAACTTCTCAGTCACCACGTCGCCGGCACCGGAGACGTAGCCAAGTCGGTAATTGAACAGGATTCCAGGCGTTCGAGACGCCGTCGCAGCGACCTTCGTCGCAATTTCACCCTGGATCCGGTCGCTGTCCAAGCAGAATTCGATGAGCGACTCGACGAGAGGATGGTCAAGCGAGATGAACTCAACATCATCCGCCTCCATCGCGATATCCTTGGTGAACGTGGCGCGTGGGTACTGTCGTGCCACCTGATTTCCACTCAGGACCTCAGGGACATCCAACTGGAACACGTCCCCTTCCATCCTGGCCGGCCCCGGTCGAACGCCCTTGATAGAGCCGCCGAATTCGTCGAAGAACACTCGCACGAGCGTCTCGATATCGTCCTCGGACACCTCGCCGTGTTGACTGCGTTCGATCACGTCGAGAATCTCATCGTCTTCGCCGGAGAGGTCGAAGCGGTCGCGAATCAGGAACTCGTTTTCGACGGTCTGAATCGCTTCGCGTTTCTCCTCGATGGTCGCCTCGATATCGGCGACGACACGTTCAGTCGGCTCCCCTTCAGCGATAGCCGCCATTATCGTCTCGTCCAAGTCGACGTCCTCGAGGACGCGACCGAGGACATCAGAGCGCATCCCGAGGTCCGACTCGATCTGGTTCGTCTTCTCGATGAGCAGGTTGAGGATCTCGCTCTCGCGGGTATCGGCGAAGAAGAGATTCCGAATCTCGACCGTGTGCTCCTGGCCGTAGCGGTGGAGCCGCCCCATCCGCTGGTCGATCCTGATGGGATTCCACGGGAGGTCGTAGTTCACCATAATGTGGGCGAACTGGAGGTTGAGCCCCTCCTGGGCGGCGTCGGTCGCGAGCATCAGGTTGGCTTCCTCCTCGAATTTGCTCATCTCTTCCCGTCGACGGGACTGCTCGAGGTCGCCGTACACCTGGGCGACGTCGTGGTCAGCGAAGACCTCGTCACGTAGATACTCCAGCGTGTCCGTGTATTCGGTGAAGATCAGGATTTTCTCGTCGGGGTCCTCTGAGAGAATGCGGTCGACGAACTGCCGGAGCAATCGGGCTTTCGAGTCCGTCTCGATGTTCTTGGCCTGCTGCCAGAGCTGTTTCACGCGGTCCAGCTCCTGCTGGACTTGCGACTGATTGAGCGTAATCGTGACCGTCTCAAGCGCCTCCTCGACCCGAGCGCGTTCTGCGTCGGTCAGCGTTTCGGGTTCGGTGCTATACCGCGGAATGAGGTCCTGAACCTCGTCGGAGAGATCTTCGGCAACGGCGTCGTTCTGAATCGCCCGCATCCGGTTTTCGAGGGACTTCCGGATCGCGTAGATACTCGAAACCAGCCGCTTCTGGTAGATGACCATCGTGAACCCCGCCGCTTGGTTCTCCTCCTCCTGGGCGAGGTTGTAGTACTCGCGGATGTACTCGGTAACGTCGTCGTACAGTTTCCGCTCCTCGCGAGTCATCTCGACCGGGAGTGCCTCGATGTTCTTCTCGGGAAACATTCGGGTCCCGTCGGTCTCGTACATATCATCCTTCAGCCGGCGGATCATCAGGTCCTCAAGCGCCTCGGGGCTGATCTGCGACTCGTGGCTGAAGCGATACGGGTCGAGCAGGCTCACGAGGAAGTAGAACTGGTCTGATTTCCCCTTGTGCGGGGTCCCGGTGAGCAGCAGCAGTGCATCAGAGTTGTCGGCGACGGCCGCACCGACCTGATACCGCTGTGTCCGCTCGATTGAGTCGTCGCTCGACCGCCGAGCCGTGAGGTGATGAGCCTCGTCGAAGACCGCGACATCCCACTCCTCGTCGAGATTCTGGAGGGCATCGAGGACAGAGACGCGGTCTGACTCAGGGTCGTCGGTGGTCTGCTTCGCGAAGTCGACGGAGGTGATGATGAGGTCCTCCTGTTTCCAGACGTTCTGGTTGGGGTGGGACTTCCGGTGTGTACGAACCGTCTCCCGGTCGTAGATGACGAAGTTGCGGTCGAACTTCTCGCGCATCTCCTCCTGCCACTGGACAGTCAGCGGCGCCGGCGCGACGATGAGCACCCGGTTGGCCCGGTCGCGTGCGATGAGCTCCTCAATGACGATGCCGGCTTCGATGGTCTTCCCGAGGCCGACCTCGTCGCCGATGAGGTAGCGGTGGTCGTAGGAGTTGAGGATCTCGTAGGCGGCCTGTACCTGGTACGGTTCGATCTCGATGCGGTTGCTGGTCAGCGAGAGGAATCGATCGTACTTGTAGGCGAGATCCAGCCGGATCGCCCGCTCTCAAAGGTCGTAGTGGAGTGGGGCGTCGGACTGGCCTGCTGCGAGGCGATCGACGAGCGAGTCGAGTTTCTCGATGTGAGGGAGGCCGCTGGGGAGTTTGCGGAGCTGGCCCTCCGAGGTGTAGACGTGGAGGAGATGCCCACCGTTGGGCCGTTGCTCGATTTTCGTGATTTCTCCACGCCCGCCGGCGAACTTGACGTAGTCGCCAATCTCGAAGTTATTCATAGTAAACTACCGATTCGACGGTTCCCCCATCAGCCAAGCCGTAGAGGGTGTGCTTCTTAACCAGAAATTCATCGAGATAATCGAGGTACTCATTGATGGTACGGGTGAATATATTCTTGTGACGATTGTCGATAAACGGGGATACATTCTACAGTATGATGAAAGAAGAGTCATTTCACATTCCAACCCCCTCGAGCAGGGTTATTACCGACTCAATTGTGTCTGCTGCGAGTGATTCGTTTGTTACACCTGTTATGACCACTTTTCCAGTCGCAAAAACCAGGGCAACTGAATCAATGGAGGGAGGACGAAAAATAAGACCAGGGAACTGCTCGGGCTCGTACTCAACATTTTCTAGTCCGGCGTGGATAGCTAATGCCGACAAATTAATACTGTTTTCAAGGTCGCATGTAAATACCATATTCTTGATGGAAAAATGTAGATCTTCTTGACTGCTTGTAACGCCCATCCCTTCAAGTAAATCAAGAACATTTGAGCGTGTGTTTTGTAGCCCATCTTTCGATGTTGCACCACTGATAATATACTTTCCAGTTCGTGCTACAACAACGGTTGGGCCTTCGTCTTTAAATTTGAAATATAGTCCTGGGCCTTTGATATAGACAATTTCAAGCGGCAAATCATCAGCTAATCTACGGAGGTCTATTTCAACGTCAAGTCCCCCAGAACCTACTATATTAACAACTTCTAATTTATTATTCATATTTGTCTAACTGTCTTGTCGGGGAAGGCCACGGGGGATTTGCGAAGCTGTCCCTCTGTAGTGGAGACATAAGGAGGTGACCGCCGTTCAGTTGTTCTTCGATCTTCGTGACTTCTCTATGTCTACCAGCGAATTTGACGCAATCATTGACAACGAAGTCAGTCATCCTTCTTCTGACTCAACGACTTCTATTTCCTCATCGGTCAACCCGTAGAGATCATAGACGATTTCGTCGATGAGTCGGTCAGTCTTTACGATCTTCTCGTCCAACTCTTCGGCACGCTCTTTTGTTTTAATATACCTCCGGAGATCGTCAACGACCTCGTCGGGGTCAGGGAGTGTGATGACCTTCAGCCGGTCAATTAGCGAGTTGGTCTTCGTGGCATTGTCTCGGAAGCCTGCAAAGCCGTCGGCCTCCTCAACTGCGACAGGGACGAACGCTCCAACCAGCGTGGCCTCCTCCTCGCTGAGGTCGGTTAGTGCGAACGCTTCCTTGTAGTCGGTTTCCGTGTATCCCCACTGATCTGTGTCGTGTTCATTCTCGTTCTCGGGCTTGTATCGGGCCGTTGCGTAGATGGTAACGCGGCGACCGTCACGTTCGGTTTTCACATCGCCGATACGAAGGTTCTCATAGTCTTCGGTGGTGGCGTTAAGGATGCTGGAGTTAGTAGGCTGAAAGAGCCCGATATCGGGAAGAGTAGGGCCATCAGTGTAGTTGCCCAGGTAGTCGAGGAGATCGAGGTTGAGATCTCGAAGTGAGTCATAATCTGATTCGATACTCTGTGCTAAGAAGGACAAAACATCGTGCTTAGTTCGGTCTGTTTGTTGGCGGAGGTGATCGACGAATTGTTTCAGTGAGGTATCCGAATTGATATACTCCATATACTCTGAGTTAATGTTGTAGTCATCAGACTCCGAAGAAGTCAAATCAAGATCTTTTATTGGGAGTTTTCGTAGATGAGACGGTTTGACTTCATATTCGTCAAATACCCAATTGAAGTACGAATCAAGCAACTCCGAGTTCAGGAGTGCTAAAATATAACCTAAGTCATAGTTCACTTCGTCATTCAATACAACGTTTGATACACGATTTAGGTTATAATACTGTTCGCGGTCAAGAGTTGCAACCAATTTCCGAGCAAGCCCCCGTCGGGTTCTCTGAAGTAGAATTTTGTCATCTGTAAAAATATACTCAGGAGGAAGTGTACGGGCTTTATCGCCATACTCTTCAATTAACTCGGGATCATAACATATCCACTCGCCACTCCATTCTAGGTGATATCGATCAATATCCCTGCCCGAAACCATCCGATGATACCGATCATCTTCTTTTTCGTCACTCACCATCACATCGCGTATATACCCCGTATTTATTCCTACAGTCACATATGCCAATTTTTCCAGCAGAATTTCGCTTTCCATTTTGTCGACAATATTTCGGCGTTCAGGCGAAATTGAAATATTGAAAATTTTATTTTCTGAGGACTCAAATTCGGATTGATGAATGTCGTATTCTTGGTTCGGAGATTGTAGGTCCTGTCCATCTTCGTTGAACCGAATCCGAGTATCCGTGGGTTCACCACCCACTTCTAGTGTCTGGATTACGCTTTCAAGAGTTACACCATCAAACACCCCCTGACCAAGATAGTATATTTCCTTTATTGATGAGCTGTTTAGAATATATTCGCGGAACCTCTCCATCTTATCGGCAGATAGATAGGTGTTTGGAATTATATACGAGGTCCTTTTGCCATCTTTTGCCAACTTAATCGCCTTCTCAGTGAAATAGATGTAGTTCTCATAATTATACTGATGTGAATCATACACTGAAGAGAGGTAGTCTTTCTCAGCATCACTCGGAATCTCTCGGTATCCATATGGGGGATTACCAATAACGGCATCAAACCCTGCGTCAGCTGATCGTTCACCCGCTTCTCCATAGTAAGCGACCGGGAACTCAAGCTCCCAGTGGAAGAACTTCTCCTCTTCGGCTATCGCCTGAGCGCTCTCAAACCAGTCTTGCTTTTTGATTTCTTCCCACGTATCGTCCCGGAGTGCCTCGGCCATCCGTTTGTAGGCGTCCTCTGGGATATCCACCCCGAACGCTTCAGCAGTGTGGACATTCGCCATTGCCAACAGGCGCTGATATAACGGATCGTCCTTGACGTCCTCGAAGGCCGCCTCCATCTCCTTAACGTCCGCTAGGGATTCGTTGTCGATAGAGAGCAAGTCTTGAAAACGATCCATCACGTGCTCCAGAGCCTGCTGACGCGTGCGTGCGAACGACTGCTGGAGGGTAAGCTGTCCGTCCTCAGTCCCAGACTCGCCGTTGTCGAGCACATCCTCGATGTCGCTCCCGATGAGCGAGTTGCCCGTCTTCAGATGGTGGTCGAGGAATGCAAGTGGCTGTTCAGCGGCGAGGGTACGGAGCCACAGCGACACCTTTGCTAATTCCACCGCGAGCGGGTTTAGATCGACACCGTAGATACAACGCTGGGCGACCTGCCGGCGCGCCCAGTTGATGTCACGTGACTGGTCGATAGACTCAATTCCTTGCTGTTCAGCCTGTCGCTCTTGTGCGTTGATAATCTCACGGGCGAGGTAATCAATCGCGTTCGTCAGGAAATGTCCGCTCCCCATCGCTGGGTCAAGGATTTTCAACTCGAACACCCGTTCTGCGAAATCCTCGGCAAACTGGCCTCCACCCTCCTTCCCCCAAGGATCACTAGCTAACAGGTCCTGGTAGATATCGTCGACGAGTGGTCCAAGCGTCTCCTCGACGATGTACTCAACGACGTACTCCGGCGTGTAGTACGACCCCGTCGCTTTCCGTTCGCCAGAGCCAGTCGAAAGGTGGACTTCACCCTCCTCGACGATCACCTCGTCACCCTCGTCGGCAGGGACGTACTCACCGTCCTCCAGTGCGAGCGGTTCGTCAGCGACGTCGAGCTGATACTCGAGAAGTCCCTCGTAGATGCTCCCCAGGTGGCGGACGTCCAGCGACGAGTAGTCGACGAAAATCTTCCCGCCGCCGTTGCCGTTCTGACTCCGGGTGAGCAGTTCGATTACTTCAGCGAGATAGGCATCGCCCACCTGGTGGTTCGCGAGGAACCGGGCTTCGACGCTATCGTCCTCGTCCGGGTCAGTTCTGAACAATCCGCCGTTGTACGCCGGGATGTAGAGGTCCTCCTCCGGGATACCGCGCGACTTGCTCCCCTGGTCGATGAGTTTGAACAGCTCGTCCAGTCGGTCCCAGAGGTTGTCTTGCCAGTCACGATACTTCGGGTTCGAACTGTCGAGTTCTTCAGCGACGTCCTGCTTGAGTGTATTCAGACTGTAGGATTCCTCGTAGATCTCGTTGTTCGTGTCGAGCAGGTCACGACCCTCACTCTCTGCGTAGAGCACGAAGATGAGCCGGTAGAGGTAGATGAGCGAACTGTCGTGAATGAGGCCGAGATCGTCCTCGGAGAGGTCGTTGTCCGGGTACTGCATGAATCCCTCCGAGAGCACCTTGATCGCCTCGTAGATGTTGTCCTGGAGGTCCTCTCCCAACTCCTGGGCGAAGACGTTGGACTCGTCGTAGACTTCGTCGAGGAAGCACTCGTCGCTGGAGTCTTCGAGGAATGCGCCGTGCCTGAAGAAGAGGTAGAAGTATTTGAAGTCCTCAAGATCGCCCTTTTCGAGAACGGTCGGTAGGTCGATCTCGTAGTAGGAGTCCAGGCGGTGGCTCGTCGGGCCGTAATAGAGCCGCCACTTCTTCCCGTCGGTGAGGACGGCCCACCGCGCCGGCGTCTCCTGCAGGTAGACGTGAATCTGGTAGCTTGGGTTTTCGAAGTCCCGTTCGTGTTCCCCACTCCCACGGGTGTCGAGTGGCCGACCCCAGCGCTTGGCGTCCGCGACGGCGACGGCGTCCTTGTAGAAATCGCCACCTTCCTCGCGGCGCTCGAACGCACCGCGTGCGGCGTCCTCGGTCTCGAAGAAGCCATAGTCGGGACGGCGCTGGGTCCGGCTGGTACTCTCTTCGACCTCGAAGGGGATACCCAGTTTCCGGAACATCGGCCGGATAAACTTCTCCTCGAGCTGGGACTCGTTACGCTTGGGAGCCGTACCCTTCTCGCGCTCCCACAGGTCCATGATGTCCGCTTTCGCCTCGCGGAGGTCCTCGTCGCTAAGCTCGTCCCACGCCTCGGTTTCGGGGAGGTGCTCGTCCAGGTAGTAGTTCGAGAACAGGTCGCGATTCGTCCGGTAGGTGAGTGCCGTTTGCATACGTTATAGTGGAGTGACGATGAGGAACTGGTCCGTGTCCTTGCTGTCGATGATAGCGTGAGCGACGTCCTTCGTATCGGCAACGTCGACGTCGACATCGTCGCCGATCCCGGCTTCAAGCATTTCGAGCTCAGAACCCGAGATGTTCACCCGCCCGGAGTTGCCTGAATTCCGGGCGATTGTTTTTCGAGTCATTCGCGATGCTTTGCCCAACTGACCGCCATTATATAGTCTTTACTTAGACTATTCCGTCTCGGTTGATACGATTACCAGCATCGAAGTCACGTCAAGCAGGCCGGAGATCACGCCAGCGCACGTCGACAGTTTCGCCATCATCCAATTCAACGCGAAAGAGATACCCCTCCCGTTCATCATCGGTCACAGCTCCCGCATCGTCTGAGATGATATTGACGACAGTGCCACGACAGCTGTGAAGACGATCATGGTCCGGATCAGTCTCATCCGGAATATCGATTCGAACGCGGTCCCCAGTGTCGAATCGTTTCGTCATCAGGACTCCGAAGGTTGTGTACAAGAAATGAGTATGGATGTATAAATGGGCCGGTGAAGGGATAGCAGACTTATATAAAACAAGCACGCAACAAAATCGGATATGGAAACCAAGCGGATCGCTGAGGTCGTAGAAAATATCAATTACTCATATCTCTTGCCCGCGATTCAGCGCGAATTCGTCTGGGAAACCAGCGATATCGTCGATCTATTCGATTCACTCTTGAGAGACTATCCAATCGGAGCGCTCCTCCAGTGGAATCTCTCCGCTGAGGAAGCCCAAGCTCAGCCCAAATATCGCGTCGTCACCCACTACGTCGACGAACCGAACTTCCCCCAGTCACTCACGACCCCAACCCATCGAAACCCTCCCCACAATTCTGAAGATCCACTCCCCTCACCGGTGAAGCTGGTTCTCGACGGCCAGCAGCGGCTGACCGCGCTCAATATCGGCCTCACCGGCTCATTCTACGAGCGGAAACACAATCATCCCCGAAACAAGGCCAGTTCGTGGGTCCAGAAGCGCCTCTATCTCAACCTCCTCTCGGACCCGCAGACAGCGGACTCGGAACTCGGCAATAAGTACGATTTCTCCTTCCGATCCGAGCAGTCGGCGACTGCGAATGCCTATTGGTATCCGGTCAACCGGATTATGTCCATCTCGGACAACGACGATTTCTATGCAGAACGCCAGGAAATCGAGAGTGAGATTCAAGAGCTGATCGGAGAACACCCGGAGATAGAGAATGCGGATAGTCTGATTCTCAACGCCCAGCGCAATTTCGAGGACCTCTATCGAGCGGTCCACAAGGACGAGAAGCTCCACTTCTTCACCGAAGACGAGAACGACATCACCCGTGTCCGCGACGTCTTCGTTCGGATCAATCAAGGAGGTGTGACGCCGAATCGGGCCGAAATCCTCCTCTCCTTGATGACCAGCAGCTGGCAACAGGAGCCGCCGGAAATCAACGCCCGTGACGAGGTTCACTCGATGGTCGACGAACTGAACGGGATCATCGACGGTGGGAACGCTCCTTTTGCTACGAAGCACGTCCAGAAGGTACTGCTCGCGATCAACGGCAACGAGATCCAGTATCGGTTCGACAACTACACACTCGACTTGCTGCGGAATCTGAAGGAGATCTGGCTTTCAGATACGTTCCCGAACACGATGGAGCAACTCGCGGAGCTCCTGAACAGCTACTATCCAACGGTGACCTACATCCTCAGTCCCGCCCTCTACACACCTATCGCCTACTACCTCTACCAGAACGAGAACCCCTCGCTTGATTCTACCTCTATCAAGGGTCGCGGCCGGCGCCGGGACATTCTCTACTACATCTGTGCGGCTCGACTCAACGGGTTTACTAGCCAATCATCGAACCAGATCGCCGAACTCGTCCGGGACGTTATCCGAGAAGAAGAGAGCTCGGAGTTCCCACTTGAGCGGATCAGTGATGAAGTGGCGTCCAGTTACGGGACCTCTCTCCGTTTCACCGAAGAAAAGCTGACCACGCTTTTCGAGGAACTCCAATACGGCAAGCGCGACATCGAGTTCCTCCTCCAGCTGTCGCACTATCCCGATGAACCGGCCCGGGGCAAGGACTACGATATCGACCACATTATCCCGAAGTCAGTCCTCCCGGAGGAGGCAGATGCCGACCGAGTGGGGAACCTCCAGCTGCTGATTGACAAGACGAACAAGATGAAATCCGATGACGACTTCGAGGACTGGATGAACTCCCGAACGGACGACTACAAGCAGACTCACCATATCCCAGAGGGCGCCAAGGAGATGACCTTTGAGGAATTCGTTGATGCTCGGGAGCAGCTCATTATGGAGCACATCCTCGAACACCAACCATTTTAAATATGCTTTATTCTGCATCCAAGTCTCGTGCGTCGAGATCGCCGTTGAGGTACTGTTCACCCTCACTGGTGATATCGTAGACACCGTTGCCTAAGTGGACGAGAAGTCCGTAGGTGACGAGTGTTTTGCACCGGGCGTTGATGTGTTGGCGAGAAAAGCGAACGCGGTCGCTATCTGCCATTTTCTTCGGGGTATCAGGTCCCTCCTCAGAGAGATGTTCTAGAATCCGATCATCAGCTCGAGACATCCAGTCCGCATCAAAGCGCATAATCGCTTGTGGTTGCGCCGGTGCTATCCCAAACGCGCTAAGTCAAGCAGAAAAGCGACGAGATTCTGCAGTTGACTCACAACCTTTTAAATTGCTTCCATCCTAAGCGTAGAGCATACCGATGCATTCCCCACCACCAGACAGTCCGGACCGAACGAGTGACCGCCTCGTTGAAATTATTGAGACACTGGAAACGCGTGGGATCGAAGACGACGACTATAATTTACAGGATTGGGTGGACGTCGATGCACTATTACAGCTCCTCACCTCATCAAAGGGAGACGTCTCGGTTCGGTTTACTGTTCAGAACGTAGAACTCATCACGACACCCGACGACATTCGAGTACCGGCCGAGGGTTCTTCGAACCCAGACGAATCATAGAACACCCAGCATCGGAAGCCATAGAAGTACGTACCCCCTCCCACACCTAGAGTGAGAAATGACGGCCAGTTTCCAAATCATACGAATTAAGGATCTCTTTCCGATTATTGACGGCAGATGAGAGGTTTGTATCGTCCGATACGGAGGTGGTCGATTGCCTTCTCCGGACTTCTACTTTTCATCTGTACGCTTGGCTGGGTCCTTATCGATGGAGACGATGCCGTAGTCGACTTTCTCGAAGTAGCACTACCAGCCACAATCGGGATTTGTTTGCTTATCGGCGGGATTTGGCTCGAACGAACTCACCAAGAGTCCCGAATCAGTCAACTGGCACTCTGGACAGGTGGTGGGGCGATCACTGGTGTTGCGGTTATTATCTGGTTCATTTTCGTTATCTCGCTCGAACATAATCCAGCCGCTGAGCCGGGGCAACTCGCCCTCAATGGAGCAGGGATTTTCATGGCAGCAGGCATCCTCCTGGGCTACTACGCAACTGGTTTACAGCAGCGCGAACGGGAGCTGGCGCGGTCTGAGGCACGGTTCCGAGCATTGACGGAGAACTCGTCGTTGGGCGTCGTGACTATCGACGAGACGAGCACAATACGGTATGCGAACGACGCTGTCAACGAACTCTTCGGATATGAACAGTCAGCAATAGTTGGCGAACCACTAACGAAGCTAATGCCCGAGGAGTTGCGGGAATCGCATCAGAATGGGCTGGCCAAATATCTCTCAGGGGGGGAACAAACGTTCGACTGGAACGGACTCGAGGCACACGGCCTTCGCGCCGACGGAGAGGAATTCCCGATCGAGATTAGCTTCGGGGAGTATCCTATTGACGGGGATCATCTCTTTACGGGGATCATTCAGGACGTCTCAGATCGGAAAGTGGCAGAGCAACAACTCCGTAATCACACCTCGAAGGTGACACAGCTCCACGAGCTCGCTACCGAAATCACTAGAGCGGACTCGACGACAGCGATACGTCAACACGCTGCTGACGGCGCAGTCAAGTTATTCGATGCTGATGTCGCCCACCTCGCAGTAGTAGAAGGTGACCAACTGGTTCCGGTCACCAGTTCAAACCCTGGTAGTGTAGATGGTTATGACCCGGTACCAACCTCCTTCGGATACGCCGGGGAGAGTTACCAATCGAACACGGTTGTCCGGGTCGACGACCTCGGGGAGACTCGGGGGGTTACGGCGTCGCCAATCCGCGATGGTGGAGTACACCCCGAACCACAGGTCAGCAACGACCCTCGCGCATTGTTGAGTATTCCGCTCGGAGAATATGGTGTACTACAGGTGTTTTCGTTTGAGGCGAACGCGTTCGCCGAGCGCGACGAGGAAGTCGCGGAGATGTTATCGACTCACGTCGTGACAGCTCTCGAGCGACTGTCCGCAGAGGCGACGATTCGGCGAGAGCGTGACCGGCTGGAGGAATTTGCCGGTATCCTTTCGCACGATCTCCGGAATCCGTTGAACGTCGCCCGAGGACGGCTCGAATTCATCGATAGCACCGATAACAGTGAACACTTCGACGCCATCGAGCGTGCGTTAGACCGTATGGAACGCCTCATCAAAGATATGCTCACACTCGCTCGACAGGGAGAAGCAGTCGGCGAGACAGAGACGATCTCCCTCAATACTCTTGCTAAACAGGCTTGGCGAAACGTTGATACGGACACTGCGACACTCAAAGTCGAGACGGATCTGCGTCTCAACGCTGATCGCAGTCGCCTTCTCCAAATGTTCGAGAACCTCTATCGAAACGCGATCGACCACGGCGGCGAGGCCGTCACGATTCGTGTTGGAAGCCTTGAGATTGGTGATGGCTTCTTTATCGAAGACACCGGACCAGGGATTTCGACATCCGATCGCGAAGATGTATTCGAGAGCGGGTACACAACAAACCAAGACGGGACGGGTTTCGGGCTCGCGATCGTCAGCCGAATTATGGAGGCCCACGGTTGGTCGATCGAGGTCACCGATGGCACAGACGGGGGCGCTCGTTTCGAAATTCGGACGTGAAATCCGCTACACAACCACGCTGAAATAGGCGGGTCAGCAGGATCGTACGTTGTGTCGCTCACTGTCGATTCCGTCGAAGTAGTACTGGACTCCGTCACCCAATTTTGAGAGCTTAATTATTTGATGAATGAGAATTAATCACACAATGGGATGGTGCGCTACTGCACGAACCCAGATTGTCGTCGATACGACCGCCCGCTCCCCCGCGACGCTGGTCCCTGCCCGGACTGTGGCACCGCAGAACTGCGGATTGATGTGGATATCCCCCTCCACGTCTGTTCAGCCTGTGGCACCGCAAATGCCGGGGCGACAGGAGATTGCTGGTCGTGTGGAGCTTCACTCGACGACCAGGTTCGCAAACTCTGACCAAACACAGACGTACAGATCAGTCGGGTCATCACCCACGGCCCGGTAATTACTAACAAGTTTCCAGCATTATACGCAATTGATGACGGACTGGCGATGGGTGACTGATACTGGCGCGGTGGGCGAAATTCCCGTCAGAGTCCTTCCAAATCAACAGGCCGAGTTCCTTGATCTTGATTTCTTAGAGGCCGTTCAAGAGGTCCAAATTAGATATGAACAGGCGGTCGAGACACGAATTGCTCCAGGCGACATATGTATCATTACCGCCAGAATTAGTGATGTCAACACCGAGACGGAGCCAACGATAATCACGGTTGAAGTGCTGGACGCCGAGTTCATCCAGCAAGATGAGGAGAATCGCACCGAGATTGATGAAATGATGGAGCATCTTGATGAAGCACGTCAGCGACGGCGGGAACAACGGGCCAACGAAACCTGTGACAATTGTGCTTCAATTGAGAGCGACACCCGATTGTCTGTGGAGCGAAAGCAAGGGGGACGCGATCTACATTACTGCGCACAGTGTGGTCGGTTGCTCTCTACCGAAGAGTATCAAGAGTGGATAGAGATTCACGATTAGCTCGAATTGAGAAATCCGTTAGTGACAACGGCGACTCATCGGCGGTCAGATTGATCCCGAGACCCTCCTCGGCTTCAAGCACGTAGTCAACATCTTCTTCCAGCATCCCTACCAGCGTTTTTCGACCCCTCGAGAAGTAGAGGACAGAACAACCGATGATCGACACGGATAGCCCACATTCGTTCGAGCAGTTCCGCGACCAATTCGAAGATGAGTGCGTCCTCACCGCGCTTGATCGAGCAGACTCTTCAGAGGGGGAGACCTTGGAGGTTCTCTTCCTCGATGATGAGTCTGGCCGTATCTACCGCGTCCTCAACGCAACTCGTGGCGCACCTGACTCAGGCTGGTTCGTCATCGCCCTCGCAGGACCGAACCCTCAAGACGGTTTCGAGCGCCAGCGTCGCATCCACGACTCCGACACCCACCGAGTCCTCACCACCCAGGTCAAGAAGAACGACCAAGAAACGGGAGCTCGATCTGCAGAACCTTGCTCCGAAACACCCGAATAGTGTTCTCGACTTACAGAACGCCCTCAAGAGCATCGTCAGCCAGCACAAGCATAGATTAGCGATCAGAGACGTGGGCGTTTTTCACTCCCCTGCCAGCAGGTGGAGGAATCGCATCGTGAGTTCACACTCCACCGCATCGGCCAGAGACGCATCCAACTCGTCCCCAACGCTGCCTCAGAGTACTGACCGACGTGACGAACGCGCTCGTATCGAAACGATGGATGTCGCGCTCCTCAAGCAGGGCGGCATCTACTCAGTAACCGGCGAGTCCGGGGAGACCTACACTGTCGACCTCATCGACGAAACGTGTACTTGTCCGGATTACCAAGATCGCGATCCAGAGGGCGGCTGTAAGCACGTCCGACGTGTCGCTATCGAAGTTGAAGAAGAGACGGTCCCCCGCCCCGACGGGAAACTCCCGTCATCGGCACTCACCACATCAATCCAAGAGGACGACGACAACGACGTCCGTGAGGACGCTGACTACCAGCAGGCAGAAGCCGCCATCATCGACGCCATCCAAGACCGCGAGGAAGAAATCGCCCGGCTTCAGTCAGAGATTGAGGCGCTCGAATTCGTCACCGACACGCTCGAGGCCATCCGCAAACTTGACGAGGACTTTAGTCTCGACGCGATTCGAGACCAGCGGTAGATCACCTACAGCTCCACACCTATGAATTCGTCCACTCACCACGATCGAACGGTAACCATCGACGTGCAGATTCCCCTTGGTGCAACAGAGGACCTCGACGAATCAATTCCAGCCGACATCTACCCCGACTGGCTTCAAGAACGCCTCAATGAAGCGCTCTCCGATCTCTCTGCCACCCCTGACCATCCCGGTGTTCTCGGGGTCGACGTCGACGCCATCACGGTAACCGAAGTCACGAGGCACGAATCGGGCCCCGCTTACTGCCGAGTTTAGCGATATCTAGTTTTATATAATGGCTCTGGTGAATCGCTGCACTGCAGCAGGATAGGTCGTCAAATCAAAGGAGGTGAAGCGGGAAACCCGCGGTGGTTATGTCGAAGATTTCCCGCTTGACATCGAAAGCGGTCACGTTAGCTAAAAATGGTGTTGGTGGCCGAGGCGAAGTCGCCGCCCCCGAAGGGCGGCTTCGCCGACTACGCTCTTGTATCGCTCCACTGTCTACGGGTTTACCTCGATGAGTCGTACCGCAACGCTCTCGATCTGCTGAGCGAAATGCCGCATATTCTCGCCGAGATCGGCCTCGAAGAGGGCGATCTCCCTGACCACTCGACGTTAGTAAAGGCGTTTGATAGCTTCGAGATGAAGATCTGGCGAGTGCTGCTGCGCCTGTCGGCGCAGCTGCACGACCTCTCGGGTCACGCCGCCATCGACGCGACGTTCTTCGACCGCGAAAACGCCAGCAAGCACTACTGCCGCCGGATGAATTATCGCGTTCAAACACTCAAAGCGACCGCTCTCGTCGATACAGTATCTCAAGCTGTCCTTGACGTTCACTGTACGACCGAGAAAACACACGACACACAGCTCGGCTGGCAGGTCGCCTCCCGCAACGCAGGCGACCTGACCAGCCTCGCCGCTGACAAGGGATACGATTGGATGGATTTACGCGAAAAACTGCGTGAAGAAGACGTGAGAACGCTGATTAAGCATCGCATCTTCCGGCCCATCGACCACGCGCATAACGCGCGGGTCGATGGGCCTCGCTACCGCCAGCGATCGATGTGTGAGACCGTCTTCTCGTCGATCAAGCGCACGCACGGCGATGCCGTGCGTGCGCGGACGTGGTACCGTGAATTTCGTGAACTCGTCTTGAAATGTGTCGTTCACAACATCAAGCGAGCAGTGTAACCGTGAAATCAAGCGCTGTCTGGCGATTCACCAGAGCCTATATAATTGACCTCAGGAAATAGGTTAGTAGAAATCAGAGAGTCAATGTAGGTCGCATTAACCAGCAATAATTATTTGAATCTCATAATAAAAACAAACTCAAAGAAAGACTTATATATGAATTTGGCTTTTTTTCTTTATGGCTGAGCATTCAGCACGCATTACTAATGTTAGTAATGTTGGAAAATCCACTATTGCGCTCACCCTCAAGACGGATGAGTCGATTGAGGCTCTTCCTGGTCAGTTCGTGCTTCTCCAAGCTGAAATAGACGGAGAAGAGGAAACAGGTTACTACACGATTTCCTCACCAACTGTTGATTCTTCGTTTGAAGTTACCGTCGGTGTTGACTCTGAGAGCAAGTTTTCCACATGGCTCGCAGAACGGGAAACTGGAGATACAATCCAAATTAAAGGACCCTTTGGGAAGATCGCTTACGATGATGAGGGAGATGTTGTTACTATCGCGGGTGGTCCCGGAATTGGTCCAGCTGTTGCTATTGCCGAACGTGCTACGGAAAATAATCATAGCGCTACTGTCATATATCAAGACGATACTCCAGCACATAAGAAACGTCTGAACTCACTATCAGACCGTGGCCAAACTGTCCGAATATTCCACCACGATGAAGAATCACTGAAGACAGCTATCGGAGAACATAGGTCATCAGGTACTATTTATATATTCGGCTTTTCCGACTTCTGTAACAAAGCAAAACGCATCCTAGAGTCCGTTGGTGGTGACCCAGAAGGGGCACACGTCGAGAGTTTCGGCTAACTGGAGTCCTACGAAATGGATTCCAAACCGTAGATACTGGGACCACAATCTATTCATCCGTCGATTGTTATACCTCAACGATGTAGACGTCAGTTCTAAGACAGGAAAGGGTTTTCGTACCCGATCAATCGTCCTCGGCCACGCGGTCGGGAATGACGTCCCAATCCACACCTTCCTTGGCGAGTCGGATAGATTGGTTGTATACCGACCTCGCTTCGAGGGTGGCGTCGTACAGCGAAACATATAATTAAAATCTACAACTTTATAGAGTCACCAACATAGGGTAAATACTATTTTAATTTATAAGTATGCCGCAGTAACGTGATCACTCTCAAGCAGACCTGCGCCGGTATCCTCTTCGACGATACGACCATTTTCAAGTAGATATGCACGGTCTGCCATAGCTAGCGCCTCGTTAACGTGCTGTTCAACGAGTAAAACAGTCACATCTTCACTTATCTCTTGAATCTTTTCAAACACACGCTCTGTAATCTGTGGCGCTAACCCCTCTGAAGGTTCGTCAAGGGCTAAAATACGAGGCTGAGCCATCAAACCACGACCCAAAGCTAGCATCTGTTGCTGTCCACCACTCATTGAACTAGCACGCTGGTCAGCGCGCTCCTCCAAGATGGGAAAGAGTTCGTAAACCTCGTTTAATGTATTTTCCAGTTCATCTCTCTGAGTGTAAGCACCCATCTCAAGATTCTCTCTCACCGTCATTTCGCCGAAAAGGTTCCGTTTTTCAGAGACGTGAACGAACCCTTGCTTTACAATATCTGAGGGGGTGAGCGAATTTATATTCTCACCCCACAGTGAAACATCACCATCATCTATGGGATGGAGTCCAGATATTACATCTAGTAACGTAGATTTGCCAGCACCATTTGGTCCGACAATCGCTACGACATTATCCTCCTCTGAAACATACATCGAGAGGTCCCAGAGCACCTGAATATTTCCATATGAGACGTCAATTTCGTCTACTTCAATCATTAGTTGGCTCCCAAATATGCTTCAATGACCCTCTCATCGGTTTTGATTTCTTTCGGTGTGCCATCCGCAATCTTCTGGCCACTATTCAGGACAATAATCCGATCAGCGACACTCATAATAGCATCTGTAATATGCTCAACCCAAAAAACTGCTATACTTCTTTCGTCACGTATTCGACGAATTATATTGGTTAGGTCTTCTACCTCTCCCGGTGTAAGACCACTTGCGATTTCATCAAGTAAGAGGAGCTGTGGATCTGAGGCTAGTGCCCGAGCAAGCTCAAGTTGTTTTTGTTGAGCCACTGGGAGAACACCAGCACTCATATCCGCTTTACCATCTAGGCCAACAAACTCTAGTGCCTCCTGAGCTTTCTCTTCTGCCTTCGAGCGATCAAGTGACTTCTCATCCCCAAAAAATGCTCCTGCAACAGCATTCTCCAATACGGTCATTCCCTTGAATACGCGCACAATCTGAAATGTTCTAATTACTCCTTCACGAGCAATTTGGTGAGTATCTGATCCAATCAGGTTTGTTCCATCAAAAGTGATTTTACCGCCTGGCTCTGGTTGATAAATTCCTGTAATTGTGTTAAATAAGGTAGTTTTTCCTGCACCATTTGGCCCGATGAGACCAACGATTTCAGAGTCATTAATTTCAAAGTTAACATTATCGACAGCTGTTAGACCGCCGAACTTCTTGCTGACATTCGACACCTCCAACATCGATAAGTCATATAGTGAATGATTCATATATTAATCTTCGCTCTTGTGAAGTACATTGTTGGTGAGTCAGAGAACTGCTCGGACAATCTCTTTGAGTGCTTCTCTACCCGGTTTGCGGAGGATTCGTCGCCGA
>NZ_FNPB01000013.1 GCF_900107195.1 Halobellus clavatus
TCGGTCAGCTCCTGGCCGTCCTCGAAACGCCGGTACAATTTTTCGATGTCGGGGTTGTACTCAACCGAGATCGAGACGTCCACGTTGGTCGCCCGCCCCGACGACTGAAAGAGTTTGTCGACGTTCGCTCCCTGGAGGACGCCGTGCTCGATACACGCTTCGAGCCGGAGGCGATCCCTGTCGAGCCCGAGGTAGCCGAACGCGACCATCGCAGCGAGCGTGTCGTCGGTCTCCTCGGAGCCAAGTTCTGCGAAGATCTTCTCGCGCTCATCCGATCCCAAGAACAAACTCAGTAGCACGAAGTCCTGGAGCCCGTTGACGACCCGCTCGCGGATCTCCTGCCGCCGGTTCGCGTCCGTCTGCGGTTGGGCGTACTCCTTGAGCCCACAGAGGTACTCTCGGTCGGTCGGAGTGAGTATCCCCCGTGGTCGATCCTCGGGCGTGAGCACCGGCTCACGTTCGCTGTCGTCATCTGTGACGTCGTCGACGCCGGTGAACAGTTCGTCGGTCCGTCCGTTCGAGTCCTCAACCATACTTAGGCTATTATCGACTAATTCTAAATAACTTTTCACCCGTTAATACTTTGTTGGGCCGAGCCGAATACCGTACCTGGACGGAGAAGATGACGATCATATTCACACGCAAAACGGTTCCTCGACCAACTTCTGCACAACCGAGGTCGGTCGGGAGGCGACTGGCACCGAACTCGGAGATACATCCGAATAATCAGTTCCGGAGTCGCCGAGTAACCTTCATTTACAGGCTCTATACTGGTAGAATGCGCTCCACGATCCCACTCAACGATTACCAATTCCCCGACCAACATCCGTCGTCATCGACGGGCGATCTGGGATGGAATTGGTGGGCCAATTCCGAAAAATTGGTCGGAGAATGGACGACTGGAACCGTCGAACTGGCTGTTCGGGGGAAACAGACTACGCGTGATTTGGAACCCTCCGAAGCCACCCCGATAACAGACGCCCCCGGCTCCGAAATTGATCGGGCCGCCCAAGGCGATACCGGAGTAACGACTCGCCTGGTCCCCATTTCGGGGAGTGCGAAATCCCGCACTGGAGGGATCGGCGCGTGACCGACCCGACCGAGACTCCCGACGACGCCGACGACGCAGACCAATTAGCGGAAGCCCCCGACCAATTACAGGAGGATCCCGACCAATCGAACACGGACCCCAACAGCAAAAGCCGAGAACTGCGGACCGACGGCGGGACGGTCGCCACCGGATCGGCCAATCTCGACCAATCCACTCGGATCGAAACACCGGAGAATCCGGCCAATCAGGGAACACCCAGCGTCGACACGACCTCGGCCCCGCAAACAGGTTCCAGTCACGACCGTACCGCAACTCCGCCGACAAACGATCCCGAAGAGCCGACCAATTCCGAGTCCAACGGGGTCCGAGACGGAGACGAGTTGTTCTCGGGGCCTGCCCCGGTGAACGACGTCCTCGATTTCTATCTCGAAACCAACCCGTGGGGCGTGTCGCAGGGAACCATCAGTTCTTATCGTTCGCGACTGGGACACTTCCGCCAATTCTGCGCGGAGGAAGACATCGAGAACCTTCGAGAGCTCCAGCCGTCCCATATGGACGAGTACCACAACTACCTCCGCAAGCAACCCCAGCTCGAAGCCCGCTCCTCGATCAAGGGCTGTCTGTCGGCGCTTCGGAAGTTCATCCGGTACTGCGAGCGGCGCGGCGTGGTCGACGGTGGCTTCCACAAGCTCATCATCCTCCCGACGCTCTCCAATGGCGGGGGGAAGGACGAAACGTGGCTCTCTCACGACGACGCCAAGGAGATTATCGACTACCTGGGGAAGTTCGAACCGTTCTCGAAGGCCCACGTGATCTGGACCCTCCTCGCCGAAACGGGGATTCGGCAGTCCACGCTGTACGCCTTCGACCTCGACGATTACGACGCGACCGACCGGTACATCGAGGCGGTCAACCGCGAGGACACGGGCACGCGATTGAAGAACGGCGCCAAGGGAGAACGCGAAATCACAATATCGAGTGAGGCGGCCCAGGTTCTCGATGGATACATCCAGGCGAATCGGAACGCTGTAACCGACGAATACGGCAGGGAACCACTACTAACGACCAAGAATGGCCGTCTCCAAAAGAGTACGATTCGCAAGTACGCGTACGCCTGGTCCCGGCCGTGTGCGATTGGGAAGGACTGCCCGGTCGGGGAGCACCCAGAGACGTGTGAGGCGGCACAGACGAACAATGACGCGTACAAGTGTCCGGAGTCGGTTTCACCACATCCGATCCGTCGGGGCTATATTACTCACCTCCGAGCCAACGGCGTCCCCACCGAGGACGTGATCTCGAAACGGTGTGACGCCAATCCGGATACGATCGAACAGTGGTACGATATGAGTACGAAAGCAGAACGTCGTGAGGCGCGGCGTGCCTTCGTTGAGGACCTCTAACGGTCGCCGGGACGGGTTCGTTGTCACCGTGAGGAGGTGAATTCCATCTTCGAATAGCCGATCGAGCGCTGTCCAGAGTATCTCCGTTGGAATTCAGTTCTCGAACTCGGCGTGTTGATGATTGCAAAGAGGTAGGCTAATCAAGCAACCATAGAACGGGCCGAATTATATCATCTAACCTACTATTTGTCCCGTATTCGCCAAGGTATTTAAATACTAAACGGGCGATTATGAGACAATATGATAAGAGAACGAGAGCTCCGGGTTCTCATAGCACTTGACACCCCAAAGGGTCGTCAGGAGCTGGCGGACGAACTAGATTACCGAGAGGACACAGTATCGGCTGCTCTCAACGACTTGGCTCAGCGTGATCTCATCGACAAAGAGCGGGAGGGAAACAGAATCATTGCCAAACCGAGTAATGCGCGCTGTGTTGAGGTGTTTCAGTCCCTCACACAATCGAATCCGCACGTTGATTTCCCGGATTTGCTCACCCCTTCGATGGTGAATATCTTGTACTATTTGAGTAGTGACGATGCGTGGACGGCAACCGAACTGGCAGAGCAAACAGGCCACGCACGGGCAACGATCTATCGCGGACTCAGGACGCTCACGAATCGAGCGATGGCTGTCAAGCAGCATAGTCGATACAGGCTTACCGATGCGTTCAACGATCTCCACGTCTTTGCATACGAACTCCAGCATCACACCCACCTCGTCCGAATTAGACAAGATGTTGGAAGCGGAACGATCGTATGGGAGTCACACGAGGAGTTTCTCGTTCGCACCGATACTGATGTCGAACACCCTGACTACTACCGGACAGGTCTCGATGCCTTTGCCGAGTACGGACTCCAATTTTTCACGACATCCGAACGGTACTACTTCTATTCAGAGGATCGTGAATCGCTGGGGCCGGAAGACCTGTTCTGCCACCTGCTCCTCATCGAAAATGACTCTCGCCACCGGAAATACGTCTTCTTGCTCGCGGCGAAGATGGAACTCTCACCAGAGCGTCTGCAAACGACCGCGGGTGACTACGGGATCACGGAAACCGTCGAATCGCTGGTGGAGTTTCTGGAGACAGAAGGCGAGAAGTCGTCTCCAGCAACGCCTCAGTGGGCAGAATTCGAAGCACTGGCCGATGAGTACGAAGTCGAGCTATGACCAGAGAAGCCACTCTCGGCGGAGATGCGATTCGGGGTGTCAGAGAAGGCACCCCACACGCCAATAGGCTCAACTCGGACGATTGCTATCCTTCTCGTCTCACTATTTGCGGGTGATGCAACGAAAACCGCGCAGCACGACAGCTAGATATTCCCCAGATACGACCGCCGCTGTTCCATTCGCTCCCGTTCGGACCGCTCGTCGTAATGCTTCTCAATCACTCGTTCGGAGACGTCAGCACGACCTGAAACGGCCTGCGACGGGACGTCCGACCGTAGCCAGTGAGTGATCGATCCGCGCCGGAACGGGTGGGGTGAGACCGATTCGGGACAGGTACTGACCCGACTGTGATCGGTCGCGTCACAAGTCTTCGGATCTCGCCCGAGCGGACACGTTCCGTCGTGCCGACACGGTTGTGTCCACTTGTACGCATACCTCGAGATCGTGCTCCCAGCGATACGCCCCTTCGAGGTCGTAATGAGCGGCTCTCGGCCGTAGTCGTCCGTGACGTCGGGACGTTTGTGCTCGATCCAGTCGTCGAGAAGATCGGCGATCGACTCCGAGATGGCGACGTGACGCTGGGACTTCGTCTTGTTCTTGAGCGGCGTGTCGGTGTCGGGTCGGTGTTTGAACTGCAGATACCGCTCGTCAGCATCGTAATCCTGAAGATCGAGAGATCGGACGGCCCCCTTCCGAGCCATCGTGTGCCACATTACTGCGAGCGTCACGTGTGCCCGGCTGCAGTAGTGGTATCGTTCGAGGTTATTCAGGACCGATTGGGCGGTCTGAGAGTCGAGTTGCTCGTGTCGCGCCATATCCGTGTCTTTGACAGCGGGCGACTGAACGCGCTGGGAGAGTCCACTCTCGACGGCCTCGATGCTCTCACACCAGCGGATGAAGACGCGAGTGGTGTCCATCATCCCCTTCTCCGTCGCTGGCGCCCAGTCACTGTCCTTGCGACCCTCGATCTGGTACTCCTTGATGAGGCGGCCCGTGAGTTCGTTCAGGTTGGTGATCTCCCGCTCGTCGAGCCACTCGACGAACGAAGAGAGGCGCGACCGGTGGTTGATGATGGTGCCCCGAGAGAGGTTTCCTCTGCGATCTTCGAGGTACAATTCGAGTGCTTTGCTCGGGTCGATAGGTTCTAACTCCGACATATATATCACTTTTCTTATCTTAGCAAATCACCAGACAACACCGGAGTAACGGATCGTATTGTCAAGGCCAGAGCCCTGCAGATACTCTCACGCTTCATCACGAACTGAATACGGGGGGATGGCGTCGCCCGGCGCGTGATTCTGCGACCCCGCGGTGTCCCATCGTACTACATAATTGAACCGAAACGTTTGCAAGGGGAGAGAATGAAGAGGAGCAGGAGCAGAGTCCCTCCGCGAAAGACGCCCTACAAGACGATGAACTGGTCCTCCATCCCCAGAGTGCTAGTCGTACTGTCCCTCCTCATCAGCGGTGCCGGTGCCGCGATCACGCCGGTCGCTGCCGCACCGGCGATCCAGGTGTCGTCGGTCACGGTGACGCCCGACGATCCCAACACCGGCGAACAGGTCACGATCGAGACCGAAATCTCGAATCTCCAAGAGAGTGACACCACGGTCACGATAACCGACATCTACGTCCGGAAACCCGGCACGACGACCGAGTACGCACGCGTCGAGGATCTTGGCTCGGTTGCGCCCGGCGGATCGGTCTCGATCCCGATGTCGACGACATTCGAGACGTCCGGCCAGAAACGCCTCACTGTCAGTGTCGCTGTGCGGTACAACAACGGCAACAGCTTCCAGCGATACAACTACCCGATCTACATCGACGTGAGTGAACCGAACGTGAAGGCCGAGCTGACAGCCGGGCCCGGGGCCAATGGGTCCGGCACCAGTGTCTCGCTCACGAACTACGGGAACGCAAACCTCACTGACGTGGAACTCACGGCGAGCGTCGACGGTGAGCAGATCGATCGGAACTTCCTGTTCGACGTCGAACCCGGTGCGAGCCAGTCGACCACCTTCGACACCGACGACCTCGCGAGCGATCAGCTGACGGTCACCGCACAGTACGAAGCCGCCGGTGGGTCTCACAACACCACGCTGGCCGTCGATCTCGACGAGAACGCGCCGGTCCGCGGCGACGTTCGCCTGACGAGCGTCGAGGCGACACAGACCGGAAGCGGCCTCCGGATCGAGGGCGACGCCGCCAACCTCGGGACCACGGACGCGGAGTCGGTCCTCGTCCGGATTCCGGAGACGGACACGGTGCGACCGGTCGCCCCGTCCGGCGAGTACTTCGTCGGTGCGGTCGAGGGCAGCGAATTCGCCACGTTCGAACTCACTGCGTCGACCCCGCCAAATACGTCGGTGTCCGAAGTTCCCGTCGAGATCACCTACGTCGTCGACGACGAGCGCGTGACGAAGACCCAGCAGTTACAGGTGGACCCCGCGCCCGCGATGTCGCTCGGAGCCGGTCAAGCCGCCGGTGGAAGCGGACCGGGTGGTGCCGGACCGCCGGGAGGCTCCGGCGGCCTGCCGCTCACGCTGATCGGCGGTGCCGTCGTGGTTCTCGTCCTCGTTGGAGCCGGGGTCTACCGCTGGCGACAATGAGCACGAGCGTCATCGAACTCGATGGCGTCGTGAAGCGCTACCAGAGCGGTGAGGAGACGATCGAGGCGCTGAAGGGCGTCGACTTTACCGCAAACCGCGGCGAGATGGTGACCGTGATCGGGCCCTCCGGTTCGGGCAAGAGCACGATGCTCAATATGATCGGCCTGCTCGATACGCCGAGCGAAGGGAGCGTCCACCTCGACGGCCGCGACGTGACGGACTTCAGCGAGGACGAACTCACCGAGGAACGCCGCTCGGGGATCGGCTTCGTCTTCCAGGCGTTTCACCTGCTTCCGATGCTGACCGCGACCGAGAACGTCGAACTCCCCTCGATGTGGGACACCGACGTCGACCGGCGTGACCGGGCGATCGATCTCCTCGGACGCGTCGGTCTCAGCGATCGGTTGAGTCACACGCCGGATCAGCTATCGGGGGGACAACAACAGCGCGTCGCCATCGCGCGGGCGCTGATCAACGAACCCGACATTCTGCTCGCCGACGAGCCGACTGGCAACCTCGATCAGGACACCGGCGCGACCATCCTCGACGAACTCACGCGTCTCAAAGAGGAGGAAGACATCGCCATCGTGGCGGTCACCCACGACGAGCAGTTGGTCGAGTACGCCGATCGCGAAGTCAACCTCGTCGATGGGGAGATCGGAGAATGAGCATCAGGGACCTGCTGTGGCAACTGCCGAGCGTCGGAATGGCCTGGCGGAACCTCGGGCGGAGCCGGGTCCGCACGGCGCTGGCGACGCTCGGCATCATCATCGGCGTCGTCGCGATCGCCTCGCTCGGGATGGCTGGCGTCGCGATCCAGCAGCAGGCGACGTCGAATCTCGGCGGGATCGCCGACGAGGTGACGATCAGGTCCGGCACGGACAGCACCACCGACGGCGTCACCCAGGAGCAGGTGGATCGCATCCGAGACGTCGCCGGCGACGCCACCGTCATCCCCGAGAAGACGAACAGCACCACGCTGACGGCGCGTGACGGGAGTGAGCGGTTCGTGAGCGTCACCGGATTGACGCGTGCGAGCACCCTGTATGAGGTCTCTTCGGGCGACAACCCCGATCGGCTCCGGTCCGGGGCGTTGCTCACGAACAGCACCGCACGACAGCTCGGGCTCGAAATCGGCGACCCCGTCGAGTACGACGGCCAACTCTATCGGATCAGGGGGCTGATCGAGTCCGGCGGCGGCGGCTTCGGTGGGGGCAGCGAACTCGTCCTCCCGCTCTCAGCGCTCAGAGACCAGAACTACTACGACTCGGTGACGATCGTCGCGTCCGACGGCGACGAGGCGCAGCGGATCTCCGACGCGGTCGAAACGCGGTTCAACGAGGGCGACGAGGAGATCCTGAGCGTCACCAGTTTCGCGAGCATCCAGGAGAACGTCGGGTCGTTTCTGGATACGCTGAACCTCGCGCTGCTCGGGATCGGCTCGATTTCGCTGATCGTCGCGAGCGTCGCGATTCTCAACGTGATGTTGATGAGTACGATCGAACGCCGCGGCGAAATCGGCGTCCTCCGCGCAGTCGGTATCCGCCGTGGGGAAGTCTTGCGGATGATCCTCGCCGAGGCCGCGTTTCTGGGCATCATCGGCGGGTTCGTCGGCGCAGCGCTCTCGCTGGGCGTCGGCCTCGTCGCTTTCGAGGTCCTCGCCGGGGACGCGACGCTCGTGTTCGGCTGGGCGAGCGTCCGCTACCTCCTGCTCGGCTTCGGCTTCGCGGTCGTCGCCAGCCTGCTGAGCGGGCTCTACCCGGCGTGGAAGGCCGCGAACGACCCACCCGTCGAGGCACTTCGGAGCTGAGGTGTGAGAACTGGCTCCAGTCGTCGGCCGAACCGTCGCGCTTTTGCCCGCAGATCCGGTAACTGAGAGCGACTGGATGGCCCGATACCACATCGAGACGTACGGTTGTACCTCCAACCGCGGTGAGAGCCGGCAGATAGAGAGTGCGCTCCGAGACGCCGGCCACTACCCCGTCGATGGCCCGGAGGCGGCCGACGTCGCCATTATGAACACCTGCACGGTGGTCGAGAAGACGGAGCGCAATATGCTCCGCCGGGCCAAAGAACTCGAAGCAGAGACAGCGGATCTCATCATCACGGGCTGTATGGCGCTCGCACAGGGCGAGGAGTTCCGCGACGAGGAGATCGACGCGCAGATCCTCCACTGGGACGACGTCCCCGCGGCGGTCACGAACGGCGAGTGCCCCACGCCCGGTCCGGGCACCGAACCGGTTCTCGATGGCGTCGTCGGCATCCTGCCGATCGCCCGGGGCTGCCTGTCGAACTGCTCGTACTGCATCACGAAGTTCGCGACCGGCCGCGTCGACTCCCCGTCGGTCGAGGAGAACGTCGAGAAGGCCCGCGCGCTGGTTCACGCCGGGGCGAACGAACTCCGAATCACGGGCCAAGACACCGGCGTCTACGGCTGGGACGACGGCGAGCGCGAACTCCCCGAACTCCTGGATCGGATCTGTACGGAGATCGATGGCGAGTTCAGAGTTCGGCTGGGGATGGCGAACCCCGGTGGAATCCACGGCATCCGCGACGAACTGGCCGACGTGTTCGCGCGTCACGACGAACTGTACAACTTCATCCACCTGCCCGTACAGTCCGGTTCTGATACGGTGCTCGAAGAGATGCGCCGCCAGCACCGCGTCGAGAAGTTCACCGAGATCGTCGAGACGTTCGACGAGACGTTAGACTACTGGACGCTCTCGACCGACTTCATCGTCGGCTTCCCCACGGAAACGGCGGAGGACCACGCCCAGAGCATAGCGCTCTTCCGTGAGGTGCGCCCGGAGAAGGTGAACGTCACCCGCTTCTCGAAGCGACCCGGTACCGACGCCGCCGAGTTGAAGGGGCTCGGCGGGACGGTCAAGAAGGAGCGCTCGAAGGAGATGTCCGAACTGAAGCACGAAATCGTCGCGGAAGCCTACGAGTCAATGGTCGGCGAGACCCGCGAAGTGATGGCCGTCAGGGAGGGAACCGGCGACTCGATGAAGTGCCGCGACGACGCCTATCGGCAGATCATCGTGCAGAACGCCTCCGAGAGGGGCATCGAACCCGGAATGACGTTCGAGGTGGACGTGACGAGCCACCAGACCGTCTACGCGTTCGGCGATCCGATCTGAGTCGACGACGACACGGCCGGAGCCGAGCCCGCTGATCGGTTGCTTTTTTCGCGTCGGTCCCGGACGGGACACCGATGAGTCGGCCGCGTGCGATACTGTACCTCCGCGACGTCGCCGTCGTCGTGGGCTCCGTCTTGGTCGTGGGAGCCGTGCTCTTTGCCGCGGCCGGCGTGTGGCCGCCGCTCGTTGCGATCGAGAGCCCGAGTATGGAGCCGTCCGTCGAGCGCGGCGATATGGTCGCGATCTCGGACCCAGATCGGTTCAGCGAGACAGCCGCCGACGATCGCGGGGTCGTCACCGCCGCGGCGGCCGACGGATACGGCCGGCTGGGTGGTGCCGGCGACGTGATCGTCTTCGACCCGCCCGGACGGACCGGCGCGCCGATCATCCACCGGGCGCAGCTCCGTGTCGAGGCGGGCGAGAACTGGTACGGCGAGGCCAACGCCTCGTACCTCGGAGACGCCGATAGCTGCGCAGAGTTGAGCGCCTGTCCGGCGCCCTACGACGGCTACGTCACGAAGGGGGACAACAACGGCGAGTACGACCAGGCCACCGGGATCGCACCGGTCGTGCGGCCGTCGTGGATCGAAGCGAAGGCGCAGTTCCGCATCCCCGAGTTAGGCTGGATCCGATTGCTCATCACCGGGAAGGCGTTCGCGTAGCCGATCAGACCGACGAACGGTCTTCAGCGGCCCCGACCGAGCGGTCGCGTGCATCGTCGTCGTCGGGGCTCGACTCGTCGTCGTCACCATCGGATCTCGACTCGTCGTCGCTGTCAGAATCATCGTCGGCGTGGCTGCCGGATTCGGTTCTACCACCGCCACCACCGTCTCCGTCGCGGCCGGACAGTTCGGACTCGGACTCGACGAGTCGATCCGCCTCGTCGTCGGGCTTCCACTCGCCGAGTTCCTTCGGATCGACGTGGACGAATACGTCGTCGACCTCCGGCATCGCGCGCACGGCTTCGACGACTTCGGATTCGATGTCGTGCGCCTCGAAGAGCGTCATCTGACCCTCGACCTCGATGTGGAGGCTCACGTCGATCTCGGGGCCGACGTAGTGCGCCACGACGTCGTGTGCGCCGCGGACCTGCGGATGTTCGAGCGCACGTTCGAGGATCTCACGGCGGAGTTCCTCCGGGGGAGCGGCCCCGACGAGGTAGTTCACGTTGTCGCGGACGATCTCGTACCCGGTGTAGAAGATCCCGATCGAGACGACGGCCCCGGCGATCGGATCGAGGACCGGGACGCCGGCGGACGCGCCGAGCACGCCGACGAGCGCCGCACCGGCGGTGAGGATGTCGTTCCGGTTGTCGAGCGCCGCGGCGACGATGGCGGGGGAGTGTCGCTCCTCGCCGATCCGGAGGCAGTAGCGGTAGAGGCCGTACTTCGCGCCGGCGGTGGCGACGAGGACCGCGACCGCCGCGGTTCCCCCGTTGACGCCGTACGATCCCGAGAGGATCGAGGTGGCGGCGTTCCAGAGGACCGCGCCGCCGGCGACGAAGACGCCGACGGCGACGAACAGCGAGACGAACGGCTCGATCCGTTCGTGGCCGTGGGGATGCTCGAAATCCGGCGGCTGGGTCGTCAGATAGAGCCCGGCGAGGACGACGAGGCTGTAGACGCTGTCGGCGAGGCTGTTGACGGCCTCCGATCCGACGGCGAGGCTGCCGGTCCCCCACCAGACGCTGCCCTTCGCCAGCACGAGCGCGAGGTTGACCCCGAGGACGACCGCCCCGACCCGGCGGACGACGCGTCTGCGGTCCTCGCTCATTGGTCGCATCTTCCCGTGTGACGGCTAAGTCGCTTCGGTCCCGAACGACAGCGCAGAGGGAAACGACGCGAGCAGAGACAGCGCAGAATTTGATGATGCGAACCGAGACAGCGCAGTGGACGATCAGGTCTCGAAACTGAGCCGGACCGCACGATCGGGGTCTGCGTCGTGGGCTGCCCCCTGATCGTCTCGTCCGTCCCCGTCGCGGGGCGCTGCCGCCGGCAACGACGCGAAGGCCTCGTGGAGCCGATCGTAGGTGTCGTCCAGCGCCTCGACGAGCACCTTCGTGTCGCCGATCACGGGCATAAAGTTCGTATCGCCGCTCCAGCGCGGCACGAGGTGCGTGTGGACGTGATCGGCGATCGAACCGCCCGCGGCCGATCCGCCCAGATTCTCGCCGGCGTTGACCCCGTCGGGGCCGAGGGCGGCCTCGAGCGCGTCGATGGTCGCGACCTTGAGACGGGCGTGATCCAGCAGTTCCGCGTCGGAGAGCGCGCCCCACTCGCCGGTGTGGCGATCGGGGATGACCATCACGTGACCGGGGTTGTACGGGTAGTTGTTCAGGATGACGAACGAGTGGTCGGTGCGCGCCACGATCCGGCTGTCTCTGTCCTCGTCGCGCTCGGGGAGCACGCAGAACGGACAGCCGTCGACGTCGTCTTCGTGGTCGTCGCGTTCGACCCACTCGATCCGCCAGGGGGCGAAGACCTGATCCATCTCGCTCACGCCGTGATGATCTCGCAGCCGTCCTCGGTGACGACGACAGTGTGCTCGGCTTGGCTGATCAGTTCCCCGTCGTCTTCTTTCAGCACCGGATAGCCGTGGAGCACGCCCTGTTGTTCCAACCGGCGGACCGCCATCTCCGAGCGGGAGCCCTCCAGCCAGCGCGCCGCGAAGGGCAGCGTCTTGTACTCGTCTTTCACCTGATCGAGGACCTGCCGGGCGGCGCGATTCCGGACCGAGCGGTCGTTCTCTAAGCTGTAAATTTCCGCGTTCGTGCCCTCGGAGACCTTTCCGCTCCCGGTTGTCGCGAACGGCTCGATGGCGACGACGTCGCCGACCTCGAGTTCGACGCCGCGCTCGGTGCCGCGGTTCGGGATCGTCGGCCCGGTGTGGGCGTCCCACTGGGCGACGCCGTGCCCCGAGAGGTTCAACACGGGGGTGTAGCCGTAGCCGCGGATCACGTCTTCGATCTCCGCTCCGACTTCGCCGGTCTCGACGCCCGGCCCGACGGCGTCGAGCGCGGCGTCGAGAGCCTCCTCGGCCGCCTCGACGAGTTCGGGCGTCCCGGAGAGATCGACCGTCACCGCGGCGTCGGCGATGTAGCCGTCGACGTGGACGCCGCAGTCGAGACAGACCATCTCCTCGCCGAACTCGGTGTCGTCGTCGCGGCCGGGACTGGCGTGGGAGGCTTCCTCGTCGACGCTGATGTTCGCGGGGAAGGCGCACCCGTCGGCGAGTTCCCGGATGCGGTCCTCGGCGAATTCGGCGACCGACAGTTGGGTCACGCCCGGTTCGACTTTTTCGGCCGCCTCGTCGAGCACCTGTCGGAGGACCGACCCCGCCTCCCGGTACTTCTCCATCGTCTCGTCGTCGAGAGATCCGTGGCTCATAGAAGGACTGTCGGCCGAAGATGCAAAAGAGGTTCCGAACCCGACGGTCGACGCGGTCGCCCGGTCGGGTGGTCTACTCGTCGACGACGGCGTCGAGGGCGTCGCCGAGGTACTCGATCTCCTCGGTGAAGATGCCGTGTCCACGACCGTGATAGCGGTCGAACCGCACGTCGGCGTTCAGCGCCTCGAAGACGTCGACGGTCGCTTCGGCGCGGGACATCGGGATGTGTGGGTCGTCGTCGCTCACGCCGAGGAAGAACGGCATCCCGTCGACGTCGCCCGTGAAGTCGAACTCGGTGCCCTCCTTGCCGATCAGGCCCCCAGAGAGCAGCGTCAGGCCGCCGTAGCGCTTCGGTTCGCGCGCGACGAAGTGAGAGACGAGACACGCTCCCTGCGAGAACCCGACGAGGAGGACCTTCTCCGCCGGGAGGCCGCCAGACTGCGCTGCGTCGACCGCGCGGCCGAGGTGGGCGAGTGCGGAGTCGAGGTGCGGCTGATTCTGTTCGATCGGCGCGAGAAAGCGGTTGGGATACCACGTGCCGCGCTGCGCCTGTGGCGCGACGTAGTGAACGTCGTCGCGACCGAACTCCTGTGCGAACTGGAGCATACCGTCGGCGCGCGCACCCCGGCCGTGGACGAGGACCACCGCCGCGTCGGCCGCCTCGGGCGAGACACCCGCGGTCCGGAGCGGCTGGTCGCCGTGGGGATCGGCACGGCTCATTCCTCGTCACCTCCGTCAGCCGCGGCGGCCTTGGGCTCGGGACTGGCCTCGGCAGTGAGCGGCGGGAGCGACGCTTCGATCTGATCGCGTTCGTCTTCGAGCCACGCGGGCAGTTTGAGTTCCGAACCCAGTTCTGCGACCGATTCGTCGGCCGTGAATCCGGGACCATCGGTCGCGATCTCGAAGAGGATGCCGCCCGGTTCGCGGAAGTAGATCGATCTGAAGTACTGGCGGTCCTTCTGCGGCGTCACGAACTGGCCCGCGTCCGTGAGTTCGTCGCGCCAGGCCAACTGCGTGTCCTCGTCGGGGGCACGGAAGGCCACGTGGTGGACGGTGCCGACCCCGGGGCGGCCGCGCGGCGGACCGCGATGGACCACGTCGACGACGGTCGCGTGCTCGCCCTCGGTGGTGTATCGAACGCGGTCGGCGCCGTCGTCGGGTTCGGTCTCCGAGCCGACCCGGCTGAATCCGAGGAGGTCCAAGACGTTCGCGGTCGCGTCCGGGTCCGCGGAGTGCAGCGTGACGCCGAAGAAGCCGCGGATCCCGTACGCCTCGGGGACGGGCCCCTCCGACCAGGGGTCGATCGGAGCGTCGGCCGTGACGAGTTCGAGCGGTTGGCCGTCCGGATCGGTGAACGAGAGCACGTCCGTCCCGAATCGGGTGTGTCGGCCGTCGACCGTCGCGTCGGTGTCGGCGAGGCGGTCAGCCCAGTAGTCGAGGCTCCCCTCGGGGACGGCGAAGGCGGTCGCGACCGCCTGACCGCGCCCCGGACGCCCGGCGCGTGCGCCGTCGAACGGGAAGAACGTGAGCGCAGTGCCCGGCGTTCCCGTCTCGTCGCCGTAGTACAGGTGATACGTCGCCGTGTCGTCGAAGTTGACCGTGCGCTTGACGAACCGCAGCCCCAGGACCCCGGTGTAGAACGCGAGGTTCGCCTCGGGGTCGCCCGCGACGGCCGTGACGTGGTGGATTCCGTTTGTTTGCATAGGTGAAGCGTAGGTAGTATCGCTCTGTTACCTACTATAAAGCCGAAAGGGTTTGTACCTTCGCGGACGAACGGGTGACCAGGTGACGTTCGTGTCCCCAGAACCCGACGAGAAATCCGACGAGGAACCGTGCTCGGTGATCGACTCGCTCGAACAGATCGGCTCGCAGTGGCGACTGATCGTCCTCCACGACCTCCAGGACGGAGAGAAGCGGTTCAACGAACTCAAACGATCGACCGACGCCAGTTCGCGGACGCTCTCGCGCGTCCTCGACGACCTCCAGGAACTGGGGTTCGTCAACCGGCGGCTCGAAGAGGACGCGCCGGTCGCGACGTTCTACTCGCTGACCCCGAAGGGCCGTTCGCTGTGTCCCGTCTTCGACGAGATCGAGGCGTGGGCCGACGAGTGGCTGCACGCGACGCCGACGGGTGCTGACCCGGCGACGGTGGCCGCTGATGGCGGTTCGTCGAACGTCGAGGACGGACAGCCCGACGAGGCGGCGGAGTAGGCGGTCCACGCCTCGGTCACTGCGGCGGCGACACGCTTCGGTGTCACCGGCGACAACTCCACGCTCGACGGGCAGACTCACGGGACGACCGCCACGACCGTTTTTGTCGTTGCCACCGTTCACCGGGTATGTCGAGCGACGAGCATCAGGAGCCGAACACAGCCGTTCGGGGGACTGAATCGACCGCACAGGAGCCCGTGACCATCTCGACCGGTCACAGGGTCGAACTGCCAGTCAGGCTCCAGGCGACGATGCTGGGAGCGACGTTCGCCGCGCCGAAAACCGCGGTCTCGGCGTTGCTGCCGGATCGACTGGAGCCGATTCGGGCCACCCTGGCGGGCGACGCGGCGGTGACACTGCTCAGCGTCGAGTACCACGCGGTCGACGTTCCCGGACTGGACCCCTACGACGAGTTCGCCGTCATCATCCCGGCGAGTCGGACGACACGGTCGAGCGTGCCCTACGTGTCTGCGCTGCTGGAGGCGACGAACGGGTACGTCTGGACGATGCCGGTCACGACCGAGCCGGCGACGGCGTTCGGCGTCGACATCTGGGGCTTCCCCAAGGCGGTCGCAGCGATCGACCACGCCGACAGGGGGTCCGTCCGCGAGACGACCGTTCGGCTCGACGGCGAGCGGTTCGTCAGCCTCGCAGTCGATCGACCGCCCACGACAGCCGTCCGACGCGACGGACGGTCGTACACGCACCAAGACGGTGAACTCCTCGAGGTCCCGAGCGAGGTCGACGCCGAGATCGGTGGCTGGCCGTTCAGCGATCGCGTCTCGGTGTCGTTCGGGCCACACCCGAAGGCCGAGCCGTTGCAGTCGCTCGATCTCGGGGCGAGGGCGCTCGGGCGATTCCGTCTCGAGGGCGACGTGCTCTTCCACGCGGGCAAGCCGGTGTGAGTGCCGGATTGGCGCCTGGCTCTATCGGCCCGGCGTCCCTTACGCGCCCTCGACCAGCCGTTCGAGTTGCTCCGGCGGGACCGCGCCGCGGGCGGCGTGGCCGTCGTAGACGAACGTCGGCACGCCCGTGACGCCGCGCTGGCTGGCCGCTCGGAACTGTTCGCGGAGGGCACTCCGTCGGTCGTCGTCAGCGAGCGTCTCGCGGACGACGTCGGCGTCGACGCCGACGTCCGTCGCGAGGTCGACCAGCACGTCCTCGGAGCCGATGTCGCGACCCGCCTCCCAGAGCGCCGCGAAGACGGCCTCGTCGAAGTCGAGCCACCGTTCGTACCCCTCGCGCTCCCGGATCGCGACCGAGACGAGCTGGGCGGGGAGCGAGTCGACGTCCGTCGCGAGATCCAGTTCCATCTCGTCGGCTCCGTACTGTTCCTGGAGGCGTCGAACGTTCTCTCTGGCCTGCTCGTAGTACGCGTCGTCCTTGCCGTCGTCGGCATCGTGGTCGATCGAGCCGTCGGGGTTCCGCTTCCCCGAGCGGAGGTCGAACGGTCGCCAGTCGATCTGCAGTTCGACCTCGCGCGTCTCCTGAAAGTTGTCGAGTGACTGGCGGCCGAGATAACAGAATGGACAGACGTAATCGGAGTAGACCGTGATGACTTCCTCCTCGGGGCGACTGTCAGTCTCGGCGTCGGATGCGTTGGACATCGTGTGTCCGAGAAGACGGTCTGGACACAAGAAGCCGTCCCGTCGGTGCGGGCGTGAGGGTGGTGCCGTCCGGGGTTCTCGGAGCGACGCGGCGAACGGCCGAGTCGACCGGCAACAATTGCGATTCGGCCGGTTCGCTCGGACTGATAACGGCAGTAATTTAGGCTCGGTACGGAAAGTTCCGGATGTTTATGAGCTACGATCAGGTCGAAGTCCCCGACGCTGGGGAGAAAATCACGCTCGCGGACCCCGAGACGGGTGAGTTGAACGTCCCTGACACGCCGATCATCCCGATCATCCACGGCGACGGTATCGGCACGGACGTCGGACCGGCAGCCCAGAAGGTACTCGACGCCGCCGCCGAAGCGACCGGCCGGTCCGTCTCGTGGATGCGCCTCTATGCGGGCGGGTCCGCCCGCGAGCGCTACGGCGAGAACCTCCCCGACGACACGGTACGTGCGATTCGCGAACACCGTGTCGCGATCAAGGGGCCGCTCACGACGCCGGTCGGTGCCGGCTTCCGCTCGCTCAACGTCGCCCTCCGGAAGAAACTCGACCTCTATGCGAACGTCCGCCCGACGTACCACATCGACGGCGTCCCCTCGCCGGTGAAAGACCCCGGCGAGATGGATATGATCACCTTCCGGGAGAACACCGAGGACGTCTACGCCGGCATCGAGTGGGAAGCCGGCACCGACGAGGTCCAGCAGGTCAAGGAGTTCGTCGAGGAGGAGATGGGCGAAGACGACGTCATTCACGACGGAGCAGTCGGTATCGGCGTCAAACCCATCACCGAGTTCGGGACGAAGCGCCTGGTCCGCGAGGCCATCGACTACGCCATCGAAAACGACCGCGACACGGTCACGCTCGTCCACAAGGGGAACATCATGAAGTTCACCGAGGGGGCGTTCCGGGACTGGGGCTACGAGGTCGCAACGGAGGAGTACGGCGAGGACGTCATCACCGAGGACGAACTCTGGGAGGAGTACGACGGCGAGGCTCCCGAGGACACGCTGGTCGTCAACGACCGCATCGCCGACAATATGCTCCAGCAACTCCTCACCCGCACCGGCGAGTACGACGTCATCGCGACGATGAATCTCAACGGGGACTATATGTCCGACGCCGCCGGCGCACAGATCGGCGGGCTCGGCATCGCCCCCGGCGCGAACTTCGGTGAAGGGCTCTGCCTGGCCGAACCGGTCCACGGCTCCGCACCCAAGTACGCGGGCGAAGACAAGGTCAACCCGACCGCGATGATCCTCTCCGGTCGACTGATGTTCGAGTATCTCGGCTGGAACGACGCCGGGACTCTCATCCGTGACGCCGTCGAGAAAACCATCTCCGAGGGGCAGGTCACCTACGATCTCGAACGGCAGATCGAAGGCGGCACCAAACTCGCGACGAGCGAGTTCGCCGACGCCGTTATCGAGAACATTCACGAACTCGCCTGAGCGGCCGCGACCTCGGGACCGAACCGCATCCTTTTTGATTTAGGGTTGCCTAAATCGTTATGATGGCCGCTGGTACCCGCTCGCACGGCGATCCGTCGCCGGAGTCGGAGTCGCATCGGAACCCGGAGATCACCGTCTGTGAGAGTTGTCCGGGGAGATCGGTGTTTCTCGAATCGGGGAACACCGACGGCTGGATCGCGAGCGACCTGACGATCGAGGTGCGCCGGTAGCGACGATGACCGACGCAGATATCGAGGCCGACGCGGACGCCGAAGCCGACGTGGAACCCGGATCGGACGACAGGACGGAGCGCACGACGATCCGGACGGGCCGAGACTTCGAGGAGGAGTACCGCCTCGACGCCGAGGAGGCGGGTCGGTTCCTGATCGAACTGGGCGAACAGCTTCGGGACGGAGACGAGCTGACGATCGCCACCGACGAGTGGGAGCTGCCCTTCGCCTTCGGCGAACCCGTCGGGCTGGAGATCGACTTCGAGGGCGTGGGCGAGCCCGAACTGGAGATCGAACTGGAGCTGCCGGGACGCACCGACGAGACCGCGCCCGACGTCGAGTGAGCGGCGGTCGGCCGCGACCCCGCCGACGCCGGAGCCGAAGGTTCAAATCCGATCGCGCGGAACTCGGGAGTATGTACGCCGTCGTGGGCTGTACCGACTGCGAGCACCTCTGGCTGCTGAAGGACGCGCGGACGGCCGAGACCGCCACGTGCCCACAGTGTGGGCGGACCCATCAGACGAAGAAACTCCGCCGGTTCGTCGAGGAGGACGACCGCGAGGCCGCCCGACAGGCACGCTCGGCGCTGCTCGCGAAACGGGGCGGCAACAGTGAATCGTTCGCGGAGACGGCCCACGTCGCCGAGATGGAACGCGAGATCGACGAGCGCGGCGTCGACGATCGGGAGTACCTCGAGGGATCGGGCCTCGACGCCGACGCGGTTGCGGCGGCGGGCGAGCGGGCGTCGACAGGTTCGGGTGGATCGGGGTCGAACCGCCTCGACGTCGTTCGTGACGCCCTCCGGACCCTCGATCAACCGACCGCCGAGGAGGTCGCGGAGTACGCCGAGGAACGCGGCGTTCCGAGCGACCAATCGCGCGAACTGCTGGAGAAACTCGCACGGCGGGGTGACGCCTCCGAGTCCCGAGGGCGCTACCGCCTCCTCTGAGAATGTCGGAAACAGGAGCGGCCGCAGGGGCGGGGATCGTCGGGACCGCCCTGCGGATCGTCGTCGGTGCCTGTTTCGTCGGGGGCGCTGTCGCAGCGCTCACCGGCCGACTCGTCCTGGCTGGGGGCGGCTTCCTCGCCGGACACACGATGTTGGCCGCGGCGGCAGTGATCCAGGGGCAGCGGCGGCGGAGCGTCGGGCTCTCGTTCTCGGGTGTCGGCTGGCTCCTGACCTCGCTGGGGCTGGCACTCGGACAGCAGGGCGCCGGCTCGTCGCTTGAGACGCCCCTGCTCGTCGGCGGTCTCGGGCTCGTGGCCGCCGGCACGCTGCTGCTCGTCGGACCGTTCGGCGGCTGAACCGCGACGGAGACGTCGAAACGGGTCGACTACCGGCCCAGTTCGGCGTGCGCGCTGGAGAGGTGTCGGGAGGCCAGCGCCGAGAGCAGCGAGAGTTCGCCCGCGAGTGCGCCGACCGCGACGTACTCCGCGAGGGCGTCCGCGTTCGAGCCCGCGGGGTCGCCGCCGCCGCGGATGCCGAGGATATCGAGCGCCTCCGCCTGCGTGGGAAGCTTCGTCCCGCCGCCGACAGTGCCGACTTCGAGCGAGGCGAGCGAGACGGAGAGATAGAGGTCGCCGTCGCGCTCCTCAGCGGTCGTGATGGCGTTCGCGCCCTCGACGACCTGGGCCTCGTCCTGCCCGGTCGCGAGGAACATCGCGGCGACGACGTTGGCGACGTGGGCGTTGAATCCGAGGCTGCCGGCCTTCGCCGACCCGACCAGGTTCTTCCGCACGTTGAGTTCGGCGATGTCGCCGGGCGTCGTGTGGAGACGGTTCTCGACGACCTCGCGGGGGATCGTCACGTCGGCCGTCACGGTGCGGCCGCGCCCCTCGACCGCGTTGATCGCGGCTGGCTTCTTGTCAGTACAGAGGTTGCCCGACAGGGCCACGAGTTCGGCCTCGGTCTCCGTCTCGACGACGTCGCAGGCGGCTTCGGTCGCGATCGTGGCCATGTTCATCCCCATCGCGTCCTTGGTGTCGTACCGGAAGCGCAGGTACACCGAGTTACCGACGACGTACGGCGTCACGTCGTCGAGTTCGCCGTGGCTCGTCGTCGACTCGGCGGCCTCGGTCAGCCGATCGACGTTGTCGCGGACCCACGAGACGAGGGCTTCGGCCTCGACGACGTCGGTCACGCGGAAGACGGGGGCGCGAGTCATCCCCGATTTGAGGACGCGGGCGTTCGCGCCGCCGGCCTGGGAGAGCACTGAGCAGCCGCGGTTGACGCTCGCGAGCAGCGCGCCCTCGGTAGTCGCGAGCGGCAGATACCCCTCGCCGTCGGCCGCCCCACCGTTCACGTCGACCGGGCCGGCGACGCCGACCGGGATCTGGACGGTCCCGAGCATATTCTCGATGTTCGACTCGGCGCGCTCGGCCGGGAAGCCGTAGTTGCCGACCGTCTCGAGCGACGCGCCCGTGTCGGCGTCGACGACGAGGCGTCGGGCCGCCGTCGCCGTGTCGGCGTCGGCGTGCTCGTCGAGTTCGTGCAGCGCGAGGTCCCCGTCGCGGACCCGTTCGGCGAGCGATTCCGCGTCCGGGTCGTCGGCGGCGTCGGTCATACGCGCTCATTCTGCGGGGCATCCCTAACGCGTTCCGGTTCCGCACGTCGCCCCCGCCGGTCCACCGACCGCACAGGCTGTGCCCTCGGGGACCGCAAACCGGCTTCCGCACCACACATATACGATGGGTCCGAAGTGGGTCGTATGGTCTCGATACTCGGCTTCGTCGTGCAGTTGGTCACGAGCGTCGTCGATCTCGTCAGGATTTTCCTCTTCGAGGTCTTCCTCGGGGTCGATCCGCTCAGTGCGATCTCGTTCCTGGTCGGGGCGGGGCTGACGACCGCGACGGTCGCGTACTTCGCGTACCTCGTCGTGGGCGCGGTCGTGAATCAGTTCACCGGCCTCGGATCGAGCGCGCGGGAGTCCGAACCGAAGCACCCGACGAAGTAAGCAACGACGGCTGTGGACCCGGATCGCACCCCTCAAGCGTCGAACGACCAGTCACGGATCGCCTGTCGAACGAAATCGGTCTCGATCTCCCGGAAGTGCGCGTCGCTCTCGTCGTGGTCGCCCCACTCGAAGTCGCGGACGACCACGACCGGGGTGCCCCCGTCGCCCTCACCGGCGATGAGGTTCGCGGCCGCGGCCAGTTCGTCGGCGACGTTCTCTACGGCGACGCCCAACTCGCGGCCGTCCCTGTCGGTCTCGCCTCGCCAGTCGCGGCCGGGCGCGAGGCCGTCCCAGCCGATCGCGACCCCGCGTTGGCCGTGTCGGAACGGGCGACCGCACGTGTCGGTGACGATCACCCGGTCGACCGCGAGGCCCGATCGGAGGCGAGCCGCGCTCTCTGCGGGCCGTTTCGGGAGCAACAGTAGGTCCCCGTCGGGGACGTTCGAGCGGTCGATGCCGGCGTTGACGCCGACGTGACCGAAACGCGTCTCCGTGAGGAGAAACGGCGATTCGATCAGGATCTCGACGCTCTCTTCGAGGACCGCCTGCGCGAATCGCGGATCCTTCGTCTCGCCCGTCGCCTGTTCGAGCGTCGCGGCGATCTCGCGGGCCCGAGGGCCCGCCGGGAAGTCCGCGAGATCGGCGCTTCGACCCTCGGCTTTCGAGACGACCGTGGACGCGACGCAGACGACGTCGTCCGGACGGAGGTCGACCCGCTGGCGGATCAACGCCGCGAGATCGTCGTCCGGGCGGATCTCCGGGAGGTCGGGGACGGCGAACAGTTCCATATCGAAAGCGCGCGCCGGTCCGTGAAAAGCGTCGCGACGGCGGCCGACGGCCGGACCCCAAGAGTCGTTTCCGCCCGGCGTGAAGGGACCGGCGATGGCACACGTGGTCACGTGTTTCGTCCGGGAGCGTGGACAGATCCTCCTGACTCGGCGGAGCGACGCCGTCGGGACCTACCGGGGGCACTGGGCCGGCGTCTCGGGCTACGTCGAGGGTGGTCCGGCGGCTGCCGAACGCGACGCGTGGCGCGAACTCCGCGAGGAGACGGGGCTCACTCGCGAGGACCTCGAGCTCGTTCGGGCGGGTGACTCGCTCACGGTGGACGACGAGGAGGGCTCGTTCACGGTGCATCCGTTTCTCTTCGAGAGCGACACCCGCGAGGTGCGGACGAACGAGGAACTCGCGGCCGTCGAGTGGGTCGATCCGACGGCGATCCGCTCGCGACGGACGGTGCCGCGCCTCTGGGACACCTGGCGGCGCGTCGGGCCGACGGTCGAAACCGTCCGGAGCGATCGCACCCACGGGTCGGCCTGGATCGCGGCCCGGGCACTCGAAGCGCTCCGCGATGCGGCCGCCGACGCCGACGAGTGGGCGACGATCGCCGCGGTCGCACGCGACCTCCGCGACGCTCGGTCGGGGATGGCTGCGGTGCGCAACCGCGTGAACCGGGTGATGAGCGCGGCGTCGCGATCGCCCGATTCGGTGGTGAAGCGAGCGATCAGTGCGCGCGACGCGGCGTTGGACGCAGACAGCGATGCGGCACAGACAGCCGCGGACCGGTTGCGCGCCGACGGCGCGACCCGTGTCGCGACCCTCTCGCGATCGGGAACCGTGCGAGAGGCACTCGAAACGTGCGATCCCGAAGCGGTCGTCGTCGCCGAGTCCCGCCCCGAGCGCGAGGGCATCGAGGTGGCTGAGTGGGCCGCCGACGCAACGAATTCGGACGTGACGGTGACGACGGAGGCGGCGCTCCCGAGCGCGCTTGCAGCCCGCGACGTCGACGCCGCACTCGTCGGGGCCGACGCCGTGCTGCCCGACGGGACCGTCGTCAACAAGACCGGGACCAGGGTCCTCGGACTCGCGGCGCAAGCGCAAGGAGTCCCGGTGTTCGTCGTGAGTGCGCGCGACAAGGTTGTGGCCGCAGACAGCGACTCCGAGACCGGGCGGTCCGCCACAACTGAACAGTCACGGCCGGAGAGCGTCTACGACGGCGACGCCGACGTCGAGGTGCACGCGCCGACGTTCGAGTTCGTCCCGGGGGAACTCGTCGACGGGATTGCGACCGAGGGCGGGTTCCTTCACCGCGAGGAGGTCAGCCAGATCGCCGAGCGGTACGCGGCGGACGCACAGTGGGCCGTCGAGTGACCGCGGCGGGAGCGGCCAGCGACGGGTCGACGTCGGACCCGCAAGCGAGGGATTCTTGCCCCGGGCGCGTCGACGAGGAAACGGTGGCGATGACGAGGGTTACCCCCACTCAGCCCCGTGTGATGACACCTTCTCGCCGAGCCACCTTCTGCTCGTCTCGGGAGCAGCGTCGGCCGCCACTCAGGTGACGAACTTCAGCAAGTCGTCGCGCTTCTGCTCGTGGAAGTGCGTCTGAAGCGCTTCGTTGAGCGACTCGATGTCACCGCGCTTCGCGCTGATCGGCGCAATCGTGTTCTGCCACTGTTTCCACGGCGGATGGAGGCCGAGGCGGTCACAGAGGTCGTCGAGGCGTTCGTCGCGGTTGTCGACTTTGTCCATCTTGTTGACGGCGACGACCGTCGGCACGTCGAGTTCCCACAGGAAGTGAAACAGTTCGACGTCGTGGGGGATCTCGTCGGGGCCGGAGTGCCGATCGATGATGTCGATCACGCTCTTGCCGTCGACGACGAGTACGGCTGCGAGGATGTCCTCGGCGTTGCCTTCGATGTACCGCACGACGTCGGTCTTGATCTGCTCGCGGCGTCCCTCCTCGACACCGGACATAAACCCGAAGCCCGGGAGGTCCGTGAACATAAATCCCTCCGCGTTCCAATCGAAGTGGTTCGGCGATCGGGTCACGCCGGGCTTCTGGCCCGTGGTAAACTTCGAGTGGCCGGTCAGCTCCCGCATCAGCGTCGACTTCCCGACGTTCGACCGGCCGGCGAGGACGACTTCCTCTCGGTCCGGGCGCTCTTCAAACATAGCAGGAGCCACGCCGTGGGCGGGGTTAACGGTGACGTTCTGCGGGGTTTCGCCTCGACGCTCGGTGACTCACAACACCCCGTCTTCACGGGCTAAGAGCAGCGCTTCGAGGGTCGCGTCGTTCGGCGTGCCGTCGCCGCGAACCGTCTCGATCGCATCGCCCACGGGAACCGATCGGACGGAGAGGAACTCGTTCTCGTCGAGGTCGCGCTCGACGGGCGTGAGGTCAGTCGCGAGCACGTAGCCGCGCAGGTGGCGCAGGACGCCCGTCGAGCACCAGACGCTCTGCAGGAGCGCGAGGCTGTCGGCGGCGAAGCCGGTCTCCTCGCGGAGTTCGCGCTCGGCGGCAGTCGTGAACGACTCGCCGGCCTCGACGATGCCGGCCGGCAGTTCCAGTTGCGTCTGGCGGATCGTCGGTCGGTACTGCTCGACGAACACGACCGAATCGTCCTCGACGGCGACGACGACGACCGCGGTCGCGAGTTCCGCCCAGTAGTACTGCTTGGTGGTCCCGTTGGGCTGTTCGACGAGGTCGTAGCCGCCGGTGTACCAGCCGGTCTCGTACTCGGTTGCCGATTCGCGGACGGGCCACTCGGGATCCGGGAGCGGTTCGTGTCTCCGGCCGTCGTCGGTCATTCGTCGCCCGCCCCCGCGCTGTGAGCCCCGGAGTCATCGCCCGGTTCCGATCCGTCCTCGAACCGAGGTTGGTAGAGCTGCCCGAAGGCCTGCCGTCGGACCGTTCCGACTGCGGCGTCGGGCTCGTTCTGAAACGTCGCCGCGACGACCGTCTCGGCGAAGGGGGCAGGGTGCCAGACGATCCGCTCGACGTCGTCGCTGCCCTGGCGTTCGACGTCGTACGCCGGGTGGGACTCCCGCCACGTCTCGAACTCCGTGCGGGAGCCGATCGTGACCAGCAGTCGCTCGGCGAATATGACGTTCCGCGCCCGTTCGATCACGTCACTGGTCACTCGCTCGCGGTACTCCTCGCGGTCGAACGCCATCGCTTTCGCCGCCTCGCGGACCACCTGCTGGGCGGTCGGACCGACAGCCTCGAAGACCTCTCGGGCCTCCTCGAACGTTTCCGGCGATAGCGTACCCTCCGTTTCCATACGCGTCCGTCGGCGACTCGCGCACAAACGTTTTCGGGCTCTCGCGGGCGAGCGTTTATATACGAACCCGCGGCCATCCGGCGTGTGCGGTGAGAATCCTCCCGCGCCGGAACGCGGTCGTCCGGCACGACGGCGTGGGCACCGGACCGGAGACAGTCGTGTCGGTTGTTCGCCATCGGTCGGGCGTCTCGTCAACCTCTGCGAGACGCTCGATCACACCACCGTTCCTGATACAGAGAATCGGTGGTCTCTGGGCCGTCGCCGTCCGAGACGTCGGGGCCCCTCACCGATCGTTCGCAGCCCCGCCGTCAGCGGCGTCGTCCCCAGGGTCGTTCTCATCCTCGGCGTCGTCCGTAGGTCCGCCATCACCCTCGGCTTCGTCCGTAGGTCCGTCCTCACCCTCGGCGTCGGCCGCGTCCGCGAACATCTCAGCGGTCATCTCGCGCGCCTCGGCGATGATCTGCTGGGTTTCCTCGTCGAGCGACCCGTTTCCGGCGGCCGCAGCGGTCTCTGGATCCACGCCGCCGGGCGGCCCGCCGGAGCCGGTGTGCCGGTGCTGATGATCGTGGCCCGCGTGCGCGTTTGCGGTGTCCTCGAAGACTTGCTCGTAGTCCGCGTCCGGAGCCAGCGCCGCCACCTCGGGGGCGAGTTCTGCCTCTCCCAACGTCTCCCACTCGGGGACGTGGTCGTCCAACCAACCCTCGTGTTCGTCGCCGTGCACCATCGCGGTGAACGCCAGGTGGTTCGCGAGGTGCGTTGCGTCCTGTTGCGGGGTCTCACACACCGGACAGGCGAAGCCCATTGTCGGCGACGATAGGGCCTCACCGTACAAGGGCGTGTGGTTCTCTCCTCACCAGTCTGGCATCTGGGATCGGTCAGCTATCCAGATTGACGACCAGGAGCAGCGCGTCCTCGCCGTCGTCGTAGTAGTTCGGCATCCGCCGCGTTGGCTCGAACCCCTCGTCACGGTACAGCGACAGCGCGCGCTCGTTGCTCTCTCGGGCCTCCAGTTTTACGACGACCGCACCAGCCAGCGACAGCGAGAAGAGGGCTTCGCGGAGCAGTCGCCGGCCGAGGCCCTCACCGCGGGCGTCGGGTCGCACCGCGAGGTCTTTGATGTGGCCGATGTCGCGGCCGTGGTTTGGCATCACGTCGCCGACGACGTAGCCGACGATGTCGCCACCCTCCCGGTCTGTGGGCCGGATCGCGACGAGGAACGCCGGTGCGTCGAGCACCGATTCGAAGGCCGCGTACGGCCACGGCTCCGAGAAGGAGGCGCGCTCGATGCTGAGAACGTCGAGGAGGTCCGCGCGCTCGACGGGCCGAATCCACACGTCGGCCGGGCCGCCGCTCGGCGCATCGCCGTCCGCCGCCGATTGGGCCTCCTCGGGGTCCGAGTCGCTCACAAAGGCTGCTTCGACGCTGACGGTCAAAAAGCCGCTGGCTCACGAGACGTCACCAGCGCTCTGCGATCAGCAAAAAAGCCGAACGGCGAGGGGTCGGAGGCGACCGCGCTCAGTCGTCGGCGGGAGCCGCGCCGCCGCTGTCGCTCCGGTTCTGTTCCTTGGTGAGGCGGAGTTTGCCGCCGGCCTCGAGGATGCGGCGCTCGCGCTCGGAGGCGTCGAGTTCGGCGGTGGCCTCCCAGTCGTCGTTCACGCGGACGGTGAACTCGGTCTCGCCGGAGGCGACAGCCTCGGCGACGTCCGTGACGATCTCGACGTCGTCGCCCTGCTCGATCTGCTCGTAGGTCTCCTCGTCGATCGCGAGCGGGAGGATCCCGAAGTTGAACAGATTCGCCTTGTGGATGCGGGCGAACGACTCCGCGAGGACGGCCTCGATGCCCAGGAACTGCGGACACATCGCGGCGTGCTCACGCGAGGAGCCCTGGCCGTAGTTCTCACCGGCGACGAGGACGCCGCCGTCAGCGTCGAGCGACCGCTGTGCGAACGTGTCGTCGACGCGCGAGAGCGTGAACTCCGAGAGCTTCTCGATGTTCGAGCGGTACTTGAGGATGTCCGACGTCGCGGGGATGATGTGGTCGGTCGTGATGTTGTCCGCCATCTTCAGGAGGACTTCACCCTCGATGTCGGCCTCGAGCGGCTCGCCGATCGGCGCGGAGCCGATGTTCGGCCCCTTGACGAGTTCTTCGTCGACGGCCTCGTCGGGCTCGATGATGTCGGTCTTCGAGCCGTCGTACTGCTCGGGGAGCTCGAAGCCGGGCGCCTCGAGGTCGCCGAGTTCTTCAGCGAGGTCGCGGGGGTCGACCAGTTCGCCCTTGATCGCCGCGGCGGCGGCGACCTCCGGCGAGGCGAGGAAGACGGAGTCGTCCTCGATGCCCGAGCGGCCCTCGAAGTTGCGGTTGAACGTCCGGACGGAAACCGAATCCGAGGAGGGGACGTGACCGATGCCGATACAGGCACCGCAGGTCGCCTCCGAGAAGTTGACGCCGGCCGCCATCATCTCCGCGGTCCAGCCTTCGCGAGCGAGGATCTCCGACGCCTGCTTCGAGCCGGGCGCGACGATCATCTCGGTCTTCATATCGACCTCGCGACCCTCGAGCATCTTCGCGGCCGGAAGGATGTCCTCGTAGCCGCCGTTGGTACAGGACCCGACCATCACCTGCTCGACGGACTCGCCGGCGACCTCGCGGACGGGCACGACGTTGTCCGGCATCGACGGTTTCGCGACGAGCGGCTCGATCTCCGAGAGATCGACGACGATCTCGTCGGCGTACTCGGCGTCCTCGTCGGGTGCGAGCTCGACGTACTCGTCGGCGCGACCCTGCCGATCGAGGTAGTCTTTCGTCTTCTCGTCGGTCGGGAAGATCGAGGACGTCGCACCGAGTTCCGTCCCCATATTGGTGATCGTCGTTCGCTCCGGTACGGAGAGCGTCTCGACGCCGGGGCCGGTGTACTCGAAGACCTTGCCGACGCCGCCCTTCACCGAGAGCCGGCGGAGCATCTCGAGGATGACGTCCTTCGCGCTCGACCACTCCGGCAGTTCGCCTTCCAGTCGCACGTTGACGACTTCGGGCATCTCGACGTAGTACGGCCCGCCGCCCATCGCGACGGAGATGTCGAGGCCACCAGCGCCGATCGCGAGCTGGCCGAGGCCACCCGGCGTCGGGGTGTGCGAGTCAGAGCCCAGCAGCGTCTTGCCGGGGGCGGCGAAGTTCTCCTTGTGGACGTTGTGGCAGATGCCGTTGCCCGGACGGGAGAAGTACGCGCCGTACGTCCCGGCCGCGGATCGCAGGAAGCGGTGGTCGTCGGTGTTCTTGAAGTCGAACTGGTACGTCTGATGATCGCAGTACTGCGCTGCCAGTTCGGTCTGGACTTCGTCCAGTTCGAGCGCCTCGAACTGGAGCCATACCATCGTTCCAGTCGTGTCTTGGGCGAGAACCTGATCGATCTCGATCCCGATCTCCTCTCCGGGTTCGAGATCGCCTTCGACGAGGTGGTCGTCGAGAATTTTTTCCGTGAGCGTCTGTCCCATAACAGCCGAGAATCGACCGTCTACGATTATAAATCCCGCGTGTTTGAGGTCAGAGATATGTCCCTTATACACATAGTTTGACCTAATTCGATACGGACAACCAGTGACGCGGCGACCGCTTAATTCGGAGAGCGACACCCATTTGTCGTCCGCCGCGGGTCCTCCGATATGTTCCGTGCAGGTGCGTTCGTCGCCGAGCAGATCAACCCCGTCGACGACGAGCAAGTGCAACCGAACGGTGTCGACCTCACGCTCGGTGGCGTCCTCAAACAGACCGAACCGGGCGTCGTGGGCGTCGACGGGAAGCGCGTCGGTGCACGCGAACCCGTCGACACCGTCCGGGCCGATGACTCGGACGCCGACGTCTACGCGCTCGATCCCGGTGGGTACATACTGCAGTACGCGGAGACGATCTCGATCCCCGCCGACCACGTCGGGTTCCTCTACCCGCGGTCGACGCTGATGCGCAACTCCTGTATGCTGAACACGGCGGTCTGGGACGCCGGCTACGAAGGGAAGGGCGAGGGACTGCTGCAGGTTCACCATCCGGTTCGGCTCGAAGCGGGCGCCCGCGTGGCACAGCTCGTCCTCGCTGAGGCCGAGCACGACGGCGTCTACGACGGCACGTACCAGCGCGAGCGACTCGAGGAGTAGCCGAAACCGACAGGAACCGGGCGTACCCAAAAGCACATTTACGCCCACCTCTAAGTGCGGTCGACTGATGTCCCGGAGTCCGTCTCTCCCAGACCGGCCGCGTCTGGATCTAGACCCAGAGATGTCCGAGGCCGAGCGCCTGGCGGCCATCCGTCAGCATTACGAACGGCTCGTCTCGGTCAACGACGAGCTCGACCAGCGGCTCTCGGAGGCCACCGACCGCCGGGAGGAACTACGCGAGGAGGTCGAACAGCTGAAGCGCCGTAACGAGACGCTGAAGACCTCGTCACTGTATCTCGCAACGGTCGAAGAACTCACCGACGACGGCGTCGTTATCAAGCAACACGGCAACAACCAGGAGGTGCTCACGGAGGCGTCGCCACACCTCGAAAGCGACCTCGAAGCGGGCGATCGCGTCGCGATCAACGACTCCTTCGCCATCCAGCAACTGCTCGACGACGAGACCGACTCGCGTGCGCAGGCGATGGAGATCGACGCCTCACCCGAGATCGTCTACGACGACATCGGCGGGATCGACGAGCAGGTCCGAGAGGTCCGCGAGGCCGTCGAGGACCCGCTCACAAACCCCGAGATGTTCGAGACAGTCGGCGTCGAACCGCCGTCCGGCGTGCTGCTCTACGGCCCGCCGGGGACCGGGAAGACGATGCTCGCGAAAGCCGTCGCCAACGAGACGGATGCGACCTTCATCAAGATGGCCGGCTCCGAGCTCGTTCGCAAGTTCATCGGCGAGGGCTCCAGGCTGGTCCGGGACCTCTTCGATCTGGCCGCCGAGCGCGAGCCCGCGGTCATCTTCATCGACGAGATCGACGCCGTCGCCTCCAAACGGACGGACTCGAAGACCTCCGGGGACGCCGAAGTCCAGCGGACGATGATGCAACTCCTCTCGGAGATGGACGGCTTCGAGGACCGCGGCGAAGTGCGCATCATCGCCGCGACGAACCGCTTCGATATGCTCGACGAGGCGATCCTCCGTCCCGGTCGCTTCGACCGGCTCATCGAGGTCCCCAAGCCCAACGTCGAGGGTCGCGAGCACATCCTCAAGATCCACACGCGCAATATGAACGTCGACGACGACGTCGACTTCGCGGACATCGCGACGTCGCTCGACGACTACTCCGGAGCCGACATCGCCGCGCTCGCGACCGAGGCGGGGATGTTCGCCATCCGCGACGAGCGCACCGAGATCCGCCGAGCCGACTTCGACGCCGCCTACGCGAAGGTCGAAGACGCCGACGAACAGACGACGATTCCCGGGCCGACGACCTACCAGTACTGAGGCCGTCGGAAGCCGTCTGCCGTCCCCGATCCGTAACCGCTTATTCGCCGCGCCGGTGTGTATTCGTATGAACACGATTCGGGTCGTCCACGGCGTGGGTGAGGCGGCCACGAAGATGGCCTCCTACGACGCCGCGCTCGCGGACGCGAACGTTCACAACTACAACCTCGTGACCGTCTCGTCGGTAATCCCCAGCGACGCGACCGTCGAAGCGGTCGGAACCGCGCCCGATCTGGGGCCGGCGGGCGAGCGTCTCACCGTCGTGGAGGCCCGCGCGACGACCGGTGGCGTCGGGACCGTCTCGGCGGCGCTCGGCTGGACGACCGGACCCGGACCGGGGCTGTTCTATGAGGCCTCGGGCGAGGACCCGACGGCCGTCCGTCGGAGCGTCGCCGTCGGCCTCGAGGCCGGCCGGAGTCTGCGGGACTGGGAGTTCGTCGACGAACAGATCACGGTCACGACTGCCGACGCCGACGGCGACGGCTACGCCACGGCGGTCGTCCTCGCCGTCTACGGCGAGAGTGCGTCGATCTTCTGACGCGGCGCGCGAGGCGGAAGACGAACGTTTTGAGGGTGCCGACGGCTTTATACCGCCTGTGCCCCTATTGAATTCTATTCATCGTATGAACGGTAACAACCCTTACGCGGGCGCTCCAGGTGTCGTGGACGCGGGCCGCCCCGAAGACGTCGAACTCTCGGCGACGGAAGTACGCCAACTTCGGAGTGCGGTCGCCGGCATCGTCTCCCGGACGGAGGCGTACCTTCCCGAAGGCTACGCGGTCGGGTCCGAACTCTCCTACGGCGCGAACGGGCCCCAGGCGACAGTGGCTGTCCGCCCGCCCGCCGGACGCCCGGTGAGCGCCGGCTTCACTCCCGACGAGGAGGACCTCGAATCCGGCCTCACCGACGAGGACCGCGACGAGGTGGCCCGCGGCCTCGCGGCCTCGGCGGCGTTGCAGGTGATGAACACCGTCGGTGACGGACTGACGCCGACGGCGCGCTGAGACCCGCGAACGCGACTCCTGACGGAGCTATTTGCCCCAGAAGGGATCCCGACTCCGGTGTTTGTCGAGGTAGCTGGTCAGCGCCTCCAGTTCGTCGGCCGGAATGTCGTCGGACAGTTCCTGTTCGAGGATCTTCGCGTGCTTCTCCGGCAGTTCGATCCACAACTCGTCGCCCTCCTCGATCTGGCGGCCCACCGTGGGGCCGTCGATAGCGACCGAGACGCGCGACCCCGAACGGGCTTCGGAGACGTCTTCGCCCTGCTCTTGGATCCCCGAGAGCTGTCCGACGCGGGTCGGCTCGTTGCCCTCCCACTTCACGGCGCGCTGATTGTTCTTCAGCGTCCCGGACAGGACTTCGACGCCGACAACCGCCGGATCCGACTGCCGGAAGACGTGGTCTTCGAGGATGCGGAAGCGACACGGTCGGACGATCTTGTCCAGCACTGTCTCCTGCTGTGCGCGTTCGATCTCCTCGACGTACCCCTCGTACTCCTCGACCAACTGGTAGATGACGTCGTCGTCGAACAGTCGGACCTCGCTCTCCTCCAGTTCGGATTCGGCGTTCTGGAGGACGTCGACGTTGAAGCCGAGGATCACCCGGTGCGTCTCTTCGTTCGCGGTGGAGGCGACCGCGACGTCTCGGGGGGCGACGTCGCCGACCTCCGCGCGGAGGATCGGGATCTCCGACTCCCGGAGGGCGTTGGCCATCGCTTCGAGGCTCCCGAGCGTATCGGCCTTGACGACGACGCCCTCCTCTTCGGTCGAGACCTGGATCTCGGCGAGTTCGGCCTCGACTTCGTCGATGACGGCCTCGCGGTTCTGATCTCTCACGACGCGGATCGGCGCGCCCGCCATCGCGTCGTCGAGTTCGGGCGCGGCGACTTTGATGCCCGCCGCGGCGCGGACCTCGTCGACCTTGTCGAAACGCTTCTCGACTCGGATCTCGGCGTTGGGACGGGGCTGCAGCAGGGCGCGGACCTCGGTGATGATCGGGCCATCGAGTCCGCCGACGACGATCTCGTCGTCAGCGCGGATGCTCCCGTCGTAGAGCACGACGTCGACGGTCGCCCCGAAGCCGCGTTCGTCTTTCACTTCGAGCACCGTCCCCGCGCCAGGGCCGGTGACGTCGACAGCCATCTGCTCTTTCATGTACCGCTGTGAGAGGCCCATCAGGACGGCGAGCAGGTCGGGGATGCCCTCGCTCGTGATCGCCGAGAGGGGGACGACGCCCACGTTCTTCGTGAAGTTCTGGACGCGCCAGTACAGATCGGCCGAGAAGCCCTCGTCGGAGAGGTCGCCGATGATCTCATAGAGGTTCTCGTCCAGGCGGCTCGTCGCGCTGTCGGACTGCTTCTCGTAGGTCGTCTGGATCGGCAGTCCGTCGTTGGGGTTCCACCCGGGCGTCGTGTCGATCTTGTTGGCGGCGACGACGAACGGGGTGCCGGTGCGCTGGAGGATCTCGAGCGCCTCGATCGTCTGCGGCTGAAATCCGTCGTTGACGTCGACGACGACGACCGCGATGTCCGCGAGGGCCCCTCCGCGGGAGCGCAGCGTCGTGAACGAGTGGTGTCCGGGCGTGTCGATGAACAGCAGCCCCGGGAGGTCGAAGTCAGTCGGGTCGACGAGGTCGCCCGCCATCTCCGAGACGGTGTCTAAGGGCACGGCCGTCGCGCCGATGTGCTGCGTGATGGCGCCGGCCTCACCCTCGCTCACCGCCGAGCCGCGAATCGTGTCCAGTAGCGTCGTCTTGCCGTGATCGACGTGGCCGAGGACGGCGACGATCGGCGTCCGCAGTCCGCCCGGTTCGGCCCCGTCGACGGCGTCGGAGTCGGTGTCAGACATAGAGAATCACCCCGGAGAAGTTCCTTACCTATAGGTGACTGCTGGACTGTAGTTAAGTCCATCGTCATCCGGGGACAGAAGCAGGCGCGTCGGCGGTCGCGGGCCTGAGAACCGTGCCAACCGTCGCGTCAGACGGCCCGTGGCGTTTATGTAGACGTGCGCAGTAGCGTGGGGTATGCCGAACGAACTCGCGGAGAACCTCTCCGGGAAGGAAGTGATGACGTCGAACGGGACGTACATCGGCGAGCTGCACAACATCCAGATGGACGTCAAGACGGGCACGATCGGCGACCTCTACGTCTCGCCGTTCGAGAACGTCCGACCGGAACAGCATCGGTTCGAGACGACGACCGACGAGGGCCAACAGAAGTTCGCGATCCCGGTCTCTCGCGTGAAGAGCGTCGATGACTGCGTCGTGGTCCAACAGTAATTTCCGCGAACGGAGATTCAGATGCAGGTTCTCGATTCTTCCGCGTTCATCCACGAGTACCACACCACTGACGAGATTGCGTCCATCCCGATGGTTCGCGAGGAACTGGAGGGAGAGGCGTCGTACCGCTACGACGCCGACGAAGGGTCCGGAATGCACGTGCACATTCCGGCCGCCGGGACCGTCGAGAAGATCCAGCGGGCGGCCAGAGAGACCGGCGACGCCGATGAGCTCTCTGAGACCGACGTTCGACTCCTCGCGGCGGCTTTCGAACTCGACGCCACGCTCGTCACCGACGACTACGCGATGCAGAACGTCGCGGATCACGTCGACGTCGCCGTGAAGATCATCGCTCGCGAGGGCATCTCAGAGACCCGCGAGTGGACCTTCCAATGTCAGGGTTGCGGTCGAGAGTTCGAGGAGAACCGCGATCGCTGCCCGGTCTGCGGCACGGAACTGGCGCGGAAGAACCCGGCCTGACGCCCGACGACCGTCAGAAGCCGCTGACGAGCCCCGTCGAGGTCGCGTAGACGGCCACGAACTGGACCGTGTTGAACAGTCCGTGGACGATCGCGGGGACCACCAGGTTCCGACTCTTCTCGTAGATGACGCCCAAGACGCCTCCGAGCACCAGCACCGTGGCGAGCGTCGCGAGCAGCCCCTGCCCGCTGTAGGAGGTCACGTGGACCGCCGCGAACACCGCGCTCGCGCCCGCGACGGCGACCACCGAGCCGTAAGCCCGGCGGAACAGCCCCTGGACGACGCCGCGGAAGATCAGTTCCTCGGTCGGGCCGACGAGGAAGATCGTCACGGGGACCAGATACAGGAAGTAGATCGGCTGGTCGCTGCCCTGCTGGACGATGGCGCTTTCGGCTCCCTCGATTCCGAACACGGAGAGCAGCGACGTCACGCCCAGATACAGCGCGAGGAGGGCCACGAACCCACCGGCGAGCCACTTCGCGTCCTCCCGGGTCGGCGTCCGGACGGTCACGAGTTCGGTCTGGTCGGTGGCGACGAGGTAGCCGACGCCTGCGACGCCGAACCCGACGAACTGGAAGGCGCTCCGCAGCGCCAGGCCGAGTGCACTCTCGCGGGCGATGCCCGCAGCGTCGAGAAGCGGATAGCCGAGCGAAACGAAGACCGCCGCGAGCAACACCACGAGCACGACGACGAGGAGCGTGCCGCCGAGCGCCCGGAGGTGCGTGCGCGGGTCGTCTAGCGAGCGGGCCGGTGATGCCATTCTCGCCGCACGCTACGGTGTCGGCGTGAATATGGGTACCGATCCAGTGCGTGCAGATTGCCGGGGGACCGACAGCATCTTTCCGATCCGCGGTCGTAGCCCCGGTATGGCCCCGTACTGTCAGCACTGTGATCGCCCGCTCGTCCCCCTGGACGTGCCGCCGCCACTCAGGGAGTTTGCGCCCGGAGCGTCCGCGGTCGTCGGGAGTTGCCCGCGCTGTCTGCGGACGAGCGCAGTCGCGGCGGAGACAGCCGACGCGGTCGAGAGCGACGACGCCACCCTCCCCGAGGCGGTTCCCGACGGCGACGGACGGGTCGCCGTCGCGCTCGTGCTCGGACACCTCGACTCGCTAGCGACGAACCGCGCGGCGATCGAAGCGTTCGTCGAACACGCCGAGCGTGGCGGCGCGGACGTCTTCCTGACGCTCGATCGGCTCGCGGCCGACGACGCCGTCGACCCGCACGCTGAGTTGGCGCGTCGACGTCGACAACTCGAATCGCTGCTCGATTACTGAGCGGATAGACGGATGGGAACTGAAACAGGTCTCGGCGGTACGTGACTCGAACCGGTCAGGATGGGTTGAGTCCCGAGCAGTGTGAGAGAGCCGATCGATCCCACCGAACGACCGGAGACGGACACGTCCCGCAGAGCTACTCTTCAGAGGTGGTGTCGTTGACGAACAGCACTACCTGCTCTCCGGGCGTCAGATCATCGATGAGAAGCCCGAACTCGTCGCGTTCCGCGAACGACCGAATACTCGGTGCGGGGGCCTCTTTGTCGGCCCGCTCACAGACGAGTTCGAGGGTGCCCGTATCGTCAGCTCGGAGGGTGAACTCTCGCATAGGGGACACGACGACGGTCCCACGTATAGAAGTACGCACGAACGCGTACGAACGGACCCGAGCCGGGGGCAAGCAGTCTGCACGCACGTGTCTCGGGCCATTCTGTCGAGGCGCGAACTGCGTGTGAAAGGACGCAACGTGGCGAAGACAGCAAGAGGTGCGCCTTAGACGCCGGTCGAGTACCGCAGGATGCCCGCGACGCCGCCGAAGGCGTCGTAGAGCTGTTCGCCCTTCTCGAAGTCCGTAGAGATGAATTTCGTCTCGGTCCCGCGCTGTTCGGCGATGTCCATCAGGTGCTCGATCACGTCCTCGCGATCGGTCTTCTCGGCCTCCTCGCCGCACTCGCTACAGACGTGTCCGGGATCGTCGTGTCGGCTGTCGATGACTTCGTACTCCTCGTGATCGTTCGGACACTCGTAGACCACGACGTCCGAACGGAGATCCTCCGAGAGGAGGAGGCGATCCACCGCGCCCATCATCAGGTTCTGACGCGTCGGACCGAATCCGTAGGTGGCTTTCTCGCCGGTGTGAAGCTGCTCGAAGAACTCCTCCATCTGGGATTTATCCTTCATCACCTCCTGGTCGGCGAGGACGTCCTGGGCCGCGTCGACGAGGTCGTAGAGGCCGGACTCGTCGGTGTAAGAGACGTCGAACTTCCCGACGACGTGGTCCTGCAGTTCGTGGTGGAGATAGTCGCCGTCGAGGAACTCGTCTTTCGTCGGCGAGGGGCCGCCCACGAGGATGCCGTCGAGTTCGTGGCGCTTCGGGACCATCAGGTCGTCGGCCATCCCCGCGACCTCCTGATAGAAGTTGTCGATGGCTTCGAGTCGGAGGCGGGCGAACCGCTGGGCTGACTGACCACCCTTCCGCTGCTTCCCGGGGACGAGCGACGAGGCGGACTTGACAGGCTCGACGCGCTTGCCCTTCAGCCACCCGACGTTCGCCTCACGGCGATCGAGGACGATCAGGCCGAAGAGGCCCTTGTCGGTCAGCATCTCCTCTAGGGGCTCGGTGAGGAAGTTCGAGTCGCAGTGATAGCGGAACGACTGGATGGGTTCGGGCGGACTGTCGAGCACGCGCGTCACCATATCCGTCTGGCCCCCGCCGGCGTCGACCGCGCCGGAGAACAGAACGGTGCCGTTCTTGGGCGGGTACGTGTCGTAGTAGCGGAGTCGGTCCTTGATCGACGTGAGTGCATCCTGGACGTTCGTCCGAGTCTGCTTGGACTTGATGTTGGACGCCTCCGAGTGCTCCTGGGTGACGTGGGCGACGACGTCGGAGACCTGCCTGTCCTCGGGGATGTAAATGGTGACGAGTTGGGTCCCGGAACCCTCGTACTCTTTGAGTTCCTCGATGACCTTCCGGAACTCGTACTTCCGACGGTCCTCGTTTACTTCTTCGGCGTCGGTACTCATTACTATTAATAGACCTTCCAGCGGGTAAGTAACCTGCGACTACGGGATGTACTCCGGTTCGCACCGGATCTGTCCGCCAGACGGCCACATCCCCGGACAGATTTATAACCCCGACGCGGGAGTCTCAGATAAGACAATGGGCCGTGTGTACGCAGTCGTCAGTGCGAAAGGGGGTGTCGGTAAGACGACGACGGCGGCAAATCTCGCGGCGACGCTCGCCGCCGCGGGATCGAGCGTCGCCGTCGTGGACGGTGATCTGGGGATGGCGAACCTCACGGCGACGCTCGGCGTCTCCGTCGGCGAGGTGACGCTCCACGACGTCCTCGCCGGCGACGCACAGAGCGCCTCGGACGACGCGGGGGACTCCGACGGAGCCGAGATCGAGGAGGCGATCCGGGAGGGGCCCCACGGGCTGGCGGTCGTCCCCGGATCGCCCGACCTCGACGCGTTCTCACGTGCCGATCCCGAGGGACTGGAGGCGGTGCTGGATACGCTCGCCGACCAGTACAAGTACGTCGTCCTCGACACCGGCGCGGGGTTGAGCAACGACACCGTCCTTCCGCTGACCTACGTCGACGAGGTGCTGCTCGTCTCGACGCCGAACCGGGACGCGCTCGGCGACACGGACAAGACTCGCCAGGTCGCCGAGCAACTCGACGTGGACATCGCAGGTGCCGTCCTCACGCGGGCCAGTCTGGGCGACGCGGACGCGGTGGCCGTGGCCGACCGCCTCGACGCGACGGTGCTGGGCACGATCCCCGACGCCGCCGCGATCCGGGAGGCCTCCGACGCCGGCGAGGCGGTCACGACGTTCGCGCCCGGGAGCGAGGCGGCCGCGGCGTTCCGCTCGCTCGCGACGGCGCTGACCGGCGAAACGATCGACGACGGCGCCACGGCACCCGGTTCGGTGTCGGCCGACGCGACCGACGACCCCGCCGAGACCGACGCCGAAGCGGGGGAAGCCACGGGAGAGGGCCCCGACAGCGTAGCCACGGAGTCCGAGACGCCCGAGTCGGATGCGATCGACTCGGATGCGGCGGGATCAAATGGGGCCGAGTCTGATACGACTGAGCCGGATGCGGCCGAATCGGATACGGCCGGATCTGATACGACTGAGCCGGATGCGGCCGAATCGGATACGGCCGGGTCTGATACGACTGAGCCAGATGCGGCCGAGACAGGCGCCACCGAATCGGACGGAGTGGAGCCGGACGAGGTGGAGTCGGGCGCGGCGTCGGCCGGCGCTCAGGAGGCCCCCACCGACGGCGACGACACACAGACCGCAGGCACCGATGCGCCCGCGGTCGACACCGGAGAGGAAGACATCGTCGTCGCCGGCTCCCACGAGTCCGATCTCGATCCGGAAACGGTCGAAGCGATGGAGGAGGCGGGTGCTGCGGACAGTCCCGACGAAGCGGAGCCGTCCAACGGCGACGATGTGGCGCGCGCTGTGTCCGAGCCCCTCGTCGAACCCGCCGAACCCGAGGAGATCGAGTCGGGCAGCGAGGCCGCTGCGGCTGACAGTCCCGACAGCGGCGTCTACACGACCTCGCTGGCCGACGAGGACGGTTCCGAGGAGGCGAGTGCCGACGCGAGCGACGAGGCGGTCGAGGGCACGGCCGCGCCGGACGCGACCAGTGACGCGGCGTCCGACGCAGTCGACGCGGACGAGCAACAGGGCCCTGAGGGCGACACCTCCCCGTCTGTGGATGACAACGACGAGGAGTCAGACGACGAGGGTGCGAGCGGCCTGTTCAGCCGGTTCTTCGGATGAAGTGTCGTTCGTCGACGCCGCGCGGCGAAGCGGGACCTTCTTTTATGCGGGTGCGGTGAGTCGTCGGTATGGCAGAGAAAAATTCGGGTGTTCCCTTCTGGTGGGTCGTCGTATTCCTACTGTTGGCGTTGGGTGCGGGGGCCGCGACGGTGTTCGCCGTCGGCGGCTCGCTGCTTCCGGCCACGGTCGGCCCGGTCGCACCGCTCCTGTAGTCGCATCGAGCGGCCCCGGACGGGCCCGTGCTACATCGACTCCGGGGCCTCGATTCCGAGGACGTCGAGCGCGTTGGCCACCGTGTGGCGGGCGGCCTCGACCAGGCCGAGTCGGGCAGCCGCGACCGCGTCGTCCTCGGCGTTGAGCACCGAACACTCGCGGTAGAAGGTGTTGAACGTCTCTGCGAACTCCCGGGCGAACGTCGCGACGACGTGCGGTTCCAGGTCGGCTGCGGCGCGCTCGATCACGACCGGGAACCGCGCCACGTCTTCGAGGAGCGCCAGTTCGGCATCGCTGTCGAGGACCGAGACGTCGGCCGAGGGCTCGATGCCCGCGTCAGCGGCTTCGCCCTCGATACCGCAACAGCGCGCGTGGACGTACTGGACGTACGGGGCCGACTGGGCCTCGAAGTCGAGCGCGCGCTCCCACTCGAAGGTGATCCCCTTGGTGGGCTGTTTCGAGACGATGTCGTAGCGGACTGCCCCGAGCCCGACCTGTCGAGCGATCCGATCGATGTCTGCTTCGTCGAGTTCGTCGTTCCTGATCCGCGAGTCGAGACGGTCTTCGACTTCCTCGCGAGCGCGCTGCACCGACTCGTCGAGGAGGTCGTCGAGATCCACGCCGGTCCCCTCGCGGGTCGACATTCCGCCTTCGGGGAGGTTCACCCACGAGTAGAACGTCTGTCGCAACTGGTCGGTGTCGTTGCCGAGGATCTCCAGTGCGGCTTCGAGTTGTTCGGCCTGGAGTTTGTGGTCCTCGCCGAGCACGGTGACCGCTTCGTCGAAGTGTTCGAACTTCCACTCGTGGTGTGCGAGGTCGCGGGTCGTATAGAGCGTGGTGTCGTCCGAGCGGAGGAAGACGAGGTTCTTCTCGAGATCGAACGCGGAGAGATCCAGTTGCCAGGCGTCCTCCTCGTAGACGGCGTGGTCGGACTCCTTCAGGCGCGCGACGATCTCGTCGGCGTCGCCGTTTCGGATGAACGTGGTCTCTTTGACGAACTCGTCGAACGTCGCGGGCAGGCGTTCGAGCGACGTCCGCATCCCGCCGAGCACCTGATCGACGACGGTCGCGACCCGCTCGTAGGTGTCTTCGTCGCCCGCCTCGAGTCCCTGCATAATCTCGGCGATCTCCGCCTCGGCGGCCGCGACGTCCGCCTCGTCGGCAGACTCGAGGAAGGCGTTGCCCTCGCGGTAGTACCGGACGAGGTCGTAGTCGGCCCGGTCACGCTCCGGTTCGGGGAGTTCCGACTCGTCGAACGTCTCGTAGGCCCACGTGAACACCGCGATTTGTCGGCCAGCGTCGTTGACGTAGTAGTGCGTCTCCACGTCGTTGCCCGCGTACTCGAGCAGCCGGGCGACAGCGTCGCCGAAGATCGGATTGCGCGCACGTCCGACGTGGACCGGGCCGGTCGGGTTCGCACTGGTGTGTTCGACGACCACGGACTTCCCCGTCGCGGGGAGTTCGCCGTACGCCTCGTCTCGTCCGGCGGTCAGCGTATCCGCGTAGTACGCCTCCGAGACGTAGAAGTTCACGTACGGGCCCTGCGTGTCGACGTGGGCGACGTACTCGTAGTCGTCGGCATCGATCTCAGCGGCGACGTCTTCGGCGACCGACGGCGGGGGCGCACCCACCTCGCTGGCGAGGCGGAACGCGACGCTCGAGGCCAGCGTCGCCGGCATCTCCGCCGGCGGTTCCTCGACGCCGAGGTCGTCGGTCGGGAGGTCGAGCGCAGTCAGCGCCGACTCGACCGCGGCCGCGACCTCGGAGCGGAAGGCTCTGAACATACCCGCCGTTGTCGAACGGCGACTAAAGGCCTTTCCGAACGCTTCGCGGAGGGCGACGGCCGCGAGCCTCACCGGCTTCCGCGGAGACCGCTGCACCGACGCTTTTACCACCGGCCTGGTGCAAGCCTGAACTAAGTCTCGAATCCGGGATTCACTGATGCCGCTCGTGTAACGATTCTGTTACGCTTCTCAAAGCCGTTATTCTTAACAGGGGCCACTCCCAAGTACCGATAATGTCAGAATCGGCAGTCTCCACCGTCGGCCACGACGAGTTGGCGGCGCTGAAATTCGTCGCGCTCGAAGGCGGTCGGTCGGAGCCGGTCAAGATCTCCTGTTCCAGCCTCGCGTCGCGGCTCGACGCGTCGAGTCAGACCGCTTCGCGACGGCTTCAGCGCCTCGAAGAAGCCGGACACGTCGAACGCGACGTCGTCGCCGACGGGCAGTGGGTATCGCTCACGGAATCGGGCGAAGCCGCCCTGCACCGCGAATATTCTCACTACCGGCGAATCTTCGAGGGGACGGACCCCTCGACGGTCGAACTCGAGGGGACGGTCACGAGCGGGATGGGCGAGGGGCGACACTACATTTCGCTGCCGGGCTATATGGAGCAGTTCACAGAGCGCCTCGGCTACGAGCCCTTCCCCGGCACGCTCAACGTCGATCTCACGGAGGACAGCATCCGATCGCGCTCGGCGATGGCGTCGCTGTCGGGGGTTCCGATCGACGGCTGGGAGGACGAGGAACGGACGTTTGGCCCCGCGACCTGTTACGCCGCGACCGTCGCTGCCGAGGACGGAACCGCCGAGCCGACCCACATCATCGTCCCCGAGCGCACGCATCACGACGAGACCCAACTGGAGATCATCGCTCCGGTCCGACTCCGCGACGATCTGGACCTCGCGGACGGCGACACGGTGACGGTCGACGTGGAGGCGGTCGAATGACGCGGACGACGACCGACGTCACGAGCGACGCCGAGGGCGACGGCGCGAGCGCTGTCGATCGGGCCATCGACGCGTTCCGTCGCGGCGAACCGGTGCTCGTCCACGACGCTGCCGATCGCGAAGGCGAGACCGACATCATCTATCCGGGCGGCGCGGTCGACGCCGAGGCTATCGTCCACCTCCGGGCCGACGCGGGCGGACTGATCTGTGCGGCCGTCTCTCACGACGTCGCGGAGACGATCGAACTTCCGTTCCTGGAGGACGAACTCGATCACCCGGCGGCCGCGGATCACGAACTCGGCTACGACGATCGCTCGTCGTTCTCGCTGCCGGTGAACCACCGGGAGACCTTCACCGGCATCACTGACGACGACCGTGCGCTCACGATCCGTCGGCTCGCGGGGGTCGCAAAGCAGGCGAGTACCGGCAACTACGACGCCGAGGACTTCGCGGCCGACTTCCGGACGCCCGGCCACGTGCACGTGCTCCGAGGCGCGCCCGACCTGTTGTCGGACCGCCGCGGGCACACCGAACTGGGCCTCGCGCTCGCGGACGCCGCGGGGCTCCCTCCCGCGGTCGTCGTCTGTGAGATGCTGGACGAGGAGTCCGGCGGTGCGCGGACGCCGGCCGCCGCGCGCGAGTACGCGCGTCGTAACGATTTCGTCTACGTCGAGGGCGCGGCACTGATCGAGCGGTTGGAGTAACTGAGGACGGTGCGCCCGTGACCCGGGCGTGACCGAACACCGCGGTGCCGCACCCGTACCGACGCTGAACCCCCAGCGCCTCGTTCGCTTACTGTTATATACCCCAGGGTGCAATTCGGGAGTATATGGGATTCGACGAGATGGACGTCGATACGATCTGGCAGGACGGTTCGTTCGTCGACTGGGACGACGCGACGGTTCACGTTCTCACGCACGGTCTCCACTACGGGAGCGGCGTCTTCGAGGGCGTCCGCTGCTACGACACCGAGAACGGTCCAGCGCTCTTCCGCTGGGAGGAGCACCTCGATCGCTTCTTCGAGTCGACGAAGCCGTACGATATGGAGTTACCGTACTCCCGTGAGGAACTCACCCAGGCGACACTCGAACTCGTCCGTCGCGAGGAACTGGAGTCGTGTTACATTCGCCCGGTGGCCTTCTACGGGTACGGATCGCTCGGCGTCAGCCCGAAGGACAACCCCGTGAACGTCGCGATCGCGGCGTGGCCGTGGGGTACGTACCTGGGTGAAGCCGCGCTCGAAGAGGGCGTCGAAGTGATGATCTCCTCGTGGCGCAAGCACGCCTCCAGTCAGATCCCCACGAACGCGAAGACGACCGGTCTCTACGTCAACTCGATGCTCGCCGGCGAGGAGGCCCGCCGAAACGGCTACACCGAGGCGATCGTCCTCAACAAGGAGGGCAACGTCGCCGAGGGCCCCGGCGAGAACATCTTCCTCGTCCGCGACGGGGAAATCTACACCCCTGGCCTCGCCCAGAGCATCCTCGACGGCATCACCCGGAACACCGTGATCGAACTGGCTCGCGAGCGGGGCTACACGGTCCACGACCAGGCGACGATCTCCCGCGGCGAACTCAACACGGCGGACGAACTGTTCTTCTCGGGCACCGCGGCGGAGGTGACGCCGATCCGCAAGGTCGACAACGTCGAGATCGGCAACGGATCGCGCGGCCCCGTTACCGAGGAACTCCAGCAGGCGTTCTTCGATCTGGTCGAGCGGCGGAATGACGACCACGACGAGTGGTTCACCTACGTCTGAGTCGGACTCCCGACGCTAGCGCGATCGGCGTCCAGCACAACGGGCCGACGGCGACCGCTGTGTGGTGTGCTACGCCGCCTGTTTCAGAATCTGGGGAGTGACCACGAGTTCGAGGGCCGCAATCCCGAGCGCGACCCAGCGTATCGTGCCGTCGAGAAACGCAAACGCGACAACCGCGACCGCAGCGGCACTCATCAGACTCATTCCGTAGCGAACCACCGGACTGTCGAGCGGGGAGGGCATACAGGTGTCTCTTTGAGCCGAATCAAATAATTGTAGCTTTTCGTCGCGGACGGCTAGTCCTCAGAGCGGGTGTCGATATCGATCGGTGGGGTGCGCTCTTCTTCGCCGAAACCGGCAGACAGCACTCGGGTGAGGGCCTCCTCGACGCGTTCGTCGGTCTCGGTGATGTCCGCGGGATCGACTTCCATCACGAATCCAGTCGTGATGTTCGGCGCGGTCGGCATAAACAGCACCACGCGCCCGTCGTCGGTGGTCTTGCCCGTCTTGAACGCCGTCATTCGCATCCCGTCCCAGGGTTCGACTTTCACCGGCTTCTGGAGGTCTTCGGTACCGGAGACGGCCGTTTCGACGGCCAGTTTCGACGCGTTGTACAGCACGCGAATGAGCGGAACCCGGTTCATCGCCGCGTCGAGATACGACTCGAACAACCGTCCCACGGTGGTCCGCATCAGGTAGCCGACGGAGAACACGAGCATCACGAACACCGTGACGGCGACGACGAACCCGATCGGACCCGGGAGCTGTTGAATGACGGGGAGGTCGACGATCCGCGAGTAGAAGTAATTCAGGACGAACAGGATGACGAGTACCGGTGCCAGGACGATCAGCCCGCTTGCGAAATCACGCCTCCACGAAGACATCTGTCGACTGTAACTGCCCCCGCGGGGGTAAAGAGGCTGCCGCCCTGCGGAGGCCAGACCGTGTCTCGTCGAACAGGCCACGGCCGATGGCGGTGCCCGACACGTGCCGGACGACCTCGTTCGCGACCGACGAGATCGTCTGTTTCCCACGCTTGCGACGTCGTGATCGGCTCCCCGTCATATCGCGGCGCTCGTCGAGTAATCGCAGAGCCGTGGCGCGGCCTGAACACTTTTGCGTGACCACGTCCAACGACGGCTATGCCCGTGATGTCGACCGACGACTTTTCCATCCACACCGACGGGTGCGAACGCTACGGCGATGGGATGCCGATCTCTGACCTCCCCGACGAGGTCGATTCCCTGGAAGATCTCGACTGTCAATGCTGGGACGGATTCGACTCGCTCGAGGAGGCGACCTGACGCGACCGGTCGAGCGGAAGCACCCCGATTCCGTCGACGGTCGACACGGGATCGGCGGACGCGACGCGCGAACCGTGGACACTTTTGTGGTCGCCCGCTGGACGCGGTACTATGCTGCTCGAGCTGGTGGCCGTCGCGTTCTGGGCGATGTTGCCCGCGTACGTTCCCAACAACGTCGCCGTCCTCGCCGGCGGGGGCACGCCGATCGACAGCGGTCGGACGATGGGCGGTCGCCGCCTCCTGGGCGATGGAAAGACCTGGCGCGGGACGGCGGTCGGCACCCTCGCCGGCTTCGTCCTCGCACAGGCTCTCACCGCCCTCGCGCCGGTCGTCCTCCGAACGACGGGAGTCGCCGTCCCGACGTTTCCGGTCACGGCGGCGTTCGGCCTCGCGTTCGGCGCGATGCTCGGCGACATCACGGCCTCGTTCCTCAAGCGCCGGACCGGCCGCGAACGCGGGGCGTCGTTCCCGGTCGTCGATCAACTCGATTTCGTCGCCGGCGCGCTCGGCTGCGCCGCACTCTTGGATTTCGCGTGGTTCAGTACGACGTTCTCCCTCCCCGTGCTCGGCGTCGTCGTCGTCCTCACACCGGTGTTGCACGTCGCCACCAACGTCGTCGCGTACGTGCTCGGGCTGAAAGACGAGCCCTACTAACCCACCTTTTTCTCGGGGGTCCTCGGCCGCGCGAAGCGCGGCCTCGAACCCCCGACAAAAACCTGGAGGGAAAAAGGCCGCTCGGCTCGCTCTGCGTGCCTCGCGGTCTGCCACCTAGCGACTCCGCTTCCGCTACCGCCACCGCTCCGCTTCCGCACTCCGGCCGCACCGCGATAGTGTGGCCTTCTGTGGGGACTGCCTGTGACGCCGCTGTTCGTTTCTGTGTGGCTCGACGGCTGGCTGGGTCCGCCGCTGACCCGAACCGTCCCGTTTAAACGCCTCCCACGCGCTCTTGTGGCTAATGACGAACGACGAACTCATCGCCGCGCTCCGCGACGCGGACGCTGTCAAGTTCGGAGAGTTCGAACTCTCGCACGGCGGCACCTCGGAGTACTACGTCGACAAGTACCTCTTCGAGACCGACCCGCACTGCCTCGACCTCATCGCCGAGGCGTTCGCGGCGGAGCTCACCGAGGAGAAGCTCGCCGGCGTCGCCCTCGGTGCCGTCCCGCTCGTCGCCGTCACGAGCGTCGAGACGGGGAAGCCCTACGTCATCGCGCGGAAGCAAGCCAAAGAGTACGGCACCGGCAACCGTATCGAAGGCCGACTCGCCGACGGCGAGGAGGTCGTCGTCCTCGAAGACATCGCCACGACCGGCAAGAGCGCGCTCGATGCGGTCGAAGCGCTGCGCGAGGCGGGCGCAGTCGTGGATCGCGTCTGCGTCGTCGTCGACCGACAGGAGGGCGCAGCGGAGCGACTCGCCGAGGCCGACGTGGCACTCGACGCGCTCGTCACGGCCGAGGATCTGCTGGCCGACGAGTCGAACTGAGTAGTCGAGGCCCCAGCCGCGCGGTGTCTGACCACGTTCGTGGTTATTTCGCGGGCGTTCCGTATCGACGTATTCATACTTGCGTACCTTCGCACATCGTGATATGAACAGAGCGGAGAAAGCGGCCTTCCAACTGCAGGCTGTCGCCGTCCTTCGGATGCTCAAGGAGACCCGGACGTACGACGAACTCGCCGAACTCACCGAGCTTCCCCCCGGTGATCTCAACCGGTACGTCAACGGGCACGTCCTCCCGGGCATCGAGCGCGCCCGCGACGTCGTCGACGGCGTCGGTCGCGACGCACTCGCCGCAGAACTGCGCGCCCGCGTCGAGTTCGACGACGAGGGATACGTCGACAACTCCAGTATCGTCTTCGATCAGTCCTTCCTCGATCTCGTCGCTCCGGTCGCCGCCAACGCGCTCGGTTTCGAGCGCCCCGACGTCGTCCTGACCGCCGCGACAGACGGCATCACGCTCGGCGCGGCGATGGCCGGCTACTTCGACGCCCGCGTCGCGTACGCGAAGAAATCCAAGGAGACGGCCGTCGAAGAGTTCATCGAGTCGCGCCAGCGCCTCGCCTCCGGGATCGAACTCACCTACTACCTCCCGAGCCGGGCCATCGCCCGCGGAGAGAACGTCCTCGTCGTCGACGACCTCATCCGTTCGGGTGAGACACAGGAACTGCTCCTCGACATCGTGGCGCAGGCGGGAGCCGACGTCACGGGCGTCTTCGCGCTCATCGCGGTCGGAGACGAGGGGACCGGGCGAGCGCGTGAACTCACCGACGCTCCGGTGGGTGCGCTCTCGACGTTCGACGCCGAGTGAGCGGCCTGAGCGGCTGTCGATCCCGATAGAAACCCTTATCGGTTTCATCGAAGGTATGCTCAGACGTGCATTATGGGAGTCTCTGAATCCCTCGAACGTTTCTTTGATGTGCAAGAACACGGATCGTCGGTCCGGACCGAGATTCTCGCCGGGGTGACGACGTTCCTGACGATGTCGTACATCGTCGTCGTCAACCCCTCGATCCTGACTGATCAACCGGGGATCCCCGGCCCCGACGGCATCGCGATCGCTGGGATGTCGGCGGGGGAGGTCCAGTCGATGATCGCGGTGGTCACGATCATCGCGGCCGCGACGGCGACGTTCGTCATGGCGGTCTACGCCAACCGCCCGTTCGCACAGGCCCCGGGGCTCGGTCTCAACGCGTTCTTCGCGTTCACGGTCGTCGGCGCACTCGGCATCCCCTGGCAGACGGCGCTCGCTGCCGTCGTCGTCGAAGGAATCATCTTCATCATCCTGACCGCGATCGGTGCCCGAGAGTACGTCATCGGCCTGTTCCCGGAACCGGTCAAGTTCGCCGTCGGAACCGGCATCGGGCTCTTTCTGGCGATCATCGGCCTCCAGGCGATGGGCATCGTCGTCGACGACGGCACGACGCTCGTGACGCTGGGTTCGGTCGCGTCGGACCCGGTCGCGATCATCTCCGTCGTCGGACTGTTCTTCACGTTCGCGCTCTACGCCCGGAACGTCCCGGGGTCGATCATCCTCGGGATCCTCGGGACGACGGTCGTCGGGTGGGCGATCACCACGTTCGGCCCGATCACGCCGGAGGCCGGTCTCGTGGCCGGGTCGACGTCGGTCACCTACGACATCACGCCGCTGGCCGGGGCGTTCGTCTCGGGACTCGCGCAGGTCGAGGCGTTCACGTTCGCCCTCGTGGTCTTCACGTTCTTCTTCGTCGATTTCTTCGACACTGCGGGCACGCTCGTCGGAGTCGGTCAGGCCGGCGGCTTCCTAGACGAAGACGGAAATCTCCCCGACATCGACAAACCGCTGATGGCTGACGCTATCGGCACCACCGTCGGGGGGATGCTCGGGACCTCGACGGTCACGACGTACATCGAGTCCGCTACCGGCGTCGAGGAAGGCGGTCGAACCGGACTGACCGCGCTCACCGTCGCCGTGCTGTTCGTCCTCTCGCTGGCGATCGTGCCGCTCGCGGCGGCGATCCCGCAGTACGCCTCCCACATCGCCCTGGTCGTCATCGGCGTCGTGATGCTCAGGAACGTCGTCGACATCGCGTGGAACGACCTCACGCAGGCGATCCCGGCCGGGATGACCATCCTCGTGATGCCCTTCGCGTACTCTATCGCGTACGGCATCGCCGCGGGGATCGTCTCATACCCCCTGATCAAACTCGCCGCCGGCGAACGCAGGGACGTTCGACTCGGCCACTGGGCGCTGGCGGGCGCGTTCGTCGTCTACTTCGTCGTGCGGACCGGCGGGATCCTCACCGCGCAGGTGTAACGGCGATCCGCCCGGGCCGCTGCGGGCTGCGGACCGCAAGAGATTCAGGAGCCACATCCCGAATCGCTCGTGTGACTCCGCTCTCGATCTCTCGGACGACTGCGGTGCGCGCCGTTGCGTTGCTGCTCGTTCTCGGACTCCTCGCGCCGTCTGCGGTCTCCGCACTGACCTACGACCCCGCCGAAGAGACGAGTCTGGAGCAAGGCACGATCACGAGCCCCGCGAACGACTCGACCGTCATCAGTACCCAGGGATACACGTTCCAGGGCAACACCAACCCGAAGAAGCCCGCGCGGGTGATCTCGGTGGGTCGACGTGGTGACCTCGAGTGGACGCACGACGACGAGGTCGGCGGCGACGCGTGGTTCTTCGACGTCGACCCGCTGCCGAACGGCAATCTGCTTGTCTCCTCGCCGCGCGCCGGCGACACGCTCGTCTTCGAGTTGGATCCCGACACCCAAGAGCGCGTCTGGGAGAAGCGGTTCAACATGACCGATACCCACGACGTGACTGCCATCGGAGAGAACCGCATCGCGATCGCGAATATGCGGGAGTGGAACGAATCCGCAGGGGTGAGCGACGACCGAGTCGTCGTCTACAACCGCTCGACCGACGAGATCACGTGGGAGTGGTACTTCAAGAACCACTTCCCGGCGAGCACCGACGGCGGCTACAACGACGACTGGTCGCACGTCAACGACGTCGATCCCGTCGGCGAGAACCGCCTGTTGCTGTCGCCGCGCAACTTCGATCAGGCGATCGTCGTCGATATGGAGAGCAAAGAGATCGTCGAGCGACTCGGCTCCGACGACGAGTACGACGTGATGCGCGAGCAGCACAACCCCGACTGGCTCGTGAGCGAGAACGGCACGCCGACGATCCTGGTCGCAGACAGCGGCAACAACCGGGTCGTCGAGTACGCCAAAGAGAACGGCGAGTGGGTGCGGACCTGGGAAGTCGGCACCGACTCGCTGAACTGGCCACGGGACGCCGACCGGCTTCCGAACGGCAACACGCTCGTCACCGATACGCTGAACCACCGCGTGATAGAGATCACCCCGACCGGGGAGGTCGTCTGGGAGTACTACGCCACCTGGGGCCCCTACGACGCCGAACGGATCGGGACCGGACCGGAGTCCTCCGGGCCGACCATCCGGGACCTGAACGCGAGCGGGAAGTACGCCATTACCGGCAGCGCCAATCTCACGGCGGGCGGAAGCGACAGCGTCGGCTTCGCGGGGCGGATCCGCGCCACCTTCTCGGGCACGCTACTGGAGGGACCGATGACCGAGTTCGCGACGCGCTGGGCACACGTGACGCCGTGGCTTCGCCCGATCTGGATGTCGGGCTGGGAGTTCGTCTGGGCCATCGGTGCCGGGCTCGTCGGACTGGCCTGGGCGAGCGGCGAACTGGTGGCTCGTCGAGGCCGGATCGCCGCCGGAGCGAAGCGACTCATTGACTGACTGCGGCGGCTCACGTGCGCATCCGGCGCACGGGACCGGGCGACTCATTAGCGGGGCCCCCATAGCGGATACCGATGTCAGATCTCGTCCTGTACGAACTCGAAGGCTGTCCGTACTGCGCGAAGGTGAAGGACAAACTCGCCGACCTCGACCTCGAATACGAGTCGGTGATGGTACCCTCGGCGCACGCGGAACGGACCGAAGTCGAGGAGATCAGCGGCCAGACCGGCGTTCCGGTCTTAGTCGATGAGGCGAACGACGTCGACGGGATGCCGGAGAGCGACGACATTGTCGCCTATCTGGAGAAGACGTACGGCGAGGCGTCCTGAGCGCTACGCTCCCGACTTCCGAAAACAGCATCCCGACCCGGCCGTCAGGCCTCGCTCGGTTCCTGTGAGCGGTCCCGAATCAGTTCTCGGATCCGTTCGGGATCGTCCATCGCGGCCAACTCCTCACAGCTGACCAGCGCCGTCCCCTCGACGGAGTCGCGCTTGGATTGATCCTCGGTGAAGTAGACCGATCGCGTCCGGGTGACCTCGCCGAGCGAGGACATAATCCGGGCGCGCTTCTCTGCGCTGCGCGTGAACGAGGAGTGACCCGTGAGCATCGGCGTGAAGTCCCGCCGGCGCCCGTCGTCCTCGCTGACGGCTTTGAACGGCGCGCGGGCAGTCGGGTGGACCGTGAAGCCCGCCCGGGTCAACACGTGTACGACGTGCTGGTCGTCCGACTCGGGGTCGGGGTCGTCCGGCATCGGGTCGGCGTCTCGCACCTCTTCGGCCCCGTCCATCACTTCGACGGGGCTGGAGAACGGCTGGTCGAACATCTCTTCCAACTGGATGGCCACCTCGATGCTGGCGTTCATCCCGTCCTCGTACTTCGAGACGGTGCGCCGCGAGACGCCGAGTTCGGTCGCCAACTGCCCGAGACTCCACCCGCGTTCTTCGCGTTCGTCGGCGAGGAGGTCGCCGTCGATGTTGACGTAGAGCCCGCCCGGCGCGGCGTAGATGAGCGGCGGCACGCCCTCGACGAAGAGGTCGAGCGCGGTATCGGGGTTCAACACCGGGACGCCGTGACGGAAGTAGACGACGCCCGGTTCGAGGTCCTCGTCGCGAGTTCGAAGTCCGATCACCATCGGCGTCGCCTCGAGGTAGGTCCCGAGCCGTCGCATCTCCTCGCCGGTGGTGCCGTCGAACGCGTCGATGTTCCCCAGGACCTTCAACAGAAGCAGGTCCTCGCCCCGCCTCGCGGCGACGTCGAAACTCTTTGGCCGGATCGCACAGCGGTCGCTCACGAGGAACCCGGCGTCCTCGAGCATCGACGTGACGTTTCCGACTAGCGCGGACCGCGACATACCCGTATATAGGTATTTCACCGCATATATGCGTTGTGCCGTCGGATACTGCCGTCACGTCCGGCGATTCTGGGGGAGGACGAGCGCCCGATTTATATACTAAGTCAGGTTCCTCGTGATAACTTCGGCGGCCCGACGAGCCCCGGTGCGCTCACCGCGTGCGGATCTCGAACCGGGCGCCGTCGTCGCTGTCACCGATCTCGATCGACCACCCGTGAGCGTCGACGATCTCGCTCACGATCGCCAGCCCGTACCCGGTGCCGTCCTCGTCGGTCGTGTAACCCAGCTCGAAGACCTGCTGACGGTCTGACTCGGGAACGCCCGGGCCGTCGTCTGCGACGAAGAACCCGTCGTCGAGTGACCCGATCGTGACCGTCACGGTCTCGCCGGCGTGCTCGACGGCGTTTCGAAAGAGGTTCTCGAAGAGCCGCTTGAGCCGGTTGCGCTCGGCCATCACGGCGTAGTCGGTTTCGATCTGGAGCGTCGCTTCGGCCGTCGCGACGTGGTCCCAGGACTCCTCGGCCACCGCGGCCAGATCGACCCACGCTGTCTCGGTCACGGTCCGGCCCTCCCGGGCGAGGTCGAGGACGTCTTCGATCAGTACCTCCATCCGGGCGACCGACTGGCCGATGGGTGCCAAGTGCTCGCTATCGCACTCCGCTCGCGCCAGTTCGAGCCGGCCGTCGACGACGTTCAACGGATTCCGGAGGTCGTGCGCGAGGACGCTCGCGAAGTCCTCGAGACGCTCGTTCTGCCGTTCGAGTTCGGACGTCACGCGGTCGTGTTCGAGTTCGTAACTCGCCCACTTGCTCATCAGGCGGATGAGCGTCCGCTCGGCGTCGGTGAACGCTGCGCCGCGGGGATCCGTCGACGCGAAGCAGAGCGTTCCGTAGAGTTCGTCGCTGACGATCACCTTCCCTCCGATGTAACTGCCGAGTTCGAAGACGTCGTAGGCCGGGTCATCGGCCCAGCCCTCTCTGAGCGCGTCCGAGACCGCAAGCAGGCCGTCGCTCTGGATCGTCTTCCGACAGTACGCCTCCGAAAGCGGACACGACGAGCCCGGCTGAAGCAGGGTGTGGTCGCCGTGTGACAGCACGATTCGTTGGGTGCCGTCGGTCTCGTCTCCGTCCCCGGGATCGATCTTCGAGAGGAACCCGTACGCGAGCCCGAGCCGATCGCAGCCCAGTCCCAGCAGCCGTGTGATCTTCTCCTCGAACGTGAGTTCGGTATCGGTGGTGACCGCATAGAGGTCACTGAGCAGTTCGATCGTCGTCTGGCCTTCCAGGCCGGGGCCCACGCTGCCGCGGACCCGATCGACGCTCTCTTCGATCCGCGCAGCGAGCGTCTGGTAGGTGTCCGGATCCTCGGACTTCGGCAGATAGCCGGTCGCGCCGGCGGCGACGGCCGCCCCGGCGAGCTGCTCGGAACCGTCGTCGGTGAACAGCACGAACGGCACCTGAGGGTGTGAGTCTCGGACCGCCTCCAGAAACGCCAACCCGTCGTACCCCGGGAGGTCGTAGTCGGCGACGACACAGTCGACCTCCGACGTCGACAGGTGTTCGATCGCGTCGGCTACCGGCTCTGTCGTCACTTCGATACAGTCGCTCGCACGCGCTAACCGGTCCGGACCGCTCGGGTCGGCTCCCGGATCTTCGACAACGAACAGCGTCCGGATCGGATCGTCCATATCGGGTACAATCCCAACGGAGGCAAAAAACTATTCGCCGGCGACGACCGGCCGCCGGTGGTGGTCAGTGACTGCTCGACGCCCGTGGCGGGGGAGGATCCGTCCGGGCGCGACAGCAACGGGAGTGGCAGCCGGCGCGATCAGAAGAGCCGCTCGGTCGCGACCGCCGCGCCCTCGACGAGCGCGTCGAGTTTCTTCCAGGCGATGTCGGGGTGCACCATCGCGAGGCCCGCCTGCGTGTCGAATCCGCAGTCCGGCGCGGCGACGATCCGGGAGGGGTCCTCGACTGCGTCGGCGACGCGCTCTAGGCGGTCGGCGATCACCTCCGGGTGCTCGACGACGTTGGTCTTCACGTCGACGACGCCGGGGATGAGCGTCCAGTCCTCGGGGAGGGGGTGCTCGCGGAAGACGCGGTACTCGTGCTGGTGGCGGGGGTTGGCCTCTTCGATCGAGAGCCCGCCGATGTTCATGTCGTAGAGGATCGGTAAGACCGCCTCGAGCGGCTTATCGCGGTGGTGCGGCCCCTCGTAACTCCCCCAGCAGGTGTGGACCCGGATTTGCTCGTCGGGGATCGATTCAGTGGCCTCGTTGAGGGCGTCGACGTGCATCCGCACGACGGGTTTGAGCTTCTCGATGGGGCGGTCGCCGAAGCCGCGGTGCCCGGTCGTCAGCAGATCGGGCGCGTCGAGTTGGAGCGTCGCGCCGGTCTCCGCGATGAGTTCGTACTCCTGCTTGAGGGCGTCGCCGACGACCGAGAGGAACTCCTCGTGGGAGCCGTAGTGGTCGTCGACGAGCGTCGCCGCCGCGACGCCGGGTGACGCGGCGGTGATAAATGTCCCCTCGAAGTCGGCCTCGGACTCCGCCAAGCAGTCGTAGAACGTGTCGATCTCCTCGCGGGCGGCCGCCTCACCGTCGTACTCGACGGGGCCCACCACTGACGGCTGCTTCGTGAGGTCGATCCCCTCCGCAGAGAACGCGTCATCGGCGTAGCCGGGGAAGTCAGCGAGGTCGTCCCACAGCGGCGCGTCGCGTTCGTCTCCGATGCCCGTCAGGCGATTGGCGACGTACCAGTTGAACGAGACGCGCGGCTGCTCGCCGTTGTTCACGATATCGAGGCCGATGTCGGCCTGCTTCTGGATGGTGTGTTCGGTGGCCTCGACGACCGTCTCGTGCCACTGGTCTTCGTCGACGTCCTCCCCTTCCTGGCGACGCTTCAGCAGTTCGAGCAGGTCCGGCGCTCGCGGGAGACTTCCGATGTGCGTCGTCAGAATTCGGTCCTCAGTCATTTGTCGTCTTGACAGTCGATTTCGCCCCTAATATGACTTATGGTAGTAAATTCTCAGAATATATGCTCTATAGTTATTTTACGGTCGGTTGCGGGCGATCAGCAGCCCGTGGATATTCCTCCAGGAGCGCTTCAGCGGCGTGTTCGCCGCTGATGAGACACATCGGCATCCCGATGCCCGGTGCGGTGTAGGCGCCGGCGTAAAAGAGTCCGTCCAGTCCGGCCCGGTGAGCCGGCCGGAACGGCCCGGTCTGTGAGAGCGTGTGCGCCAGTCCCATCGCCGACCCGCGCGGATCGTCGTACCGCGCCGCGAAGTCGCTGACGCAGGCCGCCTCCTCGACGACGATCCGATCGCGGAGGTCGACCCCGGTGGTCGCTGCGAGATCGTCGAGTATCGTGTCGCGAACGCGCTCGCGGATCTCCGGCCCGTCGTCGAGTCCGGGAGCGATGGGGACGAGAACGACGACGGCGTGATGCCCGTCGGGCGCGACGTCGTCGTCGGTCTGAGAGGTCACAGAGAGGTAATAGGCCGGATCGTCCGGCCAGCGCGGTTCCTCGAAGATGGCCTCGAAGTGGTCGTCCCAGTCGGTGGGGAAGACGAGCGTGTGGTGCGCAAGCGGGTCGACATCGCCCTCGACGCCGAGATACAGGAGGTACGCCGAGGGCGCGTAGGTCCGCGACTCCCAGTAGTCGGCGTCGTGCGACCGGGCCGTCGGCGGGAGTAACTCCCGCTCCGTGTAGGCCGGGTTCGCGTTGCTGACGACGAGTTCGGACTCGCAGGGGCCCGCGTCCGTCTGGAGCACGAAGTCGCCGGCGGCGCCCGTGATCGCCTGGACCTCGACTCCGGTCTCGATCTCGACCCCCTGCTCTCGCGCGAGGTCGGCGAGGCCGTCGACCACGCCCGCGATGCCGCCCCCGGGGTAGAACACGTTCAGGTTCAGATCGACGTGGCTCATAATGCTGTACAGCGCCGGCGTGTTGTGCGGTGAGCCACCTAAGAAAACGAGCGTGTATTCGAGGAGTTGCCGCAGTTTCGGGTGCTCGACGTACCGGGAGACGTAGTCGTCCATCGTGCCGAACAGCCGGATTCGGGGAGCCAGCGGGAGCAGGTCGGGATCCACGAAGTCGCGGAGGCGCTCGCGGCGCTCGTAGACGACCCGGTCCATCGCCAGTTCGTAGTTTCGTTCGGCCCGGTCGAGATACGTCCGGAGTGCCTCGCCTGCGCCGGACTCGTAGGACTCGAACACCTCGTGAACGTTCTCGCGGTTCGGGCGGATCGTCACCCGGTCGCCGTCCTTCCAGAAGACGCGATACTGCGGATCCAGCCGTTCCAGGTCGTAGTAGTCTGTCGGGTCGCTGTCGAAGTGCCCGAAGAAGCGCTCGAAGGCGTCCGGCATCAGATACCAGGAGGGCCCGGTGTCGAACCGGAACCCCTCGCGTTCCAGGACGCCGGCGTGCCCGCCGAGGTGATCGTGCTGTTCGAGGAGTCGCACGTCGGCCCCGTTCGCAGCGAGGTACGCGGCCGCCGAGAGCCCCCCGAACCCGCCGCCGACGACGGTGATCGTCGCATCCGCTGGAAGCCGATCAGACGGTGCCATACCCGATTCAACGGACGCGACCGCCTTCGGCCTCACCGCGGTTCCCAGTCACTTGGATTCTCGTCGGTCGTTTATGTGTGGTACATCCTAACGATTCCACGATGAGCGCGATCGGACTCGGTGCGGTGCGTCGACGGCTGGTGTACAGTGACGCACACCCCTCGCTCGGCCTCTCCCGGGCCGCGCTCTTCGTATTGCTCGTCGGGTTTGCGGCAACGACCGCGGCCGGCGTGACGATCCCGTTCAGAGCCCAGATGGTCGTCTACCTGGTGGGGATGGTGGCGCTGAACCTCCCGCACGGCGGCTACGAGCACTTCGAGAACCTTCGCCGGCGACGGCCGTCGTTCCGCTGGCGGTACGTCGCCGTCTATCTGGCTGTCGTCGCGGGGTTCGTCGCCCTCCTGCTCGCGGCCCCGGTCGCCGGCGTGGCGCTCGCTATCGGCGTCGCGATGGCGAAAGGTGGCCTCGGCGGGCTGAAAGTCCTCGAGGCGACGTCCGGCACGGAGCACCTCGAGACGCGAACGCAGCGCTTCCTGGCGATTGCCGTCCGAGGGGGAGCCGTGATGCTCGTCCCGTTAGTGTTCCATCCGGACACCTTCCACACGTTCAGCTCGCTGATGGTCGGGCTGGTCGAATCCGGGGCGCTCGAACCGTACGCCGCGCACTTCGAGACCACCCGGATGCTCGCCGCGGGGGGATACGGACTCGCGTTGGCGGCCCACGTGGGCCTCGGGTACGTCCGTGGCGGGGGTCGGTCGTGGCTGATCGACGCCGGGGAGAGCCTGCTGCTGGCGGCGTACTTCGCCGTCGTGCCGGTGCTTGTGGCGGTCGGTCTCTACTTCCCGTTCTGGTACTCGGCCCGCCAGGTGGCCCGGACGGTGACCGTCGACGACGACGCCGTTGGGGACGCCGAGTGGGACATCGTCGGCGGGGCGTCCGCATCACGGGTGGCGCTGCGGGCGTGGGCCATCCTCGTCGCCGGGGCGTTCGCGACCTTCGCCGTGCTGGGGGCGGTCTACTGGGCCGTCCCGAATCCGCTGGCGAACGCCGGGATCCTCCCGGGAGCGGTGGCCTTTTGGAGCGTCTTCATCAGCGTCATCGCACTCCCGCACGTCGTCGTCGGGTCGGTCCTCGACACCGAGCGGGGCATCTGGTATGTGCCCTGAGCGAATCCGGTCCGCAGCGAGGATCCGGCCGGTGCGTTCACCACCGTTCGGTTCCCACTACCGGACGTGTCCGATCCCCCGGCTATCGACGCTGCGCCCTGGACGCAAACCGAGGAGTGGACAGAGACGGCGTTCCAGAACCGCTTCGTCACCGTCGAGGCGACGAACGCCGTCTACGAGGACCCCGAGTTCCTCGATGCCGTCGAGGAACTCGTCCCCACAGGCATCGATCAGACGCCGCGGGCGATGTTCACCACCGGCCTCGCCTTCGACCCGCCCCCGCCGGGAGACAAGACCCCCGAGCGCCTGCTCCCGATCGCGGCGAAGTACGCCAGCCGCGAGTTCGAGCGGAGTCTCGCCGAGGACGGCCTCCGGAACGTCCGACAGGCCGACTCACAGGACCTGCGGCTCCGCGGCCGCCGGACGGCGAGTGCCTTCCAGTACGACGCCGACTACCCGCTCGACGGCGCGGCGGTCGGCAGGCCGGACGCGACGCCAACGCTCGCCGTGCGCGTGTGGGCCGCCATCTGGCCGACCGCGGATTCCTTCGAGATGGCCGGTGGAATCTACCCGCTGGAGGACCTCGAAGCGGCGGTCGAACGCGTCGACGGCACGACCGACGTGACCATCGAGGCCCGCCCCGGTGGCGACAGACGGGTCGTCTTAGACCGGATCAGGGACGCCGCGAGATAGCGGGAGCGCCCGCGTCGACGAGACGCGCGGTCTGACTCGGAACGCGTCGCCTTCGCGGCGACACCGCCGTGGACGAATCCGGCAGGTGTGGCGGTCCGTTACGCCCCCGTCGTCGACTCGGCGTCGGAGTCGCTGTTGTCGTCGGTGCCGCTGTCGTCGTCGGTGTCGGCAGGTCCATCGCCCGCATCGTCCCGCGAGTCGCCGTCACCGGCCTCGCTGCCGCCGTCGTCGTGCATCGCCTCGTCGATCTCCTGACTGACGGTCTCCTCGACGGTCTCGGTGACTTCTTCGGTGACCTCCTCAGTCACCGTCTCACCGACCTTCTCGGCGACCTGATCGACTTCCTCGCTCACGGTGTCTTCGACCGTCTTTTCGACTTCTTCACTCACCGTCTCGCCCACTGTCTTTTCGACTTCCTCGCTCACCGTCTCACCGACCGTCTTCTCCACCTCTTCGCTCACCGTCTCACCCACCGTCTTTTCCACCTCTTCGCTCACCGTCTCACCGACCGTCTTTTCCACCTCTTCGCTCACCGTCTCGCCGACCGTCTTCTCGACTTCCTCACTCACTGTCTCGCCGACCGTCTTTTCGACTTCCTCACTCACCGTCTCGCCGACCGTCTTTTCGACCTCCTCGGTCACCGTCTCGCCCACGGTATCCTCGATCTTCTCGGCCACCTCTCGCGTCATCCAGTCGGGGTCGAACCGGGACATCTTCCACCCGATGTGGATGATGTACGAGAGCAGTACGCCCAGACCGAACGCGATCCCGACGGCCGTCTCGACGAGGAGAATGAGGCCGATCGCGATGAAGATCGTGATCCCGTACGCGAGATCGACAATGAAGTCGGCGCGGGCCGGCGTCATCGGTACTCCGTCACTGTCGGGTCGAAAGGCTGGTTTCTGACGTCCATATCGGCTATTCGAACCCGAGACGGGTATACCGTCCGTTCTCCGGAGGGGCGTACCTCAGTCCGGTTGCTTAAGCGATTGCGCTGTCTCACATCGGTATGGTCGAACTTCTTCTTCTGGTCGGGGTGGGCGTCGCGCTGTTCGTCGGCTTCAACATCGGCGGGTCGACGACCGGACCGGCGTTCGGACCGGCGGTCGGCTCGGACGCGATCTCGAAGACGGGCGCGGCAGCCTTGATGTCGGTATTCTTCCTGGTGGGCGCGTGGACCATCGGGCGACGGGTCGTCGACACGCTCGGGACGGAACTGGTGACCGATCCCGGCGTCTTCAGCATCGAAGCCAGCATCGTCGTACTCTTTTTCATCGGCGGCGCGCTGTTCGTCGGGAACTACTACGGCGTCCCCGCGTCGACGTCGATGACCGCTGTCGGCGCCATCGCCGGTCTCGGAGTCGCGGCCGGGGAACTGGACTGGGCGGTGATGGGCGAGATCGCGATCTGGTGGATCGTCGCCCCGATCGTCGGCTTCTGGGTGTCCGGGATGATCGGCCGGTATCTCTACCCGCGGATCAACCGCTGGGTCGCGATCGTCAGTACGCCCGGGCCGCTCCTCGAGTTCGACCGCTCCGGGACTCTCCCCAGACCCAGAGCCGGGCCGAACACCACGCGCAGGGAATTGACTGGCGCGGCCGTGGTCGTCGCCATCGGCTGTCTGATGGCGTTCTCCTCGGGAACCTCGAACATCGCGAACGCGATCGCACCGCTCGTGGGCGTCGGGATCGACATCGACGTGCTGATCCTGCTCGGCTGCGCCGCGGTCGCGGTCGGTGCATTCACCATCGCTCGCCGGACGCTCGACACGCTCGGCAGCGACATCACCGACCTCCCGCTGACGGCCGCTATCATCGTCGCGATCGTCTCGTCGGTGATCGTCGTCGGGCTCTCGGCGATCGGCATTCCCGCCTCGTTCGTCATCATCGCCACGACGTCCATCGTCGGCCTCGGGTGGGGGCGGGCAACCCGGACCGCCACGCTCGCGGAGGTCGCTCGGGGCGATCAGTCGCCGAACGTCTCCGTCGGGGCACTCACGGCCGAAGAACCGGGTGACGCGGCCCCTCCGATCGGCGAGGAAGAGGACGACGCGATTCCTTCGGCCGCCGATCTCTTCGACCCGACGACGACCGGCCGCGTGATCGTGATGCAGAACGTCGTCCCGATCCTCTCGACCCTCGGGGCGTACCTCGCCTTCACCGCGCTGTTCTACGTCTGGTAATTCCGCAGCCCGCTCCGCGCTCTCTTCGTCTGCTGCTTCCGAAATCTACTCGCCGCTCTCCTCGTCTGCTGCTTCTGCGTCTGCTTCCGCTTCGGGACGGACTCGGACCGTCAAGATACGCGTGCCCTCGACCGCGGTCACTTCGACGGTGTGCCCGGCGACGGTGACGGTATCGCCGGCCGCCGGCGCGCGGTCGAGTCGGCTGAGCACGAGGCCGCCGATCGTTTCGACCTCGTCGCTCTGGAAGTCGGCACCGATCGCGTCGTTGACGTCCGAGATCGGGACGCTCCCGTCGACGTCGGAGGAGCCGTCGCTGCGCTGATGGATCGTCGGTTCGCGCTCGTCGACGTCGAACCCGTCGCGGAGGTCGCCGACGACCGCTTCGACGACGTCTTCGACCGTCGCGATTCCCTCGAAAGAGCCCCACTCGTCGATGACGGCGGCCATCTGTCGCCGCTCGTCGCTGAACTGCAACAGGAGCGTGTCTGTCGCCGTCGTCTCGGGGACGACTAAGATCTCGTGAGCGATGTCGCCCGCAGTCGTCGTGGCGTGCTCGTCCTCGTGACTCGCTCGCAGCACGTCTTTGACGTCGATGAATCCGATCACCTGGTCGCTATCGTCGGCGTCGAGCACGGGATAGCGCGTGTGTCCCGACTCGAAGACGAGCGATCTGATGTCGGCGAGCGACGCGTCCGCGGGTACGCTCACGACGTCCGGCCGCGGGACCATTACTTCACGCACGGGCGTGTCGTCGAGGTCGAAGACCCGCTCGATCATCGCGACCTCCGACGCGTCGATGGCGCCCTCATCGCCGGACTGTGCGAGCACCCGGCGGATCTCCCGCTCGCCGAGCGTCTCGTCGGTCTCGGAGGCGGGCGGGACGCCGAGCAGTTGCGTGAACGCGTTCGCTGTCCCGTTGAATACGACGATTCCGGGGTAAAACAGGTAATAGAAGAACTGCATCGGCGGCGCGAGCAGCAGCGAGATCCGCTCGGTCTGGGCGATCGCGAACGTCTTCGGTGCGAGTTCGCCGAAGACCACGTGGAGGAACGTGATGATCCCGAATCCGACCGCGAACGCGACCGCGTGGATGAGACTCGACGGAAGGACCGAGGCCAACACCGGTTCGAGAAGCGACGCCACGGCGGGTTCACCGACCCACCCCAGCCCCAGCGAGGCCAGCGTGATGCCCAGTTGTGTCACCGCGAGGTAGTTGTCCAGATCTGTCATCACCGCCTGGAGCGACCCCGATCCCGGTCGCCCCTCCTCGGCGAGCTGGTCGACCGACGTCCCGCGCACTCGAACGAAGGCGAACTCGGCGGCGACGAACAGGCCGTTCAGCAGGACGAGCAGCAGGGCGACGACGAGTTGTCCAACGGAGAGCGCGACGTTTACCATCGCGGCGGGGAGGGGTGACGGTGTGTTCGTACTGTATCCATACGCTCATCTGACGATGCTCCTACAAAAATGCTCGACTACCGACGAGCGGCCGCATCCAGTGCACGCCGCTGACGCTGGCCCGTACACTGCCGCCTGATTCATCTGTCGCCCGACGGATTCGAGCGGCCGAAAGCATACACACCCGAGGGTGGTATCGGAGGGGCGAAGGGGCTATTATCTCCGATAACCGGACCCGAACAGTCAATAGAGCGTGAACCGTCTGTGGCTAGTATTCCAAGGAGATCTGACGACGTGAGTACGGATCAGTTTTCTTCGACAGCGCCACCCGACGACGTGTTGCGAAGCCTCGACGAACCGCTGTTCGCGCTCGACGGTGCGGGGACCACCGTGTTCGTCAACGACCGAGGGGCGGACCTGCTAGAGGCGGATCGTGCGGCACTTACCGGCGAGCCGCTCTTAGGGCGGCTCAGCGACCGGTTGGGCTCGTACGTCCAGGACAAACTCGACCAGGCGATAGCGGCCGGAGAAGAGACCGGATTCGAGACGTACGCCGATCCGCTCGGGTCGTGGATTCGGGTCACAGCGTTCCCGTTTCGCGACGGTCTCACCGTCCGAGTGCGTGAGTACGCCGAGCAGACGGGGGCGCTTGCGCCGAGCGCAGTCACCGAGGGTGTAGACGGGATCGCGGTGCTCGACGACGGGGAGTTCGTCCACGTGGACCGCGACTACGCGAGCGCGTTCGGATTCGACTCGGACGACCTGGTCGGCCACGACTGGCGGCGACTGTACGACGACGCGACGACCGCACGCATCGAGACCGAGGTACTGCCGGCCGTCGCCCAGCGTGGTCGATGGCAGGGAGAACTCGTCGGTGAGAGCCGGGACGGTGAGTCGGTCGAGCAAGCGGTCACCGTCTCGGAGGTAGCCGACGGCCGCGTGGTCTGGACGGGCCGAGAAATCACCTCGCGGAAGCAGTACGGGCGAGAGCTCGCACAGCAGCGCACGCGGATTCGCGCGCTGTTCGATAAGTCGCCCGACGGCATCGTCGTCCACGACGCCGACGGCAACGTGTTGGACGCGAACGACACCGAGTGCGAGACCCTCGGAATCGACCGAGAGGAACTCCTCTCGAAGAACGTCGCCGAGTTCGAGGTCGGCTACGACCGCGAGGACCTCAAAGCGATGTGGGCCGAGATGGACGAGGGAGAAGTGCTCAAAGTCGAGGGCGAGCACCGCCGATCCGACGGGGAAGTGTTCCCCGTCGAGATCTGGGTCAACAAGGTGATCGTCGACGGGACCGAGCAGTACATCGCGCTGGATCGCGACATCACGGATCGGAAGACGCGCGAGCGGGAACTCAGGCGGACCCGAGAGTTCATCGAGAAGGCACAGGAGACCGCGTCGATCGGCGGGTGGGAGGTAGACGTTCGGGACGACACCCTCCGCTGGACGGACGAGGTCTACCGAATCCACGGGGTGACACCGGACACCGACGTCTCAGTGACGGACTCGTTCGGGTTCTACCATCCCGACGACCGACAGGAGATGGCCGAGGCGTTCGAGCGACTACAGTCCGAGGGGGAGTCCTTCGACCGCGAACTGCGGATCCAGACGACGAGCGAGCAGACCCGCTGGATCCGGGCCGTCGGCGAACCTCAGTTCGACGGAGACGACACAGTGGTCGGCGCCCTGGGCATCTTTCAGGACGTGACCGAGCGCAAGGAGAGAGAACAGGAGTTGCGTGAGACGAAAGAACGCCTCGATCTCGCGGTGGAAGGCGCGAATCTCGGGATCTGGGACTGGAACCTCGAGACCGACGCCGTCACGTTCAACGATCGGTGGGCGACGATGCTCGGACTGTCGCCGAATGAGATCGAACCGCACCTCGACTCGTGGGAAGAGCGGGTCCACCCGGACGATATGGCTCACGTCGAGGCGAGCCTCACGGCGCATCTGGAGGGCGAGGCCGAACTGTACGACTGCGAACATCGGATGCGTACCGCCGACGGCGATTGGAAGTGGATCAGGGACGTCGGGCGGGTCGTCGAGCGCGACGCCGACGGGACTCCGGTTCGGGCCGTCGGCATCCATCTGGACATCGATCAGCGCAAGCAGTACGAGGAAACGCTCGAACAGACCCGCGAGGAACTGCGACAGATCATCGATCTGGTTCCGGACCTGATCTTCGCCAAGGAGGAAGAGGGAGTCTACTTGCTCGCCAACGAGACCACGGCCGACGCGTACGGTCTGACGCCGGAGGCCGTCGAGGGGAAGACCGAACGCGAGATCATCCCCAACGCCGACGAGTCGGCCGACTTCCGCAAGGACGACCGCCAGGTGATCGAGTCCGGCGAACCGCTCGAGATCCCGCAGGAAGAACTGACGAGGGCCGACGGCGAGACGCGTCTCCTCCGGACGACGAAGATCCCCTACACGGTCGCGGGAAGCGACACGAACGCCGTGCTCGGTTACGCCCGCGACATCACCGATCTCAAATCGTACGAACAGCGACTCGAAGAACAGCGAGACAACCTCAAGATCCTCAATCAGATCGTCCGGCACGACATCCGGAACAACCTGAACATCGTGCTGGGCTACGCCGAGTACCTCGAAGCGCACGTCGACGAGGCCGGTGCCGAGTACCTCGACCCGGTCTTGAACGCCGCGCGCGAGGCGGTCGACATCACGACTTCGGCGCGAGAAGTGACCGAACTGCTGCTGCAGGCCGAAACGGAACGTACGCCGACGAATCTGCGTCACGTCCTCCAGCACCGGATCGACGACGCACAGGCGGGAGACCACAACGCGCTGATAACGACGGTCGGCGGCGTCTCGAACGCGTCAGTGCTGGCCGACGATATGCTGGGTTCGGTCTTCCGGAACCTCCTCCAGAACGCGATTCTTCACAACGACGCCGACGTCCCGGAGATACGCGTCTCGACGACGGGATCAGAAGACCGCGTCCGAGTGTTCATCGCGGACAACGGACCCGGAATCCCCGACGAGCGGAAAGAGAAGATCTTCGACGAGGGAGAGCGCGGCATCGACAGTGAGGGTACCGGACTCGGACTCTACCTCGTCAGAACGCTGGTCAACCGCTACGAGGGGAACGTCTGGGTCGAGGACAACGAGCGCGGCGGAGCGACGTTCGTCGTCGAACTCCCGCGGGCCGACGGGGGAACGGGCGCCTAAGCGCACCAGTCGGGGTCGAAAGTGGCGGATCGTCGAAGCAGCGGTACCGGGGCGGGGCCCCGAACGGTCTCCAGCGAGTCTCCTCCGTCACGGACACTGGCTCGGTTCTCGCGGTCGGTGTTGTTGGACTGCTCGTCTCTGTCGTCGGTGGCGAACGCCGACTCGACGGCTCACGTCCTCGTACGGATCCGTGGGGCGATCACGTCTGTCGGGTTCGCTTCCAGGCGAGATAGTACTCCAGGATGGCGATGAGGCTGATCACGACGCCGGCGACGATCATCGTGGTATCCGAGTCGGTTTCGTCCATACGAACACAGGGTGTCGGAGATATGAAACAGTTTGGCACACCTGAGGCCTCCCGGTGCTTCTGGTCCCGTCGGAAAAGCGGACGGCCCCCAGTCGGAATAACGCCGTCAAAAGGAAGCGATATGCACACACAGAGCAGAGAACCGGACGGGCAACGACTGTACCGAGCGAGCGCGATCGGCGCAGCAGCGAAGCGGTGTTCGCCCTTCGGGCGATTCGTCTCTTGGCGGTGCTGTTTCTCGCGGTCCGTCTCAACGAGAGGCCGATTCGGGGTCGCTCCGGTCGCTATGCCCGGGCCGTTCGTGAGGAATGGACACGCCGGCCGGAGGCAACGGTCGGGAGACCGTCTCCTGGGGAAGTGCTTTACCTGCACGGACGTATCAATAGACGTGAGCGAAACATCCGAAGAGACGACGATAGAGACCGCGGACGGAATGAGTGCCGACGGTCTCACCCCCGCCGTGCTGGCATCAGTCGGTTCAGTCGCCCTGGCGCTGTACTTCTACTACGTGCGCGGCGACAAACAGCGTGGCCAGTTCGTCGGCTTCTGGCCCGTCACGATACTCAGCCTCGCGTCGTACTTCAAGCTCGAAGAGATCAAACAGCTGCTGGCGGAGCGTGACGAGTAGCCCGGCGCCCCCACACAGGTAACTCCGTGATTTTTCGATCCACAGCGAACGCGAGTGGCGAGTAACACCGTCGGACAGCACAACCGTCTCGTTCCTGTACAGAGTCGTTCGGCACTCGCTCGGGGACCGTTGCACAGGATCGCCGTGGGCGTCCGCGACGCCTCGCACCTGTGTCGGGAAGTGGCCTCAGCACTCATAGGGCTCGTCGTCGCCGAGCGCCACCCCGGCTCGGAGTGGTGCCGTCGTCATCGGCCGGTCGAAAGTACGGCCGCCGGTGAAAAGAAGCTTCGGCGCGCTCGTGGGTTCAGACGACCCGGGCGAATGCGAGTGTACCGCTGGTTCGCTCGACGATGGCACGGACAGTCTGCCCCTCGCGCGCCCCGGAGACGAAGATCGTAAATTTGCCCTTCTCGGCGACGCCGTCGCCCTTCCGTCCGGTGCCGGTGATCTCCAGTTCGTAGGTCGTTCCCTCCTCGACGGCCGGGCCGGAGGACGACTGGGTCTGTGCCGAGCGCTTCGTGACGGGGCGGAACGCCCCGCAGGCCTCACAGCGGAGCATGTCGACGCCGTCCTCGGTGACGAGGCGGGTGTCGGGCAGCCCACACTCGCTGCAGGTGACGTACTCGGCGATGTACTCATCGAGCGCCGCCTGGAAGTCCGCGACGGTGAACGAGCCATTGTACCGTGCGCGGTCGGTGTTAAACTGGCCGTTGGTGCCGAGTTCGCGCTGAACGTTGCTGTGGACGTGTTCGGCTTCGCGGCCGAGGGCGTCGGCGATCTCGCCGAGGTTCGTCAGGCGTGTGAACGCCCCGTCGGTCTCGCCGGCGGGATCCGGCACGTCGAGTCGAGACTGTTCTTCGTTCCGCTCCGGGAGCGCCTCCAGCGCTCGGTCCAGCGAATCAGCGTAGTTCATACGCTCCAGAATGGGCGGGGACGTATAGCCATTCCGTGAGTCGCGTTCGCGCACGACCGGGGGTGCGCTGTCAGTCGTCGCCGGGCGAAATGCTCACCTGGTTCGCCTCGTCGACGAGATTCCCCAGGCGGTCTGTCGCGGTGGCGTCGAACTGGCGCTGACAGCGACGGGTCCAGGCACCGGGTGCGGCTCCCGGTGTCGAGTCGGTGGCGGCCGCAGTTCCGGCGTTCGGTGCCGTCCTGCCGGCGTTCCCCGTCGTTCCGTCTGTCGTCGTTGCATCTCTCGTCGCGGCCGCGGTCTCGGATGCGGTCGCCGTCGAGTCAGTCGGCGTCGCCGGAGCGTCTTCGCTCGTCGTCGTGGTCGGTCGGTCGGTGCGAGTCTGGCGTGCGTGTCCGGGAGTTGTGCTCACAGTAGATCGGGTCGTGGAACGTCGCAGGCGGTCGTACGGCGGTACACGGCGTGGAGAAGGGGATTACTCGTGTCCGCGTACGAGGGGCATACGCTTGTGCTCGGCGGTAAATATAATAAAAGTTTATGTTTGATTCTCGCCGGCCCGTTCCCGAGCGGCGGCGACGACAAGCGGGAGCGTGACAGTGGCATCGGCGACGACGGTGACGTTTCGGGCCGACTTCTCTAGTTTCCCCCACGAGCGGGCCTCGTCGAGGGTCGCGCCCGAAAGACCGCCGGTGGTGTGTGAGTCCATCGTCAACTGGACCGCGTAGTCGTAGGCGTCGGGGATGGTCAGCATCGTCTGTAACACGTAGTTCTTGGGGACGCCGCCGCCGACGAGCATCGCCCCGGCTCGCTCGGCGTCGAACGCGAGATCCGAGAGGTGCGTCATATCGCCGAGGGCGTTCAGTCCGAAGTCGGAGGTCTGTGCGTAGATCCACGCCTGAATGCCGAGCACGGAGTCCTGAATCGCCGGGCAGTAGATCGGCACGTCGTTCTCGTACGCGGCGGCGGCGATGCCGGCGTCCTCTGCGACGTCGCGCTCGCGGTTCTGCTCGGCGTTCGCGCGGCCCAGTTCCGCGGTGAACTCCTGGATCGACACGCGACGCTCGACCGCCGGAAACACGTTGTCGCGGAGGTGCGACTCGAATAGCGAGAAGTGCTCCTGTGGGAGATAGACGTTGTAGATCCGATCGACGCCCTCGTCGCGGAGGTGTTCGTCGTGATCGCGCGCGGTCTCGCCCGTCGGTTCGGCGTCGGGGTTCGCGGGGTGGGGGTCGTGCGGCTCCGCCCGGCCGTGGTGGTGCTTGCCGCCGATCGCCTCGATCGAGTCGTGGGTGAGGTTCGCTCCGGTCGTCACGAGCGCGTCGATGTGTCCGTCGCGGATCAGATCGGCGACGATCTGACGCATCCCCGTCGGCACCATCGCGCCCGCCAGTCCGAAGAAGTTAGTCACGTCGTCCTCGCGGAGCATCTCCGCGTAGACGTCGACGGCGCGCTCGACGCTGGCCGCACCGATACCGGCCTTGCCGTACTCTGTCGCCAGTTCGCCGACGGACATCCCGCCGCGGACCTGGGCGTGTCCGATCGGTGCCTCGTGGAACTCGTCGCGGCTCGGATCGTGCTCGTGGGGCGATCCCTCGCCCGTCTCGGACTCGGACGGCTCGTCGCTCATACGCCGTGGTGGGGGGTCCGATCGGTTATGTCTCGCGATCCGCTGACGACCCGGGACAGCGCGCATCGCGAGCGTCGAGAGAAACCAAAGCTGAGCGTCGACGGGGTCGGCCGGGTGTCTCAGTCGGCGCTAACCGACATCTCGGACGGCGCGTCCGTGAGCGCCGTCATCCCGCGGAGCGCGACGAGGACGAAGCCGACCTTCGAGACGATGTCGAGGTAGGTGAACACCAGCGCCTGGGTCTCGGGGAGGAGCAATCCAGCGCCCGTCGGCGCCAGCACCCACACCACCGGGTAGAGCGTCCAGACGATCACCGTGAGGTTCCGCAGGGTCACGAACGAGGACTCCTCGCGGGGCGAGGTGAAGGTCGCCCGCTCTGGGAGCGTGTCGACGAGGAGTCGGACGAGAGCCAGGTAGGCGATCATCCCGATCCCGAAGAACACGTACTGTACGATCCCGGGGACGGCGGTCGCGGCGACGCCGGCGAGGATGACGACGACGTCCACCGCGACGAGTCGCTGGAGGATGGCCCGTCCCGGACGCGACAGCAGCCCGAGATACAGGACCATGAGCGGCGTCGTCAGGAGCCAGTCGGCGTAGCGGACCACTTCGACCTCCTGTGAGCCGATCGAGACGATGCCGTAGCCGAACCCCATAATGATGTACGCGACGGCGGCGATACCGGTGATCCCGAAGAGCGTCGCGGTGAGGGTCCGGTACTTGCCACCGGTCAGGAGCCGATACGCGGTCGGCAGCGTCCCGGCGGTCATCCCCGCGGCGCCGATCCACAGCCAGAGGTTCATCGTGAACTCCATCTCAGGCACCCCCCTCGGAGTCCCACTCGCCGGGCCAGTCAGCGCCGTCGGTCCGGAGCGCCGGTTCGGACGACGCACTCTCGGTTCCCGGCCCGCTCGGTGCGCCGCTCGCGCCGAGGCCGCTGCCGGCGTCCTCGGGGACGGTGAAGTCCTCTAACGCCGTTCTGAGTTCGCGTGCCTGTCCGGTCAACCGTTCCGCTGCCTCGCTTACGTTCGTCATCGTACTCGTCTGCTGTTGGGCCGCGGCTGCCGCGTCCGTCGCTTCCTCGGCGGTCTGATCGCCGATCGCTGCCACGTCGTCGACGCGGTCGACGACCGCCGTCGCCGAGGAGGCCTGCTGGGCCGTCGCGTCGCGGATCTCCTGGATGGATCCGTCGGTCTCCTCGACCGCCTTGGCGACGGTTTCGAGGGCGTCGATCGCGTCCTCGACGGTGTCGACGCCGCTCTCGATCCGCTCTTGCGTCGAGAGCATCGCGGTCGTCGTCTCGTCGGCGCGGGACTGAATCCGCTCGATCCGGTCTTCGATCTCGGCTGCGGACTCGGCGGTCTCCTCGGCGAGCTGTTTGACTTCGTCGGCGACGACGGCGAAGCCGTCGCCGGCCTCACCCGTCCGCGCCGCCTCGATCGAGGCGTTCAGCGCCAGGAGGTTCGTCTCCTCGGCGATGTCGCTGATCACCTCGACGACCTCGCCGACGGCGTCGAGTTCCTCGGCGAGATCGGTCACCTCTTGGGCGGTCTCCGCAGTCGTCTGCTCGACGGCGTCCATCTCCTCGACGGCCGCCTCGGCGTGGGACTGTCCCTCGGTACCGACTTCGGCCGCACGCTCGGACGCCTGCGCGACCTCGTCGACGGTCGCGGCAATCTCCTCGGCGGACGACGACAGCGCGTCCATCTCCGTCGAGACCTCGTGGAGCGCCTCGGTCTGCTCTTCGGCCCCGTCGGAGATCTCAGTCGTCGCCGTCGTCACCTTCGCGGAGGCCTCCTGGACCTCCTCTGCGCCGTCGTCGACGCGCTCGGCGGTCGTGACGACGTGTTCGGAGAACGCCTTCACCTCCGCCATCGTGTCGGCGACCGCGTCCAGCATCTCGTTGAACGAGACCGCGATGTCGGACATCGCCTCGTGCTCGGTGTCGGGGTCGAGCCGACGGGTCAGGTCGCCGTCGGCGACGTCGTCCATCACTCGGCCGTACTCGGCCGCGGTGGCTTCGAGCCGCTCGTTCTTCTCCTCGGTCGCGCGGATCTGTTCGCGGAGGGCACCGCGCATCTCGTCGAAGGAGTGATACAGCGTCCCGAACTCGTCGGTCCGGGTGGTCGAGAGGTCGACGTCGAGGTCGCCCTCGGCCATCGCGTTCGCGCGCTGAGCGAGATACCGGAGCGAGACGATGGTGTTCGAGCCGACGACGACGCCGACGAACGAGAGGCTCACGAGCGCCAAGAGGATCAGTCCCAGGATCGAAGACGTGATCTGTGATCCCAGCGCGAAGGCGCTCGCTCGGTCAGCCCGGACGAGCACTGTCCAGTCCAGCGTCTGCATCCCCGCCCCCGCCACGAGCAGGTCGCCCTGGCGTTCGATGCCGCCCTCCGAGAGCGAGCCGACGTTACCCTCGTACTCGCTGAGCAGTTCCGCCTCGTGACCGTCCTCGCTGCTGTCGGGGTGGGCGACGACGCGCCCCTGCCCGTCGACGACGACGGTCGATCCCTGCCCGGCGATGTCGGCGAAGCCGGCCGCGTGGTCCTGGAGGTTGATCATGTACACGAGCGCCTTGCCGTCAGCACCCTCGATCGGTGAAATCACCGAAACCACGGGGAAGTCGACGACCGGCACCGTGAACGGCGCGGTGACGTGCGTGTCGTCAGTCCCCGAGAAGCTCGGCGGGTCAGTCGCGAACGGCGCGCCCTGTTCGGCGGGGCTCACGCCTTCCATTTGCGACATCGAACTGGCGAGGATCGTCTGCGACTCGGTGTCGTAGTAGTGGATACCGACGACCCCCTCCGGAACCGCTTCGCTCTCGACTGTCTCTTGTAAGTGAGTCGATATTTCCTCGTCCGTTCCCGATTGGAGTACCGTACGGCTCGAGTGGAGCCGCGTCTGGCGTTCGATACCACTGATCCAAGTGTCGAGTTCGGCTGCCCGCGCCTCAGCAGAGGTACTCAGTTCGTTTCTGACCTCTTCCTGAAGCGTCGCCGACGTCTGCTCTTGGACGACGACGCCGAACCCCACGACCAGGGCGACCACGGCTAACAGCGCCACGGCGAGTTTGGCCCCAAAACTCGATCGGATGGATTCGAACAGTCCGTTGCGTTGCATCTACGCAGTATTCCGACGTTTAAAGTAAAAAGCCACCCCCCTAATTATCTTGGATGATACTGCGTTACAGCCCCGTGGGGTGCGACAGAGTCGTCGTTTCGATGCCCCACTCGGAGACGAGACTGGCGAGCCGTTCGACGCCGAACGTCTCGGTGGCGTAGTGGCCCGCCAGGAAGACGTTCACACCGGCCTCGCGGGCCTCGTGGTACACCTGCTGTTTGCCTTCGCCCGTCACGAGGGCGTCGACGTCGGCGTCGGCGGCCTCGCCGAGCCAGTCCGCACCCGACCCGGTGACGATGGCGACGTCGCGGATCTCATCGGGGCCGAATTCGAGGACCTGCGGTGCGTGCCCGTCGTTGTCGAGATCGGCGAGCGACGCTTCGAGTTCTGCGACGTCGACCGCCTCGGGCGTGCGGCCGCGACGCCCGATGGTCACCGGACCGAGGTGGCCGAACGCCACCTGTTCCCGGAGCGATAGGTGGTCGGCGAGGCCGGCGGCGTTGCCCAGGGAGGGATGGCCGTCCAGCGGGAGGTGTGAGACGTACAGCGCGAGGTCGTGGTCGATGAGCGCGGCGACGTTGGCGTACTCCCGCCCGGTGAGGCGGTCGAGACCGCCCCAGACGAGGCCGTGATGAGTCACCAGGAGGTCCGCACCCGCGTCGGCCGCGGCCTCGATCGTCGCCGCCGCCGCGTCGACGGCGAACGCGACGTGTTCGATCTCTGGCGGCGACTCGCGGGCCGTGCGATGCAACTCGCCGGGACCGACCTGCAGTCCGTTCGCGCTGGCGTCGACGTCCGCGTAGTCCTCGGTCTCGAGGCGATCGTCGAGGCGGTCGGTGAGCGTCGGCAGATCCATACCCGACTTCTCGGCCTTCCGGCCGATAGGTCTTGCCTCACGGCTGCGAGACCCGAGTGCTCACTCGCGCCCTGCGGCGTGCGAGTAGACGAACTCGCGGCAGAGTTTGGCCGCGAGCGACGCCGCCTGACCGTCGTCGCGGTCGTTTACCTCGACGACATCGAACCCCGCGGCGTGCGGGGCGACGGTCCGGACCACGTCGCGGAGGACCCGGGGTTCGAGGCCGAAGGGTTCCGGCGTGCCAGTGCCGGGCGCGAAGCCCGGGTCCGCGGCGTCGACGTCGACGCTCAGGTACGCCGTCCGACCGTCGAGCCACGAGCGGAGGTCGAATTCGGCGACGTCTTCGGGTGCGACGACGGTCACGTCGGCCGCCGCGGCGCGGTCCCACTCCTCGGGGGAGCCGGTCCGTGCACCGAGAACGACCGCCGCTTCGACACCTGCTGCCGCGTCGTCGGACGAGTCAGCCGGGTCACCGCCGTCGAGGATGCGCCGCGTCACTGTCGCGTGGCTGTGTTCGTTGCCGTCGAGGTCCCGTCGGAGGTCCAGGTGGGCGTCCAGGCAGACGAACACCTCTGGGGCGACGGCCTCGACGGCGGCCGCCGAGACGGTGTGTTCACCACCCAACACGAGGGGGACGGCGTCGTCGGCAACGACGTCTCGGAGTTCGCCCGCGAGCCACGCGAGGTACTCCGAGGCGTCGTCCCACGCGCGGACGTCGCCGTGGTCGTGGACGGAACAGTCGGAAAAGTGCAGGTCGGTTCGCCGGTCGTAGTCGTCGAACGGCCGGGCGAACCGCCGGATTCTCTCGGGACCGAAACGGGTCCCAGGTCGGAACGAAGTGGAGAGGTCCAGCGGGGCGCCCACGACGACGTACGCGGCGTCGTCACGCGATGCAGTCGCCCCGGGGAACATCTCCGATCAGACGATCTTCCGCTGACCTTCGTACTCGAGGTACTCGATCTCGTCGTCGGGGGAGAGTTCCTCCTCCTCGGGGATGCGCATCGTGAACGTCTCGTAGGTCTCGAGGTCCATAATCTGTGCGTCCTCGCCGGTCACAGAGACGACCTGACCCTGCTTGCGCTCGATGATCGGAACCCAGACCTTCGCGTCGACCGGCTGGCTCAGCGATCGCTTCCTGCCGTCGAAGACGCCGCGCCCCTCGACACGCGCCTTCGCGCTTCCGTGTTTCCCGGGCTTGGCTGTGCTGTACGCGTTGATTTTGCACGGCGACTCCTCCATCATCACATAGCTGCCTTCCTGGAGTTCACGGACCTGCTTCTGCTCTTTCGGCATACTTCGGGATTGTTGTGTGCCCGGTATAAACGGTTTGGATACCGGTCGGCCGTGTAACGCGCCGGAATCGAGATCACTCGACAGGCGGATCGCGGCGGTCGGCTACGCTTCCTCGACGTCGCTGTTGGACGTCCGAGAGGACCGTTCGCTCCGGTTCGACTGATCGTCCTGGCGGCGGGCGTGACTCCCGATCGCGCCGGCGGCGACGTTCGGCAGGCTCGCAGACAGGAGGATGATCACCGTGGCCTCACCGGCGGTTTCGAGGTACGGGAGAAGGAACTCCATCGGGAACGGCAACGGTGCATCGGTGAGAACCGAGAGGACGACCAGTCCGGGGATCAGCACGATGCCCCACGCCATCGCCGTGAGCAGGCCGTACCACGCGCCGTCTGCGGGTTCGCCGCCGGCCAGATAGCCGGCCAGCGCGCTCCCGGCGAGTCCCCCGACCAGCGTGACGCGGCCGGTCCACGCGAACACGAGCGCCTCGCTACAGGCCGCGAGAACGAACCCGGCTACGACAGCGCGCCACCGCGTCATACCCACCCGTACCTCGTCTCACCGAATAAAGGTACGTGTCAAGTGATCAACTGTGATAACTGGAACCGCGGCGGAGTCGGAGACTACTCCCGGCCGTCGCGACGCTCGCGCATACTCTGCCGGGTGAACTGCGGCTTCGCACGGATGCCGCGCTGTCGACGGAACGATCGGTACAGTGCCACGAGCGGGGGGATCGTCAGCGCAGCCGCGACGGCGGCAGGGACGACGCTCGCGCCCTCGAACGCGTACAGAATCGACGTCGAGAGCGCGCCGACCGCGACGAACAGGCCGTAGACGATGCGCCGGGCGAGCCGTGAGAGGACGTCGTTCTCGTCTTCGAGTCTGACGTTGACCGTGAGATTCTCGTTTTCGACCCGGTCGAGCGCGCTGTCCAGTTTCGGCGGTACCTCGAAGAGCGCCCGCGTGGTCTCCTGAAGCTGTTCGCCGCCGCGTTCGACGAACTCGCGAGCGGTCTGCTCGTAGTACCCCTCGTCCTGGAGGTAGTCCGTGGCGACCGAGATGAAGTCGAACTCGGGGTCGAGCGTGACACAGACGCCCTCGACGACGGTCGCGACCCGCAGGACCAGCGCGAGGTTCCGCGGGAGTCGCAGCGGGAACTCGTAGATGGTCGATTCGACCTGTTCGATGATCTGCTGGACGCGGTACTGCTCGATATCCTCGCCGCGGGCGTCCGCGATGGCCAGTTCCATCACGTCACCCATCACCTGCCGGTCGGCCTCCGGCGAGAGCGTTCCCATCTCGATCAGCGTGTCGAGGATCGCGTCGATGTTCTGGTTCGCCACCGCGAGGTAGAAGTCGATGATCTTGTCCTGGATGAACGGGTCGACCGTGCCGGACATCCCGAAGTCGTAGAAGATGATCCGCCCGCTGTCGTCGACGGCCAGATTTCCGGGGTGTGGGTCGGCGTGGAAGACGCCGTCGTCGACGATCATCTGGAGGTAGACCCGCTGTAGCGTCGTCGCTAACTCGGTGCGATCGATGCCCTTCCGGTCCAGTTCCTCGACGTCGTTGATCTTCGTCCCCGGGAGGTACTCCATCGTGAGCACCCGGGGTCCCGAACGCTCGTCGATCGGGTTCGGGATCCGGATCTGTCGGTTGTCGGCGAAGTTGTCGCGGATCTCCGCTAAGATCCGCTTCTCCCGACTGTAGTTCATCTCCTGGCGGATCGTCTTCGCGAACTCGTCGGCGAGGTTTTCCAGAGAGAACGCACGGCCCTGGCCGATGAACCGGCGGACGATCGGCAGCGACCACCGGATCACCCGCAGGTCGGCCTCGACGAGGTCCTCGATCCCCGGCCGGCGGATCTTGACGGCGACGGGGTCCCCCTCGTGTTTGGCGGTGTATACCTGTCCGAGGCTCGCGCCGCTGATCGGCTCGCGGTCGAAGTCGTCGAAGGCCTCGTCGACGGGGCCGAGTTCGTCCTCGATGACGGTCTTCGACTCGTCCCAGGGAGCCGGCGGCACGTCGTCCTGAAGACTCGACAGGACGTCGATGTACTCCGCTGGGAGGATGTCCGGCCGGGTGGACAGGAGTTGGCCGAGTTTGATGAACGTCGGACCGAGAGTCAAGAGCGAGTCTAGGAGGATTTCCGCTCGTCGGGATCTCGTCTCCGGGTCCACCTGTCGACTCCCGCCGAAGAGGAGGTACTTCCGACGGTCGCGGCTGTACGCGACGATCAACGGGAAGAACTGTCGGATGACGACGAAGAACCGCCAGTACGCACGGAGATTCACTAGCGTGACCACCCGGCGGTTACGCGTCGTCCCCAGCCGACGTGATCGGAATCGTCTGCTCCGGTGCGGCGTCGCGCTTCGGTACGCGAACGGTGAACACGCCGCTGTCGACCTCCGCCGACGCGCCCGCGCCGGTGGCGTCCGGGGGCAGCGGGAGTTCGGCGTCGACGAACAGCGGCCGATCCTCGCTGACGTAGCGGAACTCCGGCGGCACCGCCTTCTCGCGGCGGGCCTCGACGATGAGTCGCCCGCGCTCCACGCGGAGTTCGGCAGTGTCGGCCGTCACACCAGGGAGATCGAGCACGATCAGATAGGCGTCGTCGGACTCCAGCAGGTCGGCGAACACCGACTCCGGAAGCTCCTGTAGCGCGTCCCGCAGTGCTGTCATACGAACAGTTTGGGACGGCGGATCGAAAAAGGTCGCGGTTGCGTGCCGGCAGCACCGGCCAAAAGGGCTATACGACACGTGATACTGTCGGACAGAACTATGTGAAAATCATCGGCACCTCGTGGGTGCCAAAATGATTCACGAACTTCTGTCCGACAGTATCAATCGCCGTGGATCGCCGAGGCGTTCGACTGCACAGTTCGGAGTGACCGACGCGGGCTGACGCGGTTCGTGCCGCGGCTCTTTTTGTACTCGCGCGCGGATTGGGTTGTATGACCTCCCCGGATACCGACGAGACGGCCCCCGACCGCAAGTCGGCTGGATTCAAAGATCGGACAAGGCTGGCCGCCGCGCGGGAGCAGTTGCTCTCGGCGGCGACGCCCCACGAGCGGACCGAGCGCCTCTCGCTCATCCCCGCGGACGGCCGCGCGCTCGCCGAGACAGTCACCTCGCCGACTGCGGTACCGGGCTACGAACGCGCGGCGATGGACGGGTGGGCGGTCCGGGCCCGCGATACCTTCGGTTCGTCGGACCGCTCGCCGGGTCTCCTCCGGGTGGCGGATGCAGAGCCACAGACGGCCCCAGAGACGGCCGTCGGCCCCGACTCGGCGGTCCGCGTCCACACCGGGAGCGAACTCCCGGAGGGTGCCGACGCGGTCGTGATGATCGAACACGCCGATAAGGTCGGCGACGACCTCGAGGTGTTCGACGCGGTGACCGAGGGCGAGAACGTCGCGCCCGTCGGCGAGGACGTGTCCGAGGACCAGCAGCTCTTCGAGCCGGGCCACCGCCTCCGACCATCGGATCTGGGCCTCCTGAAATCCGTCGGCGTCGACCGCGTGACGGCCTACGAGCGACCGACGGTCGGGGTCATTCCGACCGGCGAAGAACTCGTGCAGGACGACCCCGGTCCCGGCGAAGTGATCGAGACCAACGGCCTCACCGTCTCGCAACTGGTCGAGCGCTGGGGCGGGGTGCCCACGTATCGGAACGTCGTCACCGACGACGAAGCCGCGCTCCGGGCGGCGATCCAGCGCGACCTGACCAAAGACATCGTCGTGACGACCGGCGGCTCCTCCGTCGGCGAGCGCGATCTCATCCCCGAGGTGGTCGACGAACTCGGCGAGGTGCTGGTCCACGGCGTCGCGCTCAAGCCCGGGCACCCCGTCGCCCTCGGGATCGTCGAGGAGACGCCCGTGGTGATGCTCCCGGGTTACCCCGTCGCCGCGATCATCAACGCCGTGCAGTTCCTCCGTCCGCTCGTGAAGTACCTGGGTCACTTCCCCGACGACGCGCCGCCGACAACCGAGGCGGTCCTGTCGCGGAAGATCCCGAGCGAGCCCGGCGTGCGGACGTTCGCCCGCGTGAAACTCGACGACGTCGCCGAGGCTGACGAGACCGACCCCGATCGCGCGACGGCGACCCCGACCCGCGCGTCCGGGTCGGGCGTCCTCTCCTCGGTCGCGCTCGCGGACGGCTGGGTCGCCGTCCCCGAAGAGCGCGAGGGCTTCGACGAGGGCGAGACGGTCGCCGTCGAGCACTGGGAGTGGTCGGCGTGAGCGATCGCAAACAGTTCCGCGACCTCGTCGATCCCGCGGTCGCTCACGACGCCATCGACGGCCTGGACCTCACGCCCGACGCTGAGACGGTCCCGCTCGCCGAGGCCCGCGGGCGCGTGCTCGCAGAGCGGGTCGACGCCGGCCTCGACGTGCCCGGATTCGACCGCGCGTCGGTGGACGGGTACGCCGTCCGCGGACGCGACACCTTCGGAGCCGACGAGGCCGATCCCATCACGCTGGATCTCGTCGGCGACGTCCACGCGGGCGTCGAACCCGAGGTCGTCGTCGGCGAGGGCGAGGCCGCAGAGATCTCGACCGGTGCGGTGATGCCCGACGGCGCGGACGCGGTCGTGATGGTCGAGCGAACCGAGACCGTCGGCGACGGCGGGGATCGCCCGGACGCCGTCGCCGTCCGCACCGCCGTCGCGCCCGGGGACAACGTGATGCTCGCCGGCAGCGACATCGCCGCTGGCTCGCGAGCGCTCGGGCCGGGAACGCGCCTCACCGCCCGCGACATCGGCCTGCTCTCGGCGCTCGGCCGCGATGCGGTCCCGGTTCGTGGCCGGCCGACGGTCGCCATCGTCTCGACGGGCGACGAACTGGTCCGTCCCGGCGGCGACCTCGAGAGCGCGCGCGGCCAGATCTACGACGTGAACAGCTACACCATCGCCGCGGGCGTCGAGGAGGCGGGCGGCGAAGCACGGCTCTACCCCCACGCCGGCGACGACTACGACGAGATGGAACGCCTGTTGCTGGAGGCTGCAGACGAGTGCGACTTGGTCCTCTCGTCTGGCTCGACGTCGGCCTCGGCGGTCGACGTGATCTACCGCGTCGTCGAAGCGCGCGGCGAACTCCTGCTGCACGGCGTCGCGGTCAAGCCCGGGAAGCCGATGCTGATCGGCGAACTCGGTGACAGCGCGTACGTCGGCCTCCCCGGCTACCCGGTCTCGGCGCTCACCATCTTCCGAACGTTCGTGGCCCCGGCGATCCGCGAGGCGGCGGGCCTGCCCGAACCACAGACCGCGATCGCGACCGGGCGGATGGCCGTTCGCGAACGCTACAGCGAGGGCCGACTGCGCCTGATGCCGGCGGGCCTCGTCACCGGTGCCGACGGCGAGACGCTCGTGTATCCGGTGGATAAGGGCTCTGGCGCGACGACGTCACTCGTCGAAGCCGACGGGGTCGTCGCGGTCGATCCCGACACCGAGTACCTCGATGCGGGCGAGGACGTCGAGGTCCAGTTGTTCTCGCCGGACGTTCGCGCCCCGACGCTGCTCGCCGCCGGCGAGGACGATCCCGCGCTCTCGCGACTGCTAGATCGACTCGAACGACCCCGGTTCCTGCCGGTCGGGAGCCGTGAGGGGCTGCGACGCCTCTCGAACGCGGTTCCAGACGTCGCTGTCACCGCGGGACCGATCGAACGCGACGTCGACAGCGTCGATCTCGGCGGGTGGGAGCGCGAGTGGGGGCTCGTCGTTCCCGAGGGCAATCCCGCGGGCATCGACGGCCTCGCCGACCTGGTCGATCGCGACCTCGCGTTCGTCAACCGTGGGCGCGACGCTGGTCTACGGGGGACGCTCGACGCCGCGCTCTCGGAAGTCGCCGCCGACCGCGGCGTCGAGCGGCGGGAACTCGTCGAGTCGATCCGCGGCTACGAGATCGGCACGAAGGGGTTCGAGAGTCCCGCGCGGACGGTCGCCCGCGGCGACGCCGACGCGGGAGTCGGTCTCCGGGCGACAGCCGACGGGCCCGGACTGGGGTTCGTCTCGCTGGGGACTGAGTCGATGCGCGTGCTGGCGAACCCGGAGCGGGCGGAGAAGGCGGGTGTCGCCGAACTGCGAGAAGTGATCGCGGAGACGGACGTGTTCGAATCGCTCGCCGGCTACGAACGCGTGGAGTAATCGTCGGTCTCCCGGCGGTCGGTCCTCACTCGCGAACGGTGCCGCCGTCGGCGGCCACGTCGCGACTGAACGGCTCACCGTTCAGCGACAGGTCCGCGAACGACGAAACGCGGTGGTCGGCGAGGACACACCGCCCCCGGCGCGTCGGCGAGTGGCGCTCGACGTGGATACCGTCGAGGCCGGCGTTCCAGGCCGCCCCGACGTCGCTCGCCCCGTCGCCGGCGAGGACGCCGCGGCCCGGTCGGTCGGGGTCGAGACCGAGGTCTTCGATCGCGCGTCGGACCGGCGTCGGATCCGGCTTCCAGCCGGTCTCGTGGGTACAGGAGACGAAGGCGTCGAACCAGTCGCCGACGTCGAGGTGGTCGATCACCGGGTCCGCGAGGAACTCCTGACAGTGCGTCACGACGCCGACCGGGCGGCCGGCGGCGACGAGGTCTGAGACGAGCGCCGCGGCGTCGTCGTGGAGGTACGTCGCCTCCGCGCGGGCCTGGGGGTCCTCGACGTCGTGAAAGGCCGTCCAGAACGCGTCGGCGTCGATTCCCCACGCGCGGAGTTGCGGATCGCGCGCGCCGCCGAGGCCGTGCCAGATGATCTCGGCCTCGCGGTCGGTGAACGTCCGGCCCAACCGGTCGCCGACCCGGTCGAACACGTCCCGGGTGTAGGACCATTCGGCGTCGACGAGCGTCCCGTCGAGATCGAACAGCCAGAAGTCGTAAGCGGCGGATCCGTCGGCTCCCATTGAACCAAAAGTACGGGACACCGGGGTAAGTGGGTTTCGCCGGCACCGGTGTGAGGTTTATATACGAAGCCGCGGCCAGCACCCGTGTGCGTCGAGCGATTGCCTCCGTTGGACAGCGGGTGTTCGGCACACCGGCGCGGGGCAACCCGGAGAGCGATCCCGGGAACGGCGGGTGCCGACTGTTCGCACTGGGTCTCCGAGCGTGCCGTCTCGACGGCGCGGCCGACCGCCTGTCGATGCCGTCACTCGTCGACGACGCGGATGCTGGAGCCGAGGTGTCGGTGGAGCACATCCTGTGGGTGATCGCCGCGGAAGGACGACGGATTCGCCGCGATCGCCGCTCGTAACGCGTCGCGGTACGCCTCGTCGAGTCGGAGTTCGCTGAACGAGACGTCGACGACGGGAGCCGCCACCCACGACGCCGCGAGGTCGCGAGCGTGCCGCTCGTCGGCGACATCGCCGTGCCAGAGAGCGTCGCGAAAGAGCAACCACCCGTCGTCTCCGGGTGGTGCGGCCTCGACGTCGACGACCGTCTCGACGGTGTCGGGCGTGACGGTCACGTCACTGGCGGCGCTGAGGCGGACCGTGACTCGGAAAACGTACGCCGCCGACACGTCAGAATTCGGCGTCGAAGAGGTTCGCGAGACGGATGTCCTGGTCGGTGATGCCGCCCTCCTCGTGGCTAGTCAGTCGGACTTCGACCTCTTTGTATCCGATCACGATCTCGGGGTGGTGGAACTCTTCTTCGGCGACCTCGCCGACCTGGGTGACGAATGAGATCCCCGAGAGATAATCGTCGAACTCGTAGGTCCGGACGATTTCGTCACCGTCGCGCTCCCACTCGCTCGGCAGTTGCGTGCTGATTTCGTCATCGGAGAGTAACTCGGCCATATCGGTGAATGTCTTTCGCCGAGGAGTTAACGTTTCGCCTCAACGTATCGGGATCCCGGCTCGAAAAAGCCCGACGCCCGCGACCGGTTAGTCGTCGGAGACGCTCTCGAGAACGTAGTTGGGGATCTCGTCGGCGGCCTCTTCGGTCGCCGCCTCGGCGTCGTCCTCTGAGGGGGTCGCCGGCCCGGTGGTCCGCGGGCGTCCGCTGAAGTTGGGGTCGAACAGCGCCATCGCCGTCTGGATCGTCGACCAGTCGTCCTCGACGGCCGCCTCGCGGAGGCTCTTCGTCGGGGCCGAAAGCAACTGTCCGACGAGGGCGTCGGCCATCGACTCGATGGTCTCGCGCTGTTCGTCAGAGAGATCGCCCTGCGATTCGAGCCGCGAGAGTGCGGTCTCGACTTCGCGATCTTTCACCCGCTCTGCGGCCTCGTACATCGTGCTGATCGCCTCGTCGGCCTGTCGTCGCTTGTAGGCGTCCAGCAGCCTGTCGAACTCGGTGTCGATCATCGCCTCGACCGTCTCGGCGGCCCGCTCTCTGGTCTCTTTGGTCGCCTCGGTCACCGATTCGAGCGCGTCGATGTCGTGGACGGCGACCTGGTCGACCGTCCCCGCGTCGGGGTCGACGTCCCGCGGCTGAGCGAGGTCGATCACGAGCGTCTCGCCCGCGCCGTCGACGTCCTCGGGGACGAGGAGGTACTCGGGATGACTCGTCGCGGTCACGACGACCGACACCGACGCGAGCGCGTCGGTGACCGAATCGAGCGGGAGCGCCCGGGCGGCAACCGCGATCGACTCCGCGAGCCGCTCCGCGTGCGCGATCGTCCGGTTCGCGATGAGCAGTTCGGTCACGCCGGCGTCGGCGAGCGCTTCAGCGGCGAGTTTGCCCATCTCGCCCGCGCCGACCACGAGCGCCGTCGTCCCTTCGAGGTCGATCTCCGTCTCGGCGAGCCGAGCGGCGGCCGATCCGATCGAGATCGCTCCCTCGTTGATCTGCGTTTCGGTGCGGGCTCGCTCGCCGACGTGGACCGCCTTCGTCAGCCCGGTTTCGAGCGTGGGGCCGAGTGCGCCCGCGCCGCGGGCGATCTCGACGGCCCGCTTGAACTGGCCGAGAATCTGGTCCTCGCCGAGGACGAGCGATTCGAGCCCTGCAGCGACACGCATCAGGTGCTTGAGACTCTCCTCGTGGCTCATCTCGACGACGACGCTGTCGTCGACGTCGTCGCCGAAAGCGGATAGTGCCTGGCGGCCCTTCGCGCGGCTGCTCGCGACGACGTACGCCTCGGCGCGGTTGCACGTCTGGATGGCGAACGCTTCGGTGACGCCGTCGGCTGTCAGGAGCTCTTCGATAACCGTACGGGTGTCCTCGCCCGCCGCGGCCTCGATCTCGTCGACGGTAGCGCGACGGTGCGACACACGAGCCCCACAAATCACTCCGGTGTCCATCGGTCACCCCCCGCCGTGTTCCGTATCACGCGTGTCGCCTCTCGACGGGGATTGGATGTCCCCGTACGTAAAGCCTTCCAAACCATCGGGTCCCGAACCACGGCACGAATCGCATCACGACGCGTCGACGGATCGAGGCCCGATTCTCTGAGCTCCGTTCTGAGCGTCGCGGTCAGTGCCGCCATCGCCTCTGCACCCTCCAGTTCGCTCTCCAACCGTTCTCTGAGGTACTTCGCCAGCGCGGGGCTCCGCCCGCCCGTCGAGATCGCGACGCGGACGTCGCCGTCTTCGACCGTCGCGGGCACGACGACGTCGCGGTGAGCCGGGGGCGTACCGTCGTCAGCGGCGTCCACGTCCTCCCTGTCGGCTCCGTCGTCCGCGGCGGACCCGGCGCTCGCACTCCGATTGGCGTGGTTGACGAGCAGGCCGCGCTCGGCTCCGGCGGCGGCGACTTCGTCGTTGACCGCCTGGGCATCGGTCGCGACCACGACGAGCGCCGGTTCGATCCGGTCGATCCATAGCGCCACGTCGGCCGGCGCGGGCCGGGCGCGCACCAGTTCCGCGTCGCCGAAGTCGGCGTCGGCGAACTCGGGACTGACGACGACGACCCGGGCCTCGCCCGCGAACCGACGGGCCTTCCGCGCACCGACCGGGCCGCCACCGAAGATCAAGACCGTCTCGCCGGTGAAGTCGTGATACAGTGGGATCATCGGTCTCCTTCGCTGTCGGCTCTCACGCCGCGGTCACTCGGTGTTCGCCGCGGCCCGCTCGTCGAGCCTGATGCCGGTCTTCTTCAGGATCTGCGTCGAGAACAGCGAGTCCCAGTCGTCGTCGCCGACGTCCCAGTACTCGGCCATCCGTTCGCGCACCTGCTCGATCCGACGGTCGCTTTCGGCCGCCGAGCGCCCGTGCGTCATCGCGAAGAAGTTGTACGGCCAGACGCCCTCGTGTCGGGGGCGCTGATAGCAGTGGGTGACGAAGGGCAGCGACGCGATGGCCGGGCCGACTTCGTCGACGCGCTCGTCGGGGACGTTCCAGACGGTCATCCCGTTTTCGGTGTAGCCGAGCGCGTAGTGGTTCGGCACGACGCCGACGCGGCGGATTTTCCCCTCGCGCTCGAAGCGCTTGATCGTCTCGACGACCCACGAGGTCGGCTGCTCGATGGCCGCCGCGACGTCGGCGTACGGCGTCGGCGAGATGGGCAACCCGCCCTGGATTTCGACCACCAGGTCGCGTTCGGCCGGCGAGAGCGTCTGCGCGTCTGTCGGGGTCACGTCGGGGCCGAGGCCCGAGAGGTCGACGTCGCCCTCGGAGATCGGGCCGTCGACCAGGAACTTGGCCTCGACGCGGAACTCCTGCTGCTTCGGGAGGTTGTACGTCGGCTGACCCGTCTCGGCCTCGATCTCATCAAGCACCGCTCGCACGCGGTCCTCGTCGGCGACGCTGACGACGAACCACATATTCAGATGCGGATGCTCCCGCTCGTAGTTGTGTGCGACTTCGCGGTGGGCGTTGACCGTCTCTGCGATCTCGTCGAAGCGGTCCGCCGGCGCGTGCATCGCGACCAGCGTTGCGCTCCCGCCGATCTCCTCGGCGTTGACCAGCGCGCCGAAGCGGCTCAGTGTCCCGTCCTCGTCGAGTTCCCGGACGCGCTCGAGAAGTTCCGCCGCGGTCACGTCGATCCCGCGTTCCCGGAGGGCGGCCGAAGCCGGCTCGAACGGTCGTTCGACCACCGGAAACCCACCCTGGAACGCGTTGATCACGGCGCGATCGAGATCCGAAAGCGCCGCGTCGTCACCGGCTGTCTCGCTCATACGTTGCTGTCGGGGTTACGAGAGGATAAGCGTCTCGAACGGCGGAGACCGAGTTCACGGGGCCCGTCGGTCCCGCGGACGAGACGGCTACGAAGCGGCCGTCCTTGGCAGTTCGATGCGGACCCGACACTCGTCTTCCCGCTGGGGGAACCGCACCCATCCGTGCGAGTTCTCGGCGACCCACTTCACCATCCAGAGGCCGAGTCCGCGCCCGTGCCGTAGCGACGTCTCTCGGCCCTCACGAAGCGCCCGCTGGTCGTCTTCGGGGATCGGCGGGCCGGGGTTGCTGACGTCGATAACGACCGTATCGCTCCGCGATTCGACAGTCACCCCGACCTCCGCCGGGGTGCGGTTCTGGTGGTGGATGGCGTTTTCGAGCAGTTCCTCGACCGCCCGTCGGAGGTTGCGGTCCGCCAGCAACGTCGGGGAGTCGGCGACCGACACGTCGATCGTGGCGTCGGGATACCGTGAGCGAGCCACGTCGACGGCCTCGCGGACGGTCGGACCGAGGTCGGTCGGCTGCAACTCCTCTTTAGAGAGCGTCTGCTGCACGAACCGAGCCTTTTCGGACGTTCGGGAGATGTTCTCTGCGTACCGTCGCGCGATCTCGACCCGCTCGCGGTCCTCCGGCGTCAGCGCTCCGTCGCTCAGGATCTCTCTGAGGTAGCCGAGAATCACGTTGATCTCGTTGCGGATGTTATGTCGTAGCGTCCGATTCAGGACGTCGATCCGCTGTTCCCGGTTCGAGAGGTCTCGTCGCGCCTGCGAGAGGCTGTAGGTCTGTTCGAGCATCAACCGAGCGTCGAACTGCGACGCTTCGGACTCGATCGACTGGAACTCGGCGGGCGGAATGTAGAACGGGTTCTCGCAGAGCTGCCCCCGGTAGATGATTTGCTCGTGCGTCCACAGCGCTTTGCTGATGGATTCCGGATCGAATCGATCGAGGTCGTACTGACAGAGCGCCGTGACGGGGAGGTCCGGCGCTCGCGCGTCGAAGTCAGACTCGAAGCCGACGATCCGGTCGAACGAGTACGTCGTGTGGAAGCACCACGTGTTCTCGCCGGCGACGCTGAGCCCCTCGTATCCATCGTCGACCGCGGCGCGCGCAGCGCGCTCGAGTTCGCCGATCATCTGCTCGGGGTCGAAGCCCTCTTCGAGGTAGACGTTGCCGGCGTCCTCGATTCGCACGTCTCGGTCGGCGAGCCGTTCGGCGACGTCGATATCGACCGAACGGAGCGCCGCCCTGATAGCCGCCTCGTCGTTGTCTTCGTAGAGGTAGAGAAACTGTCGTCCCCGCTGAAGTTCGCGCTTCGCGAACGCTGCACAGACTGCCAGTTGCGTGTCGACAGATTCGTAGAACAACGCGAGGTGTCGTGGGAGCTCGCGCTCGAGGAACTCCGAGAAGACGTCCTGTGGAGACAGGTCGTCCACGTCGGACCTGGCTCGCGTTGATTGGAGGTCCATACGGTTCATATCTCACCGAACCCACCTGTATGTTTGCTGTCAGTGGGCGGTCGTGTTTAGTTTGGAGCATTGAGCCAGGCGGCAAATGCTTGGAGCCAATTTTCGGCGGTTTGCGGCTCAACGTGGCTGAAACAGTTGGAGAACGACGAGGTGCGACGCTTGAGTTCTCGAAAGATTCGCTCGATGGCATTCCGATTTCCATTCCGTTCGGTTTGAAATCGGAGTGAAGCTCTGGCCAGCGCAGTTTGGAGGTGTTGAGCGCCATCGACCAGAAACACTGCGGATTCGACATCGTGTTTCTCGCGCAGTTCACGGAGAAAGATCTCGGTCAATGCGGTCGTCGTCGTT
>NZ_FNPB01000015.1 GCF_900107195.1 Halobellus clavatus
CGTCAAGAGCAACGTGATTCGGGCTTCGACCCTCTGTGGGCTGTAGATCGGCTTTCTGCACCCAATCGTGGATCGCTTTCGGCGAGCGCTCGACACCCCACTCTTCGAGAACCGGGACGGTATTCCGGAGCGACAGCCCCGCTAACTGCAACTGAATACCGAGCTTCATCGCACGCTCGGGTGTCCGCTGACGCTCCACAAAATCCAAATCAATCCAGTCTGTACATCCGGTGAGGCGGGCGATTTCTGGCATAGATCACCAAGAAATCACTCCGCCTCACTCTTCATCCTTAACTAAACACGACTATTTTCGCGAAAGAACACAACCTACCAGTGACCGGTGGGAGTGATGGTCACTTTCCAAAAGAAATTGGGCGTGCTATGACTATATCAGAGGAACCGATACCCAAGGCAATTAGAAATAATCATACTACTGCTGCTGGAAGAGATGGGTTTATATCCGGTCATATAGCTACAAAATTGTATGAATTATTTGGGTTTAATAAATAATGCGTGATACTTCTGCAATAGAAAGGTCTAATAATTAGTTCAGATGGGATTAGTCGTGTATTCCAATTTCAAATCAAAGAAATAGAAACTAGAACACTACCAATCGAATCTTCCGAGAACTTAGACACCGTGCTTTTTCCTCACACTGTTTCAGCCACGTCGATCCTCAAACTGCCGAAAATGGGCTCCAAGTGTTTGCTTCTTGCCTCTATACTCCAAACGATAAACTACCATCTCACTTCCTATGTTAAATTGTGGTTCACGGACCAGTACGTGATCAGATGAGAATCCATCTCGACAGATTTTACTATCCTGAGACTGTGTCCTGTCGCACGCATCGGACAATGACTATCTTAACACTAAATATCGGACCGCATTTCTATGGAGTAACAACAAAGTGACTAGAGTTGCTCTCGTTGTACTCGATACACTCAGAAAAGATTCATTTGACGAACATTTCGACTGGCTTCCGGGAGATCGATTCGAGAATGCGTGGTCACCAACCCACTGGACTGCGCCTGCTCATGCCTCCTTATTTACCGGCCTATATCCTGGTGAACACGGAGTGAATTCTAAATCACTGACATTCAATTACCCGGGCTCTACCTTGGTGGAACAGCTTTCTAATGACGGTGTCACAACCCGTGCATTTTCTACTAACGCCTATGCGTCACCATCGTTCCGTTTTGATAGAGGATTCGATGAGTTCACCGGTGACTACCGAATGCGATGTCGAGCCGGTCACACCTTCGATTGGTATACTTTGATCAACGACCAAGAAAGGGGTTTTAGTCGATATCTCGCTGGAATTCGTGGTTGTATTCAGTCTGAAAACACGCTTGAGTCTGTAAAGTACGGACTGTTAATCAAAGCAAATGAAGAAGGGCTTTGGTCTCCAACCGATAGCGGAATCTCTGAGGCAATCCAATGGATACGATCGTCATCATTCAATGACGACGAATTCGTTTTCGCCAATCTAATGGAAGCGCATTCGCCGTATCTTCGACTCCCCGATGAATATCTTCCACAGTTTGGATCTGACACTATTCCTGACCATCCTACTATCGAGCACACTTTCAAAGAGGTTAATGAAAAGCATCTTCAAGAGGCATACGACTGTGCCGTAACGTACCTCTCTGACCGGTATCGGGTTCTATTTGATGAACTTATTGAGCAGTTCGATTATGTGATAACTGTCTCTGACCACGGCGAACTCCTCGGTGAGTACGGATATTTCGGCCACAACTACGGATTATTCCCGGAACTGACTCAGGTTCCGGTCGTAATATCAACTGGAAACCATTCTGGAAGCCGCTCAACCGAACTAGTGAGTCTTATTGATATTTATGTGACGATTCTTGACCTCTTCGGTAAGATACCGAACGAATCTCAGGGCCGTTCACTCGTTGGGGACAACCGATCCGAACCGGACGCATACCTCACCCAGTCGTTCGGACTCCAGACACGGTTGCTTAATCGTGTGGATGAAACATTCGATATTGCACGCTTTGACACGCCACTAAACGGCGTGATTACGACCGATGGATATGGGTATGAAACAGCGGATGAAGAGTGGATACAGACGAATACAAACAAGAATCTCCGCAGAGAAATGCAATCCCTATTGTCGGGATTAGAGAATTCGCCGACACGCTCTGACTCCGTTATGGACGAAGGTACCAGACAGCATCTGGAAGATCTGGGCTACATTTAAATGGATAAAACACTGAATGGTTAAGCAAAGATAAACTAGTATGGAAATATCAACCGCCGATCTTGTTATTTGTAGAACAGATGATGATCTACCAGACAGCCGGAACAACTCGCTCGTTATTGAGCGGGAGATCCGGGAGTTCGACGTGAAAGATGCTAAAGACACTCACCGTCGACTGGTCCAACTTGATATTGATCATCAATACGACATTCCCGTCTGTGAAATATACGGACACCACATTTGGCACGACGGCGGAAGTCTCCACGAACACTCCCCTTATTCGATGGAGTTACTAGTATTACTGTATCGTCGGATCGTGGATGAGATTGCCGAAGGGGATCGAGTCGTAGCCATCGGCGTTGGTGGACGATACCTCGATATGCTCTACGACCTAGCCGAAAACGAGGGTATTGAATTGACCGTCCGAGATGAACCAAAAGAATCAAAATCGGATCAGTCGGTTCGGCGAAACGCGTTTTTGTGGGTCCCTATCGTACTCCTCGACGTATTTTGTTCGTTATTTTTGAGTGTCTTGTTCCGGGCCGGCACAGCTTCCATCCTTGTCGTCTACCCGGTATTTCGTCCCGAAACCTTCCGACCACTTGAATCCTACTTCGACATCGAATACGATGGGTCGTTCTATGTGCTAACGCTTTCATATCTGTTGAATTATCGATCGATGTTTGCTGACGAGATTCCGACTGTCCCGATCCACTGCTTCGAATCAGGCCGTGGTTTTCTCTCTCAGTGTCGGTTCGCGGTCAAATTTGCCCAAGATCTCTACCATCGCAAAACAGAGAGAAAAATGATTGATACGGTCGAAAATGAAACTGGAATCCGTCTCAATCGAACTGTTGGGTCATTATACCACCGCGCTGCCGCATTCAATTTTGCCTCCTGTCTTAGATATGAGACGGCACAACGTGCCTTCAGCAAGTCAGACTATGAGGCCTTGCTGCTCCCTTCCTCAGACGGTCTCAACAAAGCGATTGGCCTAGCGGCTCGAGAAGTGGGTGTCGAGATATTCCTTCTTCCTCATACGATTCTCCACCAGCCAGTAACGGCGGAGGTTACTTACAAACACACGCGGTTCGTTGAGGGGTCAATTACGCGAGTGCCCCTCCAAGAGGCCAATAACATTGAATCCGCAGAGCTGGGGTTACCGAAACATCTTGCCATTCGAGATCGGGGACAGATGATGGATCCCAAATCTGAGACTGGTCAAATACTAATCGGCACACAGCCGTATGATGATGGACGCCGGCAGGAGTTCATCTCTGATGTTCTCCGTGCGGGTCTGGAGGCGACGGACTACGATCTTGTCATTAAGATCCATCCTGGAGAAGAGCGTATATTTTACCAATCTGCGATAGCAGATCTCGAACTCACAGATGCAGACCGAGAGCGTATCTCGATTACTGATGGTGGTCTCTATCAGAGCATCGTCGACAGCGATCTTATGGTAACCATCAGCTCGAATGTCGGAATTGAGGCTGTCATCCTCGGAACCCCGACGATATGCTACAACAAATGGTCCCCTGATATCCGAACACCACTGTATGCAACTATCGGAACTGTACCATACATCGATAACCCTGAGAGCCTCTCGAAGACATTTGACCAAGACTCATTCTCACACCTTTATCAATCACAGGATGGTATGCTTTATGAACAGTTTATGGTACGGAACAACTCTCTTCAAACAATCACGGAAAAAATTGAAGACCGATTTCGAGCGTCTATTCAATCTGATGATAGATGAGTGGGCGGTGTTCAGATAAGGATGAAAAGTGAGGCGGTTCGTTTTCTGAGTGCTCTATGCCCGAAAACGACCGCCTCGACGGATGTTTAGACGAGATCGACTTAGAGTTTGTTGAACGCGAAGCGACACCGCGGCTGCTGATGAAGCTCAGTATTCAGCTGCATCTCGCGGAACTCCCGCTTTCGAATACTGTTTCGTTTCTTGAGGTATTTGGTGTCAGTCGCGCTCGGTCGACCGTCCACAACTGGGTTCACAAGGCCGATCTACAGCCCCAGACTGGCCGATCGCCGGATCACGTTGCGGTCGACGAAACCGTGATCCGCATCGACGGCGAGCAGTATTGGCTGTATGCCGCCGTCGATCCCGATTCAAACGAATTACTCCATACAAAGCTTGAAACGACAAGAACGAACGCTCTCGCAGAGATGTTTTTCGGTGAACTCCGCGAGAAACACAACGTCGACGACGCCGTATTTCTCGTCGATGACGCCACTCCGCTGAAAGAAGCCTGCCACCGACACGGCCTCGATTTCAGATACGAACCTCGTGGAAATCGCAACAGCGTTGAACGTGTCTTTCGTGAGGTAAAACGTCGAACTGATTCGTTCTCAAACTGTTTCAGTCACGTCGATCCAGCAACCGCCGACGATTGGCTCAAATCATTCGCGTTCGTATGGAACCAGCTTATCTGAACACTACCTGAGTGCAAGATACGGTTTACATACCTTCGAGATATCAAACTACGTAGCGTTTCGGGAGAGGTGCCTGCCCGGGCGCATCATCGTCCAGATTGGCTGGTTAAAAAAGTTGGGCACACACAACCGGCATTGTTCAGATTAGCTGATTGAAGCAGACGGCGAACGCTTGGAGCCACGTTTCTGCGGTTTCAGGATGGTGTGTCTGAAGTGGTCTGCGAAGGCTTCAGTTCGGCGTTTGAGTTCTTTGAAGACACGTTCGATGGCGTTCCGATTCCCGTGGGTGACGTGTTGGAATCGGAGCGAGTGGCGGTGGCAGGCCGCCTGCAGCCAGGGTGCACCATCGACCAGGAAGATCGCCTCGTCGACGAGATATTTCTCGTGGAGTTCCGCAAGGAAAATCTCGGTCAGCGCTTGGGTCCTGGTCGGGAATAGTCGCAGGTGTAGCAGGCGGTTCGTATCGAGGATCGACCGCTGCAAACAGCAAGTAGCGCTGGTCATTCACTCGAATTATAGTCTCGTCTACTGTGACGTAATTCGGATTCTGTCCCTCGGCAGGCTGTAGATCTGCCTTCTGAACCCAGTTGTGAAGGGTGGAACGACACCGATCGATACCCAGGCTTGCAAGGACAGAGACGGTATCCGACAGCGATAGTCCCGCCAAATGCAGTTGGATACCCAACTTCATCGCCGACTCGGGTGTCGCCTCTCGCTCCACAAAACCTAATTTTGGAAAGTCGCTACCTCCGATGAGGCGGTTGGGTTTTGGCATAGGCACCAACGAACTACGACCGCCTCACTTTTCGACCTTATCTGAACAGTGCCCCGTTTCTGCCACCACGGAGACGTATCTAAAATTTTTGTTCTATGAAATCCCTCTGATGTATGTCGTCAATTTAACCGTGCTGTAAAAACGGAACACTGACCTATGGTGATTCAATACAGCCTTCTAAATCGGGCGAATGGAAATCAGAATTCCATTAAGCGGGTCTTTCGGGAATTCCTAGTTATTCCACAATTTCAGCCATTCACTGACTGATCTAACGCTCTAAACTAACCGCTACTCTTGAACGGCGGCAAGGACATATATGTCGTTTTCAATGCACATCTCGGTATTGCCCTTATCAGCGATTTGTTTCGAAGTTATCGAATATGATAGGTTCTTCAGTAGGTCCTCGACCTTTGAACTGGGAGCTCCATTTATTCCGTGGGTCTCAACTACGATTGCTCTCGGACGGATGAATAAGTTCTCTAATATTTCTATTTCTGAACCTTCACAGTCCAACTCCAATACATCACACTCGGGCAATTCTTCAGGGGAAATTTGAGATGCCTCTCCCGGTTTTCCACGGAGACTAATATGGGGTCCAACAATACTATGTATGACTTCTACTCTGTTTTGAACGTCATTTTTCTTGATAGTGTCCTCGACGTGTTTTACTTCCTGAATCGAGCCTTCGTAGACAATTACTTCTCCGGTGGATCCAGTTTCTTGTGCGGCTTTGACTGCCGTTACACCCCACCCACCCCCTACAATGGCAATTCGATCTCCGGGTCTTACATGCTCTTCGAGTCCAGAAACTATTCCAGATTCGTAATTCGGTAGATCTTTATTTCTCCACGAGAGATAGGGATCAAAATACCGTGCTGCCTGTACCTTGATTCCATTATAATTTGCAGTCGTCCTCGGCAATTTGGGTGCGACATAGTGATTATGTAAGTGATGGGTAGATTGTTTAAAAAGCTCGACCACACCTTGTTCTTGAACGATACCGATAACCCTGTTATATAATTCATATAACCTATGATTCATATGACCTATGATTGATCCGTGCACTTAATAATGCCCTTTCGGAAACCGCTTTGCTTATTGGTACTATCGCGTGTTATTGCTTTTGCACTTTTCGAAAGACGATGTATCATTCTTGATAAGAACTAATATCTCGTCTCAGTATATCCACCTGCAGACTCTCTCCGAACCATACACAAATTATGACTTGTTTGTACATCGTCAACTGGATTCGACTGAATTGTAGCCGATTGGTAATTCAGTACTCACCGAATAACGCGTCTTCTTCCATCATTTCATTCACTCGCTCGTGATCAGACTCTGTATCGACAGCGTGAACGTCTCGATCAGTCTCGACAATTTTGACATTGTATCCGTGTTCCAGCAATCGCAGCATATCGATCGACTCAGCAAGTACTAATTGTGTCTCTTCTAACTCGAGGTAATTAAACAAAAACTCCCGCCGGAACGGCATAATACATACCTGTTTGTATACGTCGAACTCACTGAATGCTACATCTCGGAGATTGGGGATCGGCTCTCGGGAGAAGTAAAGTGCGTTCCAGTCTCGATCAACGACGACCTTAACGTTATTTTGGTCACGGAAATCCGACTCATCATCGATGCTTTTAGCTAGATTCACGCAACCGATTTCGTCGTCGTTGAGTAGCGGTTCGATTGCATCGTCGATCATATCAGGATAAACCAATGGTTCGTCTCCTTGAACAACTACGATAATGTCGCCATCAGTCGACTTTGCTGCCTCTGCGACTCGACTAACCGGTCTAGTATGGCTACCGGTCATAATCGCATTTCCACCGAATGACTCGACTTCCTCTTTGATTTCCTTGTCGGGTGTTGCAACGTATGTGTTATCGACGCTGTTGCTGAGCGAAGTTCGCCGGAAGACGTGTTCCACCATCGTCATCCCCTGAATATCGCAAAGCGGCTTACCTGGGTATCTAGACGACCCCATCCGAGCCGGAATAATGGCATCGACAATCATACGTGTGAGATAATCATAGGGCGTGTTATAGATTATGAATCATAAGCAGAAACCATCACGCACGATAAAATTTACTATGATATTAGTTAATACATATAAATTTGCAAAGGAGGTTATATATGTCAAGCCAAATTGAAATAACTGACTACGAGTTGTTCGACGTCCCTCCCCGATGGGTGTTTTTAAAAATAGAGACATCAGATGGTATCTGTGGTTGGGGTGAACCGGTAGTCGAGGGAAGATCGAAAACAGTTATTAGTGCTGTCGAGGAATTAATGGACGCGTACCTCGTCGGAAAGGATCCACGAAACGTACAAAAACACTGGCAGACGCTCTATCGGGGTGGATTCTATAGAGGGGGTCCAATTCTGATGAGTGCAATAGCTGGAATTGATCAGGCTCTGTGGGATATCCGAGGACGATACTATGGTGCACCAGTTCACGAACTTCTCGGTGGAAAGGGACGCAATAAAAACAAATACTATCGTTGGGTTGGTGGCGATCGTCCGTCGGATGTCAGCGAAAACGCTGCGGATCTTGTTGAGAAGGGCATTACTGCCCTCAAAATGAACGCCACTTCTGAATTCGAGCGAATCGAAACGCCAACTGGTATCAAAGAGGCAGCTACTCGACTCAAGGAAGTTCGTTCAGCCGTAGGTGATGACGTGAAAATAGGGGTGGATCTCCACGGCCGAGTCGCCAAGCCGACGGTGCGGCAGCTGTTGACGGAGTTGGAACCGTATGATCCAATGTTTTTTGAGGAACCCATTCTTCCCGAACACAACGACGTCTTACCGACAATTGCGGAGGCAACAGATGTACCGATCGCTACCGGGGAGCGAATGTACTCTCGCTGGGATTTCAAGCCCGTTCTCAAGGATGGAACCGTCGACGTGATCCAGCCAGATCCGTCTCATGCAGGTGGAATCACTGAGGTCGTGAAAATCGCTTCTATGGCTGAGGCGTATGACGTTGCTCTCGCACCGCACTGTCCCCTCGGTCCCATTTCCCTTGCCGCTGCACTACAGATAGACGCCGTATCTCAAACAGCAATTATTCAGGAATCAAGCCTGGGGATTCATTACAACACGGATGTTGACATATTAGATTATGTTGAAAACAAATCAGTATTCACACCGAGTAATGGATACCTAAACATCCCGACTGACGAGGGACTAGGAGTGAGCATCAACGAAAAGAAAGTCCGTAAATTGAATGGAGATACAGATTGGCATAATCCGGTATGGCGCTATGAAGATGGAAGTATTGCGGAGTGGTGATTGACAAAGAAATCACATATTAGGAACTGATCGAAATGATTTGAACTTTCGAGTTATCAGTTGAGTCAGCCCACGCTGAGTCGTACTGACTGAGCGGATATTCGGTTATCTCGACTTCACTCGTTCCGAGTTTAGCTAATTCCTCCGTCACCTCGTTTAGGTCGTTCATTTTGGTATGTGCTGTGTGGATGAGGGTCTTACCAGCAAGATCTGAAGAACTAAACTCATCAACTTCGCCGATCTGAGTTATCACTGTTCCCTGTTCTGTAGATGCCAGTATTGATTCTAATGCGCCCGCAGATTCAATTGCGTTAACCACAATATCTGGCGAGGACATATTGCTATCCGAAACACCCTGGATGTATTCGTTCAGGGTTAATTGCTGTGACTGTACTTCACGATTCTTTACAAGTTCAACACAAAGCTCGGCATCGTGTGTGTTTCCAATAATATAACACGTTGGATTTTCTGGAGATACAGCAAGTGCTTTCTCTATACCGGATATTTGAGACCGCATTCGACTAGCTAACACACCGAGTTTTGGATCGATATGACTGTCCAACGGGTAAACGTGATCAGCGGGAGCAGTCATAAAACGAGAATACGGTCCCTCATCCGTATCTACACCAAGTTTAACTGGGTCTTGGCAATCTTCAAACTTTCCCTCGCTACAGGCTGAGCATAAGCCACACGGGAACTCTGTCTTTCCAATAACGACATCTCCAACATTAACTGAACTGGCGTTTGCTCCTCGTTTGACTACCGTGCCAACATAGCTCTCACCGGGGACAATCGGATACTGTTCCGGGTCATGGCCGTCAACCGATCGATCATCCGCCTGTACGCCAGCGTAGTCGATACGAATCAGGACCTCACTAGGTTTCACCTCTGGGAGCGGAGAACTCTCAAGGCTCGCGTTGCCGTTCGAGTCGATGATCACCTTCTGGTTTGCACCAGCGTAGAAGTATTCATATCGGTTGGCTTCTAAATCGGAGTCGGACATAAGTCCCGATGCTGTCCCGATATGCTGACAGTAGCGGAATTTTATGATCTCCGATACCGTCGATCGATCAGCCTCACCAGTAGCAATTGCTGACAGAATATCTCTAGAGATATCATACGGGAGCTTTGCATATTCTGCCCACCTATCGGACGGTTGCTTGATACCGATTTCAACATCAGCTGAAGCCTCCCTTTCGAAACGACTGAACACCTGATCCCAGGTTTCATCGTGAATATGGTATATACAAGAGTCGGACTCGTATATAACGACGTAACCACTTTCGATAAAGTGCTTGGCCCACTCAATGTCTTCGTGTCCTGTCAGATATTCATTATATTTATGTTCCTCCCAAAGATCTCTTCTGATGACCGAACTAGCGTTGTTAGCAAAGTAATCCGGAGGCGTTTGACGCTTGCTCTCATCGGGAAATAACTGGTTGAACAGCCGCCGCTCTGCAAACTTTGTTTCGTCAATCCCCACTTGATTACTGTAGACCATCGCAACATCTTCATCTTTAAAATGATCTAACATAGTCCCTAACCACTCGGAATCAGTCGGGATTGCGTGTGCAGAAAGAAATGAAACGTAATCCCCTTCAGCAGCTTGACATCCTACGTTACAAGAGTAACCGAAAGTAAAGTCTTGTGGGGCGACAAACTCTATTTTGTCAACGTACTCCTTAGCGATTTCGAGGGTTCCGTCTGTCGATCCTGAATCAACCAGAATGATCTCGAAGTCCTGATACTCCTGTCCGCTGACGGCTTCCAGAACGTCGCCAATGTGTTCCGCTTCATTAAATGACCGAATAACTATGCTTGTTTCTACCATCAGTTGTGTCTAATTGAATACGGTTCTATCTATGCTTATCGGCTTTGATCACTAACTCATTCTGAGGAGAATTAATCCCGGGAAACATCAAGGTCCCTCAGTAACATATTATCTTGTAAAACAGCGCTTCGTCCACCATCAACAAGTACGCGCGAACCTGTAACGAATGAGGATAAATCGCTCAATAAAAACACGACGATATTTGCCACGTCTGTAGGATCTCCTATTCTTCCTAACGGGTGAATTTTTTCGAGATGAATCTTATCACTTTCTTCAATTGATCTTCTGACTCTTTCAACCTCTATCCATCCGGGTGCGACTGTGTTGACTCGAATCCCATCAGCACCCCAAGCAACTGCCATCGATCTTGTCAGTCCATCAATGGCCGTCTTTACCACATTGTACGGGAATTTTTTGGGCTGTGTGAGCTGTCCGTGATTCGATCCGATATTAACGATTGCGGCATCGTCACTCTCTTTGAGATACGGATAGGCGTATTTCCCCATAAGCCAATAAGCCCGGAGATCAGTTTCGACAATCGCTTCCCACGTATCGAGTGTTACTTCCTCTGGGGATGTATCAGTTTCAAACCCAGCATTGTTGACTACCGCATCAATTCCTCCAAACTCCTCCACGGTTATTTCAACAAGAGTCCTCAAGTCACTCGGTTCTCGCACATCGGTTTGGACGAACACTGCACTCCCTCCAGCAGATGTGATTTCGTTCACAACCTCTTGGCCATCACTGGCTGTACGGCCACTGACAACAACATTTGCGCCCATATCTGCTAGTCGGCGCGCAGTTGCAGCACCTATTCCTCGAGTACTCCCCGTTATTACAGCCGTTAACGTTGATAAATCAACTATATTTCTTCCTGACATAATTTAAATATTATTGATATTTGTTATCTCATTTTGTAAAGTTACTATTTCGATTATTCTACCGTTTGTGACTGGATCTCATACAGTTCTGCGTATTTTCCCCCTTCAGTTAGCAGTTCGTCATGGCCTCCTGTTTCGATGATCTGACCACTGTCGATCGTATAAATCCGATCCGTGTTTTTCACCGTTGATAACCGATGTGCGATAGTAATTATTCCGTAGTCGTGATCCATAGCTTCTATTGAGGCTTGCACTTCTTTTTCTAAATTAGAGTCGAGATCGCTTGTCGCTTCGTCTAACACCAAGAAGTCTGCATCTGTCAGTAATGCCCGTGCGATGGCCACACGCTGCCGCTGACCACCGGAGAGTCGTATCCCGTCGTCCCCCAACTGAGAGTCGTACCCCTTCGGTAGATCATCAAGGAATTCGTCTACTTTCGCGATTTCACAGACGCGTTCTACTTCATCGTGTGTTGCGTCCTGATTACCCACCGTCACGTTCCCTCTCAGAGTGTCGTTAAAAATAAACGGGTGCTGACGAACAACAGCGATTCGATCGCGCCACGCGCGTAAATCAAACTCATTAATGGGTGTGCCATCCGCCGTGATTACTCCACTATCCGGGATATAAAAGCGTGATAAAAGCGAAACGATCGTTGATTTTCCAGCACCCGATTGTCCGACAAACGCAACAAACTCTCCCCGAGCAATAGAGAAGGAAATCCCGTCAAGAATCTGCTCGTCATTCGAGTAGGAAAAATGAACATCATCAAATTCTACCCGTGAGACACGCCCCGGTGTCAAATCACCATCGGTTTCACGGCGACTGCCGAGTTCTTCGACGAACTTCTGTGTCCGGACTAGATGCGAGAGATTCCCTTCGAGGCTGTAGATCTTATTGTTCAGTCGACTTACCAAGGGGGCGAGCCGGAACATAGCGAGGAAAAATATTCCCAGCGCACCGAGTGCCAATCCACTATACGCGAACCCGATATAGATAAGCGTGAAAAGTGAGAGTGCTGCCGCGAGGTCATAGAAATTCTGAATAGCTGCCTTGTTACGTTCGAGATTGATCGAAGCTGATCGGTACTTTCCTATCCATTCGCTAAATATGTCGAACACCTCATCAGAGAGTCCAAATAGTTTCACATCACGGATTCCTTGCGTTCCAGCCTGCACGGCCTCCTGTACGCGTTCGTTAGCGGTAGCCACTCGGGATCCCACGGTATATGCCGGTTCGATAATTTCTCGGAGGAGGTACGTTATTCCACCGAGTAGGACCAGCGCAAACAGCGCCATCCGGGGCGCAATATAAAACATTACTGAGAGGTAGACGACCGCGAGAAATGCTGTCTCAAGGGACTGGACCCCTGCTTCAATCACCCGGCCGGAGTATCGCGTCTCCGTGATAATCGCATTCAGGATATCATCGGAACCTTCTTCATCAAAGTAACTCACGCGCGCTTCAAGCGCCGAGTCAAATGCCTTGGTCCGGAGTGCTTCTTCGTACGTCTTCTGAACGATTGATCGTAACCAAGCCACGAAGAATGATGATACGAATCGAACAGTCATCGCTAACCCTACGCCGAGAATCAGATATTCTAATTGGAACGGTACACCTACGAGCGCGTACGCCCGAAGAAAGATGCCAAGAAGACCGTTAGCTTCGGTAATCGGTTCTTGTGCTTGGGCAACCTCAAGGATCGGCCAAATGAAACTTAGCCCGATACCCTCAAGAAAAGCGGTAGCCCCTCCTAGGAGTACGATCACCAGCGTGAGTTTTGGACGGAACTGCGCGACTTGACGCACCGCCGTCAGCTTCATCTGTAGCGTGATATCCTCGCCGGCATCCGTCATCTTAGATATGTGGCGTTTTTCCTGCTCGGTTCATAAGGGTGCTGCTTGCCAGATATCTTCAAAATCTTCTATGATGAATAGATTCTGAGTCACGGTTACAAGGCCTCACAGAGTGATTTTAACTTCAGGATGCTAAAATCAGGATGATTTCACGGAACTGTCGATACCAGCCGAGAGCTTGTACGGCGTTGCCGAGCGAGCGCTTCGTTGTCGAGAACGAAGTCTCGGCCATCCAGCGCTGAGAGTAGTCTTTTATCCGGATAAGTGCATTGTGCACTAGCGTCAACAGTCTTGACCCACGCTGTAAGATGAGTGGCTCGACGCCCAGCACGTAGAACTGTCGTGACCCAGTTGTGGAATGCTTAGTCGGCAGCTACGGACAGCAGGTTGTCCGCATTCCGGCGGACGACCTGTGGGCCAGTCTTCGTATCGTATCTCCACCGGTCCGAGATGTGTAGGCCAAGGACGATAAGAGACTCTCTCGTTTAGCGTCGTCACTTTCACCGTGGGAACATTGTTTTCTGATCGCTAGCGATAGTATGACGAGGTTGAGCGGCGGTCCAAAAGAGCGAACAGGATCGAATTGTCAAATTCCATCGGATCGAATCTGGATAAATACAAACGTTGGGGTAAGGAGTTGGCCTCAGACGGTCAAGTGATGCCGACCATCCTCCGAACGGTCACACACTTATCACAGATAGCCACAACCGGCGTGTTGTCGATATCAACGAGGAAACCGGAATTATCTGAAAGGCAAACGTACCGCTGCCGCACGACACTGAGTGAATCGAAACCTGCCAAGAGGGTGATGGAGGGGAATCAGCTGTTCAATTGGATCTATCTTCCGTCACAACATCGTCCAGCAGTGACTCGCCAATCAGACAACTCAAAGAGTTCGGACGGATATTATTCCAGGATGAGGTTGCAAATGCGGTTTCTTATATGATCTCGAAGTACCTGATTTCGTATGTTGGGCTGGCAGCAGTAATTGATATTCCTGCGTTGTGTTTGTGGGTGTCACCGAATTCTACTGGTCAAGGTAAACCATTGTACTCCCTCTTGCCAAAGAGAACTGAATATTCGCGCGCAGAGCCGTCTATTCCAAGTTAAGAACGGACTTAAATAACCCCATTTGACGGTATGTTCGGAACTTCATTCACAAGGCTTATTCACCCTTTCCGAATCACTTCGTACATAATGGGTTCGCGTAGTGAAGCTGACGACGGAGGGGGCCAGTCAATCCTTGACCTCGTTGAAGACTGGTATCATATCCCCGCTCTCCTCCTCATCGTGATCGTAATGTTCGCGTGGCGGATTGAGACATACTCCAGTTTCATCCGCGATGGCGAAGTCTACTTCTCCGGCAATGACGCGTGGTATCACTTCCGCGAGGTGATGTACACCGTCCAGAACTGGCCCTCTACAATCCCGTTCGACACGTGGACGTACTTCCCATACGGTACGTTTCAAGGGCAGTTCGGGACCCTCTACGACCAGATCGTGGCAACCGTCGCGCTGATCATCGGACTCGGATCCCCGAGTCAGGAACTCATCGGAAAGACTCTCCTCGTCGCGCCCGCGGTAGCGGGCGCGCTTACGGCAATCCCGGTCTACTACATCGGCAAGTCACTCTATGGCCGGCTCTCTGGACTTTTCGGTGCAACTGTTCTTCTCCTGCTTCCCGGATCGTTCCTCAGCCGGACGCTCGTCGGTGTCGCCGACCACAACGCGGTCGAGCCGCTGATGATGGCGCTCGCCGTGTTCGGCTTCGTCGCTGCCCTCCGAAAAGCCGAATCTTCGATGCCTGTTTGGGAAGTCATCCGGGAGGAACTCCTCGAAAACCGCACTCTCGATACCCTCGAAGCGCCGCTGAAATGGGGTCTCTTCGCCGGCTTTCTGATCGGGCTCTACCTCTGGGTGTGGCCGCCGGCCGTCTTCTTTGTCGGAATCGTCGGCGTGTTCGCCCTCGTCAAAATCCCGAGCGACGTCGTCAACGATCGAACGCCCGAACCGACCGCGTTCGCCATCGTGACGAGTATGCTCGTCGCCGCCGTGATGTCGATCCTCGTTATTGAGCAGACCGGGTTCAGTACGACAATCCCTTCGCTCCTCCAGCCACTCACCGCGTTGAGTGTCGCCGCCGCTGCCGTTTTCCTCTCGTGGCTCGCCCGCATCTGGGAGGGGACTGATCTCGATGCGTCTCTCTATCCAGCAGCAGTTGGTGGCATCATCGTCGTAGGTCTCGGCGTACTCTTCGTGCTCCCGATCGGACTACTTGATCTCATCGTCGGGAACCTCCTCCGTATCGTGGGCTTCTCCGCGAACGCTGCGACCCGAACCATCGGCGAGGCTCAGCCGTTCATCTCCCAGTCGTCGCTCCAGCGGTTCGGCGTCGACGCCGCCGGCCGGATCACTATCGAGTACGGATTGACGTTCTTCACCGGTCTCGCCGCGGCAGTCTGGCTCCACGCGAGACCGCTGGTGAACAAGGGAACAACGCGAGCGTACGGCTACATCACTGGCTCGCTCGCCGTCGTCGCGGTCCTCTTCCTCGTTCCCGCCGTTCTCGGTGGGATCGAAACTGCCCTCGGTATCGACGAGCAGGTCGCCGGCCTGCTTATTATCTCGGCGCTCATCGTCGGTGCGACGTTCCTTACCGATTACGACGCCGACACCCTCTTCGTGATCGTCTGGGCGGCGTTCGTCACCTCGATGGCGTTCACACAGGTCCGGTTCAATTACTACCTCGCGATCGTCGTCGCGGTGTTCAACGCGTACCTCTTCGGCGAGATTCTGGAGTGGCTCGACCTCCGACAGTCGGTGACCGAGATTGCGAACGACATCGACGGTTACCAGGTGCTCGCGATCGTCGCCACCGTCCTCTTAATCCTCGGTCCCGCGCTCACCGTGCCCATCGCCGTCGGCAACACGCAGGCGACGCCAGCCTGGCAGTCTGCGCAGAACAACGGCCCCGGTGCCGTCACGGTCTGGGATGACTCCCTGGAGTGGATGCAGGGCAACACGCCCGAGGAGGGCAATCTCGGCGGCGCCGGCAACGCCGACCAGATGGAGTACTACGGCACGTACGAACGTACCGACGACTTCGAGTACCCCGATGGCGCCTACGGCGTCCAATCGTGGTGGGACTACGGCCACTGGATCACCGTTCAAGGCGAACGGATCCCGAACGCAAACCCGTTCCAGCAAGGCGCGACTCCGGCGGCGAACTTCCTGCTCGCGCCGAACGAGACCCAGTCGCAGGAGGTCCTCGCCTCACAGAGTACGGAGGGAGACAACACCCGCTACGTGATGGTCGACTGGAAGATGGCGACGCCGGGCTCGAAGTTCGGCGCGCCGACCGTCTTCTACGACGCCCAGGAGAACGTCTCCCGGGGCGATTTCCTCCGGACGATGTACAGTTTCAGCGAGGAGGGGCAGTTCGCCGGGACCACCCAAGTCCGCACGCAACGCTTCTACAACAGCACGATGACGCGGCTGTACTACTACCACGGGAGCGCCCGCCAGCCCTCGCCGATCGTGTTCGACTGGGAGCCCCGGCAGGTGCAAACCGGTGGCGGTGAGTCAGTTACCGTCCCGTCCAACCCGCAGGGCGAGCAGTCGTTCGTGCGGACCTTCGACAATATGAGCGCCGCGCGGGAGTACGTCGCTGACGACCAGACGGCACAGATCGGTGGCATCGGCTCGTTCCCGAGTCAGCGCGTCGAGGCACTCGATCACTACCGCCTCGCGCACGTCAGCAACACCTCCGCTCGCAATTCGATTCTCCGGACGACCCTCCGCAACTCCCGGACCGCCGGATTCAATCCCCAGGCGGCTGTCCCGAGCAACCCCGCGTGGGTCAAGACCTTCGAGCGCGTTCCCGGGGCGACCGTGGAGGGCAGCGGCGCGCCCCCGAACGCGACCGTGACCGCACGAACCGAACTGCGGATCCCGAACACGAACTCGACGTTCACGTACACGCAACGAGCCGAGACGAACGCCGAGGGCGAGTTCACGATGACGCTGCCGTACTCGACGGCCGGCTACGACGAGTACGGCCCCGAGAACGGGTACACGAACGTCAGCGTCCGCGCGACCGGTCCGTACACGATCTCCGCGCCGCCGACGATCCAGAACGGTTCGATCGTCTCCTCCCAGTCGAACCTCACGGTCTCCGAGGGTGACGTCAACGGCGACCTCGACGGCGAGGTGAGCGTCGAACTGGAGCGCACCTCCCAGGAGTTCTCGGTCGGCGGTGGCGGTTCAGACGGCTCGTCAGATGACGGGTCGACGAGTGACGGATCGAGTTCTGACGGCTCGACCTCGGACACGAGCACGCAGTCGCTCCGCGCGTCCGGAACCGCGGCCGACGTCACGCGGGCGAACTGATAGGAAAACGGTCCGATCCGGATTCCTCTCCGCCGTCCAGTTTTCTCAGTCTCAGACCGTCACCGAGACGGCATTCATCTGTAAGAACGCCGTCTCGTAGCCGTCGTGGCGGGCGACCTGTGGCGGAACGTTCGGCGAGACGGTGAGTTCGTCGCCCGCCGCCACGGTTGGCACCGACGCCCCGTAGTGATAGCCGGCATCGGGATCGAGCGTTCGCTCCAGACGACCGTCGAAGACGACGTCGTCGCCGCGCCGCAGCGTCGCCTCCAGTCCCATCATCGGGAGGACGATCCGATTGTGCGGCGTTCGGGCGGAGACGTAAAGGTAGGCTGAGCCGTTGGTCTCGGATCCGCTCTTCACCGCACAGACCTCGAAGACGGCGTCGCCGGTCCGCGTCGTGCCGAGATGCTGCCCCGGGAGCGCGTCGGCCGCCGGCGCGCGACCGACTGGCACGTCCCCCATCTGCATCGGCGCGATCGCGCCGCGCTCGCCGGCGTTCTCGGGACGGTCGATCGTGATCTCAGAGAGCGCGTCGCTGTCGAACTCGAACGGGACCGTCGCCGTCCGGGCCGACTCGAACGCGCCGGCGAAGCCGCCGGTCCGCCGCAACGAGACGCCGCCGACGTCGACCCGGGCCTCGTAGGATCCGTCTCCGTCGAGAGCGTAGTTCGAGCCGTAGTGAAAGCCCATCTGCTGGGAGAGCATCGGGTAGGCGAGTTCCTGCGTGACCAGTTCGCCCTCGCGCCGGATCTCGATCGTCACGCCCGAATCGAGCGGGAGCGACTGCCCGGTTTCGGCGTCCCACAGCGACACCATCAGGTGGAGGTCGTGGTCGGCCTCAACGACGCTCTTCGAGCGCTCAGTTCCCGAAAGCGTCCAGAAGCGGTGGGGGTACGAGTACGTGAGCGCGACGCGGTAGCGGCCGACCGCCGCCCGGCCGTACATCCCCATCCCCTCGGTGACCGCGGGGACGTAGACCGCATCGGGCCGATCGTCGGCGAGCGGCGGGTCGCGCCAGGCAGACTGGCGATCGAACCCGAGGGTCTGCAGGCACCCGGCCGTTCCGAGGAGCGCGCCGCTCCCAACGGCCCCCAGAACCGCCCGACGGGTCGTGCGGAATCGCCTCATCAACGCGAACTATCGGTCGGACGGTGATGACGGTTGCGGAGGGCGACGTCGGGGCAGACGACGGGGTCTTCGCCCGTTCACCGAACGTCGTCGCCGGTGACCCAGTCGTACTCCGCGTCGGCGCGCCGGCGCGCCGCGCTGCGAATCCCGCCGTAGTTTCTGATCAGGTCGGTCGTCGAGACGACGCCGACGACGTCCATCCCGTCGACGACGACGAGCCGGTGCACGTCGTGCTCGTGGAGTTTCTCGGCTGCCCGTCGCGCGGATGCGTCGGGGCCGATCGTGATGAGCGGTGCGCTCGCGGCCGCGCTCACGCCGATCGACGACAGCGGGTCGTCCGTCCGGTACGCCGCCCTGAGCACGTCGCTCTTCGTGAGGATGCCGCCCGGCACGCCCTCGTCGGTGACGACCGCACTCCCGACGTCCGAATCGAGCATCCGCTCGACGGCGTCCCGGACCGTGGCGTCGACGCCGATGGTGATAACGTCCGCCGAGGCGACCTCACTGACGCGCATCGGCCAGATAGAGGGTGGCAACCGTGATAACTCTCCGGTCCGATGGGGTCGCGTCACCCGGGGTCTCGGTGCAGAGAGTACCGAGCGACGGACGCCGACGATACGCCGGGAGAGGTCAGAGATCGGTGGCGGGGGCAGCCGTGCGATCCTACAGGAAGTCTTCGACGTACTCGGCGACCTCGTTCGGCGTGTCGCCGACGGGGACGCCAGCGTCGTTGAGTGCGCTTATCTTCGAGTCCGCCGTTCCGGTCCCGGACCCCGAAACGATCGCGCCGGCGTGACCCATCCGCTTGCCTGGCGGCGCGGTGCGCCCGGCGATGAAGCCAGCGACGGGGGTGTCCATGTACTCTGCGATGAACTTCGCGGCCTGTTCTTCGTCCTCACCGCCGATTTCGCCGCACATCACGACTGCCTTCGTGTCTCCGTCGGCCTCGAAGGCTTCCAGCGCGTCGACGAACGACGTCCCGATGATCGGGTCGCCGCCGATGCCGATCGCGGTCGTCTGACCGATGCCTCGCTCGGTCAGATTCGAGACGACCTGATACGTGAGCGTTCCCGATCGGGAGACGAGGCCGACGTCGCCGGACTCGAAGATGTTGCCGGGGAGGATGCCCAGTTTGGCCTCACCGGGGGTGATGATGCCCGGACAGTTCGGGCCGATGAGGCGCGTGTCCGTCTCGGAGAGCCGCTTGTTGACCTTCGCCATATCCTGGGTCGGGATGCCTTCCGTGATCGCGACCACGAGGTCGAGGTCGGTGTCGAGCGCCTCGAAGACGGCGTCGCCGGCGAACGCCGGCGGGACGAAGATCACTGACGCGTCGGCGTCCTCGGCCTCGACGGCCCCGTCGACCGTGTCGTAGACGGGGACGCCGGCGACCTCCTGGCCGCCCTTCCCGGGAACCGCGCCCGCGACGACGTTCGTGCCGTATTCGATCATCTGCTCGGTGTGGAACTTCCCCTCTCCACCGGTGATGCCCTGTACCACGACGCGCGTGTCGTCGTCGACGAAGATGCTCATTGGGATGCCTCCTGTGCGTTCTCGACTGCCTGTTGCACCGCGTCTTCGAGTGTCGCTTCGACTTCGACCAGATCGGTGTTGAGGATCTCCATCCCCTCCTCGGCGTTGGTGCCAGCCAGGCGGACGACGACCTGCTTCGGGATCTCGTCGAACTGCTCCAGCGCCTCGTTGATCCCCTTGGCGACCTCGTCGCCGCGGGTGATGCCGCCGAAGATGTTGAAGACGACGGCGTCGACGTTCTCGTCTGCGAAGACCATATCCAGCGCGTTCGCGACACGCTCGGCCTTCGCGCCGCCGCCGATGTCGAGGAAGTTCGCCGGTTCGCCGCCGAAGTGGTCGACGAGGTCGAGCGTCGTCATCACGAGCCCCGCGCCGTTGCCGATGATGCCGACGTTGCCCGACAGGCGGACGTAGTCGAAGCCGTACTCGTTGGCTTTGGCTTCCAAGTCGTCTTCTGCCGCCTCGTCTTCCATTTCGGCCAACTCGGGCTGCCGGAAGAGCGCGTCCTCGTCGATGTTCATCACGGCGTCGGCCGCGACGACTTCCCGGTCCGCGGTGATCATCACGGGGTTGATCTCGATCTCGGAGGCGTCTTTCGACTCGTAGAGATCATACAGCGTCGAGAGGATCGACGCGATGTCGCCGGCGATATCGCCGGGGATGCCGGCGTCGTAGACGACCTTGCGGGCCTGATAGGGATGGAAGCCGAACGCGGGATCGATGTGCTCGCGGGCGATCGCCTCGGGGGTCTCCTCGGCCACGGATTCGATGTCGACGCCGCCCTCGGTCGAGACCATCGCGACGGGCTCGCCCTCACCGCGGTCCATCGTGATCCCGACGTAGAGTTCGTTCTCGAAGTCGACGCCGGCCTCGACGAGGACCTTCTCGACGGTGTAGCCCTTCAGGTCCATTCCGAGGATTTCGTCGGCGTACTGCCGGGCCTCGTCCTCGTCAGTCGCGATCTTGATGCCGCCGGCTTTCCCCCGTCCACCGACGTGTACCTGTGCTTTGATCGCCGCCGGGAAACCGATGTCTGCGACCGCCTCGACGACCTCCTCCACAGTCGTCGCCAGACGTGACTCGGGCACCGGAACCCCGGCGTCGGCGAAGACCTCCTTCGCCTGATACTCGTGTAAGCGCATCGTCCGAGGAACGGGTACGCGCCCGCATAAATCCCGCCGATATCGCTTCCCCGTCGGCCGCACTCTCCCGTGGCCGAATCGGCCGGCGTCACCCGCTCTGAGGCCCAGGGTTGATCGTCTCGACGGCCCCGTCGGGCGCGTCAAGGGCCCGGGTGAGTTGCGCTGTGAACTCGGCTTTCACCCGCTCGAACCGACACTCGCCGCCCGCGTCCGCGACCGTCCCGACGCTCGTCGGATCGAAGTCGTATCCCAGCTGCGCGTACACCGCAGTGAGCACGTCCGCCAGTTCGTCTCGGTCGTCGACGTACAGCACGCCGGAGACGAGTGCCCCCGAGGTCGTCACCCGCTGTGCGAGCCCGACGAGTTTGCCGTCGCACTGGAGGCTGTGATCGCCGGGGCAGTACGTCTCCGGCGGTTCGCCACGCGTGGCAGCCACGCCGAGGCCTCTGAGCGCCCGGCGTACCGCGGTCACCGCCCGGTCGTACCGCTCGCCGATCCCCGTCCGGGCATCGGCCGCCTCACCCGGTTCTGCGAGTGCGAAGAGCACCGTCGTCGCCGTCGTGGCGACGGCACGCCCCCCGACGCGTCGCTCGACCGGCTCGAATCCCAACTCGCGGGCCCGGGCCTTCGCATCCTCGTACCCCGACTGCCGGGTGTCCCGGTAACCGAACCGCAGGTACCGCCCCGGGCGCCAGACGGCCACCGCGGGCACCCCCGCTGACGCGCGGTCGAGCAGTCGTTCGTGCACGCCTTTCTCGTCCGTATCGCTCATTCGACGTACCGCTCCGCGTCGGTCAGGCGCTCTGTGAGCGTCCCCAGGAACCGGGCCGCGTCGGCGCCGTCGACGACGCGGTGATCGAAGCTCAGATCGAGCGTGAGGCGCTTTTCGGTCCCGACGCCGTGCTCGCTGTTCTCGTTGGGGACGACCGCCTCACGGATCCGGTTCACGCCGAGGATCGCCACCTCGGGCGGGTTGATCACGGGGGTGAACGAATCGACGCCGAGCGGGCCGAGGTTCGAGACGGTGAACGTCCCGCCCTGGAACGTGCTCATCGAGTACTCGCCCGCCTGCACGCGCGCTGTCAACCGGCGGCGCTCCGCAGTGATCGTCGCGAGCGACTTCGACCCCACGTCCTCGAGGACGGGCGTCACGAGGCCATCGTCGATGTCGACCGCGACACCGACGTTGTGCTCCTCGTAGACGCGGTGGGTCCCGTCCTCGAAGGTCGCGTTGAACGCGGGGTGCTCGGACAGCGTCTCCGAGAGCGCACAGACGAGCACGTCGACGACGGAGGGCTCGATCGGTTCGCCATCCGCTTCGAGTTCCGTAGCTGCCGCCGCCAGCATCGACTCGGCCGACACCGCCCGGCTCACGGTGACGTGAACGGCCTCCTGGTAACTCTCCTGCAGTCTGGACGCGATCGTCCGCCGCATCGGACTCAGCGAGCGCTCGTCCGCCACCGTCCGCTCGGCCGCCTCGTCACTCGTCATCGGGATCCATCCACGCGAGGGTGTCTCCGCGAGCGAACTCGCCGTCCTCGCTGACGACGATCTCCTCGAGCGTCCCCGCGACGGGTGCGAGCACGTCGACGCTGACCTTCTCGATCTGTACCTCACAGAGGCTGGTCTCGGGGTCGACTGCGGCGCCCTGGCGGATGAACCAGTTCACGACGACGCCCTCGTCGCTGTCGGCGTCGTCGGGCCACTCCGCGAGCGTCACCGCGACGCGGTCTCCGTCGTCCGACATCTTACTGCGTCCGTCGCACGGCCGCTTCGATGTCCCCCGCGTCGGCCACGACCTCGTTCTCCAGGGAGCGCGCGTACGGGATCGGGACGTCGGGGAGTGCAACCCGCTCGACGCTGTCGAGCGCGCCGACCGCCTCGTCGGCGACGCTCGCGACGATCTCGCCGGTCACGCCGTACGAGCGGTAGTCCTCGTCGACGACGACGAGGGTCCCGGTCTTCTCGACCGACTCGACGATCGTGTCGGTATCGAGCGGGACGAGCGAGCGGAGGTCGATCACCTCCGCACCGATCCCGTCTTCGGCGAGGGACTCGGCGGCCTCCAGCGCCCGGTGAACGTGCAGGCCGAGCGTGACGATGGTCACGTCCTCGCCCGCGTGCTTGACGTCGGCGCTCCCGAAGGGGATCGTGTAGTCGGTCTCCGGCACGGGCGTCTTCGGCCCGTCCGGTGCCGGGAGCCAGCCGATCCCCATCAGGCGCTTGTGGAACAGATAGACCACGGGGTCGTCGTCGCGGATCGCGTTGTGCATCAGGCCCTTGGCCTCGTAGGCGGTCGAGGGCACGACGACCTTCATTCCCGGCATATGAGCGAACGTCCCATAGAGGGTCTGTGAGTGCTGGGCGGCGTCGTTGTACGTGCCCCCGACGGCGGCGGTGAGCACCATCGGCACGGAGACGTTCCCGCCGCTCATATAGGTGTTCTTGGCCATCTGGTTGTAGATCTGATCCATCGCCACGCCGAAGAAGTCGACGAACATCAACTCGGCGATGGGACGCATCCCCTCCTGGGCGGCCCCGACGGCCGCGCCGAGGTACGCCGTCTCGCTGATCGGCACGTCCATCACGCGGTCGTAGCCGAACTCCTCGCGGAGCCCCTCCGTGGAGTCGAAGATGCCGCCGTAGTCGGCGACGTCTTCGCCCATATAGAACACCTCGTCGTCCGCGCGCATCTCGCCGGCGATGGCCTCGACCATCGCGCGGCTCATCGTCAGTTCGCGGGTGATCTCTTCGGCCATCAGTCCTCACCCCCCGCGAGGTCGAAGTCGGGCTCGCTGTCGGTCACGCCGCTCGGCGGATTGACCCACATATCCTCGTGGGCGGCTGCCGGGTCGGGCTTGGGCTGGTCTTTGGCCCACTCGATGGCCTCCTCGACGCGGGCTTCAGCCTCCGCGCGGAGATCTTCCAGTTCCGCGTCGTCGGTGCCGGCGGCGCGGAGGTCGTCTGCGAGCCGTTCGATCGAGTCGCGCTGGGCCGCCGCCGCCTGATCCGCCTCGGGGCGGTAGCTCTCCGGATCGCCCATAAAGTGACCCATCCGGCGGTGTACCTGGATCTCGAGGAGCGTCGGGCCGTTCTGGTCGCGGGCACGGCCGACGGCCTCCCGGGCGGCGTCGTAGACGGCCACGGCGTCGTCAACGTCGACCCGGCGGCCGGGCATATCGAACCCATCGGCCCGCTTCGATCCGTCTTCGAGGTCCGTCACCCGCTCTTTGGGCATACTGATCGCCCAGTCGTTGTCCTCGATCACGAACACGACCGGGAGGTCGTGGACGGCGGCGAAGTTGAGCGACTCCAAGAACGCGCCCTGATCGATCGCCCCCTCGCCGAGATACGCGACGGCGACGCTGTCGGTGTTACGCTTCTTCGCGGCGAGTCCAGCGCCCGCGGCCGGGGGACACCCCTCGGCGATGATGCCGCTGCACGCGAAGCTGACGTCCGGATCGAAGAGGTGCATGTGTCCGCCTTTCCCCTTTCCGAGTCCGGTCTCTCGGCCGAAGATCTCGGCGGTCATTCGCTTCAGGTCCACGCCCTTCGCGATGGCGACGTGGTGTGGACGGTGCGGGGCGGTGACCGTGTCGTCGTCGCGGAGGTGCTGACAGACCCCGGCCCCCGCGGCCTCGTGGCCCGCTGCGAGGTGGAGTTCTCCGGGGATCGGCCCCGCGGAGATGTCGAAGGCCGGCTGCTTCCCCTCCAGGTACTCCTCTTGAAGCCGTTCCTCGTAGTGACGCGCCGTCACCATATCGGCGTACATCTCTGTGAGTTCAGTCAGTGCTACCATATGGTACGTGTCAACATTGCAAATACTGATATTTAATTGTGAGTATTGCCCTGATTCTCCAAGATCGACTGCCCGATCGGCGTCGCGGGCCGACAGGGAGCGCGATTCCGTGCCGCGTTCGCCGTCCTTTAAGCCGTTCCGTGCCGAACCGCCGTTCGATGCGCGCAGTCAGATTTCACGAACACGGCGGACCGGACGTACTGACGGTCGACGAGGTCGACGATCCCGACCCCGACTACGGGCAGGTCCTCGTCGACATCGAAGCCGCCGGCGTCAACCCGGTGGACACCTACTTCCGCGAGGGCGCCTACCCCGTGCCGCACCTGCCGTTCATCGGCGGCGGCGACTTCGCGGGCACCGTCGCCGAGGTGGGAGCGGGCGTCGAGCGCTTCGCGGTCGGTGACCGCGTCTTCGGCACGGGACTCGGCAACGGGATGCCCGGGTCGTACGCCGAACGGGCGGCCGCGCCGGTGGACTTCGTCTCGCACCTTCCGGACGACGTCTCGTTCGTCGACGGGGCGGCCCTCGGCACCGTCGGAGCGACTGCGTGGCAGGCGCTTGTTCACCACGCAGCGACGAAACCGACCGAAATCGTACTCGTCCACGGCGGCAGTGGCGGCGTCGGACACGCCGCGATCCAACTCGCCGAGACGATGGGGGCTCGCGTCCACGCGACGGCGTCGCCCGAGTACGCGGGGACACTGACCGATCTCGGCGCGGACCAGGTCTTCGACTACGACCGCACCGACCTAGAAGCCGCCGTCGTCGACGCCGGCGGCGCCGACGTCGTCGTCGACCTGCATATGGACCAGTACCTGCAGCTCAACGCGAACGTCGTAAATACGGGCGGGCGCGTCATCGGCATCGGCAACGACACCGCCGAGGGCGGTTTCGACGACATCGGCGTCACGAAGGGGAAAGAGGTCCAGTACCAGTTTATGTCGATGTTCAACGCCGACGACCTCAGCGCGGTACTCGATCGGGTGGGCACACTCGCCGCGAGCGGCGAGATGCTGCCTGTCGTTCACGAGACGTACGACCTCGACGACGCGGGCGAGGCCCAGCGCGCGGTCCTCGAAGACAGCTTCGTCGGGAAACTGGTCCTGGTGCCGTAGCGACTCGAACGGCGTCACAGCCGCGAGAGGGCCGCCCAGACGAGCAACCCGACCGGCAGCATAAAGAACGGCGAGAATACCAGCGAGACGCCCCACGCGAGGCTGTCGCTCACCTCCGGGGAGCGAAACAGCAGCGCCGGGACGGCCAGAAAACTGAGCGCGAGGACGCTGGCGGCGGCGATGACGGCCGGATCCCGGTCCGGACGATCTGTGTCTCTCACCGGTAGGTCCAGCCGCTCGACAGCGCGGTCGATGTCGCGGACGGGCCCGAGCCGCACGTTCCGATCGACCGAGTCGACGTCGGAGATGGTGAGCGTTCCCGTGCCGAGCAGGCGATCGGCGATCGCGTTTCGCACCGAGAAATCCGTTCTCGGGCCGATCGATGCGATCCACTGCGGGGCCTCGAGTGCGGTGTCGTAGGCGACGAGTTCGTCCCCGCGGCGCTGGTACTCGACCGTCCCGTAGCGGAGGTAGTAACTGAGCACGCGCGCGGCCACGATCGCGAGGACCGCAAGCAGCGCGGCCGCGAGCCATCCCGGCTCGCCGCCGACGACAGCGAAGCCGAGAAACGCGAGCGCGAGGAGGCCGACGCGGTTCGCGAATCCGAAGAGAATCGCTCCGGTGCTCCCGAGCAGTACTGACCTGGCGTCGACTGTGACTCGCGCGCTCACCTCCGCGTCGGGAAGCGCGAGTTCTGGCGGGGGTTCGCTCGTCGCTCTGTCGTCGAGGAGGCGCTCGCCGAGCCGAAGGATCGGCGTCCCGACGTGTTCGACGTAGTACCGGTACACGGAGGCGGCCGTCTTCGCGACGACGACGAGCGTGAGGACCAACAGGCCACTCGCCCGCGCGCCGGCGCTCCCGAGAAAGCCGATCGCGACCACGACGAGCGACAACTGCGCCGGCGTGCGGATGATCTCCTGTGCGGACACCTCGGCGTACGCTGCTTCGCCGATGTACTCGAAGACGAAGTCCGACGCCTGTGCGACGACCAGCGCGCCGATACCGAGTGCGAGGCTGAGCGAGAAGACGAACCGGAGGTCCGCAGAGAGCCAGTACAGGACGCTCAGCGGGGCGACCGTCACGACCCAGATGCCGAGGATCGAGAGCGCGAACGGGACGTTCCGGGGGTAGATCGGCGGCCAGTCCGTTCGGAACTGCCAGCCGCCGCGCTTCTCACGGAGTTCGTGAAGCGGCTCGATCCGGGTGGAGACGCCAGGCGAACCGCGCTCGGCGAACAGGGCTTTCGCCGCGGCCAGGAGGACCGTGCTGCACGCCTCCACCCAGTAGGCGACGAGCAGCGTCGAGAGCTTCCAGTCCCAGGCGAGGACCCCGACGAGGGGGAGGAGGTTCGCGCCGAGGACGGCGACGACACCAACGAGGAGGGCCGGAGTCGAATCGAGACGACCGCGCGGAGAGCGCATTCTCGTCGGCTCCTACGAGATACGATGGCATTTGTACACCGGTTCCGGCGCTCGATGTCGGCTCCGGCGCTGCGGTCGGACCACGCCGCCGCCGGGCGCGCTTCCCCGGGCGTGGACGAAACTGGCCGTGATAGGACTCTTGTGTAGACTTCTCACGGGGTGACCGACCGGGGATCGCGTGCCTTATCAACCGAATACCGAGTAGCCGAACTCGAATATGAGTCAACGAGAGACGTGGGCGACGCGTGCGGGATTCATCCTCGCCGCGGTCGGTTCAGCGGTCGGACTGGGCAACATCTGGCAGTTTCCCTTTAAGACCTCAGAGTACGGCGGGGCGACGTTCCTCGTCGTCTATCTCGTCGCTGCGCTGGGGATCGGCCTTCCGGCGATGCTCGCGGAGTTCGTCATCGGCCGGAAGAGCAACCTGAACGCGATCAGCGCGTTCGAACGACTGGGGCACCGGAACTGGAAGTGGGTGGGGGTCCTCGGCGTCGGCATCGGCTTCTGGATCCTCTCGTACTACAGCGTGGTCGGGGGCTGGGTCCTCCGGTACATCGGGGGGAGCCTCACCGGCGCGTACTTCGCCGATCCGGCGAGCTACTTCGGGTCGGTCTCCGCCGGCCTCGACGCGCTGGTCCTGCACGCGGTCTTCATGCTCCTCGTCGTCGCCATCGTCGCCGGCGGCGTCGAAGACGGCATCGAGCGCGCCACGAAGCTGATGGTCCCGAGCATCGTCGTCATCCTCGGCGCGCTCGCGGTGTGGGTGTTCACGCTCTCAGGTGCCAGTCCGGGCTATGTGTACTTCCTCTCGCCGGACCTCTCACAACTCAGCCTCTCGGTCTCCTTCGACCCGTTCCCCTCCTTCAGCGGCCCGCTCACGAACGTCATCCCCTTCGCGGTCAGCCAGGCGTTCTTCTCGCTGTCGCTCGGGATGGGGGCGATGATCACCTACGCCTCCTACGTCGGTGAGGACCAGAGCCTCTTCGGCGACAGCATCACCGTCGTCGTGCTCAACAGCGCGGTCGGCGTCCTCGCCGGATTAGTCGTCATCCCGCTGCTGTTCGTGCAGGGCGTCGAACCCGGGAGCGGCGGTGCAGGAGCGCTGTTCATCAGCCTCGCGACGGCGTTCGCGGAACTGCCCGCCGGGCGTCTCGTCGGGGCCGTCTTCTTCGCTGTCGTCCTCATCGCCGCGCTGTCGTCGGCGATCAGCCTGCTGGAAGTCGTCACCTCCTACGTCGTCGACACCTACGGGGCGCGGCGGCCGCGGGTCGCGGCCGTGCTCGGGGGACTGATCTTCCTGCTCGGGACCCCCTCCGCGTGGGACACCGCGTGGCTCACGTGGTTCGACACGCTGGCGTACCAGTTGCTCCTCCCCCTGTCGGTGCTCGGCGTGCTGCTCTTCGCGGGGTGGGTCTACGGGCGCCCCGCAGTCGCGGAACTCCTCTCGGGGTCCTCCTTCGGGCAGGGCGTCGGCGTCACCTGGCTCTGGCTCGCGCGGACGGTCGTGATCCTCGCTGTCCTGCTCACGCTGTGGCTCGGCATTCAGACGCTGTTCGTCGACGGTGCTATCGTCCCACCGCTGTAGGAACTGCGCGTGGCTCGTCGCCGTGCGGGCGACTACCCGTCACCCTCGCCGCGGAACTGTTCGAGGACTTCGCCGACGACGTCCCGATCGGCCGCGACGAGGTACCGCCGTCCCTCGATCAGCCGTGTCGAGTGCTGTACGGCGACGTGTCCGCCCGACTCGGCGATGACGACGGTGCCCTCGGGGAGCGCGTCCGCCACCACCTCTCCGGCGGCCGGCGCGCCGTAATCGACCCGGACGTCGAGCACTTCCAGTTCGCCGGTGACTTCCTCGATCGTCCGGACGTCGCTCCCGGCGAGCGCGTTGACGCCGGCGCGGACGCTGGCGCGCTCCGGGAAGTAGACCTGGTCGACGTACGCCTCGTACTCGTCGCCGGCCCGGTCTTCGATCCGCGCGACGGTCCGGATGTCCGCGTCGTGGCGCTTTGCGGCCATACAGACGACGAGGTTCGTGTCCTCCTTGTCGGTCAGCGCACCCACGACGTCCGTGTGGTCGGTGATCGCGGCTTCGAGCACCGACGGCTTCGTCGCGTCGCCCTCCAGCACCTCGATGTCGTCACCTTCCACCGCCTCGTCTGGCTCGGGATCGATGACAGTCACGTCTCGGCCCCGGTCGGCGAAGTGCTGTGCCACGCGGTGGCCGACGCGTCCACTCCCCGCAATCACGATGTGACCCGATTCAGTCATATTCGTTCATTATGGTATCGACATATAAGCCTCGGTGAGGCTCACTGGTGGCTTTCAAAAACCCGTGCCCGCCGATCGGCCCGTTCTATCACGAACGTCCGTTCTGTCTCTCAGCCGGGAGATGACCGGTCCGAAAGCCACTTACTCGGTTACAAGCGACTGAGACGCAATGGCACGTGAGACCTGGGCGACGCGCGTGGGCTTCATTCTCGCAGCCGCGGGCTCGGCGGTCGGCCTCGGGAACATCTGGCGATTTCCGTGGGTGACGGCGGAGAACGGCGGCAGCGCGTTTCTCGCAGTGTATCTCGGTATCGTACTCGTGGTCGGCGTTCCCGGGCTCCTCGCCGAGTTCGTGATCGGACGCCGCGGCAAACAGAGCCCCGTCGGGGCGCTCCGGGACCTCTCGGGATCGCGGACGTGGGGACTGTGGGGAGTCTTCTACGTGATCACGGCGATCGCGCTGATCTCGTTCTACAGCGTCGTCGGCGGGTGGATCCTCCGGTACTTCGGCGAGAGCGCACTCGGACTCGTGGGCGCACAGCCGGCGTACTTCGCTGCGCCGGGGCAGTACTTCGGGGGGGTCGCGGCCGGTCTCGACGCCCTCGCCTTCCACCTGCTGTTTCTGGCGCTCACGGCGCTCGTCGTCTTCGGCGGCGTCCGCCGCGGGATCGAACTGGGGACGAAGGTGATGATGCCGGCGGTTCTCGTGCTCCTGATCGGACTCGCGGTCTGGGCGGGCGCGCGGTCCGGCGCGGCCGAGGCGTACGCGTTCTATCTCAGATTCGACGTCGCCACGGTCCGAGCGAACTTCTTCGACGTGCTCGGCCCGGCCGCCGGACAGGCGCTCTTCACGCTCTCGCTCGGGGCGGGGACGATGATCACCTACGCCTCTTACATCGACGAGGACCGCTCGCTCCCGTTCGATGCGACGGTGATCGCGATTCTCAACACGCTGGTCGGCGTCCTCGCGGGCCTCGTCGTGTTCCCGCTGCTGTTCTCACTCGGCGTCGATCCGGCGCAGACGGCTCCCGGTCCCGGCGCGCTGTTCGTCGGCCTCGCCGGGGCCTTCGCCCAGTTGCCCGCCGGCGCGCTCGTCGCGACGGCGTTCTTTGGGGTCGTCGTGCTCGCAGCCCTCTCCTCGTCGATCAGTATGCTCGAAATTCCCGTCTCCTTCCTCGTCGACGAGTACGGCCTCGGCCGCCGGCGGGCCGTGGCGCTCGTCACCCTCGCGGTCGTCGTCACCGGCGGCGTCTGTGCGATCAATCCAACCGTCGGTGGCACGGCGGTGTTCGGCTTCGTCGCGGGGCCGCTCGTGGATACGCTTCTCACCGCCGGCCTGGCGGCGGTGCTGCTCTTCGTCGGCTGGGTGATGGGCCACGACGCCATCAGTGAACTCCGCGCCGGTGGTGGCGACCTGAGCGCGGCGATCGCGACACCGTGGCTCCTCGCCGTCGGCGTCGTGCTTCCGGTGTTTCTGGTGTTCACGCTGCTCACGACGTTCGGCCTCAGCGGCAGTCTGGGATTCTGGCCGACAGTGCTCGTCGCGATCCTCGTGGGCGCCGCGGCCGTCGCGGGGCTCAGAACCGAGCGGGCGCTGGTCTGACCCGGAGTAGTGATTGGGTACGGCGGCTGGTCCGGCCAGCGGCACCGGTCGCTGCCGGGAGCCTCGCCGCAGTTGGCGGGTGGTCCGTGCCGGGGGACGCCCCCGCTACTCGACGTCGTCGAGTGAGACGGTCCGCCGGCGGATCGACCCACAGCCCGGACAGACGTGCCGGTACTCGACGACGTCGCCCGTGGTCACCGCCTGCCACTCGCCGTCGGCGTCGTCGTAGCCGCACTTCGGACAGACGAGGTCGGCGTCGCTGTACTGCGTCCGGAGTCGCTCGAAGGGTGATCTGTCTGCGCCCGCCATTGTCAAATTCTAGCACACCATCGGCATACATAAATTATCACGATCGTTCATTCACGTTACTGCGGCGAGTATCGACGTTCGACGAACCCTCGTTTATCGGATTGCGGAAACCCTTTTGCCTCCCGTCGGTACGTACGTGACGATGACCGGAGGTGGTCCGACGTGACGATGGAGGACCGGATCGAGGAGCTACGCGAGAAGCGCGAGCGCGCGCTGAAGGGCGGCGGCGAGGAGCGGATCGAGTCCCAGCACGAGAAGGGAAAGATGACCGCCCGCGAGCGCATCGAGTACTTCCTCGACGACGGGACCTTCAACGAGATCGACCAGCTCCGGACGCACCGGAACCACAACTTCGGGATGGAGGAGAAACAGCTCCCCGGCGACGGCGTCGTGACGGGCTACGGGGAGGTCAACGGACGGAAGACGTTCGTCTTCGCCCACGACTTCACCGTCTTCGGCGGATCCCTCGGCGAGGTCCTCGCGGAGAAGATCACGAAAGTGATGGACAAAGCCGTCGAGGTCGGCTCGCCGGTCGTCGGCCTCAACGACTCCGCAGGCGCGCGGATTCAAGAGGGGGTGCAGTCGCTCGCGGGCTTCGGTGAAATCTTCCGCCGCAACACCGAGGCCTCCGGCGTCGTCCCTCAGATTTCGGCGATTATGGGCCCCTGTGCCGGCGGTGCGGTCTACTCGCCCGCGCTCACCGACTTCACGTTTATGGTGAAAGACACCAGCCACATGTTCATCACCGGGCCGGACGTGATCAAGACCGTCACCGGTGAGGAAGTGAGCTTCGAGGAACTCGGCGGCGCGGTCACACACGCCTCAACCTCCGGCGTCGCCCACTTCGCCTGTGACTCTGAAGAGGAAGCGCTCGACGACATCCGACAGCTGCTCTCGTATCTCCCGCCGAACAACGTCGAAGACCCGCCGCGCGCCGAGCCGTGGGACGACCCCGAGCGCGCCGACGACTCACTGAACAGCGTGGTTCCCGACGAGCCACGCAAGCCCTACGATATGCACGACGTGATCGGCGGCGTCCTCGACGAGGGCTCGTTCTTCGAGGTTCACGAGGGCTTCGCGAAGAACGTCGTCGTCGGGTTCGCCCGCCTCGACGGGCACGCGGTCGGCGTCGTCGCGAACCAACCCCGCGTCAACGCCGGGACGCTCGACATCGAAGCTTCCGAGAAAGCCTCGCGATTCGTGCGTACCTGCGACGCCTTCAACGTTCCACTCGTCACCTTCGTCGACGTTCCGGGCTTCCTCCCCGGCACTGACCAGGAGCACAACGGCATCATCCGCCACGGCGCGAAGCTCCTGTACGCCTACTCCGAGGCAACGGTGCCGCTTCTCACCGTAATCACGCGGAAGGCCTACGGCGGCGCGTACGACGTGATGGCCTCGAAGCACCTCGGTGCCGACGTCAACTACGCGTGGCCGACCGCCGAGATCGCAGTGATGGGTCCGCAGGGCGCGGTCAACATCCTCTACGACGACGAACTCGAGGCGGCCGACGACCCCGACGCCCGGCGCGAGGAACTCATCGCGGAGTACCGCGAGGAGTTCGCGAACCCCTACACCGCCGCCGACCGCGGCTTCATCGACGCCGTGATCGAACCGCCGGAGACGCGCTCGCGACTCGTCTCGGATCTCGAGTTGCTTCGCTCGAAGCGCGACTCCCTCCCCGAGAAGAAACACGGAAACCTCCCGATCTGAGCGCCGATGGATCAGACACTCCTCGAATCGCTGTCGATCCCCGACGACGCCACCGACGAAGAAGCGGCCGCCATCGCCACAGCGATCGCGGCGCACGTGTCCGACGGTGAACGCGTCGCCGCTGCGGCGGCAGCGGCGGCGGCCGCCTCGGCGCCGACGTGGGAGGGCGAAAAGTGGACGTTCGCCGGGCGCGTCGACGCGACGAGCGGCCGCCGCGTCCGTCGCGTCCCCGACGGCGCGCCCCGCGATGGCTGGCGGGCTGCAGGACGAACCGATCGGTTCTAGCGTCGAGTGCAGCCGCTATCGGGGCGGGACGGCCGAGAACAAACCTGCAGATGGAATTACGCCGAGGCCGAAGACGACGAGGGGTTCGAGGCGCCCTTCTTCCGCGTGATGTACCCCGCAATCCGGTTGCGGACACCCTTCGATTCGACGTTTGTGAGCGTCGCAACGCTCTCTTTGTTCGTCTCGAAGTCCGTGTTGAACGCCTCGGGATACTTCTCCAAGAGGAGCTTCCCGAGCTGCTTGACGTATTTCGGTTTGATCGCCATACCCCTCATTCCGCCAGCGTCGCACTAAAACGATTCGTTCCGGGTCGCAGACGCTCCCGGACGCGAGCGTCGCCCTCGCCGGTGACTCCTCTTCGCGCCGCACCCTACGGCGACCGGCCCAGTTGCTCGTCGAGGATGAGTCGCGTCTTGGTGTTTTTCACCTCGTCGAGCTCTCGCGCGCGAGTGATGAGGTTGTTGAGCGACTGCGTGTCGGCGGCGTCGACGACGAGCACGACGTCCTCCTCGCCGGAGACTTGCCAGACGAAGTCGACCTGGTCCCACTCGACCATCTGGTCGGTGATCTCGGTGGTATCGACGTCGACTTTCACCGACACCTCGATCATCGCCTTGATGTTTCCCGTGCGCGTGGAGATGGTGAAGCGCTCGATGATCCCGTCGTCCATCAGACGCTCGACGCGGTTGCGCACGGTCCCTTCGGACGTGCCGACCCGCGAGGCGATCTCCGTGTAGGGGGTACGCGAGTCCCGGCGGAGGATATTGAGAATCTGTCGGTCGAGGTCGTCCATACGATGCCAACGGGTCGGGGTGGCTTACCGATTACGAATTTCGTAACTCAGCTACGAAAGTAACACTTATACCCGCAGATGACGTCCGTTTCTCGTAATGTCGGACGCCTATCTGGCCCTGGAGGACGGCCGCGTGATCGAGGCCCGCGGTCGCGCTCCGGGACGGACCCGCGGCGAGTTAGTGTTCACGACTGCGTACACGGGCTACGAGGAGAGCCTGACCGACCCCTCTTACGAGGAGCAGGTCCTGACGTTCTCGTACCCGCTCATCGGTAACTACGGCGTCCGCGAGGAGCGATTCGAGTCCGATCGCGTCCACCCGCGTGCGGCGATCGCTCACGAGTTCACCGAGGACGTCGTCGAGTGGCTCGAATCGGAGAACGTCCCCGCGATCGATCACATCGACAGCCGCGACCTCGTCACTTCGATCCGGGAGGAAGGGGCAATGAAATGCGGCATCGCGGTCGGGGACGACGTCACCCCCGAAGATGCGAAGGCCGAACTCGAACAGTGCAAGGGGATGAGCGAACACGTCGACATCGGCAAGCGCGTCACCACCGTCGAGCACACCACCTACGGCGAGGGCGGCGACGTCGACGTCGCGCTCATCGACTGCGGCGCGAAGATGTCGATCGTCGAGTCGCTCGTCGAACGCGACGCCGCCGTTCACGTTCTCTCGTACGACACGACGCCTGCGGAACTCGCCGATGTCGACCCCGACCTGCTCTTCATCTCTAACGGGCCGGGCGACCCGGCGAATTTCGAGGCTGCCGAGACGCTCGTCGAGGAGTACGTCGGCGAGGTCCCGATCGCCGGGATCTGTCTCGGTCAGCAGGTCGTCGCCCGCGCGCTCGGCGGCACCACCGAGAAGATGAACTTCGGCCACCGCGGCGTCAACCAACCCGTCCGCGACCTCGAGTCCGGACAGGTGGTTATGACCACCCAGAACCACGGCTACACCGTCGGCGAACCGGGCGACGAACTGCACGTGAAGCAGGTGAACGTCAACGACGGCACCGCCGAGGGTCTCGCTAACGAGGAACTCGACGTCATCACCCGGCAGTATCACCCCGAGGCCCACCCCGGCCCGCACGACTCACTCGGCTTCTTCGACGAGGTGCTCGCGATGACGGACGCGAGCCACCACGTCGTCGCCGACGACTGATCACTCGTCCCCCGGTTCGCTGTTTTTGTTCGGGTTGGGGACCCCTCGCCCAGGCGCAGTCCGAGCGGACCGACCGCGAAGACCCACGGATTTATGACGAAACGCACGGAGAACGAATCTATGAGCCAACCGGAGATCGTCCAGAACGACCTTGCCGACGAGGAGGTCGTCGCCCGGGTTGACCTCGGCGGCGAGGACGAACTGTACGTGACGCCCACGCGGACGCTGCTCTACCGCGCTGAGGGGCTGCTCTCCGACGAATCCGTCGAGGAGTACCCACACGGTGCCGAGCGAATCACGGTCTCCGAGGGCCGACGCAAGGCGAAGGTGACGCTGGATTACGGCCTCGACGGCGACGCGACGCTCTCGCTGCCCGCCAAGCGACTCGACCGCGCCCTCCCGCCGATCGTCGAGGGGGTCCTCCACGCGAACGACATCCTCGACGAGGACGAACAGCTAGAGCGGCTGTTCCGGTTCAGCGAACTCACGATCGCTATCGCCGGCCGGCGGATCGTCCGCCACATCGGGGCGAACCTCTGGGACGAGGACTTCGAGTCGTACCGCTACGAGGACGTGAGCGACTTGGCGTTCGAGGACGGAAGCGTCGCGACGTCGGTCGTCCTGACTGTCAATGGCCGACAGGAACGCTTCAAGGCCCCCAACGAGGACGCCCGCGCGGTCCGCGCGGCCCTAGAAACGACGCTCCTGTCGTACTGGGACGTCGATTCGGTGGCCGAACTCCGGGCCGCGGCCGAATCGGAGGACGACGAGGCGGCTGCGTCCGAACCGGAAGCGGGTGACAACGTCTCGTTCGGGGACGGCCCCGACCCACTGATGGCTGATCCGACCGAACCGGAGGAACTGCCCGAGAACGCGACCCGCCAGCGCGAAGACGCGGGGGCCGAACAGGACCCGACCGCCGAGACGCAGGCCGAAGCGGACGCGTCCGCAGGCGGAGCAGCCACCGACCCGGCCACCCAGCAGGTCGAGCCCTCGTCGTCGCAGTCGGAGGGACCCGGAGCGTCCGCGGAACCGGACCCGTCGCTGGGGGAGACGTCGACACCGGCACCCGACCCGAGTGCGGCCGAGTCAGCGTCTGACCCCCAGTCGGGAACCGGGGCTGAGTCGTGGGCGGATTCGATCCAGCGGTCCCCCGAACCGCAGTCGGCACCGGATCTCACCGAAGCGCAGTCTCCACCGACCGACCAGGGAGCTGGCTCGTCTCAACAGCCCGAAGGTCCGGAGTCGCAAGCGGGCGAAGGCGGCTTCGAGGGCTCCGGGTTCGAGTCCGCGACCCCGGCGGTCGACGAGCAACTCCGCGAGGAGTTAGCAGAACTCAGAACGATCGTCGAACAGCAGAACGAGGAACTGCGCGCACAGCGCGAACTCGTCGAGCAGCTCATCGAGGAACTGCGGCGCGGTCGCTAGCGCTCAGTCTCGACCGAGCACCGCCCGCACGCACGACGGGCCGAACGGGCCGAGTTCTCCCGTTCCAAAGCGCACGAAGTGTCCGGTCGAGAGGCTCGCTCCGCAGCGACGGCACTCGTAGTCGCCCTCGCGTTCGATCACCTCCGCTTCGAACTGCACGGCGGTTCCGCGGCGACGGGTTTGGAGGCGCCCCCCTTCGCGTTCGATGACGCCTCTGAGTTCCGCGGTGTCGAGGATCTCTCTGGTGAGCGCGGGATTCGTCGTCACCGTTTCGATGCGGTCGACAGCCTCCGCCAGCGAGAGCGAATCGCGCTCGACGTGTGCGAGGAGGTCGACGCCGAGTTCGATCCGCTCGTCGCTGTCGAGGTCCGCGACGGGTGTCGTCTCGACGGCGTCGTCGCCTCCCGTCTCGTCGTCACCGCCGTCGCTGGAATCGCCGGTATCGACCCCTCGATCGGGACCCGCTCCGACCTGTCGCTCGGCACCCTCGCCGGCCTCTCGCTCGTCACTCTCGGTGTCTGGCTCGAACGCGTCCAGATCGACCTGCTCGTCCTCGTCGTCGGCCACGCCACCAGATCGATCGGCGCGCGCAAAATACTTGCAGGGTCGCGCCTCACCGGACGGCACGCCCGGGCAGCGGACTCCCCCGCTATTCGTGGCGAACAGTCGACACTCGATCTTCCGCCCCCGTGTCGGTTGTCGAACAACCGCGAGCCGACACGGGGCCTCTCTCAGCGCACGAGGCATCTGGCCGCGGTCTCGTATATGAACGTTCGCCTCCGACAGTCACGAACTGTTAAGCCGCCCGAGTGGCGATCCGAAACCGATGGACTGGTCCCGACTGCGCGCGCGAGGTGTGGCGGGTGCGGCGCTCGCCATCGTCGCCGTCGGCGCACTCGTCGTCTCGCCGGATGCCGTCTTCGCCCGGGCGTCGTGGTTGGCGGCCGATCCCGTTCGACTCGTCGCCGCCGCGATCGTTCTCGCGGCGGTCCGCCCGCTCGTCGCGTGGCCGACGACGCTTTTGGCCGTCCTCTTGGGGTTCGGACTCGGCCTCTGGGGATTCCCGCTCGCCCTGGCGCTCGTCACGCTGACGAGCGTGCCGCCGTTCCTCCTCGCCCGCCGATACGGCCGGGTCGGGGCCGCCGCCGCCGCCGGCGAAGCGTTCGTCGAACGGACCGGCGACGTCCGGAGCGTCGTCGCCAGCCGGTTCGTCCCCGCGCCCTCCGACGTCGTCTCCGTCGCCGCCGGCGTTGCCGGCGTCTCGCTCCCGGCGTTTCTGCTCGGCACTGCGATCGGCGAGATTCCGTGGGTAATCCTCGGGATTCTGGCGGGTGCCTCGGCCGAGCGCGTCACGGCCGCCGCTGTCGCCGGGGCCATCGACCTTCGAGTCGTCGCCATCGTTGGGTTTGCGGCCCTCGCACTGCTCGCACCGACCGCCTACGGCTGGTACGCCGAGCGGTCCCGCACGAGCGGTGCTTCCGGGCTGGAGGGTGAGTGACCGCGGTCTACTGGACGGCTCCCGACGCCGTCGCTGTCATCTGACTTGCGAAGGTTTAAGAACGTCATCGAACTACGGAGAAGTGAGCCCGGGTGGCTTAGCTGGACATAGCGCCGCACTCATAGGGTTTCCTGAGATTCGGTGCGGTACGCCTTGGAAGCCTCCGCCCGCTCCCCACGGGGCCCGCCGAGCCTCGGACCTGGGATATGCGGAGATCGTGGGTTCGGAGCCCACCCCGGGCACTTCTCGAATCGATCCGACCTCTCCTCGGTAGCCACATCGCTGCGAGCATTGCCCGACAGCGCAGAGCGCGAGTGCAACGAGAGTACTTTCGGCGGCGCCATCGACGGGAATATTTCCGAAGCCGTCAACCGTTAAGCGATGCGCCTGTCGAACCGATCCACCTTCGTCGTACTCGAGTCAGCCCTGATTATCGGCGGATTCACCGTCGCGGCGCAGGTTTCGCCTCCGGACGCCGCCAGCCAGATTAGAGGGACGCTGCTCATCCTCGTGTTGACGCTCCCGCTCTCGTACTGGTTCGCCTACAGACGTACCTGACCGGATTCGGGCCACGGCAGTAGTCGGAATGTACGCGTCCTGCAATCTTCAGGTCGAGATTGCTGTCGTCGTGACTTCAGTCGAGTTCGGGGGCCCGAGTCGCGGTCGTGATCGGGGCGCTGTCAGATTTCGTGTTCGATTCGGTTTCCTCGGGGGGAACGCGGCTTGTCGTCGCAATCGGTGCTGCCTCGGACTCCTCACTGCTGTCGTTCATTGCATCTATTGTTTCGCTGACGATACCTAAAACACTTTGGCTGAATGAACGATTATGATTCTACTGTACTATCAAATGTTCATTTTTATTCCAAAAAAGAACACGAATTATTGATGATGGACCGAGATCCGATGTTCCGAGCACGGAGCGACATCGCATCCGGTGCCATCTTACCGTCCTGTTGACGTCCCGTCTCGGAAGGAGGAACGCCGCTCTGATCCGCCCGGATACGGCAAACGGCGATCACGGGCCCGGTACGCACTCTCGTCCGCTCACTCACCGTGGATCAGCTCGGTCGACCCCTGCTTCGTCGGGGGTCGGAATTCGACCGTGTGGTCGGTGTGCCGTGCGTGGGTTTTCGCCCAGCGACGGGCAGGCCGTTCCTCCAGATAGCGATCACCATCCGGGCAGTGCCGACACTCTACGACCCAGGGCGTCACATCGTCGGGAAAGTGTCCAGTGTGACGCTCGTGATCGAGGGCGAACTGTTCGACGGCTCGGTTCCCAGCGTACAGTTCCTCGAACTCGAAGTAGAGGTCCCACTCGCGGTTACACCGTGAACACGAGACTGTGGGGGCATCGCTCTCGGGTACGTCGCTTTCGGGCGCGTCGATGCCTGATTCGTCGGTCATACGCTAGCATTTCACGCCGAGCCCTTCTGTTCTGTCCTCCCTCCTGGCGGCGTCGACCGTTCCGTCTCAGTCGAAATGTACTCCGTCTATCTCTCCGATGACGAGGGTGCGGCTCACTGGCTACCAAAGCCGCCAGGGCCGCTGCAGCGTCGTCGCCGATCGTGTGAGCAAGCTCTGCGCTCCCGCTGAAAAGCCGTTCTCGGGGGGTCTATCACCGAAGTGGTCACGAACGGGCGACTTCGCGAACGGTGGCGCGAATCGCTCACCGCGACAGCAGCGTCGACACCCGTGCGTTCTCTTTGAGCCGGAGGCCTGCACCGCCGACGGTCAGCGGGACGCGCGGGAGTTCCGTCACGTGGAGCGTCGGGTGCGATCCACCGCGTTCGAGGATTTCGCCCCGCGCTTGGAGCACCGCCGGCCCGGTCAACGATTCGTTGTACTCGAGGAGGTACGTCCCCGCTTCGAGGTGCCACCACTGGTAGTCGTCGCCCTGATCGCGCCAGGTTCGACTGTGCGGAACGAGGTCGGCGTCGGTGAGTTCGCCGCCGCCGAAGTCGACCCGACCGGGGCCGTGGATTTCGTAGATTTCGTTCACGGTGAGGTCGACGGCGTCCTCACGGACCTGCGTGGGCTCGTGGACGATGCCGTCGACTACGTCGGTGAGAGCAGACATAGTCTCTGGTGTGGCCGCCAGCGACAAAAACGTCAGCGCCCGGACCGACGCCTCCCGAATCAGTCTCCTGTACGGGTCGAGGGAAGAAATCGGTGGCGTATGCGCCGACGTAAGGGCTGCAAAACCCACGCCACCAGGAGGACCATCGGGACCATCGGACCCATCGAGACAGCATGACCGTGTAGCCCTGGTGGAGATCCGCCGGGAACGGCGCGGCGTACACGAGCGGGAAGACGAGTCCCCCAGACGCGACTGACGACTGAGCCCGCTGCGTGCAGAGACCCCGTGGGGCCCAGATCAGTCACGCTCGTGAACGTGTCTGACTTTCGACCAGGCGGATCCCGGAGCGGCGACCGGTCTTCCTGTCAGCGCGTCCGAGTAACACCGGTGTTACCACCTGATACGGGTGTCTGCGAGTGTTTAAGCGGTTCGCGGTTCTACACAGAACTGTCGAATCCGACGCATTCCATATGTCACAGCAGAAAACAGACTACATCGACGAAACCGATATCGACAGCACGCTCGACGAACTTCCCGACGACGAGACGATCGAGGAGACCGTCTCGAACCTCGAAGCCCGCGGATTCGAGGTCGTCGTCGTCGACTCCGCCGACGAGGCACTCGAGACCATCCAGTCGCACATCCCCGCGGGCGCGTCCGTGATGAACGGCCACTCGACGACGCTCGAAGAGATCGGCTTTATGGACTATCTCTCCGAGGGCGATCACGAGTGGGAGAGCCTCCCGGACGAGATCTGGAGCATCGACGACGACGCGGAGCGGCAGGCCGCACGCCGGAAATCTCAGACTGCGGATTACTTCCTCGGCGGCATCAACGCCATCGCACAGACCGGCGAACTCGTCGCCGCGGACCTCTCAGGCAGTCGAATCGGCGCGTACCCCTTCGCCGCGGGCAACGTCGTCATCGTCAGCGGCGCGAACAAGGTCGTTCCGACGCTGGACGACGCACTGGATCGCCTCGAATCCGTCGCGTACCCGCTGGAGAACGAACGCGCACAGGAGGCCTACGGCGTCGAATCTGCGATTGCGAAACAGCTCATCTTCCGCCGTGAGGCCGAGGAGGGCCGGACCACGGTCGTCCTCATCCGCGAGCAGTTCGGGTACTGATCGGCCCGGTACGCTCAGTCTTCGCTTTTTCAGCCGTCTATCGTCGTTACTCATCTCTTGTGACTGCTAGGACTCATTTCCGGTGCTCGATGGAGAGCACAGCGGCTGTCGGATGTGGAAGAATGGAGAGATGAACCGCACTGCGGGACCGGAGTCGCTCCGGTTGTTCTGCTTGGGACCGTGCCCATCGAAGATGGGAGTTCTCGCTTAGTCGCGGCGGATGGCGAGCAGGGCTGCGGCGATGAGCGCCGTCAGTGCGACGACGACACCGAAGCCGGGCGTGGAGGTCGGCGTCTCCGTGGCCGGTTCTTCAGTGGTCGTGTCTGCGGGCTCGGTCGTCGTGTCCGCAGGCTCGGTCGTCGCGTCGGCGGGTTCAGTGGTCGTGTCTGCGGGCTCCGTAGTGGTGTCCACAGGCTCGGTCGTCGTGTCGACAGCCTCGACGACTTCACCGGACTCGGACACTTCGTCCGCGTTGCCGCCGTTGACGACGATGTCGTACTCGTCACCGATACTCTGGCTACTGAAGTCGAACGTCGCACTCCAGGTCCGGTCGGACTGGACCACCGGCGACGCGGTCTTCAGGAAACTCGGGCTCGTATCGCCCGTACTCCGGACGCGGAGCGTCAGTTCTGTGCCCGGTGCGAGCGTCGTGTCACCGCTGATGGTCTGGTCACCGGCCTGTGAGACGTTGTACGGCTCATCGACCGTCACGTCGGGCTCTGTGACCTCGTAGTCGACGAGCGTCTCCTCATCTTCGTCGTCGGCCAGGTCGTCGGAGACGAAGTCGAATCCGTTGTCGTTGAAGACGGTGAAGTTCGCAGTCAGTCCCTCGTCGTCCGGGATGCTCTGATCGCTTCGTGTGGTGTTGATCACGTCCGTGTCGTAGTAGACGTAGTAGGTGTCGTTGCCCCCGTCGGCCAGCACTGTCGTGTTGCTCTCGTTGAGCAGCACCTCGAAGGCGTCCTGGTTCGCACCGGCTTCAGATTGCTCGACCGTGAGGTCGTAGACGCTACCGTAGAAGCTATTATCGAAGAACTGCTCGGAGACGTCTTCGGTCTGCTGGGCACCGAGTGCGCCCTCGAGACCGGTACTCTGGAGTTCGTGAACGACGATGTCGCCGTTCGCGATATCGCTGGTCTGCGTCAGTTCCCCGTTATCGACGGCTTCAGTCACGTCTTCGAGATCAGCGATCGTCGTCCCCTCAGGGGCCGTCCACGTGCGGAACTCTTGCGTGTCACGTTCTTCGAGGACCACCGTCGCGATGCCAGTCGAATCCGTCCCGGAGACGCCCTCGTTCGGACGTGCTTCGAGATCGTAGTCACCGGCATCGATCAGATCCGACGTGTTGGACGAGAGGTCCCAACTCAGGACCTCGTCATCGCTTTCGTCGTCGACGTTCCAGAGAGAAGTGCTACTACTCTGACTGAGTTCGCCGGACGTTTCACCGACAGTCCAGAGCGAGTAGGTGTTCAGATAGAGTGTAACCTCGTCGTCACCGTTGTTGTCCTCGACGCTGACGTTGGAGACGACGCCCTGACTTTCTGTGCCAAAGGTCACTGTCGCGGTGTCAGTGTTGTCCACTTCGACAGTGAACGCAACAGTATCACCGCGCTGATCATTGACTGTCGTCGATGCGAAGTCGGCTGCTTCGTCTCCCGCCTCGCTGACTGTAACGTCTGACGACTCGGCTTCGACGCCGGAGTAATCGTCCGTCACGAGGACGGTGTAGTTGCCGGGATCGAGATCCAGTCCGGAACTGGAGGGATCGAAGCTGAAGTCGTATTCGCCCTGCCCGTTGAGCGAGGCCGTGGTGGTCGATCCGTCGACCGTATCCCCGCTGTTATCGAGCAGTTCGAGAGTCAACGATCGCCCCGAACCGCGGGCCTCGACGGTCCCCGTGATGTCCTCTTCGGTGGTCACGCTGCTGTCGTCGGCAGCGATTGTGAGCCCGAGATCACGGAGCGTCAGGTTCGCGGTCCCCGACGTTCCCTCGACGTCGATATCGAACGTGCCGAGGTTTCTCTCCTCAGTGTAGAGCACGTAGACCTTGCTCGTCGGGCCGGTAGAGCCCTGTGCGAAGTACGAATCCGTTTCATCTCCAGCCCCCTCGATGGTCACGTCGGAACCGACACTGTTCGCGATCACCGAGACGTTACTGCCTCGATACGCCGAGAGGTCGTTTCCGCCTTTGACCGTCGACGGAGCGAACGTCACCGTTTCGTTTCCGCTGTTGCTGACACCGTTGCCGGTCGTGTCGGTTACCGAATCCGGGACGTCGACGACCACGTCACCCGTTCGGAGTTCGTTGTTGGTGAACTGGATGACGACACGGCCCTTGTCGGCTTGGTCGATACTGTAATCGCCTCCCGGAACGGCAGCGTCGTCGACGTACGGCTGGATATTGCTGAGCGTGCTCGAATCCATCTGCTCGCTGAACGCGAGTTCGATTTCGGAGTCGACGCTCGAAGACGGATCGTTGTCGTAGTGGATTGCACTTTCGAGTGTCGGACTACCGGATTGCGGGCCGACGCCAGAGTCTTGGATCGTGATCTGCTGGAAGTTACTGTAGGCTGCGTCGTTCCCTCCACTGGGGATGGCCCCATCACCGTCGTAGTCGACGCCGAACTGCGCGTTTACTGTCGTATCTCCCGAGACATCAGGGACGCCGACATCTGTAACCTCGAAGGAGACATTGACTGTGTCGTCGTTAACTCCGCTATTGTCGGAAAGGGTAACGTTGATCGTGTTGGTAGTTGTATCAATACTGTCCGAACCGAACGTTACACTTCCTTCATTCACAGAGGTCGCTTGAACTGCCGAACTGTCCGTGGTGAAATTATCGGGTAAATCGACGGAGAATATCTGATCCCCGTCTCCACTCGTGTTGATGTTGCTCGCGTTGAGCGTGAACGTGTACGTGTTGGTGCTTTCTTCATCTACTGTTGCTGGTGTGATACTACTATTCCCGGTGTCAGTAGAGGCCCCTGCGGCTGCAACGCTCCCCGAGAACGCGACGGTCCCAGCGAAGACACTCAGGACCAGTAGCACTGTGAGGAACACCGCGCGGCACTCGTTTGTACGTAATCTCATTGTAACATTTCGTGTGCAGCGGTCCTCCTTTTCGCTGAATTTCCCCCACCAGCGACTGGAGACCACTGCAGTATTGTGGGTAGGGGTGTTTTGAGGATTCCATTTGAAATTTAAATACTTCCGCTCCCGGTTATCAAAAAATAAACTCTCGGTCAGTACTGCCGGAAAGAGGCACCCTGCACTCTCTTGCTGTCGCTCTCTGGATAACGTCGAAAGAAATGGAAACCGAAGACCGGAGTGGATCCGGTAATTCAACCGATCAGTCCTGTCGTTTCCGGCGCAGACGAAGGCTCGTGAGAGCCTTAGTCGCGGCGGATGGCGAGCAGGGCTGCGGCGATGAGCGCCGTCAGGGCGACGACGACACCGAAGCCGGGCGTGGAGGTCGGCGTCTCCGTGGCCGGTTCTTCAGTGGTCGTGTCGGGCGCTTCGGTCGTCGTGTCGGGCGCCTCAGTCGTCGTGTCGGGCGCCTCAGTCGTCGTGTCGGGCGCCTCAGTCGTCGTGTCGGGCGCCTCAGTCGTCATACTCATCGATTCGACGACTTCACCCTCTTCCTCGGTATCGCCGACGAACGGGTTCACGACAACGATGTCGTATTGGTCGCCAACGTTCTGTCCACTAAAGTCGAACGTCGCGTTGAACGAGCCATCAGGCTGGACAACGGGTGATGCCGTTTTCAGGAAGCTCGGGCTCGTGCCGTCCTGACTGCGCACACGGATCGTCAGCTCGGTGCCCGGGGCGATGTTCGTGTCGCCGCTGATGGTCTGCCCTTCAGCGTTTGCCACGTCGAACGGCTCATCGACGTTCACGTCAGGCTCATTTGCGTTGAACTCAACGAATGTCTCGGAGTTCTCGTCGTCGTCGAAGTCGCTGTCAGGCGTGAAGTCGAACCCAGCGTCATCCTGTAGGATGGTGAAGTTCGTCTCCAGTGACGTGTCATCGTCCTGCGGGAGCGACTCATTTCGCGGTGCAGCAAGGCCCACATCACCGGTGTCGACGATGATGAAGTAGGTGTCGTTGGCACCGTCAGCGATGACGGTCACGTTGTCACCGTAACTGAGGTTGAGTTCGGATGCATCTTGGTTTGCGCCCGGACTAGACTCCTCAATTGTCAGGTTTAGTGGTCCGCTCCGGACGGTGTCGTTGAAGTTTTGCGTGACATCCTCATTGTCGCGTGCGTCGAGTGCACCCTCGAGGCCGGAGGCCACGACCTGATGGACTGCGTAGTCGCCGACAGCAATCTCTGAGGACTGGGTGATCTCGCCGTTTGCGATCCCCTCGTTGACGTCTTCGAGGTTAGAAACGGTTCCGAGCTCATCCGAACTACCCGTCCACATTCGGAGGGTATCTGTGCTGCGCTCGTCCAGTGTAACTGTCGCAACGTCGTCGGCGTTCGTCACGCCAGTTGCGACAGTTTGATCATCGGCCTCGACCTCAAGATCGTAGCTACCGGCGTCAACTAGGTCGTTCGTCTGAACTTGATTGTTCTGATTGTTAATGACGTCGTCGCTGTCGTCATCCAGACTGAAGACGTCATTACCGTTCCCAAGGTTGTACGTGTTGAGGTAGACGGTCACCTGATCGTCGCCGTCGTCGTCCTCAACGGTGGCGTTCGCTTTGACGCCGTCGCTTGCCGAACCAAAGCTGATCGTCGCTTCGGAGGTCGAGGTCATCTCGACGGTGAATTCGATGAAGTCACCACGCTGATTAACGATCGAGTTGGAGGCGAAGTTGACGTCTGCGTCAGACGCCTCACTGACGGTGACTGTCGAGGATTCGACCTGAATCTGGGTGTTATTGTCAGTTACCTCGACACTGTAGTCGCCCGTGTCAATGTCGCTGGCGGAGAAGTCGAAGTCGTACTCGCCCTGACCACTGAGTTCTCCAGTGTCAGTCTTCTCCACGTCACCACTACTATCTAGCAGTTCAACGGTGACATCGCGGCCAGAGTCAACAGCGTTGACTGTGCCTTCGATACTATCGTCGGTCGTAACGTTCAGATCATCGATACTGACGCCCAGGCCGAGGTCACGGACGACAAGGAAGTTACCACTCTCGTCGTATTCGTAGTCACCCGACAGATCGTCCGTGTTCACGTAGAAGACACTGCTGTTAGTGCCGTTAGCGAATGTCTGGAAGTAGTTGTTGCCGTCTCCCTCAATCGATACCGACGAACCGCCTGAAGCATCGGTCTCGTTCACGACGGCAACGGTCTCACCCGCGAACAGTGTCTGATTACTGTTTCCGCTGGCGAAGCCGTCTCCGTCGATTGTCGAAGCCGCGAATTCAACGTCGAATGTACTACCTGCGATTCCACCGCTGAACTGATCGTTGAATTCGACCTCAAGATCGTTTGACGCGTATTTCCCGTTCAGTTCCAGGACGACAGCGCCACTGCTATTCTGACCATTAACAGTAATAATTCTATCTACTTCATCGTTGATTTCGTCACCGTCGTCAAGCAACGTAACGTTGCTCTTATCCGCGGTACTGTTATCAACGAATCCGTCGGTCGGTACCTCAATGATCCAGTTCGTGTTGCTGCTGGTGTCATTATCGAACTGCACAGCGCCACCAGCATAGTCTTGCGCAGCAGCACTCCCCGTGAACGCTATGGTCCCAGCGAAGACACTGAGAACCATCAGCGCCGCGAGGATCACTGCGCGCGTCTTGTTTGTATTTCCTGTCATAGTTTGTGTTGGTCGCATCGATCGTCGACACCAGCTTTGCGCGTACCGACGCAGGAACGCGTCCGTCCGATCGTTCGGACTCGGTCCGCGTTACTCGCTGCTGTCTCCATAGGTAGGGGTACGGACCAAACAAGTACCAGGTGTGGTAAATACTTTGTGTACTGTCTGACGCCAAACGGCTGCGAGAAGCCTCGAAACCACGGAATTATGTGATAGACGTTCACACACCTGCGCATAAAAGAAACCCTGCGTCACGCCCGACTACCAACTCATTTACCCCGCGCGGCCCATCGGCCCTGTATGGACTCGATCAATCGGATGGCCATCGAACTCGTCGACGAGGCCATCGACTTCGCCGACGAGCTCCGTGTCGACCCCTACGAACTGGATTCGGGGGCGACCGTCCTCGACTTCGGCGTCGACGCCGCGGGCGGCATCGAAGCCGGGATGCTCCTCGCCGAAATCCAGACCGCCGGCCTCTCGACGGTCCAGTCACGGATGGACGACATCGCCGGCGCGGCGGTCCCGCACGTGGAACTCCAGACCGACCACCCGGCGATCTCCTTGCTCTGCTCGCAGAAAGGCGGCTGGGAACTCGGCTTCGAGGACCCGCCGTTCGACGGCCTCGGCTCCGGCCCGGCGCGAGCCCTCGTCGCCGAGGAGGACGAGTTCCACACGCTGGAGTACGTCGACGAGTTCGATCTCACCGTCCTCTCGGTGGAGAGCATCGACCTCCCTGACGACCGGATCGCCGAACACGTCGCCGACCGCGCTGAAGTCGAACCCAGCGGCGTCTTCCTCCCCTCGTACGCCACCGGCTCGACAGTGGGCAGTGTCACCGCGGCCGCACGCGCGGCCGAACTCGCGGTGTTCCGGCTGTTCGAACTCGGTTACGACGTCCGCAACGTTCGCTCGGCGTTCGGTTCCGCGCCGGTCGCCCCCGTCTCCTACGACGAGAGCGTCGCGATGGCGCGCACGAACGACGCCGTCGCGTACGGGGGCGAGGTCCACCTCACTGTCGCGGAGGACTTCGCGGAGTTCGACCGCGTCCCCTCCAGCGCCGGCGCGGAGTACGGCGTCCCGTTCGCGAAGATCTTCGACGACGCCGACTGGGACTTCTACGAGGTGCCCGAGAGCGTGTTCGCGCCCGCACAGGTCACCATCGACGTGATCGACGGGCCGACGCACGTCCTCGGTGAGACCGACGAGGCACTCCTAGCCGAGGCGTTCGACCTCTGATAACGGTGCGATTCAAACTCCTTCCCGAACCCCCCGCGTCGCTCGATCTCGTCGCGGACGCCCAGCGCGCCGTCCCGCTCGTCCCCGGGTCCGAGGATGACTGCTGCGCCCGCCTGATGCGACGCCTCGATTTCCCGTCCAGGGACGTCGCCCGGACGTGGCTCACGTTTCTGCGCGCGCTCGAACTCGCCCGCGAGACGGCGTCGGGGTCGTTCGTCCGCGAATCGACCGATCCTACAGAAGCCCACCTTCGGGAGGCGTTCCACGAGCGCGTCTACGGCGCGCGGGAAGTCCTGGCCGCGCTCGACACGGACGACCCCGTCGACGTTGACACGGTGTTCGCCGACTTCGAAGAGCGCGTCCCCGTCTGGGAGACGCACCGCGCCGCCGAAGACTGGCGGGACGTCTGGCGCGAGCGCGTCGAACGCATCCTGGCCTGGGCCGTCCGCCTCGATCTGGCCGCGGAACGCGACGACGGATACGTCCGGGTTCACCCGGATCGCGAGCAGGCGTAACGACCCGGGCTACGTCGCCGGCGGCACGCCGGGAGCGTCGTCGCCGGCGGGGACGTCTCCACCTTCTCCGTCGTCACTCCCGTGAGCGCCGTACTCCTCTCGCAGTCGACGGATCCGCTCGGGGATGGGCGGATGCGTCAGGTGGAACGCGGCGTACGCCGGGTGCGGGAACGGATTACTGAGGTTCTCGCCGGCGAGTGTGCGGAGCGCGCGCGTCATCGCGTCCGCGCCGCCCATCGTCTCGGCGGCGAAGTCGTCGGCCTCGCGCTCGTGCGCGAGTGACAGCTTGTTCGTCAGCGGAGCCGAGAGCGTCAGCACCGGCCCGGCGTAGAGCAGGCCGATTCCGAGCGCGGCGTACGTCTCCGCTGGCAGGCCGAACGCCGTGTACACCCACTGGGACGTCGTCACCCACCAGAGGAACGCGAACACCACGGCCATCTGCACCGCCGAGGCGGCCACCTGCTTCCAGATGTGCGCCTTCTTCCAGTGGGCGAGTTCGTGCGCGAGCACCGCCTGGATCGCCTCCCGGTCCATCTGCTCGATCAGCGTGTCGAACAGCACCACGCGCTTGGCTCGACCGAACCCGACGAAGTAGGCGTTCGAGTGCGAGGAGCGACGGCTCGCGTCCATCTCGTAGATCTGCTCGCACGCGAAGCCCGCGCGTTCGAACACGTCTTCGACCGCTTCCCGGAGGTCCCCGTCCGCGATCGGCTCGAAGTCGTTGAACAGCGGCGCGATCACCCGCGGATACACGATCATCACGCTCAGCGAGAAGGCGACGACGAGCGCCCACCCCGCCACGGGCCACAGCGTCGGGAGTGCCGCGACGGCCGCGAGCACCGCGGCGGCGACGATCCCCCCGAACGCGAGCGCGACGACCGTACCGACGAGGAGGTCGCGGAGCCACAGCGCCAGCGTCTGGTTGTTGAACCCGAAGCGCTCCTCGACCACGAACGTCTCGTAGGCGTCGAACGGGATCGACAGGACGCGTCCGGCGAGGATCGCCCCCGCGAGCAGCAGCACGCCCTGTGCGACGCTCGGGAGTCCCGTCTCCGAGAGCGCGAACGCGATATCGCCGTAGACCCCGGAGACCACGACTCCGAGCAGCGCGACGATAGCGAGCCACGACTGCAGTCGCGAGAGGACCGTCTTCGAGCGCTGATACGAGAGCATCGTCTCGGGGTCGTCGACGTCGAGCGCCGTCCGGACCCACTCGGCGGCGTCACGGACGGCCCTGGCGCCGTACCGGAGGTTCAGCGCATCGAGCGCCGTCTCGAGAACCTGGACGCCGCCGAGAAAGCCGACGAGCGCGAGCGCAGGCAGTGAAACCATATCAGCGGAGAAGGGATCGTCGAACTTCAACGTCGCGGGCGCTGCCGCAGCCCAGTCAGCCGTCGGTCACAACCCAGTCAGCCGTCGGTCACAACCCAGTCAGCCGTCGTTCGCAATCCGGTCAGTCGTCGCCCGCGACGTCGTCCGCGTCGTCTCCCTCGACGTCGACGACCGTGCCGACGCCCTTCGATTGCCCCTCGCGGAAGACGAAGCGCTGGCCCTCCTCGACCAGATACGGCCGGAATTTGAACTCGACGGTCGCCGCCCCCGTGTCGCCAGGAAGCAACTGCCCGCCCTCCGGATGGAAGATCACCGCTTCGCTCGCCGTTTCGAGGTGGACCACCGGTTCGTAGCCGTCGCGGATCCGCGTCGGATGGTTCAACACCATCACTTCGGCCTCGAAGGACTGCACCGAGGGCGGGTCGGCGTCGGCCGGCAGGAGCGCCATCCCCCGCTCGATCTCGGACTCGTCGACGCCTTTGAGTGCGATACCGACGATCCGGCCGGCCTTCGCGCGGTCGACGCGGTGATGGTGCATCTCGATCGACCGCACCTCGACTTCGCGGTAGGAGCCGTCGGCCATCGGCCCCAGCAGGAGTTCGTCGCCGGTCTCGACGCTGCCGGAGTTCACTGTCCCGGAGGCGACCGCGCCGACGCCCGTCACCGAGTAGGTCCGATCGACGTACATCCGGAAGTCCTCCCGCGAGTCCCTTGCGGTCTTCGGCAGGCGCTCGAACATCGCGTCCAGGTCGTCGAGGCCGGCCATCGTCACTGCACTCGTCCGGACGATCGGGACGACCGAGTCGCTCAGTTCCTCGACCGCGGCGTCGACGCCGTGGCGATCGACACCGAGCGGGGTGCGGCCGACGTCTCTGAGCATCCGCTCGACCTCGCGTTCGACCTCGTCCAGTCGCGCGTCGTCGACGGCGTCGGCCTTCGTGATCGCGACGACGGTCGGCAACTCCATCGCGAGGAGGATCCCGAGGTGCTCGCGCGTCGTCTTCGTCGGCCCGTCGTCGGCGGCGACGACCAGGAGGCCGTAGTCGAGTCGCTGCCCGACCAGTCCGCGGATGGTCGTCCGGAGCCACGGCTCGTGCCCGACCGTGTCGACGAACGAGACGAGGCGGTCGGCTTCCTCCACCACGCGTGCGCGATCAGATTTCCGATGGGGGTTGTCCATATGGACCGCGCCGTCGTCGGTGAAGCCGTACACCGCGTAGGAGAGATCCGCGGAGAGGCCGCGTTCGACCTCGTGGGGTTGGACGTCGAGGAATCCCCGGGTCCCGCCCTCGCCGTCGTCGGCCTCGCCGGTGACGAGCGATCCGACGAGCGTCGACTTTCCGTGGTCGACGTGGCCCGCGGTGCCGACGACGATGTGGTCGTCGTCGACGTCGAGCATCGCTCCCTCGTGGACGGTCGCGACCCCGACCAGTCCCCGTTCGCTGTCCTCGCCGACGCCCCAGGTCTCGACGTCGTCGATGTGGGCGCCGGCCTCCTCGGCGAGGATCGAGAGTACGTCCATCGACTCGGAGAACGCGTCGGGTGGGATTCCGGCGATGCCGCCGTCGTCGGTGACGCCGACCACGTAGGTCGCCGCTCCGTCACCCGAGAGCACGCGATGCCGCAACTGCGCCGCGAGACTCTCCAGTCGGCCGTCCGCGAGGTGGACGTCCCGCGACAGTCGCTCTTTGAATTCGACGCTGCCGCCCTCCTCCTCGCCGCGCTCGAGGGCCGATTCGAGTACGGCCCGATCAGCGCTCATATTGCTCCTGTAGAGGTAATCCGCTAAAACCCTTTTCGTGGTGTGAGTTGTCTTGTCACAGTAGCGCTCCGGAGTCGCGATAGCACCGGTGACCCACTCTCGCAGTCACTGCTCACTCCGTCAACCGCTCGTACGCACGGTTGACTCGCTTGAACTGCTCCTCGTCACCGGATTCGGTGTCGGGATGGACTGCTTTCACCCGCTCGCGGTAGGCCGCTTTCACCGCCGCCTCGTCCGCTCCGGGTTCGAGATCGAGCGTCCGGTAGGCCTCCTCGGCGGTCGGTTCGTTCCGGTCGGTTCGCGGTCCGCGTCCGCCGCGGCGATCGTCTGCCCGCCGTCGGTTACCGCCGACCCGTCGATCGCCGGCCGCACCGGCGGCTCGTCGGCCCGGCCCGAATCCCTCGAAGTCACCGGGGCCTCGCGCGGCCGCGTTCGCCCGACGCCGCTCGGCCCGGTCGGCGGCGGTCTGTCTGATCCGCTCTGTGAGGCGACCGCTGGCGTGGTACCACAGCAGGTACGTCGCCGCGCCGAAGATCGCAGCGAAGAGCAGCAGGAACGGCTGGAAGACGAACGCGAGGACCACCATCAGGACTGTCGTCCCCGCGAACACGGCGGCGATTCCGATGAGGAGTCCGTCGCTGTCCACGACGTGAGTATGGGGGCCGAGGCCCGTAAGCGTCTCGGCGTAGACGGCGCTCGGTGATCGTCAGTATCTGAAGGCGACAGACCGATTACCCGCCTCGGGGTATACGGACCTATGACGTCGATCCCGCTCGAAGACACCTACATCGAGAACCGCGTACTCGTCCAGCCGAACGACACCAACAACAACGACACCGCACACGGGGGCAACGTCGTCAAGTGGATGGACGAGGTCGGCGCGATGTCGGCGATGCGGTTCGCCGGGCAGACCGTCGTCACCGCGCGGATCGAGGGCGTCGACTTCCACCGGCCGATCCCCCGCGGCGACACTGCGCTGATCGAGTCCTACGTCTACAAGGCGGGGACGACGAGCGTGACCGTCCTCCTCCGGGTGTTCAGCGAGGACCCGCTCTCGGGCGAGCGACAACTCACCACGGAATCGCACTTCATCTACGTCGCAATCGACGAGGAGGGCGAACCGGTTCCGGTGCCGGACCTCGACGTCGACTCAGCACGGGCACAGGAGCTACACGCCGCTGCGGTCGATAACGACACCGACCGGTCGCGCGATCAGTAGCGGCCTCACCGTTTCTCTGCTCTCGGAGCATCTGTGTTCGGATGGAGCTTCCGAGCATTCTATATCGCGCTTATCGATTTATCAATTATATTCGGTTCGACCGAATCAGTATCTTCAACACCGCTGATTCCATAGCCGACGGATATGAGCCTTGAACGCGAATACGACTGTCCCGAGTGCGGCCACGACGGCTTCTGGAAGACCGCATCGATGGAGGTCCACCTCGGCACGAAGACGAAGTGGAGTTGTAACGAGTGCGGCTACGGGTTCATCGAAATCGACGGCCTCAGCACCGCAAAAGCCTAACTCGCGCTATTCTTCGCTCGGTTCCAGCGCCTGCCAGGACAACTGCGGATTCCGGGCGGCGTCCGCCTGATCGATCCGTCGCGCCGTGGTCTTCGAGGGCGCGGATTCGAGCGCCTCGCTGTCGGCCGCGAACGCGGCGTTGAATGCGTCTGCGAGGTCGTTCAGCGAATCGATCGTCTCTGCTTCGGTGGGTTCGGTCAGCATCGCTTCGGGGACGAACTCGGGCCACTTCGTCGTCGGTGGGTGGACGCCGTGATCCAGCATGTGCTTCGCGACGTCTGCAGCGTCGCGCTCGCCCGCAGTCGCGGCGAACTCGTGGTGGAACGGCTCGTAGGGGATCTCACAGTCGAGTCGCTCGGCCAGGTAGTTCGCGTTCAGGACCGCCTTCGCGGAGGCGTCTTCGAGTCCCGCGTCGCCGAGGCGCGCGATGTAGGCGTACGCCTTCACGAGGACGAGCCAGTTGCCCTGATAGCCGTGGACCTTGCCGATGGTTCGCTCGGGATCGTACAGTTCGTACGCTCCCGATCGCTCGCGGACGCGAGGACTGGGGAGGAACTGCGCGAGCTCCTCGGTGACGCCGACGGGCCCAGCGCCGGGACCGCCGCCGCCGTGCGGCGTCGCGAACGTCTTGTGGACGTTGTAGTGCATCACGTCGAAGCCCATATCGCCGGGACGGGCGCGGCCGAGCAGTGCGTTGAGGTTCGCCCCGTCGTAGTAGAGCAGTCCGCCGGCGTCGTGGACGATCTCGGCGATCTCCTCGATGTCTCGCTCGAACAGGCCGACGGTGTTCGGGTTCGTCAGCATCAGCGCCGCGGTGTCTTCCGAGACGGCGGCCTCGAGCGCTTCGAGGTCGACGCGGCCGTCGTCACCGGACGGCAGTTCGACCACGTCGTAGCCGGCCATCGCCGCGCTCGCGAAGTTCGTCCCGTGAGCCGATGCGGGGACGATGACCTCAGAGCGGTCGTCGTCCCGCGATTCGTGGTACGCCTTCGCCACGAGGATCCCGGTGAACTCGCCGGCTGCGCCGGCCGGCGGTTGGAGCGTCACCGCGTCCATTCCGCCGATTCGGGCGAGGTAGTCCTGGAGGTGATAGAGGACCTCCAGCGTCCCCTGGAGGCTCTCCTCGGAGCGGTCGGGGTGTACGGCCCCGTTCGGATCGGCCGCGACGTCCTCGGCGAAGGTGGGGTTGTACTTCATCGTACACGATCCGAGGGGATACGGACCGGTCTCGACGCTCCAGTTCATCTGCGAGAGCCGCGTGTAGTGGCGCGTCACCTCGGGTTCGGAGAGGCTCGGCAACTCCACGCTGTCCCGCGTCAGGTCGTCAGGCAACGGCGAGTCGGCGTCGGTCTCGATGTCGATCTCCGTCGAATCCTTCTCGGAGAGCAGCGATTCGTACCGTTCGTCGTCGCCGTAGCGGGCTTGATCGTGATTCATCTCAGAGCACCTCCTCGAACGCCGCGACCAGTTCGTCGGTCTTCCCGGCGTTCACCTCTGTTACGCACACTTGCAACCGGTGTTCGTCGACCGCGTGTACCGCGAACCCTTCGGTCTCCAACTCGCCAGCGATCGCCGGCGCAGGCCGGTCGGTTCGGACGAGGAACTCCCGGAAGTGATGGCGGTCGTGAACTGGCGCACTGAGCCCTTCGAGTGCGCTCAGCCGGTCGGAGAGCGCCTCGGCCTCGCGGACGCACTCGCTCGCGAGATCCACGAGCCCATCCGGGCCGAGCAGCGACAGGTGCATCGCGGTCCGCAGCGCTACCCACGCCTGATTGGTACAGATGTTCGACGTGGCGCGCTCCTTCCGGATGTGCTGTTCTCGGGTCTGCAGCGTCAGCGTGTACGCTCTTCGACCGGTTTCGTCCTCGCTCGCGCCGACGAGTCGCCCGGGCACCTGTCGGAGGAACGACTCGCGGGTGGCGAACAGACCGAGGCCCATTCCGTACGCCGTTGGGAGGCCGAGGGCGTCGGCTTCGCCGACGACGACGTCCGCGCCGACGCCGGCCGGTTCTTCGAGGAGGCCGAGTGCGACGACGTCCGTCCCGAGACAGAACAGCGCCTCGACGTCGTCGGCGACGCGTCCGACCGCCGACAAGTGCTCCTCGATCGTCCCGCGGACAGTCGGGTTCTCCACGTGGATCATCACCGTCTCCTCGTCCGCTCGCTCGGCGAGCGCGTCGACGTCCACGTTGCCGTCGTCCATCGGATAGGTGTCGATCGAGAGGTCGCTCCCGTCGACGTAGTTCTCGAGGACCGCGCGCTTGTTCTCGTGGAGGATCTCGGGGACGAGTACCGTCGTTCCCGACGCCGCTCGGACGCGTCCGGCGAGGCGCGCCGCCTCACCGAGCGCAGTCGCGGCGTCGTACATCGAACAGTTGGCCACCGGGAGCCCCGTCAGCTCGACGAGCAGCGACTGGTACTCGAAGAGCGCCTGCAGGAATCCCTGGGTGACCTCGGGCTGATACTGGGTGTACGACGTCAGGAACTCCGCGCGTTCGGAGAGTCCGTCGACGACCGACGGGACGTAGTGAGTGTGGTGGTCACGACCCAGAAACTCCGTCAGATCGTCGTTTTTCGCGAGCGTCGCTGCGATCTCCGAACGAAGCTCGCGCTCGTTCCGCGGCTCGATGCCCAGTTCGCCCTCGAAGCGGACGTCGTCCGGGACATCGAACAGTTCTGCCTCGCTCTCGACGCCGACCTCGTCCAGCATCGCCGCCGTCTCGTCGGGGGAGTGCGGCGCGTACGGACTGCCGTCGGCGTCCTCGTGTCGTCGTCGGCTCATCGGTCGTACTCAGCACTCCGCGTTCATGGGGGTTGCGGTCCGTAGTCGTCAGCTCGACGGGCGGAAGGATCGGTGCGCCCGCCCGAGTTACTCCGTCTGTTCCCGGTACTCGTCGGCTGACAGCAAGTCGTCGAATTCGCCTTCGTCTGCGACGTCGATCTCGAGCATCCAGCCGTCGCCGTAGGGGTCTTCGTTCACCAGCTCCGGCCGGTCGAACAGTTCTTCGTTCACCGCGGTCACCGTTCCGGAGACCGGCGCGTAGAGGTCGGAGACGGCCTTGATAGACTCGACGACACCGAAATCCGCGTCTTGGCTCACCTCGTCGCCCGTTTGCGGCAGTTCGACGAAGACGACGTCGCCCAGTTCGTCCTGGGCGAAGTCGCTGATGCCGACGGTCGCGGTGTCGCCGTCGGTGGTTGCGTACTCGTGCGATTCCATGTACTTCCGGTCTTCGGGTACTTCGAACATATCAGTCGATGAATGGTGTGGGTACGATTTCCGCTCGTTTCTCCCGCCCGCGGACGGCCACCGAGACCTCGGTACCGGGATCGGCGAGGTCGCTCTCGACGTATCCCAGCGCGATCGCCTCGTCCAGCGTGGGACTCATCGTCCCGCTGGTGACATGTCCGACCGTCTCGCCCTCTGCGAGGATCTCGTGTCCGTGACGGGCGATACCGCGCTCGCGCAGCATCAGGCCGACGAACTCCTCGTCGACGCCCGCGTCGGCGATTTCTGCCAGGGCGTCGCGACCGACGAACTCCGTGTCGAGATCGACGGTCCAGCCGACGCCCGCCTCGAAGGGGTTTCGCGGTTCTTCGGCGGGGTCGAAGTCCTGCCCCGAGAGGAGATAGCCCATCTCGGTGCGAAGGGTGTCGCGGGCGCCGAGTCCACAGGGTGTGCACCCCTGGTTCTCGACGAAGGCTTCCCAGACCGCTTCGATGCCGTCGGTCGGACACAGGATCTCGAAGCCGTCTTCGCCGGTGTAGCCCGTTCGCGACACCCACGATTCGACGCCGGCGGCCTGAGTGAACGTTCCGTCGCCCCAGTCGAAGGGCGACACGTCCGCGTCGGCGACACGCTCGACGGCGTCGACGGCGTCTGGCCCCTGAACTGCAACCATCGCCCACGTGTCGGTCTCGTTTTCGACCGCGGCGTCGAGGTCCCACTCGTCGCGGTGCGCCACGAAACGGTCGTACGCCTCCTCGTCGTGGCCGGCGTTCGGGACGAAGAGGTACCGCTCGGCCGCCTCGTCGGGGAGTCGGTAGACGATCGTGTCGTCGAGAATCGTCCCGGACTCGTCGGTGAACATCGCGTACTGGGAGTCACCCACCGAGAGCGCTTGCACGTCGTTGGACGTGAGCCGCTGCAGCAGCGCTGTCGCGTCCGGTCCCGAGACGGTGATTTCCCCCATATGCGACACGTCGAAGATGCCGACGGACTCGCGGACGGCCGCGTGCTCCGTCTGGATCGAGTCGAACTCGACCGGCATCTCCCACCCGCCGAAGTCGGTAAACCGTGCGCCATCGGCGTAGAGATCCGACAGCGGTGGCTTTCGTGGGGCCATATCGGAGGGTCGGGTCGGGACAAGAAATGTTTTGGTATATTCGGCACTCGCCGGGATAATATATCGTATAGCGCGATACAGAAACCAGACGAACGGCGACGGCGTTCTCAGAGGTGTCGCTGAACCAGACGGTGTCGGTGAGGTCGAGTCCTCCGAGCGAATGACGACAGCAGACGACAGAACGCGCTGGTCTGAGGGTCGAACGTGGGTGCGAGTCAGTTATGCTGGACTGATCCGTGATTGTAGAGCGAATTTCCGAGAAACCGTCGTCCCGACTGCGGCGGCGAGCGCTGGACGGAGGTGGCTTCAGTCGGATCTGTATCGAGCGGCCTCAGCTCCCGGCTGCCGGGCCAGCCTCGGTGGCGTCAGCCGAAAGCCGCGGTGTAACCGCGTTGGCTCGCCAGACGTTCCCGCGGCGACCGACCCGCGAGAGATCGAGATCCACGCGCTCACCGGCGGCCAGCGATTCGAGCGCCTCGCGGGTGGATTCGTCCGCGTAATCGACGAGGTGGTACGTCGCGTTGGTCCCACTCGACCGGACCGTGAGCCCACCGTGGGGGTTCATTTCGGAGACGATTGTGAACGAACTGTGGCTTTTATTCGCGTTCGCACTCATCCTGTTTTTCTATTCACCGTTATACTTCATAAGTCTAGGCTATTAGGTGTAATAGGTGTATGTTTCTACTATACTTGTCGAGGGGGGACGTCGGGGCCGGGGTACGCTGGCCGCTGTCACGAGAGCGCCGAACTGTGCATCGTCGGCGTTATGTCGATCCCCACGGTAGCGGTGCTATGGACCTGTTGGGACGGCTGTTCGGCGACGGCGACGAACCGCGGGTCGCGCTGTTCGTCGACGGGCCGAACGTCCTCCGCGACGAGTTCGACGTCGACCTCGACGACGTCCGGGAGGCGGCTGCCGAGGCGGGACAGTTGACCGCGACGCGACTGTATCTCGACGAACACGCGACGCCGGGGTTGATTCAGGCGGCCGAAGCCCGCGGCTTCGAGGTGATCGTCACCAGCGGTGACGTGGACGTCCGACTCGCGGTCGACGTCACGCAGTTCGCCGTCGAGGACCGCGCCGACGTGATCGCGATCGCCTCCCGCGATACGGACTTCAAGCCCGCCATCGAGGCCGCCAACGCGCGCGGCTGTCGCACGTTCGCGATCGCTCCCGGCGAGTTCGGTCGCTCGGATGCCCTTCGCAACGCGGCCACCGAGCGCGTCACGCTCGAAGAGGAGAGCGACGACGACAGCCCGACGCTCGTCGGCTACGACGGGTGAGGACCGGCGCGCACTCCCATCGTATCCGGCTCCGCCAACCGGTCGCTGGTGACGACAGTTAGGATGTCCCGTGGTCGAGATAGCCGAGCGATTCCAGGATTTCGCAGACTCGGCAGCTCCCCTCCACCGGGGGCCCCGTCGACGTGAGGCTCTGCGCCTGTTTCGTCTTTCCGCAGTTCGCACACGACGCGAAGGCTTCGCCGTCGGGTTCGTCGTGCGTGCGCCTCGCGTTACCCTCGAGTAGCCAGTACTCGATCCCGGGCCAATACGTCAACAACTGGTCCGCCAGATACCGATAGAGAGTCTGCTCGTTCGACTGCATCGTCCACTCCGCGGAGAGCGCGTGTTCGACGAACTCGCCTCGGGTACCGTAGTGATATAGCGCCAGTTCCCGCTTCGAGAGGAGCGCGGCGGGATAGACGTACGTGAGTTCGCCGAACGTGCGCGTCGGAAACGCGCCGACATCGAACCCCGACGCGAACGACTTCAGCAGTCCGGCGACGAGATCCGACGCGTGCGCGCCGAGGGCGATCGTCTCGAACCCCTCACGCGTCGCGACGTGTTCCAGTAACCGGGTGATGAGATGATCTCCGATCGCGGCCGCATACTCGTCGTACTCCGTCTGCGAGAGCCTGTCGAACACGTCGGCGAACGACCCATCGATCCCGTACACTCGCTCGGCGACCGTCCCACTGACCGTGTGTAACTCGACTCCCAACTCCGCGGCGAGTTCCGTCGCGTACTCAACTGCGACAGAGGGGTCGGCGTCGCGCCGCCACGGGTCGTCGACCGTCGCTGCGGCGACCGTCAGGTCGGAACGTTCGTCGGCGATCCGCTGGAGCGCAATGAGCAGAGCGGTGCTGTCGACTTCACCGGAGAGCCCCACGAGCACTGAGTCGGCGGCGAGGAGATCGTACTCCTCGAGCGTCTCTCGGACAACCGATTCGACGTGGGTCACCAGTTCTTCGAGCGTGAGGTGGGTCCGCTCGATTCCGACTGTCCCGTCCGACGCGAACGAGACGTGTCGGTGTGTGTGGACGGCGGCCGAACCGGGGTCGTCCGGTCGGTCGTACAGGTCCCGTACGCTGTCGAGGTCGTACCCTTCGACGAGTCGAACCCGGTACTCCGTTCCGGGGTCGAGGCTGACGGCGTCGGTGACCGGCTCCCCGTCGACGGTCGCGATGATCGACGCCGCGGGAATCCGGTTCCGCGAGAGAACGTCACTGAGGGACTCGTCCGTCGTCGCGTCGAGCGGCTCCGGTTCGTCGTCGTGGCCGACGAGGAGGACGCGCGGTTTCGTGTCCATCTATCTCTGTGGCTGACGACCTCAGCGCTCGACTGACGGTCTGAGAAGATTCGCTGCGGCAGCACTCCCGATCCGGCCGGCGCCGCTCACGTCGGGGATTCAGGGCTGCTGTCGCGGATTTCGTGCCGTTCTTGCTGTTCATCGATCCGCTCGCGGATCGTCGCGATCGTGTCTTTGGCACTCATTGGCTCGTGTAAGATTACTGTCCGTTGGAATAAAAGTATTTGGCCCGGATTAGAACTGCGCCCTGGCGAGATAGAGCGCGCTGGTGCGTTCGTCGGCGAACGTCACGTCGAGCGTCCCGTCGCGCTTCTGTGCGACGTTCGGATCGAGTTCCTCGATGTCCTCGGGCGTGAGTTGCACGCGGCCGGCGTCGCGGTAGTGGTCTGTGGTCTCTTTGCTGACGCGCCGCATCTCGACGTCGGTGGCTCCGTCGAGCGCCATCTCGATGTGGAGCCGATCGATCCCGCGCCTGAACCGGTGACACGGGAAGTGGAAGTAGTGCTCGTCGAGATCGGTCGGTTCGTCGAACGTCGCCGACCACCTGATTCCGAACTCCTCGGAGGGGTCCAGCGGCTCCGGGAAGTATAATTTGACCAGGGTGTCGTACTCGGCGACCCGTTCTGCCTCCCAGTTCTCGCTCTCTTGCCACTCGTTGCCGTCTCTGTGCTCCAGTTGAAAGTCCAGTTCTGCCGCGTCGATCTGCGCCTCGCTCGTGATCAGAACCGAGAGGTACTCAGTGGCGGATTCAGAGGCGTTCAGTCCCTCGAAGGTCTCCGTCCAGTAGATGTCGCCATCCCGGAGTTCGACCTCCGCCACGAGCTCTTGGAGGTAGTGGTCGGAGTCGTACGCCTTCGGAATGTCCTGGAGAAAAATCGAGAACGCGAGCGGGTAGAACGTGTCTTCCGCGCCGGTCTGTACGCTCTCTAAGTTCTGTCGCATCTCCTCTTCGAGTTGCTGTGTCTGCTGTTGATGCTCCGTTCGGATCCGCTGGATCCGCCTGTAGAGGTCGATCGAGGACTTCGTCACGAGTCCCGTGACGAACAGCAGCAGCAAGGCGACACTGGCGAGTACTTGCTCCAACGTGGTCAGTTGGAACAACCGAAGCCACTGAACCATAATCGGGACTACCGAGAGGAGCGTGGCCGCGCCGAGGAGAATCCCGATCGCTGTTCGGGTGTTCGACCGCAGGATCTCGATGTGGTCGGAGCGCGGCTCCGTCAGGACGGGCTCGTCACCCCGCTCGGTGTCCCGCATAAATCGGCTGGTTGAGTATGATTGGAAGGATTACTTAACGCTATGGGGCGGACGGTGGATCGCGTACAGTCCCGACGCGGACCGTTCGATGCAGGCCGCCTGACGCGGACTGTTCGACGCAGGCCGCCTGACGCGGACTGTTCGACGCAGGCCGCCTGACGCGGACTGTTCGACGCAGGCCGCCTGACGCAGGTCGGACCCACCGTCGCAGTCCGACTATGCGGAGAGTATATACAGAGTAAGCGAGAGGGTTGGATACGAACGTCTTCCTATGCAGCGTGTCGATCCTTTCGTCCCGACGACGACGCTCGCCGAGCGCATCCGCGACGGGGACGTCGCGCCGAGCGATGCTGTCGCGACATACCTCGACCGCATCTCTCGGGACAATGACGACCTCAACGCCTT
>NZ_FNPB01000014.1 GCF_900107195.1 Halobellus clavatus
TGATAGAAGCCACCCGGTGAGATCGTCTCATCAGCCGTGGAGTTGTAACTGCGTCTGAAGCCAGCGAGTGTTCGGCTCTCGCCTGCGGCGAAGCCGAACACGAGCGCCCACACGAGGACTGGTACCTGTAGCTTGCCCTCTCGCTCGACCACGCCGAGTTCCTCGGCGTGCTCTTCGAGGAACTCGGAAGGAAACAGTGTAGTAAGCCGACGCATGATTCTCGATGAGGAGGCTTCTGTGTGCACAGCGGTTGCCTCCTCATTCCTCTCGAAAAGAAGCCTCGATAAGCCGTCACTGTCACGTGGTTCTCCTCTTAGCTAAAGACGGATACGCGGCCCTGTATGTACGGTCTGGAGTGTCCTCACGACCGGGATCCAGATACTTGCGAGGCAACACGCCACGACAAGGCGAGCAGCTGCCCCTCGTCCCGATCTCCTCATATGATTCGGACGGGGTCGCTGACGGCTCACCTCGACGCGGGTACTCCGAAGCCGGTTCTCAGTGATCGGGCCGATGCGACCGAACAGACACTTGATCGACATTATGATCAAGCGTCGAAGCGCGAGCAGATGCTTCGGCGGGAGGACTTCATCGCGGAGGATCTGTGATGTCTACCGGGATTCCCGTAGCCGCGTCGCATCGAGATGCGGCTTTCCAGTATCCGTGTTGGCCCATCCCCAATCCGGTCGGCGTCTTGCTGACCGGAATTCGGGGCCACAACTCCCCAGCCACCTAATTTCGTCCGATAACGAAACTCCAGAGAGGCCTCTCTGTTCGAAACAGAAGAAATATTCTGACGGCCCCCCGTTCAGTTACTCGATTCTCTCCACAGGTAGGTGGTCCGCGTGACGCTCGAGAGACGCGTCGCCGCCAACGGAGACACTCGGATCGTCACCGTCGAGTGTCCTCTCTGTGGCGAGCCACTCCGCGATCGTCACCCTCTCTCGCTCCACATCCGACGCTCCTGTCCCGCTCGAGATCGCTTCCGTCCGCCGAGAGCCCTCCGAGACGGCGGCCCAGATCCGGCCGTGACCGACGGAGGTGAGCAGCGGTGACGCAGTGCTACGAGTGCGGCCGCCGCATCACCCGCCTCGATCAGGCGCGCAACTGCCTCCTCGCCGACAGCGAGCACCTCGTCGTCCTCTGCTACCAGTGTCGATCGACCAGACCCTCCGAGAAGCAGTACTCGCCATCGAACGGCCTCCCACCACGGTCGAAGGTCCGGATCCCGGGAGGTGACTCCTCTTGACCGAGGTCTGCTTCGGCCCGTGTGACAACGACGCCGAGGTCGTCGTCCAGGGGAAGCACGTCTGTCGTTCGTGCGCTGCGCTCCTCGAGGGCGAACCCACGGAGGGATCAGCGTGAGTAAGTCCCTCGACCCTGCCGCCGGCGAGTACGGCGTCGCCGTCGAGGCGATCTGCGTCGGCTGTCGGCAGGTCCGGACGAAGCGCTACCCGAAGGCCGTCCCCGAGGCCGTCTCTCTCGGGCAGTCGTTCAAGCACGTCTGTCACCGCTGTCAGAAGGCGACCTACTGGAACGTCCGTGACGTCCTCGAGGAGGAATCGCGGTGAGTCACCAGTCACCCGCCTACCACGAGATCGACGCCTTCTGGTGGTTCACTGACAACGGACTGAGCCCCTATTGGGCGCTCACCCAGCTCGGGATCCAGAAGCTCGACGGGTACGCCGAGATCCAGCGGGAGGTCGGCGGCGAGGAGTGGCAGATCCGCTTCAGCTACAACTCCGATACCGGTCTCGCCCCGCGTCCGTCCGATCCAATCAACGGCGAAAAGGTCTACGAGTGGAAGATTCACGTCGAGAACGTCTTCACCGAGTCGAAGGCCGACTACGTCGTATCCCCCCGCTGGGATGGACTCAAGAAGCCGAACGGAGACGAGGCTCAGATCCCTTGGTGCGGCGGTGAAGGCTGTCAGATTCACCTCCAAGGATCGAACCTCTCGTTCGACGAGTACCAGTGGCTTCTCCAGCGGTCGCTCCAAGAACTCGCGGAGCACGCCGACACCGATATCTCCCGGCGCTACTTCAACCGGATCCGAGGCGATTCTAACATCAGCACGCTCGAGCGCTACGTCAGGCTGAAGCGTGAGTACGCGAAGAAGCTCACGCGGTCCACCGGCGCGTTCTACTCGGTGATGCACCTGCTCGCCGACGAGAAGGGCTCACAGTGGGTCTACAAGGGAGACAACACCGATATCGTGGGATACCGACACGCGATGGATCTCGATCCCGTTTCGTCGTCGGATCTGATCGATGATCATCACCTCGGGAAGCGACTGAAGAGCTACCACCCGAAGCACGTCCGTTCAGAGGAGAGCGGCGACGATCCACTCTCCTCACCGAAGTTCGGGGTCGCGTTCCACAAGTCGTTGAACACGACGGACAGCTTCACCGGCGAGTACAGCAGTAACGGCCACTCGGTGAAGTGGGCCGATCGGGACGACCTCGTTCGCGAGCTCGACGAGACGCTGGTGAATGTTCTTCGGTGGGCTGGCGTGCCGATCAAGGCCGACCCGACCGTGTTCGTCGAGGACGATCACTTCGAGCTCGAGGAGTCTGACCGGTCGCTCGGCTACTGGGATGATCCCACGCCGGCGCTGGAGGCCGAACAGGAGAACCTGATCACGACGGTCCTGCAAGACCTCTCGCCCAGTGCCCGCGACGTAATGAAGACGCTCGCGACTGACGGCGGCGAGGCTCGCTACGACGAGATCGCCGACGAGACGGGCTACTCAGTGAGTCAGATCTACCGCGCCCTCGAGGAGATCGGCGACGTCGTGGTGAACGACAACGGCCTCGTCCGGTACTACTCGGAGAAGATCCGCCAAGAGATTACTGCGATCGTCGAGCGCGTCGAGGACTTCGTCGGTGACAGTGTCCAGCGCGTCGCGAAGCTCGCGAACGTCGAGACGCGATCGGCCGCGGACTCGGCGATCCAGCGCTGGATGGACAAGTACGGCGCGCAGTTCGACCTAAACGGCGATCGAGGGAAGATTCGGTTCGATACAGTCCTCTCGAAACTGAAGACCGATCCTGAACCGACGCTTCGAGAGGTCCTCCAGAAGGGGCTCGACGCATGGTGTCGTGCCGGGCGCGACGTCTTGGATTTCGTGGAACTCGAGTTCGAGGCGCGGAAGATCCGCGGCCGGAATCGCGATGACGGTCTCGTGAGGCGCGAGCAGATCGACTGGTAGCGCGGTGACTGCTGAGTGGCAACACCGTCCTGCGCTTCTTTTCTTTAAATACTCACCTGCCTAACCCCCGTTTCGCGTGGACTCGTGTTCTCGCTGGATTCGTTGGTTTCGGAGTCTTCTGGGATAGAATTTTCTTCGGCGTTCCCGGCGGGTGGGAAGATTCCGTTAGGAAAGTGTCCCTAAAAGGGACAGAAACAGAAAATACCCCTGCGGCTGCGCAAAAATTCGACCCTCCAGTTGAAACGCGGTGAGAGTGTCATAGGAGATTTATTGCGGTGTTTATTTCACGATCTCACGGCCGAATCAGCCTTGAGAGCCTGCGTACGAATGTACCGCTGATATTTTACCAGATTGCTTAATGTTCATAGCGGCGTGCTGAATACAACGCGCGAATCTTGTACGCAGCGTCATTAAATGAGATCAGTAGAACCGATCAATATAGTGGTTCTATCTGCAGATGATCATACTGTACATCCTCATTCGTTTATGAGCACGTGTGATATCTCGCTTACTGCCTGGAAAGTCGGATACTTACTTATCAGTTATCTTACTTTTATACGTGTGTGGACACATCTATTCTATATGCAGAATGGATCACAAGAGCAAAAAAGTAATCGTGACACACAATCGAGTCGCCGATCGGTGCTGAAGGGATCACTCGTCGCTATTGGAATGGGTGGTAGCCTTTCGGGAGTCGCGGCTGGGAAAGGAGGAAAAGGAAAAAAGGGTGGCGGAAACGGCGGCGAAACGGGCTACGCCGGGGCTGGACCCTACGATCCAGCAGGTGAAGGAGAGTGTAGTGATGGCTACAAATCCCAGGTATTCTCGCTGTGGGCTGGCCAAGACAACGACGCGGGAACCGTCACGCTCAGCAGTGATAAAGACAATATCTACGTGACCTACGACACGAACGAGAGTGCCGACCTCAAAGAGGTCCACGTGGATATCTATTCGACGGCGGATGCGGTTCCGGATAAACGACCGGCACCGGGACAAGCCGATTATAAAGCTGAAAATCTGTATTCGGATGCGTACACGGTTACTGTGCCATTTGCAGATCTGGGCGAAACCGTGGAGTGTGGTGATGACTACTACGTCATTGCCCACACAGCGCTTGCGAGCGACGATGGCAGGGATAACGACGAAGACGCGGATTCAGATCTCTCGAACGACGGCGAAACTGCCTATGCAGGTGGGAGTAAGAGTGCGCTTGAAGACGGCAAGGGCGCTTGGTTCTACGTGGCAGAATACACCATCGTGTGCTGTCTCCACGACATCAAGGGCTCGGTCTATACTGACACGGATAGTAGCGGCTCGTTCGACGAAGACGAGAGTGGGTGGGGTGGCATTACGGTAACGCTCGAAGATGACGCCGGAAACGTTGTGGCCACCACAACTACGAATACTGACGGCACCTACACGTTCGGAGACATTCCTGGTGGCGAGGACTACTCGGTGGTCGTGGCGACCCCGGATGACTATGTGGGAACGCAAAACTCGGGCGGCTACGAGATTACGGATCTCGATGCTGACCTAACAGGCGTCGATTTCGGTTACACCGAACAGGCAGATACCGACTTCACGTACAACGTCGAGGCCGACTACAAGCAGGAAACCGGCAACATCAAGTTCGAGTCTACCTCTGAACCTGCGCTGGGCGAGGACGGTCGTAGCGAAACGGATACATTCACATTCACCGCAGGGAGCGAGGACAGCGAGTTGACAGTCGAGACAAAGAACCAGGATACGGTGTCCGAGATGATCACGCCTGGAGAGACCGTGACGATGAGTAACGGATTCGACGTGACTTGGGACAGCATCACAGGAAACAATGATGGCACGTATACATACGAGTTCACCGTGACGAGCGACGCCGACAATACTACTGGCGCGTTGAGCTACGTGGCATTCGACACGGACGCGCCGGAAGGTAGCATTTCAGCATAGAGTCTCTCGTAGAATCGGTATCATACCTTCCGTATCAACCGATGTTGACATCATTGGAGAGAAGTAAGTCAGATTAGTACGTCCAAGGTGTAAGAGGTTCTCTATCAGTTCAGTTATGTCTATTACCGGAAGTGAAGTCAAGGGGCTATAAAAATAATATGAGGCTGTTCAGCCCACAAGCCATCCGTATCAATCCCCAGCCGTCAACCAGTTAGATGTAGCAGTTTGGGCTTCTATTGAGAACAAGCATCTCTGTTTCTTCAGGAGATTCCGATATAGCGCTCCTGCCTACTCCGATGGTTCCATAGCATACCCCAGTGATAGATGCAGCCTCTGTATCGGTCACTGACGAGATCTCTATATCGGAACCTTGTCATATAGGGTTGTGCAAGACCGAACGCGCGTATCTTGTGACCTGGTTGTGCCTGTGTACCGTGCTTTTTGTGTCTTCGTCATTGTCTCGATGTGAACACTATTTTTTGTCTACTGTCAGTACGGTCCGATGATGGAACCGCTTGAGATCGGACTACGGATTTTCGGTGGAATCGTTCTTATCGGGGTGAACGCCTACTTTGTTGCAATCGAATTCGCCCTGACCCGTCTCAGGCAGTACCCCAAATCGGAGCTCAACACACCCGGACTCGAACTCGCATGGGAGATGACTAACGACTTGGAGTTTTACCTGACGACGTGTCAGGTCTGGATCTCCGGGACCAGTATTGCACTGGGGATTATCGCCGAACCCGGACTCGCAGCCCTGTTCGAACCGCTGTTCCAAAACACGACCCTGGCATCGATCGGGGCTGGTTCGCTCCTCGGATTTCTTCTTATCAACCTAGTCCATCTCACCCACGGCGAACAGACACCGACGTACCTCGGCGTTGAACGCTCCAAACAGGTCGCCCAGTATGGAGCACGACCACTGTACTGGTTTGCCAAAATACTCGCTCCGGCCATTTGGGTCGGTGACTCGGTTGCAAAGGCAACACTCGGCCTGTTCGGCATCGAGATGACCCAATCATGGACAGAAACCGGTGAGGAAGTCATCAAAACCCGTGCAGACCTCCGGAACCAACTTGGATCGGTACTCAAAGAGGGCGAGGTGGCTGAGGACCGCCGTGAGGAAGTGATGAACGCCTTGACCATCGGTGAACAATCGGTAGAAGAGGTCATGATTCCGCCCGAGGATATCGTGGCACTGTCTACTGAAGACGATCTCGAATCGAACTTCGGGAAACTCGAAGAGCACCCACATACGCGGTATCCGCTGATTGGTGAGAACCTGACCGACTTCCGTGGAGTCGTCTACAGTCCGGCGCTGTTCAACCACCGTGAAGAACTGTTCGCCGGTGACCGCGAGTTCACTGAATTGGCAGCACCGCCGATGACGCTCTCACCCGATACCGACGTGAGTGATGCGATCGATCAGTTCCAGACGGAAGGGCAGGAACTCGCGCTCGTCATCGAGGAGGGCGATGTGGTCGGGCAGGTGACTGTCACCGACCTGCTAGAGACCATTATTGGTGAGGTCGAAGACCCACTTGATCAAGACGACCCCGACATACTCGATTAGCGAACACAGACGTGTTCAGGTAGCGGTTTCACTGTACCATCAGGCCAACACTTCGAGGTAATTGAATAGGGGCTCCTGAGGTTGTATGACTCCCGATGTAGCCGCCAGCCTCTTGCCTCTAATTCAGCGGGCACTCTGTTGAATTGTCACTGATATGCCGCCTTTGAATTCGGGGGCGCAGCGTTTTTGTGGTGGATGACGGACAACTATCAGCAGTCGAATGAATGGGCACAGCAGCATCGACAATCCCTGACGACGCGGCACACTCACGAGGATGCACTCACAGACCGAGAATTCGAACTCCTGTTGGAAGCGTGTAATTCACTGTCGGAGCCGCGGGACTTGCAGGCTCGGTTCGTCTGTCTGGCTGCTGGCCGACTCGGACTCCGGGCTGGCGAAATCGCGCACTTCCAAGCAGAGTGGCTTGATTGGGATCGGATGCTGCTTCGCATTCCACAACACGAACCTTGCGAGTGCGGCTATTGTCGTCGGCAAGCAGCACAAGAAACGACTCACAATGCACAACTCACACAGCAAGAAGCGATGGAAGCTCGCTGGCACCCGAAGACGGTTGCTTCCTCTCGGTCGATTCCTGTTGACCTGTCGCTGCGGCTTGAGCTGTGTCTGGAACGATTCACCGACCAATACGACTCGTTCCCTCGATCCCGTACTACTGTCAATAGACGTGTGACAGCTGCCGCAGAGGCAGCAGACATTGACGGTCGGGTCTATCCTCATTGTCTCCGTGCGACCGCTGCCAGCTACCACGCCTACCAAGGGGTTGCGCCGGTGCCACTCCAAGCGCTTATGGGGTGGAGCGACCTAGCAACAGCACAGAAGTACATCCGCATTTCCGGAAGAGCCACGGCTGACGCTCTTCGACAAATCCACCACCGATGAAAGCGGTCTAATATCTATCAGCTCTCATCGTCCGTGCTGAATTGAGGGCGCGTATCTCGTATGAAGAGGGGGCAGATTGCGAACAGCCAATCGGTCGATAAAGGGGACTCACAAATCGATCTGTCTAGACAAACACTGTATTACACCGGGAATCCATTTACGCAGGATACAGTCAGCAACTGAAAGATGTGCGAAAACATATGCGTAAGCATACTAATATCTGCGTACTATGTATGAAGATAATCAAAACCGGGTCCCGACCGGTGTTCCAGGCCTAGACGATATCCTACACGGCGGTTATCTTCCTGAAACTGCTACCCTCGTCCGCGGACCACCTGGGTCGGGCAAGTCGATTTTCTCGTTGCACTTTCTCGCCGCTGGCATCAACGCTGACAAAATCGGGCTGTACATCAACCTCGGTGAGCCTGAAAACTACATCCGGGATACTGCCCGGGATTTCGAGTTCGATATCGACGCTCTCAATTTCCTCAATCTTTCCGCCTCTGGCGACCAGTTTCAGAGCGAAGAGACGTACACCCTGTTTGAGTCTGGTGAAGTGGAAACACCCTCACTCGTTGAGAATATTCGTACGGAGATTCAAGAAATCGACCCAGACTACGTAGTCGTCGATCCAGTTACCGAATTTCGGTATCTTGCTCCTGACGACCACCAGTTCCGCTCACAGATCCTTGGACTCGTCAATTACCTCAAAAGCGAGGGTGCGACAGTCTTACTGACGTCTCAGGCTGCCGAGTCGATGCCCGACGACGACCTCCAATTTCTGGTCGATGCTGTGATTAATCTGGGGGAAGAATCAGACCGTCGGACGCTTCACGTCTCGAAATTCCGCGGATCGTCTGTCAGATCCGGCCATCACACGCTCCAAATCACCGATGCGGGGATGCAGGTGTGGCCACGACTCAATCCCAACCGCCACGAGCGCGAGCGCACCTCAACAAAACTCTCCTCAGGGGTTCCTGAACTAGACTCGCTGCTATCGGGAGGGCTCACTACTGGCACGATGACGTTTCTGAGTGGGCCGACAGGCGTTGGCAAGACGACGACTGGCCTCCAGTTTATGAAGGAAGCTGCGGGACGGGGCCAACGCTCGGTCCTATATAGCTTCGAAGAGGATCGCCAGACGCTCTTCGAGCGTGCGGAAGCCGTCAACATTCCCGTGAAAGATCTGATCGATCGGGGAACGCTCAAGGTAGAGGTGATCGGGCCAGAGGAACTCACAATCGACGAATTCACCTCTCAGATCCGATCGGAAGTCGAAGACAACGACGCGGAGATCGTGATGATCGACGGAACTAGCGGGTTCGAACAGTCGCTGCGGGGCGTCGGCACGGATCCGATGCAGCATCTCGTCAAGATCGGTCGCTATCTCCGGAATATGGGTGTAACAGGAATTGTCACCAACGAAGTTCACGAGATCACCGGTGAGTTCCGTGCGACCGACCAGGGGATGAGTCACCTTGCCGACAGCATCGTCGTCCTACGCCAGGTGGAATACAAAGGATCACTCCGGAAAGTCATCGGCGTCCTCAAGATGCGTACGAGCGACTACGAGAACCAACTCAGAGAACTGGAGATCACTGAATATGGGCTACGCGTCGGTGAACCGCTTCCCGAGCTCCGAGGAATTCTCACTGGCACACCAGCGTGGAACAACAATGAAGACTGAGCCACCGACGTCTGGACCCGCTGAGCCCCCCGGGGCAGCCTCGTCACCAGCACAAATCCTGCCGCTGCTCTCACAGACGGGAAGGCTTGCCGATTGGATACAAACACTGGGGCGGTACGGGGGCACACTCCAGATCAGCGATGCTGATATGTGCGAGACCAGCATCGAATTCGAACTCCCGAGAGCATTATCCACTGAGGTGACTCCTGTTGACAGATACTCCTGAAGCGGTTCCCAATGCTCGGAGTCGCGTTCTCCCGCTCCTTTCAGATACAGGCAATCGTAAGTTGCTCGTCAAATGGATCGACGATCACCCCTCGTACGAGGCCGTTGAGTTGGCGGAGAGTATCGACGACACCGATTTTGACGTGTGTGTTGTCGATAAAGGAGCCTTTGAGGAACACCTTGCTGCGCTCCGGGCGAAGAAAACGAGATTGGCCCCCGTCTTGCTCCCATATCTTCTCTTGGTTCCGGAGAGTGGGTCAAAAATCATCGATACGGATGCCGGGCAGTTGACCGACAACGTGGTTACGGAGTCAATCGACGAGATCGTCACATTACCGATTCAGCAATCGGAACTGCACTGGCGGTTGGCAGCTCTGCTTCGGCTCCGTGAGCAATCGCTCACATTACGAGAACGGGAACAGGAACTCGAACGGCAAGTCGATCTCTTCGAGAAGGCCCAAGATATTGCGAACGTCGGTGCTTGGGAGTATGATATTGAGGCTGAAAGCGGATGGTGGACTACCGAGGTGTCTCGTATCCACGCGCTCCCAGAGGACACAACGGCGTCTCCGGAGTTGAGCTTCCAGTATTACCATCCTGAGGACCGACCAATTCTCGAAGATGCATTTGAGAAAGCTGTTGAGCAAGGTGAGCCGTACGATCTCGAAGTTCGACTCATCGATGCTGATGGCAGCCAACGATGGGTCCGAACGCGCGCTGAACCACAGCACGAGGACGGAGAACTGACCCGGGTTCGTGGGACAATGCAGGATATTACCGATCGCAAAGAGCGCGAACGCGACCTCCAGCGGATTAAGCGGGCGGTCGAATCTGCGGGCCACGCGATCTTCATCACCGACACGGATGGGACAATCGAGTACGTTAACCCGGCGTTCGAAGAGATGACCGGATACACCCAGTCAGAAGCCGTCGGGAAAACACCACACATATTGAACTCCGGCGAAATGTCAGACGAATATTTCGATGAGCTTTGGGAGACCATTCGTTCGGGCGACGTGTGGGAAGAAGAGATTGTTGACCGCCGGAAAAACGGTGAAAGGTACATCGTAATGCAGACCATTGCGCCGGTAACCGACGGTGATGACATCCACGCGTTCGTCGGAATCCAAGATGAGATCACAGAGCGCAAAGAACGAGAGGAGGCGCTCGCACGGCGGAGGCAGGCGATTGACGACGCGCCAGTTGGGATCAGTATCTCGGATCCCGACCAGGAAGAGAATCCGATGATTTACGTGAACGATACGTTCGTGGACATAACGGGATACCCACGCGATGAGGTTCTCGGGAAGAATTGTCGATTCCTCCAAGGCGAGAACACTGACCCGGACACAGTCACCAGAATCCGAGAGGCGATTGACGCCGAAGAGCCAGTCTCGGTCGAGATCCGCAATTATCGGAAGAATGGCTCGGAGTTTTGGAACCATCTCGAAATTGCGCCCGTGAGAAACGATGCCGGTGAGGTGATCAACTACGTCGGCTTCCAACAGGACGTGACCGAGCGGAAACAACGCCAAGAGCAGATAGCGGTTCTTGACCGGGTGCTCCGCCACAATCTGCGCAACGAAATGAACGTGATTCAAGGACAGGCCGAACTGATTCAGTCTGGAACCACGAGTGAGATTGGTGCCTCCGCTGGGAAGATTGTCGAAAAGAGCGACCAACTGCTCGGGCTGGCTGAAAAGGAACGGAAGATAACGGAGCTATTGCGTGATGAACCGATCCAGAAAGAGATTGAGATCTGTGACCTGCTCCAGCAGATTACTTCCCGCTTAGAATCGGAGTACCCGGAAGCGACGATCGACGTTGACTGTTCTAAAGAAGTGACTACCAGGGCAACAACAGAATTTGGACAAGCGATCAAGGAACTTGTTACGAACGCTGTCGTTCACGACGACTCGTCGTCGCCAGAGGTCACCCTCACTGTCAGCGAGGCCAATGAGACTGTTCGGATCGATATAGAAGATACTGGGCCCAGGATCCCTGAAATTGAACGAAACGTATTGGTGGGCGAAACAGAGCAAACACCGCTGTACCACGGTGGTGGCCTGGGATTGTGGCTGGTTAACCTGATCATCGCTCAGTCAGAGGGTGCGATTACTGTTGAGGAGAATTCGCCAACCGGTAATATCGTCAGCATTGAACTGTCAAAGTGACAGTTTCTTGTTTGCTCAATACGCAGGCAAATTCTATCGGTTGGTTCAGGATTCATTTTGAGAAAATAACGCGGTCCCCGTGCTGACTACATCCTCTATATTCAGCAGTTCGTTCTTGACAGACTCCAAGCAGATGACGGCCCGGTGTGATACAGCATTCGTTTGAAGTGACTGCCCAAGGTAAAACTCGAGACGTAGCACTTGATAATCTTGATGCCGTCTTTGAGACGGTAAAAGGCGATGGCGGGCGGTCTCCAACCGACGAGGAGATACGTGACCTCGGTGTTGATCCTGAAGTCGCTCGGTCACAGAGCGATGATCTTCCGGATGTCTTGCAGTAGCGATGATGTCACGGAACTTTTCCGGTGAAGACGTGTATAAAATGCTGGTGAACGTTGGGGTATTTCGGCACGTTCGTACCACAGGTGATCACCTGATTCTACGATGGGATCCACCAGAAAGCCACGAGAACACAGATCCGCGTACTGTGACTGTCCCGGCCCACGTATTGATCTGAGTTCATTCTCTTCGAAAGATAGCTTTCAAAACGATTTTGACGAGACCATCTCAATTGAATATAATGGACAATTGCGATGGATCTATGAGAATTCTATATGTGGATGATGATCCGGAATTCGCAGAGATGGCGACGACGTTTCTTGAACGTAAAAATGACCGATTCGACGTCGAGATCGAAACGTGCACAGATGAGGCGCTTGATCGGTTGGACAGCGAACTGTTCGACTGTATCGTCTCCGATTACGAGATGCCAGCACGGAATGGCCTCGAATTCTTGCAGGCCGTCCGAGAGGAGTATCCTGACCTCCCTTTCATTCTCTATACCGGCAAGGGTAGCGAGGAAGTCGCCAGCGACGCCATTTCGGCAGGTGTCACTGACTACCTGCAGAAGAAAACTGGGACCAGCCAGTACACCGTCCTTGCAAACCGGATCAGGAACGCGGTAGATAATTACTACGCCCAGATCGAACTCGCCGAGCGAGAGAAGCGTCTCAACTTCTTTTTCGAGCAGTCACCGCTCGGCGTCATCGAGTGGGACGAACAGTTCGACTTCGTCCGTATGAACGATGTCGCCGAAGATATCCTCGGATATACTCAGACTGATTTGCTCGGCCAGTCGTGGGAGAAGATCGTTCCTGATTCTGACCGGGATGCGGTAGCCGATGTCGTGTCCGACCTTCTCGAAAACCAAGGGGGATACCGAAGCGTCAACAAGAACGTCCGAAAGGACGGCGATCGAATCACCTGCGAATGGCACAACCGCGTCGTAACCGATGAGGACGAAGCGGTCGTCGCCGTCTTCTCCCAGTTTCAGGACATCACCGAACGAAAGAGGCGCGAACAAGAACTTCAGGAGGAGCAGGCATTAATTGAGCGAAGTCTCGATACGCTGGAAGACATCTTCTATTTCGTCGACACCGACGGCAACTTCCAACGGTGGAACAGTAAGTTGCCGGAACTAACCGGCTACACTGACGAGCAGATCGGATCGATGAACGCTCTTGAGTTCTTCGAAGGCGAGCACCGCGAGGCAATCAACCACTCGATCCACGAGATATTAGAGACCGGCTCACACGTAACCGAAGCCGAGATTACGACTGCAGACGGGCGACAAGTCCCACACGAGTTCAGAGGAGTTCGGATGACGAACGACGAGGGAGAGCCGACGGGGATCATCGGTATCGCCCGCGACATCACTGAACGGAGGGAACGCGAGCGCCAGCTGGAACAACAAACCGAGGAACTGGATCAACTGGCGACGAAGTACGAAGTCCAGTACCGGACGCTGTTCGAGGAAGCCCCAGTGATGACGATTCTCACGCGATCCGAAAACGGACAGCCGATCATCGAGGACTGCAACAGCCAGTTCGTCGAGACGCTTGGTTACGATGAGGATGCGATCATCGGCAGCGAGCTCGCGGAGTTTTACACGCGCGAGTCAGCGGAGATACTGCTATCGGGAGGATATAGCCGCTCGCTTGACGGACAGTTCACGAGAGAGAAACGCGGCCTCGTGACTATCGACGGTGAGGTTATTGAGACGGTCCTGCGTGCGGTTCCGCGCCGGACCGCTGAGGACGAAATCATCGGAACGGTAGCGATGTATATCGACATCACCGAACGTGAGTCGGTCAAGCGTGCGAACGAACGGCTCGAAGAGTTCGCGAGTGTCGTCTCACACGACCTGCGGAATCCGCTGAACGTCGCTACCGGGCGGCTCGAACTGGCCGCCAAGGAGTGTGACAGCGAACATCTCGACCGCCTCGAACAGGCACTTGGCCGGATGGCGGCGCTGATTGATAATCTCCTGACGCTAACCCGGGAAGGGAGAGAGGTGACCGACACTCAGCCGGTTGACCTCGCCACGATGATCGATGGTTGCTGGGAGAACGTCGAGACGAACGAGGCGGTACTGATCACGAACATCGATCGAGGCGTTCGGGCCGACAGAAGTCGCCTCAAGCAGGTGTTTGAGAACCTGTTTCGGAACGCAGTCGAACACGGCGGGACGGACGTGACTGTGACGGTCGGGGAACTAGACGACGGGTTCTACATTGAGGACGACGGGCCGGGGATTCCGTCCGGCGAGCGTGATGAGGTGTTCGAGGCCGGGTATTCGAGGTCATCGGAAGGAACTGGGTTCGGACTGAGTATCGTCGAACAGGTCGTCACTGCCCACAATTGGCAGATCCGTGTCACAGACGGGCCAGATGGCGGGGCCCGGTTCGAGATCACGGATGTCGAGTTCGTCGCTGCATAGGTTCTCTCCGTCCAGCAGCTCGTTCCTGACAGATCTCGCGTAGATGACGGGGCGATCTGATACAGCATCTGTCTGCGCCGTGCGATCCGTGACGCCGTCGAGAGCGGTGCGGAGACCCTGACCACCGAGCGCGTCCAAGCCGTCCGAGAGGACGCCCGTGAGGAGATCCACGAGCGGAACGTCGACACGCTCGGGACCCATCAGCGCCACCTCTACGAGATCATCAGCGAAGCCGGCGAAATCTGCGCGGAAGATCTTCACGCTCGGTATGAGGGCCGCGTCGCCGGGCCGCGGGCGAAGTCCACCCGTCGGAACTACCTCCAGTCGCTGGAGCACTACGACCTGATCGAGTCCGCGGGCTCGACGAGGGCGCGGCGCTATCGACACCGAGCACCCTGACCTTCTGCGGTGTCAAAGAACCCTCATTTCGGTGTTTATTTCACGGTTTCACGGCTGAACCAGCTGTGAGACTCTGCTTGCGTCTTGACAGAGTTCCTGCTCAATTCCCGGTTCCTAGCCGTGGTAAGTCACACCCAGAACCGCCCCACACTCGGTACAACACCACGTGTCGTGCTCGGCACTGCTTGTCGGATCGTCATATGGCGTTCCCAGTCCGGACCCCTCATTGAATTGCGTCTCACAACTTGGACAGTGAGGTGTTTCCATAGTCAATAGTACGGTTCAACCATTGAATCTTATATTTTGTGTCGGTAGTTGGTAATCTATGTCGACAAGTAGATAACATTTGAAATCAGTTAGATCGTGCGTCCTAAGCACTGTACTGAGCGAATAGCCCTTGGGGACGTCTATCGATATTCCTCGACGTCGACGACGCGCTTGGTCTCCTCGTGGGTCAAATCCCCGTCAGCGGAGACGACCGGCGCGCCCCACTCGCGACCGACGGCGGCCACGAGACCGTCGACACCATCAAGGTACGGTCCACCGGGTTCGATCTCGTCGGCGATCCTTGCGGCCGTCTCGGCGAGTTCCTCATTTACCGAGACGACCTCACCCCAGCCAAAGGCCTCGATGGCCTCGTTGACCTCACCATCGGGGTGGTTTCCGACGCCGACTATGGTCTCGGCGTAGGCTGGTGTCGGGATAATCCAGGTCTCGTCGTCGCCGCCGTTAGCCTCGTAGTACTCTTTCGTCGCTGGGACACCGCTGAGATAGTCGATAAGAAAGTTCGCGTCGAGGACCTTCATACGTCCCCGAGTCCGCGCATCCGCTCTTTCCGCTCGTCTTTCGCGTCGGCGCGCTGATCGCGAATCCACTCACCTTCGGCCTCCGACAACAACCCGAATCCGCCCTCGAAGTCGCTATCAGCCGTCTCTCCAAGCAGCCGATCGAGGACGTCGTTGTAGGACTCGCCCTCCCGTCGCCGGCTGTCGAGTCGCTTTTTTACCCGGTCACTGATCCGGATCTGCTCGTCTGCGGTGGCCATCTCTCTTGTCAACGTTGACGTTGACAGCGTAAAATCGTTTGGCTGACTCGATCAGACACGCTGTCGATCACGTCCACACGCCGGGTAGACGCGTGGCAGTTCAGCGAGCGGGTGCATAGCCGCCACCGCGTACCGGACGCACGAACCCGAGGGACGGCCTTGTTGATCGTGCTCAGGGATCTTCCTCGAGGATGCGCTCCTCGGCCGTCGTCTGTCGGAGATACCAGTACTCCGAGATCCACTCGATGCCGAGGACCACGAGGTACGCCGTTCCGAGGACGATCCCTGCGTTCCCGACCGACGGTGCCGCAGCCCACGTCAGTTGTCCCACGAGTGTCTCGTGGTACCAGTACGTCGGCCCCAGACCCGGCGACGTCACGAGGCCGACCGCGACGAGTCCGAACACCAAGACGAGCAGCGCACCGAGTTCTTTCACCCGCTTGTGGAGTTCCCGCCGGGAGTTGATCAGCAGGGCGACGAATCCCGTCCAGAAGGCGGCAGCCCACCCGACAGTGTCGTTCATCCACCCGAGTCCCAGCACGCCGACGAGATCGAGGTAGTTCACCAGCGCTAGGATCCCGAGCCCTGCGAACAGCACGATCCCACGGATCCTCGGGCCCCCAAGCGTTAGCAGGTCCTCGAGACTCAGATCAGCGAGGCGGCTCATCGTACCATCCCTACGAGTCGATCGACGATCCCCGAGCGCCGGAGTTCCTCGAGGCCGGCCTGGAGTAGTTCCTGTCCCCGCTGGACATCCAGCGTCGCTACCCCGAGGACGAGCAAAACTGTCAGCACGATTGCGACCATTTTCAGGTCGTGCTGAAGCGTTGAACCCACGTAGACGACCTTCTGCCCCGCTGAGGCAGCCTTGTGAGCGTACAGCGCGATCGAGACCAACAACACCAGCGCGACCGTGCTCACGCCCTTGATCCCGAGCGCCGTGACCGCCTGCCGAGCGAGGTCCGCGAACATCTCACTCGTTCCCTCTCAGATTGAAGCTCACCGACGTCTCTGGCGTGGCGGCCTCTTTCTGACGCGATTGCCACCACGAGACGATCGAGTAGCCTGCGACGCCGATCGCCGCGAGCCCGGCTAGCGGGACGACGTCCTGGAGTCCCGTCCCGATCGCCGTCGAAATCGTGCCCGGCCGGAGCACCTCGATCGAGAGCAGGCCCGTACCGATCCCGATCGTGCCGACGAGGATCCAACGCCGGCGGCCGGCGATTTCCGAGCGCCCCGTCGCCGCGACCAATAGCACCACGAGCGCCGCCCACGCGACGACGACGCCGATCTCCTGGAGCGTCGTGCCCGGATCGGGTTGCGGCCACGAGCCTACGCTGATCGAGGAGGAGTCCCCACCACTGCCGCCGGAATCGCTCCCGGCGAGCTGGAGGCGGATCGTCTCCTCGCTATCGTCGATCGAGAACACTGCGGCGCCGTTCTCCGCCGTATCCTTCGAGACCGGACGCTCTCGGCTGACCGAATACGCCTCGTAGGTCTTGCCGTCCGTGACCGCGTAGTAGCGGATCTGGACGTCGTCACCGAGCGCACTCGGTCCGCCGCTGATCTTGATCGTCGGCCCGTCCGGATCCGTCACGCGAACGCGAGCGTCACCGGACTGCGGGATGACCTCGATCGGCGCGGTCGTGATCCACGCGGTGTCTCCCGCGTCGGCGTTCGGCAGGTAGATCTGCTGGGAACCATCGGCGGCGACCACGCTCGAGTCCTCGGTCGTATCCCAACTCTCCTTGTAAGCGTAGTGGATTCGCTCACCGGACTCGATGCCGATGCTGAAATCGCTCGAGCGGCTCTCGATCTGGATCTTGCTGTCAATCTGGGCCGCATCGGGATCGGTCGGTTCGGGCACCGAGATCGCGCCGTTCGCCACGTCGACCATCCGGCCCTCGGTGCGAACTTCGATCTTTGTGCCCGCGTCGACGTCACCGTCCGTATCGCCGTCTTTCAGATCAACGACGAGGGTGTTGTTCGACCACGAGTACCGGCTGTCCGGGACGCTGCTCCAAGAGCCGTCGTTGATCGACCACTCGAGTTCGGCAAGGCGGTAGACCGTCGAGGAGAACGGCACCTCGAGTGTGGCGTCGGTTTGTGTCGCCGAGAACGTATTCGAGACATTGTAGCGCTCGACGAGGCCGTTACTGAAATACTCGGTCGAGATCGAACTCGACGCCTCGTGGGAGTACTCGAGATAGACGACTGGATCGGGAGCGTCTGCGGAGAGCGTTCCGTCGCCGACCGAGACGTTCAGCCGGTTCGTCTCGTCCTTGAGGACCGACGAGTCGAAGGTGAACGACATAGTCTCCCCGCCGGCGAGCGTGCCGCTGTAGCTCTTCGAGACGTTGTTAAGTTCAGCCGTGGGATCCGTTGTTTGGGTCTCTTCGCGGATGTCTGCCGAGACGTTTATCCACCCGCCGACATCTGCGGCAGTCGAGAAATCGAGTTTCGACGATGACGTGCTCAGGTCGCTCCACTCTTTCGTGGCTGTGTTGCCAACGCTCAGGCCGGTGAATGATTTTGATGCGCCGTTCCCGTCTGAGACGGTAAGATCAACTGAGTCTACGGACTCTCCGGCCGACACATCGTCGATATAGTGGTCAATCGTCGCGGATCCTCCGTCTGCGTCCGGGTTGATCGATACGGCCCCGAGTCCACTCGGAGAGTTTTCGAGTTGGACAGTGCCTTCTTCGACACCATTTATATATATCGTCGCTTGGCCGTTGGCGAAATCCCACCCGAATCGAATCTCGTAGACGGTATCAGCATTCCAGGAGTCCCTGAGCGTGGTGCTTGATGAACCCGTCCGCCATTCGATGATATCACCGTGCTTGAACTGGATGAACCCGAAGCGATCTCCGTTTCCAGTTTCGGGCCTGATTTTGAAGTAATCGTTCGAGTTGCCGGTGTTTTGGGAGATCCTCGTTTTTAGCGATAAGTTCGATTGCGTCTCGGAGGACCGCGTTACTAATATCTCTGCTTCGGCCCCCTCAGTCCGTATGCGGCCCGAGTGTTCTCCCGAGATCGGATCGGTGGAAACCGCGGAGAAATCCGACGACGTTCCTGCGAGGTGGGAGTGCGACCACCCGTCCCAGTCAGTCGCTGAGACGGTCGTATCCCCGTCGCCGAAATCGTCGACTGGCGAGGAGTACGCGTCGGTAAGCGTGACGCTTAGCTCCGGGTCGCCGTTCGGACTTGGCCCCCCGATCGATGTGCCTGTGAGAGAAATAGATCGAGAACCGGACGGTTCAATCTGTCCGTTAGTCCGAGTGTCCGGAGAGTGACGTGCTCACCCCAGGAACTGTCGGCACCGGGCGGCACGCACGATGCCGGATCGAACGTCGCCACCCGTGTCGAGTGCGTCGATCACCTCGTCGGTCGCAGCGCGGTGGTCGGGATCAGGGGTAACGTCCACACGGTCCAGTGCGGGTCGCACCTCGTCCTCGTCCAGGGGCAGCACCGACAGCGAGCGGGGGTTGTAGTACCGGGCAGCGCTCGCTAGGAGTTCGCGGAACCCCGGCAGGCAGTCGTCGACGACGGCCCAGTCGTCCGCTTCCAGGCCAGCGAGGCCCATCAGCGTGGGCGGGAAGCCGATGCTGTACAGCGCGGCGGTGTAGGTGATCGCCCGCGGTAGTTCGATCTCGCCCACCTCGCGGGAGTAGCCGAACAGGCCGACGTGCAGTTTGCGGTCGCGACGCTGAGGCACGTATTCCGCGAGCCGATTCACTGTCGGGGCCACCTCGCTCACCTGCTCGGAGTAGCGCTCGGCCGAGCGATCGGCGACAGCGAGCAACCGCGATTCGTCCACCTCCGGGGCGGTACGGTCACGCTCGGCGGTGCGCAGCCGCTCGATGGCTGCCTGGACGTCCTGCGGCGGGTAGTCGTACTTGAAGCCGGACTGGACGGTGAACGTCTCCACCTCGGGGTAGGTGTCCAGCACGCGGTCGACGGTGTCCGGAGTGAGTCCGCCGCGGAACGGCGCGGGGCCGGCGCCGAGGATCGGATAGAGCTCCACGTCGAGGTCCGCAGCCGCGTGGTACAGGCGGCGAAGCGACACCTTGTTGACGAGGTCGGCCGCGAGAGAGCCGTAGTTCAGCGCGGGATCCGAGCGGGCGAGGAAGACTCGCTGGGCGTCGCGGTCTCGCCCCTCTAGGTAGCCCCGAAGGATCTCGTCGGCGTTCAGGAGGTACTCGCGGTCCTCGATGAGTGGAATGACCGCGATTTCCTCGGGGCGGAAGGGGCCGACCCAGTCGGCGACGGTGCGGCCGTCGATCGCGCGGTCGGCCTTGCCAACGACGAAGTCCTCGTAGTAGTCGTGGACGGCGTTGACCTGGCTCGCGGAGGTCACCATTGGAACGATCACTTCGTGGATGGGAGCGACCGTCCTGTGTTCGCCCTCGCCGTCGATATTGCGCAGGTTCCGGTAGAACGCCTCAGCAGCGTCATACGACCGGGGGATCGACTCCAGAATCTCGAGGAGGATCTTCGCCTCGGACTCCTCGAGGTCGGGGTTGGGTCCGCGCAGCGTGAGCCGGTTCTCGGCGCCGAGTCGCTCGTCGGCGAAGTAGTCGTCGAACCGCGAGAGCAACTTCTTGACCGCGTACTCGTCGCCCTCTTTGCCCTCGAAGTCCCACATCTGTTCGTCACAGCCGAGGTGAGAGTAGGCGTAGTACGCTTCTCGCACTTCGGTTTCACCCTCGATTACATCCCCTTCCGCAAAGAACGGCACCGTTGCGTTGTCGGGGTGTTGAGTACTCATCACCCGCGGCGGGTCGTGCGGATCCGGGGCGCCGGTCATATATAAACCGTTGGCCGCGCCGCTCAAAAGGCCTCCTATCAGAACCCCGTTATGTTCCCGTCGGCGAGGTCGTCGTGCCACGGACGATCAGACGCATCGATGTTCTCACCGGTACGAGCGCAGCGACTGCGTGTCGGAGTCGCGGTCATCGCTCGCCGGATCGACACGGGCGAGCGCTTGCTGGAAATCCGCGCGCGTGATACTCGGTGTCTCATCCATCTGTGTCTCGCTGTCTGCGGCCATCGTCTCGGGAGCACTGCCGTCGTCGATAGCGCCCCTGAGTGCAGTCATCGCGGCTTCGTCGCACAGCGCGGCGATGTCCGCACCGGAGTATCTGTCGTCAGTCACGCGGGCCAACCACTCGGGGCCGACCTCGTCAGCCAGCCGTCGATCCTGGAGGTGGGTCTGGAAGATCTCCTCACGGCCCGCTTCGTCGGGACGGGAGACGGGTATCTCGATGCTGAATCGACCCGGGCGGCGCACCGCCGGATCGAGCATATCGACCCGGTTCGTCGCCGCGATCACGATGACATCTCCGAGCGGATCCATCCCGTCGAGCTCCGCTAGCAGTTGGTTGACGATGCTGTCGGTGACGTCACTCCCGGCGCTGTACCCGCCCCGCTGGGCAGCGATGCTATCGAACTCGTCGAAGAATATCAGCGCCGGCGCGACCCCTCGGGCATTGCGGAAGAGGTCCCGTACTGCTTGTTCGGATTCGCCGAAGTGCTTGTCGAATATTTCCGGCCCCTTCACCGACAGAAAGCTGTGATCGCTCTCGTTCGCCACTGCCTTGGCCAGCATCGTCTTTCCGGTTCCTGGCGGCCCGTGGAGCAGCACTCCCGTAGGGGGGTCGATGTCGAGTGCGTCGAACTGCTCGGGGTACTTTTTGGGCCAGACCACAGACTCCCGCAGGCGTCGTTTTGCTGCGTCGAGGCCGCCGATATCGTCGTACGTGACGTCGGGAATCGACGGGGACCCGACCAGATGTGGGACGTGCCCTTCGATGCCACGGGAGTTGTCGTCCGAGTCCTTCTGTGCTTCCGCGACGTCGTTCTGGCTCCCCGGTCGAGCGTCGCTCGACGACGCCTCGGGGCTGTCCTGCTGAGCCTCGCGGTCGGTCGAGTGCGCCACCGCCTCGTCGTCTGGGGCCCCGGTCGTGGAATCTCTCACACTGTGCTCACGGCGACCCTTGCGTTGGCCGATCTCTTCGAGTGCCGTCCGGAGTGCAGTCTGGTCGATCCGGGCCTGTTCCGACGCCGCGTCGGCGATCGCGATCTGGCCGGCGCGTTCCACCGCGGCGACGATCTCCGCCGTCACAAACCCACTCGTGAGTTCGACACAGCGCTCGAAGTCGATGTCGGCTTCGACGGCGTCGAGCGCGTCGGCGTGGGTGGTGACCGAGCGAACCTCCGTCGCGAGGATTTGCCGACGACGGCTCTCCTCCGGAGTGTCTACCCCCATCACGATGTCGATCCGGCCTGACCGGCGGACCGTGCGTTCGACGTCACTCAGGTGCGTCGCCGTCGCAACGACGATGACGTTCTCTTCCGCGGCGTCGATCGTATCCAGAGTAGATTTGAGAGCGGCTCCGACCTGGCTTGGCCGTCCGTACTGGTCTTCGTCGTCAGTCGGTGCGATAGCGTCGAACTCGTCGAAGAACAGGACGCACGGGGCCCGAGATCGAACGAACTGAGCCAGATCGACGAGGAGTTGTGCTGTCTCGTCAGGCGACTCGAGCGGGAGATCCGTCGGCGTGATCGTGATCTGATCGAATCCCAGTTCGCCGATGAGTGCCCGGGCGAGATGGGTCTTCCCGACCCCGGAGGGTCCGTGTATCAGGATCCCGCTGGCACCGATCGTTTCGTGACGGTCGGTGACTGCCGGATCGACGACTGACTCTCGAAGCCGACGCTTTCGCTCTTCTAACCCTTCGATATCACAGAATTGGAGCTCGGACGACGGTTCGACGTCCACAGACTCGTCCAGATCAATATCGCCTCCGTGATGTCTCGCCGGTGATTCCTCGCCAGCACCAGTCATACTGATGCCTTCCTTCTCACCCTACAATAATAAGATGCCGAACGGGTATCGATTGGGAACTGTCGTCAGATCGCCGCAGTGGGCTATGTCGTATCGCGAACTTGTGGCACAGACAGTTCCCTTCGATAGGGAACTAGACCGTCCGCTCCGAGCGATCGTCCGTGGCAGACGTCCGCTGGATCAGCCGTCCGGTTCGCTTCGGTGCCACACTCTCTCCGACGGCGAATCGTCTCGCCGCTGTTTCACGCCCACCACCACACTGACAACCACCCCACTCGCGCGAAGAACTCACACCACTGACGAGTACCCGTCTTCGGCAGCGACGACCTCGCCATCGAAGACGGCACCGGCTTTGGCCTCAATCTCCTCTCGGTCAGGATAGGGGGTGAAGTGTGTGAGAACGAGTGTATCAACGTTCGCCTCGTCCGCGATCGTACCGGCCTGTGTCGGTGTGACGTGATAGTTCATCAGCACGTTCCGTTGGTCTTCCGGGTAGGGTTCCGTGTACTTCTCCCAGATGAACCCATCGTCGGGAACGTCACCGACCGGCGTGATCCCGCAAGTCATCACCAGAACGTCAGCGTCAGCAGCGAACTCCGACAGGCCATCGAATTGAGCCGTATCCGAAGAGAGAACCACGGTTGAGTCGGTCGATTTCTCCGTGAATTTGTACCCGTAGGTCTCGATCGAGTGTTCGACCGGGAGTGCTTCGACCGCCATCGACTCAGTTTCGAGTTCGAAGTCCGACGTGACGCGATCCCAGCTGATGTTTTCGATCCCTTCGGCGGGATAGCCAGCCTCAATACGGTATTCCAGGTCCTCCGCCCATACTTCATACAGGCCATCGATGAGGGCATCAGTCCCCGTCGGACCATATATCTGGAGTGACTCTCGACCGGCCGTCCAGCCGACGATCGCGAGGTGGAAGAACGAGAGGTTGTGGTCCATATGATGATGGGTGAAAAAGAGCTGGTCGATCGCCCCCGGATCGACCTCGTTCCGCAGCAGTTCGTACACCGTCCGGGGACCACAGTCGATCAGATACGGGTGATCGTCGATCTCGAGGAGGATCGCGTTGCCCGCACGGTCCAGTGTCGGGATCGGGTTTGCGGTCCCCAAGAGCGTCACTTCCATACGCCACTCACCATCCCGCGATCAACGCTACGAGTCATAGGTAGCCATTGCCGATTTGCGGATTATACCTTCCGGCTGAGCCCCGATAACGTACGTACAAGTAGGATATTCGATCCTGTTCGCGAGAGTGAAACTTTTCTGTGACGGGTGAGAGGAACTCGTATGACAGACCAGAGCGGGGAGTCGTCGACGGGTGACAGTGCAAAGCACGTCGATGCGACCCGAAAATCGCTCGACATTCTCCGGTATCTCAAGGAGAACGGTCCGGCGTCCCTCTCTGCAGTCGCGAGCGATCTCGACCGCGCGAAGAGCACGGTGTACCGACATCTGAATACGCTCGAAGAGGCCGGATACATCGCCGAATACAACGGCGGATACCGAATCGGTCAACTGTATCTCGACTACGGAATTCAGGCCCAACGAAGCCATCCGCTGTACTACGCTGCGAAGCCTAAGGTGGATGCGCTGGCTGACCAGGTCGGCGAGAAAGTCTGGTGTGTCGTCGAAGAGAACGGATTCGCGGTGTACATCTATCTCAAGTCGGGTGACGAGCTCTACCGCTCCTTCACCCGCGTCGGCTTCAGAGGCTATCTTCACGCATTTTCGGCCGGGAAAGCGATCCTCGCGCAGATGGCTCCGGAACGCGTCGAATCGATCATCACCAGTCGGGGGCTCCCCGCGTACACGGAGCAGACGATCACAGCGGAGGACGCACTGTACGAGGAGCTAGAAGAGATCCGCGAGCGCGGATTCGCCGTCCATCTCGAAGAGGCGGTCAGTGGCGGTAACGCGGTGAGCGTTCCCATCCAACTGGACGACGGGTCCCCGATCGGCTCAATCTGTATCGCCGGACCGGCTCACCGCCTTGACGAGGAAACGCTCGTCGATGACTATTCAGACCGGTTACTGGGCGTCAAGAACGAGATCGAACTCAGCCTTAAATACGAATCTGCACCCGTCGAAGACCGGACTGAACGTCCGCATAACTTAGAGCGAAAAAATTAGTAGCATTTTTATACTGTACTTGTTGGATCGATAACTAATTTTATGATCGACTGAGCCGCTGTTTCGCTCTTGCGAACCGTTCACATTCGCCATAGAATTTCATATGATACGTGATATATCTTCGGCCAATATTGGGAGAAGTGACGGTAGCCTCTCGGTACCCGGAGAGGGTAAATAGTAGCACATTTAGATAATTTTTCTTATAGAATTTCTAAGGCGTGATTTTTACGTCTTGAAGGCAACAAACGGCATTCACACAGACGAAACATAAGATTTCAGAAACAATTATAATGGTCGAATAACACACGAAGAATGAATTATGATGAACAACGGGCCGACACGCCGGGAGACGATCAAGTACCTCAGTGGAACGGCCGCAGTGACAGCACTCGCTGGATGTATGGGAGGCGGTACTGGTGGCGACAGTGACTCCAGTGGTGACGATAGCTCCGGCGACACCGGCGGAGAGACCGAGACGACGCAGAGTGGACCCGAGCCTGAGGACTTCTCGACGTTTCGACTCATCTCTGGGCCACAAAACGGCGTCACCTTCCTGATGCACAACGCGGCGGCTGGCGTCCTCGATCGAGAAACCGACCTCAGCCTCGACGTGGTCTCCGGGACGAGTGGTGAATCGATGTCGCGACTCGTCGGCGGACAGAGCGAGTTGGCTTTCGGTACGGCGAAGGCCGGGCTCGACGCTGTCGAGCGTGCAGGACCCTTCGGTAGCGTCGATTTCAACCACGACCTCTATCAGATGTCGACGCAGACGACGCTCATCGAACCGGTGGTGGTGCCGACCGGCTCCGACTACCAGAACTGGTCGGACCTGGAGGGGGCATCCATCGCAACCGGTCCCCAGGGATCGACGTACCAAGCGTACTACCGAGAGGCGCTCGACAACATTGTCGGTGAGGAGAACTACGAACTAGTACATCAAGGCGTCACTGAGATCGCCCAGGAGTTCAGCGCTGGCCGCGTCGACGCTGCCGGTGGTCCGGGTATCGTGAGCGGACTTACTCCCGGCTTTATGCAACAAATGTACTCCGACAACGAGATCCGGCTACTCGGGCTGTCCGAGGAGTCACAGGGGATGATCGAAGAGCACCCGTGGCTCTCCCTGCAGACGCTGTCGAACGACGCCTTCGGTGACAGCATCGAGGAGTACACCCAAGAATCCGAGACGACGACCGTTCGTGTCGACTATCCCCACTTTACCACTGACAAAGTGTCCGCCGACAGTATCTACAACCTCCTGAGCGCGCTTTGGGACAACAGACAGGGTCTGGTCGACGCGCATCCAGCCTGGGAACTGTTCTCTGACGACTCGTTGTGGACGGCGGCGCTTCACGCTGAAGTGCCAGTCCACCCCGGTGCTGTACAATTCTTCAAGGAGAACGATCTGTGGGATGAAAGCCTCACAGAAGGGAGCTTCTGAGCCCTAACATTATGGAGCGGTTCCGAGACGCAGCGGGGTTCGACGACGTTCAATCTTTCCTCGTCGGCGTGCCAGCGCTGCTGCTCTCTGTCGCGGTGATCGCCTACGCTGTCGACTCGTATCTCCCGAAGCAACTGTTCACGAACCTCGTCCTCGGACTGTCGCTGACGGCGTATTTCCTCGCCCGCGCTCGACGGACGTGGGACGGAAAGACTGGGGCCTCCTATCCCCGCGTGCTCGCACTCGTTATGCTGAGTTTAGCGGCGCTCTCGGTCGTCTCGGTAGGATACGTCCAAGTCGTCTTCGACCGATGGCTTGAGACCGGCGCGTTCGTCGTCTACAACAATGTCGACATCATCATCGGTGCGTCGTTGATCGTCCTCGTGACGATCGTCACCGCCGATAAGTTCGGCTGGATCCTCGGTGCACTCGTCGTAGTGACGGTCATCTACGGCGTGGGCGGCCCGCAGCTCCCGAGTATCCTGGCTCACGGCGGCATCTCGTTGGAGACGATAATTTTCAAGAACACCATCTCCTTACAGGGGGTCTACGGGTTCCTCACCCAGATCGCAGCGACGTGGGTCGCGATATTCGTCATCTTCGCTGGGATCGTCCGAATGTTCGGCGGCTTCGATCTCATCCTCCAGCTCACCGAGCGACTCGAAGGTGCATTCAGTGGTGCCGTTCCGCAGACTGCTGTCGTCTCCAGTATGTTTATGGGAACGATGATGGGCGGTGCGGGCGTCAACGTGGCCGCCACCGGATCGTTCACCATCCCGCTGATGCAAGAGCGCGGTATTCTCGGGAAGCACTCGGGTGCGATCGAATCCGTCGCCAGCACCGCCGGACAGGTGCTGCCGCCGATTATGGGATCGGCAGCGTTCATTATGTCTGATATCCTCGGAATTCCCTTCGCCGACGTTGCGATCGCCGCGACCATTCCAGCGATACTGTACTACTCGGTGACGAGCTACGGCGTCTATCAGTGGTCGCTATGGTACGACTGGTCGGAGCGCGACGAGGCAAACGAAGAACAATCCGCCTCGGCGTCGGACACGGGAGTCGATATGGACGACACGTCCGAGGAACCCCGTTCCGTGTTCCTGCTCAAGAGCGCGCAGTTTCTCGTGCCGCTCGTTGTCCTGATTTACCTCCTGATCGTTCTGCGGTTCGGGCCACTGTACAGCGGGATGTACACGATCCTGACGCTGTTTGGGACACGGCTCCTCTATCTGCTCTGGCGCGAAGGGGCGGGGGCCGGTGCCGTTCGTCAATACCTCGGCGAAATCGCCGCTGGACTCAGAGAAGGCGGTGCCTCGGCCGCCCCGTTCGTCGCGCTGCTCGCGGCGCTGGCAGTCGTCATCAACATCTTCAGTGCGACAGGTCTCACCAACCGGATCACGTTCGCACTGTCGGCGCTCACGGGGACCTCATTCGTCGGCATCCTCGTCATCAGTATGATCCTGGCCTTACTGTTTGGACTCGGGATTCCGACGCCCGCGGCGTACCTGCTCGTCGCGACGATTATCGCGCCCGTCATCGTCGAACTCGCAACGCTCCAGGGCTTCGTCGTCGAACCGATCGTCGCCCATATGTTCGTCTTCTACTATGCGCTGCTCTCGGCGATCACCCCACCGGTGGCGCTCGCTGTGGCGATGGCGATCACCATCTCGGGAGCCGAATTCATCGAGACCGCCATCGAGTCACTGCGTCTCGGTGGTCCAACGTTCCTGATTCCGTTTATGTTCGTATTCAATCCAGAGTTGATCTTCTGGAGTTTCCCGGAAACGCCGATCGCGCTGGTCGTCCAGTTCGTCGCCCTGATGGTCGCGCTCTCGGTGACGATGGGAATCGAATTCGGACGGAAGCTCCCCAGTTACGAACGGGCCTTTCGGGCGCTCCTGTTCCTGATCATCGCCTTCGGCCCGAGTCTCTTGGTACAGGTCGCAGGAGTTGGTGTATTCGCACTGACGGTCGCGATCCGTGGAGCCCTTCCCAAGGTCCGCTCGGCGCGGCAGTAAGTACGTTTACCCCGCTGCTGACCCATTTTCCGGCGATGCCACAGCGCCGAACGGTTCTGAGAGCCAGCCCTGCCGCCCTGCTGTGGCTCGCGGGCTGTGGGGGTCGCCGCGGCGAGTCGACGTCCACGGTCGAGTCGACCCCCGAAGAAGCGACCGAGCCCGCCTCGGGGCCCTACTGGTACACCCACCCCCAGCCGACTGGCAACCGGTTCGTGTCTGGGTCCGCGGACCTTCGGGACAGCGAGCCCGTTCGGTTCGCGGTCGACGCTCGCCCGGAGTGGCTGGTCGCCCATCCGGCACCGCGGGGGAGCTACTGGACCGTGAGTACAGCGGCTGGGACCGCGACCCGGTTCCAGGTCACCGGTGGGAGGGTCGCCGACGAGATGCGCCTGCACCACCAGTCGCCCGAACGCCCGCCAGTCGTCGCCAGCGGTGGCGCAGCGCCGACGGTGCTCGACCATCCTTCGAGTATGAGCCGGAATGGCGGCCAGATCGTCGCGTCCGGACCGGCGGGGACGCACAGACTGTACGTGGCTGCCAACGGGGACCTCGTCGTCGACGGCGACGAGCGCCATCGGCTGCCCGTCGAGGCCCCGACCGATGCCCGACCGGCCGCGGTCGGAGACGGCAGGTACGTCGTCTACGGGGACGTGACGGATCGCTACAGACACGGCGCACTCGGTGACCAACTGGAACCGTCGTCTCTGGTCGTGGTCGATCCGACGGACTCGAGGATAGTCGCTCGAACTGAACTCGATGCCCCGCTCGTCTTCGAGGGGCTCCAGCCGCTCGTGGCTGATCTCGACGGCGATGGCGAACCGGAGATCGTTACCACGATTGCCGACGCGGAACGCGGCGCACGCATCGCCGTCTACTCGGTGGCCGGCGAGCGCATCGCGACCGGTCCCGTCGACGGCCCCGGCTGGCGACACCAGCTCGCGGTCGGCCCCTTCGGTCCCGACGGCTCCACAGAACTCGCCGCCGTGTTGAAGCCGCACGTCACGCACAGACTGGAGTACTACCGGCTCGAGGACGGAGATCTGAGCGTTCGGGCAACCCTCGATGGAGTGTCTTCGCACGTGTACGGATCCCGCACTCTCGGTGGCGCCCTCGCGGCCGATCTCGACGGCGACGGGCGGGTGGAACTCCTCGTGCCAACGACCGACCGTCGCCGGCTCGTGGCCGTGGCTCGCACGTCCGACGGAGCGCGGAGTCGATGGGAATGGGACCTCGAGACCTCGCTGACCAGCAACCTCACCGGCGTGGGCCTCGACGGCGGCGGTCTCGCGGTGGGTGCGGCCACGGCCACCGACGTCTTCGTCTGGTCAGCGTGACGCGGTCCCGCCGAGAGCGGCGTGACGAGACCGGGTCTCGCGGGTCGCGTGGTGTCATCGACGCCTTCGTGCCGGTGAGGTCCGGCGGGAGCGTCCATTCCCCGATTTCCGAAGCGAGAGAGGCGATTCCTGACCTGAATGCACCCGGCCGCCGCCACACAGCCCAAGGCCCTCGATGCCGTATTCAGTAATATGCCGACTGTCGAGTACGACGGGGAGGAGATCGACTGTGCGTCCGGCGAGCGGCTGCGGGACGTGTTACTGGCGGCCGACGCGTCCGTCCACAACGGCCCTCGGGCGGTCTCGTGTCACGGACACGGGAGCTGTGGCACGTGTGCGGTCGAGATCCGCGGCGACGCCGGCGAACCGACGCGTCGGGAACGGCTGCGGCTGTCGATCCCGCCCCACGACCCCGACTCGGGCTTGCGGCTGGCGTGTCAGGTGCGCGTGACCGACGACCTCGCTGTCGAGAAGCACGACGGATTCTGGGGCGAGCAGAAACGAACGACGGAGTCCTGAAGATGGCGTCATCGCCGCCGCTGCCGCCGGATGTTCAGGCCGCGCTCACACAACTCCTCGACGCCGCGGCGACCCACGTCGCCGAGGGTGAACCCGAGCGCGCCGACGAGCTGCTGGATACCGTCGAGTCGGTCACGGCGAACAAGGTTCCCACGGACGCGGAGCGGGAGCGATTATTGCGTGGGTGTGAGACGGTTCGAGCGACGCTCGAAGTCGACGACGAGACAGCCGAAGGGTATCTCCGGGCGATGCGACGGCGAGTCGACGGCGAGTGATCGGTCGGCTCACCGGGGGTACGGCTCATCCAGCGACTGGGCCCGTCGGAGTTCCGATTGGACTTCGCCCCATGCGACGGGGGGGTCCGCCGCCTCGATCACGTCTCGAAACGACGCGATGCGGTCCGCGTATTGCGCACGCCACGCTGACTCGGCACCGCCTTCGAGCCGCTCGCGGATCGCGCCCGCCCGTGACTCGATCTCCGTGAGGCGCCGCTCGATCTCGCTCCCGTACGCCTCACCGACGCCGTCCCGCGTGGCCATCGTCTGGAGCTCAGCGAGTTCGCTCCGGAGATCCGCCACCAGAAGCGAGAGCAGTTCCAGTCGAAGCACGCCGTCGACCCACGCCTCGGCGCTCTCGACGTCCTCACCCGCAACGGTGTCGAGCGTGTCTTCGACGACATCGACATCCTCTTCGATGCCCCGCCGCCGGCGGTCGGGGTCGGCGAGCCAGGCCTCGAAGTCGTCGAGGTCCAATTGTAGTTGATCGGCCTGCTGTTGCGCCTCTCGGGCGTCGGCGGCGATCTCGCGGAGTTCGACGACCGATTCGTAGACCGACTCGACGGTGTCCGCGGGGGTCGAAACGCTCGCGAGGGCCGATCCGAGTCGGTCCACCCGAGACGCGGCCGCGTCGAGCGTCGAGCGATACTGTTCGAGGCGTGCCGCGACGACGTCGATGTCGTCGTACGCGGCCGCGGCCGCCATCGCGTCGTCGAGTGCCGACGCTGCCAGTTCGACGCGGGTCTCCGCTGTCGCCAGGCGTTTCGCGACGTCCGAAACGGTCGCTTCGATGCCCGCTTGCGTCACGTGGCCGTCCTCGGTGACGTGGTCGAGTGCTGATCGGACGTCCTCGGGATCGCGTGTCGGGTCGGCCGCGACGATCGCGTCTACCGCCTCCTCCGTCGACTGCCCGATCACCGCGCGCCGACGCTCGTCTCGGTTCGTCGTCATCGGTGGGTCGGTCTCGGCGGGAGGGTTTCGGTCCTGCTATGAGGCGTACGGGGGGATATATAGCGATATCGAGCGGTCTGTGGAGATACGTCTTGGAGGGGAGCGATCCGGACGGGAACCGTCGGGACCCGACTGCTGGATATCCCTATTATAAACCACTTTTGCGTGAAGTCGGATGCATCCAGGTGATGACGCGCGAATCAGAGCGCTTCGGAGACCGCGTATCACGTCGGAAATTCCTCGTCGCGTCCGGGGCTATCGGAGTGACCGGCATCGCCGGTTGTTCCTCTCAGTCGGGGTCGGAGACCGAGACTGAGGGATCGTCGGGAGAAGACGCATCGACGTCGGGATCGACCCAGTCTCAGTCCGGGTCCTCGAGTTCGAGCGACGGCCCGTCGATGCTTACCGCCGAGGGATCGTCGACGGTCTATCCCATCGCGAACAAGGGGAGTTCCTACTGGAACTCGAACGCGCCGCCGAGCGACGGGGAGTACTGGGGGTCGAACCCCGAAGAGGGTAATACGGTCCCGGGCTGGGAGGCGCTCGGCGAACCGGATATGCGGCTGGCCGACTACTTCGCGAGCCTCTACGGCTTCGAGCCGAGCGGCGAGCAGGCGACGCCGCCGTTCCCGACGAGCATCGGGCTGAGCCACTCGGGGACCGGGTGTCAGTCCGTCGTCGACGGCCTCGTCGACATCGGCAACTCCTCGGGCCCGATCACGGCCGAACTGGGGTGGAGTGAGAGCAAAGCCGAAGAGGAGGTCGTCGACCACGTGCTGGGCCGCGACGGCCAGCCGGTCGTCGTCAGCGGCGACGTCTACGACAACGGCGTCCAGCAGCTCACCGGTGAGGAGGTCAGGCAGATCTACCAAGACGAGATCACCAACTGGAGCGAGGTCGGCGGCCCCGACCAGGAGATCTACGTTATCGGCCGCGCGGAGGGCTCCGGCACAGACACCTCGTTCCGCCTGAATATGCTCGGCAGCGCCGACGCGCCGATGCCGGGTGTCAACACCCGTTTCGGCCAGAACCAGCAGGTCGCGACGGCCGTCGCCCAGAACGAGGGCGCGATCGCGTATATGGCGCTGGCGTTCACGAGCGAGTCGGCGCCGCCGATCGCGATCAACTTCGAGGGAACTGTGTACGAGCCCGACCGCGACGCCGAGAACACGATCTTCGACTCCGATTACCCCCTCAACCGCGATCTCCACCAGTACACGAAGATCACCGACGAAACGCCGGAGGGGACCGATATGCGCGAAGCAGCGTTTATGAATATGTTCCTGACTGACTTCGGTCAGCAGGTGTTCGTCGAGGCGAACAACTACATCCCGCTGCCGACGAGCGACATCGAGTCCGAGAAGGCGAAACTGCCCGAGCAGATGTAGGGTCGCTCGGTTCGACTGCGGACACACTCCACCGCCTCGTCCCTTCACCATTCATTCAATGCATACACAGAGCAACGATGGCACAAGCGGCTGAGACAGAGACGGGCGCTGAGACGCTCGCACGGCACGTCCGACGGTTCCGCGAGTTCCTCGCGACGACTGATCGAGAAGCGCTCGCCGTCGTCGGTGTGATGTCGCTCGCGCTCCTGAGCGCGTTCGTCGGATTCCTCCTCGTATCGGCCTACACGATTGTCCCCTTCGCAGTCTTTCTGGGGGCGGCGGGGTACGGCTGGATCCGCTATCAAGGACTCACGGCGAGACTGCTTATGCTGACGATGACGGTCTCGACGATCGTCATCCTGCTGTTGATCATCACGTTCATCTTCTACGAGTCGGTCCCCGTTCTCGTCTACGAGAGCACGACGGTCCTCGGTGTCTCCGTGCCGGGCCTCAGGATGTTCACCCAGCCCAACTGGGACGCGGTTTCGTCGCCGATCCGGTACTCGATGGTCCCGATGATCCACGGGACGGTGATGGTCACCGTCATCGCGACAGTCGTCGCCGCCCCGCTCGGGATCGCTGCGGCGCTGTTCCTCTCGGAGATCGCTCCCGCGCCCGTTCGCGAGTTCGTCAAGCCCGGAGTCGAGATCCTCGCTGGGATCCCCTCGATCGTCTACGGGTTCATCGGCTTCACGGTCCTGAGTCCGTGGGCCTCCGATCAGTTCCGGATCCTCGGACAGGGGACGTACCTGTTCGTCGGCGTCGTCGTCGGGCTGATGGCGCTCCCGACGATCGTCTCCGTTGCGGAGGATGCGCTCAACACCGTGCCTGAGTCGATGAAGAGCGGGTCGCTCGCGGTCGGAACGACCGACTGGCAGACGATGACCTCGATCACGCTCCCGGCGGCCTTCTCGGGCGTGTCGGCCGCGGTCCTGCTCGGGGTGGGCCGAGCGATCGGGGAGACGATGGCCGCGACGGTGATGCTCCGCGGCGTTCCTCGGATCACCGACCCGCTGTACAACGTCTTCTACGGCCAGGAGACGCTCACGTCGCTGATCGCGCGGAACTACGGCGAGGCCGACGGCCTCCAGATGGACGCGCTGTTCGTCGCCGGCGTGATCCTCTTCGTCACCGTCCTCGTCATCTCGATCGGATCGCAGTACATCGAGTGGCGGATGCGAAAGAAGTTCGGAGGCGACGTCTGATGTCGGGCGCCACGCGGACGCGACTGATCCGCTCGAACACCACCACCGCGGTCGCCGTCGCAGCGATTTCGATCGGCATCGCGGCAGTGCTCTTCGGACTCGGATTCGCCGCGATGTTCGAGCTGATCGCGCTCACGGGGACGCTCGTTGGATTCCCGACGCTGACGCTGCTCGGCGCGCTCCTCGTCGTGCAGGGCGGCGCAGTCGTGACGTTCGGTCTCGGCTCTCGGTTCAGTGTGGTAGAGACGAACCCGCGGCCGGACGCGGGCGCGGTCGCCGCCGTGGTGTTCGCGCTCGTGTGGTTCGTCGGCGGCGGAATCGTCGCGTCGCAACTGTTCGGCCTCGGGCTCGTCGGCTGGCTACCCGCCGCCCTCCTCACCGGCGGGGTCGGGTTCGCCGTCACGGTGCTCCCCGGCGAGGATATCGGCTCGACGGCACCCGCGGGCGCGGTGGCGGTCCTCACGGGACTCGTGTTCCTGAGCGACCTCGTCGGCGCCCAGTCGGTGTGGGGCCTCGGCTGGGAACAGCAGGCGTCGCTGACGGCCGAGTTCATGATCCCGGTGCTGACGGTCTTCTGCGCGCTGCTCACTGGGTGGGCGGCCGCGAAGGCTTACGGCGGGTTCGGCGCTCGCGGCCGGCGCGCCGGTGCCTACCTCCTGATATATCTCAACGCCGGCGCGATCGTGACAGTGCTGTTTTCCCTCGTCGCGTTCACCCTGTTCAAGGGGCTCCCCGGCCTGTTCCGGGGCGTCGCGGTCGGCGCGGGCGTCGGCCCGCAGTCGACGATCTCGCTGTTCGGCTTCGGGTTCTCGTTCTCGCTGCCGGTCGCCTGGCCGTTCGTGATGAACGGCGTCGGCCTCCTCAACGAATTCAACGGCGTCCTCCCGGCGATCGTAGGGACGTTCTGGCTCGTCGTGGGGGCAGTGCTGTTCGCCGTGCCCCTCGGCGTCGGCGCGGCGATCTTCCTCACCGAATACGCCGAACGCGGCCGCTTCACGCAGGTCGTCGAGGTGGCGACCAACGGGCTGTGGAGCACCCCGAGCATCGTCTTCGGCCTGTTCGGGTTCGCGTTCCTCATCCCGCGGTTCGGCAACGGGAAATCACTGCTCTCTGGGATGCTGACGCTCGGGTTCATGCTCTTGCCGCTGGTCGTCATCACCAGCCGCGAGGCGATGCTCGCGGTGCCCGACGAGTACCGCGACGCGAGCGCGGCGCTCGGCGTGACCAAGTGGCAGACGATCCGCAGCGTCGTGCTCCCGGCCGCACTTCCCGGCGTCGTCACCGGCGTCATCCTCGGCGTCGGCCGGATCGCCGGCGAAACCGCCCCCATCCTCCTGACGATGGCCGGCGGAGTGTTCGTTCCCGGGAGCCAGACCGCGAACGTCCTCGGCGGCTTCCAGTTCACCGCGTCGCCGCCGTTCGTGGCGAACCCCCAACTCTTAGAAGCGACTTCGGCCCTCCCCTATCAACTCTATGCGCTCATCACTGCAGGCGTCGGCGCATCCGGGAACGTCGGCAACCCCGACGAGTTCCGGTGGGCGACGGCGCTCGTCCTGCTCGCTGTCGTGCTGTCGTTCTACGCGGTCGGAATCGTGACGCGGTACTACTTCCGGAGGAGACTGAACTATGAGTGAAATCGAATCCCCACAGAAAGGGGCTGAGACGGCGCAGCCACGCCAGACGACGACCGGCGAATCGGACGAACAGCTACGCGCGGAGTGGACCGACTACGACTTCGACGGCGAGGCGAAACTCGCCGTCGAGGACCTGGACGTTCATTACGGCGACGAGCACGCGCTCAAAGGCGTCTCGATGGACATTCCCGAACGGAGCGTCACGGCGCTCATCGGCCCCTCCGGCTGCGGGAAATCGACGTACCTGCGCTGTCTCAACCGGATGAACGACCGGATCAACTCGGCCCGCGTCGATGGCTCGGTTCAGTTGGACGAGAACGAACTCTACCAGGAGGGCGTCGATCTGGTCGAACTCCGCAAGCGCGTCGGGATGGTGTTCCAGTCACCGAACCCGTTCCCGAAGTCGATCCGGGAGAACATCTCGTACGGGCCGCGCAAGCACGGGACCATCGACACCGGACTCCTCGCACGACTGTTCGGACGGAGCGACGAGGAGAGTGAGGAGCGACTCGTCGAGCGCTCGCTCAGGCAGGCGGCGCTGTGGGACGAAGTCAAGGATCGACTCGACGACAACGCGCTCGGTCTCTCGGGTGGTCAACAGCAGCGACTCTGTATCGCCCGCGCGCTGGCGACGGATCCAGAAGTCCTGCTGATGGACGAGCCTGCGTCGGCGCTGGATCCGATCGCGACCTCGAAGATCGAGGAACTCATACACGAACTCTCCCGCGAGTACACGGTCGTCATCGTCACGCACAACATGCAGCAGGCCGAGCGGATCTCCGATCAGACTGCGGTGTTTCTCACCGGCGGCAGGCTTGCGGAATACGGCCGCACCGAGCAGATTTTCGCGGATCCACAGAGCCAGCGCGTCGACGACTACATCAGTGGGAAGTTCGGCTGAGACGTCCGCAGCACCGCAGGGTCGGAGTCGAACAGGCCGACGAGCGCGCCACGTCTATCCGCACACAGATGGAAACCCGAAAGATCCAGCAAGTAAGCAACGGAACGTTCACCGTGTCGCTGCCGCGAGAGTGGGCGACAGAGCAGGGGCTCTCTGCGGGCGACGTCGTCGACCTGCACGCCCACCTCGATGGCGTGCTCGTGATCCAGACGGACGACGCCGAGATCGACGAACTCCGCGTGTCGCTGTCGTGCGATGAGCGGCCCGGCCGGCTCCGACGAGTCCTGGAGGCCGCGTACGCCACCGGCGCACGCGAGATCCGGCTGGAGGGCGACGGGCAGTTACCCAGCGATCACCGGACGGCGATCCGATCGGCCGTGCGGGCGATGGCCGGCGTCACCATCGGTGCGGAGACCGACGAGCACGTCCTCGTGCAGAGCGTCTTGGACGCCGACGCGGTGTCCGTCCGGCAGTCGCTTCGACAACTCCAGTTCGTCGCCCTCTCACGACACCGGACGGCGACCAGCGCGCTCTGCGATCCCGACCAGAGCCTCGACAGCGTGGGCGGGGGGACGAGCGCCGAGCGGTGTTCCGCGATGATCGAACGGTACTTCGTCCGGAGCCTCACGCGGTTGGACGAAGTCGACACCCTCGGAGAGAGCCGCCTGGATCTGTTTCGGTTCTACCGGACTGCGCGGGAACTCGCGAACGTGGCCGCACACGCCGAGCAGATCGCGAACATCGCCGTCGAGGTCGACGCGGACGCGTTCGGACGCGAGGACCCGTCCGACACCACGGCGGCGATCGAGGCGGCCGCAGCGGACGCCCGCGAGGCAGTCGAAGTCGCCGCCGACGCCGTCGCCGGTCCGAGTCCAGGAGATCTCTGGTCGGTGTTCGAGCGACGGGACGCGGTCCGGCAGTCGGTCGACGCCATCGAGCGAAGGCTCTTCGAGACCGCCGGCGCAGACTATCGCGTCGCTCAGGCAGTCGCGGCGATCCGTCAGACCGCAGACTGCGCGGCGTCGATCGCAGAAGTCGGGGTCCGCCGCGCCGTTCGTGAGGGCGTCCGTGGCGACGATCCGGCCGCCGCCATCGGTCCGGACGGCGATACGGGATCACGCGTCGCGGACGGTGCCGAAGAGTGAACGGGTCCCCGGCGGACCGATCACTGGAGCGTGCTCGTCGCACCGCTCGTCCCCACGAGCGCGCCAGCGGCCGTCTGCTGTTAGATCCGAACAGTGGCGAGTGCGATCCGAGCAGTGGCAAGTCGGATCCGAGCAGTGGCGAGTCGTCGTCGGTCCGGTCCCGGATCAGTTCGCACAACCTCGCTGCTGGATCGACTCGTCGGGTGCTGCTCGACGTCGTTCGTGGCGGGCAGTACCCCGTACCGGGGACGCGCGGCGGGTGAAACCCGAACGCGGACCGAGTCATTCAGGAGTCTGCAGGTCCAATCGAAGCCGATGGCCGAAGACGATCCCGATACGGACTCCGGCAACGGACAACTCTTCGCACTCACGCGGGACAAGGTGCTCTTGCTCGTGATTCTGCTCGTCGGCATCGCCGGCTCGGGGATCGTCCGTCGGTCTCTGGGTGAACTCGGCTACAACGCGCTCGGCGAACTCGTGTTCGTCCTCGGGTACGGCGGGATGGTGTTCGCCGTCTGGTACGGCTGGATCAGACCGATGGACATCTCCGGTCCGAACTGACGCCGGCGAGTCGGGACGAATGCCGCCGGAACCCCACCATTGACCCCCCTGCCGGGCGACCGACGAGTGTGTCGAGGAGACGCCGCTACGCGCTCGTGGGACTCGGTGCGATCGCGTACGCCTCGCTGACGTTCGTCTGGTTCTCGCTCCCGGCGTGGCTCGACGCCATCGTCGCCGATTTCGGGCTGACGAGTACGCAGGCCGGGGTCCTCACGGGCGCGATCCCGCTCACGTACGTGCCAGTCTCGCTCTTCTCGGGGGTCGTGACCGACTACGTCGGACCGTACAGGGCGATCGGCGCGGGCGTCACGTTGTTCGGTGGCGCACAGATCGGGCGCGCGGCCGCTGAGACCTTCCCGGCGCTGCTCGCACTCACGGTGGTCGTTGGCGTCGGCGGGACAGCCATCACGTTCGGCCTGCCGAAACTCGTCTCCGAGTTGTTCCCGCCCGAGCGGTCGGGCACCCCCTCGTCGATGTACGTCGTCGGGTCACTGGCCGGGACGGCCGCCGCCTTCAGCATCGGGCGCGCCGTGCTGGGCGGTCCCCTCGGCGGGTGGCGGCCGCTGTTTCGGTACACCGGCGTCGCGGTGCTCGCGTACGCGCTCCTCTGGTGGGTGATCGTCCGGCAGGCACCGCTCGACGCCATCGGACACACCGCGGGCGCGAGGGGAACCGACGACCGCCCGACGCTCTCGATGGCTGCGCTCACGCAGGACCTCGGTCGGGTGTTCTCGAACCGGCCGATGCGGCTCCTCGTCGTCGTCGGTGGCGTCTACCTGCTCGTCACGCACGGACTGCAGAACTGGCTCGCGACCGTCCTCCAGTCGCGCGGCGTCGGTGCGGCGCTCGCGGCCTCACTGGTGAGCGGGTTCGTGGTCGCACAGGCCGTCGGGACGCTCGTCGTTCCCGCGGCGTCGGACCGCCTCGGCCAGCGGGGGTCGGTGCTCGCCGGTTGTGCGGGTCTCTGTTCGCTCGGAACCGCCACGCTGCTGTTCGCGCCGGTTCCGCTCGCGATCCCCGTCGGCGGCGCGCTCGCCGTCGGGTTCGGAGTCGGCGGACTGTCGCCCCTAGTCCGGATGGTCCCCGCGGAGATCGACGGTGTCGGCCCCGAACTCACGGGAACGGCCGTCGGACTCGTCTTCGCTGTCGGCGAGGTCGGCGGCTTCCTCGGGCCGTTCCTCATCGGTGCCCTCTACGATCTCACGGGGACCTACGCCGCCGGCTTGGCGGTCGTCTGCCTGGGGTGTCTCAGCGCCGTGATCGCTGGACGACGGCTGCCGGTCTGAGCGCTTCCGGGAGGGCCCCGGTGCTGCAGGCGCCAACGTGCCGCGGAGAACGGAACTTTAATACTCGATTCGCGCCGAACTCCCGAGTAAGGATGCTCCCCCTACAGCTCGTCGACAGCTTTCTGCTCAATTACAACGTGGGGCAGGCGCTGCTGCTCGTCTTCGCGTTCGCGACGGTGGGCGTACTCCCCCTGCGATCGCAGAAGCTCGTCGCGCTCAACGCGATCGTATTCGGGCTCGTCTTCGCACTGACGCCACAGTCGCTCGTGCCGGTCCACTATCTCTTCCTCGGTATCGCACTGCTCGTCGTCGGTCCGCTCCTGTACGCCACGGCGAGCGACTGACCGCGTCTCGCGATCGAGGCAGCCTGGAGTCCCCTCTCCCACGTTCGAACGCGACGTTTAACCGCAGGCGTCGACAACGCAGCCTATGACGCGACCGCAGCCCTCGGGCGGTGGTGAGACGCTCGATCTGCCCTGTGGCGAGGCGAAGGGCGTCCGCTCGCTCGATCTGGGAATGCGCGAGTTCGAGTGCGGGTGCGGGGAGCGCCACGCCGTCGTGATGGACGCGCACCCCGCGGAACGGTTCCTACCCGACTTTCTGGTGTCGGTTCTGCGAGAGGCCGTCGAGACGACGAGCGAGGAGATGCCCGAGTTCGGGACCGCACACCTGATGGGAATCGTCCTCGAGGAGTTCCCCGAACAGGTGGCCTCCGCGGACGTCTCCGACGACGGCGACGTCGGCGCGGGGATCGTCTGGGTGACCGACTTCGACTCACGGCGGTTACACGAGGTCGTGGTCGAACTCGTAGTGGAGCTGATGGAACACGCCGTCAGCCACGCCGACGACGAGTCCGCAGTCTCAGAGTTCGAGCGGCAGATGCTAGATTTCGACGTGAGTGAGTTCGTTGCGGAGTACCGCGCCGAGCGCGACCTCGACGGCGACGACGTCTACGCGCAGTAGGACCGCCCGCGGGACTCACAGGGATCCGATCGGAATCACGACGGTCTCGGATCCCTCAGCCCGTCGGACCGCCGTCTCACACGTCTGACGCGAAGATCGGCCGACTGCTTCCGGGCCCGTCAGACGTGCGTCACACTGAAACATAAGCCGTTAGCGGTCCTGTATGCGGATATGAGTACGATTCGGCCGTCCGGGTTCGAGGACATCCGCGACGTCCTCGCCGCCGCCGACGAGCCGCTGACCGCGAGCCAGATCCTCGGCCGGTTACGCGAGCGCGGCGTGGACGCGTTCGACTCCTCCTATCGCGTCGCGACGGTCCTCGGCCAGGCCGCAGACCGCGGCGAACCCATCGAGGTCGTCGAGGGGAGTCCGTACCGCTACCGACTCGCCGAGTAGCGCTCCACGCCACGCCGTTCGTGCCGGCCCCCGGACCGGGGACGGATATTCTCGCGTCTCCAGTCGCCCGATGGCGATGCTCTCAACCGTGTGCGCCGTACGCCCACTCACAGCGGTGCGTCGGGCGCTCGGGGTCCTGCGTCGCTCCCACTCCCAGTCTGCTGTCGGCGTCGGATTTCGCTCGCCCGTGTCCGTCCCGGACGAGACGGAGGGACCCGCATCGACCGCTGTGGCGTCCCTCCGAGGTTGTTACGAATTTCGAAATCCAACTTCGCATCTCGTAGTGTTTCGCCGGGCTTATTACGATGTGCGGACTCACTCGGAGTGATGACTGACGAGGACACCTCGAGTGGAGCAGCGTCCGAGGATCGGACGATCCTGCTCATCGGTAGCGGACCCATCCAGATCGGACAGGCGGCCGAGTTCGACTACTCCGGCGCGCAGGCCTGTCGCGCGCTCCAGGAAGAGGGGGCCCGAGTCGTCCTCGTCAACTCGAACCCGGCGACGATCATGACCGACCCGGAGATGGCCGACCGGGTCTACATCGAGCCGATCACGCCGGAGGCCATCGCGGAGATCATTCGCGAAGAGGAGCCCGACGGCGTGATCGCCGGCCTCGGCGGACAGACGGGACTGAACGTCACCGCCGAACTGGCCGAACAGGGAATCCTCGAAGAACACGACGTCGAGATTATGGGCACGCCGCTCGACACCATCTACGCCACCGAGGACCGCGACCTCTTCCGCCAGCGGATGGAGAACATCGGCCAGCCCGTCCCCGCGTCGACTACCATCTCGCTCGACGACGGCGAGAAGGTCCAGAGCCTCACCGAAGACGATCTCCGTGACCGCGTCGACGACGCCGTCGAGATGGTCGGTGGCCTCCCGGTCATCGCCCGGACGACCTACACGCTCGGCGGGTCGGGATCGGGCGTCGTCCACGAGAAACAGGAACTGTACGAGCGCGTCCGCAAGGGCCTCCGCCTCTCACGCAACAACGAAGTGCTCATCACCGAGTCCATCTCGGGCTGGGTCGAACTCGAGTACGAGGTGATGCGGGACGCCGACGACTCCTGTATCATCATCTGCAACATGGAGAACATCGACCCGATGGGGATCCACACCGGGGAGTCGATCGTCGTGACGCCCTCGCAGGTCATCCCCGACGAGGGCCACCAGGAGATGCGCAACGCGGCCCTCGAAGTGATCCGCGAACTCGGCATTCAGGGCGGCTGTAACATCCAGTTCGCCTGGCACGACGACGGTACGCCCGGCGGCGAGTACCGCGTCGTCGAGGTGAACCCCCGCGTCTCCCGTTCCTCCGCGCTCGCCTCGAAGGCGACCGGCTATCCGATCGCCCGCGTGACGGCGAAGGTCGCGCTCGGCAAGCGGCTCCACGAGATCGAAAACGAAATCACCGGCGAGACGACCGCCGCCTTCGAGCCCGCGATCGACTACATCGTCACCAAGATTCCGCGGTGGCCCAAGGACAAGTTCGACGACGTGGACTTCACGCTCTCGACGGCGATGAAGTCCACGGGTGAAGCGATGGCCATCGGACGGACGTTCGAGGAATCAATGCTGAAGGCGATCCGCTCGACGGAGTACGAGCCCGCGACCGACGTCGAGACGGTCTCCGACGAGGTCCTCGAGACCGAACTGCTCGAACGGCCGACGCCGGATCGGACGTTCGCCATCTTCGAGGCGTTCGACCGCGGCTACTCCGTGGCGGAGGTCCAGGAACTGACCGGCATCAAACCGTGGTACCTCGAGCGGTACCAGCGGGTCTCGAAGGCGATGGACGCCGCCCAGGAAGGCGACTTCACGACTGCCGCGACCGCGGGGGTCACGAACGCCGAAATCGCCTCGGCAACCGGCGCGACTGTCAGCGAGATCGAGACGGACGTCCCCGGCCGCACGTACAAGCAGGTCGATACCTGCGCCGGCGAGTTCGCGGCGCAGACGCCGTACTACTACTCCTCGCGCAAGCCGGAGTTCTATAGAGGCCCCTACGAGGGCGACGCCGCCGCGGGCGAACTCCGCGTCGATCGCGACGTCGAGAGCGTCGTGGTCGTCGGCGGCGGCCCGATCCGGATCGGCCAGGGCGTCGAGTTCGACTACTGTTCGGTCCACGCCGTCCAGGCCCTGCGTGAGATGGGGATCGACGCGCACGTCGTGAACAACAACCCCGAGACGGTCTCGACCGACTACGACACCTCAGACGGGCTGTTCTTCGAGCCGATCACCGCCGAGGAGGTCGCCGACGTGATCGAGGCGGCCGACGCCGACGGCGTGATGGTCCAGTTCGGCGGGCAGACCTCGGTCAACATCGGGCACCCGCTGAAGTCCGAGATCGACCGCCGGGGACTCGACTGCGAGATCCTGGGCACGAGCGTCGACGCGATGGACCTCGCGGAGGACCGCGACCGCTTCAACCGTCTGATGGACGACCTCGGCATCCTCCAGCCCGAGGGCGGTTCCGCGACGAGCGAGGCCGAGGCGCTGGAACTGGCCAACGACATCGGCTACCCGGTGCTCGTCCGTCCCTCCTACGTACTGGGCGGCCGCGCGATGGACGTCGTCCACTCCGATGCGGAACTCAAAGAGTACATCGAGGAGGCCGTTCGGGTCTCCCCCGACAAGCCGATCCTCATCGATCAGTTCCTCGCGGACGCCATCGAACTCGACGTCGACGCCGTCTCCGACGGCGAGCGCGCGATCATCGGCGGCGTGATGGAACACGTCGAGAGCGCCGGCGTCCACTCGGGTGACTCGGCGTGTATGATCCCGCCGCGCTCGCTCACCGAGGACACGATGGCGCGCGTCCGCGAGGTCACAGAGGACATCGCAACCGCGCTCGACACGGTCGGACTCCTGAACGTCCAGTTGGCCGTGAAGGACGGCGAGGTGTACGTCCTCGAGGCGAACCCCCGCTCCTCGCGGACGGTTCCGTTCGTCTCGAAGGCGACGGACGTCCCGATCGCGAAGCTCGCGGCGAAGGTGATGGCCGGCGAGACGCTCGCAGACCTCGACGTCGACGAGAAGATCCCCGAGGACGTGAGCGTCAAGGAGGTCGTCCTGCCGTTCGACCGCCTGCCGGGATCGGACCCCCGCCTCGGCCCCGAGATGAAATCCACGGGCGAGGTGATGGGCACGGCGTCCACGTTCGGAAAGGCCTACGACAAAGCGCAGGACTCGACCGGCAAGCCGATCCCCGAGTCGGGGACCGCGTGGGTCGATCTCTCGGCCGAGGAGTTCCCCGAGCCCGACACCGAAGACGCGCGGGCACTCCGCGAGGGGTACGCGGCGCACTTCGACCTGGTCGAGTTCGACAGCCACGAGGAACTCGCCTCGGCGCTCCGTGAGGGCAGGATCGATCTCGTGGTCTCGCGCGATCGCGACCCGCTCGAGGTCTGCGTCGAAGAGGAGATCACCTACTTCTCGACGACCGCTTCGGCCTTCGCCGCGCTCGAAGCCCTCGACACCAAGGACGAGCCGATCGACGTCGAAGCGGTCTCTGACCGGCCGCGTCGCGTCGAGTCCTGGGGCGCGAGCGAAGACGACTGATCAGCCCGGAAACAGGACGAGACTCGCTCTCCCGATCGTTTGTGGCCCCTCGGAGTTCGCCCGCACGAAGCGTTTTATACTAACCCGGGGCCAGAACGCGCGTGACCTGATGAGAGTCCCGCGTCGGGCAGCGGTCGTTCGGCACGTCGACGCGGGGAGAAGCGACGCTCATACGACGTCGCTACGCGCGGTGTGCCGACTGTTCGCCACGCACCTGGGCCCTGTCGCACCAGAGCGGGTTCCTCGTCCGCGGAGACGCCGGATCAGACGGCGGTCACCGGACGCAGCGGCTCGGAAACGCGTGTCATTCAAGGCCGACCGGTCCCTACGCGGACTCGATGAAACTCCGCCAGAACATCCGCCACTTTGCGGCAAAGAAAGCGCTGACGATGCCGGTCGTCGGCGACATCGCGACGGACAAACTCGTCGACCTCCACGTGCGCGTCTTCGGCGAGAAGGCCGATCCGTCACACCGCGAGGAACGCGAGCCGCATATGGCGGCGTTCTTCGAGTGCACCTTCGACACCTACGTCAGAGCCCTCGAAGAGGGCTTCTCTGAGGCCGAAGCCCGCGAGATCACCCACATCCAGGCCAACTTCGACTTCTACAACCACGGCTGGACCGAGATGATGGAGTTCCCGGCCGAGGAACTCGAAGAACACTACGAGCGCTACGAGGCGTTCTTCGAGCGCTACGACATCGACATCGCGAATCCCCTCGGCGACTTCCACACCCAGGAGATTCCCGCCGCCGACTCGACGCCCGAGCGGCTCGAGGAGCCCGAGCACCCGCACGCAGTCGGCGGCTTCGCCGACGACGTCTACGTCGAAGACGACGACGGCGAGATCCACGTCGGCGGGCAGGAAGCCCCCGAGGACGTCGACGTCGAGGTCGCCCCGGGAATGCAGAACGTCGACGGCGAGACTGACGAGTCAGAGGCCTGAACGCGCACGTGCTGGGTTTGCCCGCGTTCTCGGCTAGGACGTCGTCTCAGACTCGACGTCGTCTGCCGACGGCGCGTCCCGTTCGCCCGCGGGCTGGTGCTCCGGCGTCGCTGTCGCATCACTTCCAGTGGTTCCAGCGAGTCGATCGTCGATCCGGTCCGCCACCTCGTAGCCGGCGACGACGCCGCCGTTGAGCGATCGCTCGGGATACTGCGCCGCGGAGGCCATCCCGGCGTAGTAGACGCCCTCGCCGACGTCCTCGTCGAGGTGGTACGGGATCACGAGATCGAGATAGCCGCGTTCGTAGATCGGTGCGGCGCGGGGGTTGCGAGCGATGCGGAACTGCGAGACCACCTCGCGATCGAAGTCGGGGAACATCGACTCGATCTCTGCGAGCCACGTCTCCCGGACCTCGTCGTCGTCCAGCTGCCAGAGTTCCTCCTCGCTGTCCTGGACGTAGGCGGCGACGTACAGCAGGTGATCGCCGCCGTACCGCTCGCGCTCGACGAAGTTCGTGTGTTCGATGAGCGCCCCGAAGGGGGCGTCGTGTGCGACGTTCAGCCAGTAGGTGTCGAGGAGCGACTCCTCCATCGTGACCAGTCCGCAGACCGCACCCTGGAAGTCGATGTCGCAGGCGTACCCCGTGAGGGATTCGAGCACGTTCGGCATCGTCGCGACCACCGCGGCGTCGACATCGTGGGTTTCGGTGGCCACGTCGCCGGCGGGACCGTCGCCTCTGCCCTCGGTCGCCACCGTCAGTGACTGGACCGCCCCGTCGTCGACCGTGAGGTCGGTGACCGGTGCGTTCGTCGTGATGTTCGCCCGGCCGACCGCGTCGACGAGCGCGTCCAACAGACGTCCGAAGCCGCCGTCGAAGTAGCCGAGGATCTCCCCGCGCAGGAGGTCGCGCTCGCCGCGGAAGCGGACCCGACCCAGGAACCACGCCGCGGAGATGTCGTCTTTCCGATCGCCGTACTTCCCATCCAAGAGCGGGTCCACGAAGTTCTCGTAGACGCTCTCGGTGGTGTGTTCCTCGACGAACTCCCGGACGGTGTCGTGTTCGTACTCCGAGAGGTCGTCGTAGGCGTCGAAGTTGGGGACGAGCCCGCGGACGTCGATCCCCTGGGTGAGCATCCCGAGCCGGAACTTGTCGTAGAGGCTCATATGCGGGTACGCGAGGATCTCCCAGGGAGTGTCCAGCGGATGGACCACGCCGTCGACGTAGTAGCCGTTGGTGCCGACGCGCCACTCGATCCGGTCACCCAACCCGAGTTCCTCGGCGAGTTCGACGATGGTCTCTTCGGATTTAGACAGGTGATGGTAGAACTGCTCGATCTGGTCACCGGCCGTCTCGTAGGTCGCTGCCAGGCCGCCGATCTGGTCCGTTGCCTCGAACACCTGGATATCGTGGCCCTGCTGCTGCAGCCGATGGGCGGCCGCGAGTCCGGCGATCCCGCCGCCGACGACGCCGATCATACGTCCACTATCGCGGCGGCCCAAAAGTGTATTCCGCTCCACGGCGGTCACGGCGGGCCACGAGACGACTGCCGTCCGCTGATCGTTCGCTACCTTTTTACCCGGTGTTGGGCAATCTGACGCGTATGCAGACGGTCAGGGCCCCCGCGACGAGCGCGAATCTCGGCAGCGGGTTCGACGTCTTCGGCGTGGCCCTGGACCGTCCCGCCGACGTCGTCCGCGTCGAGAAGGCCGACCGGACGACGATCGAGATGACCGGGGTCGGCAGCCAGTACATCCCCGAGGACCCGGAGAAGAACGTCGTCGGCGCGGTCGCAGAGGCCCTCGACGCCCCGGCGCACATCCAGATCGACAAGGGCGTTCGCCCCTCTTCGGGACTCGGCTCCTCAGCGGCGAGTTCCGCCGCGGCGGCTGTCGCGCTGAACGCCCTCTACGACCGCGGCCGGTCGCGACGGGAACTGGTCTCCGTCGCCGCCGAGGGCGAGGCGGTCGTGTCGGGCGAGGCCCACGCGGACAACGTCGCACCGGCGCTACTCGGCGGCTTCACCGTCGCCCGTGACGGCGCGGTCACGACCGTCGACGCGTCAATCCCGCTGGTCGCGTGCCTCCCGGAGATCGCCGTCTCCACACGGGACGCGCGGGCCGTCGTCCCCGAGTCGGCGTCGATGGCCGACGTCGTCCACACCGTGGGGGCGGCCGCGACGCTCTCGGTCGGGATGTGTCGCGACGATCCCGAACTCGTGGGGACCGGGATGGACGAGCGGGTCGTCACGCCGGCGCGGGCGGACCTCATCACCGGCTACGACGCCGTCAGAGCGGCCGCACTCGACGCCGGTGCCACGGGCGTCACCGTCTCCGGGGCGGGCCCGGCGGTGATCGCGGCCTGCCGTGAGGCCGATCAGCGACACGTCGCCGCAGCGATGGTCGACGCCTTCGCCGGCGTCGACGTCGACTCGCGGGCGTACCAGACACGCGTCAGCGAGGGCGCGACGCTGTACTGATCGGGATTCGATTCTGTTGCTGCTCGGGCGCTGCTTCGAGAGTCGATACGGAGATACGGACTAGAAAGAGTGCGGAACGGAAACCGATCAGACGCCGCGGCCCTGGAGTTTCTCTTCTTCGGGCATCGAGGCGTTGGCCTCGCCCTTCATCCCCTTGCCGAGGTTCGAGGCGATCTCGGCGAGCGTGTCCGGATCGTCCCAGTTGTTGACGGCCTCGACGATGGCCCGGCCCATCGCGGGCGGGTTCTCCGCGCCGAAGATTCCCGATCCGACGAAGATGCCGTCGCAGCCGTGATGCATCATCAGCGCCGCGTCGGCGGGCGTCGCGATGCCGCCCGCAGCGAAGTTGACGACCGGGAGCCGGCCCATCTCGGCGGTCTCGTGGACCAGGTCGGCGGGCGCTTCGTGCTCGCGTGCCCACTTCTCGCGCTCCTCGTGCGTCTTGCCGACGAGTTCGCGGATCGAGCTCTTGATGTTGCGCTGGTGGTGGACGGCCTGATTCACGTCGCCAGTGCCGGCCTCACCCTTGGTGCGGATCATCGCCGCGCCCTCGTCGATCCGGCGGAGCGCCTCTTGGAGGTTGCGCGCGCCGCAGACGAACGGAGCGGTGAAGTCTCGCTTGTCGATGTGGTAGCGATCGTCGGCGGGGGTCAGCACCTCGCTCTCGTCGATCATATCGACGCCCACGGACTGGAGGATCTCGGCCTCCTTCGTGTGGCCGATCCGGGATTTGCCCATCGCCGGAATCGACACCGACTCGACGATGTCTTTCACGTCGGCGGGGTCGGGCATCCGCGCGACGCCGCCGCGCTTGCGGATGTCTGCGGGCACAGCCTCCAGCGCCATCACCGCAACCGCTCCGGCCTCTTCGGCGATCTTCGCCTGTTCAGCGTCGACGACGTCCATAATGACGCCGCCCTTCTGCATCTGCGCGAACCCGCGTTTGACGAGTTCAGTCCCACGGCGGAGTTCGGACAGATCGGTCTCCTCAGCCATACACTTCAGTTGCGGTCGGACGTACTTAAACGGATCACTCACGCCCGCGTCCGCGGGCACGCGACCAGCCGTGATCCGGTCGCGACGAGGTTCCGGAACCGGCACGGCTTTTTCGCCGCGCGCCGAGCGGTCGATAATGGCATCGTCTCCCGCGCCGTCCTCGCGGTTGGAGCGGCTCGTCTCGGACGTCGGCCTCCCCGCTGGAGACGCCCTCCCGCGGTGGCTCGCACCGCTTCCCCGGTGGCTCGAGAACCTCGGCCTCCGCATCGCGTGGGTCGTCGTCGCGATCAACCTCCTCGGCACGGCGTTCGGGTTCTGGTACTACGGCTTCCATCCGCTGCCGCTGTCGGACCCGCTCGTCACGTGGCAGTTCGCCGCCGAACCGGTCGCGATGTGGCCGTTCGTCCCTGACAGCCCGATGGCGACGCTGTTCATCGCCCTGGCGTTCGCGAGCTGGAAGCTGGGTCGGACCAACGAGTACCTCGCCGCGCTCGCGTTCTTCGGCTGCTGGAAGCTTGGGTTGTGGACGCCGTACGTCCTCGCGGTCTTCGCGGGGCCGTTCCTCGAGACGACCTGGCTCCCGCTCTACGTCTTCCTGTTCGTGAGCCATCTCGCGATGGTACTCGAGGCGTTCGTCCTCCACCGGATCGCCGACTTCCCGGTCCGCGCAGTCGGGGTCGCGCTCGCGTGGTACGGCCTCAACGACGTCGTCGACTACTTCGTCCCGATCGTCGGCGACCCGCATCACACGGCCCTCCCGGTGGCCGACAGCGCGGTGATCGGCGGATCGACCGCTCTCCAACTCGCAGCGGCCGGCGCGGTCGTGCTCACCTTCCTCGCGACGTTCGCCGCCCTGGCCACGCGAGCGAAGAAGCTCGAGGCGCGGCTCGAACGGGGGTCGTAGTCCGGGCGTCGCGGGCCGACCCGTCGCTTTTCACTCCGCTCCACCAACAGTCGCTGGATGAACGACCTCTTCGACGCCGTCGCGGATCTCCCGCTCACGATCGAGTCGACCGATCGGACGCGTCGCGACCGCGATACTTCGAGCGGATTCGTCCGGACGACCACCACGTTCCACCTCTCGGGTCCGGACGGGGACGGAGCGGCGCACACCGGTCGGGGCGAGGACGTCACCTACGACACCGAGGACCACGACGCGCTGGCGGACGTGCCGCCGTTCGACCTCACCGGCGAGTACACGGTCGCGTCGTTCTCGGCCCACCTCGACGACCTGGAACTGTTCCCGACGAAGGCACCCGAGCGGGAGACCGGATACCCCTACCGGCGCTGGGCGCTCGAATCGGCGGCGCTGGATCTAGCGCTGCGTCAGAACGGGCTCTCACTGGGCGAGGTAATCGGCCGCGAGCCCCGGCCGCTTCGCTTCGTCGTCTCGATGCGACTGGGTGAGCCGCCGAGCACCGACAGGCTCGCTGCGGTCCGTGAGGCGTATCCGGACAGCGAGTTCAAACTCGATCCGACTCCCGAGTGGACCGAGGCGGTGATCGAGTACGTGGCGGCGACGGACGCGGTCCGGATTCTGGACCTGAAAGGGCTCTATGAGGACACCGAGGTCGACACCGAACCGGACCCGGCGCTCTACGAGCGGTTGCTGGATACCTTCCCCGAGGCCGTGTTCGAGGATCCCGCCTTCACCGACGAGACGCGGCCGCTCTTCGACGGCGCGGACCGCCGCGTCTCGTGGGACTACCCGATCACCGGGGTGGCGTCCGTCGAGGCGCTGCCGTTCGAGCCGGAGTGGCTGAACATCAAACCGTCGCGATTCGGCAGTATCGAGTCGCTGTTCGCGACGATCGAGTGGGCCGAAGCGCACGACGTACAGCTGTACGGCGGCGGCCAGTTCGAGTTGGGCGTGGGGCGCGAGCAGATCCAGTTGCTCGCGTCACTGTTCTACCCGGACGGGCCGAACGACGTCGCGCCCGGCGGCTACAACGACCCCGACGTGCAGGCGGATCTTCCGACGAGCCCGCTCGATGCGCCCACGCACTCAGTCGGCCTGTCGTGGGACTAAGCGGCGTCGACAGCGGAGCACTGCGAGGAGCGACTACGGTGACCAGTCCCGCTCGCCCGCGCGAACGGCGACCTCCAGCCAGTTTTCCTCGGGCGGGAGCGGACAGGAGAACGTCTCGCTGAACGCGCAGAACGGCGTGTACGCGAGGTTGAAATCGATGGTGACCGTCTCGCCATCGGCGAGGTCGCCTTCGGGGTGGAGTTCGATGTAGCGCCCGCCGCGGTAGGTCTCCTGACCGGTCGTCTTGTCACGGAACGGGACGAAGACCGGTTCCTCATCGTCGTCGGGGCGCTGTTTGTACCCGTGGAGTTCGTGGGACTCACCGTCGAGTTCGAAGGCGAACGTCACGACGCGGACGTAGCGGACCTCGTTGCCGGCGGTCGTCTCCATCGGCACGGGCTCCGGGTCCTCGTGAACCGTCGCGGTGGTCTCGACTCGAAGATCGGGGGCCGGAGCGAAGTAGTCGAGTCCCTCGAAGTCGTCGCGGTGTTCCGGCGGGATCGGTGACTGCGGGTGCGAGCCGAAGAACTCGTCTTTCTCGGCGCGGTTCGCCCGGAGCGTTTCGACGTACTCGTCGTCGGTCGGTGCGTCGGCGGCAGTGCCGTCAGCGTCGGTGGCACCGCTGTCACTGTCGCTGGCGTCGGCGTCGTCGGTCATACGTGAGCAAGAACCGCCGCGCCGTAACCGTTGGCGGTTCGAAGGAGTGCGTGTGAAGTGGTGACAGCCGTCGGGAGGGCGCTGCGTTGACGGCCGTCGGGAGGGCGCTGCGTTGACGGCCGTCGGGAGGGCGGGCGCAGGCCTCAGGCGCGGTCGGCGTCGGAGTGGTAGTCGTGACCCAGGACGAGCGCAGCGACGTTCGCGAACAGCAGTGCGCCGAATACCGTGGGTTCGCCGCCCGTGAGCCCCCCGACTAAGAGCGGGAGGTACAGGAACGGGAGAGCGATTGCGGCCCAGAAGGCGACGAACCTGAGCGGGGCGACGAGCGTTTCGCTGGGGCGGACGGCCGTCGAGCGCGAACTGACGGCGTCGCGGACGCGACTGAGGCGTTCTGAACCGAACGGGGGGAGAGCGGTTGACATCGTGGGGAACCTCATTCCATTCATACACGGGGAGAGGCATATAACTGCGCGAGCGTTGCGGTGTGTTCAGTTCGCTTCATCGGCGAACATGAGGGTGGCTCGACGTTTTACGAACGCCTGAGATCCGCGTAGAACGTTTATACTGGGCGCTGATCTTTCTTCGTTGCTGTGGAGTCCCAGAGCCGATCGGGCGCGGATGAGCCGGCACTCGCACTCGTCCGCAGTCGCGATGGCACGTCACACAGTTCCGTGGACCAGCGACGAGCCCACTCCAGCGGCTTTTTGTGCTCCCGTGATAAGTCCGGGATATCTATGACAGACGACGACGTCCCGACGGCGCGGTCGGTCGACAGCAACCTCTTCATCACGGTCTCGGGACCGCCGGGTTGCGGGGCGACGACGCTCTGTGAGGGACTGTCGGCGGCGCTGGACTGCGGATACGTCTCCGGTGGCGACATCTTCCGACAGCTCGCCGAGGACCGCGACCTCTCGCTGTCCCAACTCATCGCGAAGACCGACGAGACCGACGAGATCGATCGCGCGCTCGACCGTCGGCTCCGGACGATCGCCGAGAAGTGGGGCGCTTCGAGCAAGCCGTTCATCCTCGAATCTCGGCTCGCCGGATGGCTCGCCGGCAACCGCGCCGACCTCCGGATCTGGCTCGACGCCCCCGCGGAGGTCCGCGTCGACCGGACCCGTCACCGCGACGAGATGGAGGCGGAGATGCGCGTCCGGGAAGTCAGTGAAGCCGGCCGCTATGACTCCTACTACGACATCGACATCACCGATCAGTCGTTCTACGACCTGACGGTCAACACGGCCCGGTGGACCCCCGAAGCTACCCTCGAGATGATCCTCACCGCGATCGAAGAGTACGACGCCGAAGTCGACGAAGGGGCGTTCCACACCGACGACATCGAACTGTAGCGGACTCGCCGCCGCGTTCGTCGTTCTCGCTGCTCTCGTCTCCTTTTTCGCCTTCATCGCTCTCGCTGCTCTCGTCTCCTTTTCAGCCTTCATCGCTCTGGCTGTCCTCGCCGCCGCTCGGCGCATTCGCCACCGCTCACCGCTCTCGGCTCTTGACGCCCCGAATCGCTGTGGTTCGGTGACTCGGTGCGATTCCGCACCGCCCGGGAGGACACGCAACGGGCGGCTCAGGATCGAGAGACCAGCCGCCGGAGCCGGGGCAGTTCCGAGCGGATGGCGCGGCGTTTCAACAGCAGAAAGCCGGCGAAGATGATCACAAAGCCGGCGACGGTGTTGACCGTCGGCACCTCCGCGAGAAACGCCCAGCCGGCGAGCGCCGCAGCGATCGGGGCGACGTAGGAGACGAGGTTGATCTCGATCGGTCCGAGGCGATCGAGGAGGTCGAAGTAGATCAGGAAGCCGAGCGCGCTCGCGACGAGCGAGAGGTACGACAGCGCCGCGAGCGATTCGACTGACCAGACGGCGTCGGCGAGGGACTCACCGAGCCCGAGACTGATGCCGTGCATAATGAGTGCGCCGAAGACCATCGACCACGCTTCCATCGTCTCGATCGGGAGTTCGGCTTCGATGCGCCGGGTGAGCACCGACCCGAGCGCGAACGCGGCCGCGGCCCCGAAGACGAGCAGTTTCGCGGCCGCGCCGCCCGCGAGGAGGTTCTGCGGGTCGGGATTCGAGAGCACGACGACGCCGACGAGGCCGAGGAGTAGCCCGGCGATTCCGAGGGCCGTGAGACGTTCGTCGGGCAGGAACAGGCGAGCGAATCCAGTCGTCAGGACGGGGCTGAGACTGACGATGACGGCCGCGGCGGCGGAGGTGACTGCGGGGTCGGCCTCGCCGACGAAGAGCAGCGTGTGGTAGCCGGCGATGAGGAGCGTAGCCCCGACAGCGACGAGCGCCCACTGGCCACGGCCCCGCGGGATCGGGCGGTCGGTGGCGTAGAACGCGTACGCGAGCATCAACACGCCGGCGACGTCGTAGCGAAGGGCCGCGAAGAGAACGGGAGGGATGTACGCCAGACCGGCCTTGATGGCCATAAACGCCGAGCCCCACGCGGCCGCGAGAAGGACGAACAGCAGCACGTTCCGATAGCGTGTCACAGCGGAACTGAGACAGGGCCGGCCCTCAACGTTTCGTTCTCACGATGCTTTTTTACCCGAGAGGGTGACGACCCGCCTGTGACTGAGAGTTACCGAGAGCCGACCGACGAAGAACTGGCGGCGGTCGAGACCGCGTTCAACGATCACTACGCCTACGGTGGCCCCTGGTCGATCGACGAATACGACGTCGTCGTCATCGACGAGTACGAGGCGGACGACGACACCTACGCCGGGCGGCTGGCGATCGTGGTTGACGGGGGCGCCAACGCGACGACGTACGGCTTCACCGAGGCCGGAGAGGCCGTCCTGATCAGTGATGCGCTCAACGAGAAACAGGGAGCCGACGCGCTGTAACCTCGGAATTCCCGCGGTGTACAGACAGGGCGTGCTGTGGCGGGTCCCCCTGTCTCAGCGCGGCAGATCCCTCGGTGCCTCGGCGTGGCAGATCCCTCGGTGCCTCGGCGTGGCAGATCACTCGGCGTCGCGCCGTCGTTCGTCGCGGATCGCCCGGAGGACGTCCTGACGGGCGACGATACCGACGACTGCGCCGTCCTCGACCACTGGGAGGCGGTTGATGTCGCGGTCGTCGTCCGCGAGCAGGTCGATGATCTCGTCGAGCGCGGTGTCGGGTGCGACCGAGACCACGTCTTCGGTCATCACCTCACGGATCGGTTTGTCCGCGTTCTGCAGGAGGTCGACGCCCAGATCGAGATCGTCCCAGGAGACGTCGATGGCGTAGGTGAGCGTCTCTATGAACGGCGGAAAGCCGACCGGAATCCACAGCGTCCGGTCCTGGGTCTCGAAGAGGCCGACGAGGTCGTGCTGGGTCACGATTCCCACCAGCGTCCCCGCGTCGTCGACGACGGGGAAGCCGTTGAAACCGACTGTGGCGAGTCGTCCGAGGACCTCGCTCACGTCGTCGTCGGGGGAGGCGGTCTCGACGTCTTCGGTCATCAGATCGCGTGCCAGCAGGGTCGGAGTTGCGGTCATACCCGGACGGTTCGTCGGCCCCCGGTCTAACTATTCCGGAGACGCGATGCGACGACCGGTCTGGTCGCGGCGGCTCTGACCTGAGATATCTTTAACAATCAGCGGGCGATAGTGAGCGTATGGCCGCTCACGGCCGGTCGACGCTGCGTGACCTGTTCGACGACTCCCCGACGCCACACATCGCGCACCCGCCGCGAACGCACCACCGACACTTCTACGTCGCCACCGACGGTTCGTATCGTCGCGACGGCGACGGCGGCGGCCTCGGGGTTGTGATCGAAGCGCACGACGGCACCCGCGTCGCGCGACTCTCGGTGCCGGATGCCGCGCCGAACAACAACGTCGCCGAGTATCGCGCACTGCACCTCGGACTCGACGTGCTGGCGGCGCGGACGCCTGACGACGCCCGAATCGGCGTGTTAGTCGATCACGACAACCTCGCCGGAGCGGTCAACGGCGAGGTGCTCGCGGGCGCCGGCGACGGCACCGAGTGGCGGCCGACCGGCGGCGAGCGGATCCCGCCCGGCAGCGAGTCCCACTGGCGGGGCATCTGTGCGCGGATTGCGGGCTTCGACGAACTGCGGGCAGCGCGACTCGACGGTCGTGAGAACCCGGCTCACCCGCTCGCGAACGCACCGCGTGAATACGCACACGTGAATCGGCGGGCCGATCGCTGCGTCGTCCCCGAACCCCTCGGGGGGAGCGAACCGCCCCGTGGGAGCGCTGGCGGCGAAGCGAACGCCGAACCGCAGTACCCGCCGCCCTCGCGATTCGAGGGGCGCGCGAGCGACTGAACGGTCCGGCGGGACGGCCCGGAGCCCGAGAGAGAGTCCGTCCTCGCGATAGTGGCAGCGGCCTCCCAGAACGGGGAGAAAGAGCCATATCGGCCCGCTCGCATAGGTGTGTATGAATCGCGACAGACGGACGGATTCGTCCGCGTCGCCGGGTTCCGGGCCGGGGGTCGCGCTCGATGCGCTGCCGTTACACTCGACGAATCTCCTGACCGTCCTCGACAGCGACGGCATCGTTCAGTACGAGAGCCCCGCGATCGAGCGCATTTTCGGATTCGAACAGGACGAACTCGTGGGCGAACAGGTCGCCGAGTACTTCCATCCGGACGACCGCGAGCGGGTCGTCGCCGCGTTTCTGTCTGTCGTTAGCGACGAATCCACCGTCGAGGAGGTCGAATACCGACACGAACAGGCCGACGGGTCCTACACCTGGGTGGAGTCCATCGCCTCGGGCAATCCAACCCCGAACGGCTATTACGTCGTCAACACGCGAGACATTTCGACCCAGAAAGCCCGTGAACAGCGACTGCGGGCGACGAACGAGCGCCTCGAGGAGTTCGCGAGCATCGTCAGCCACGACCTCCGAAACCCACTGAACGTCGCACAGGGCCGAATCCAACTGCTGAGCGACGCCTGTGACAGCGACCATCTCGCCGAGGTGGTCACCGCGCACGACCGGATGGAAGCACTGATCGAGGACCTCCTGACGCTGTCGCGAGTCGGCAAGCGGGTGTCAGGGATGGAATCCGTCGCCCTCGCTTCGGTCGCCGAGACCTGCTGGCGAACGGTGCCGACGGCCGACGGGACCCTCGTGACCGACACCGACCGGCACATCCTGGCCGACCGGAGCCGTCTCCGACAACTGCTTGAGAACCTCGCTCGAAACGCCGTCGAGCACGGCGGCGACCAGGTCACCGTGACGGTGGGCGATTTCGAGGGAGGATTCTACGTCGAAGACGACGGACCGGGTGTGTCATCGAACGACCGCGCGGCGATTTTCGAGGCGGGCACGTCGACGACACGCACCGGGACGGGACTGGGGTTGAACATCGCCAAGCAGGTCGCCGATGCGCACGGCTGGTGGATCCGCTGTACGGACGGCGAGGCCGGTGGCGCGCGATTCGAGATCGGCGGTGTCGAATTCGTGTCGCCCTGAGCGCGCGTTCGCGCCCCGGTTGCTGGGCGGAACCGGTGGACAAACGCCGTCTCGGTCACCGGGGAGTGACCGGGAGTGACCGCGGTCGCGACTCGCTACTCTTGCGCGTCGACGACAGCGACCCCGGCGAGGTTGACGATGTCTTTCACCTCGTCGCCGCGCTGGAGGACGTGCACCGGCTTGTCCATCCCGACGAGCATCGGCCCGATCGCCTCTGCACCGCCGAGGCGCTGTAGCAGTTTGTAGCCGATGTTCCCCGACTCGAGGTTCGGGAAGACGAGCACGTTCGCGGGGTCCTCGAGATCGGAGAACTCGTAGGTGCCGTTCAGGATGTCTTCGACGACCGCGGTGTCGGCCTGCATCTCTCCGTCGACCGGGAAGTCGACGTCCGCGTCGGCGTGGAGTGATTCGACGGCGTCGCGGATCTTTCTGGTCCCCTCGTTGTCGACGCTACCGAAGTTCGAGTACGACAGCATCGCCGCGCGCGGTTCGACGTTGAACCGCCGGGCGAGTTCGCCCGTGTGTTTCGTGATCTCCGCCAGCACGTCGGCGTTGGGATCGAGGTTGACCGTCGTGTCGGCGGCGAAGATGACGCGGTTCTTGAACGTCAGCATATAGACGCCGGCCGCGTACTCCGCGTCGGGCGCGGTGCCGATGATCGACAGGGGCGGACGGAGTGCCGACGGGTAGTGGTGAGTCAGTCCCGTCAGCATCGCGTCAGCGTCGCCCTGTTCGACCATCACGCTCGCGAGGTAGTTGCTGTCGCCGCGGATCAGTTCGTGGGCCTCGCGCTTGGTGATGCCCTCGCGCTGCCGGAGTTCGTACAGGCGGTCGGCGTAGTGGTCCCAGTCGCCCTTCCAGGGGTCGGCGATCTCCGGATCGAACTCCAGGCCGAGGTCCGTCGCCGTCTGTCTGATCTCGTCGGTGTCACCGACCAGGATGGGGTGAGCGATGCCCTGTTCGCGCATCTGGTAGGCCGCGCGAATCATTTTCTCGTCGCCGCCCTCCGCGAGCGCGACCCGCTTGGGGTCGGACTTCGCCTTGTTGAGGACGACGCGCATCATCTCACGCGACTTGCCCAGGCGGGCCTCGAGGCGCTCCTCGTAGGCTTCGAGATCGACGTCCGTCCGGGCACAGCCCGATTCCATCGCTGCCTCCGCGACCGCGGGCGCGACCTCGAAGAGCACGCGGGGATCGAGCGGCTTCGGAATGACGTAATCGGGACCGAACTGCAGCGGTTGGTCGCCGTAGGCCTTGACGACGGCGTCGGGGACGTCCTGGCGTGCGAGGTCGGCGAGCGCTTCCGCCGCAGCGCGCTTCATCTCCTCGTTGATCTCGGTCGCACGGACGTCGAGCGCACCGCGGAAGATGAAGGGGAAGCCGAGGACGTTGTTGACCTGATTGGGATAGTCCGAGCGGCCAGTGGCCATAATGACCGTGTCGTCGCGGGCGGCCTTCGCCGCCTCGTAATCGATCTCGGGATCGGGATTCGCCATCGCGAAGACGATCGGGTTCTCCGCCATCGACGCCACCATCTCCTGGGAGACGATCCCGCCGACGGAGAGACCGACGAACACGTCGGCACCCGCCATCGCCTCCGCGAGGGTGTCGTCGTCCGTGTCGGACGCGAACTCCGCTTTGAACTCGTTGAGTTCCGCGCGGTCGGTCCCGATGACCCCCGAGGAGTCACACATCACGATGTTCTCGTGTTGGACGCCCAGCGAGGTGTAGAACCGCGCTGTCGCGATCGCTGACGCGCCCGCACCGGAGAAGACGACCCGCAGATCCTCGAGATCCTTGTCGACGACGTCGGCGGCGTTCAGCAGCGCCGCGCCCGAGATGATCGCCGTGCCGTGCTGGTCGTCGTGGAAGATCGGGATGTCGACCGCCTCGCGCAGGCGGGACTCGACCTCGAAGCATTCGGGGGCTTTGATATCTTCGAGGTTGATGCCGCCGAAGGTCGGCTCCATCGCCCGAACGGTGTCGACGATCTTGCTCGGTTCCTCGAGGTCGAGTTCCACGTCGAAGACGTCGATGTCGGCGAACCGCTTGAACAGGACGCCTTTCCCCTCCATCACCGGCTTGGAGGCTTGCGCGCCGATGTCGCCCAGACCGAGGACGGCACTGCCGTTCGAGACGACGCCGACGAGGTTCCCCTTCGCGGTGTACTCATAAGAGCGGCTCGCGTCCGCGTCGATGTCGCGACACGGGGCAGCGACGCCCGGCGAGTACGCCAACGAGAGATCCCGCTGGGTGTTCGTCGGCTTCGTCGTCGAAATCTCGATCTTGCCGGGAGGATCCTCACGGTGATACTCCCGCGCGTCGTCGTCAAGTCCCATAGCGGCGGCGAGGATACCGGCACAAAAAAAGATACCTGTCGAAGGCCGATTCGACAGACAACGAATCACAACTCGGGGGCGAGTCGTGTTTTCCGGCTCCGGTCACGCGTCGTCGAGTCGGCGGACCGCGTGACGCTCGATCGCGAAGTCGCTGCCCTCGATCGCGGATTCGACGCGCTGCGTCGGCCAGCGTTCGCCCCCCGTCAGCACTTCGACGTCGTCCCCGGTGAGGAGCACGGTGTCCTCGGATTTCGTGCCCCGAACGCTGGGGTTGTAGGCGTACGCGAGCGGCGCCTCGACCGATTCGTCGCTCTCAGGGGTCGCGAGCCACTCGCGCCCCGCGTACCCCGTCGCGCCGCCCTGGTGGTGCGCTCGCCACTCCTCGGGTTCGCCGAGCGTGTCGTACGCGTCGGCGACGGCGTCGAAGACGTCGCCCGCGGTCTCGACTGACGGCATCGTGGGGTCGTCCGTCCCCTCACGCACAGCGCGGCGAGTGGCATCGAGCGCGGTGGCCTCGACGCGCATCGCGGTCTCGTGGCGGTCCGTCAGCCACTCGGGCGCGTCCGCGAACGCGACCGTCCGCGTCGCGCTGGCGTAGAGTCCGCCGCGCTCGGCCGTCACCGAGAGGAGCGCGTACGAGCCGAGTTCGGCACCGGTCGGCGTGAAATGTCGGTACTGCTGTACGCGCTCGTCGCCGCCGACGAGGACGACCGGCGCTTCGATGCCCTGACTCGCGAGCGTGATCCGGAGGCCGGCGGCCGCCTCGCGTTCGGTGTCGGCGGGCTGAAGTTCGCGCGCGACGCGTTCGATTGCCGCCGCGACCTCGCGGCCGAGCGTGCGGTAGCGCTCGATGTCTGTGGGAGAGAGCGGGCGACGCAGTGGGCTCGCATCGACCGCTTCGAACCCGGGGACGTCGAAGTCGGCAGCGCCGTCCCCGTCGGTCGCATCGGCGACGGCCTCAGCGAGCGAAGACTCGTACCAGGGCGTCGCAGTGAGGGAGAACGGCTCCGGAAGCTGCTCGCGCGCGAGCCGGTCGGCCTCGATGGTATCCGTGACGGCGACGAACCCGTCCGCCCGGGTGTACCCCGCGGCCGCGACCCCGACGTCGGCGTCGCGGTCGACGACGTTGCTGCCGCCGGTGAGCCACGCGAACGAGTTCGGCCGGGCGAACCAGACGGCGTCGAGTCCCTCGCGGTCGAGGTGGGCCGACAGCCGCTCGCGTCGGTGTTCGAGGTGTTCGTCCGTCCGATCGACCACGCGCCGGGCGTCGTCGTCGCCGTCAGCCGCCGTCGCGCGATCCTCCGGCGGCGTCTCGTCACTCATACGCGCACGTTCCCGCGGAACCCACTGAAACGTGTCGAATCGACACGGCGAGGCCCGCCGAAAGAGCGATTCAAGTGTCTCCGGATCCGACGGTCGAGTATGGACGTGCGTCTTCGTCGTCTCGTCGGGGTCTCGGCGGCGCTCACGGGAATCCTGATGGTTCTCGGCGTGTACACTGCCGCGTCCGGCGCGGGGCTGACGTGCGCCGGGCGCTGGCCGCTCTGTGACGGCTTCCTCGGCCTGTTCCCGGCGAACTGGAGCAGTTTCATCGAGTGGTTCCACCGCTTCGTCGCGATGATCACCGGCTTCGTCGTCCTCGGGACGACGATCCTCGCGTGGCGGCGCGGCGCAGACCGGCGGATCCGCCTCGCGCTCGCCGGCTCGACGGTCCTGCTGCCGTCCCAGATCATCCTCGGCGCGCTCACGGTGACGACCTACCAGTGGGTGGTACTGCTCGCGCACTTCGGCACGGCGTCGATCATCTTCTCCGGCGTCGCGCTCGCGGCCGCGCTGGCGTACGCGCCGTTCGCTCAGTCGCGACAGGCGCTCGGCGTCGCGGGCGTACTACTCCCGGTGTTGCTGCTGTTGGCCCCGCACACATTCCTCACGTTCGGGCCGCCGGTCCAGGCCGCCTACTACTTCCTCGGGCTGAGCGCCTACGCGGCGCTGCTCGCCGCGGCGGTGTGGGCGACGCCGGACCGGTCCGCCGGGGTCCGGCGCGTCCGGCGGCTATCGGCGACGGCCGGACTGGTCGTCGTCTCGCTCCTCGTCGTGGGACGGCTGGTCTACGGCGGAACGCTCCAGTACGTCTCGATCGGGGGCAGCCTGCTCGCGCTCGCCCTCGTCGCGACCGCGTGGCTCACTGCCCGCCGGGGCGGCGTCGGTTCGGACGCTCGGGGCGTCCCGGGCGGCGATTGAGGACCGACCGAACGGGTCGGTGGAGTGGGGACCGTCTCCCACTGGAGTCGTTAATCTGTTCGAGTCGCTGCTTGCTCTCCATTCGGTCGGTCGAAAACGTGTCCGATAGGTGAACGGACGTGGTGCCAAAGCGACACGTTGTTATATTCCTCTATATAATGCAACCTTGCTATGGACAGACGGACGTACCTGAAGACCGGAACGGGTCTTCTGGCCGGCGGCCTCGTCGCCGGGTGTACTGGCGGCGGATCGGGCGGAGACTCGACGGAGACAGCGACCGAGACGCCGACCGAGGGCGGCGATTCGATGACCGAATCGACGACCGAGGCGGAGACGACGGAGTCCGTCGTTCCCGAGACGGTCGTGATCGGTTCGGACATCCCCTACCGTCCCTTCGAGTACGAGACGACCTCGGGCGAACTGACGGGCTTCGACGTCGACATCGCGGCGGCAGTCTTCGAGGAGCAACTGGGCGTCGACTACGAGTTCAAGCCCACGAGTTTCGACTCGATCATCCCCTCGTTGAACAACAACAACTTCCGGATCATCATGTCCGCGATGACGATCAACGAGACCCGGGCCGAGGAGGTCGACTTCTCGGATCCGTACTTCACCGCGTACCAGACCGTCATCGTCCGCGACGACGGTGAGATCACCTCCCGCGAGGACCTCCGCGGCCGGCCAGTCGGCGTCCAGAAGGGGACGACCGGCGCCGGGGCGGCCGAACAGCTGCAGGAGGAGTTCGACGGCGAACTGGAACTCAACCGGTACGACCAGATCAACGGCGCGTTCCAGGCGCTCATCAACGGGCAGGTCGACGCCGTCATCAACGACAACACCGTCAACGCCGAGTTCGCCAACGGACGCGACGACGTCGTCTTCCTCGAGGGCGAGGGCGTCGCCGCCGAGAGCGATCAGGAGGCCCCGCCGTACCTGACACTCACGATCGAGAACTACGGTATCGCGTTCCGGCAGGACGACGACGCCTTCCGTCAGCGCGTCAACGAGGCGCTCGCGGCGATCAAGGAAGACGGCACGTACGACGAGATCTACTCGGAGTACTTCTCGGGTTAATCTCAACTGGCTCCGCTTTCTTACCCCACCTATGGCAGACTCATACTCGAGCGCATCGCCGGAAGCCAACGCTGTCGCCGACGGGTTTCTCGACGACCGGACGCTGAAGTACCTCGGCGTCGCCGTGTCGAGTTTCTTCGCACTGGGCGTCGTTCTCTTAGTGCTCTACATTCTCGCTTCGCAGGTCCAGTTCGGGTTGGTCCCGACGATTCTTCCGCAGTTCATCAGCGCGTACGGCCTGGTACTCAGCATCGTCGGTATCAGCAGCGTGCTCTCGGTGTCGAGCGGCATCTTCGTCGGACTCGCCCGGGTCTCGAAGACCCGGATCACGAGTGGGATCTCCGCGGCCTACGTCCAGTTCTTCCGCGGGACACCGCTGCTGTTTCAGATCTTCGTCATTTACTTCGGGGTCCCGACGCTGTGGCCGGGGACGTTCCCGGTGCAGAACTGGGGCTTCCCGACGGCGATCATCGCACTGACACTGAACCACGCCGCGTACGTCGGCGAAGCGGTCCGCGGAGGCATCGGGGCCGTTCCGGACGGACAGATGGAAGCCGCCCGGTCGCTGGGGATGGGCTACGTGCAGGCGATGCGGGAGATCGTCATCCCGCAAGCGTGGCGCAATGCCCTGGCAGCGGTCGGTAACGACCAGATCATTCTCGTGAAAGACACCTCGCTCCTGACGGTGATCGCGATCCCCGAACTGATCCAGCAGTTCCGCGACGTGAACAGCGCGACCTTCGACCCGTGGACGCCGCTGGTGCTGGTCGCGATCGCGTACCTCTCGATCACGATCCCGATGGGGCGACTCGTCACGTATCTCGAAGACCGCGCCGACTGGGGTGGTGAGACGAATGAGTGACGACGTCATCTTAGAGTTCGACCACATTGACAAGTACTTCGGCGACACGCACGTCCTCAAGGAGATTTCGCTGGACGTCACCGACGGCGACGTGTGCGTCGTCGTGGGCCCCTCGGGGTCGGGGAAGTCGACGCTGCTCCGGTGTGCGAATCGGCTCGAAGAGATCCAGGCGGGCGAGATCCGCCTCGATGGGCAGTCCATCTCCGACCCCGACGGCGACATCAACCGGCTCCGCCAGCGCATCGGGATGGTCTTTCAGTCCTTCAACCTCTTCCCCCACAAGACGGCGCTGGAGAACGTCACGCTCGCGCCGCGGAAAGTGCGCGGGATCGACGCGGACACCGCCCGGCAGCGAGGCGAGGAACTACTCGAAGACGTCGGACTGCTCGAACAGGCGACATCGTATCCGAATCAGCTCTCCGGCGGGCAACAACAGCGGGTCGCGATCGCTCGCGCGCTGGCGATGGATCCGAAAGTGATGCTCTTCGACGAGGTGACGAGCGCGCTCGATCCCGAACTCGTCGGCGAGGTGCTCGGCGTGATGCGGGAACTCGCTGACGACGGGATGACGATGATGGTCGTCACTCACGAGATGGGCTTCGCCCGTGAGGTCGGCGACCGCGTCGTCCTGATGGACGAGGGGCGGATCGTCGAATCCGGTGCGCCGGAGTCGTTCTTCGGAGACCCGAACACCGAGCGCGGCGAACAGTTCCTCTCGAAGATCCTCTGATAGTGTTTACTCTCACTTTTTACCGCTGAGCGCCACCCCCGTTGGCAGCGCCCGGCGGTAAGAGATGAGAGTAAACACTATGAGGACGCTGTTCGGACCGCACGAAGCGCCGCAGTCGCCGACAAAGCACTTATCGGCCGGGGCGAAAGCGTCGAGTGATGACCAACGTCCCCGGTGCCGGCTTCGTCGTCCTCCTCGGCGTCGCCGCCGTCGCGCTCGTCCTCCCGCTTCTCGCCGGCGTGAGTCTGCTTCTGGCGAGCGTGACGGGCAGTCGCCTCGACGCGACGCTCCTCGCCGTCCACGGTCTCGGCATCGTGCTCGGCGTGTTCCTGTTCGCCTCAGGAACAGTCCCAGGAGTCGAAAGTCTGGATCTCTCGGCCGGCGCGCTCGTCGGCTTCCTCCGCGTATTGCTCAGCGCGCTCGCCGTCGGCCTGCTCGTCGCGCTGCTCGGGGAGGGGGGCCCGATCGCCCTCGGCGCGCTCGTGACGTTCCTGCTGCGCGACACTGCGTACGCCAGGAGCGTTCGGTGTGCGACCACGGGATACGTGGTCGGTGGCGTCGGCGGCGCGATCATCGGACTGCTCGTGTCCGGAACCGTCCTCGGGGCCGTCGTGGGCGCGCTGTGCTCGATTCCGGGCGCGCTCCTCGGCGTCGCAATCGACGTGACGGCGACGCGGTTCGCGGTGCCCGGTCGGACCGCGTAGGCGCGGTGGCTTTGCCTCCGTATCCGCCCGCGGCGACTCACATAAAGTCCGAGAGGCCGGCCTGCCCGTCGTCGTCGTCGGCCGCGGCGTCGTCCGCGTCCTCCGGGTCGCTGTCGCCGTCGTCGAGCACGTCGGCAGCCAGCGTCTGCTGGCTGTCGTCGTCGGCACCGTCGTCCGCGTCGGCGTCCGCCTCGGCGGTGTCGGAGTCCGCCGGGCGTCCGCCCGCGAACGCACCGTCGGCGTGGTCCTCAACCGCCTCCGAGCGAAGTTCGGCCGCGTCCTCGACGATCGACTGGACCTTGTTCGTGGTCTCGCCGCTGCCCGTGACGTACGAGACCGCGGCCTCGTCGAGGTCGTACCACGCCGCCATCGCGACGGTGAGATCGCGGGGCTTGCAGTGGTGCGTCATCGCCGCGAGAAACGGCAGCACGTCGAGGCGCGCGGTCGACATCGAGAAGCCGCCGGACTCGGCGATCGATCGGACGACCTCGTCGCGCGTCGAATCGCGCGTCGAGCGGTACGGCGCGCCGCCGTAGCGCGTCCAGCCACCGCGGGTGTGATCGCGTGCGGCCGCGACGCCCCCGGCGAGGTTGTCAGTGGCGTAGCGCCACCACGAGTAGTCGTAGTCGGTCGCATACACGCGACTGGTCCAGACGTCGGCGTTCGCGAGGAAGTCGTACGCACGAACGAGTTCGTCGTCCTCGTAGACGAGGCCGACCTTGTCCTCGATCCACTGCAACAGGTCCTCTGGCGTCTCGTCGACGGCATAGGCCGTCTGGAGCGCGTCCTGGGCGGACTCCTCTTTCAGCACGGCGTCGAGGAACTCGAAGAGCCCGACCGAGCGGTTCCGCGATCCGGTCGTGACGTCTTCGGGCGTGACGCGGTCCGATCCGTCGGCGGTCGCCTGGAGATCCTTGACCGCCGCGCGGAGGTCGCCGCTGTCGGCCTCGGCGATCTGTTCGAGCGCCTCCGCCTCGAACTCGATGCCCTCTTTCCGGAGGATGTCGCGCAGGACGGGAACGATCGAGCGCGCGGAGACGTCGCGGAACTCGATCTCCTGTGCAGCGTTCCGGAGGCCGTTCGACATCTCGTAGTACTCGTTGGCGATGAGGACGATCGGCTGATTCGACTCTTTGAGCAACTGGGTGACGGCCTTCGCCCCGCCGCGGTCGTACTGGTAGTGGATGTTGTCGGCCTCGTCCATAATCACCAGTTGGCGGCCGTCACCACCGTCGCCGACCGATCCCGAGAGCGTGGCGTTCCGGGAGGCGCGCCCCGCGAGGCGCTCGATGGCGTCCGCGGTCCGCTCGTCGGAGGCGTTCAGTTCGACGGCCTCCCACCCCATATCGTTCGCCAGCGCGTGCGCCGCCGACGTCTTGCCGACGCCGGGCGACCCGTGAAGAACGACGGGTTCGCGGTGGTCGTCCCACGTCTCGGCCCACTCTTTGAGTGCGTCTCGGGCCTTGTTGTTGCCGCGGACCGCAGAGAGCGTCGTGGGACGGTACCGCTCGGTCCAGTCGGTCATTGTCGGAGTGTAGTCGGTCGCGCGTTTAGTGATTGCGGAGCGTCAGTAGCGGGGTCCGGACGTCTGCCACGGGCGTTCGTGCAATTCGAGCAACAATTTATGAGTGTACGTGGCGAACGGGTAGGTATGAGTGATGAAGAGAGCGCGGTGGTGTTAGACCGATCAGCGATCGACGAGGTTCTCGGAACGGGCGGCGTGGGAGTGCTGGCGCTCGCAGACGACAACGAGCCGTACGCGATTCCCATCTCGTACGGCTACGACGGCGACGCCGGCGAGGTGTATCTCCGACTGGGCTTCGGTGAGGATTCCGAAAAGCGGCGGTTTCTCAACAGTTCCGACGGTGTCGCGCTCGTCGTCTCGAACGAGTCCGACGAGGGCTGGGTATCGGTCGTGGTCCGCGGCCCACTGACGGACGTGCCCGAGGCGAGCATCGACGGGGCTGTCGTCGATTCGATCCGCGCGATCGACATCCCGTTCTTCACCGTGTACGACGAGGATCCGCGAGAATTAGCGTACGACCTCTACCGCCTCACCCCCGAAACGATCACGGGCCGGCGCGAGAAGCCGTCTGTCGGTATCGAGTGACGGCGTGCTCCTCACGGGTGACGCATCGGACTCGTCTCGCGATCACGGCGCATCGGTGAACACCTGGACCTCGCCGTCGTTGGTGATACCGACCTCGATGGGCGAGGTGAGTTCGTTCTGTTTCGTACAGCCGTCGAGTGATCCGTACAGGTGCGTGTAGAGTTCCGGGCGGCAGTAGTCGATCTTGACCCCGGCCTCGTCGGCGTGGTCGTAGACGGCGGTGACGAGTTCGTCGAAGCTCGTGCCCGGGTCGACGGAGAACTGGACCGGCGAGCGGACCGTTCGAACTAACTCCAGGGTCCGCCGGGCCTTCTCGACGTTCGCCTCGGCCGCCCGCTCGACGGCGCTGACGTTCGAGTTCGTGGTGCCCAGTCGCTCGGCCACCTCCTGCTGCGTCAGCCCTCGCTCTCTGAGTTCGAGGACCTCCAGTTGGCGCTCGGTCAGCGTCGTCGACTCGACAGCGACCATACCGATCAAACAGAAGTGTTTGAGTTAATCTTTTCCCTCAAAGAACGGTCTATCGCGTATGGCCAAAGAGGACGCCCGCGGAACGCGACGCCGGTTCCTGCGGGCCGCCGGCGTGGCCGCTGCGGCCGGGTTAGCGGGCTGTGCCGGCAGCGGGGGCGGAGCCGAGGGCGCGACTCCGACTGGGTCGGTGACGGGGACGGCGGGCGGCGACAGCGGGTCGTCCGCGACGGTCGCGATCCTCTCTGCCGGGAGCCTCCAGCACGCGCTCGAAAACGGACTGAAGCCCGCGGTCGACGTTCCGGTGCGAATCGAGTCACACGGGTCGGCGACGGTCGCACGGATGATCGCCGAGGGCCAGCGCGACCCCGATATCGTCACTGTCGCTGACACCGCGCTCTTCGAGGGCCCGATCACGCCGCCGTGGTACTCGGTGTTCGCGAGCAACGCGATCGTGATCGTCTACAACCCGGACACCGACGGCGGACAGCGCGTCGCGGCGGCCGGGCAGGACGAGTGGTACGACTCGCTGGCCGACAGTGACGTCAGCATTGGGCGGACGGACCCGGACCTCGATCCCCTGGGCTACCGCACGCTGTTCACGCTCGAACTCGCCTCGCGGTACTACGATGGCGCGTCGGACCTGCGAGCGCGGCTCCTCGAACGGAACCAGATCTATCCGGAGACATCGCTGCTCAGCCAGTTCGAGGCCGGCGCGATCGATGCGGCCTTCGCGTACCGGAACATGGCCGTCGAGCGCGGCTACGACTACGTCGAACTCCCGGACCAAATAGACCTCAGCAACCCCGCACACGAGTCGGCGTGGTACGGGACCGTCTCGTACACGCTGCGGAGCGGCCAAGAGGTCCGAGGCGGCACTATCGGCTACGCCTCGACGATCCGGACGCTGAGCGATGCGGCCCTGTCGGTCTTCGATGTCCACACCACCGGAGACTACCTCACCGAATCGGGGTTCGTCCGTCGCGACGGCTTTCCGATCTACGAGGGAACCCCTCCCAGTCGAGTCCGTGAGGCGGTTGGGGGACCGACCACGACTCGATCGAACCGCGAAACCGACCGCTCGCTGACCGACGGTATTTCCCAACTCACGGTTCTCATCTGAGCAAAATGGCAGCGCACTCCACTCGAGCCGGGGCGGTTCGACGCTTGGACTGGCTCACGGTCACGCTGCTGCTCGGCGGCGTGTTGCTCGTGTACTATCTCGCGCCGATGGCCTCGCTGTTCCTCGCCGTGCCGCCCGGCGAGGTCCTCGGAAAGATGACGAACGCGACTGTGCTGGGCGCGGCAAGCACCTCGTTGCTCTCGGCGTCGATCACGACAGTCCTGGCCACGCTGTTCGGGTTGCCGCTCGCGTACTGGCTCGCCCGCACCGACGCGGTCGTGAAGAACCTCGTTCTCGCCGCCGTGATCCTCCCGCTGGTGCTGCCGCCGACCGTCGGGGGCGTCGTGTTGCTCACCGTGGTCGGGCCGAACACGGTGGTCGGGAGCCTCGCGTCCACGGCCGGGATCCCACTCACTCGGTCGCTGGCCGGTGTCGTCCTCGCCCAGACGTTCGTCGCCTCGCCGTTCGTCGTCGTGACCGCGAAGGCGGCGTTCGAGGCGGTCGATCCAACGCTCGAGTACGCGTCGCGGTCGCTGGGGAAGGGCCGCTGGGCGACGGCCCGGAACGTCACGCTCCCGCTGGCCGGGCCGGGAATCCTCGCGGGGGTGACGCTCGCCTTCGCCCGGGCGATGGGCGAGTTCGGAGCAACGATGATGCTGGCGTACTACCCCCGGACGATGCCGGTCCAGATCTGGGTGTCGTTCGTCTCGCTCGGCCTCGAAGACGCGTATCCGGTCGCGATCATCCTGATTGTCGTGTCGATCGCCGCGTTAGCCATCCTCAACACCGTCGCATCCAACCCGTGGGAATGAGTCTGGAACTCGAAGGGCTCGAACGGGCCTACAGCGGGTTCGATCTCGGTCCAATCGATCTCACGGTCGATCGGGAAGTGCTCTCGGTTCTCGGGCCCTCGGGCTGCGGGAAGACGACGTTGCTGTGGCTGATCGCGGGCGTTCTCCAGCCGGACGCGGGCCGGATCACGCTCGACGGCCGATCGATCGAGGGGCTCCCCCCGGAGCGTCGGAACGTCGGCTTGGTGTTCCAGGACGGCGCGCTCTTTCCGAACATGACCGTCGAAGCGAACATCGCCTACGCCAGTTCGGATCCGGCGTACGCCGCGGAGTTGGCGGAGTTGCTGGAGATCGAGGATGTACTCGATCGGCGGCCACAGACGCTCTCGGGCGGCGAGCGACAGCGGGTCGCGCTCGCCCGGACACTCGCGACAGAGCCCGACGCACTGCTCCTCGACGAGCCGCTATCGAGTCTCGACGCGCCGATCCGCCGCCGCCTCCGGAGCGAACTCCACGACCTCTTCGACACGATCGGGATCCCGGTAGTGCTGGTGACGCACGATCAGCGGACGGCGACGGCGCTCGGCGATCGAATCACGGTGCTCCGTGGCGGGAATGTCGAGCAGACGGGGCCGTCGACTGCCGTCCTCGAACGCCCCGCGACACGGTTCGTGGCCGACTTCACCGGCAACGAGAACATCTTCGAGGCGTCAGTCGCCGCTCGCGACCCGGAGACGGTGACGCTCCGCGTCGGCGACGTTCGGTTCGAAGTCGCCGCCGACGCCGATTCCGGGCCGGCCGTCGGTTCGACGCTCACAGCGTGTGTGCACCCGTCTCGCGTTCGGCTTCGTAAACCCGCAGCGAGTCTAGATCCGGGGGAAGCCCTCGTCGAAGCGAGGGTCCGCCGCTGGCTGAACGAGGGCGACGAGTACCGCGTCGTCGTCGAACTGGAGCACGCACCGCTCACGCTGACGGCGACGGTGTCGCCGCCGGAGTTCGAGTCGCTCGCGGTCGACGCGGGGTCGAGACTCCGAGTCGTCGTCGCACCCGACGCAGTGCACCTGATCACCGCCGAGCGCCCAGACGGACGTGCTGGCACCGAACGGCCCCGTCAAGACTGATCGCGCCCCCCAAATCCGTCAACCAGAAGATACCTACGAGCGGGCGGACATCTTCTATCGATGTCACGCTCTTCGTCGTCACAGGGAAGTCTGGTGCCGCACGCTCGAACCACGCTGATCGGCGCCGCCGGCGGAGCCCTCGCGTTCCTGTTGACGTACGCCCTCACCTACGCCGTGGCGGGCCAACAGCTCTCGAACTCGCTGGCGTCCCGCGTCCTCGAACTCGCGACCGGCGATCCCGGAACGTGGAAGCTCGTCGGCTGGGTGTTCTTCAACGCGCACTACGTCACGACAGAGGTCCCCGGGCTGTTCGGATCGACGGCAGTGAACCTCGTCGGCCGGGGCGACACGTTCCCCGGGTGGCTCTTTCTGCTCCCGCCGGTCGTCCTGCTGATCGCGGGAGCGGTCGTCGGCGTCGTCAGCCGCGCCGATGGAGCCCTCTCCGGGAGCGTTGCGGGTGTGACAACAACCGTCACCTACCTGCCGCTCGCGCTCGTCGGCGCGTTCCTGTTCTCCATTCCGGTCGGCGACGCGTCAGCCGGGCCGACGCTCGTCACCGCGATCCTCCTGGCCGGCCTCGCCTACCCGTTGGTCTTCGGAGCGGTAGGCGGCGCCCTGGGATCGTTCGCCGGCGGGGAGTGACTCACAGCTCCCGGGCGACCATCTCGCCCCAGTGCTCGAAGCCGTATCGATCGTAGAACGCCCTCGCCCGCGGGTTTTCGCGGTCCACGTCGAGTACGATCCGATCGAGCGGGAGCGCCTGCGAGCGAGCGCACGCGAGGACGGACTCGAAGAGATCGTCGGCGACGCCCGTGCCGCGCTGTGCCGGCCGGACGTAGATCTCGTTGAGCACGGCGGCGTCCCAGACGAACGCCAGCGACTCTGGGAGGACGAAGGCGTACCCGACGAACGGCGGCGTCGACTCGGCCGACCCGTCGGTTCCGGCCGTGGGCTCGGCCACGACGACGCAGTCGGCGTCCTCTTCGACGCATTGACGCACCCACGCGAGCCACCGATCGCGGTAGTCGTCGGTCAGTTTCGCGGCGTACGTCGCTTCCTTCTCGTCGCTGCCGGTCCCGGAGCCGAGTCCCAGCTCGAAACGACGTTTCAACGCCCAGAGCGCGTTCGCGTCGTCGGCTGCTGGGTCGTACGGGCGGATCGTGATCGCATCTGCGGGATCGGTCATCGTGCGTGTTCGATCGAGCGTCGACAAGAACGCACCCATTCGTGGCCGCTCAGTCGGCCTGCCGGAGCCGGACGGCCGTCACGAACGCCGACAGCGGGAGCAACCACGCGCGAAATCCCGTCATCGCGACGGGAAAGAGCCGCTCGACGCGCTGCTGGCTGTCGGCGTTCCCCCCGTCGCCACCGTCCTGGCCCAGCGTCGGCTCTGAGTCGAGGACGGTCCGGAAGTCGAAGTTCGCCGTCGTTCGCGGCCCATCCTGTGTCTGGGCGGGCGGCGAGAGGTCGACGAACGTCTGAATCCATCCCCGATCCGTGGAGTAGAACAGCCGTCCGTCGACGGTGTAGAACTGGTCGTGGAGCGGGTAGAAGGCGTTGACGCCGCCTACCACGAGATCGGGGACGATCGCCGCACCGAACAGACAGCCCACAGCCACGAAGGCGACCTGCACGCCGCGCTGCCCGTAGCGCTCGCGGAGTGACGAAGCCGACCGGAGTCGCGTCTCCCAGAGGAGCACGACGAGCACGAGCGCCGGCAGCAGGAACGTGTGACCTACGGATCGGTGCGCGCCCGAGAGCAGCGGCTCGACGGCGACGTCGAGATCGGGGAGGACCGTCACGCCGACGACGACGAGCGCGCTCCGGCGATCGAACGCCTCACCGAGAAGTCCGGCCGCGAGCAGGAGCGCAATCGCCACGTGAACGAGGGTCGAAGGCACCGACGGGTACTGACGCGCCGGCGGACTTGAACGTTCCTGCAGATCGAGTCGCGACCAGAATCGACGCGACGAGGATCACGCCTGCCTCTCGGTGGGGACTGAAACCCCTGGCGAACAGTCGGCACGCCTCGCGGCCCCGCGTCGACGTGCCGAACAACCGCGGTCCGACGCGGGGTCAGTCTCAGACCACATCCCCGCTGGTCCCGTGCTGTGATATAATGCTTCGCCCCTCTTCCCGGTGTCACGCCGAGTGTGCGTCGTCGTTCGTCGAACCCCACCTTCGATACGCTTTTGCACCTGTCTCGTCCACCTCCGGGCAGAATGCACCGAGTGCGAGCGAGTGACGGAGGCGCCCGACCGTGACCACGGTCCCCCGAGAGGAGTTGGCGCGCCGCATCGCGGGCGAGATCACCTTGAGCGACGACCCCGGCGCGACGCTCCGGAAGTGGCGGACGGACTTCGACGTCTCCCAGACCGCCCTCGCCGAACAGTTAGACGTCTCCTCGTCGGTCATCTCCGACTACGAGAGCGGGCGGAGAGAGAGTCCCGGCATCGGCGTCGTCCGCCGGATGGTCCAGGCGCTCTTAGCGATCGACGAGTCCCGCGGCGGCGGCCGAATCCGCCAGTACGCCCGCGTCATCTCGGCCGGCTTCGAGAGCGATATCGTCCAGGACCTTCGTGAGTACCCGACGTCGATCCCGCTGGAGACGCTCTACGATGCGATGGACGCGACCGAACTCGTCCGCGGTGATCAGGATCGGATCAGCGGCCACACGGTCATCAACAGCATCGAGGCAATCACCCGTCTCTCCTCGGAGGAGTTCTACCGTCTCTACGGCCAGTCGACGTCGCGCGCACTGGTCTTCACCGGCGTCACGCGCGGGGAATCGCCCCTGGTCGCGATGCGTGTCGTCAACCCGACGCCGAACGCGGTCATCCTCCACGGCCTCACCGAGGACGACCTCTGGGAGCACGCCCCGTCGCTGGCGACGATCGATGGGTTCTCGCTGGCCATCTCGAACCGGGACCTAGAGGAGACGCTGGAGGATCTGCGACGACTCCCGTAGAGCGGCTGCCCGCTCGATCAGTTGGCAACCCCACGTAAGACTTTCTTCAGCCGCCCACGTGGACCCGATATGTCCACTGCGACGGTCTCGACTCCCGACACGGACGAGGCGTGCGCGTACTGTGACTCGCAGATCTTCGATCACGATCCGATCTGCGTCCGCGACTGCGACGACGACTGTGGATCACCCACGTACTTCTGCAACTACGCGTGTCTGTCAGCTCACATTGAAGAGCGCGACCTGATGGCGGGCGACGCCTGCCGGTGGTCGCCAGAAGACGGATGCTGTTGAGTCACGCTGGCGGAGCGGCCCGACAGCCTACTCGATGTACTCGTAGCGCCGTTCGTTCATCCGGCCCCAGCCGGTGAAGACGAACTCGTCCTCGGGCGCGGTGAACTCCTCGACATCGGCCTCCTTCTCGTGGTTGTGGACGTCGTGGATGAGTTCGTACTCGTCGAAATCGAGGTCGTATCGGGCGTCTAACTGCGGCGCCACGTCGACGGCCTCGACGGCCTCGCGCCAGCCGTCTTGCACCGTCTCGCTGTGGATCTCCGCCTGCGCTCCGGAGCCGTACGAACCGACGAGCAGCCGCTTGCCCACGAGATCCACGTCGTTTTCGACGGCCGCACTGAGTGCTGAGAGCCGCGCGACGTGCACCGAGCCGGTGTACCAGTTGCCGACCTGTCCCGAGATGTCGACGGTCGGATCGATCGCCCGTTCGTACCACTCCTGGTACCGTCGGGTCTCTTTCAGTTCGTCCATATACGCCCGAATCGCGTCCTCGTACGCCTCGCGGTCCGGGTAGTCGTCTTCGCGGGGCTGCATCCCGATGTCGTCGGCGAGGGCGTCCTCGATCTCGGTCCCGCGCGTGATGTGGCGGTAGCCGAGCAGCGCGGCCTTCCGAACCATCCCCGGATACGGCGTGTGGAACGGGAAGTACACGAAGTCGTCGGGGTGTGTGTCGCCCGTGACCGACTCGTAGTCTTCGAGCGCCTCGCGCATCCGAGCGAGGTACACCTTGATCGACCGCTTGCCGTCGACGCTCGGGAACTGCTGATTCGGCTTGAGGAAGTCGGTCTCGTCGGCGCTACCGTACCCCTGCTCGGTCGAGAGCGCGACGATGTCCGGGTCCTCGTCGATCAACATCGCCACCGCGCCCGCACCCTGCGTCGCCTCGCCGGGATCGCCGCGCTCGTAGAGCGCCGTGTCGGTCGCGATCACGAGCGCCGCGCGGCCCCTGTTGCGACCCGCGCGGATCCAGTTGTACGCGTCGTCGATGCTCTGGGTGCCCGCCAGGCACGCGAACTTCCGCTCGCCCTTGTTCGCGTGGTGGAAGTCGCCGTCGTAGACCTGTTCAAGACAGCCCGCGATGTACGTCGAGACAGGCTTCGAGTTGTCGAAGGCGGACTCGGTCGCGACGTCGATCCGGCCGATGTCCTCGGGCGTGAGCCCCTTCCGGTCCAGCAACTGTTTGGCGGCGTTCGCCCCCATCGTGACGATGTCCTCGTACACGTCGGGGAGCGAGGAGTACTCGATTCCGATCCCCTTCGTGTACTTTCCGGGGTCTTCGCCTTTGACCGGGGCGAACGTGTTCGGGAGGTCGAGCCGAAGTTTCCCCGTCCTGATCTCGATCGCGTCGATGCCGACGGCAGTCATAGCTACCACGTCTCCCGTATCGCTTATTGATGTGTCGATGCCGGTGTCGACACGTGTCGAATTATTGGAGAGTGCGTAGAGGCGTACTCGGGCCTTTCAGTCACTCCAGCAGCCTCAGAAGAGAGCCGAAGATACTGTCTTCGTCCTCCGGCCCGTCGCTCGGCCCATCATTTTGATCGGGTCGATCGCCCAAGAACCGCTCGAATAATTTCTCCAAGAAGTCAGGGATCCAGGGCGGCCCGATATCCTCTCGCTCGAACTCGTCGGTCGGGACCGCCGTCACGTTCACTCGATCGGAGTCGGTTGCATCCGACGTGTCGGTCACCGTCAATTCGACCGTGACGTTCCGATACTCCTCTTCGGGGAGCGCCAGGAGCACCAGTTTGGGCTTGGTGCTGTCAGCATCGACCAGATCGAGTTCGTCGCTCTGGAAGTCGCCGCGGTCGACGACCTGCCAGTCGTACTGCAAGTCGTCGCCATCGGGGTCGAAGCTTCCGCTTCCGTTCAGTTCGACGTACGGGTCATCGAGGTCCACGTCGCCTCCGTCACTGTCCGCGAACACGGGCGCGGAATCGATCGTCACCGCCGGGCGGACCACAGCCGATCCGGGTGCCCTGATCGAGTTGGACCCGTCTTTCTCAGATTCCTCGGGTGGTCCGGGCTTATCGTCCGGCGGTCCCCGGCCGTCTTCGGATCCATCCCTGTCCTCGTCGTCACCGTCCCACGTCCGATCCTCGCCCGCGTCAGCGACCGGCGGGCGGTTGATCGCCTCGACGGTGACGGAGACGGAATCCCTCCCGGACGCGGTCCCGTTCTCCGCGGTGAACTCGACGGTCACAGTCCGGTTCCGGTCAGTGACATTCTCGCGGACCTCGAAGGTCGGGTCGAGCGTCTCCGCGTTCGTGATTTCGATCGCGTCCGGGGAGAGTCCGTCGTCGTCGACGACGCGCCACTCGTACGCCAGATTGTCGGCGGAGTCCGGAACGCTCCCGTTCAGTCCGACGGCGGATCCCGCCTCGCCCGACACCCGCCGATCGTCCCCGGCGTCGACGGCGATCGTCAACTCACCCGCGCCTGCGCCCTCGGCGGAGCCGTCGCCGTCGGACGTCGTGGACGACTCGACGGTCAGACTCCGGCTGACGACGATCCCCGACGAAGCGTCGACGAGCGTCACCGTGACCTCGCTGCCCGCGGACTGGGTCCAGTCCAGCGCCCACGTCTCGCCGGGCTCGAACCGTCCGTCAGCGTCGCCGCCGCGGACGGTCCCGTTCTCGAAGCCGAAGTCGTATTCGCCGGAAGCGTTCTCGACGGTCACGCGAAGGTCCGCCGTCGAGAGCGTCGCACCGCCGTTGTGTGACAACGTCAGTTGGCGCTCGGTGGCGGCGATCGAGACGTCGACCTCGGCTCCGACCGCGCCGCCGGCACCGCCCGCCGCTCCGCCACCGGCCCCGCCCGTCGTCGAGGCGACGTAGTACGCTCCGAACGTCGTCGCGCTCACGACGACCACCGCGATGAGCAACAGGCTCGCGAGGGATTCCGTCTGGGCGCGGTGGTCAGTCGGAGCGGTCATTGCCGACTGTTCGTATCGAACGGAATTGAAACCTCGTCTTAGAATATCAGATTTGAATCTCCGTGGAGTACCGAGCAGTGATCACGGCTGGACTTGGAACGTAACCGTCGTCGGGTCAGCGTTGGCGTCGGAGTAGTAGAACGTCACGCTCACTTGGTCATTCTCCATATTTGCTTCCGAACCCCCGTTTCGGAACTGTGCGAAGGTCACGGTCAAGTCGCTGCCAGAATTGACCGTGATCGAGCTACTGAGCTGTCGCGTGTTCCCCAGTGTATAGTAATCTCCATCGCTGTCTCCGGATTCGTAGAACGTGGACGAACCGTCGGACGCGAGGTACATCTCGGTGTTCCCTTCATCGCTTCCTCCCTGTTGCTCGAAGATACGGTTTGCACCGTCCGAGTCGATCGAGATTGATTCGATAGTCAAGGACGACGCCTCTTGGTTCGTGACAGTGAACTTCACGTACCCCTGGTCCGGACCGCCACTGAACGACTGCTGGCTGAGGCTCCCGAAGGCGTTGTCACCGCCAGGATCGGGTCCCCCACTACCGCCGTCACCACCATCGCCACCTCCACCACCAGCCGCCGACTGAATCTCGGGAGTGTACTGGACGTTCTCGGGGAGACTCCCGTCGAACGACGTACTCCGGACGTTGTACTCGTCGCCGTCGGCGGCTCGCCGGTAGGTGATGTTCACCCAGTCGTCGCCGGGTGCGGGCGCGGTGTACTGGTATCGGTACCGTCCCGGTTCGACCGTCACGCCGTTCGGAATCGACGTCCGCTCGCTGGCGGCGAGGACGTTCGCGGGGACGGGGTTGTTGTACCGATCGCGTGACTCGACGACGAAGGGGTACGTCCGGTCCTCGAAGGGCTGTTCGACGAGGTCGTCGACGCTGGTCAGATACGCGGGCTCGGTGGTGCCGATGTTCGTGCCGACGCCGACCTTCGAGAGCTTCAGCTGGTAGGTCACCCCCGGCTCGAAGAACAGTTCGACGCCGTCGGGGCGGTTCTCGACGGCGTACACGTGTGCGGTGTCGGAGCTGTTGTCGGGGTCGTACTGACCGGACTGATCAAGCAAGCCCTCCCACGTCTCGTTGTCCAGCCGCGAGGGGAGCACCACCGAGACGTCGCCGCCGTCGCTGTCGTTCGAGATGCTGACTGTCCGCGTCGAGACGCTCACCGCGCGGGGATCGACGGTCAGCGTTCCCGATCCGCTCCGAGAGAGGTCTCCCGAGAGCACGATGAGTGAGATACGCGATCCGGCGACCACCGGCTGCCCGGTCAGCGTGAGGTTCCCCGAACGGAAGCGATTGTACACCACGCCGTTCTCGTAGACGGTCGTCGGCGCGTTCTGGAAGTTCGCGTAGTTCGGCTGGTAGACGAGCGACGTCGTCGTGTAGTTGCGCGGCGTCCCGTCCCAGAAGTCGTCGGTCTCGGGGTAGTCCGCGGTTGCCGTCGTGCTGTCGTTCGCCTCAGCGTTCTGGATGCTAATGTTCCCGAGGGTAGTCGTCGAGAGGGAGCCACTCGGCGGTGCCGGATTGACGGCGACGACTCTGGAGGGATACCGCGTTCCGAGTTCGACCCCGACGGGCGCGGAGGACTCCGTCGCCGCGGTCCCGAGGATCGCGTTCCGGACTTCCTGCATATCCGCCTGGACGCGCTGGTTGTGCTGGAACTCGACCTGGCTGTTCTGGTCGGGGACCACCGTCGCCTGATACAGCGAGAGCGTGACGACGAGAAACCCGAGGAGTAGGACAGCGCCGATCTGGACCGTGACGGCCCGCTCGTCCCCCCGGAAATCCATACCTCCGAATGTGCGATTGCCAGATAAAAACGTGCCGCCCGTCGGGTGATACCGAGGCCGTGATCCGCCGGGCGGGTCCGCCGCTCGTGACGCGGCGTACGGCCGAGTCGGTCAGTCTTCCTCTTCGACGACCTCGGGGTCGCTCATCGCGCTCTGGAGGCTGTCGAGTCCGTTGACCCACTCGGAGACGAGCCCGTACTCCAGGTCCTCGGCGATCGCCATATCGAGTTCGTCGCCGTGGATGATCCGCGTGCCCGCCTGCACCAGATAGCCAAGCGCCGCGTCCATGTCGTCTTCCGCCTCCGCCGCGGCGGCGGCCTCGACGTACTCGGTGAGCGGCACCTCTTCGGCCGCGCCGGCGACGATGTACTCCTCGGCAGCGTAGAAGACGCAGACGAGGCTCGTCTGGACGCCGTCGACGAGCATCTCTTTGTCCTCGCGCGCGGCGTCGTCTTCGATGTCCAGTTCGGGCTCAGAGAGGACGATCGTGCGGACGCGTTCGAGTTCGTCGATCGCTTCGTCGTCGTCGAGACGGTCGTCCTCGTAAGCGGAGACGATCTTCGCGATCGCGATGGCGGCGTCGTCCTGGAGATTCAACAGCAGGCGCGCGGAGTCTTCGTTCTCCGGATCGAGGTCCTCTTCTTCGACGCGCGAAAGCCAGTTGTGCCAGCGTTCTTCGGTGTAGTAGGTCTCTTCGGCCTCGGTCATACTGCACCATTCCCGCCGGGATTCAAATGCCTTTCTTGTCGAGCGCTGGAACGAGGCGGTCACGACGGGTCAAGAGAGGCCCGTAGCGGGGGTGAATGTGGAGATCACGGCGTGTTTCGGTCGCCCTCGCGTTCCGGTGCGCTCTCGGGCCGCCTCTCGGCGCTACCGTGACAGCGTCGCCTCGGTGTCGATCCCGTAGACGTGGTCGGGCGTCTCGACGTGCGCGTTGGCGACGGCATCGTCGTGGCCCGCGTCGAGCAGCCAGCGGACGCGACGCGGGACCGTCTTCGGGCCCAGGACCGCACCCGGCCGGTCCGGGTCGTCGACGAAGTCCGTCTCCATCAAGAACGGTTCGGCCCGGTCGGCGGCGACTTCGAGCCGATCTTTCTCGCTCATCACGCTCGGGGTCGGCCCCGCGAGCATCCCGCCGGCGTAGTGCTTGACCACGCGGTGCGCGGGCAGTCCCCGCGTTTCGGCCCACTCGGCGATCTTGGTCAGATCGTCCGCCGCCTCTGTGTGCAACTGGACGGCGCAGTCGAGGTCGGCCGCCAGCGAGAACGCGTGGCGCATCACGTCGTTGGAGGCCCTCCAGACCGCATCGGAGACCTCGTAGTGCGGTCGGCCTGACTTCAGGGCCAGTGCGTCGCCCGCGCGAACAAACTCAGCAGCGCGGTCGAGGCCGGCGCGCATCAGTTCGCTCGCCTCCTCGGGGGCGAATCCGCGGTCCTCGACGAGGCGTGAGACGAGTCCGGGGTGAACGCCGAGTACGGGCCACGCGCGGCCGGGCAGCAACTCGCTGGCCTCGGAGACGACGTCCACGGTCGTCTCGAAGACGGAGTCGAAGTCGTCGCCCGTCTCGGCCTCGACGCCGAGGAGCCACGACGGCTTGTTCACGACGAGCAGGTGCGTCCCGCCGAGCCGCGCGAAGTCGCGGACGGCCTCGAGTCCGCGGCCGTGCTCCGGGTCGAGGTGGAGGTGGTTGTCGAGGACCGGGGTACCGAGGTCTTCCATACCCACCCGTCGAAGCTCCTCGCAAAAATGTCGATTGCTTTTCGCGCCCATTCTCCGTCTCCCGCGAGCGCGCTGGCCCGCGCCGGTCGAACAGCGCCGCAGTCGACGCTCACTCGTAGAGGTACTGCCACGGCCGCTCACGCTCGAACGCGGCGCTCGCAGCGAGCACGGTCTCGTCACCGAAGCGCGGCCCCACGAGTTGCGTCCCCACCGGTGCTGATTCGTCGTCGGTCCCGGCGGGTACCGTGCCGGCGGGGTGGTCCGTCCAGTTGAACGGCCACGTGAGCAACCGCCGCGCCACCCAGTCCCAGTGGTCGTGCGTCGGTCGGAGGTCCGGGGCCGTCGTCCCCGTCGTCGGCGTCACGAGGAGGTCGTACGCCTCAAACACCGACTGGATGGCGTCGAACATCCGGGTCCGGACGATGCCGGTGTCGGCGAGGTCGTCGACGCCCCGGTCGGCCGCGATGTCTAGCAGTTCGATCAGCGAGTCCGAGAGTTCGTCTCGTCGCTGTGAGAAGTCGATCTCGGCGTGCTGTTCGATGTTTCGGGTGATGCTCCGCAGGTGGACGGCCCAGGTCGTGAGGAAGGCGTCTTTGAGTTCGTCGGCCGTGAGCCCGTGATCGAGGCTGATCTCCTCGACCGTCGCCCCGGCGTCGACGAGCGCCGAGAGCGAGTCCTCGACGACCGACTGTACGGCGGGATCGACGTCGAACACGCCGAGGTCCGGACTGTACCCGATGCGGAGGTCTGTGATCGAGCGGTTCACGGCCCCCAGGAAGTCCATCTCGAACGGGAGACTGTCGGGATCGGTCGAGTCGTAGCCGGCTAAGACGTCCATCACCTGAGCGGCGTCGGCGACGGTCCGGGTCAGCGGCCCTTTCACGTCGTGGTGAACACTCTTCTCGAACGCGTTCGGGCGAGTGTCCAGCGGGACGAGGCCAAACGAGGGCTTCAACCCGTAGATGCCGCAGAACGAGGCCGGGATGCGTACCGATCCGCCGGCGTCGCTGCCGATCGCCGCCGACGTCATCCCGGCGGCGACGGCGGCGGCGCTGCCGCCCGAGGACCCACCGGCGTTTCGGTCGCCGTCGAACGGGGTCGCGGTCGGCCCGAGGAGTTCGTTGTCCGTGACCGCAGCGTGGCCCAGTTCCGGGACGTTCGTCATCCCGAGGACGATCGCTCCGGCCTTCTCGAACCGCTGTACCGTCGTTGCAGTCCGCTCGGCGACGGCGTCAGCGAACGGGACGCACCCCAGCGTGTTCCGAACGCCGGCCTTCGGATTCTCTAAGTCCTTGAGAGCGATCGGAACTCCGTGGAGTGGTCCGAGTGCTTCTTCGGGGTCGTCGACCGCTCGATCGGCCTGCTCGGCCGCTCTTCGCGCTGATTCGTCGGTGACGGTGATGAAGGCGTTGAGGTCGTCATTGTCCCGAGAGATGCGGTCGAGGTATGTCGCGACAGCATCGCTCGGCGCGACGTCCCCGTCGCGGATGCGCTCGGCGAGCGTCGTCGTCGGGACGAAAGGATCGACACGCTGCATAGGAAGACGTTCGTATCCAACCCTCTCGCTTACTCTGTATATACTCTCCGCATAGTCGGACTGCGACGGTGGGTCCGACCTGCGTCAGGCGGCCTGCGTCGAACAGTCCGCGTCAGGCGGCCTGCGTCGAACAGTCCGCGTCAGGCGGCCTGCGTCGAACAGTCCGCGTCAGGCGGCCTGCATCGAACGGTCCGCGTCGGGACTGTACGCGATCCACCGTCCGCCCCATAGCGTTAAGTAATCCTTCCAATCATACTCAACCAGCCGATTTATGCGGGACACCGAGCGGGGTGACGAGCCCGTCCTGACGGAGCCGCGCTCCGACCACATCGAGATCCTGCGGTCGAACACCCGAACAGCGATCGGGATTCTCCTCG
>NZ_FNPB01000016.1 GCF_900107195.1 Halobellus clavatus
TCGAAGTCGATGACCTGCTTCTCCTTGGGCATCGCTTTGACCTGGATGCCGCGCCACTCGCCGTCGACGCCCACGAGTGCCTCGGAGAAGCCGGCGTCCTCGTTGCCGGGGACAGCGTCCTGAACGAACCGCATTTGGGCGTAGTTCAATCCGAACTCCTCGGCCCATTCCTCGTCCATCCCGTCGAGGCGGTGGAACTGCTTGACCGCGCACTGGTCCAGAATCGCCTCGGATTCGGCGTGCTCGAAGAACTCGTCGACGGTCTGGGTGACCAGCCGAATCGAGAGGTCGTGGTGACGGTGGTGGCGGAACACCGTCTCGAGGAACGCCAGGCTCGCGGCGTCCTGCATGATGTACCGGGCCTCGTCGATGTAGAACACGACCTCCTTCTCCGAGACCTTCGCTCGCTCGTAGACCAGCGAGATGAGCAGCTGCATGGTCAGCGCCGTACTGCTGTCGACGCTGCCCTCCTGCTGGGCGAGGTCGAGGTAGATGACCTTCTCGTCCCGGATGTCGAAGTCGGATTCTTGGCCGAGATTCGCGTGGCGACCGTCGTCCTCGAAGGGGCGAAGCTGATCGAGCAACCACGTCGCGTCGTCCTTGATCTTCCCGGCCTCCTCGTCGGACCGCACGACGAACTCTTCGGGGTCGTCGATCATGTCCTCGAAGACGTCCATCATGTCGCGGATGGTCGGGCTCGGGTTGCTGTGCGTGGAGATGTCGTCCGTAATGTCCTGGCGCTTGTAGGCGCGCTTGAGCCCGAGTTCGAGCGTCGTCCGCCGGTCGCCCAGCGAGATACCGCGGAGGGCGAAGAAGTTCGTGAGGAAGCTCATCGCGTCGTCGAGCTTCTCGTTGAACGGGCTCGCGTCCTCACCCATCGTCCGCTGGACGTGTTCGGGGGTCTCGCGGATTTCCAAGGGGTTGAGGCCGAGCGTCCCGCCGACGGTAATCCGCTTGGCGTCGAGCGCCTCTGAGACGCCGGCCCAGTTGTTCAATGGTTCGAGGATGATTCCGATGCGGTCCTTGCTCTGCTCGATCGACCGGATGAAGTTCTGCTTCGAACTGAACGACTTCCCCGAGCCGGTATCGCCGACGGTGAACATCGCGTACCCGTTGTCTCGGGAGAAGGGATCGATGACGACCGGGCTCTGGTTGTCCTTGTGGATCCCGAACTCGACCCCGCCCTCCTCGAGAATCGTCGCGTTGTGCGGCGAGGAGAGTAACGCGCCGACGGCGCCGCCGAGCGCGATGGACTCGCGGCCGAACTCGTTGTCACCGATGGGTGCGGCGGACTGAAGGGCAAGGTCCTGCCGGCAGATCGCGGTCTTCGGCGTGAGGTTCGATGGATCATCGCGGAGCGCACTCTTGACCTCCTGGACGGCGTCCCGCAGTTCCTCTTTCTCGTCGGCCCGGACGGTGATGAACATCCCCTGGTCGAAGACGTTCGCGCCATTCTCGACGGCCTTGTACGTCGCTGCGGCCTCGTTGGCGCGCTCCTGGAGGTAGGCGCTACGGACGCTCTGTTCGATATCGGCGTCGACCTGCAGGTCGTCCGCGATGTCCTGCAGTTCGTTCCGGGCCCGCTCCTGGTTCTTCGGCGTGATGTGGGCCGTCAAATCGAACTGGACGTCCGTCATCTCGAAGAGGTCGCTCAGATAGCCATCGCTGGGATAATCGGCGTAGTCGGCGATGTACAGCGTCGTCGTCCACTGCTCGCCGACCCGTGCCGCGCGCGTTTCCCACTCGACAGCTCCGGGCGCGGTGACGGTCTTGTGCGACTCGGAGATGTCGTCGAGGAGCTTGCGTTCGGCCTCGCCTTCTTCGAGTGTCTCCTCGTCGAGGACATCGGTGAAGTCCACATCTGGTTGATCATCCGCAGTGAAGCGGTCCCAGAGGTACTTACTGCCGACGCCAAGGCCGAGACCCACCACAAGGGCAAGTACTGCACCCTCTGCTGGTGTCAGGTTCTGAAGCCACCCGATGACGGGGCCAAGCACGCCACCACCTGTCTGGAGGATCACGTTACGCATCGTGTGGGTCCTCCCGGCGCGAATGGCCGATGATCGATTGGTCGCGAACGACACGCTCCGCCTCGTCGTAGTCGTGTTCGCGGCCGTTCCAGAAGTCCATATTCAGGACGAACAGCTCGACCGTGCTGAGCCGGCGTGCGGACCAGCCAGACGCCTGCTGGATGAACTCGGATCGCACGTCGTTCACGCGACTGTCGAGCTTCTCGAACATCTGCGCACGACGTTCGACGTCGGTAAGGTCCTCGCGGCGGGTGACGAACGGGTTGAACAGGAAGCCGATGACGGGGAACTGGGTCAGCTTCTCTGCGGGGGTGCCCTCGTCGCGGAAGCGGTCGTAGACCTCTATCGGACTGACTTCAACGCCGATGTAGTACCGGACCTGCTGAATACCCCGGTCACGCATCTCCTTCGGCCGTGTCTCTCGGTACTCTTCGAGGAGTTCCCGGAAAATCGGGTTCTCCGTGACGTCTTCGTCCGTGAGTCGATCCTCGATGGTCTCGGTGATCTGCTCGACTGGGAAGGAACGGGTTGTGGCGTGGAGTTTGAGCTTCGAGTCCAGTTCTTTGTTGGCGAACTCTTCGCCAGCGTCCTGGAGTTGCGCCCAGTCGTCGGACATTGCGAAATCCATGTTCGCTGGATCGATCTCGATGAACGCCTCCATCGCGCCGTCTTCACGCTGGATGGCACCAGCGCCCGGCCATGCCCGCTTGATGTTCGTGAGGTCTTGCGTTCGCTCGTCCGGCTTGAACGGCGTGTAGTTCGCGAGTCCACCCTCGTTTCGCTCTGCCTCGTTAGTACTCGTGTCGGCGTCGGTGGGTGCACTGAACGTGACCTGGGGCCGTTTGAGGTACCGATAGACGTCTTTGGTCCATGTCCAGGCGTTCAGGTGGGTTGGTGAGACGTAGATGACGGCGACGCCAAAGCCAAGCCCGCCAGCGACGAAGGGGAGGGCGAGCGACTCGATGCCGGTGAGGCCCGCGATAAACAGCCCAATAATGGGGAAGGCGATGAGCATGCCGACGTCGCCTTCCTCGATATTGAGATACGGGATGCGACTCTCCTCACCGAACTGATCCATGATGCGCCGTGCGGCCGCGTCTTGATCTGCTGACATTGTTAGTGGATTCCTCGATCAAACTCCATCCCACGGTCGTCACTCTCCGATTCCGCTGTCGCTCCACCGGGGTCATTCTCGGTACGGCGGTACGACGGCGTGCCGCTACCGTCTTCTCCGTGTCCACCGCGGGCAGCTGCTTTTTGCGCGACGGCCTGGCCAGCGGCGGCTTTCGGCCCCCACCGAGCGGCGGTCGTCGCGACGCCGGCGCCACCGACGTAGGCCCCGGCGGCGACACCGCCGATGAGGGCTGCGCCTTTCGTCGCCCCGCCGACGACTTTGGCCGTCAACGGCGTCGCGTATTTGAACGTCTTCCACGTGATGTAGAGCGCAATGAGAGGCAGTGAAGCGGCAATCAAGTATTTCAGAAATGCACTATTTGGCGTGAGCGCTCCTTGCGAATAGAGCAGATCGTATCCTTTGAACACGACTGCTGCTGGGAGGGGTAGAACCGCCAAAGGAACAAACCGTTTAGAGAATCCCATCGCGATGTCCGAAAGGACTGGAACGTTACCATAGGCGAGAGCAAACGCTATCGGCATTCCGTAGACATACACGTACAGTAACACCTCTCGAATGTAGTAGAGGGCCTCAAGTGCCCACATCGAGAGGCCGCCAACGATTGCGAACATGAATGCAAGCCCTGGATTGGTCAGTGACTCTTTGAGGAAATTCAGCATCGCATCACCCAGGGTTTCCAGACTCGGCATCAACGCGATCGTGAACCCGTCGACGATGTAGAGACCAAGAACACTGACCCAGTACCAGCTGATGATGAGAAATGCGCCAACCCAAGCGGTCTTCTTTGTCCGTCTCGCTTCATATGCACTTCCGATATTGAAAATCCGGACTGTGTGCCGCCCTTGAATGCACATCACCAGAAGGAGCAGTGAGATAAGCATAATCTCACCTCCAACCAACGCATCGCGAATTGCTGGCCAGGGCCCGTTTGTTGGCGCACCAAAGACAAATGCACCTTCCGTCTCGGGCGTCGGAGTCCCGAACATCTCCTCAGTGAGGGTTTCATAACCGGTGTTCAACCCCTCCATGAAGAGAGAAATCACCCAATCGACGACGTCTTTGAATCCCTCTAGGACGATATCAATCAGGTCCACCATCGTTAGTCCTCACTAATTGTGATCTCACAATTATCGAACTCTTCTGATGCGGAGTAGTGGATACTGTAAGGATTGGAAATTCGGTTAGCCCCTACTCGTGTTTCTAGAATGACTTCGAAGCTTCCGGTTTGTTCTTCGCTCTCACACGAAGTCCCCTCACCTCGAACGAACGCAAACGGTGAACGGTAACTGTACAGTGTAAGCTGCTCTCCCGGTTTTATCACTACCTCGTCAACTTCTGTATCCTTTTCTGGGTTGTATATACCACTAACATCGTCGTTTTCATCATAGTTCGTCCCTTCCTCATCCGAGGGATATGGAACATCACCAACGAAGAGGAGCTGCGTGATCGCATCCGGGCCACTACCTTGGTTTTCGACAGATACGAAGGCCTCTTTTGAGATTTTATCACTCGAGCTATCCCACATCTTTTCAGGCTGATTCTTCCCGATCCCCATTTCCACGATGCTAAGATTCGGCTGAACGGATAGAGCGGACTCCTGCACAGTCTCTTCGCCCTCTAGCGCGAGAACACGATACTCACCTGGGGCGTAGGACGTTCCAATCTCGAATGAGACCTGCTGTGCTCCTGTAGCTACGTCACGTTGACCGAACAGTTCCCCATTCGGCTGGATGAGATTGACTTGGTTGACATCGGCTTCTTCGGAGAGTTCTACGACAAGCGTTGTTCCCTCGACAGCGACACGCGTGAGTGGGCCTTTGCTACCTGAGGGGGTAGTCCCATCACTAGATGTTCCAGACCCGCCATTGTCGTTCAGACAGCCAGCGACGCTCACGAGGGTAGCACCTGCGACTGTTCGGAGGGCGATTCGCCGACTGATGTGTGGGTGGTTTCTAGTCATAGATTCTTCGAAGCGGAAACCCACCCTTCAGGGGTGGGAGGAAGCCGACACGATTCTGACACTGTACACCATCGGTGGCTGGCTGATTCACCAGCCTCTTATTAATTCTTAAGTGCATAGCAGTTGTTATGATTGTGTGGAGGTCCGTCGCACGGTTCCCATCAAGCTCGAGGTGACCGACAGCGACGCGGACCTTCTTCACGAGACGATCCAGCAGTTTCTCGACGCAGCGAACTACGTCGTAGACGAAGCCTACGATGGTGAGTGGGCCGAGACACGGAAGACCGTCCTTCACGAGCAGACCTACGACGAGCTCCGTGATCGAACGGAGTTGCATAGCAACCACGTTCAGTCTGCTCGTGACCGCGCTGTCGACGCTCTCAAGAGTACCGTCGCGACGTGGTCGAAGGGTGAGTACGCATCCCTTCCGACGTTCACGACGCCGTTCTGTGAATACAATCAGCGCAACGCAACCTTCTTTGACGGCCATGCGACGCTCTCGACGGTCGATGGGCGCGTGACAGTCGAGTACGTACTCCCGGACGAAAGCCGTGAGACGCCCCACTCCAACTATCTTCTGAACGACGAGTTCGAGACGACCGGCGCGACACTCCACTACCGTAGTGGGTCGTTCTACCTCCACGTTCGAATAAAGGCGACCGTGGACGCTCCCGACCTGCCTGAGAACGGAACGGTTTTCGGGGTAGACCTCGGGATCGAGAACCTCGCCGTTACGTCGACGGGGTCGTTCTGGTCTGGTGACGAACTGAACCACTGGCGGACGGAGTACGTCAAGCGCCGTGAGTCGCTTCAGGAGTGCGGGACGCGATGGGCACACGAGAACATCCAGGCCGTCGGTCGGAAGGAAACTGGGCGTTTTGACCAGTACCTCCACCGTGTGGCCAGCGAACTCGTCGACGAGGCTGTCCACGCAGGATGTACGACCATCGCGTTCGAGGATCTGACAGACATCCGTGAGCGAATGCCCAACGCTCGCGAGTTCCACGAGTGGGCGTTCCATCGCCTGTACGACTACGTCGAGTACAAGGCAACTACTTGTGGCATCACGGTCGAACAGGTGAATCCGCAGTACACGAGCCAACGGTGCTCGACATGCGGATTCACCCACGAAGATAACCGACACGGGGAGTCGTTCTCCTGTCACTCGTGTGGGTACGAGAACCATGCGGACTACAACGCAGCCAAGAACATTGGGCTGACACTCCTTCGTAACCAGACTGGAGACGAGGGAGGCGCACCCGTAGGTGTGCGCTTGAACAGCGGGATGCTGACCACGAACGGGGTAGGTCCCGTACCGGATTCGGTTAGAGTGGGAATTCATGCTGAAAGCTCACCAGTTTAGCGGTGGGTTAACTTACGGACTATGGGTTCCGTTGGAAGATGTCTTCTGGACCGAGCATTCGGAGGAGCCGCTTGCCAGCGTAGAACATCACAAGAAACGGGATGAGCTGCCAGCCGACCTCGAACATGAACGCGAACCACCCGTCGATGGTGCCGAGCGGATGCCACCGAGCAGTTGCCGTCGCACTCACATACGCGGGTTCGTGCCCGAGCCACGAACCCGGATGGTACCGTGCCGTGTAGATACCCGGCTCCTCGATCGTCACAATCGCCACCCCGGAGGCGTTGGTCTCGACGCGTTGCTCCGCGATGGTGATGTAGCCGTTGCGAGTGTTCCCGCCGATTGGATATCGTCGGTCGGGATCGCTGAGCACGATTGGTGCGCCGGTCTCGTTATCCTGGAGTTCGATGCGGAGTGTGGCCTGACTTTCGTTCTGCTGGAGAACCTCAACAGTCAGATTACTGCGCCGGAGCTGCCGCTCTGAGCCAGCATCAGGTGCCACAATCGAGGCGTTCACACCCCGCACGATCCCCGCTATCTGGAGCGCGTCGCGGTCGACGGTCTCCGCGCGAACTGCGACGCCGTACGTCGTCGTGTACGACTGGTTGACGATGTCGATGTTGATGTTCTCACCGAGTGTGCCGACCGGAGACGGTCGGTCAGTGCCCCAGGTGTCGATAATCTCTGGACCATTGCGAACTGGTTCAGCACGCGGGCCGATTCGCGACGGGTACGCGTGAACATAGACTGGAATCGCGTCAGACTCGACGGTGGCGCTGTCAGTCCGGTTCGACCTGACGAGTGTATCCCAGTTGGTGTTCCGTGCGGTGTAGAACCGCCAGACGCCACGCACTCGTGCGCTTCCATTCTCCGTCAGCGTGTACCCCTGCCACGGTCTGGACTGGAAGATAGCCACACCGGCGTCACCATTGGGATACTCGGCGTAGTAGGGGTACGCCGAGAGGTCGTAGATCTCGACGGCGATCGAATCCGAGACGTTGAGCGATTCGGTTCGGTACGTGACCTCGACATCGGTCTCGTCGCCTCGGTCGATTCGCGTGGTCTTCTTCAACCGGACGCTGATCTCGGCTTCAAGCGTGAGGTTTGCACTCCAGTCATCCTCGATCTGGTAGTCGAGGGCCGGCGTGTGCGAACCGTCGCGCTCGACGATGGTTTCGCCGTCCTTCTGCAATCGAACCTCCTCGACCTCGTTGCTCGCGAGCGACCACTCGATCGTCGTGTTCCCCGAAGAGCTTCCGTTCGGGACGCGAACACGGTAGTCAACGAACCCCCGCATCGTGCCGTTCGGCGCGATATAGAGCGGCGTGTCACCCGACTCCAAGTGACCTCGCGTCGACGGCTGCACTGCGAACACCGTGGCGTGGGCGTCCTCGATAAACACGCCGTCTTCGAGACTCGCGTGGGGCGGATGTACGGACGTATCCGATCCACCGGCTTCGAGATCAGCGAAATCGTTCCGCGTCCATGTTGCAGCTGTCGCCGGCGGGCGCGTGAACGTGATGTCCGTCCCGTTCGCGAGTTGGTGCATCGCGGTCCGGCTCTCGCCGTATCGCTGCTGGTACTTCTCCTGGCTGATGTAGTTGTCCGCGTCGCGAGACCACAGCGTCGCCGATTCATTTTCAGTGAGGCCATTTCCCTCTGTTTCCGGCCGTGGCGGGCTGGCTGTGACGAGACCCGTGACTAGGCTCGTCACGAACAGGGCGGCCATGAGCACGGAGAGCTCTCGGTGTTTCATGAGGGCGTTCGACGGGGGTTGGGAATCGGTTACCAGGGGGCGAGGTCGACGCACTGCGCCAGCGGAAGCCCCATCATCGATCCGGCAACGGTGTAGAGTGGTCCAAGGGCGACGAGAACGACCGTAGACTTCATGGCCGAGCGCTTGTGCCGTTTGAGCCCCTTCTTCTGGTCGGGCGTGATTGTGAACATCTCGATAAGGGAGTCGGCCTGCCACACGACCGCGAGGCCGACAATGCCCAGTGCGGTAGTGAGCTGGAAGAAGCCCTCGATCATGCTGGGGAGGTTGTCCGCACTACAGACGGCGTTCGTCTGTGCAGCGGCGGGTTCCACAGCGAACAGGCTCAGGAGGACTACGATGAGCATGGCCTGTTTGGGAAGCCTGCTCGCCGCCGTGGACTGGCTGTCGGCGCGATTCGAAGCCGTCTCGGAGGGCGTATTGTCCTGTGACATAGCGGGTTACTCCTCTGCGTCGTCGACGAGTGCTTTCAGATCAGCGTAGCGGTTGGTCTCGTCGACGATCTCGTCTTTCGTGTAGCCCTGTTCGCGGGCCCGTTCGAAGAGGTCACGAAGCTCGTCCGGGTCGACGTCGCGGAGCTCCATCTCGTCTCGGAGGGCGCGGCGATAGAGGGCGGAACCGTTGATATGGCTGTTCCACGTCAGATACAGATCATCGATGTCTTCGATGGTGACTGCCCGTGTGATCATATGTGCGGGGTGGGTATGCACCGGTTGAGCCCCGGTCCATGGTGGTGCGATAGCTAGAAGATCGGTATATGCTTTCTGGCCATCAGTAATCGCAATAATGTGATTGAATTAACTGAATTCCTTAGTCTTCGTACAGAGTGGTGTTAACCAACACATCGGGATGAGATTGAGGTCTTGTTGGTTAATATATTTCCACAATACCTTCTCTGAGTTCCGTGGTGGTGTTTTCGTGATCGAGATTCTCAGTATCGAAGTATTGTTCTTAGAGATGGTCAAGATACCGTTCAACGTACGGATGAAGACCCTCGTACGGTGGACGGGGACATCAAGCATACTGTGTTGGTCGCCACCTGAGCAGTCAGAGTCGACGTGTTCGAATTGGCAGCGATACGTGGTCGCAACGTTGTGTTTCGGGTCCAAATCCTCGATCTCAGAGGTATCATAGAAACACTCATAGGTACTGATATAATCGTCAATGATAACGGATACTCCGAGTTCTTCCTCAGTGACGCAGTGGACAGCCTCTGTCCGAGCTTCGTTCTTCAGTACCGTTCCACCAGTCACAAACCATTCTCTTTCGACAGTAATCAGTACCACCAAACAAAAACCGAAACTGACGAACAGCGGTCGACAGCTACTCGCTGCCGAACATCTGGCGCGACATCAGAACTACGGGGTACCCATCGGGTAGTCCATTTTGTATTCGGGGTTTTCAATGATGCTTTGTTCAGTTTCATCGGTTTTCGCTCCAACAGAAGGTCAAGATACTCCAACAGCGCGGCGAGACGGACGACGCCGTGGTGATTGTTTCGATCTCCCAGTGCAAAATTATGATGGTGACGGTTGGTTAGTCCGAAGCTGGATGGACGTCGCCATTGTATCGAATTTATCAGAAAAACAAGTAATTTCCTGCAGGTACAGTCACGAAACGTGACGATTTGTATTCACACGACGGCGCCGGGTTGCTTATAAATGTTCCGGCGGTGGCCGATTAGATATCGTCACGCTGCGTTACAGCACTCGTCGCCGTCTGGTGGTTCGCTAGATATGTCTGTAGGGCGGCGGGGTGATAAATGTCGGGGGACGAACCGAATTTGGCCATAATTGAGGCTCTCGCTGGATGGTGTGCTACGGACTTCGAAAACCGATTGGGTCGGCAGTTACCAGGTCAGTCCTTCGTAGACGATACCGTCACGACGAGAGATTGCACGCTGGCCGTCGACGACGACAGGCGTGGCCATTGCATCGAACTCCTCGTCGAGTGCGGTGATCTCCTCCCAGTCGGTGACGATTATGGCAGCCGAGGCGCCGTCGAGTGCGGCCATGGGGCTTTCTGCGTACTGGATGTCGGGGAAGTGCTTGCGCATGTTCTCGGCAGCGATGGGGTCGTAGGCGATGACCTCAGCGCCACGCTGTTGGAGGCTCTCGATGACGGGGATAGCTCGGGAGTTCCGGACGTCGTCAGTGCCGGGTTTGAACGCGAGGCCGAGGACCGCGATGCGCTTTCCGCTGACGTCGACGTGGTTGTCCATGAAGGAGAGGAGGCGCTTGGGTTGCTGGTCGTTGATTTCGGTGGCGGCATCGAGCATCAGTGGTTCGTTAGTCCTTTGCGCGGGCGGCAGCACGGATTGCTGAGGTGTCCTTTTCGAAGCAGCTTCCGCCCCAGCCGAGGCCGCTTCGGAGGAACTGCTCGCCGATGCGGTCGTCGAGGCCGATCGCGTCGGCGACCTCGTAGGCGTCGACGCCGAGCTCCTTGCAGATGTTCCCGATGTCGTTGATGAGAGACTTTGGCCGCGAGGAAGGAGTTGTTCGCGTACTTGATCATCTTGGCTTCCTTCATACCCGTCCCGACAACCGGCAAGTCAGTCTACTTGATTAAGGAGTTGAGGTTGAACCGGGTTAGTCAGCTACTTAGCTTCTTTTTTAGAAGACTGAGATCTAACCCGGTTCGGTCTTCGATTCTTTCGATGAAGAGGAGGTCGGTTTCGTCTAAACTCCGAGTCGCGACTATCGAAATCAGGGTTATAATCCCGAACAGCGTTCCGAGAACAGCTAAGCCGATTATGCCGAACTTGATGTGCGTCGTGGTCTGATGTATCGCCAGCGCGATGATGGTCGTAACGATGAGTGGCTTGAAATTGTTCATCCCGAACGGATGAATTCCGATTCTACGATAGATTGCTACAACCTCTACAATATTGTAGATAATATATCCCGCCCCGGTCCCGATTGCTGCACCGACAATCCCGATTCTCGGGATTAAGTAAATATTCAATATGATGTTCGCTATCACACCAACCATGGCTGACCAGAACTCGATTTTTGTGTAGTCAATCGCCTTGACGATCTCGCTATCTAGCCCAACAATTGCTCTGAAATAGAATCCGGACACCAGTACCGCGAGTGCTGGAGCAGCAGGCGAGTACGCAGCCCCGAATAACGTCCGAACCACGTCGTCGGCGAATAGAACGAAGACGAGAACCATTGGTAGGGTGCCCGCTGCAAGCCATTTCGTTGAGACCGTATAGAAACGCTCTAATCCTGAAATATTGTCGTTTTCGTAGAATTGGGTGGCAACTGGCAGGAACAGAAATGTGAACGACGTCATCAACAATGTTGACGCTCTTCGAAGGGGCTGAATCGCCCGATAGTACCCAACTTGATTGGACTCTAGAAAATATCCAATCATTAGGATATCTAAGTGAGAGAGGAGTATGAGAATATAGGCACTCATCGCAAGCGGCAGCGAAAAGCGAGTTAATCTGAAAACGGTGTCCCGACTCACATCCACATCTAGTAACTTAACCAGCGGGTAGCGGCTATGGAGAACTACAAAGCTCACACCAAGTACAATAATTGAAACGCTCAACCAATACCCGATAGCACCCATAGCCGGCACTCCGAGAAGAATACCTAAACCTAGAACACTAAGTGGGAGAATTCGACCCAAGAAATCTCGGGCAATCGCAGCTGCTAATGATCGTCCTTCGGCCCGCAACATCCCGAACGCGACTGCACGGAGAGCTAGCAACATGACCAATGGAACAAAGAAAATGAGGTACGAGCTCACCTTCGGATCATCAACTAAACCGCCGATTAAACCGCGCGCGGAGGTGAGGAAAATTCCGATTATGAGTGCGGTAGAGAAGACAATCATCAAGCCATGCTGAAAGATATGGGTCCGTTCGCCGAGATCATTTGCAGTTGAGACCATTCGAACCACCCCATCCTTGATGCCGAAGTCGGCGATACGACTACTCAACAACGCAATCGTATATGCAAGTGCTAGGGATCCATAGATAGACGGTTGAAGTGACCTCGCGATGAGGGTTTCAGCGAACAGCGCCAGACCGTTCCCGACAATTAGACCTATAAATATGATTGTAGAGCTTTCAAACAGATCTCCGACCTTCTCATCTAGATTACCCATTTATGAATGACAAAACGAATAGACTATATGCTTCTTCTCTATACCATTTTGGCAACTCACCTCTTATAAGTTAAGCGTTGGAATGTTGTCCTACCCTAGTTTCATTAGTCGATTTATCTCAATGTATCAATGCCCATTCCTTGGCTGTGCTCATTCATCATGCCCATCAGTAGCCTTTTCCTACTGTAATTCGTCTAATTAGATAATGTCATCTTTGGATTATGTGGTTAGAACACTACCCCTACGATCAATGCCATCATTTATAATTCAATACATCTATTCTCGGTTTTTGCGCGATTACCTTCCATCTTCCACTATCTCGTTCAACGGGGTGCAGGCGGAAGGCTGTATCTTTGACCCATATATTCCAGGAAAGTCACCAGCTAACTACGAGCACGGTCTTGTCGCAGAATTGCAGTCCCTGGTCAAGTCGGGCGACAAGGTAATTATTGTCGGAGGCGGGATCGGCGTGTCGACAGTTGTCGCTGCCAGACAGGTAGGGCAGGATGGATCTGTTCACGTCTTTGAAGGGAACCGGGAACAACTCAATACTTGCCAGAGAACTGTTGCTCTAAATAATGTCGCCGGGCAAGTGACTTTCAACCACGCAGTAGTCGGAGAAGACGTTAACGTCTATAGTGGTCATGGAGACGCCGAAACGATACCCGCAACCGATCTACCTAATGCCGACGTTTTGGTCCTTGATTGCGAAGGAGCAGAACAAAAAATCCTTGACCAACTCCGCAACGGACCCCTCCCCTCACGCCTCATCGTTGAGTCACATGGTCGATATGGCTCACCCGCCGATAGTGTCGAACAAAAGTTGAAATCCCTTGAATACAGAGTCGGGGAAAAGCGATTGGCGGAAGTTACGTTTCCGGAATTGGCTGCAGCAAATGACCTATTTATCCTCACTGGAGTCCGCTAAAATCGCCCGGGAGAGTTACCAAACCGGACTACTTACACGGTGTGTACACGTTTGTCTGTCCCGCTGCGAACACCTTATTCCGGCCTTCGGTTGGAACCGCGTTGAGCGGTATGGACTGATTGCCGTAGTAAACGAAATTGGGGTGATGTGTGATCACAACTTCGCCGATCTGGTAGTCGCCGGGTGTGAGTCTAATAAATCCGTCACACATCGTTGCGTTTGGTTCCATGAGGGGCGATGGGCGCTCCAAGGGTGACCGGCCCGTTAGCTCCGAAGTCCGCATTGGAGGCTGAACACCAGACCCATAGAGTTGCTCACCGCGCGCGTAATTGTAGAGCCAATCTGATGAGGACCACCCACGGTCGCTTCGGTAGACACGATACAACTCGTAAATCGTGTTCTCCGAGCCGTGTTCGAGCCGGTAGGGCTTGTCAAGATACGGTTGTGGTGAATTGTCGTGTGTGACGGCCGCAGCGATCCCACCGGAGTTGATGAGCAACAGCACTGCCAACACTGCGGCTATCGTCGCCATTGGCGGGGCGCGAACCCGCCGCAGTCCCGCTACGGCAGTGAGAATGGCGAACGGTGCCAAAAAAAGCATTGAGAATACGAAGATGCGGGGAATTCCAAGTCCGACCTTTGGTAGGAACGCAAGCGGGACGAGACACGCAGCACCCGCACCGATCGCGTAGTAGCCGAACTCTGCGGGCAGAATATCGCTAGCGACGTGTTCACCCATTCTCTCACCAGAAAATCGTTCGGGCCAGACTAAGCCTGTGAACCCAATGACCAGACCTATTGCTGCGAACCCGAGCACCACGATGTACTCAATCTTGATTATCTGATAGGTGAGCGAAGGCATCGCCAGCGATGCTCCCGTTCCCGCCTGTGAGGTGGCGGTCGTAGAGCCGAGGAGAGAAGCGACCATCTTCGCGACGGCGAGAACCATGAACTCAAAGCCGCTTCCCTGTGCTGCGTAGAGAAACCACCCCCCGAGGACGAGGCCCATCGAGAGCAAGTGACGCACTTGGAGAATGTGCTCGGAGCCATTGAAGAAGGTATTCCATAACCATTGAGAGACGAGCGCCACCGTGAGTAGAACTAGGAACATCGGTGCTGCACCGTAGTGCGTCGCCGGGATCGAACATAGCGAGAGTATGAGAACGACGCTTGCACCTACACCGTTATCACTTGCGTCAAACAGCGCGCAGACAGCGACGACAGCAAAGAGCAGTGCCGTCGCAGTCCGTGTATTCCGCGACATCGTGTTCAACCATGGTACTGAAAACGCTACCACTATGACGCTCAGGTAGGCGACCCGTGTCGAATATTGGCGCTCAACAAGAATGAACACGCCGATGGCAATTACCGACAGCGTCAGTGGGTGGAACACCGTTGCGGCGATCGACAGATCAGTCTCCGTAGCAAGCGAAAACGCCGGATTCAGGACCGTCAAACGCAGCGAGGTCGCCCGGACAGAGAGCATCATCGGATCGTAGTAGCCCCGGATAAGCGATACCATCCCGAGTGAGTGCTCGAACCGGCCGTCTCCTGCTTGGAGGTTGATGTCGATGAGCGTGTTTTGAAGCAGCAGTGCGAGCGAGAGGAGCCACGCCGAGACAATTTGACTGGGTCTGTCAGGGTTATCGAGGACTACAAACAGGGGTGTCAGCGAGATGAGGACCAGGGTGGCGATCAGCGCGGAATTCGTGTTATAGTCATTCAGGAGCCACGCTCCGAGGACGACGTTGAGCAGGAGAAACACTGCAAGGGCAGTGTGCCGGGACTTGAGTGTGCGAATATCTGCCGAGCCAGGGAGTGCTGGCGAAAATCCACGGAGCCGGAACAGCACCAACAGAATTGCGAATCCGCCACCGTACCAAAGATAGAAACCGAGCGGCCTGAACGGCGAAGGGATTGAGGCACCGTGAGTAGTAACGCTGGCGAGCGCCCCAACTGCCATTGTGTAGGCCAAGCTGATAACGACAACATACGGGATCACCAGCCAGTCGTCCAGATCCCGTCCAAGCGCCCCTAAGATTAAGACTCCCGGCATGACCGCCACTAATAGAAATCCAAGGCCAGATTGGAGAGGAGAGGCGCCGATTGTGACCGAGAGTGTATACAATACAGCGCCGAAACTGGCGAAAGTGACGATAGCTGCATTGTTATCGTGCACACACGACCGAAGTGATGATTTCGCCCACGCCCCCCCCTTGTGTTGCAAACTCATCAGATGGGGTCGCTACATTGTCCACGTATATACCTGTTTGTCAACAACATTTGATGCCGTCTTCAAGCGTTTGCCGCGATTTATTTCGATGTATTCTATTATGGCCTTAATTTCTCACCCAAGAGAATTTCATCACCCCTCAATTTCCCATAAACTGCAATTCTGAAATTCAAAGACATCAATGCAAAAAATATACCTCGCCATCCGTCAAGAATTGCGCCCTCTATAAATAGGTAGTAAACACATTCGCCAAGTCCATAAATGAAATAGTAGAGAAATGGTCGCTCATTCCCTTGGTTGCGAATTTGCTTTGCTTCAAGAGTTGAGTAACGATCCCAAGTTTCGAGATACTCACCAATTGACTCATATGCATGGTGTGTTATTTCAGAGCCTAGCTTTTTTACTCTGTTTCGATATTCAGCCTTAACTTGTAGAGTTTCATTTATTATCTCATTTTTGAACTCAAGTACTTCCTTTTTCGCAAGGTACGGACGCTTTGGATGGCTGATATTCGTTTCTTCACCGAACATTAAGTTCCGCTTTCGCATTTTGAATGCTACTGTATCATCTGCTTTCGAAAGAGCTGACAACGCCTCATGCCGTAGATCAGGTGATACCTCTTCGTCAGCGTCTAATATCCAAACCCAATCGTTAGTCGCTTGCTGTATGGCGTATCGTTTGATACCCGCAAAGCCCGTGAAGTCACGTTGATATACTTCTGCGCCATGGTTCTCCGCTACCGAAATTGTTCCATCCGTACTGTCTGAGTCAACTACTACAATCTCATCTGCAAAATCGATGACAGAGTCAAGAAGACGGTCAAGATCATCTGCACAGTTTTTCGTCGTTGTGCAGATTGTAATCGGTGGGCGGTCCATCGCCATAGTCTACGGGTCTGTTGGTTAGTAACTTACGATACATGAGTGTTCACACAGCAATTTTAGAATCATCAGCATAGAGTGATATCTCATCTACTTCGCAAAATCTCTTTACTCGGCATAACCGAGGTCTTCCAGTCGCTGGCGGGCCTCTGCCGACACATCTGAATCCTCCCCGACATGTTTGCTATCGGGGAGGTAGTCCAAGAGATCGTCCGTTCTACCTGTCCGATTCTGCTCCTTGAACGTGTCGTAATCCAAATGTATTACACCACCATTCTCAGGAACAGTAATTATGTGCTCTCCCTTGTGAGTGACACTTAATTGATTATTCCCGTAGGCGATTTCCTGTGAGAGTACGGGACGATCAAAATTCTCAGTCAGTGAGATGCCATCAGTGTCCGGAACAGGCGAAACACTCAGCTCTGAATACACGGTCGGAACAATATCTACCAACGAGGCGAACCCATCCGTTTTTGTGATATTCTGGTTCGTGAATATTGGGACCTCAATCACGGGAGGTACGAGTGCGTGTCCGTGATCAGTTCCGTAGTACCCACGAGGGTCGTCAAAGTGTTCCTTTTCGAATTCGTAGTATTCCCAAAACTCTTCTCCGTGATCACCAGTCACAAATATTAACGTATCGTCATCTACCGCCTCCATAATTGAGGAGAGGCAGTCGTCAACGTAGCGGATTGCGGAGTCGTACAGGAGCTCGCGTCCTTCCCGGTAACCTTCAAACTCGTCTGTCGGCCTAATCGTGTCCCTGAACCGCCATCGGGATAGACCGTCAATGTCGGGAATAGGGCCAAACTGGTCTGCCTCCGCTTTCTTTATCGTTTCTTGGTGAAGAGGTTCGTGGGGATCCCCAAGATGAACGTACCCGAATTTAGGCCCCTGGGTCTGATTCCACCACTCCTGCACTTCGGAAATGAGTGCCTCGGCATCTGCATCATGGCGCCTGTTAATTGACGGAATCCGCCCTCTGAGCGGAATCGCAGCCATCTCGATAGCAGTCCCGAACCAGATATTGTAGCCCAGACTATCAAGGACCTCGGCAATGGTGAGACACTCGTCTCGAACGCCGTATGGTGGGTCAGACGTTGACAAGTCCCTCATGCTGTCGGTGTCGTACCGTGCACCGTGGTTGTGGGGGTATCGTCCAGTCAGAAGCGAGGGGACTGCACTATAAGTCCAAGACGCAGGGGAGATCGCTTCTGTATGGGTGAAATTCTCAGATAAGTAGGGGGTGGTATCACGCTTGTGACCGCCGCTTGTAGTGTGGTCGTTTCTCAGACAGTCAACCGTTATGATAATCACGTCTTTCGGGTTCTCTACATTGAAGTTGCCAACGTCTTGGTCTTGGAGATTGTAGACGAGCGAATCACGATAGTCCCGCACTCTATTAAGTACATAGCTTGCACTTCCTGGATCAATTCCCCGTATTCGAGATTGAATTCGCTCAGCTAGATTACCAATCATAGATTTTACTGACCAGTGAATTTACAAAAGCCTATTGTAAAACCTCGGTAGTGTTCAGATAAGCCGGTTCCATGCGAAGGCGAACGCTTGAACCCAATTTTCGACGGTATCTGCTTCGGCGTTGCTGAAATAGTTTAAGAACTGGTTAGTTCGTCGTTTTAGTTCTCTGAATACACGTTCGACGCTGTTCCGATTACCGTGTTTTTCGTGTCGGTAATCGAGACCGTGTCGGTGGAGTGCTGCTTGCAGCCATGGTGCAGAATCGACGAGAAAGATCGCGTCACCGACGAGATGTTTCTCGCGGTTCGGAGAAGACCATCTCGGTAATCGCTTGATTTCTCTTCGGAGAGAACTTGACGTACAGCAAGCGGTTCGTTGCGGAATCGACAGCAGCGTACAGCCAGAAGCGTCGTCCGTTCAGCTGGATCATGGTATCGCCACCGCAACGTGATTCGGATTCGCACAATCAAGCGGCTGTACATTGGCTTTCTGAACCCAGTTATGAACGGTCGCTCGACAGCGTTCGACACCCAACCTATTGAGAATTAAAACGGTATCTGAAAGTGATAATCCAGCCAGATGGGGTCTGATACCGATCTTCATCGCGGACTCGGATGTCGCCTCTCTCCACAAATCCTAACTCGAAGCCGTCGCTACCACCGGTGAGGCGGGCGATTTCGAGCATGAATCACCTAAAGATTGTCCCGCCTCATTCTTCATCCTTATATGAACACCGCCATACAGACTGAGGCCAAACTGTTAGAAGTGCTTTAGTCAATATACTCCCGCAAAGCACACTCAAATGCAGTATAATCCCCTTGTTCTACCATGATTTTGTCATTGACTTCTTTCGCTGCTGGATGGGTATTGAATGCGACAGCAGGTGTATCAAAGTGCTGGGCTTCGGTAATTGGCAGCCCCCAACCTTCTTCCAGAGAACAGGTAGCAAAGACATCGGATATCGAATAGAGTCCAGCGAGATCTTCGTCAGATACGTATCCGGTGAAGATCACGTTAGGCCCAGATAGGTCTTTTACCCGCTCAGCATAGTCTGGTTGAGACGCGGAACCCGCAATTACTAACTTGATGTTGTCGATGTCTTCAGAAACACTGTCAACGACCTCGATTAGTGAGTGTATGTTCTTCCGCTCGGTTATACGGCCTACAAATAGAACAATGTAATCGTCGTCGTCAATCGAATACTTCTCTCGCAGGTCGTCTGGCTCAGCCACTTGCGTGAATCTTCGTTCATTGATCTTGTTCGGAACTACAGTGACTGACCGGTCAATATGTGACTCTAGGTATTTTTTTGAATCCTCACTCACCGCACAGATATAATCTGCATTAGATATCGCCCATCCGCCTGTTTCGAACCGATGGATGAACCGTGACCAAACTCCAGCTAATCCGGAAAAGCCTTCTGCTGTATTCGCAGACGGGTGTGACCAATATACGTAGGACGCGTCGGTGATGGTGCTCGTAACGGAACTTGCAATCGTGAATGGATAGCGGTGGGCGATGATGGTGTCGAACTTCCGGAGATTCCAGACCGTATAAACCATCCAGGGTAACAGCGGGAACAGTATCCAGTAGACTTTGCTTAGTAATGGATGGCCATGAACGGGGTTTACGACCTTGAGGTCTACCCCCTCTGGTGATTCCATATCCGCTTCGAGTGCAAAAATAGTCACATTATATCCTGCTTCCGTCAGGTCAATCGCTTGTTGTTCGACGACGCGGGCATCCCCTCCCCTCCCTCGAAACTGGCCGCAGATAGACACCGAATCGGTCGCGGGTTGTTCCTGCCTTACAAACTCGACTACTGACTCGTACTCTTTCTCTAGTACCATTGTTCCTTATTTGTCGCCTGTCGACTTCGCGTACTCCTCGCACTTTCTTGAACCCTGAATCTCACCAGGAAGACAATAAGTCTAATAGTGCTCATTTCGGAGTTGACTTACTTAATCTCGTTTAGCACGGAGTGGCTCCCTTGTAAAATCGTGTATCCCTGTTCGGGAGTGACTGGTGGCGACGCTGAGGATTCTATCGAATTCAGGTACTGATCGAGCACCGTCTCAAAGCCGAAGAAGAGATCGCCCTGGAGGGTGTGGATTCCGGACTTCACCATTCCGTACCCGAACTGACCCAGCCCGGAGATAGACGTTTGGAGAACCTCCAGTGGGGAATGCTCCTCTTCTTGACCGACGTGGACGATGATGTCTCGGAAGATGTCCACTACGGCGAGGCGTTTCGTTCCGCAGATTACGAAGAACCACTCGGAGAGGGGCGCATCAAATATCATGGAAAGCTGCCCCTGCCTGTCTTCTGTCCCCTCGAACGTAGCGGTCACTGAGTTCAGGGGTTGTCCATCGCCGGGGTTCTTCTGTGACGTGGCGTTTACGACGTCGAGGCCGCCGATGAACTCCTCGATGAGGTAGAGAAGGTGTGGCGATTCGTCAAAGAACAGGCCGCCAGGTAAGTCGGTGTACCACGAGGGGAGATCGCGTCGTGGGCTGCTGAATTGAATCCCTTTGACGTACCGGATTTCGCCGAACGATCCATCCCGAACGAGCTGTCGCGCTTTCCGAACGGAACGGGAATACAGAAAATTGTGGACGATTCCGAGCTCCGCATTTGATTCCTCCGCAGCCGTGACCATGTCCTCCGCATCTTCCAGTTCGACCGCCATCGGTTTCTCGCAGAGAACGTTCGTGTCGGTTTCGAGGGCTCGGATAGAGTACTTTGCGTGAGTGAACGGTGGTGTACTGATTGTTACTAGGTCTAGATCGGATGCCAGAAATGCCTCGTAGTCGTCGTACACGTTCAAGATGTCGTGATCTTCAGCGGCTTTCTCTGCGTTGGGCCAGTTGTGATCGTACACAGTCGATAGCGACACGCGCGGATTCGCCTGTAACGCTAGGATGTGGCGCTCCCTCGCGATCGACCCACAGCCGACGACGCCAACTTCATATTTCCTAGTCATTACCACCTACCTTACCATAGACCGCCATCACTCTTTCCGTTCGCTGTTCCCACGTGAGGTTGTTGACGACGTAGTCTCGGGCGTTTTCGGCGAGCTCTACTCGAAACGCGTCGTCATCGAACAGCTCAATGATCGCCGCCTCAATGTCGTCGGGGTGCCCCGGTTCGAGCAGCAGCCCCGTCTCGCGGTCCGTGACGACTTCGGGCACGCCCGCGATTGCCGTCACGACGGGTGGTACCCCGGACGCCATCGCTTCGAGCATCGTGAGCGGGAGGCCTTCCGAGTACGATGGCCGGCAGAACACGCTCGCGCGGTCGTACATCGCCGATATGTCCGGGACGTAGTCGTGGACGGTGACCGCGTCCGAGAGCCCATCTCGTTGAATCGATTCCTGCACCTCCGCTTCGAGGGGGCCGCTGCCGACGATGTCAACTGTCGCGTCCGGATGCGCTTCCAGCACACCTGGCAAAGCGCTGAGTAGATCCTGGATGCCGTTGTTGCGGACGAGGCGACCGATGTACAGCAGCCTCTTCCCCTCGACGGGAGCCGGGGAGAATTCATCGACGTCGACGGCGTTCCGGATCACCGTGGTCCGGGTCGCGCCCAGCGACCGCGCAATCGACTCGGCGGCCGCGCTCACGCAGATTACCTGGTCGCTGCGCGAGATGACGAATCGACTCACCGTCTGCTCGAAGGTTCGCGCGGCAACACCACCAATCCCTGAGATCATCCCGATGTCGCCAAGATGTAGCGTCGTCACTAGCTTGTAGTCTGCACGGAGCGAGCAGAGGGCTGCCAGAGCCGAGGTGTAGAAGAAACGGTTGTGCGCATGCACGATATCCGGCTGAAACGCCTGCAGCACGTTGCCGAATTCACGGAGTGCTGACAGCGAGAACATGCTCTGCAGTCCAATCGTGTCGGTGAGGTCGATCGCCGAAGCCGTGTAGAACGAGATATCGGGATTATCCTGCAGTTCGAATTCCCGGCTACCGTCGTCCAGCGTGAAAACCCCCACCTCGTACCCTTCCTTGACGAGATGCAGGGCGAGCTTCTGCACTACTTGCTCGACGCCGCCGTCGCTCGGGGGAAGATAATCCGAACAGAGGAGAATACGCATTCCCGGCTGCTGAGCCATGCAACAAGATAGTCTTTGCAATTCAAAAGGTTATCCTCTCGTGACATAGCCCAAGATCTCAGCCACCACTTTCCGTATCAAGTCCGTTATTTATCACCGCTATCTGAGGGCGATTCACTAGAGTACTGCGAGTATGCAACTACTCCGAGGAAGAAAGTCGAATCATAGGTGACCGACCATCTTCGGACCCCGTCGAACGTGCGCAGCGATATGACTGGGACGCAGTCGCGGACCAGGCTGAAACTGCGTATCAAAGTGCCATAGACGGATCCTGGTGAAAATCAGCCCTTCACAACATCCAACGTTTACGTTACTCCCCAGATTCAGCCCCCTTCCCGACAAACACACCGGGAAACCCTCTGGACGACTCGGCCAATTCCTCGAGATCATCCCCACCAATTCTCCCGGCCCGAACCAGCGCCCCGATCTCGGCGTCGGTTAACTCCCCATCGTCCTCAAAACGCTGATACAGCGCCTCGATATTGGGGTCGTACTCGACCGAGATAGACACGTCCGCATCGGTCGCCCGACCCACTGACTCGGAAAATTGGCCGATGTTCGCCCCCTGCAGAACCCCGTACTCGAGACACGTCTCGAACCGATGCTGATCACCCTCTACCCCGAGATACGCAAACGCGACCATCGACGCAAGGGCCTCGTCGGTTTCCTCCTGCCCGAGCTCCGCGAAGACCTTCTCCCGCTCTCCGGGTTCGAGGAGAACGCTCAGTAACGCGAAGTCCTTGAGCCCGTTCACGACCCGTTCGCGGATGGCCTGTCGCCTATTCGCATCCGTCTGGGGTTGGGCGTACTCCTTGTGCCCGCAGAGATACTCCCGGTCGGTCGGAGAAAGGATCCCGCGTGGTCGGTCTTGCGGCGTGAGAATCGGCCCTAACTCCCGGTCATCGTCGACGTCCTCGACGCCGGTGAACAGTTGGCCGCCAGGGATGTCCCGGTCATCAGTCATAGTTAGTCAATTACTGCCTAAATCTATATTCTTTTTCATCCATTACTACTTTGCCATACCGGGACGATCTATTACCTGGACAGAGAACATGGCGACAATAACATCCGCGACCGGCCATCAAGGTGCTCGCACGCCACGTCGATCCCCGGTGACCGATACTGGCCGAGGAGAGACAGAGAACGACCAGATAACTGGCCGTCGGAATAATTGGCCAGGCACGGGCTACAAGGTGCTATTCCGAGGAATTCGACTCAGCCACGGCTCTGAGAAGACCTCGTTCACCGACCATCGACGACCGGGTGTCCTTCACCAACCCCCGGCCAATACACCGACCAATTACGCGGGGTACCCCGGGCAATCTCTCGTCGAAACCGGTGACCCGACTATTCGGGGAAATTCGACTACGAGAACACAGAGAGTACATCGAACCCGGCACCTGACGTCCCGGCCAATTCCGGTCACTAATGGTCGGTACTACCGACCCATCACGACATTCCACCCCGGCCACCGGCCCATTGAACCCGGTAACCGAGTCCCCCAACGAACGGAGTTGGTCGGCGAATGACCGAGTCGAACGACGCTTCCGACGAATCCGACCGGCCCATAGACACCCGGGAGAACCCCGACCACCCACCGACTAATCCCGACCAACACCAGGACGACGCAGAGAACCCGACTCAGGAGGTCCGGACTGATGGCGGGGAAGTAGTCACGGACCCGGGCCAGCATGCCCACCAAACGCCAAAGCCCCACGGCCCCGAGACGCCAGCTCCAGGGATGATTGGGCGGTCCCAAGATACCCACACCAACCCTGCCCGACCAACAGAGAGTACCAACAGCCAGACCGACAGTTCACCGACCAATTTCGCCGAGCCGTACACTGATGCGGAAACGACCAATCCTCCGAATGACGACCAACTGTTCTCCGGGGCTGTGGCGGTCGACGACGTCGTCGAGTTCTACCTCAACACCAACCCCTGGGACGTCCAACCGAACACCGTCACAGCCTACCGAGGCCGACTCAGGCACTTCCAGGCGTTCTGCACAGCGCACGATATCGAGGACCTCGGAAACCTCCGCCCGAACACACTCGACGAGTTCCAGAACTACCTCCGCGAAGCGTCCCCACTTGAGGCAACGTCGTCGATTAAGGGCTGTCTGGCTGCCCTCCGGAAGTTCCTCAAGTACTGTGAGCACCGGGGCGTGTTCGACCACGGGTTCCACAAGCTCGTCATCCTCCCGACGGTCTCCAAACACGAGGGCCAGGACGAGCGCTGGCTGGCCCGAGAGAGCGCCGAGGAAATCGTCGAGCACCTGGCGACGTACCGGCCCTTCACCAAGGCACACGTCGTCTGGGCCATCCTCGCGGAGACCGGGATCCGACAGTCCACGCTCTATGCGTTGGACCTCGACGACTACGACGCCGAGGAGCGCTACCTCACGGTCGTCAACCGAGAGGAGACCGGGACGAGATTGAAGAACGGCTACGATGCCGAGCGTGAACTCAGCATTTCCGAGGATGCTGCATTGGCCATCGACGGCTACATCCAGGAGAACCGGAACGCCGTCATCGACGACCACGGACGAGAGCCACTCGTGACCACGCGGAACGGCCGGCTCCAGAAGAGCACGATTCGCCAGTACGTCTACGCCTGGACTCGGCCGTGTGCCACCGGCCAGGACTGCCCCGTTGGCGAGGATCCAGACACGTGTGACGCCGCTCAGACGAACAATGCCGCCTACGACTGCCCGGAATCCCTCTCGCCGCACCCCGTCCGCCGCGGATACATCACCCATCTCCGGGCGAACGGCGTCCCCACCGAGGACGTGATTTCGGAGCGGTGTGATGCCAATCCCGACACGATTGAACGGTGGTACGACATGAGTACCGAGTCTGACCGACGCGAAGCCCGGCGGGAGTACGTCGAGGACCTCTAAACGTTATCGAGATACTCCCGTCGCTGTTCCATCTTCTCCTGGTCAGTGCGCTCGTCGTAGTGCTTGTCGATAACGCCTTCAGAGACGTCTGCACGGTCCGAGACAATCTGGGTTGGAACGTCGGATCGGAGCCAGTGCGTGATCGATCCGCGCCGGAACGGGTGGGGTGAGACAGACTCCGGGCAGCTACTGACCTTTGCGTGCTCGGTCGACTCACACGTCTCGGGGTTCCGACCAAGCGGGCATCGCCGGTTATACCGGCATGGTTGGGTGTACTTGTACGCATATCCCGCTATTGTGCCCTTTGCGATGCGCCCGTTCGTGGTGGTGATGAGTGGATCTCGACCGTACTCGTCGGTGACATCTGGGCGCTTGAGCTCGATCCAATCGTCGAGTAGGTCAGCGAGCGACTCCGGGATGGCGACGTAGCGCTCAGACGTGTGTTTGTTCTTGAGCGGCGTCCCTGTCTCGGGCCGATGCGTGAACCGGAGAGACTGTTTATCCGCATCGTAGTCGGCGAGGTCGAGCGACCGAACGGCGCCACAGCGGGCCATGGTGTACCACATCACCGCCAGCGTCACGTGGGCCCGACTACAGTAGTGGAACCGGTCGAGATTTTTCAGTACTTCTTGGGCCGTCTCAGCGTCGAGTTGCTGGTCTCGAACGCCCTCGTCCCCAGTGAGGGTCGGGGACTGAACGCGTTCGGAAAGGCCGCTGTCGACAGCCTCGATGCTCTCACACCAGCGGACAAACACGCGAGTCGTGTCCAGCATTGATTTCTCTGTCGAGGGTGCCCAGTCGCTCGCCTTGCGACCGTCGAGTTGGTACTCCTTGATGAGCCGTCCGGTGAGGTCGTTAAGGTTGGTAATCCCCCGATCATCGAGCCAGTCAACGAACGTGGAGATGCGATATCGATGGGACTTGATAGAGCTTCGCGAGAGGGTTCCTTTCTTATCTTCGAGGTACAATTCTAAGGCGGTTCTCGGATCGATTGGATCGAGGTCGGACATACTAGTTCACGCTCACGTTGGTTGCGCAAACCACCAGACAGCGGCGAGATCTGAATCGCGTTCAGCACGACCGTACCCTGCAGATTCTGAAAGGGTACCTGAGACAGAGAATATAACAAATGGGAAAAACGAGGCTCTGTTGAAACCCTCTTGCCGTCGTGCGGTTTCATATAGAGGTTAGTTTCTGCTGCTTTGGTCGTGAGTGGCTAGGAGAGCACCTCTACCGAATGTCAGCGACGAAGGGTTTCAACAAGGCCAAAAACGAGTATGTTGGCGTTGGTAAGGATGGTGTCGTCGCCTTCGTCGCAATATGACTTTTGAAGGACCGACCGACTTCATTTACCCAGAATCGCATAATTGAGAGTACTCGGGACTAGTCGTAACGCTCCAAGGTAACTTGCGATGGAGGATCCTCAGTGGTTTTTGTTGGCCATTCAATGATAATGTCCGTTTCAGACGTGATTTTAGAGTCAATCCACTGTAAGAGGCGATAGCCGTCAGCGCTCACTAAGGCCGCTTTGCAGTCTGTACAAATAGTCCATGGTTCTGATCCATCAACCCGAATCTGGACGTACCCACGTTCATCACAGAGATCACATCCCGGCGCGGATTCACCAAGACGGCTGACTAGGAACTTTCCTGTGTCGGCTCCGCGAAGAACCGAACACAGTCGGTCGTGTTCATCGACGGCAAGTCTGAGTGTCGATGAAGACTCTACGACCGTCTCTCGTAGCTCAGTCAATAGCGTTAACCATCTCTCTCCGAATGACTCGGAAGCTCTGATCTGTTCAATCTCGTCGTCGAGCGTATCCAAGATTAGCTGTCTTTCCTGGTCTGTCGTATGGAGGACCGAGTACGGATTGATGTCCTCAATGACAACTCTAATTGGCGCGTTAGGTTGCATCGTAATCACCGGAATGCAGGTGGCCAGAATCCAGTTGAAATCAAGGGCAATCCCTTGAAACCGTAATACTGCTGGCCTGTTTGGCCCGGAACCAATTTTTAAGTTCCCACCGACAGGCGATGGAAGACAAACAATCGGTTCGTTCTGTCCGTGTATCTGTTGCAATCACGTTGGTTGGCTCCGACCAACTCTCCGAGCTCCGGACCGAGCTGTACACCGATGAATGACGATATTCAAGAACGATTGGGGAAGCCTAGCGGACCTTCGAGGGCAGTCCCGGAACGATCGAGGAGGGATTGGATGTCGACGTCGCAGAGTTGGTCCAACTTCGCCGTGCGTGCCGGCTATTGGAGGTCGGATCGAACCTCCTCGACCAAGGGTACTACACGGTCGTGATCGAGTCGGCGTTCGTCGCCATCGAGCGCACGATTCAGTTCCAGTTAATCCACGATGGGGCAATGTCCGCCGCGGAGGTCATCAGCAGCCACCGACGGCTCTACCAACGTGGTGCCGAGATTGGCCTCTACGATAATGCGTTGGGGGATGATCTCGCCGATCTGTGGAATCGGAACCGAACGAAGACCTATTACAGGCTTGGTATTGCGACGAAGGAACAGGCCGAGTCGATGTACCGAGTCGCCGACGACATCCACCGAGACCTCGTCGATATGACTGGGGTGTCACACGAGTGCCACTGTCGAGGATGACCGATAGAGACTCCGCAACTGATCACCTTCCAAGCCGAATTAGTCCTCGACGACGGGACGGAGTCCGTCCAGGATGACGCCCGCTTCGAGTGGTGAGATCTCTTGTTCGCGAGCCATAATCTGATGCGTAACAGATCCGTCAACGTATTCCCAAGCGTATTCGAGCGCGACGGCGAGCCCGTCGAGTCCGTGGCGGTTGATGTACGTGTCAATATCGTCATCCCGAATCCGGCGGGCAATCGCCTCAACTAACTCCGGTGTGATTCGTCGTTCGGCGTCGCCTTCGACCAGTTTGAGGTCGATTTCCCGAGCCGTATACTCAGCCGGCCGCCCATCGTTCGACTGTTCGATAAAGCCCGGGGCTTCAAGGTCTTCAACGTATTCGTAGACCGTTCGCTGTGGGAGATCCAGCGTCTCGACGATGCTCTGGATCGTTGTCGACGGGTGATGGTAAATATAGGTGTAGATCCACGCTTTGCGAGAGTTCTCGAGGAGCTCAAACGCCTCACCGCCGGTATCGAGTGGGGTATCCCCGTTCGCTTCTCTCGTTGCCATCCTTAGTAGCGAATTGCACGCGAATTGCAATACGCATTACTGGAAGGTTGCTGTCGCAGTACAACAGCTGCTTCAGCCCAACGCTTAATCGAACCCAATGCGTCATATTACACATGGGCACAGGGGGGGGGAAATCCGCCTCATTGAAGAGGACGACGGTGGCTGGTCAGCCATCGACGACGAAATTGGCGTCGCGAGCCAGGGCGAGACGCGTCGGAAAGCCCTCGACCACCTCGATCAAGCGGTCGAACTGAGCAAGGAAGCGCGAGAAGCGGATACCGACGCACCCGAACCGGATGCGCCGTGGTTTGAGGCGTGACGGACGCACCGCGAGACTTCTCCGGTCGAGATATCGTGAAGGCACTCACCAGCCTCAACTAGCGGAAAGACCGTCAGCGCGGCAGCCACGTCATCCTGAAGTACACAAACCCCGATACTGGAGAGGTTCGAACGGTAACGGTCCCGATGCACGACCGCATCAAAATCGGGACGCTCCAAAGCATCGCAGAACAGTGCGGTGCAGACGACTTGCATAAGTGGTGCCCCTGGCTCGACGACCTTCGGTAGAGCCAAAAAATCGCATCCCAACGTTGCCTAGACGTCTTCTAGATACCTCCGTCGCTGTTTCATCTTCTCCTGATCGGTGCGCACGTCGTAGACACCTATGTGGATTTTATACATATAGCGTTATGCGATTTACTAGTTGTGTGTAGGACCTTATTTAGAGTATAGAAGCCCTATACCACCCAATATCGTGAGTTTAGCATTCTCGAAGACTCTACTTGTGCTTAATCGAATAAGCGACAGTAGAATTATGGAGGTCGCCGCCGTCGGGTCAGTCAACGGAATGGACGACACTCAGGACGGCGTTACCCCCAGGGAAGACGCCGACAGAACCACCTTCGAGGCGGCAATACAGCAGTTCGTCCAGTCGAAGGGGAAGGTCGGCGACTCTGGACGGTACGCCACCGACTCGAAACGCCTGCTGGAGCGCTTCGAAGAATTCGCCGCCGACCGTGGCGTCGAGGACGTCGAGTCGATTTCGACGCGACTCCTCGAAGGCTACGCCCAGCACCTCGACCGCCGCGTCCAGACGCGCGAGCAACAGGGAAAACCCCACGGCATCAGCGGAGCCACCGCCCACCAGTACTTCGCTCGGGTGCGTGCGTGGCTGGAGTACCTCGTCAAACGCGACCTCCTCTCGGAAAACCCTGCAAAGAGCCATCACGTCGAAGACGAACTCCCTGATGAGTCACTCGGCACGACCGACGACGGCCAGCAGTTCTGGAGTCCGGCGACGCGCAAGCAGATCGTCCGCTGGACGGACTGGTACTTCGACGCCGCCCTCGACGACAAGCAGGGATGGGTCACGCCGGCGGATGCTGCCCGCGAGCGGGCCCTCATCGCCACGGTCGCTTACTCTGGGGCCCGCGGCGCCGAACTCTTCCGTGACCTGGACAACGACCGACGCAACGGTCTTCGGTGGCGCGATGTCGACCTCGACGCGGGGACGCTGTCTGTCCTCGGGAAGTCCCAAGACATCGAGGAAGCCCCGCTCCTTGACGCCGGAAGGACGCGGCTGGCGGACCACTATCGGCGCCAGAACCCCAGGGATGAGGACTGGCCTGTCTGGGTGACGCGACACCCTCCGTCACTCTACGCCGGCGCTCGCATACTCGACGGCGTCGACGAAGACGACGACCGCCTCGCCCCTGACACGGTGTTGGATGTCTACCGCGAGCACGGCGGTACGCCGCCGGCGCTCTCCATCGGCGGGGCACGGCGCATCCTCCGCGAACACTCCGACGCGTCAGGGCTGGTCGGCTCCGATGGCGAGCATCTGAAACTACACGGCGCCCGACGTGGCCTCGGGGACGAACTCTATACCCACGACGCAGAGGCCGCTCAGGAGGCGCTCCGTCATCAGAGCATCGAGACAACACACAAGTCCTACCGTGACCGCGACGGTGAGCGCGTTCGCGAGCGCGCCCAAGAAATCCTAAATGGTGAGTGACGAGTACGTCTCCTCAGAAACACGTCCCACAGAGACCGGTATGGCTAGATACACCACCGCTGAAGCTGACTAATTTCATAGCTAATTCGGCAGCTACTCCCCGATACAGGAAGTTGAGAAGACTTCGATAACTCCGTGTATCGTTGTCACCGAGGGTTGTTGCTTTGAACCATTAGAACATTCATGAACAGCGAGACGGTTCGGTATAACATCCGGGAGGTCGCCGTGGTCGATACCTCGGACAATCTCCTGAGCGCGGTTATGATAGTCGTCGCGGGCGCTTACACTGGCGAAGAGGACGTTGGTGTCTAGGAGGGCAACCGGCATCACTCCGCCCCGAACTCGCTCTCGACTTCGACTGCATTCGTCTCGCCAACATCCACCGGCTCGAAGTCGTCGAAGACCCCCTCACGCTGATGGACGATTTCGACGGAGAGATTCCCTTCTCCGTCGGTGGTCCACCGAAGCTTGTCCCCCGGTTCGATGTCGAGACGCCGACGGAGGTCGGCAGGGATTGTCACCATTCCCCGGTCGCTCACCTTCGTTTCCTCAGGGCCTTCTTCAGCATAATTCAAGGTGGAGCCTCCGACCTCAAGGAGCGAGTGTAGCGAGCGAGTAGGTTGGAGAGGAAACCGACTGAGGACGACGCAACCGCACGACAGTAGCCACCCGACTCCCGAGAGTATAAGTACCGTCAGGTGGTAATCTGAAATATGGAGGTGCGTCGAACCGCGCCGGTCAAACTCATCGTTCCCGATAAGCGACGCGACGACCTCCACCAGTCAGCCCGCCAGTTCCTTTACTGTGCGAACCGCGCCGCCGACTTCTGTTGGGACGGTCGCTCCTACACAAACTGCGTTACGGCGAACTCAACTGCGCGTGACGCGCTATACGCGGAGCTGCGGGAGGAAACTGATCTCACTGCCAACCTCGTTCAAGAGGCCATCCGACGCGCCGTCCAAGCGACGAAAGGGTGCATTGAACGGTGGAAACAAGGGAAGCGTGTGAGCCAACCAGAGTTCACGTCGTGGAGCATGGTCTACGACAAGCGGAGTGCGACGTTCTACCGGAACAAAGTTTCACTCTCAACCGTCAACGGGCGCGTCGAGTGTGAGTTTGAACTCCCGGCGGACAGCCCGACGCCCTACGAACAGTACGTTCTTTCGGACGAGTATGAGTTCCGGGCGAGTACACTCCAATACGACAAGGCGACCGACGAGTTCTACTTCCACATTACGACCCGGAAGTACGATGACGACGAGTCCGAGGGTTCGGCAGATACCGGGCACCAAACAGTCCTCGGTATCGACCTCGGCGTCAACAGCCTCGCAGTAGCTTCGACCGGCACGTTCTGGCAAGGTGACGATTACGACCATTGGTGCCGCGAGTTCGAGAAGCGGCGTGGTGAGATACAACAGTGTGGCACGCAGGCCGCACACAATGCCCTGCTTCGCCTCGGAAAGCGCGAAGAGGCATGGAGAAAACAGTACATCCACACCGTCGCCAACGAAATCGTCGAGGAAGCCGTCGAACACGACTGCGACGTGATCGTGTTCGAGGAGTTAACGGACATCCGTGAGCGACTTCCATACGCGAAGTGGCACCACGTCTGGGCGTTCCGACGCCTCGCCGAGTACGTCGAGTACAAAGCGCCAGAACAAGGCGTCTCCGTGGAGCAAGTTGAGCCGAACCGCACGTCCCAGCGCTGTTCTCGGACGGATTGTGGGTTCACGCACGAAGCGAACCGCCACGGCGAACAGTTCGAGTGCCAGAAATGCGGGTACGAGGTGAACGCGGATTACAACGCCGCAAAGAATATTGGCGTGCGGTACGCCCGGAAGCGACAACACAAACTCCGTTCCTCGCCCAAGTCGGGGAGCGGAGACGCACCAGTAGACGTGCGTGTGAATGGTGGGACGGTGAACGGCGAGAGTTACCAGCCTATTGCTGGCGACTGATTGCCAGGAGTCCACATCAAAGCCCCACCCTCAACGAGCGAACCGCGTATGCGGTGAGCGAAGTAGGGTGGGGTAGTTTACTTGCCATACCTACGCGTACTGGCTCTCGCATCATACATGTTTCTCTACATGTGAAAAAGGAATGTGACCACGACCTCGACATCCATCGCTCGAGATAGTCCAAATCAGTGAGTCAATGAATCTGTGAATCATTGAAGTGCGCTCCGCCACGAAGACCCATTAAGACCGGGAGCAGTACCGGATGTAGGCGATCGAGCCACGGACAATATTAATCACCCAGACGGTCCCCCGGATGACCACAACACAGTTATCGGACGAACCCGGAGCAGATACTATAGCTCCGGCCGGGAACATCCCGACGCGACTCGCGCGGCTCAAGCCGCGACTCGAACGGGAGTATCCGATCAGCGAGCTGGGGATCTTCGGCTCGTACGCGCGGGGCGAACAGCGCTCCGACAGCGATCTCGACGTCCTCGTCGCGTTCGAGGAGTCGGTGACATTGTTCGATCTCGTTCGGCTGGAGAACGAATTGACCGACGAACTCGGCGTCGAGGTCGACCTCGTGACGAAGGACTCGCTGAAACCGCGGATCGAATCCCGCGTCACCGAGGACCTCGTTTATGTATGACCGAGGTCCTCGACTATCTCGACGACATTCTCGAAGCCGTCGAGAAGATCGAGCGCTTCACGGAGGGAATGGACTACGCGGAGTTCGTCGAGGACTCGAAGACTGTCGACTCCCTCCTTCGGAACTTCGAGGTGATCGATGAGGCAGCGAAGAACGTTCCGGAGTCCGACCTCGGCGTGATCGTCGAGCAAGCCGTGACCACGTACCAGCGCGCCGTCGACGGCGGGTGGTGAGTTGTCGTTCGGGGGTCACCACTCACGTGTGTACGAAAACGAAATGGTCATATCTGAGTTCTCGTGCTACGCACTCGCGGAGGCGCTATCGGCGTCGTCGCGATCGATAAGCGGGTAGTCGATGTGAACCTCGATCCGATCGAACGGGACAACGGGCTGGATCGCGCCGCTGGGCCCGCCCGCTTCGAGGGTGAGGATACCCAGCACTTCGAGCTGCTTCAGATCCGAGTGGACATCAGACACATCGCGATCGACGAGACGGGCCGCCTCGCGCATACTCTCAGGAGTCTCCTCCGCGATCGCCCGGATGAGCTCGAGGCGGAGTGGGGTAAGACTGTCAACGAAGTCGTCGTAGGTGCCGAATTGGAGCGTCGCTTTTCCATCCTGGCTGTCGAGGTCGTCAGCGTCGCTGTCCTGGACGAACTGGAGCGTGTCTTGGCGAAGCTGTTCTCGGTCGCCGACGGTGATGTGGAGCGTGGTCATAGTCAGGATGTCGGTTGGTCGGGGGGTGTTCGATCAGTGTGGTCGGGGCGGGTTGCCGCCGACGGCCTCCCAGTACTCGTCCGCGCTCGCCCAGAACTCGACGAGCCGGTCTTCCATCCCGGGAAATTCGACGTCGTCTCTGTCACTGGCCGCGGTGTGGTGCTCGTGGCCCTTCGTGTCCTCGTGCGAGTTGTCATACCGGACGAGCGTGAGGTCATCTAGTGTGCCCAAGTGGAGCGTGTACTTCCAGCCTGAGGGGTATGTCTCAGTGTCATCAGTCGGCCGAAGCACGACGTTCTCGACCAGGCCGGCCTCAACGTGCGTGTACTGGAAGAGCGGCTCCTGCGGCATTCCCTACGTGTTGGGATAGCGGCCAACACTATAAGTGTTTGGCGAAGCTCCAACAAAACCTCGAAAAACACCCGATAGCGTGACTATTGTTGAGTCAATTGGGGGTCTCGTTGACCGTGATTGATGCTGGAATGATTGAGGAATCAGCCGCAGACGAGCGACTGTCGGCGGGGATCGATGATACCGACGAAATTGCGGCCGAACAAGGAAGCGCGAGTGCCGACGTCGTCCTGCAGAATTATCTCTCAGATTCCCGGGCCCGCACGCTCTGCCGGAAGTATATGCGCGATCAGCTGGCTGCTGCATTCGAACCAAGCGAAATGTGATACTTGGACGCCTCCGACTTCGGTTGCAACCTAATCGTTATTATACAGTATACGAATTATGTATTGTACGTCGAAAGCGACGGGGGACCTCGAATGCGCCGTTAATGGCCTTATCTCAGTGGCACAGCTACTCGAAGAGCCACGGCTCGCTCGCCTCTACACGTATATTCTCCGTCAACCACCTCGGGGTCAAGCCCCGAGGCTTGTCAGTGGACTCCCGTTCTAACCGAGTAGTTCGGTAGGCGTGTAGTCGCCGTTCACGCTCAACGTCCCTGACTTGAGGGCCAGTTGACTGGTGGCCCATCCACCGCGAGACTTCTGCCCGCGATGGATATACCCGCAGTACCGATTTGCGATGTTCTTCGCGGCATTGTAATCCGCGTTCACTTCGTACCCACATGATTGGCACTCAAACGCCTTGTCGTCACGATTGTCCTCGTGGGTAAACCCACAGTGCGAGCAACGCTGACTCGTGTACGCCGGATTCACGGTATCCACGAACAACTCCGTAGACTCGACCTTGTACTCGACGAGTTCCACGAACTTCGCGTAGGCCCACTGCTGGAACTTCGACCCGTTCGCAATGTTCTCGCGGATGTGGTCAAGGGTCTCGAAAATGATGCCGTCCACGTCCGCGTCTTGGGCTTCCGTGATGAGGTCGTTGGCGCGGTTGTGGAGCCAGTCCAATGACCAATCCGAGAGCCGACTGCCGATGGACTGCATCGTGAGGTGAGCCGACCGTGTACCCGTCTGTTGCAGTTTGGCGCGGCGTTGTTCGTACTGGTTGCGCTTGTGGGTGAGGGAGTCCGCACTGCCGATGAACTCGCCTGTGGAGGTGACAGCGAACGCGCCAGTCACGTTCAGGTCAACACCGAGAACCACTCCGTTCTCGGCACCCTCACTACGTGACTCGCTTTCTTGGCGTTCCGTTCCGTCACCCTCGTAGTTCGGGTTCTTCAGCGTGACATGCAGGTAGAACGCATCCTCCTGTTCGTCGTACTGAAGCGTGGCGATCGACGCATCCCACGCCTCACTCTCGTAGTACCTGCCGAACGGCGTGTCTTCGCGTTCGTCCTCGGGTGGGAGGACGTATTCAGCAGTGACTCTGCCGTCGGGGGTAGAGAGCGTGGCGTAGTCGTCGTTGAATGACGCAGAGCGTTTGTCGTAGACGACGCTCCACGAGTCGAACTCGGGTTGACTCGTTTGTTCGCCTTGCTTCAGTTTCTCGACGCCGCTTTGGACGGCTTCGATGGCGCGTCGAATGCCTTTCTGGACGAGGTTGGCGGTGAGGTCGGTTTCCTCGCGCAACTCGTCGTACAGGGCGTTTTCGGCTTTGCTCTTGTTGGTGACACAGTAGTCGTCGTAGCGCCACGCCCACTCGCTCGTGCGGTTGGCGCAGTGCAAGAACTGAGCTTTGGTTTGATGGAGGTCGCCACGACGCTCTTCTGGTACGTCGAGTTTGACCGGCACGGTGCGTCGTAGCGCATCGTCCATCTGTGGCTCACATTTACCTCTGTTGCATAATAAAAGTTTATTAGTAGAGTGGGGGGAGCTGGCCTATCTATAGAACGTAGTTAGTTTCATCGAGTGTCGGCTTCCTCCCCGACCTCAAGGGTCGGGACATCCGCCTCGTACCGCCTGTGAAATACGACACTCGGACGATGACACTATTTGACGACGGAACAGTCTCACTTTCCACGGTCGACGACCGTATTCGGTGCGATCTCACGTTGCCGGACGACGAAGGTGGCTACCAACACCAGTACCTCAACAACGAGGACTGGGAACTCACCGAATCCACGCTCTCTCGGCGTGATGGCGACTACTACCTACATCTCGGCTTTCGCAAACCGAAGCCCGAGAAACAGGTCGAAAAACAGGGCGACGACGAGGACAAGACAGTTCACAGCGTCGACCTCGGCATCGTCAATATCGCCACGACCTCGACGGCCTATTTCGCGTCCGGCAGAGAACTTGGACATCGACACCGGGAGTTCGAGCGGATTCGCGGCAACCTCCAACAGACCGGCACGCAGTCCGCACACCGTACCATCCAGCAGATGAGCGGCAGGGAGTCCCGCTACGTTCGGGATGTGCTGCACCGCGTGGCCAACGACATCATCGAAGAAGCGTTGGAACACAGCTGCGCGTACATCGCGTTCGAGAACCTGCGGCATATTCGGGAACGTGCGCCCCCGGTGAAGGGGTTCCACCAGTGGGCGCACCGACAACTCGTTGACCTCGTGGAGTACAAGGCCGATGCAGAAGGCATCTGTGTGGAGTACGTTGATCCGGAGAACACGAGTCGGCGGTGTCCCGAGTGTGGACACACGAGCGAAGGGAACCGTGCCAGGCAAGCGGAATTCGAATGCGAGAAATGTGGTGCGACAGCGAATGCGGACTATGTTGGAGCGAAGAATGTTAGGTGGCGGTATATCCGTCGGAGCCTACAGTCGTCGCGGCGGACGGGCGACGGTCAACTCGCCCTGAAGTCAGGAACCGTGACGCCGAACCGGGGATTCGTCCCGTCCGACTAACTGTCGGCAGAGGCCGAGTTCACTGACAAGCCCCGCGCCACCGTGCGTGGAGCAGTTGACTGAAGCCATAAATCAAGGAGTTAAGGAGTACTTGATTCTTGGAATCCAATAGGATGTGGCGAGTCATGAAGTCAGTGAATCAATGAATCAGTGAATCCAAGAAATAGGGATTCAATGAATACCCCACTCCGAGAAGCGCAGAGTCACTCATTCAGCAACTGCAGTAGCAACCTCCATTCCACGAGGACCCAGCAAAGCGGGGATTCCAGGATGTATTGAGTCAATGAATCAGTGATTCTTTGATTTCGACCAAATACAACACCAAAAGCGCCCGTTAGCAGTGAATACCACGGAATACGGCACTTTAGAATTTCTAGAGCGGGATTCGATGTCTGGCGTAGATTTATGAATCAGTGAATCAATGATCGAACTATGACCGAGTCACCTCGTGGCTGGGGCGTCACACCATCGACCGGTATTCCCACGATCGCCTTCGGCAATCAGAAAGGCGGGACTGGGAAAACAACGGCGACGATAAACAGCGCCGCAGCACTGGCCTCTCGAGACCACGATGTCCTCGCGATCGATATGGATCCACAGGCCGATATGACGAAGGGGCTGGGATTGGGGCCAGGCGATGATAACGATCCGTCAAGCCCGAAGAACGACCTTCCAAATACGCTCGCGACCGATGACGCAAATCTCCTCGACGTCCTCGTTGACAATCCGCGCACGGACAACACAACGCTTTCAGAAATTGTGATCCGCAGCGGCGACTACGAACACCTGAATTTCGATCTCGTGCCGAGCCACAAGGACATGGGGCTTGCCCGAGATTGGATGGACGATGCAGGTGCTCGTCTCTCGTTAAAAGTTGCTCTGGAAGATCTGATTGACGACGGATACGACTACGATTATATCTTGATCGACTGCCCACCAGATCTCTCGGTGCTGACGGATGCAGCCTTTATCGCGGCGCAGAACGTGTTCCTGGCCGCACAAACCCAAGCCACATCACGAGATGCCCTAGACGATCTCTGGGACCAGCTGGAATCCATCGAGGACAATCAACAGATCGAGATTGCAATCGTTGGACTGTTGGCAAATATGTATAGAGATGATGGTCAGTCACAGAAGTTTCTGGAGGCATTTGACGAGTCATATGCGTCACTAGCGCCGATCTTCAAGCTTCCAATGCGGGTAGCGATACAGCGCGCGTGGGACAACGGCTGCGATATTTTCGAATGGGAGGACGCGAACGACCAGCAAGTCGAGCGCGACCTCTTCCTGGAGGTTGCTGAGACAATGGAACGTGCGTTCGACAAGACGCAGGTGGAGGTGTAAGGATGCCCCGAGGAATGGACGAGCGATTTGAGGATCCGTCAGAGGAAGCAGATGACGAGGAAGCCACGGCCGACGACAAGCCGACGGAGGACACACCGGACGGAGAAAGCCGAGACGGTGATTCGACAACAGCAACCGAAGACCAATCACGTCAGCAGAGAGAGACCCCTACAGCGGAGACTGAATCGTCGATTGAGGAATTAGACGGCGAACCGCTGAATATCCGTGAGGACTGGGATTCCGCCACTATATACGTTGAACCGGAGCAAAGTGAGAACATTGAGGTGACATTCACTCGGCTAAAAAAGCAATTGAAGCGTGAAGACATCACTCTCGAGAAGAACAAACATTTCTATAGAGGGATTTTCGATGTGGCATTCGGTGAACATCAGGAAGAGACGAAAGAGAGAATTCGTGAATTGGCAAAGCAAGACCAGGACTAGTACTGGGAGACGATTGCCTCGAGGATATCCGTCGCCTCAGGAACTTTATCAAGTGGGGTCCCGGCGACATGTCGCCATGTCCCACCAGTGAATCGCGCGTGATCGTAGATTTCCAAGGCGCCGCGCTGGGAAAGGGCCGTCGCAAAGGCCCCGACCCCCTCCGGAAGACGACCGCGCACATACACGTGGAGCCCTGTCCCGCTCTGACTTACCTCTGTGTATCCATCAAGCGCATCAACGAGAGTTGCTACCTCGTCTGATACCTCACCCGTCTCTGGATCCCGAACATCATCGAAATCCACGAACGAGAGCGGAGGATCTGGTGGATCATGTGGGAGGAGAACCGCTGGATGCACAGCCTCGGGAAGATCCTCACCATCGGGGAACGGCCACGCACGATGTATCTCTCGAAGCGGAAGCTCCGCTACCATCTTCGCTTTTTGGAAGCCCCGGCGTGGATTCACGTCCTTTGAAGCGGCCCATTCACACGGATACATTGTGTCCGCCTGCCAGGGCGCGAGAGCGACTTTCGACCGACCATCCCAGACAACCCAGATATCCAAATCACGCAATGCCACCGGGATATGATAACGATCCACGTCCAAAATACGTGTATCGTTCGAATCAGGCACATCAAGCAGATCCCTGGTTTCCGCTTCGGTAGAAGAGGTCCGGTCAGTCGAATCAGTGACGCCGGTCTCGACAGTCTCCTCTGCCATGCAACCCCTGTTTTCAGACGTATCGAGAGCTGGCTCACCAGACCCGTCCGACATTGGACGCACTGCATCCGGGAAAGCCAACGATTCCTCTTGGCAAAAGTAGCAGCCGCATTTCTCAAGTGGAATTTCGGCCTCACTTGTCGCAATGCCGTGCGTCCAGATCTGGTTGCGTATCCGCTTTGCCTTCGTGACTAACTGCTCATATCGTGATTCGTCGAACTGGACGGCAGACGAGTCAGCGTCTGGACACGGCCATTCCCGAATATCGCTGAGGTCGTTTTTTGAAACGTACACGAGTTTTCCTTGCTCAACTCCTAATCCCTGCATATAGATGTGAAGCTGGTCGAGATGGCGGTCGATCGGTGGTGAGAATTTGTACCAGCCGTTCCGTACCTTCAGCACGTACGCAATTTCGTCGGCGGGATCATACAGGGTACACCGACCGAGAAATCGGACAGGACCCTCGTCAATATTCAAGCTTACTTCGGTCTCCAGTGTCGGATTGCGATCGCTGAGCTGCTGCTCGAAGTAGTCCTGGATCAGACGCGACGCACGATACTTGCCCCAGTACGTTTTGGATTTCGAGAGCCCGAGCTTGTTGACGTATAGCTGGCGCGGACAGAAGCCAATATGGGCTGCAAAAAACGTCTCAGGATCACGCTCATAGAGGTCGTCAGAATCGGCTGCGAGTATCGACGAGATCTGCTCCTCGAAATCGATCATGGTAGGAAGGACAACACTTGGGATATCACGGCGCCAGTACCCCCACTATGTGTGCCGCCCTGAAGTGTGAATCCGGGTCGCTTCCGAGTTTCAACAATATAGGTGGCAAGGGCATCCCGTGGCTGGATCTACCACCCAGATACAGAATTTCCGAGGACGTTTCCAGAAACTCGAACGGTCAAATACGAAATAAGTCCCGAGGTACTCACTCACAGATTCAGGAAATCTCGAATTTTCAGAGAATTTCCGGAAGCATCTCTCCATAATTGGGGAAAAGAGGCAGACACAACGCGAGGAATCTAATTACAGAATCGGGAAGATGCAGTTTCCGGAAACGACCCGGTCAGGCTTTTGTAACCTGACCCGAAATCAGTCTGTCAGAGACAGATGATTCGCGATGCTCGCGTCCTCCGGGCCGGATTCGTCCCTCGGGAAGTCGAGCATCGCGACGCCGAGGTCAATCACCTCTCCAGCGTTCTTGAGCCCATCACGAACGGAGAGCCCGTCGATACCGCTATTGTCACCGGACCCAGCGGCGCCGGCAAGACGTGCATCTCGAAGTTCGTCACGGAACGACTTCGAGAAGAAGTCCTCGACGTCGAGGCCATCTACGTCAACTGCTGGCGCAACTACACCCGGTTCCGCACGCTCTACCAGATCCTCGACGACCTCGGCGCGACCATCGACATCCACCGACAGTCGACGCCCCACGACGAACTCGTCGACCGCCTCCAGCAACACGACGGCCCGCGAACCGTCGTCATCCTGGACGAAGTCGACCAACTCGAGGACCCCAGCGTCATCTACGACCTCCACAGCCTCCCGCAGTTCGCGATCATCTGCATCGCGAACAAGGAAGAAGAGCTGTTCAGCCGCGTCGACGACCGGCTCGTGAGTCGGCTACGCTCCAGCGAACATGTCCGGATGGACAACTACCACGACGAGCAGCTGTACGACATCCTGAGCGCTCGCGCGAAATGGGGGCTCGACGAGAACGTCACCACCGACGACCAGCTCTACCGCATCGCCGATGCAGCCGCCGGCGACGCCCGCCTCGCTATCGGCATCCTTCGAACAGCGGCTAGCAAGGCCGACCGCGAGAGCCACGAGCGCATCACCAACGACATCCTCCTGGACGCCGCCGAGGATGCCCGGGCCCAGATTAAGCAGAAGAGCATCGATTCACTCACGCCACACCAGCGCGTCGTTTACAACATTGTTCGCGATCACGAGCCACTCGGGCCGAGCGAGATTCACGACCGCTATACCGAGAAGGTCGACGATCCTCGGACGAAACGGACAGTGCGGACGTATCTCTCCAAGATGGTCCAGTACAACCTCGTCGATGCGGAAGGCACGAGCCGGGACCGGGAGTACTCACTCGTCGGTTCGGAAGCTGCGTCGCCGATGCAGTAATATCCTGTCTCCGATTGGGTGAGATCGAGCGGCAACCAAGCGAACCCTTGTGGAATCGCGAAACCCCGAAATCACGGGATACTAGTACTGAGTGCCGACCGCGAATCGAGCATAGACCATGAACAGTTAACCAACAGACGGTCAATACATACGATTTGTTGGTTAATCGAAAGAGGTCCACGGTCATCGATCGACTGGTGTCGGGAAGGGTAGATTTCGACTGGAATATCGGGCAGGCAACGATGGTAGCAGGGAGAAGGCGACCAGAGTTGCCAGTATTGCCAATAATACCGTCGTTTAAGTACCTCTCTCACTCCACCATTGCCAATAACGAGGGGAGAATGGACGGGAGGGCAGAAACTGTCACGTCTCTAGTCTAGTTACTGTTATCTAAACCTACTACAGCTAGTGGAGTTTTCGCTAGTGCGGCTTTGGTTTCACGTGCAATGTATTAAAAGTATCGCTAATTAGAGAGGGGGTCGTTGACCCCCTCCAGTTGTTGCAAAGGTTTACTGGCAATAGTGGAGTGTGTGTGTTTTATAAGCGGAGGCGATACTGGCATAATTGGTTCGAGTGGTGGGTTAGTGGTGATACTGGAACCCATGGTTTTATGATGGTTCTTCGTCTTGAGTCCGCCTATGGGCCGATTCAATCGAGAATCGTTCATCATCCAAGACAAAGACGTCCTCCGGGATGATTACCAGCCAGAGACACTCGAGGAGCGGGACGAAGAACTCGACGAATATGCGGCCGCTCTCCGTCCCGTCATTCAGGGCTGGCAACCAAACAACGTCTTTCTCTATGGCGTTACCGGCGTCGGGAAGACAGCTGCTACGCACGATCTTCTTGAGGAGCTGCAAGAATCCGCCGGAGAGTACGACGACGTCGATCTCAACGTTATTGAGCTCAACTGTACTGGCTGCACCACATCCTATCAGGTAGCGGTCAATCTCGTGAACGAGATTCGCTCTCCTTCTCACCCTCTCACCACAGTCTCGTCTTCGCGCGAACCGATGAGCGAAACCGGGTATCAACAAAAACGCATCTTCAACGAACTCTACAACGACCTTGAGTCGATCGGTGGGACTATTCTCGTGGTTCTGGACGAGATCGATAACATCGGCTCGGATGACGATATTCTGTACGAGCTTCCACGAGCACGCTCGCAATTGGATCTCGATGTGAAAATCGGTGTGGTCGGCATCTCGAACGACTTCAAGTTCCGAGAAAACCTCTCTCCGAAAGTCAAGGACACTCTTTGCGAAGAGGAAATCTTGTTCCCTCCGTACGACGCGACTGAACTGCAGAATATTCTCAAGCACCGAGCCGATATCGCACTCTACGACGATGTCCTCGAGTCAGATGTAATCCCGTTGTGCGCAGCATTCTCTGCACAGGACTCGGGATCTGCTCGGCAGGCGTTACGGTTACTCCGGAAAGCAGCTGATATCGCCGAGAACGACGCGATGGCGGGTGGAGAGGCGAAAATCACCGAAGACCACGTTCGGGAGGCCGAGCATCAGATCCAGCGACAACAGGTGGTCGAAGGGATGCATTCGTTGACCCGGCAGGGGCAATATGTATTGCTGACTGTCTGTCAGCTAGCGGCAGAGGGAGAAACACCCGAGCGGACGAAACTGATCTATGAGCGCTATCGAGAGGTTCTTCGTAATCACGGCAGTGAACCACTGAAACGCAGGCGAGTACACGACCACCTGTCGGATTTGAGCCTCCACGGGATCTTACGGTTGGTCGACTCGTCGAGTGGACGCGGGAACTACAACGAATACGAGCTTGATGTCTCTCTGTCGTCGGCCCTCGACGCACTCGAGAGCGAACTAGGTGAGCTCAACGACATTCGTGAAACTGCCAAGCGGCATCGGGTTCTGGAGTGACTTCTCAACCGTCAACACCAGTACTGCCAATACCCTCTCCACTTTTGCCAGTAACCGCGCAACCGTCAGTGCCAGTTTCTCCAGTACCCTCTCCGGTGTTGCCAGTAACTTCCTTGTTCCTATCAATCCGACTAATTACTATCGGGACCACCGTTGCCAATTTCATCAAATAGCGTCTTGTCCTCCGATTTTACTGGCAATAGTGGAGTGTCTGACAGCATCTAAACGAAATTTCATTTACGAACATTTGCAATCGCTCTCCAGTGGACTACTTATCCCGTGAGGGTTCGTGGTTCGAAGACCCAATCTTGCACGGATTCACCCCGCACTTACTACTCGAAAACAGGGGATGTCTTCCTGTTCGAGTTCATTCGTTGTCTGGGCCATCGGTGAACAGGATTTCGTGGAGAAACGACAGAAACGTCGGGCATGGGAGTAACCGATTCGTCTCTGTCTACGGGTATTCCTGATCACTCACGAGAGCCTCGGTACACTCGACGAGGCCGTCTTCAGTCGTCCACCGGCAGAGACACCTAGCATCGTTGAGCATCTCGAAGATCGCGGTCTGCATTCCACTATAGGGACTCTCGACGGCTACGTTCGTGTCGATCGCGTCCACATCTATCGTATTGTACGTCGCGTTTGAACATGTGCGTCTTCGCGAAGTACTCCTCGAGGGCTGTGAAGTAGCCCTGCTCAACGAGGAAGCAGCCCTGGGCGTGTTCGGTGACGCCCACGATGACGTCTGTGTGATCGGCGAACAGCCGGAACTTGAAACTCAACGGAACACGTATAGTCGGTATCATGGACTGGATCTGACGACCCCCCTCCCCCCTTTTTCGAGTTGTAAACTCGTGACGGCGGGGAGGGGTGAACAGCAAGAGGGACTTCAAAATAGCTGATTGTGGCTGATATACACGATAGAGAAGGTGAGCTCCTCATCTTCTATCTTGTAACTAGAAATGGGAAAGTTTATGTTGGCCCTTGCCTTACTATAACCGTACTAGAGATAAAGAAAACAAATCGTCTAGCCGGAGCTAGATGATTGAGATCTCTGGAGTAGATGACTTCTTCATCTCGTCCTTGGTTCTGCTCCCGTGTACTAGCACGTTTTATCGCCTCTACGCCAACTTCTGTTAACTCAACGCTAGTTACATAGCGTTTGGTGTGGCCTGTTCCCATCGACTTACAACTCGAAAAAGGGGGGAGAGGGTACAACATTCGAGATCACCAAATCAGCTTCACCAGCTACCATGTCTGAAACCCGGTATTACTCTCATTCGTGATCGGGTCCTACGAGCGTCGGTCTCTTGCGACTATTCTGGCGCTTACTACTCGAAAACGGGGAGTGTGAGTAAGACCGTATCACCTAGAGCATCATTCACAAAATCCAGATTATGTGGACTTTGCTCCGAGACTCACTTCGATTCCCTTCTCCTTACAACACGCTAATAGGGTGGGTGGGAGCACGAACCAGGTGTGTTACCTCCTCACAACGTCTTACAACTCGAAAACGGGGAGTCTAGGTCATCGAGGAAGTTCGACGAAGCTCGCTATTGTCGAACCGTTACAAATCGATAACGGAGGGTGATAGATTCCGAAGACGGTATCTGACTCATTCAGAGAATACGGGTCTATAGTCGTTAGATAGCCTGTTTTCGCCCGGTTACAACTCCACAAGGGTCCATATTTTTATACCCAGAGTTCGAGGGGCTTCATAATGGGACGAGAGGGACGTAGAGCAGGATCGAATCACGCGGAAGATGAGGGGGATCGTGAATCTTCTTCTGCTGATCCTGAAAGCCCTGAGTCGACGGGCGAGGATATAGATTCGCTCGATACATCACAAGCGACGTTCGAGAACGACTCGGATCCAACCGATTCGTCTCAAGAAGCAACCAACGGCGACGGTGGCGGCATCTCAATCCGGGATCGACTCCAAACCGAGTCGTCCGGCGGGGTCTTCGCGAACAAAGACCTCGTTCGGTCAGATACCATCATCGACGAGGATCGTATCGTCGGTCGTGATGACCAGCTGGGCCGTGTCGTCGACAACCTGAAACCGGTACTCCAGAACGAAGGCATCCCGGATATGCTTCTGAGTGGTCCCTCTGGAACTGGGAAGTCGCTCATCATTCATGCAGTCTGCAAACAGATCGTTGAACTGTGTGAATCTCAAGACAAGACCTTCGGGGTCATTTCAATCAACTGCGAGGGGCCGAAGACTGCAGATCGGGCTGTCTATCGGTTAGTTAAAGCTGCTGCCAACGACCTCGGCGTTGATCCTGGTGTTCCCCAAACTGGCGTTTCAACGGATCAGAAGCTCGAGCGACTGTACGAACTCATGCGAGAGTATTATGACGGTGTCATCTTCATCCTCGATGAGATCGATATGCTCGAGGGACCGTATCAGGAAGCAGAGTACAATTCTCTCATCTACCAGCTTTCACGGGCTCGCAAACTCGCCGACTTTGATGGTCCCATCTCACTTACGACGATAACGAACTATGCCGACTTCATGAAGGATCTCAACAGCCGCGCACAGAGTTCCTACAATCCCGACGACATCTTCTTCGACGATTACGATGCGACGCAACTCCGTAGTATTCTCCACAACCGGGGGGACGCCTTCAAGCCAGAATCACTTGCAGATGATGTCATTCCGCTTGTTGCCGCGTTTGGATCCCAAACGCACGGGGATGCGCGAAAGGCGATTGATCTCCTCAGATGGGCTGGCGAATTAGCTGAGCGGCGTGGAGCTGACACGGTTACCGAGACTGATGTCCGTGAAGCCCAGGAGAAATACACCGAAAACCGCAAACTCCGCCATATCAGCGGAATATCGACTCAAAAGAAACTCTCGATTTACGCTGTGGCGGCGACGGCACACTACGCAAGAGAACATCCTGAGTGGATCCCTGCTGGACCTGCGTTCAAGACGTACCAATTTATTGCTGATACGATGGACGCGGACCAGTACAGTCGCGAGACCTTCGTAAATCACGTCACTGAGCAGAGTACGTACGGTGTGTTGGACTTTGAGCGTCGAGGTAAGGGGCGAGGCAAAGGAGTGCATATGTATTTCTCCCTCTCTGAAGATCCGGAAACGATCATGGAGACGATCCGTGAGGATTCCCGGTTCGAAGATCTAGCTCACGAAGAGGCGACAATCAGTGCGGTTGTCCGCGAACGGCTGAAGCAGTTCCAGAGTAAGAACTAATCTCCTCCGGATTCTCCCAGCACTTACTACTCGAAAACGGGGGGTGTTCGTATCCAGCGTGCTGCGTTACAACTCGAAAATGGGGGGTGTCGGTCGTCGGGATGTCTCGTTACTACTCGAAAACGGGGGGTGGGTGAGCCAAGAGATTTGACGTGCCGGTCGATGTACTGTGCTATCCCCTTTCCATCTCCCATTTACAACTCGAAAACGGGGGGTGTGTCCTACGATTTTCTTGTCGTCTATACCATCGTGATGCGGAGTTCGTGGGGAAACGACGGCAACGTGGGATGGGGGCCCCAGGTTGCGTTCACTTGTCCGGATTGACCGGCCCTTTGTACTTTGACGTCACTGTGTCACCTTCTCTCCACTGCCAGTAGTAGTAGCGGTTATCGTTGATCTCCTTGATTGTGATCGTGGCTTTCGCTGGGACATCGTCCGGGAGGTCGTTGGGCCGCTCTTCGATTTCGTCTTCATCTGACTCTTCGTCGAGACGAGCCTCACGTTCCTTGTGTTCGGCTACTGCCTCGGCGTAGCGGGCAACGTGCTGGAGCTGGTCTGGGGAGCATCCATTAAGCGTATCGACGATGTCTGATGGGAGTTCCGCTGGCGGCGTCGGTGGTTCGTAGGACATGGGTCGATCTGTGTTAACCAACACTGGGGGCAGAATCAATAGTTTTGTTGGTTAAAACTATCCAGATTCGATTTCCCACCGCTCACCGTATTCAGCATCTATCTACACCAGACGACCGAGCTAACCCGGGTGGATGTCTTTGTGACCGCCGGCTTGGAGTGGAGTCTCCCGTTCGTAATCGGTGTGGGTGTCACGTTCGCCCTCAAGATTGGCGTCAGTTCGACGTTTGATCTGGCACTGGCCGAATCACAACGACTCGAGGTGGTCTGGATCCCATGCTCGTCGGTGGGGCTGTCATCGTGATCGGCTCGGTTCTCCTCGGCAAGTCTCTCAGTCAGTCGTTTCCTTCGTCTCACCCCGTGTGACTCCTGCATAGTGAGACTACATGAGGACCAGTGACGCTACGAGTTTGAGGGGAGGCGCCCATCAGGTCGTGGGACCCGCCCCTGCTTGATCTCGTGATCGACTCGCCGGAGGTGTTTACAGCCGCCCTCGGGCGTACGCTTCCGCCAGTCTGGACACGTACACGACTCGCTGATCACGTCGACTTCATACCAGTTTCCGGACGCCGATCGGACCTCATAGCGGCCACCCTTTTCGAGCAGCGAGACGGCCATCGATTCGTCGACGGCACGGCTGGTTCGCGGCTCGAGGTCGTCGTGCTGGGGCGAGTGCTCCGTGACGACCATCCGATCGCGTACGTCGCCGGTGCGGCCGCCGTCTGGGGCAACCGCAGCTTCGGGATCCTGGAGCCGATTCGCAAGCAGGCCCTCGACCGGATGTCCCTCCGGCCACAGATAGTGGACTTCCTGACGCTCGCGATGGTCGTAGGAGCCACAGGCGGCAGCGCTCCCAGTCCAGACACGCCACGCCCCGAGTGCTGCCATCACGTCGACGATGACTCGCGGAACTGCCTTGTGCTCGTCGGGGTAGAACACCCGGAAACGGGTACACGCCTCCTGCGGCGAAACCGTCTCCCACCATTCGACGTCGTCATCCCAGCTCTCGTACATCGCCTTGTCCTCCCCGTATCCGACAGTCACGCCGTCAATCTGCGGTATCTCCACCGATGTTTCGTCAGCCTCGTCTTCGAGCAGCCGAAGGACGGCGTACCGAAGATACTCGTGTTCCGGATGGCCCGAAGATTGGGCGACCTGCTCGTGGTGCTCTGCGACTCGCTCTGCCTCGTCGAGAACAGTCGTTAGATATCGGTCGGTCATAGTTCGTGGAGACGGGAGTGCGCCTCCGCCCCTCGGCGGGCGCTGATAGACTTAACCAACGAATAGCGATCAGTCGTATCCTCAGTTGGTTAATTCATCTCTGCTCAAATGCTGAGCCGGATCGGACTACCGGAGCCAAGAATAGTATATCTGTATAGAGATAACTCTATAGGAGATACGGGGGACAAGACTAATACCGTTAGATGCGATACCGATAACTAACGATGATGGAGTACGTCGACGAGACCGCGGCGAAGATCATGGTCGCGGCCCGGCCGGGTGACTCGATCCGGCGAATCGCCCAGAAGATCGACGGCTCCTACTCGTGGGTCTACGACTGGATCGAGCGGTTGGAGGACGCAGGCTTCATCCGGCGTGAGGACGGCGTCTACATCGAGAAGTACGCTGTCAGGGATCGCTACTACGATCTCGTCGCGGCCATCTCTCGCGCTGTTCCCCCTTCGATCGACGACGGCTACGTCATTCCACACTTCGCCGGGATGCCCTTTGCGTACACGAAAATCGACGGCGTCTACGTCTGGACCCACGGCGGCTATCAGATCGCCCGCGGCCACGACGACTATCCGATCTTCATCCAGGTCGCCGACCAGGACGTCGAACGGTGGACGGCGTTCTTCGATGAGTTCGGGATTCCGAGCCGGATCGAAGAGCGGCCGGATGCAACCGACTACGATGCGACTGTCTCGTACGTGTTGTTCCCGAGGAGTGGGGACATCACTCGCGAGTGGGTTGACGGCAATCCGGTCATTCCGTTGGACGAGGTAATCGAGCACATGTTGGAGTACCGGGTGAACTACGAGCCGGCGTTGGAGATGATCGCCGATGAGTACGACCGCGATATCGACGCGTCCCACGAGGATCCGTGTCTCAATGCATGAGCCTCGGTGAACGCGAAGACGAATTGCTGGACACTCTGGAGGCCGTCATTTCCTGTGGGTCACGAGCGGCTTACTGGGCCGTGAGGCGTTCGTAGAATGCTCTGGGCTCGACAATATCGATCCCCTGGAACGAATCGAGATCGAGCAGGTGGCGGTCGCCGGAGACGATGTAGTCGACATTCCCGGCTACGGCAGCTTCGAGAAACTTGTCGTCATCGGGATCGTCGTCGACCGCCGTGATCTCTTCGTCCGGGTCGACGAACTCCGCGAAGTAGCGGATCGTTTCGACCTCCTCCTGGACGTCTTCCTCGTCCATCTGGAACTTCTCTGGGTATTTGAGCAGGGTGTCTCGAAATTCTGTGAGTGTCGCGACGGAGACGACGATCTGATACTCGCTGCTAAACCCCTTGACGACGATTTCGTGGGGGACACCCGTAGAGATGACACTCGAAATGAAGACATTCGTGTCGAGAACGGCTCTCATTCATCGGCGCCCCGCGCTTCGTGGACCAGCTCGTTGACCTCGTCTATCGACAGATCGACCGTTTCAGCACGCTCCTCGACACGCTGCTGGAACTCCTTGACGGAGGGGAGCTCAAGTTTCTTCAGCACGAGGCCGTAGTCCGTTGGAACGACCATCAGTTTCGTCCCCTGTTCGAGGCCGAACTGTTTGCGTAGCCGACTTGGGATGGTGATCTGCCCCTTTGATGTCACCGTCGCGACTTCCGGGTCGTCAGTACTCATGAGTGACTCTACGTAAGAATTCCTTACCCATCGTCTTGAACCCACCGGTCAGGTCGAGTCCACTGCGTCTTCCGCTTGTCGTCTGCTTCCTTGTTAAGAATCAGCGCTCGGGACCGTAGACAAGTGCTGAGCGGCTTTCGTAGCCCCACTCCCGGTACTCGAACCACCGTTGGACCTTCGCACTGTCGGCACTCTTCTGGCCGACGACGACCTCGTCGTTCGGGCACTCTGGACAGCGGAGCTCCGACTGGGGGCGCTTTTCGAGTTCGTCCCGAAGCGCCGTGGCGTCCTTCGTCGCGAAGCCGCGCGACCACACGGGTAGCTCTCGACGAGAATCCCGGCCCGCCACGTGTGGATGTGCGAATCTGGTGCTCGGTGCAGGACTGCTTGAGCGTCGATCTCTGTATGTCGGTACGCCAGGGTCGGTGTACGGCTCTCTCGCGTCCAATTTGTGAGTCGTGTCATAGTTACTCCTCGAAGAGACAGCGAGCGGCCGCATCGTCGCCGGCGAGTATCTGTTGGTCCTCGGCCGTATCAGCGAAGAGCGTGGGCTGATCGCCTTCTTCTGAGTGCTCGACTTCGGGCCGATCGTCGACGCCGAACTCGCTCGCCTCGGGTCGGCCAAGTCGTGAATCGCGGTCGCGGTGATCCACGTCAGCGCCGAAGTCCTCGAGTGATGTCTCGATGCTCGTTTCGGTCACTTCGAGCTGGCCATCATCACCGAACGCGGTCTGTCGTTGAATCTCGATTTTAGGTCGGTCATCTCATTCGAGTCTCCACCCACCGAGGCCCTGACAAACTGCCCCTAGCTGTCGCGTCAGCCGTCCTGTGAGCGGATTTCACTGGCCTGATCTTCGAGCCGGCGGAGGACCTGGACGCGCTGCTGATTCGCGTTCTCGTAGGCGACGCACGCTCGCAGCGTCTCCATGTCGTGAATCGTCACAATGCCGGCGTTGATGAGTCGGGTATTCGGGGATTCGAGCCGTTGTTCTGGTGAAAGCTTGCTTGTGTTAGACGATTGACTGTCAGGATTGCCCACTGATGATCGCCTCCGCTCCTGTTGAGGCGCGGATAAACAGCGTCGGTTCGCTCTGGCCGCTTTATTTCTTAGCGGCAGCCACGCACAGAAAGCGGATGCGGGGTCGTCGTGGCTACAGTAGAGCCACAGTACACGAGCCAGCAATGCTCGAAGTGTGGCTGTATCTTGGAGGAAAACCGGGATGGTCAACACTTCGAGTGCTTGGACTGTTCCTATCAGGCAAATGCAGACTACAACGCGGCGAAGAACGTGGCGCGAAAACTCGCGCGAAAACTCTAGCGAGGGCAGAAGTCCCCCGCTGGAGGGGCGTTCTGTCAGTACGCCCTGAAGTCGGGGATGATGACCGTGAACGCGACTGACGTGGCGTCCGACACCCCAGTGTCGGCAGAACGGGAGTCCACCGAAAAGCCCACGACTTCAGTCGTGAGTCACTGACTGCGGTCTTCTTGGCTCATTCAGGTTGGCTCCCGGCGATAATTCACATCGGTGTCGACCTGGTCGTACATCCGGTCGAGCATGTCGAGTGCGGACTCGAAGGTTGCGTAGTATTCGTTTGCGAACGCAACAGCGTCCTGAAGCGGAATGACGGGTCGTCCGTCGACCATCTCAGCCTCGATCTCTGCCCGTGGCTCGAGGACAACCTGAATAGCGCCGTCGAGACCGTCGGCAGGTTGGCGGTCCTCCGCAGTGGGGATCCCAAATCGGTCGAAGAACGCTGTCCAGGCGTCAAAATCTGACTCGTGGACGGCGATGAACAGCGGATAATCATCCGGCTCGCGAGCGACTTGATAGCCACCGCGAGTCCAGACGTAGACTGCATCGATAGCGGTGAATGCGTAGTCCATGCCAGCGAACTGCGGAAGGACGTACGCCTCCGGGATTGACGGCGGCGAGGTAGCCGCTGCTGCGGCCAGGAACTCGAGCCCGACATCCCGAATCGTCTGATCAAGGAACTGGAGACCATCATCATACACGACGTAGCCGGCCTCCTCGAGACGGTTCACGACGCGCCGAATCGTCTCCCGGTTCTCGTCGATCTTCCGCGCGACGCCGGAGATGGAATCGCCTGGATCGAGCGCGAGGAGGACCTTGAATTCCTTCTCACCGCACACCTCATACATTCTATAGCTACACAAATTTGTGTAACAGACAAAAGTATTATTCTTTGTGTGGGTCTGCTGGCTGGATCTGGCGAGCGTCCTCAGTAACCCCCGACTGCCGAGATCATCGCCCGGCTCACTCCTCACCTCGATCTTCTGAGTATAGATTGGGGTCGACAGCGTCTGAAACCTCTGTTTGGAACTTGGTGAACTTATGGGTAAGAAACAGGACGTTAGTCGTGGGAGAAGTCACGGGATACGGACGATCTCTCGGAGGTCGAACAGGTTGAGGTCGTCGCGCTCGGCGACTGCTTCGCGGACGGCTTGGGTCGCACCACTCCGCGTGAACAACGCGTATTCGATGTCGACGTCTCCACCGTCTCGTGGCGTCCATCGAACCGCTTCGGCGTGTTCTTCCAGCGATGCGAGCGCGCTGTAGTCCATAGGCGCGTTCGTGAATTTGCACTCCCCAACGACCATCGTTGCCTCGTCAGCGAATCCGACGACGTCGATCTCGTGGTCCTTGTACCACCAGCGCCCGATATCGAGGAAGAGCTTGTCCGGGTAGAGATCCGGGAGAGCGTCCTGGCAGAGCGTCTCGAATGCCGTACTGACGAAGTCTGCGAGTTCTGGTTCGATGAGTGCTTCGTAGGCGTCTTCGCCGAGTCGCTCGTAGCGGTCTTCGTTCCCGTAGACGAACCGGAACCAGAACCGGAACAACGGGTCGAGGAGTCGATACCGACCGCGGCGAGATTTCGCCTTCTGCTCCGTGAGCGGAACCTCCCGCTCGATGAGCCGTAATCGCTCGAGTTTCTGCGTGTACGTAGAAATCTGCTTCCCGTCGATCCCGATCGCTTGCGCAATCTCGTTCGATGTCGTCTTCCCCGCAGCGATCGCGGTGAGGATCGCGAAATACCGATTGGGGTCAGTCAACTCGGTACGGAGAACGTACTCGGGTTCGTTGTGGAGATACCCTCGCTGTGAGAGCACTTCCTCAGTGAGCACTGTTCCGAGATCCCGACTCAGGTCCACTCCGTCGAGGTAGTACGGGACACCGCCGACGATCCCCCACGCGAACACGCGTTCTTCGGGCGTGTAAGTGTCTGGGAGGAACTCTTGGGCGGCGGCAAAGTCTAGAGGCCGGAGGTCCAGCTTCACGGTGGCGCGGCCGTAGAGCGGACTATTCCCGAGGAGAGCAGCCTCCTCCATCATACTGATCGATGAGCCGACGAGCACGAGCGTTCCGGACGTCTGCTGGAAGTGCTGATCCCAGAGACGCTGGATGACGGAAGGAAGACTCCCGTCGGCGTCGATGAGGTAGGGGAATTCGTCTAAGACGACGACCGCGTTCTGGTCACCGAGATATGTGAGGAGTGCCTCCCAGTTCTGCTTGATATTCGTGATGCCAGGGAACGTCTCGGCGGCGACGTCGACGAACTCGTCGAGCTGGAACTGTGTCGTCGTCTCGGTCGCCTGGTAGACGACAGCGTCGTCCCGATCCCGAAGTGAGTGTTGCACGAGTTGGGTCTTGCCGAGACGGCGCCGGCCATAGATAACCGCCAGTTCCCCCCGATCGGAGTCGTAGCACTCTCGCAGTCGCGAGAGTTCCTCGTCCCGGTCCACGAAACGCTCCATAGGCACCCGTCGTCCTCCACCAGTAAAACACTCTCGAATAGACTAATTTTGAATTGGCTATTTCAAAATTGGCTAAGATCAGATAGGTGATGGACTGTCTCAGCCCTCGTTTCGTTTGCTCGGATAGTGGACGATTTTGCGCAACGAGAGAAAATCGCGATATGTCGGATCCTGTGGGTACAAGCCTTCGCTGCTTGGTTAAAATCGATTAACGAAACACGAGGCTGGCGGGCGCAGAAAACTTAACCAACAGGGCGGAAGAAATTCATTACCACGTTGGTTAAATGGGTGAGGACGGGGATTCGTCCTCCAGAACGTCGATGAGTTCCTCTGCCGTTCGACTAATCCGGCCGAGGCGCTCGCGAAAGACCTCGGGGCCGTCCGACTCCCACGCAGCGAGGTAGAACGCTGACCCGCTCGTGTCGAGCCCGCAGTAGCGCCCGACGACGTAGGCGACGGCTTCGGCCTCGACTTCGCGTTTCGCCCGCTCGGTGTCGTCGTCGACGTCGAAGTGGAGCAAGGCGTGCGCGTACTCGTGGATCAGCGTCCGCGCAAGGTCGGCCTCGTTTGCCCGATCACGCACCTCGACACGCGGTTGCATATCGACGAGACTCAGCTGCTCGCAGATGCCTTTCGCCTCGCCGTGGGTCCACTCCGCTTCCGGAACGATTCGTACCGTCACATCGAGGTCGTCGGCAGCGGCAGTCAACTGTTCGACGAGGTCGCCGGCGTCCCCGGTCGCTTCCGTGTCCAGGTCGGGAAGTGATTCCCCCTCGGTCTGGGAGACATCGAACACCGGCGCAGGCTTGAATCCCACGAGGCCCTCGGACCACTCCTCGGGCGGCGTCTCGTCGTAGTCACAGTCACTGTCCTCGTGGTAGCTCGGCGAGTTCTCGCACTCCGGGCAGCGTTTCGTGATGATCGGCGCCCAGATCCAGATGGCCGACTCGCCTTCCGCGACGTGGCGGTTGAACTCCTCCTGCCACGTCCGGTAGCCCGCCACGCGGGTTGCCTCGGGACACTGCCGCTTGATGAGGAGCGCGTTCCGATACGAGTAGTCGTGGAAGCGACTCTGAACGTCAAGCCACTCCTGGAATTCCGCGCTGGCCTGTGCGTCGTCGACGCCGGCGACGAGGTCGTCGATCCACTGTTCGATCGTGCTGTGCATCTCGTCGGATCGCGTGTCGGTCTGGTCGAAGGAGACCGACGAATCACTGGTCGTAGCCATTGTGTTCACCGAATCAATGTCACGGCGACTGCGTCTGTTCAGACCGCGCCGCACCCCTCAGGGGCGTCCAAAAAACCGAGTCTGTCGGTTAGCGGAGTTCGTGGCGTTCGTCAGCGAAGCCGACCGTAACGAGGTAGTCGCAAAACTCGTCGAATTGCTCGACGTCGCTCGGCGTGTCGATCGCAAGGTGACGCGTCCATTCGATGGCCCACTGGAAGGCGGGATCTGAACCCCCCTTCCCGTGTAGATACCACCAGCGAGCCGCTTTGAGAACCACTATGGGATTTGTCGGCGGATGGTCGCCGGCAAGTCCCCGGGTGATCGATTCGATTTCATCGGGGACCTCAGTGGGATCGACCTCACCTGATTGTGTGTTGGCGATATCGACTGGGATGTCGTCGATCGAGACGTTGTCAACGCTCTGTTGTTGACTCATAATAAATCACCTCTGAGAGCTTTCGAAGGAGCCCTCGCCCTCTCTGGGGGCACGAAAAACAGGTCGCGAAGTCACGCCGGCGGGAGGTAGACGCTCTGCTCGCCGGCGATCTCCTCCAGGTTGTTCCGGTGACGGTGGCTGAAGTAGCACCCGTAGCTACAGTATCCACAGATTGCGCCGATATCGTATTCGGCGACGTACGGGCCGCGGCGAGTTCGCCAGACGTTCGTCCCGCACTCGGTACAGGCAGCGTCCTCGAGATCGGCAGGACTCGGACCCTCGTACTCGACGTTGAGCCCCTCGTTTTGCGGTGTCGTTTCGGGCCAGATTCCGTGGGCCCTCCAAAACTCACGGACGCGAGCGAGGCTGTGGCGCACCGTCTTTCGCACGGTGACGTGGTCGGCGTCGCGACCGCTGTCGTCCCAGCCGTCGGCCGTCCAGAACTCACCGAACTGCGCGCCGCGATGCAGCCCGTTCCAGTCGACGCCGACGATGTCGGCTGGTGGCTCGTCCGTGAGTGTCGGTCTGGTCAGCTGTCGAATGGCGTTGAGCTGCTTGGGCGGACTCCCGCCGAGGATGTGGACGCGCCGCCCTCTCCAATCGGCTGGGTCGGAGAACTCGTGGGCCAGGCGGTCGGCGTATCCTCGTGAATACCCGAGGACGAGGGTCTCGGGAATCGCGTCGATCACCGCCCTGACTTCGGAACGACGATGAGATCGGCCTCGGGGTAGCTCGCTTGGATCTCGCGAGCGGCAACGACGTGGGCGTCGGCGTCAGCTGGTTCGTAGATGTCACCGATGTCACCGACCTGTGGCTCGTGCTCGAAGAACCGATCGACGAATCGTTCCAGGTCGGGATTGCGGAAGTCGTTATCGAGCATCCCCACAGGAATCTCGAGGTTCAGGTACTGGTCTGCCTGAAGACTATGCTGCTGGCTCTTCACGGGTCACTCTGGAGGACGGGATTCATCGCTGCGTCCACTGCGAAACGAGCGGCGTTGACGAGACGTACACCTACTGTCCGAACTGCGGGGCGATCGCCTGCGGCAGCCACAGCAAGACCGAACGGCTCGAAGGGGATCCGGTCTGTACAGGTTGTGCGGTGACCGAACGGTTCGCGCTGAAGATGAAGTACTTCTACGACGAGGAGAACCTCGAGGCGTTCCGAGAGGAGTACGCCGAGATGTCACTCCACGAGAAGGCAATGGAGAACAAGCAGCTGGCTGGCGGGAGCGTGGTTGCGACGCTGCTGCTTGTCGTCGGACTACTCGTGATCGGCGGTATCATCTAACCCGTCGCAATTTTCCGCTGGGCTTCTGGGTTGGTGTTACGCGACTCCGTACTGCTCTTTGAGTGCCATATATTCGTCCTTCTTTGGGAGGATGACGGGCAGATCATCTGGCCTGTCGAAGTCACCTTGAAGTGGCCGATACAACGCTTTCACAGTAGGTTCTAGGTCGTACCACTGTGCGGTCTCGACGAGTGTCTCCTGATCGATATCCTCCGCCTCGATCAGCAGCATCGAATAACTGACGCGCCGGGATCCGCTATCGAGAAGGAGCGTATGGCACACGACTTCAGCAGGCGGTAGCTCCTCGTCTGGAGCATACCAGAACGGAGGCTCGCCGGCGAGGAAAAACTGTAGACCATACACTGCGAACCGGCCCAGTCCGGTCATCTTCCAGTCCGGAGCTGCTTGGAGTGCGTCTGTATCCTCACCGGTCTGCACGCGAACGAGGGATCGCTTCGGATCACACCACGCGATCGTGGCGCTGGGAGCGATTTCTCGGACTCGTGATCGATGTTCGTGCTCTACGGCGGCCCGGACGAACGCCAACAGCGGCGAGACCTCGTCTTGGAGGGCATACTTCGGATCGGATCTGGAGAGTAACGCTCGGTGCTTGAGCGGCGATAACGCGCTGTGGACACCTTGTCGAGTGATTCCGAGTCGGTCTGCGATATCAGCGATGTGTCGTGGTCTATCGAGATACCAACACACGCGGAGGGCAGCTGGCGAGAGTAGTTCCGTCCAGTCTACGTGGCTGAACACCGACTGGAGCGTTCGATACGCTTCGGTGACGGGATGTTCCGCAATGCGGACTCGACGCTGATTGCTGGGGCTACGGGTTTCTGCGAGCAATCCCGTTGCGAGGAATTCGTCGAGTACCTCGTAGAGATGGTCTCGTGAATATCCGGTTTCGGCCGCAAGTTCCTCCGGTGTTGCTTCACGGCCGGTACTCAGCGCGTCAAGTACGGCGAGTCCGGCCTTCGAAATCATCTGGGTCTTTCTAAACCCTATCTATATAAATATGATTTGGCATTTTACTTGACGACTGCTTCGTCCCGGACCAGTTCTGCGAGCGCGTCCTCGAGGGACCCGTGGAATTGCCAGTTCGCCCGCTCGAAGGCCTCGTCGGTCGGGCCGTCCCAGCGGGGGAATGCAGAGTGACCGCTCACTTTGACTGTCCACTCTGTCAGTTCGTCGAACGGGTTCCGGGTCGGGAGTTCGACGACGTAGAGGTACTCCTCGTCGCCGTGGATGCCGTTAGCCGGATTCTCGACACCGTAGCCCAGCAGGAACAGCGGCTGGTTGAGGTGCTCCATATTGGACGGCTCGAGGAGATCCGCTGGCTGAGCCGCGTCGATCGTTCGCTCTGGGTCGCCATCCAGATAGAGGTCGACCGTCGAGAGCTTGTTGAGGAACACGAACGTCGCGGCCGTGTAACCCGGTCCGCGCTCGGCACGGGTCGCATCGAGCAGCTCTTTCAGCTGTGCAAGATCCTGGAGGACGCTCCCCGGGTAGCCGTCCGAATGCCGGTACACCTGCGCGACGCGGTCGGCGCCGCCATCTGCCTCATCGGTCTGTTCGACTCGTTGGACGAATCGGAGTTGACTCCGTGTCGACATCGGTACTCGCCGGCACATGTGCGCCGGCACCCATCGCCGGCGCAGGAACAACACTACGCAGTCGTAGCGGGATTGCTATCCACTACGCGAGATGTGACACCTCGTCTGGTTCCTCCACGTCGTCGAATTCACCACGCTCGACTGGCTCCCAATCCTCCCCAGGTGCTGGACTCCACCAGTCGACCTCGTAGGCACCCGGTGCGCCGAGGATCTTCACCCGCGCCGACCCATCGGGTAGGTCGCGACGGAGCTTTTCGTCGACGTGGAGGTTCCACGTTGAGTGGGTGTCGAAGCAAGCGAGAACGGCTTCCTCGTAGCCGCGTGTCTCTCGGGATTCTTGGAGTTCAACCTGCGTATTGCAGTTCCTGCAGAACACGCCCTCGAACGGAATGTGGCTGAATACCTCGTGCCCGCAAACGGGACACCAGAGGAACTCGAACAGTGCCTCACTGTGTCGGTCGATGATTTCTAAACTCATCTGTGAATCTGGCCCGATTGAGACGGGCCACTCATTCCGGCCCAGAAATAAACGCCACCGATGCCGCTGAAAATAGATCCGCCTCTCAATTGCTAACTATCACGACCGTGTTGTACTGGGCGTTGGTCTGAGTGAGTGCACGCACTTTTCAGGAATTTCGTCGTCAGGGATGTTGCTTGGTGCTGTACTGCCGGTAAAGGTTTATCTGACTACACTGTGTCTGGTTTTGTATGTCCGCTCCCACAGCCGGAGAAGCCGGAGATGAAGACGGTAATGGGTCTCCTGAAGCTGTTTCTGCTGAGGAGGCACTTGAGATGCTGCCTGACGAAGACGAATTCGAGACCGATTTCTAACACGGTAAAGGTGGGTATGTCTCTCAACGCTCGGCGCCGTACACAATCCTTGAGGGCGCTTCGTACCCACAGTTCCGACACTCGAACCAGCGCTGTACCTTCGCGCCGTCAGCAGTTTTCCCACCGATGACCACGTCGCCGTCCAGACACTCTGGACAACTCATCTCGGGAGCAGGTTGGTCGCGGAGCTCGTCACGGAACGATTTCGCGTCCTTCGTCTCGTACCCTCGCGACCATACTGGGTAGCCGTCGACGATGATCGCGCCACGCCACTTGTAGCGGTACGAGTCCGGGGCTCGGTGTAGGACAGCCCGAGCGCCAGTCTCGGTGTTACGATACTCGAGCGTCGGCGTGCGACTTTCACGCCGCCAGTTTGTGATCCGGGGCATCTGTTAAAAGTGGACGTCGGCGGGCACGATCCAGAGCTCCTCGCTCTCCTCCAGCACTCGATCCAGCTGCTCACGGTGACGGATGCCGTTCGCGTGTTCGTTATACAGGAAGATCGTCGGGCCGTCGTACGCACCAACTTGATGGAACGCGTGGCGGGCGAGGTCTTCGTCACGCATGATCTCCTCGTCGGAGAGCTCGTTGAGCGCTTCCTTCACTCGCTCAAGGTTGCGCTCGAACTCTTCTTTCGTCGCCTCCCAGCCACGCTCGAGCAGGTCCTGGCCGTCGTCGGAGTCGACGGGGGCCGCGGTCGGGAGCTCACCCCATCGCGCCTTCCCCGCAACGGACGTGTCTTCCTCATCAAAAGTCACGTGGTAGTCGAAGACTGCGCCGGCATGTGGGTCCGCGCCGACCAGGCGGTCGAACACCGTCTTTCCGGTGGCCAGTGCGTCGTCGTGGGTCGATGCTTCTACCAGAGCGTAAATCACCATGTGCATCTCGAACACCTCGAAGCGCCGACGCACCGGGAGTCGTTGCTCGCTCGCTCCTGCTGCGCCGGCACCCATCGCCGGCGCTCGAAAAACCTGATCTAGCGGTCGATTTTTAGGACTCGTTCGCTGGATATAGGCGCTAAGCCATTCGTCTTTAGCTAAGACTCACACCTCGGTTGCGTAGCGGTAGCGAGCGTCTCTTGCAGGATCGGTCGTTGTTGGTGGATCTTCTGTGCGTCTTCGATCAGTCGCTCCAGCAGTGGCGGTGGCGAGTAGCCGAGGAACTCGCCGAGTTCGTGGAGGATGAGCTGGGCGTGCGACCGGAAGGTCGCCGCCCAGCGTTCCGGCGGAAACACGATTTCATCGGCGGCCTGCTCGGTGACCAGACCCAACAGATCACGACTCACCAGCAGTGACAGCAACGCCGCGTACAACAGAATCTTCACGACATCCGGGTCGCTCGTGTCGAACTTGTCCAGTTCGTACTGTGTCTTCAG
>NZ_FNPB01000020.1 GCF_900107195.1 Halobellus clavatus
CAACCGTTGATAGAAGCCACCCGGTGAGATCGTCTCATCAGCCGTGGAGTTGTAACTGCGTCTGAAGCCAGCGAGTGTTCGGCTCTCGCCTGCGGCGAAGCCGAACACGAGCGCCCACACGAGGACTGGTACCTGTAGCTTGCCCTCTCGCTCGACCACGCCGAGTTCCTCGGCGTGCTCTTCGAGGAACTCGGAAGGAAACAGTGTAGTAAGCCGACGCATGATTCTCGATGAGGAGGCTTCTGTGTGCACAGCGGTTGCCTCCTCATTCCTCTCGAAAAGAAGCCTCGATAAGCCGTCACTGTCACGTGGTTCTCCTCTTAGCTAAAGACGGATAAGGCGCTAAGCCCCCACCCTCAACGGAGCGACCGAAGGGAGCGGAGTAGGGTGGGGATACAGCGTCCCCAGAAATCAAAGATTTCTGGTGTGCGAACGAGACGCAGAGCGTCTCGTCAACGCCGTCATCATCTGTTCATACAGCGATACGGTTGCAGGCCCACAGGCCCACGTAGTGGCAACGTTTTTTCATTGGGGTACCGTACAACAGTATGAACCCAATGGAATATGACCTCGATTCGGGAGCGCATTCGACGTACTCCCTGCACTACCACCTGATACTCACTACGAAGTATCGGCGTGGAGTGCTAACCGAGGAGCGAACCCAATTTATTCGCGGGATTATCAGCGGGTTCACGGATAATTACGGCGTCAAACTGACGAGCCTCGACGGAGAGGACGACCACGTTCACATCCTGTTCCGAGCGAAACCCACCACGGACCTCGTGAAGTTCATCAACACGGTCAAGGGCGCGACCGCCCGCCGTATCCGAAACGAGTACGAGGATGAACTAAAAACCGAAATGTGGGGCGACTCGTTCTGGAACGACTCGTACTGCCTCATTTCGACGGGGCAGGTGTCGCTGGATGTGCTGAAACAGTACGTCGAAGACCAGCGGGAGAGCTGATGTACTACGCCTACAAGTACCGCCTCAAGCCGTCCGACGCCCACCGAAAGGAGTTGGACCGCCACCGCGATATTTGTCGGCAACTGTACAACCACGCGCTCTACCGCCTCAACGAGTACCAAGACGAGCACGGCGAACTTCCATCCATGACCACGCTTCGGTCGGAACTCCCCGACCTCAAGCAGTGGTGGGATGGCCTCTCCGACGTGTACTCGAAGGTTCTCCAAACCGTTGTGGAACGCCTGTTCAACAACCTCAAAGGACTCTCCGCGCTCAAGGAGAACGGCTACGGTGTCGGTCAACTCAAATGGAAGCCGCCACGGGAGTTCCGCAGTTTCACGTACAGTCAGTCTGGCTTCAAGCTCGACAAGAAGGGCGGTCAGGCTGTGCTGTCCCTCTCGAAACTCGCGGACATACCGATTCGGCTTCACCGCGCCATCCCCGACGACGCGAACCTCAAACAGGTCACGGTCAAGAAGGAACCGACGGGCGAGTGGTTCGCCACGTTCGGAGTCCAAATGGACCGTGAACCGCCCGAACCGCCTGAGAATCCCGAGCGGTGCGTCGGCATTGACGTGGGGATTCTCAAGTACGCCCACGACACCGACGGGACCGCCGTCGGGTCGCTCGACCTCTCGGACGAACGGGACCGTCTGGAACGCGAACAGCGGTCCCTCTCACGGAAGGAACACGGGTCGAACAATTGGGAGAAGCAACGGCGGCGGGTCGCTGAGTGTCACGCCGATCTCCGACGGAAGCGCCGCGACTTCCTGCACAAGCTCTCGAACTATTACGCTCGGGAGTACGACCTCGTGGCGGTCGAAGACCTGAATGTGAAAGGGATGCTCGAATCACCGTCGAACAGCCGCAACACGGCGTCTGCCGCGTGGCAAACGTTCCTCTCGTTGCTCGAATACAAGTGCGAGCGTGAAGGAACGCACTTCGTCGCCGTGAATCCGAGAGGGACGACCAAGGAGTGCGCGTCGTGCGGCGTTTCGACCGACAAGCCGTTGTGGGTCCGTGAACATTCCTGTCCTGCCTGCGGGTTTGAGGCGGACAGGGACGCGAACGCGGCGTGGAACATCCGTTCTCGCGGCCTCAAGGACGTAGGAGTGGGACACTCCGAACGAACGCCTGTGGAGACTGCGTTTCCTGTGGATACCGATTCAGTATCTGCAAAGCGCGTCATAGAAGCAGGAAGCCCTACCCTCAAGGAGCGAACGGCGTCAGCCGTGAGCGAGTAGGATAGGGTAGTTCACATCGCCCGACGCGTAGTCGGCCTCGAAATCGACGGTGAACGCATCCGAGCCGTACGCGGCGTGGTAGGCACGATGTCGTTCGAGTGACCCCGTCGCCTTGAAGTGGAAGAACGCAGCTGAGGTGTAGGGCTTGCTCTGGGTCTCGACTTGCGTCTCGACAGAGGCCGGGAGCGCGATTTGTGGTGTGTCCGTGTCGATACTCGCAGCGAACTTCTTCGCTTTCTCGACGGTCGCTTGCGAATGTGCCGGTGTCTCGCCGGTGAGCAGGTTTACCGGCGTCTCGGTATCGTCGGTGAACAGGACATCGTGGAAGGTTCGTGTCCCGAGGACCGCGTCGGGATCTAACTCGCAATCGTGGAATGGATCGTCGTCTGGTTTCTCGGGCATCAAATCACGAGCCTACGGTGGGGCTCAGTCCTTTCTGCCCCAGAAAAACCACCATCTGCTTCGACACAGATCGGTCTACGAATGTATAGAGGCAAGCCATGCCACGCAAATCTACTGGCGAAGCTCTGGCTGATTTGGATAGGCTATTCGAGACAGAGCTATCTTAGAGTATACTTCCACAAATTTGGATAGGGGATTGGCCATATCGTTATCTATATCTGTGTCAGGGCGTGAATTGGATAACAATGCGGCCTGAAGACTTTGCTGAAAACCCGCCTGGCGAGGTTGAGATGGTCGATGGGATTTTTGCCTTCAGCCCGGATCCGCTCCCACCGGATCTTGGCGCGACCCATGACCTCCTTACCGAGAACGGGGATGCGATGTACGCCGTGGGCCAGCTCTCGGATTTGGACACGTGGCTCGATTCACCGGAGGTCATTCTGAGTCCGCTCATCCACCGCGAGGCTGTGGATTCCTCGAATATTGAGACGACGACGCGGCTCACACTCTCGGATATTTATCGGCGAGAAGCTGGCGAGGAGCCTGGGACGACTGCAACAGAGCGTGCTGACATCACGGAGGCCCAGAATTATGTTGAGGCGATCACAACAGGGATCGAATCGCTTCGGGAGGGTGCTGCGTTGGATCGGGAGTTACTGTGTCGGCTACACGAAATTTTGCTACAGGGGGCCCGTGGTGAGCAGAAGAACCCAGGCGAATTTCGTGAGGATCTTGTGGGTATCGATGAACCAGGGACACCACTTAGTGAGGCACGATTTGTCCCAGCACCACCGGCGAGCATTCCGTATGCTCTCCGGAGTCTGCTCCAGTACATCCGATCAGGGCCGACATACGCACCGTTAGTCGATTTGGCGCTTATCCATTATCAATTTGAGACGATCCATCCATTTCAGGACGGTAACGGACGGCTCGGTCGCCTCCTTGTGATGCTGGCGCTCTACAAGTGGGATCTGCTACCTGGCCCGTATCTCTATCCCTCGTCGTATTTCAACGCGAACCGTGATGCCTATCTCAACAGACTTCTAGCCGTGAGTCGCGACGGGGCCTGGACGGAGTGGGTGTCGTTCTTCGTGGGGGCGATTGCCGAACAGGGTCGTGAGGCGTATACTGTTGCTCGAGAACTGCTTGCTCTCCGTGATCGCTACCGGGAGCAGTACCAGAGCCAAGGTGTCGTCATTCGGGAACTCATCGATTTTATTATCGAACATCCCTATCTCACCGAACCACAGGCAGTCTCGGCGCTCGACCGGTCACAACCGGCGGTCAATCAGGCTATCCGGCGCCTCTGGGATGACGATGTGTTGCGAGAGACAACTGGTCAACAGCGCAACCGCCGATATGAAGCCCCCGCCGTACTGGAGGTCGTCGAACCGTACAATCCTTAATCAGGACGAACCGGGTTGTGAGCGGAGTTGGGGATGAGCAACTCCTGGCGCTTCCCTACCCACTCGCCGAGTTTCTGCTTGAGATACTGTCTCGCCGTCGACGGCGTGAAGACGCCCTTGTCGAGCATATCGCCGACGACGTCTTTGAGGGCCGCGAACTGGCCCTGCAGGTGGCCGTCGCCGACCGGCTCGCCGTCGTGCCATCGGACGGTCGCGAGCGCGCCGTTTCCGACCGTCTCGCCGTGGTCGACTGTCTCCGAGTCGTACTGCAGGCCAAACCACAGCGTCCGGTAGGCGGTCACCTCGAATGTCGTCGACACCACGAAGAACGCCTCGTGATGGAGATAGTCGAGATGGTCCGCGACGATCTCGTCGAGGGTAAGCCCGGTGGCGCGGGGCTTCGGCTCGACGACCGTCGATGGTCGATCCTTGTCGGCGAGGTAGCCGTCGACGGCGTCTGCCTCGAGGCCATCGGCCAACTCCGTGAAGAGCTGTTTCGCCCACTTGGAGTCGGTGTCGTCGCCACCGAACGGTGTTTCGGCCGTGATGCGGTACTTCATTTTCAGGTCTGCAGCACCCCAGTGAGTGTAGTGGAGCGTGTACTGTCCATCAGTTCGTTCGTACGCAACGAGTGCGAGGTGGCCCATTGAACAATCACCTCGTAGGACGACCCACGACTGGATGCCCCGCACCCCTCCCGGGGGACGAACAACGCTACTCGTCGATCGGGTCGGGGGAACTGAGGTCCGCGTACAGGACCTCACCGTCGCGGACGACGTACCGTTTCGCCAGCACGGGAAATCGACACTTGGTAAATCCGGCTGTCTGAATGTCGAATTCTTCGTTCGGTTCGAGATACTCCGCGAGCGACCGGAGGAACTCGTGGGTGACGATGCCACCGTCGTAGTCAGGAAGCCCGTTCTCACGAGCCTCGTACACGTCGAAGCTGTCGTAGCCCCAGATGACCAGTTCGCCGTCGTCGTCCACCTCCCAGTTGAGCGTCCCGAAGCGGTGGTTCTCACAGAGTTCGCGGACTGCCTGTGGGTCTGTTACGAGCGCGCCGGTCGATGCCGTTGCGGCTTGGAGTGTTACCATAGATTGTTCTCGGGAGCGTTCTCGCGCCCCCGCACCCCCCTTCAGGGGTAAACAACTGCTCAGGCTGTGGCGGCCACAGGACGCCCGCATTGCCGACGTGTCGTGCGGTCAGGACTCTCCGTTGATGTCGATGTCCGCTGTCGTATCCGGTCGGGTGAGGAGTTCTGCCTGCTCCAGAAGCGTCGTTGCTGTGCTGATCCGCTCTCGGTCGGCGGGCTCCAATTGCTCGCCGTCGATACTGGTGAGATTGCTGAGCGCGCGGTGCAGCCGGTAGCCGGGTGTGTCTCGTGGGTCCATATGCGCGCCTCCGCCGATTCTCGGCGTCGAAAAACACTGGTGGGCAGTCAGTAGGGCAGTCTGAGGTTGGTCGCAAGCTGGCTTCTGTTAACCAACAAAACCGAGCCGAGACCAGAGATGTTGGTTAATCCGCCGCCGTCTTTGAGCGCGGATTGGGAAAGCTAGGGCTGGGACAGCCCGAAGTACAACGCCTGCTGGAGTCTGGAGCCTCTGCGGGTAACGACCATTCCCGGTCGGTATCTGCAAGCACCGTCGTTGAAACAGGAAGTCCAACGCGAGAGCAAGGGAGCCCCGACCTCAAGGAAGCGGCGGTAGCCGCTGAGTAGGTCGAGATAGTTCACTGGCCGGCTTCGGGTTCGGGCCCGTAGCGGGGCGTCCCGCACCGCTGACAGCCCCACATCGGCTGCCCAGTCCACTCGTCGTCAGGGACGGTCTCGAACTCACGAAACCGATGTTCGGTCTCTCGACCGCACTCCTGGCACTCGAGATGAGTTCTGTTCGGCCGCTCGTGTCGTGAGTGTCCAGTACTATTCTCTGCACCGGATTGTTGGAGGGCAATCGCTGGAACCAGCCACACCGCGTCGTCGGTGTCGTCGAGGACTTCAGTAAGCCGTGACGTGTCGCGGATGCCGTCCCCACGCTGGTCGTAGAGCCGCGTCGGGGCCTGCTCCTGGCGCTCCGACGCTTCCTGCCCGTGCCACCCTGTCCGGTCACGGGCGGCTCTGAGAAGCTGCTCACCCTCTGCTGAGTCAAGTTGTACCGCAGCGGGGAGCGGAGGCCATCGGTCGGCCAGTTGGGGCGCAGGCGGTTCGTCGAGATCGTAGAGCAGCGTATAGTCGTCGACGGCGGGCTCCGCGTCGTTTGAGGTCAGGAGGTTTGCGGCGGCCCCGCCCTTCGCGACGGCGCCGTAGAACGTGGTCGACTCGACGACCAGATGGATGATGCCGAAGAGCGTCGGATCTGCCGTCTCGTCCATCCTGATGGCTTCGTTTCCGAGATGATTTGTCAGGCAGAACCGGCACTTTGCTTGGCCGGCGGGGATTGACGCGCCACAGGACTCACACTCGGTCGCAGCTGCTGTCGGGTCGTCTGGATAGCCCGCGTCGATGCTCCCAGATCGCTGCCGCCGTGGCTCGCCACCACCGGTGAGCTGGTCGTCGGGAACGTGGGTGGCTTCGCCGATCGGCCGGAGGGCTTCATAGTCAGAGTAACGCCCGGTCATAGAGTCGTCTGACCGTATCATGCTACGTCTTTAGTTTTAAACGATGGTCCTCAAATCGCTCATTCAACAGGAATACAACCCAACGGCGTGGGCGTTAGACAGCCAGTTCGTCCAGCGCGTCGCGGTGGGTCCGCACGGTGACCACCGAGACGTTCGCAACGTCAGCGACGTCCGACTGGGTGAGCCACATCCCGTCTTCGCGTCCGGCCTTGTACAGACAGGCTGCGGCGAACCCGGATGGTCGAACCCCCGTGGTTGCTCCGGTCGATTCGGATGCTTCCGCCAACTGCCGAGCCCGCTGCCGGATCTGATCGGAGACGTCGAGCTCCGAGGCCAACCGCGGAACGAACGCACTCGGCGTCACGGGTTGGGCCGGCAGGCCAAGTTCCGTATTCAGCGTCGTGTATGCGTTCGTCACCCGCGATTGCTCGACGCGCGCCGACTCGGTGATGTCGTCGAGCGTTCGCGGCCGCCCGTTACACCGACACGCTCCGTAGACACTTGCGGCGGCCATCGCCTCGATTGAGCGGCCCTGGAGGAGGTCCTCGTTCTGAGCGCTGCGGAAGAGCTGGCAGGCCTGGTCACGGATCGTCTCGGATAGTTCGAGCGCACTACTGATCCGGCGGACTTCACTAAGCCCGTGTGCGAGGTTGCGTTCAGCTTTCGAGTAAACTACCCCACCCTACTCCCTCGGCGCATACGCGCCTCGGTCCTTGAGGGTGGGGCCACCGATGGAGCAGTGCTCCATCGAGGCCTCGAAAGACGCGTCGCGTCTTTCGGTGGCTTTGATGTGGACTCCCGGCAATCAGTCACCAGCAATCTGCCGGTGACTCTTCCCGTTCAACGTCCCACCAGTTATACGCAGGTCTACTTCTGCGTCTCCGCTCCCCGACTTGGGCGAGGAACGGAGTCTGTGTGTCCGCTTCCGGGCGTACCGTAGCCCGATGTTCTTCGCGCCGTTGTAGTCAGCGTTCACCTCGTACCCGCATTTCTGGCACTCGAAGTGTTCTCCGTGGCGGTTGTCCTCGTGCGTGAATCCACAGTCCGTTCGTGAACAGCGTTGGGACGTGTGGTTCGGCTCAACTTGCTCCACGGAGACGCCCTGTTCGGGCGCTTTGTAGGAGACGTACTCGACGAGGCGTCGGAACGCCCAGACGTGGTGCCACGTCGCCTGCGGAAGTCGATCTCGAATATCAGTCAAGTCCTCGAACGCGATAACGTCGCAGTCGTGAGTGAGGGCTTCCGTGACGAGTTCGTTGGCGACCGTGTGGATGTACTGTTTCCGCCATGCTTCTTCGCGCTTCCCGAGTCGGAGCAGAGCGTTGTGCGCGGCTTGTGTGCCACGCTGTTGCATCTCACCACGCCGCTTCTCGAACTCACGACACCAGTGGTCGTAGTCGTCTCCCTGCCAGAACGTACCGGTCGATGAGACTGCCAACGAGTTGACGCCGAGGTCGATACCGAGGACCGTTTGGTCGGGGTGCCCGGCATCTGCCGAAACCTCTGCGTCACCGTCTATTCGCCGCGTCGAGAGTTGGATGTAGAACTCGTCGTCCACCACGTCGTATCGAACCGTACTTTCGCGGAACTCGTAGTCCTCAGAGAGTATGTATCGTTCGTAGGGTGTCGGGCTATCTGCCGGGAGGACGAACGACGGTTCGACCCGACCCTCAACAGTTGCCAGCGACACCTTGTTACGGTAGAAGGTCGCGCTCCGTGCGTCGTAGTCCATCGTTTCGGCGGTGAACGTGGGGCGAGAGACACGCTGTCCTTTCTTCCAGCGTTCGACACACGCTTTGACGGCTTCGACGGCGCGTTTGATGGCGGCTTGGACGAGTTGTGCCTGTAGGTCTGTCTCCTCTCGGAGGTCGGCGTAGAGCGCGTCACGAACCTCTCGCTTGTTGGTTCTGCACTCGGTGTACGAGGTGTCGGACCAACAGTAGTCGGCAGTTCGGTTCGCGCAGTACAGATATTGCTCGGCAGTTCGGTGGAGTGCATCACGTTGCTCGTCGGAAAGGTCGAGCTTCACGACGGCGGTTCGACGCACCTCCATACTTCAGAGAGAACCCTACGGTACTTATACGTTCGGGAGTCGGTCGGTCGGAGTATGCTGGTTGTGTCGTACCATGTCGGTTTTCTTTCCGGCTTACTCACTCCCTTCGCTACGCTTCGGTCGTTCCTTGAGGTCGGAGGCTCCACCTCGAAAACGCTGAAACCGTCCACGCGTCTGTTCACGGCGCATTCGGAACAGCCGGCGTCGCTTCTGTCCCGAGAGTTCGTTCCCGTTCGCATCGGTCCCGCGGCCGATTTCCGTCGACAACCCACGATCGTGCCGCGCCGCGGTCAACGGAGCGCCAGTTCGTTCGCGCTCGTCTTCGTCGAACGCCCGCCATTCTGGCCCGTGGTCGATCCGCTGCTCGTCGATGACGAGCCCACACTCCTCGCAGACGGTTTCAATCGCATTGGTGGTGACCAGGCCGTCGCACTCGGGACACTGGTTCGCACTCGATTCCGTCTGGACGTCTTCGTCGAACGCCGTCTCGTAGATGTCTCTGGTTGCCATGAATACACACGAGGGGATACACGCAAATCGCGCCTCTCGGAATGCCCCTCACCCATTAGGGGGCAAATACACACCACGGAGGACGGCGCTGATACCGATGGACTGCGGTGGCGAAAGCCCGGCCGCGCAACGGCGCTGTGCGCCGTGAGCAGCCCGGACCGTGGAGGTGGTGGGAGGTGGCGGTGACCGCGTACACACCAGCAAAAAAGGGCGCGTCGCCCCGGCTATTCCCACCAGCGGCCGCGATCTGGCAATTCGAAATGAGTCCGCTCGATCAGTACCCGAACACGGATATCTCGCTCAGTAGTCCTCGAGGGCGTGCTTTTCCTGTTGAATGAACCTGGTGGCGGCGTCGATCAGGTCGGCACCTAGGCCGGTCAACTCGTAATACGAGTACAGCCCTTTAGTATCCGGCCTGGATTGCTTTCGATTCTCGACGAGACCGGCATCGACCAGCCGATCCAGATGGTAGTGGAGTCCGTTCTCACTCCGACCGAGCGCTTCACCGAGTTCTTTGGCGCTCATCTTCTCTTCGTCTCGTAGCGTATAGAGGACGGCGAATCGGTTCCGCTCGGCGATTTCTTCGAACAGCTCCAAATACTCCTCGAGCCCGAGCAGGTTGTCTCCGTCGAACAGACCGGCGGTTACCGCTGCGATCGCGTCGGAACGTGCCTCCTCGTTGGGGTCTGGTCGTGGTGGAGAGGAGCTGTTGGCCATGCGTGCGTCAGCCTACGGTGGCCCTCCCTATCAGGTTAACGGTTATTAACCTCGGATTCGCGTTGTAGTGCAATCGCCAACCAGGTGCGTTTATACGGTGAGCAGGCGCGTATCCACCGCCTGAAGGCCGTGGATACGCGCCGTCATGCTGGGCAACAGCTGCCGTCTGACCGCTTGTGCCGAGTTTCCCACGCGGGAGTTTAAGTGACAGGCCGACCTACAAAAGAGTAGGAATCGGGTGGAACGGAGCGGATTCCGTCCCGTCCTTCGGAGGTGGCCTGTCCACCCCTGTAACGAGGTAATATCCGGAAGGGCAGGCAGTGAACGCACATGCTAGAAGCGTGTGCCCGTGCTGACTGCTCGTAGCGAACCCGAAGGTACCCCCAAATCTGCCGACGCCTGCTGGCGTCCCCGTGGCAAAAACAACACCGGGACGCCATACACGGTCGAGGATAGGGGTAACGGCGGCTTGGCACCGCCAGCAGTCCACCACACCGATGCTGTGGGACTACCCGTGCCCGAAAGGTGTGGTAGTCCAGTGATTGGACTGCGAACCTGAAACTCCCACCGCTCGGGATTCCTCCGCGTAAACGCGGAGGAGGATGTCAAACGCGGAGCGTGAGCAGTTTGACCCAATGCGAACGTACGACGGGGACCCGATGCGCGATGTCCTCCTCGATCGGCTCGACCCAACCGCGCACACCGAGTTCCTCGTCTACGTGATGGGGCCGTACACGACGATTCGACTCGACTACTTTCTCCGCGACGACGCTACTGTCGACGAAAGCGATGTCGATCTAGGGGCGTTCGGCGACGCGGAAGCCGATCTCCTCGACGAACTGCGCGAGACCGTCGAGTGGCTGCGGACGGAGCTGGGCGTGAACGCGTTTCTCGCCGTCGACCCAGCCATCCCGACGGAGACCCATCCGGAGGAGACGGATCAGGAGCGGATGAACGTAATCAGCCAGTCGAAGGCGTACGCCGAGGCGAGCAACGCCGTCGTGTTCGTCCTCCCAAAAGCGGGCGTCCGCGATGGTGTCGATATCGAAATCGGCGCTGTGCTCTCCGGCTTCGATCTTGGGCACGGGGAGGGGACTCCACAGAAGCCACCCCAGCGATTTCACGTCTTCCGCGAACACGGCGTCGCGAGTGCAACGCTCGATGCTGTCCCTCACGAGTACGAAGTCGCACTCACCGAGTACGGCACGCGCTCAGAACTCCAAGACCAACTCGCACGATTTCTCGCGGGGATACTTCGCTCGGAACGCCGTGGCGACCTACCGCCTGTTGACGACGACTCCGCGACCACTGACGGAGCGGGCGAGTAATCCGACGGCTCGACCGAAACGTCGCCGCTGGAATGTTCCCCATCCAGAGCCCCTTCTAAGGCCCTGAATAAGGATGAGTTCCTCACGGATACTGTGGTGAAAGCCCGGCAGCGCAGCGCCCGAAGGGCGTACGCAGCCCGGACCATGGAGGCGGGTGGGGCGGCGGGAAGCGGGTGAACGGGCACCAGCAAAAAAAGAAGACTACGTCGACTGGCTATGCTTCCCACCAGCGGCCGCGCTCTGGGAAGTGGATATCCGACCACCCGGTCAGCGCGATTGAGCACCGACCTTCGTACCAGTTCTTCGCTGCCGCCCGGAACCGCACTGTCTGCCCTTCTCGAACCATCGTCTGCCCGGATTTCTCCCAGCAGGTGAACTTGATCTTCCCACTGTCGTCCTCGATCAGCCCGACTTGTTGTATATTTGAACTTGAGGGGGTCCAGAGCTTGGTGATTTCACCCTGGACCGTCACTTCCCCGACGGGCACGTCCGGCACATCCGCGATGGGCACGATTGCCCCCGGCGCCGCCTTCAGTTCCTCGAGGGTCTCCAGCACCGCCTTCGTGACATCCCGCCCGCGCTGCACCTTCTCGGCCAGCTGCTTCGCGACGACTGCTCTCGCCCAGCCGCCCTGCACTTCGTCGCTGATCCGCATCGCCTGCTTGTTGACCGCCGCGAGTTCATCTTGCGTCAGCATCTCCCGGGGATCCGTACGCTCCACCGGTTCGGGCTCGTCCCGGCCACACTGCTTGGTGACGACCTCCCGCGTCCGCTTCGCGCGTCCCTCCTGCTCACTGAATTCCGCCTGGGCACTGATGTGCTCCAGCTCGGCTTCCCGGGCCTCGATGCGCTCCTCCTGTTCGAGAGTCTTCCCGAACATGTGATCCGGGCCTTCCTCGACCCGCGCGTCCGGATGGTTGGAATCGACTTTCGCCTGCACTTCCATGTCGACCGTCGCCCGGAACTCCGGGGTCTCGTCGACGACCTCGAATCCGTCCTCGTCGACCTCGACTTCATCGTGTTTCTCGAAAGCCTGTTCATCGACCGAAACTACTTCACTTGAGACGTTCTTACTTGACATTGGAACTCACAGGTTCCTGAAGGCGCTCACGCGCCCGACACCGCGATGCTCCAACATCGCGGATTTACTCGACGACAACGACCGACAGAACCATCTGCGCGCTCTCGCTCGCGCCTTCGCGAGCGCCCTGTGGGCGCGAGCGAGAGCGCGCCTGAGGCGGACGACTATCCAGCCCCGCGCGCCGACCCGCCCGGAGCGAGCAGCCAGCGGGATATGCCCGCTCGTGTCCGGCCCGATGTGCGGGTCCGTGTCCAGGGCGACTGTCGCCGAGAACGCGCGCCGCGGTGTGGCGCGCGACAGCGCAGGCGGCACAAAGCGCTGGAACGCGAAAGCCCGCAAGGGGCGCAACCGACGGGGATACCCGCTGGCGCCGAGGGCACATCCATTTTAGCCCGGAACGGGCGCGGGCGGTGCGGAGAGCGCCCGCACGCCCGGAATGGTCGGTCGCGAGCGACGCGGAGGGCGGCAGCGGCGAGCGGGGCGGGCCGTAGAGAAACACCGTTCAACCGAGCCCGCCGCTCAGTGACACAGCCGATATCCTGGTGGACTCAGAAAGGGCGAGGCCGCCTCGGTCGTCCCCCGACCCCGCTAGCACCGGAGGAACGAGGAGCGCAGCGTGGGGCGCGGGATGCCGAGCGGCCGAGGGCTTTCACGAGACGCGTCTCAGTCGTCTCCCTGCGCGTTCAACTCCCGAAGGGTCCAGACAGCGGTCGTGCCAATCCGAACACCATCGAAATTGCGCATATCGAGGTTGACCGTGGCTGTCCGAAACGGATAGTCCTCAACGAGGACACGATGGATGACGGTCCGGACGGCGTCTTCACTATATTGATCGACGACAGCAGCCATGGCCTCGTCGAAATGTGCGTTGTGGTGGTCCTCACGCGGTTTCCGTGCTCGATCAAGGACGAGTGTGATCACATCGTCGACCGATGCATGGGCTGGATTCTCCGTCCGCTCTCGAACGTCGTAGAGCGCGTCAGTCTCGGTCATGGGTAGTACCTATCCACTGTCGACGTTTCACGCGTCGGACCCGTACACCTGCTCGGACGTCTCCTCTCGTGCTTCTTCGACGGCTCGTTCGAGGTCGTCTGCATCGACTTTCTCGCCGAGTGCTGTAAGCTCGGCGGCGATCTCACTAGCAGACTCGTGGCTCTGTTCAGCTTCAGCGAGCAGCTGCTCCAGCCGGAGCGTGGCGATCGCTGTATTGTCATTAAGCTCGCGGAGATGGGCGCGGCAGGCCTCTTTGATGAACTCGCTCTTGTTGGTGTAGATCCCCGTTTCATCGAGGAACCGCTCGATCTCGGTGTCGAGCTCGACCGGGAACTTGACGCTGACACTCGCGTATTTCATTGTAGTACCATCGTACTACGAGTATTTGAATACTGGCTGCCCGTGAGGGGAGGTTCTCAGGACGAGATGTAGTCGATCAACTGGCTGGCCACATCCTTGGTGCGATCGTCGACGAGAGAGGTCAGGTAGTGCTCGGCAAGTCCTCGAACGCAGTCACTGTACGTCCTCCATCTTGTCGGTCTGGAGTTCCTCGAGACGCTCCTCACCGTAGTGTTCGTCTGCCGTCTCGTGGTGTCGGTGGAGCCGGTAGGCGGATTGGAGCCGTTCCTTGTCGTCCGTGATCGCCCAGTACGGGCGCTTGTGCCGCACGAGACCGCGTTCCTTCAATCGCGAGAGAATCGCACTGACGGCGTCTGTATCCAGCCCGAGTTGTTCGGCGATCGTTGCCGCCTTCCATGCCCGGTCGTCATTCTTGTCGAGGAACAGCACGATCCGCTCGGTATCATTCCGTTCCTCGAATTCGTCGGCATCAGCGTTCTCGAACTCGTCGATATCGATGGCACCGCTCGACATAACCTAGTGTTGGGGCTGTTGGAAAATAGCCGTTTGGGATGTTTGCTACCGTGGATGGGGTGGTTCCTTCTTGCGCTCAGATACATCCCTGGCGGGACGTGCTGCCGACTATGAGTCACTGATCACTCCAGTTTAATTTCACATTGCGTAACAGTAGCCCGAATTTCGTTTGGATCGAATTCCGGATTACTGCCTGTGGGCGGGGCTGTCTGCGCTGGATAAGGGACAATCCACTCGTCACTACCTGATGGGTGGACTGTTGTGACGAAGCATTCGAGATAGTCCCCTACTGTGAGTTGATGGGCGTCGAAGAAGGAGGGCGGGATCGGAAGTGTCCCGGCAACCTCCTCGACGAGGTCGACTGGTTCTTCGTGACGATGCTGTTCTGTCACTTCCTCCGGTGGAAAGTCCGCATACGGTTCGATTGCGGCGGAGCCGTAGGGCTCATACAGCTCCCATTTGACTTTTTCTCCGATCGCACAAGTGCGATCACCAGTGTCGTTGACTGTTTTGACGACGATCAGCCGCACCTGGTTCGGTGGGACGGCTTCATCTCGTGGGACGATCGGCAGGTTGTAGTCGATTCCCAGTCGCTTCCAGAAGCAAATGTGCGGCGCATCTGGCGTCCCACGAATCCGTTCAAGGATATGGTAGCCCATATCCGTCGATTCGCAGGTCTCGGTGTTAGTCGATGGGGCTGGCGGGCTGTACGGTATCTGGGTATCCCTCTACGAGAGTCGGAGTTGAAAAAGCATTTATTAACCAACAAGCGCGAACTAATCGAGCATCTGTTGGTTAATATTCATCTCGTATCCTCTAACTTCCTTCAGTGGCCGTGGACGGGCTTCACCCCACAGGAGCCTTCCTAGGAAGCACCGAAGCGTTTGTACACTTTGCATACGAAGTAAACAGTATGGGGACGATCTCGACACGCGTTCCCGACGAGCTGGAAGCCGAACTCGAGGCATATCTCGAGGAGGAAAAGCTCGACCGGAGCACGGCCGTTCGGAAACTCCTCTCCGAGGGGCTCGAAGAGTGGCGTCGCGAACAGGCACTCGATCAGCTTGCGGCCGGATCCATCACATTCAGCAAGGCGGCTGAGCTGGCCGGGATGTCGGTCTGGGATTTCGCCCAGCTCGCCAAAGAACGTGATATCACCTGGGTAGCGGACGACCATCTCGACGCAGATCTTGAGGCGTTGTGAATGTGAATGTTGAAACTCGCTAGCGAGGGAACGCTCAGTGTCGACGATGCCCGAACCGTAATTGATGCGATGATCGACGAGGGCAGGTACTGCGCTCCCGATGTCTACGCGAAGATCATCCAGAAACTCGACTCGCTGGCAGACTGATCTGCCCCCGCTGCAGCACAGAGGGAACAATCCATAGCGAGAGTCCGTTCTTCTTTCGGTCTGTTCGCGTGCCATCACAAATATAATATTAGTCTGATACTATCCACTCGACTATATGTGGACTTTCGCCTCGCTACCACTGCAACTGACCGAATCTATAGCACGTCGGTGACTTTCCCGAGTGTGTTAACCAACGTCACGAATTCACGACCTACATTTTGTTGGTTAATGTCTGGAGCACCATCTTGGTAGATGAACGACTGGAGTAGTCGCTGGAGACAGACGACAAGAATGTCCTCTGGCAGCTTACGAATAGGCGTCGTTGAACTCCCGTTCACGGCGCATCAGCTCCTCGGCACCGTGCTCAAGAATACCCCGCCCCATTGCCGTCGGCCGATAGTACGTGTAAAAACCCTGGCTGTCAGCGGTCCGTCGCTGGCGCTTGTCGACGAGCCCGACGTCGACGAGTTCGTCAAGATGGTAGTGGAAATTGTGGGACTCGACATCGACCGCAGTCTTGAGATCGGCAGCACTCAGTTCGTCGTTGGCGACGAGCGTGCGAAGGATTCGGAACCGCGTCGGGTGGCCGATCGCCTGTTGCATCGCGAGGTACTCCTCGAGCGTCAGCCCGCTCTCTTCGGGAAGCGGCGGGTCCGGCTGACGAACCTCCTCTGTTGGCTGGCGATCGGTTTCGAACATCTGGAGGTGGCCCAATCCGGATATGGTATGGCCATATACTTAGTCATTCTCGACTACGCTCTTGTGAAGCGGATTATATGCGGAACAGGCGCAATACCACGGCCTTCAGGCCGTGGATACGCGCCGTCACTTAGTGACACGTTCCACCGACAATTGCAGAGCCGAGTTTCTAATCCATACGTTCAAGTGGCAAAAACCGCTATACCGTGGTACGGTCAGGTCGGAACGGAGCGGATTCCGAACGACCTTCGGAGGCGGCCAGCCCGCCACCCAATGAGACAATATCCGGAACGCCGACGTGGTGAACGCGAATCCCAGACAGGTTCGTCTTGTGCCCCGTCGGTCGAGCAAGCTTCAAGATACCTCCGAGTCCGGCGACGTGTCAGCGACTCCCTGCTGGCACAAACAACAGATGGGAGTCAACGACGCCGAGGATAGGAGTACCAGCCGCTTGGCACGGCTAGACAGCCACCGACCACGACGACTGGGTTAGACGCGGACTCCCGTGAAGTGGCGGCGTCTATGGTTGCAGACCTGAAACTCCCACCGCTCGGGATTCCTCCGCGTGAACGCGGAGGAGGATGTCAATGGTGAGGCCTCTCCGGACTGAGTGAACTCGGTCGATCGCTTCTTTCAACCTGTCTCGCTCCCGCTCTGGTGAGTCCGGCCGTCGTGCAGAGCTACAACAAAATCGCCCGACAGCTCGCCACCAACAATGTTCTACGCAAGAACGTACGGGATATACCTGCATCGTGCCGCCAACGAGATCGTGGCTGAAGCCCTCGAACACGACTGTTCGCATATCGTGTTCGGGGACCTGACCGACATTCGTGAGACTATGCCAGAGGCATCGTGGCACCATCTGTGGACGTTCCGCCGCCTCTACGAGTACGTCGAAGACTAAGCTAGAGAACAAGGCGTCAAAGCCCGTGCAAGTGGGCCCACGGAACACGTCAAAACGGTGTTCGACCTGGGGTTTGCTCACGACGACAACCGCCACGGCGAGGATTTCGAATGTCAGGATTGCGGCTACCAGAACCACGCCAAATACAATGCTTCCAAGAACCTCGGTGTTCAGTCTCTTCGGTGTCAGCAAAACGCAGACGACGGAGGCGCACCCGTAGACGTGCGCTTGAATCGCGGGACGCTGAACGTGAGTGAAGAGTTCGACCTTCCTGCCTCATTCGAGGCGTAGAACGGGAGTCCACGCGAAAGCCCTACCCTCAACGAGCGAGTGGGGCCATTGCCCCCGAGCGAAGTAGGGTAGAGTAGTTTACTCACCGGCTGCGTTCAGCGCACTGTTCAACTCGAAAAGCTCCTGAACGGCATCGCTCTTGGCGACTCGATACCGGCGGGGTGACGAGTTCGCTACTTCCTCGACGATCTCGGTTTCTACCAGAAGGTCGATGTACTTGCTCACTGTCTGCCGGGTAACGCCAGCATGATCCGCGAGCTCCGTCTTGGTGAACTCTCGGCCCGGGGGGAGCGTGAGAATGGCGTCGATGAGGATTGGGACACTCTCGTGCTGAAAGAGATACAAGACACCGCTCGGATTCTCCAGGCGGGCCTCCTTGGTGTCCTTCTCCGCTGCTGGGTGTTTCTGAGGTGATTCGCTCATACTGCTGGTTTACCGGTGATAACACATAACTGTTGTCCCGGGCGTTAATGCGCATTAACACACTCTTATCAAAGAGGCATAGAAAGAGGGGAATATGCGTAAGCCGTCGGTGAAATGTGCGCTCCTCGCAGCAATGATAGCCGAGCATCGGTGGGGATCGCCTATCGTTGAAGAGAACCTCCTCTCTATTGCTGCTATCGAGACGAGTGACTACCCCACCGCCAGCGACGTCTTCGACGAGCTGCGGTCCAAGCCCTACATCACGAATCAAGGGAACCGAGGAATCGAACTCGACAACAGCGAGTTCGGTCACCTAGCCGATGTCCTCTACCACGAGTGCGACTGGGAACCGTTTGAGATCAAAAGCCGCCTGAAACACTACGAGGGCTGGGAAACCCACGACTGGGCGTGACCGTGTTCAGACTTACGTAGGCAGATCGTACCCCCTCGTTTGAGTTCCCGGTGGGACGACTATAGCCCAACTGCGCGTGATCTACAGGCGGTTCGAGGCGAGTGCTTCGGGGCTTGACCCCGAGGGTGAAGCCGACAGTGGCCGACCAGCCGCCGGGTTGTCTCTCCCGGCCCACAGGCTCACGGTATCGAAACGCTCACTTCGATCGAAACTGAATAGGTGTGTATGGATCAGACTGAGATGGAATGTTACCCGACTGTCCGTGACCGGGGACAGGTCACGATCCCCGAAGATGTGCGCGAACCACTCGGTATCGAACCGGGCGACCGAATCAAACTCACTGTCGAACGACTGGACTAACCCGCATGGACGTAACGCTTCGCTGTCGTGCATATCCCGACGAGGAAACCGCCAGCGAAGCGTGGCGTCACATCGAAATCCATCGACAGATACGGAACCACGCCATCCGCGACTACTACTCACACGACGACGGAAACAGGCCAACCGCCTACGACCAGCACCGCAAACTCACCGACTGGAAACAGCGGTGGCCGCTCTTTTCGGAAGTCTCGGCACACGCCGCTCAACAGACCGTTTCGGAGATACACAAGAACGTCGAGACGCAGAAGGGGCGGCGGAAAAACGGCCACAAAACGGGTCGATTGAAGTGGCAGGGAAGCGGCGAACGTCGGTCAGTCGCGTATCAGTCCGAAGGCTTCGACGTGAATCACACCACGGGCCAAGACGGATACGCAACACTCCGCCTCTCAAAAATCGGCTACATCCCGATTCGAGCGCACCGAGAGCTTCCCGCGACAGAGAACATCAAGCGCGTCGTGTTGAAGAAGGAGCGAACCGGCGACTGGTTCGTGTGTCTCGTCACGGAACGCCCGGACGAGGACCTTCCCGAAAAGCCCGACCCCAGTACGCTCGACCCTGTCGATTGCGTGGGCGTAGACCTCGGGATCCTCTCGTACATCCATACCAGCGACGATACGGCAGTAGATATGCTCGACCTGTCCGACGACTACGACCGCTACGGGCGCGAACAGCGGAAACTCGACCGGAAAGAACACGGGTCGAACAACTGGGAGAAACAACGCCAGACTGTCGCCGCGGCGAAGCGGCAAATCAAACGGAAAGTGCTGGACTACCAGCACAAACTCACGACGTGGCTGGTTCGAGAGTACGATCTGGTGGCCGTCGAGGATCTGGACGTGAAGTCGATGCTGGAAACTAGCCAGAACGCCAAGACCAAGCAGGACGCTGCATGGTCACGGTTTCTGGACCTCTTGGAGTACAAAGCCGACCTGCATGGCACTCACGTCGTTCGAGTCGAACCAGCCGGAACCACGAAAGAGTGTTCGGAGTGCGGTGTGGAAACATCGAAACCACTCTGGATTCGAGAACATTCCTGTCCGGCGTGCGGTCACACCGAGGACAGAGACCTGAACGCGGCAAAGAATATCCTCTCTCGCGGTCACGAGCAGATAGGGGCGGGACGCTCCGAATCAACGCCTGTGCAGACTGCGCTCTCTACGGGAACCAACTCGGTTCCTGCAAAGCGCGTCGTGGAAGCAGGAAGCCCCGAGGCTTGACCTCGGGGTGGGTTCACAATGCCGATCATAACAGTCAGTTTCACATTACGAAAAGGCGGCTGCAGCCCGTGGTCTGTCGCGGAGCTGTCGGCTTCCTCTCCGGCTCGAAACCGCTGACTCGTTTCTCGGCTTACTCAGCTGCTTATCCCGGACGTGGCGCTTGTGCATACTTATCGATCTCGGGCGTGGTGTCCAGCCGCGTATACATATCCTGCAACGTCGCTTCAGCTCGTAAGAGGCCTGCCTCCGATAGCAACGCTCGTCCCTCCTCGGTCAGCCCGTAGAAGCGCCAGGGAAGATCACGTTGTCGACGGTCGTCGGGAAGCACCCGTTCCTCGACGATACCGTCCTCGATCAAGATCTCGAGATGCTCGCGGATCGTACTCTGGCTCTTGCTGGGGTTCACGTAGCTGAGTTCCTTGAGCGAGGGAAGCTGCTTCGGATGGGATAGGATATTCTGAATCAAAACGAAGCGGGTCTCCTGAGTGACGGTGTTGAGACGCTGGCGCTGAGTTTCAACGGTACTGTCTATCCCGGAGAGCGTCCGTGGCGTATCCGAGTTCGAGGGATCAGATGGCATAGTAGGCGTTCATAATCATAGGCCGACCGTCGATTCACCCCAAGCTATGGCCGCTTGAACATTAACTACTTTGGCGAGCACCAAATTGGTATAGACCGAGCCGAAGAGAGACGATCATTCCGTGACCGCTCCTTTGTACTCCCAGTCGAGACTATCCCCTTGTCGGCGGACGATGTACTTGTAGGGGCCATGGAGCTCGCCAGATTGGCACTTGCAGTTGTCTTTGCCACAGCTGACTTTCTTGATCACCACAGTCCCCCCGCTCGATTCTTCGACGGCTTCGATCGTCTCGCCTTCGCCGGCGTCGATATCTTCGGCAGCGACGTCCTGGCGGTACTCGAGGAGATCGTCGATCCAGTCCCGGAGGGTGCGTAAGTCTGCGTCGTCTTGCTTCGGGACGCCCTCAGCGAGATACTGCGGGAGCGAATCGGGAGCCGGTGGTCGAGGGGTCATTGTCTTACCAAACAACACGGACTACTAGAGAATAAATGTTTGGTAAGATTTGAGAGCAACCCTCCAGCATTTCCGGAGCAATCACTATCGAGAGTCGCTGAATCGGCTGATTATCGAGAATTCAGTAGCTCGGGAGGTTTGGTATCCACCCTTCCGCCAGTTCCGGATCTTTACGTTTCCATGATACTAGAGACTGAAACGGTGGTGGGTGTGACCGCTCGAACCAACCACGATGATCGAAGGAGGAGTTCGGGACATAGAAACCAGACCGGGCCGCGATTGAGACTACCACGGGATGTGGTAGGAAGACAGAGACACACCACTCTTGCAAGTGAAGCCCAGAATTCGAGACAGGGGAGAAAGTAGTACAGAGAAGCAATTGGGGGATACAAACGTCGGTACCAGCACAAAGAGAGCCTCTAGGACGTGAATTCTTACAACACCACCACCCAGATATGTCAGCGCTTTAGTTGAAATTGTGGACTGTTGCTCTAGTCACTACTACTAGTCTAGTGCTTCACTTGTAACAGTGGTGTGTCTGTGTCCTTCACTTGAAACAGATGTAGGGGTGGTTTTATATAGGGGACGTGAGAAAGCGGTGACATGCGTCGATTCGAGCGGAAGCAGAACATCTTCCGCAACAAAGACGCCCTTGGAGAATCCTACCAACCCGACCAAATCGAGGAGCGAGATGAGGAGATCGAGGAGTATATCGACGCCCTCCAACCCGTCGTTGACGGTTGGGAACCAAACAACATTTTCCTCTACGGGAATACCGGCGTCGGGAAGACCGCCGTCACCGACTACCTTCTCGACAGACTCCAGGACGATGTCGCTGACTACGATGACGTTGACCTGTCGGTTATATCGGTGAATTGCAAGACACTGAATTCCTCTTATCAAGTCGCCGTAGAACTCGTGAACAAGCTTCGTCCTGCTGGCGGTGAAATCAGTTCTACTGGTTATCCCCAACAAACTGTCTTCAAGAAATTGTACGAGGAACTCGAGGCAATCGGTGGGACGATTCTGATCGTCTTGGACGAGGTCGACTCGATTGGTGATCGAGACGAATTGCTGTACGAACTTCCACGAGCTCGGGCGAACAACAACCTCGACTCGACGAAAGTCGGTGTAATCGGAATCAGTAACGACTTCAAATTCCGCGATCAGCTGGATCCTCGCGTTCAAGACACACTCTGTGAACGGGAACTGCAGTTCCCACCATATGATGCGCCTGAGCTGGAGAACATTCTCGAGTCCCGTGCCGAAATCGCAATCGCCGAGGGTGCCGTTGAGCAGGGTGTGTTGAACTTCTGTGCGGCTCTCGCTGCTCGCGACAGTGGAAGTGCCCGACAAGCGCTTGACCTCCTTCGATTAGCGGGCGAGATTGCGGAAAATCGCGAAGCGGACCTCATCGAGCGTGACCACGTTGAGGCAGCACGATCTCGTCTGGAACAGGAACGTGTGGAGGAAGGAATGCGAGAACTGACGACGCACGGGCGTCTCGCACTGTTAGCCGTTATCTCGAAAGCCGCCAAGGACGAGACGCCATCCCGAACGCGGGAGATCTACGAGGAATACACCGCACTCTGTGATTCCTCTGGGACCGACTCGCTCGCCCAACGATCCGTGCATAATCATCTGTCCGATCTTCGGATGCTCGGGATTCTGTCGGCCTACGAGAACCGGAGCGGTTCTCGTGGGAACTACTACAGCTATGAACTGGACGTTCCGTTCACAAGTGCGATTGAAGCGATGTCCGACGTTCTGCGGTTAGAAAGCGAAATAGAGACGATCCGAGAAATCGCGTCGATGAACAACGTCGCATAGACACACCACTCTTGCAAGTGAAGTCGCTGCTGTCGAGTGATTTTGCCTGTTCACTTGCAATAGTGGTGTGGTCAGTTCTGACTGTGTTCACTCGCAGCTGTGGTGTGCTTCACTTGTAACCGTGGTGTGTGTCTTTGGGATGATCAGTGCTGGTGATTTTGTTCCGTCAGAAGGTAATGTCACTTGATTCAGGCTCTTACCTAACACCGGTGGAATACCTATACATCTGTTTGGTAAGATACAAAGACATAGCGACAGAGGTGTTTATCCGCAACATCGTCGAAAAAAGGATGATCACGACATCAGCGCGTTACCGATCTGCCTGTGAATCGGCATAGAATTCTTTTGCTGAATCGAAGCCGGTGAGATCCTCAATCCGCGCTTCGAGAGCTTCAATTTCGTCGCGCAGTTCCGCAGCTTCCTCACTCTCACTCGCTGCCAGCTGCTCTTTGAGCCCTTGCAGGCGCGTCTCTTTCACGTCTTCGTCAACCTCGGCTTTCCGGACGTAGGCCCGCTCGTCAACGTCGTAGACGTCCTCCTCCCGAAGATTGGTCACGTCGAGAGCGTCATTGACCTTGTCCGGCTCAATACCGAGGACCCGCTCGCGATCGATGCCCGCATCCTCGAGGACAGCGAGAACCTCCTCGTCGTCTTTCAGTGACTTCGAACGCCGGCTCGTGCGCTGGATCGAGCCGTACTGAGCGTGTACCGGCTGGCCGTGTTGTACCCGGTCGAGTAAGACGTCCGCGACGTCTTGTCGGAGATCATCCGCGCCACGCTGAACGTCCGACAGCAGCGTATAGAGGTCGATGAGTCCATCCGTCTCGAGATCCGCCATCGCGGTGGGATCGTGGCGTTCTAGGGCGTCGATCAGCAGGAGCGCATCCGCATAAACATCGATGTCGGGTTCGGCTCTGTCTGTCTGCTCCGATGGCTCGTCGTTGAGACCGTGTGTTGTGGTCGGAGCGTCGGTTTCGCGGAGCACGCCGGCGTCTACATCGATCTCGATGCGAGGATGGAGCGTGAGGACGGCCGCGTACGGCTCGGCGTCCGGTGGGAGCCGATCAAGGTCGAAGCCACCGGCTGTATCTTGGAGCCGTCGATAGAGCGTTTCGAACTGCTCACGCTGGAGTGGTTGGGAATCGCCCGACTCCAGGAATTCGATGATGATGCGGTGCTCTTGGGTATCGGTGATGTGAAATCGCGTGTCCGAGAGTGGCGTGACGAGGGTGGCAGTTGAGGCGAGTTCCTCGGCTTCTTCGAGAAGGGTATGCCACCTCGCACTGTACGTCATATCCCTCATATGATTCTGAGGCCACAAAACTCCGTGTCTTCTTCGGAACCGTTGGTATGACTGACGAGTGGACTGCCGCTCTGTATGGATACTTATCTTACCAAATTATACATTCGACATTCTAAGACTCTGTTTGGTAAGAAAGCGACACAACGGAACAAGCACGGTCATCTGTGGGTGTTCAGGAGTCTCTGGATCTCCAGTCTTGCTCTTGGAGCAGTCTACTCGAAGACATCTCGGAGACCCTCTGGAAGCAACGAGCCCGGTTTCTGCGCGTGAAAGGCGACGTTCTCGCGAGCTTGATTGATGTGCTTCTGGACGCTCTCGTCGTTGTGGTTCTCGGCCAGCGTCTCTAGCTCAGCCAGCATCGTCTGTAGTTCGTCCTCAGCGCCGATCAGTTCAGCTGCGACTGCCAATTCCTTGAGGCCCTTGGCTGCGGCGCGTCGCACCCGTCCATCGTCGTCGACGAGCGCGTCGAGGTAGAACTCGCGAAGTCGGTGACGATGCGTCGCGATCTCATCGAGCGTCCAGTCGTCCGGTAATACTGCGTCGGTGCGATCAGCTCCGACCGTTCGAAACGCAAGCCCCGGATACAGGGCGGCCGCAAAGCGAACGACAGACTGACGCTGATAGCCATTGTCACTCGCGTAGAGGTCACGACACCGCTCGAAGCAGTCATCGAACAGGGCCGCTCGCTCTTCAAGTTCCATGTCGTCGACAGAGTCGATTGCACGGTTCACGCGGTCGGTGTCACCCGAAGACAGCGCAGCGGCGAACGCGTCGGCTGTTTGGTCCATGGTCGTCTGTTTGCTGGCGACCTGTGTAACTCCTCGGACTACGAGGTGTAGCGGATACGGCAGTGCCTGTGGGCGTGAAATCCATCGTCGCTGATGAGAACTATACACGTCGGTTGTTTAGCCGTCACGGCGTCCGGATATACTTGTACAAACGGGTAGTAGCGGCTACTATGACGGACGACGAAGCGCCGGTGTAGCAGTGTACGCTGGATACGGCGCTGGATATCCCGAAGGCGCTTGAGGCAGCTGCGATCGAGTATCTCGATGTCGACGAGCATCGGACGATCGTGATCTACCAGAGTGCCATTCTTATGATCACGGCTACTGAAGGCCAGACAACGGCCGCACGGGCGTTCGATGTTGCACTCTGGGAGCCGCCAGTAGAGGATTTCGATCGTGACCCTGTCGACCTTCTCACGACGTTCATCGACGAACTTGTAGCAACGACAGGCGCGTCTCGCCGGTGATCAGTCCTTCTTGAGCGGCGTGGGAATCCCGCCTACAGTAAAGCGAGCGACCGCTCCACATCTTGTACACTCGTCGACGAACGCACAGACTCGAAGCGGGGTTTCTACCTCACGAATGCCACTGCACACGGAGCACTCGAACGTGGTACGATACCGGACTGACGGACGGTGGTGTTGTCGCCGTGGGTGTGGGTTTGACGCTGCTGTCGACGTCGATGTGTCTTCTCGGGGTGTCTCGGACTGGTCGTGATCGAGCTGCCAGGCCGAATCGGGAAGCGTGTCGTAGATACGATCCGGCTTACTGATGCCCATATCGAGAGCACCAGGCTCGGCTGGCTCGCGTGCGTCGTCTGAACGGGATCCATCGACTGAGCTCCCGTCGACGTGTGACGCATCTCGGTGCCCCAGAGGATCCGTCTGTGCCCACGCACCGAGTTCGACGGCCTCTGCCTCCTCGTAGAGCACGCCGTCGATGGCAGCCGCCAGTTCCGCGAGTGGCTCGGAAATCTCGGACTCCCCGTGTTTCTCGACAGCGTTCTCGAACAACCATTCTCGGAGCGTCGCTGCAGCCTCTCTATCGACTGTGTACGATGGAACAGCGTTCATTCGTCTCTCACTCCGTTCCTCTTGGATGCGACAAACCACACACCGTCTCCACCGACGTGAACGAGACTCTATTCTGGTGTTAGTGAGGTTGTGGCTGCGCGCGCAGCGACCGCAGGGAGCGAGCACGGAGCGGTGGGTGGGGTGGAGGGGCGTCCACGGGCGGAGGTCGCCATAAAAAACGGGGGTAGCGCCCCGCTCAGCGCAGGGTGTCCCGTTCCTCTTCGAGGCCGACACCCGGGTCGTCGGTGCCGTGTTCGGCTTCGTAGGCGTCGACGAGCTCCCGACTGTACCGCGCGATCCGGTTTCGGGACGTCGGCACGATCGTACTCGCCGCCGCGGCGACCTGTGCCTGGGTGAGGTGCTTACGCGACAGCAGCCGATCCGCCGCATACAGCGCCGACGCCGCGACGGTGCACCGTGGCGTTCCCGGCCCGACCGGCACCTGATCGCCGAGTTTCATCAGGTGTTGGGCCAGCCGCCACGTCCGCACCGCTCGCGCCCCGGGGATGGCGTCTTCATCGAGCGCGTCGACGACCGCCATCACGGCGTTGGGCCTGACGAGCGGCGCGTCGAACCCGCATTCACACCGGATCTTCCGCGCCGCAGCGCACACCCGCTCGTGGGGCGCTTTGGTGTGCGTCGCGACCGCGACGTCGATCTCGTCCCTGTCGACCGATGAGGCTCGCGCGGCCAGGAGGACGGCGCCGCCGGCGAGTGCCTCCCAGGCCATCCGCCCGCCCGGCAGCCGCGCTTCCGAGGCGCTTCGGAGGAACTGTGCTGCCATCTTGACGACGTGGTCCGGCAAGCTCAGGTTGCCGCCGATCATCTCGACGTCCCGCAGCCCCTCGTTGAGTCGCTTCGTTCGCTTGCGCTTCTCGCCGAACTGCATCCGCTTGTGCCACTTCCGGAGGCGCTGGACCTTCTCCCACTGCTCGTTGCTCAGGGGATTACCCCGACCGTCGGTGTTCCGCCCGATCTTCGTGTGTAGGCCCTTGTCCGTCCGCAGCGGGTCCACCGTCTCGATGCTCTGGTCGGCGTCTCCGACCAGGCCCAGGTCGTTCAGCGTTGGGCTCAGGTCGACCCACTCGTCGGCGACGATCAGCCCGCAGTCCGTGCAGAACGACTGCTCGTCTTCGGTGATCACCTGACCCTCACACTCCGGACAGGCCGACCGCCCCGACGGTTCGTGTTCGACCGTTGGCTCGTGATCGCGCTTTTCGGTGGTCGTATGCTGTCCGTCCGAAACCGTCTTTTCGCTCGCGTTGTTACTCAACATTGGTCTTAGTCAGACCTGAAGGCGCTCACCACAGCGCCCGACGCCCCGTGTTCCAGCACGGGGTTTCCTCGATGTCACGACCGACAGAGCCGTCTGCGCGCTCTCGCTCGCGCCTTCGCGAGCGCCCTCCTGGGCGCGAGCGAGAGCGCGCCCGCACGGAGGGAACAACCAGCGCCGCGCGCCGACCCGCCCGGAGCGAGCGACCAGCGGAGAAAGCGTGGGGGGTGAGCAGCCACGCCGCGCAACCCCTCGCGCTTTCCCGCTGGCGTCGAGGGCACATGCATTTTAGCCCGGAACGGGCGCGGGCGGTGCGGAGAGCGCCCGCACGCCCGGAATGGTCGGTCGCGAGCGACGCGGAGGGCGGAACGCGGCGAGCGGGGCGGGCCGTAGAGAACCACTGGTCAACCGGGACCGACGGTTAGTGACACAGCCGACATCCTGGCGGACTCAGAAAGGGCGAGGCCGTCTCGGTCACCGGGAGACGATGTGTCCCGAGCACACGGCGCGAAGCGCCGTGAACGTCCCCCGACCCCGCAAGCACCATAGGCGCGAAGAGCGCAGCGGAGACTGAAAACGAGAGGGGACAGCCTCGGTAACGATGCCGAGACTCACGAGGGCGGAGGTGTCTGCGATAAGCCGCGACATCTACGCGTCGGCGACCTCGTCGATGAGGTCCTCGTCCAACTGCTGTTTCAACAGGCGGAGGTTTGCCGCCTCCTCGGCGCCGACGAGCGCTTTGAGTTGCTCGAAGGTGATCTCATCGTCGTAATAGGCGGCAGCGATCTCCTGGGTGAGTGCGTCGTCGTGAGCGGCGTCTTGGAGGTACTCCCGAAGCGCGGTCACGAGAACGTCGGTCCGGTCTTCCCCGAGGACTGTGGCCAGTGCGTCGGCCCGGTCGATGAGCCGATCAGGAGCCCGAAACTGCACGCGCTTCTTATCGGTGCTCATAATGTGTACATTGTGACCCAACGCAGTTATCCGTTTTCGTGTGTACGATGTGAGCCTCACAGCGGTAACAGCGCGGAAGCCCACCCTTCAGGGGTGGGAGGAAGCGCGTAAGCTCCGAGCGGCAATCCACCGACTACGGCAGGGCTGACTCCCCAACACCATTCAAAAATATGAATAAAGAGTAGCTACTACTGTGAGGTATGGCGTGGGAGGTAACTCGAACGGTACGGGTTCGCCTTGACGTACCCGACGACCGCAAGAGCGACCTCCACGCCACCAACAGCAAGTTTCAGTACTGTGCCAACCGCACCGCAGACTGGGCGTGGCGCTATCCCGACGAGGACTGTGTCACCAGCAAGAGCGAAGCCGAAGCCGCCATCTACGATGAACTTCGCCACGAGACGGACCGCCTCCACGCCAACCTCGTCCAAAAAGCCATCAAACGCGCCACCGACGATATTAGCAATTGCGTTGACCGACTTGCCGAGGGTGAGAACACCAGCAAGCCCCACTACGACACGTTCAGCATCGTCTACGACAAGCGAGCCGCCACCTACTACCGCGACAAGGTGAGCCTCGCCACCGTCAACGGTAGAGTCGAGTGTGAGTACGACCTACCGGAGAATCCCGAAGGCACACCACACGGCCAGTACCTGCTGAACGAGGATTACTCGTTTTCGACCAGTACCATCCACTACGACGGCGAATCCGACAAGTTCTACCTGCACGCGGCGATGGAACGGGAACTCGACGTTGCCAGTCCTGAGAAAGCCGAGGATTCGAGCGTCCTTGGCGTGGACTGTAACGTTGACGACCATATTGCCGTGACCAGTACAGGACGGTTCGTCGGCAACGCCGACTACCTCAACCACCAGCGCCGTGAGTTCGAGAAACGCCGTGCCAGCCTGCAACAGACGGGCACGCGAAGCGCCCACCTGACCTACCACCGAATTGGGGACCGGTTCGGGCGCTGGAGCGAGGACTACCTGCATCGGTGTTCCAAACAACTCGTCGCGGAAGCCAAGCGTCACGGCTGCACCCACATCGCGTTCGAGGACCTGGAACAGATTCGAGAGCGCATCAGCGACGGCAAGAAGTTCCAACAGTGGGCCTTCCGTGCGTTGCAGGAGCAAGTCGCATACAAAGCCGAGGAACACGGCATCGTGGTTGAGACAGTCGAACCGTCCTACACGAGCCAGCAATGCTCGAAGTGTGGGTGTACGCTCGAGGAAAACCGTGACGGGCAACATTTCGCCTGCTTGGACTGTTCGTACTCGGTGAACGCCGACTACAACGCGGCGAAAAACGTGGCCCGAAAACTCGCGGTGAAACTCCAGCGGGGGCAGAAGTCCCCCGCTGGAGGGGCGTTCTGTCAGTACGCCCTGAAGTCAGGGATCATGACCGTGAACGCGACTGACGTGGCGTCCGACACTCCCGTGTCGGCAGAACGGGAGTCCACCGACAAGCCAAAGACTTCAGCCGTTGGTAGCTGACAAGATGTTCTTCGAGGTCACGCGTCCAGTGCGTGGCGGGCCCACCGGAGCTACAGCGAGCACACAGTTGGAGCGGGCCCTCGAGATGGCCGAGTTCTACGCGGAACCGGGTAAGTGCCGTGAGCGCGTCGACGACGAGCCCACAGCCGTCGCAGGCGTGGTGGTCGCGCTCGTCGGGATCCGACCACGTCTGGGTGGCGCAGTCGACACAGATTGGGTGCGTCACCCGTTCGTCTTTCCCCCACGTATGCGCCTCGCCCATCTCTGCACCGGGCGGCGCATCGCAGAACGCACACCCGGAGAGTGTCTGTTGCATCAGTTGTCCTCCGCGTCGGCGTCGGTGGCGGCCTGCCAGCCACGATGGAACACGGCGAGCTGGGTTATCGACTCGAAGGGCTTGCTACTGGGCTCGTGGACGAGAATGCGTTGGTCAGGGATCGGCGCCACCACATCGTCCTCGACGAGGTCGCCAACGAGATGGCGGGCAGTCGCCTCGTCGATGTCCGCCGTCGCGACTCGGGACGCATCCTGGTCCTGTGCAACGAGTTCGGTTTCGAGCCGGTCGTAGTCGCCTGTCGTGTCGTCGATGGTATCTTGACCAGACATAGGAACTCACTCTTTTGCACGCGCTTCGAGCGCGCCTCACGCCTCCTGGCGCCGATAAACACGCCTGCGGTGTGGGCACGATGTCCTACGTCAGCGATCTGCCTTCAGCTAGCCTCGTTCCTGGTTGGAAGAGAGCATGACGCTACTCCAACACCTACTGTGAGCCACCCCTTGCTGTCGGTCCCTGTCGGTCTGTTAGAGTGCGATCACGAGCCCGGTCACGAGTGTAACAAATCCGAGTGCCAGCCACGTCGTCCGCGCTGCAAGGCGCTGCCAAACCCGCCTCCCCAGCTGGCGGAGTTGATCATGGAGGGCTGCCCGCCGTTCCGTTTCGAGGACCGCAACTTCGTCGTAGTAGTCGCGGCGATCTGCGGGAAGCGTCCGGAGTGTCGTCTGGCACTCACTGCAGGTGTATTGGCCGTGGTGAATCGCCAGACGTAGCGTGATTTCATGGTTTCATCGCTTGCTTGATGTTGTGAACCGCACACATCAGGACGAGTTCACGAAACTCACCGTACCAAGTTCGCGCACGCACGGCGTCGCCGAGCGTGCGCTTGATCGCCGAGAAGACGGTTTCACACATCGCTCTCTGGCGGTATCGAGGCCCATCGATCCGCGCGTTGTGCGCGTGATCGATGGACCGGTACTCACGATGTTTGATCAGCGGTCTCACGCCCTCTTCGCGGAGTTTCTCGCGTAAATCCATCCAATCGTAGCCTTTGTCCGCAGCGAGGCTGGCGAGGTCGCCCGCGTTGCGGAGGGCGACCTGCCAGCCGAGTTGTGTGTCGTGACGTTTCTCGGTCGTACAGTGAACGTCCAGAATCGCGTGGCTTTCTGTGTCCACGAGAGCAGTTGTTTTGAGCGTCTGGACGCGGTAATTCGTCCGACGGCAGTAGTGCTTGCTCGCGTTTTCGCGGTCAAAGAATGTCGCGTCGATAGCGGCGTGACCGCTCGGGTCGTGCAGCTGCGCCGAGAGGCGCAGCAGCACTCGCCAGAGTGCTGTCTTGATCCTGTCAAACCACTTTACTAGCGTGGAGTGATGCGGGAGATCGGCCGGTTCGAGGCCGATCTCCCCGAGAATATGTGGCATTTCGCTCAGCAGATCCAACGCCTCTCGGTAGGACTTCTCCAAGTAAACCCGAAGACAATGGAGCGACACAACAGCGTAATCGGCGAAGCCGCCACCCCCCTCGGGGGCGGCGACTTCGCCTCGGCCACCGACAGCATTTTTAGCTAACTGAACCGCTTTCTTCGTGAAGCGGGAAATCTTCGACATAGGCATCGGCGGTTTCCCGCTTCATTCCACTAGTTCTGACGGTCGAAGACGACGCTGTCCAGCGATTCACCAGAGCCGGTGTATTCGAACTCTGCCCGGACGTGCTGGCGGCGGAATTCTTGCTCGCCGCCCTCGTCGTAGCCTGTGATCTCGTACACGAGGAGTTTTGAGACGAAGCGACGGGCCCCGCACTCCGGACATTGGTTCATTCTGAGCGGTGGCGTTCCATCCTCGCTGCTCGTATCGTCTGGCCAGGATGTCTGTGGCTCTGTGTCCTCGGTCTCTCGGGGTGGCCTCGTGTGGTTTTCTGACGGCGATGCACTCGTTGTCTCGGAGTTACTGAACGTGAACCGCCTCGGGGTCAAGCCCCGAGACTTCCCGTGGATTAGTCGGACACTCCCATCCGACCATCGGCAAGGTTTCCTCGAACGGTCGGGTGGGTCACGGTCGGGGCGTCCACGGCCCCCGATGCCTGCCGTCGCACCTTCCGCACTTGGGGAAGGCTGTTGAGAGCAGGCACATTCCAGTCCTGATGCTTCTCGATGCCTTTCACGGCGATGTTGACGCTTGCACCACGGTCGCTGTGGTCTTGATGCCCGCACGAGCGACACTTGAACCGCTTCTTGTTGCGATTACCACGCTCCGTGTGTCCGCACATCGGACACCGCTGACTCGTGTACGCAGGGTCAATCCACGCGGTCGGGATTCCTTCGAATGACGCCTTGTACGACGTATAGAACTGGAGGGCGCGGAATGGAAGGTGGTGCAAACGCCGATTCATCCGCGTACCGTAGTCGATACTGTCGCGCATCTCTTTGAGGTCTTCAAAGACGATGCACGGCGTCTCGAACTGACGGCTCCACTCCACGATATGACGGCTCACCTTGTGGAGTCGGTCGCGGACAAACCGTTCTTCCCGCCCTTCCAGAGTATCGTGAATACTGTTCTTCCCCGCGTTCTGCACGCGCTTCCGCATCGTGAAGTAGCGATGGCGCTCGAACTTGATTTCGGGAAAGTCGATGACTAGCGTGTCCTCGACGCCATTCTCGGAGAAAGCGGTGAGAGCCACATTATCCTCGTTCACATCGATGCCGATGACAGTTCGTGAGTCCTGCTTGTCTCGGACGGTCTGCTCGGTGTTGCGGATGTTGACGTGGAGTTCAGGGTCACCGTCCCGCCAGAGGGTTTCGCTGGTCGTGACCTTCCACTCGTCGCCTGTGAGCGCGGACTTCAGGAGGTCAAGATGGGCGTCACTTCCTTCGAGGATGCCCTTAATGTGATTGTAGGGCTTCGCGCTGATACGGAACGCCACGTCGCCGTCGCTGGTGAGTGACAGGGTGTATCCCTCCGTGAAGTTCGCCCGAAGCGGGTACGGGCCGTTCTTAGTGTGGCTGGGTTTGCCGAAGTCGTCGTACTCGTAGTAGTTATCCATCGCGTCGAGTGCTTTGACGACGATGCGTTGAGTCGTGTTCTTCACGAGGTCGGCATCGTCTTCGAGGCGCGGAGAAATCGCGTCCCAGTCCACGTCTTCCTTAGCGAGGCGGATGGTTTCGTTATACACTCGGCGGGCTTCAAGGGTGGCGTCATACAGCAGTCCCTCGTTGTCACTCTGGATATCTAATTGGAAATCCAGTGTCTTCACGAGGGTCTTGTTGTCCATTTTCTGGGGCATTCTTTGTCAGAGTTGTATCGATCATAAGCCCATGCCATACAGGGTGAAAGTGAAACCCAGTGTCGGCTTCACCCTCGGGGTCAAGTCCCGAGGCACTCGCCTTGAGTTATCTGTAGACATGGATTCACCTGTGACTGCACTCAGCTGACACCAGATTGGACACCACGGCGACTCTCGTGGTGGTGCCCATCGTGCTGAGCGCCGTCACCCTTGGTCGGCGCGAAAAACGCTACTGCGGGGGCAGTCGTCCCACCTAAGTAAGCGAGGGAGTCCCGCCCTTCCCGTGAGCGGGAGTGTTCCGAAACCTGCTGTCGGAACCGAGCGCCGAACAGGGTGGGCGAGAATCGCATAAGTTCTCGTGATTATCTGCCACATCACTGCCCGGCCAACTCCCTGACTTGTATATGTAGACAGTGCCACTTGTGGAGTGTAGATGGAGATTCAGCGTACCGCCGTCGTCAAACTTTCCGTCCCCGACGAGCGCCGCGACGACCTGAAACGCACCATGAACACGTTTCGGGACGCCGCACAGCGGTTTGCCGATCGGGGATGGGACGGAGACGACGAGAAATCCTCGCGAGAACTGGTCGCGTTGGCCCACGAGGAGTTCGAGTCGTACGATCCATCATACTATGAAACGCAACTGGTCAGAGCTGTCGAGAGCGTATTGTCACCTCTCGGCTGGGATCGGAACGACATCCGACGAGAGCTCAACGGAACACGTGTAGTCGGTATCACGGACTGGACCTGACGAACCTCCCCCCCTTTTTCGAGTTGTAAACTCGTGGCGTCGGGGAGGGCGGAAAACATCCGTCTCAACATCAATAGCGACGACGATAGTGAAAGTAACTCCGAGTCTTCGCCTGTTTTGGGTGGGGATAGGAGTACCGGCTGGTTGGCACAGCCATCGGTCTACTTTCATGACCTCTCCCGAGGATTCCAACCTCGGGCAGAGGTGGTGGACTGCAAACCTTAATATCCCAACTGCGGTCGGGATTCCTTCGCCTTCAGGCGGAGGAGGATGTCAAGCGCTTTGACGCCGACTGGATGTCTCGCGCTGATGACCGAATTCTGGAGCATCTTGCTGAAGGCGGCCCTGAAACCCCGAAGGAAATGGCGGACAGCGATCGCGTGCGCTTTTCCCGCCAACACATCAACGCCCGCTGCAAGACGCTGGTCACCTATGGCCTCCTCGTCCACCTTGGCAACGGCGTACGATATCACGCGAGAGGGCAAGCAGTATCTTGCTGGCGAGCTCGACGCTCGTGATCTGAAGGGCGAATGAACCCAGCTGACGATAGCCTGTGATCGAAAACTAGCTAGTCGCCCGTTTCGCCCGACTCCGAAACGGGAACGCATAAAAAGGACCGCTCACTCGTCTTTGAGCGCTGCGTAGATCTTCGCGTGGCGGTGTCCGTCGATCTTTCCCATCTCGAGGGCGATCTCGCGCCGCTCGGCGTCGCTCTCGGCCGCCTGATACCGCTCATACAGCTGGCGGACCTCGTCGTCGACCGTCCTTGCGGCATCCTCGGGGACATCACCGTTGGCGGGGGGCAGCGATATCAAGTGGCTCGTCCTTGACATCCGCTTTGAGCAGACGCAGTCGCTGGGCAGTTTCAGCGCCCAACAACTGCTTAACTGACTCGTACTTGAGTTGGTCGTCGTAGTATGTCGTCGCAACGAACTCCTGGAAGGTCTCGCTGTCGACGGTGATTTCATCATCGTAGTAAGCGGCCGCGATCTCCTGCGAAAGCGCATCCTCGTCGGTCATCGGTCGCGCAGCCGATCGCGAACGGCCGCGAACCGAACGGGATCTGTGTCGCCGGCCGCAGCCATCTCGTTAGCCGACTGGAGCTGCGAGTCGATGAGCCGATTCTGTTGGCGTGACCACTCACTATCGTCGTGCGTCCGAACGTACTCGGCCCACTGTTTGATCATCGCACGCCGTTGCTCGGTATTCCGCCGATGATCGTCTTCAAACTCGTTTGAGTTCAACATAGTAGTCCTCCACTCCAAGCTCGTTGACATACGTTTCGAGCTGCTCCGTGTTAAATCGTTCCTCGAAAGTCAGGTATAGGTGAAGTGCATCCTCGAAGTCCTTCCCGCTGAGGCTGTCTGCAGCTTGTGCAAGCCGGAGTTTGTACGCGATTTGGAGTTCAAGCGGACTGATCTCGATCTGCCCCTCATCGAATGTCACCGTAAGGGGGTTCGAGATGGCCTCACGCTCAACGTCGTTTGAAACAAACCACGTCTCGAAGTTTGGGTACATCTCCCCTTCCTCAGCAATTCGGATTCGGCTGCCCTCGCTCAACATCGAATACATTTCATCAAGGGGCATCGCCATCCCCCAGTACCCTCGATCTTTGAGTTCCGTTACTAACTGCTCAGTCTCCGCTTCGGATAATGACTCCAGAATGACGTCGATATCTTCTGTTGACCGAGATCGCCCAGTGAGGATCGCGACGTACCCACTAACGATGACGTAGTTAACATCGCAAGCGTCGAGGATCTGTGTGAACTCAAGTACATCTTTGTCGAGCTCTGAAAGCTCCCGTGAAACCGTGAGTGTGCCGTCACTGAGTTCCATCAGTTCTCTCCATGGAACGCCGATAAACTACACACTGCGTCATTTGTGTCGGGACGCCCGTTTCGATGCTCATACGTTGGCTCCTTCTTCGGTATCATGACGTACATCCTCACCGATTCCGTAGTGCTCGAGGACGACGGGCCGCAACGCCTGCAGAATCATCTCCGCGGCCAGCGGCGAAATATCGAGGTCCTCGGCCATCAGGCGGTGGGTCACCTCGCCGCGCTCCCGAGCAACCGCGTAGGTGAGCGCGGTCGCGAGGCCGGCGACGCCGTGGCGGTCGATGTAGGTATCGATGTCCGAATTCGTCTCGCGACGGCCGACGGCGTCGATGAGCGCCGGCGAGATCGTGTACTCGCGGTCGCCGGCAGCCGTCGTCACGGTGAGGTCGATCTCCCGTGCGGTATACTTGCGTGGCTGCTCGTCGTCGGTGACGTCGAGGACGCCGGCGTCGACGAGCCGGTTGACGTAGCTGTAGGCGGTTCCCTGGGCGAGTTCGAGGTCGTCCATCACGTTCTGGACGGTCGCCTCGCCCTCCCGAGCGAGGTATGCGTACAGCTGAGCCAGCTGAGGCTCCTCGAGGAGGTCCGCGACCGAGAGGAAGTCCTGGACGATGTCGCCGTCGGCGCGATTTGAGGTGCGTGACACGGGTGCTCTTGATTACAGTTTACAGCGAATCAGTATAGAGTGTTTGGGTCACCCTGCCGGCGCCGTGACGAGATGGTCTTCGAGGTCGCGTGTCCAGTACGTCGCGAGCCCGCCCGGACTACAGCGGGCGCACAGCTGTACCGGGCCTTCGAGATGACCCAGTTCCACGCGGAAGCGCGTCAGCGCCGCGAGCGCGTCGACGACGAGCCCACACTGTCGCAGACGTAGTGATCACGTTCGTCGGGATCCGGCTCCGTCTGGATCGTGCAGTCGACGCGGATTGGGTGGGTGACCCGCTCGTCTTCGCCCCAGGTATGCGCCTCGCCAGTCTTGGTACCGGGTGGCGCGTCGCAGAACGCACACCCTGTGAGCGTCTGCTGCATCACTCGCCCTCCGCGTCGGCGTCGCGACCGGCCGTCCAGCCACGGTGGAAGACGGCCAGCTGCGTCGCCGAGTCGAAGGTAGTGCCACTCGGTTGATGAACGAGGACGCGATCCTCGGGAACGGGTGTGACGACGTCCGCGTCGATGAGGTCGTCGACCAGGCTGCGGGCCATCGCGTCGTCGACGTCCGCCGTGTCGACGCCGTCGGCGTCTCGGTCCTGGGCGAGCTGTTCCTTCTCGAACTGTTCGTAGTCGGCACTCGTGTCGTCGTGCGAATCAGGACCAGACATGGTGAATCACGCCGCGAACGCTGTCGCGCGCTGCACGCCTTTCCGCGCGGACAAACACTCCACGTGAGACCGTAGCCCTTACTAGCTCCAGAGGGTCGCGATCCGGTCTTCGATCTCGTCGAGGACGAGCGCAACAACATCACGGTGGTCGTCTGGCCACGATGCGTCCTCGCCGGGCGTCGGGGCGGTGGGTGGGAGGTGGAAATGGTCCCGTGTATTGTGTGGATTCCGGTGACGGTCCCACCGACACTCCCAGGCGTGGTCCGCGTACTGCTCTCGATAGTGGAGTTTGAAGTCGTCGTTCGTGTACCAACGGACCGTCAACTGCGCCTCCTCGACGGTTGTCGGGTAGTACGACGGGGCAAAGACGGCGTGGAGTTCCAGATGGCCGCTGGCGTCGGTGACGGTCGCTCGGGAGATCTGCCTCGTCGCTTGGAGCCGCGTCTGGAGGAACTCGAGGATGGGACGATCGATGGGGGCAGGGCTCCCGCCATCGCCTGTCGGTGGCACCATCGAGCGGGCTACCCGGACGCCTGTTCGCGCTCGCCACCCGTGCGTTGCTGGCGTGCGCGTTCGTAGCGCTCTCGCTCCTCGCGGGCGGTCGCCCAATCGGCGAGGTCGCTGTACACGTCGTCGATGGTTCGCTCGTCGCTGTCCTCCACGGCGTCGACGGCGTCGACGGCGGCCGGTGACGCGGCGTCGTATGCCTCTTCATACTCGGTGATGCGCGTCGTCAGCTCACGAACGCGATCCTGCAGGTCCTCGACGGAATGGTCGGCTGCGAGCTGGTTGATGCGTCGCCACTCGAAGTACGCGTCGTTGCGCTCGTAGGTGGCTGGATGGCCGTCGTGCCGGGTGACGATGCCGAGGTCGTCGAACCACCCCAGATACTTCCGGGCGGTCTTGGGGTCACAGTCGGCGCTGTCGGCGATCGCGCTCGCCGTCGTCGGCTCGCGGGTCTGCAGGATGGTGCCGTAGATGCGCTGTTCGACGTCGTCGCTGCTGAACGGCTCCTCGAACGGGGGCGGCCCATCGGCGGCGTCTGTCTCGGACATACGTGGGATTGCAGAGCGAAGGATATAGTTCTTACTTCGAGGAATAGTTTCCTGAACTACCGGATCCTGCGGTAGTCCCCGGTTTGTGGCGGGATTGAGCGTAGTTAACCAACAAATAGCGCGATATTGGGCGTCTGTTGGTTAATTTTCTTGGAGTGCGGAACCAGAACGCTTGAGGGAGGGCTTCTCGGATGGTGGTGAAGTGGCATCACTACTCGGACTGGCCACCGAAGAATCGATGCAACAGCGAGGCTGGCTCTGAGTCATCACCGGTCTCGCCCGCAGTACCGGAGTCTTCTTTGTGGGACTGCACAGTTTCCCCGTCACGGGCTGTGAGTTCATCGGTGAGTCGTTCGATTTCTGCTTCGAGGGTCTCGATCCGCTCAGTCTTCTGTTCAAGTGTTGCCTCGAGTTCGTCGACGCGCTCGCTCAATAGCCGGTTTTTCTCCGCCAGATACGCACGACTCCGGTCTGCGTCGCCAGGCGTCCCGCCAGTTGCGACCCCGTCAGGTACGCCGTGGGGATCTGCGGCGTCGTCGCCGGCGTCCGGGTCGTAGAACTCCGACGTGGTCGCAATCGCTCGCTCGATGGTCTTCTCGCCGTACGTCGACCCGTCAGCGTAGTGGACCTCGTCCCACTTCTCCCGCATCAATCCCGACTGGCGGAACAGCTGCTCCATTTGGGTCCGGTCACCACCGGTCCAGAACGCCAGCAAACAGCACAGCGCCATGTCGGCCTCGGACTGACTGTCGTAGCCGACCGTATTCCCGTTCCAGAGCCGCTCGAACTTCTCGCCGTTCGATGCGTTTCGCGCTTTCTCGAGGAGGTCCTCGTCTTCGAGGTCGACGTCGACGTTGACGTCGACCGCATCGGTCGTCGGTGACTCGTCGTCGACGCCACCACGCTGCTCAAACTCGGAGGCTGTGTCACGCTCTGTGTCCTGGACGTACTCGCGGTGAATCGCTGTGAGCGCGTCCTGCCGGCGTGCAACGCGCGTTGGTGTCCACTCGACGTGATCGCCAGTGACGGTGAAAAAGCGTGCTGTGTCGTACAATTCGACGCTCCCGCGCCGGTTCCGCCCCTCGGGGAGTGCGCCAGTGATCAGGACGTGATAGCCGGTACCGGACGGTGACACCTCGGTGTAGGAGTCGAGTCGCTCAATGATGTCCAGCGCTGCGTCGTCGACGTCGCCGGTTTCCGGGTCGCGGCAGTCGTCCAGATCGACGCCGACGATGGGATCGTCGTCAGTAAACACGAACCCAATACCATCGGCGTGCTCTGTCTCGCTGTAGTCGAGTGCTGCCTCAAAACTCGCCCAGGTCTCCGACGCTGTTGCTGACGCGAACCCCCCAGCCCCTGGCGTCACCGGAATCTTCGTCGGTTTGCCGTCTCGCTTCTCTTCTCGCCAGCACACCCATTGGTCGCGGTCGCGCAATGTCTCCGGAATTACCTCGGGCGAATCGATCATAGGTTCACTCATCCTCACATAGCACCTCGCGTGACATCCTCCCCGGCGCAACGCCGGGGTTCCCCTACGAGGGGAATCCGGGCTAACAGGTTTCAGTCCGAGTACGCCGAGAGCGTCATCTGTCCGGTTCTCGGACTCGTCTCTCGGTGGACTGTGGCGCTGTCACAGGCGCTCCCATCCTGTGGCGAGTCATCGCGTCCGGGTTCCCAACGGACGCTCTCTCCCCACGGGTCTACGCGACCGGCGATGTTCGCCGCTGCGTTGATATCTGCCTGGAACTCCGAGATATGGCAGTCGTCGTACGGACACACAAACTCCGCTTGTTGACTCCGCTGACCGAGACGACCACAAGCGTGGCACGTCTGCGAGGTGTACGCCGCGTTGACGTATGCGACTGGAATGCCTTCTTCCGTCGCTTTGTCTTCGATGCGACCCTGCAACCGAGCGAACGCCCAGTTGTGGAGCCGGCGGTTCATCCACTTACTGTAGTCGAGATGCTCACGGATGTACGACAGGTCTTCGAGAACGATAACAGGATTCTCGAAGGACTCGGCGTATTCGACGGCTTGCCGAGACGCTTTCTCGACAATATCGGTGAGGGCGTTCTGGTAGTAGTGGAAGCGTCCGTCCACGCGCCACTCGGCGACGTCTCTCGACTGTAGTCGCCGTAGTGTGGTGAACATCTCTTTGCGGAGGCGTCGCGCTCGACTGCCATTGACGAGCATCGGTTTCCGTGGCACGTCGCATTTGAGGGCACAGCCCGTAATCAATGCGCTCTCACCGACGTCGAAACCGATGTACGTCGGATCGTCCGATTCGGTCGGTTCTTCGACCGAATATTCGACGGTGACATGCAACTCCCACGACGTACGACATTGCTGTAATCGAAGTTCGCCCGCTGTCGCGCCCTCGTCAAGCAGGTCGAACCACAGGGATTCCTGCTCGGGATTAATCCGAAGTGGAATCCAGAAGTTCGTCCCGCGTCCCGATTGCGGAACCTGCCACACGAATCCGTATTCGCGCTCCTCCGAGTAGTCGAACTTGGCCGCTCGGTTTACCAGCCGAACCGGGTGTTCGTCGTCCAACTCCTCAGCGTTGTACGTATCGCGAAGTTTCGGAACGTAGGATTTGAGCGCGTCTTTGGCTTGGTACGGCAGGTCGTAGGGTGTCACGATGTCGTTGACAGCGGACATCGTGCTTGCCCCGGCGTCGAAGGCGTCTTGGAGTGCGTCGTGGTAGGTGTCCAAGAGACGCTGTAGGCGTTGCTCTTTACCCGTTGTAGGTGTGGCGAGCGTGGCCTGTAGCGTTTTTGTCACCGTCTTGGACACAGTGTTCGATAGTCAACCGACACACATAAACGTAACGTTAATGTAACTCTCTGTATGAAGTACGTCAAGATAGAGTTTGAGGACGAATCGCAGTACGAGAGTTTGAAAAAGACAAAGAAACACCACGGTCTAACATGGAAAGGAATGCTACTCCAAGCTCAGAAGCAGTTAGATTCTGCCCCGGACACCGAGTAGAGGTTGGTCAGCATCATATCGCAATCCTTCCCCCCGTGAACGACCGAATTTCTTGTTCGGAAAATTGACTCTGAGCCAGCACAGAATTCACGCTGCTGTACGTCGCGATCCAATCCCTTGGTCCCAACGGGGACCCCCCGTTCTATCTTAGTTGGTTGTTGGGTGGAACACCCGCTATAGCAGGTTAAAAATCGCTGGACGTGAGCGTGTTCCACCCATTTCGGCCGTTTCGTAGCTGTTCCACCCATTGAAGATTTGGGTGGAACATGCCGCAGTCGGGTGATTTCCGACCTTCGAGTTTGATTGGATGAGGTCATGATTCAGCTTGGGTGGAACAACTCCCGAGAACTCGCGATGAAACAGGGAATTGGACCGTGTACGTCCATTTCATGGCTGAAAGTCCTCTTCAGACCGGATGCGGACACCAGTGTAATGCCGGACGGGTTCCCCGTCGATTCGCTTCTTCGTGGAGTCCACCTTGATGTGGGTGTTGAGCTTCCGTGTGAACCAGCTCTTGTTCAGCGGATCCTCGATGTCATGAGTCTCTGCCCAGTCGTTGTAGAGGCCGAATACGTCATCTTTCGGCACGGCTCCATCTGCGTCTTCGATAAGATATTCGTCGACGAACGATTCGAACGACGGTGGCGATGAGATTTCCTGCTGTTCCTCGACCGTGCTATCTGGTTGAGGAGTCTGGTCAGGTTCTTCAGCGGCCGCTGAACCAGATGATACTGGGTGGAGCGACCCATCGGTGATTGCCGAGAGTGGCCGCTTCTCACCGTCTTCATACACGACCGATTCCGCCTCATCGTGAAGGATAACGATGCCGTAGGTCGAACGTGTGTAGTCTGGTACGGGGAGTTCGGCTTCGGGGACGAATGGCTTCTTGATACGCACCCAGTCGTCCTCAAACGCCGATTTCGTCTCGTAGATCTGTTGCTCACCGTGCTCGTATACGACGTACTCGTCGGCAGCGTGGTCGTAGCTGTAGATGGCTGGCACACGATCCTTCGAGAGGTTTCCAAGCGACGGGAGGCGGATGTGTTCCGTCCCGCTGGTATCACGGAGGACGATCTCGTCGCCATCACGCTGCCAGATATTGTGAGTCCCGTTCTCGTCGTCGGTTGCCGGTCGCACGGCCGTCACTCCACCTTCTTCGGTCGCCCCGCCGTTGAATGTGAGATTCGAGTCAGTCGTGTAGAACCGCGTCTCGTCATTCTGGAGGGTGCGAACGGGTGGTGTGAGAATGCCGTCAACGCGCTTGGCCCACTCAATTTCGTCGTTTCCAGGTTGAACGACAAACAGCGGGATATCCCCTGCTGCTTGGGCCTTCCGGAGGTTCGTGAGTACCTTTGCGGGATTCTCGGGCGTCGTCGTCTCGACCTCGATAGCGAATCGGTCGTCAACCTCGGGATGGCTCGCCCTCGCGTCAGGTTTCTCGCTGCCATCCTGGGCGAGGATTGAGACGGTGCAGCCGAGTTCGGTGAGTTCTTCTTCGATCTGGAGGAGTGCCGTATCGTGGTCATGTCCGCCGGCAGCCTGCACGCCCCCAGTCTCGGGTGTCGCGATGTCTTCGCCAGCGTCGGTCAATCGAATCCGTATTTCGTCTGCTTCAATATCGACGGTCGTATCGAGATGGCGTGATCGCTCGCGGATATCTGCTAGTTCCTCATACGACGGTGGTTCGGCATCAACCTCCTCGAAGAGCCGTCTGAGGTCCTCGTCAACCGATTCGACATCTACCCAGCCGTTCTCTTCCCGACAGCCGTCTCGAAGCTGGCGGCTTCGAACTACCTTCGCTAGCGCGACGTCTAGGTCGTCGCTTTCGATGCTGAGTACCTCGTGTAATTCGGCAGGTGCGCTCGCTGTGGACACATCTGATTCCGCTGGCACCCCGTAGTCGTCACTGATGTCTTCGTGCATCGAGGCGAGCGTCTCAGTGAACTGTTCTTCTTCACGCTGTGTCAGCGGGTACTCGCTCTCGGGATGGCCCGGTGGGATTTCGAGCGGTGTGAGACTGAACGGATACGGCCCGGTTTCTCCGAATACTGGGCTCGGGACGCTGCCGATCCACTCGCCACGGGGTAACGAGCGAATCCGGTTGGCGAAATCTTCCGGGTCCATCTCCTCGTGGGCCATCGCCCGAGCCAGTTCTCGGTCGACGTTGATCTTGCTGACGAGTGAGGTCCCGATGTTGTTCAGGGCGTTCAGGTAGACTTTCCGCCCACCTTCAGCTTCCAGTTGCTCGGGGAACTGCATTGAGAGGCCCACTGAAAGCCGGAATCCTCGTCCTTTCTCGAGGAGGTCGTTCATGATATCGGAGACCACGACTGAGGCCGCTTCGTCGACGAGAAGGTTCACGACGTAGTCATCGGAGTACTGGGTGAGGTCGCGCTTGCGGTCTTTGAGCGCGTCGTCGAGATTGGTGAGGATCATGCCCGTCATAATCCGGGCGGCCTCGTCGCGAAGATCGCCGAGGTCGAACAGGATGACTTGGTTATCGTCGAGCACTTCTCGGAAGTCGAACTGGTTCTCGGTGTTGTTGAAGATGCGGCGCAGGTGGGGGTTCTGTGAGATGTAGTTGAGGCGGTGTGTGACCCCACCCATCACGTTGTCGAAGGTGGTCGAATCGTGTTGGAATTGCCGCCGGATCATGCGGGAGACCTCCTCGTCGCTCGATCGGGGTGCGTCTGCGAGATTCGGCTGTGGCGGGCCGGCTTCCCACAGCTGGTCGATGACGTGTTCGAGCTGTCGGTGGGCGAAGTAATCGGTTGACTCCCGGTACTGGCCGTTTTCACGGCCGTATTCCTCGTCGAACAGCGCGGTGATGAGCGTCTTGATGAGAGTTGGAGCGACCGTCGCCCGCTTGTATCGGTCCTCATCCATGACGAGCTTCAGGATCTCTTCGTAGTGGTCGGCTTTCCGCCGGACTGCATCCTCACGGCGGCGGCCACTCTCCAGCGAGGGTTCGAGATCGAAAAAGGAGAATCCGGGAAGCACGTCCGGGATCGGGAAGTAGACGACGTTCTCCTTGAGGTCGGTCATCCCGAATCGGCGCGCGTGGGCCCGCATGTAATTCTGCGCCATCTCGTCGTTTTTCGGAAGGACGAGGATGGTCGGTCCCTCAGTGTTGTCGTACAACGAGAGCATATCGTTGAGGAGCGCCTTTGACTTGCCTGAGCCGGTGGTACCGAATCGTCCGTAATGCATCGGCAGTAAGCGGGGCGGAATGCGTGTCGGGACATCTTCGGGGTCGCCAGTGTCGTCGAGGGCATACCCGATAGCCATCCCGTCACGGAACTCGCTCATAATGTCCTGGTGAGGCCGGGCGAGCGGATTCCGACTCTGTTGTTCCGCACGCGTTCCACGTTCGCCTTCCACGGAGAGTTGGTCCGAAGAGGGAACGACGAGGAAGTTCGCGAGTTCGCGGCCGCTCAGGACGAATTCGGATCGAGTCTTGCCACGGCCGGTCGTAAGCTCGCGGTCCAAAAGCCGTTGCAGCGCGGTTCGTGCGTGCTGCTCTTTCTTCGCCTGCCGCAAGCCGTTGTCGCGCACCCGTTCGGCCTCCACTTCGTAGCACGGCCCATCGAGTGTATCGAAGACGGGGGCAAGTGACTCCAACCGCTCGTCGAGTTCCTCACGCTCGTCGTCACTGGATGGAACGCCAAGGGCGCGAATATTTGCGGTAAACGAGCGCTTCGCGTTTTTCGCCTCGATAGCTCCGACACGATCTGCTTGTGTGTCACTCAACTCCTCCCGGCTTCGGCGGTCAGAGCCGTCGTCAAACTCCAGGAGTGGCCCCAAAAACCGCTGCGCCCAGGTATCCCGCCCCTCGATGATGTCTTCCGTACGAACTTCAGCATCGCTCTGCCAGCTCGCCCGTCGCTGGAAGACGACGTGGAACGCCAGTGGCGCACTCGCCTCCGTCAAGTCATCGACGAGCGACGCGAGCGCGCCACCAGGCTGGTCGACGGCATCGGGACTCTCGTCTACATCGTCGCCAGTGAACGGCGAGAGCGAAGACATCCAGTCCTGTTTCCGAATCGCCGAGCCCTGCCACCGGACGCCGAGTGGGGAGACGGTATCAGTCGCTGGCCGGGCAAGTACTGTTCCCTCTGACGTCATCGTTGGTTTCGCCAGCGTTGTGACCGGCTCATCTCTGGGAATCGCATCTGGTGGGGCGAGTTCGAGGGCAGTATCCCCAATCTCGATGATGTGGTCGACAGATGGGTCAGCGACCGTCTCTCCATCCGCGGCTGATTCGGCTTCTACTAGCTCGGATTGATTGTTGTCGTCAGTCGCCAGCTCGTATTGCTCGTCAGGACCGAATTCGTACTGGAGGTCGTCCGACTCATACTGCTCGACGAATGTCTCCTGGTCGAATTCGACGGGCTGCACGAGTCGCGATGCAACGTCGACCTCGGTGCGTTCGATGTCGAATGTCTCGGGATAGATCGACCGGAGACGCTTCTCGAGAGTGTCCAGATGCTCGTTGGCCCCGTAGTAGAATTCGACGGGCTCATCCGCACCGTCACTGAGTGCGAGGAATTCGAACCGGGGCGGTGTCTCGCTATGTAGTGGATTCAGTTTGTCGACCAGCCCTGTCGAGTCCCTTGCGGTCAGTTTGTGGAGGCTTTCCAGTGCCTGGGGCACACGCTCCGGCGTGAGCTGTTCAGATGTCGGCGTCACGCGAAGGTACTCACGCATCGTCATCACCTTCCTCTGAGTCCCCATCGGTCTCCGCTGGCGTCCGCTCGGGTGCAGTTTCTCCATTCCCGGTTGCTCGGGCTTCGAGGTCATCCTGGAATGTCTGGATATCCGGATTCACAGCGTCTTCACCAGCACCGGGGAGTGAGGTTCGCCGTTGCTCGGTCGGCTCGAAGTCGATGACCTGCTTCTCCTTGGGCATCGCTTTGACCTGGATGCCGCGCCACTCGCCGTCGACGCCCACGAGTGCCTCGGAGAAGCCGGCGTCCTCGTTGCC
>NZ_FNPB01000021.1 GCF_900107195.1 Halobellus clavatus
CGGAACGGTTTCCGAGACTCACCGCAGAACCACGCGCCGAGCGGGTTCAGGCGGAAGCTGGATTGCGCGCACATCACACGGTCACGTACGCAGCCCAACCGACACTGGCACGAACACTCGAGATCGAGACCGAAATCGAAATCGAGATCGAGAGTTCGAGACGGTTCGAGTCCGTCAGTCGGCATAAAGGCGGCCAGAGCGGCAGGGAGACACCCGTACCCATCCCGAACACGGAAGTTAAGCCTGCCAGCGTGCGAGGTAGTACTGGAGTGAGCGATCCTCTGGGAACACTGGCTCGCCGCCTACCCATTCATACTTCAGCGCCCACGAGGAGCGACCTCGTGGGCGCTTTTCATTTCGAACGCGCGAGCGATGCGACGGTCAATCGCTCGCCGAACAGCGGTACGCTCCCGACTGATCCGACGATCCGAGTCCGAAACGACGGTTAATTCGGTTAAATCGGGCTAAATCGGGCGGAAGGCGGCCTGAGCGAATACCCGCTTTATGCGTCCGAGGCCGGAAGCGGGGAGTGTAATGAATCACAGCAGATCACTCACGATCGCCGTGGTCGTCGCGCTCCTCGGGATGGCCGCCATCCCGGCGGCCGCGAGCGCGGCATCGGGACTGGCAGTCGACGTCGATCAGCGCCCGGACACAGGCGACGCCGTAGTGACAGTCACGCACAACGATAGCGCAGTCGAGAACGCAACCGTAGAAGTCACCGGCGAGTCAGCGTACGCCGGGAACGGCACGTACACGACGGACGCCGACGGAACGCTCGTCCTCCCCGAACCGAACGAGACGGTGTCGGTGACAGTGACCACGACCGCGGACAACACGACCGCGACGAAGCAGGTCGACCTCGTCCCGCGCTCGGCGGCGCTCTCGGTCTCCGCAACGCAGAATGACGATGGAACGGCGACGGTGACCGTGACGCAGTACGACGAGGCGATCGAGAACGCGACCGTGGCAGTCTCCGCCGCGGACGCGTACAGCGGGAACGGCACGTACGCGACGGACGCAGACGGGACCGTCACGCTCCCGGCACCGAACCAGACCGTCTCGCTGACGATCGACGCTTCGGCCAACAACGCGACGGCGAGCACGGATCTCACGGCCGTTCCGCTCGCAGCGTCCCTGGACGTCACCGTGAACCAGACCGAAGGCGGCTCGGCGATCATCACCGTCACCCAGTACGGTGAGGTCGTCGAAGGCGCAAACGTCTCGATCGAAGCCGACGGGGACATCGCCGGCACCGACACCACCGACGCGAACGGTACGGTCACCCTCGAACAGCCGGAAGACGATCAGACCGTGACCGTGACCGCGACCGATGGGAACCTGACGGCCGAGACGACAGCCGAACTCACGGGCACCGCTCTGGACGTGAGCGCCGCGCAGACCGACGACGACGTCGAGGTGACCGTCACCGACGGCGGCAACTCGGCCGCGGACGCGACGGTCGAAGTCGAGGCTGACGGCGAGTACGCCGGGACCGGCACATACGCGACGGACGCAGACGGCACCGTCACGCTCCCGCTCCCGCAAGAGAACGTGACGATCACCGTGACCGCGACGGCCGAGAACGAGACGGCCAATACGACGGCTGACCTGACCGTTGAATTCGCCCAGGAAGGGCCGTTCGGACAGGCCGTCTCCTCGTTCGTGAGCGCGCTGCAGTCCAGCGGGTTCGACGGCCCGCCGGGCGAGACGATCTCCGACTTCGTCACGGGGAACAACCCCGGTAACGCCGACGACGCGCCCGGCCAAAAGGGCGACGAAGCCGACGACGGCACCGGGACTGACGACGGCAACGAGACCGACGAGGCATCCGGTCAGTCGGGATCGGCTCCCGGCCAGTCGGACGACGCCCCGGGCCGTGAGGACGACGGCAACGAGACTGACGAGGCGTCCGATCAGTCGGGATCGGCTCCCGGGCAGTCAGACGACGCCCCGGGCCGTGAGGACGACGAGAACGAGACCGACGACGACGGTCCCGGCGCGAACGCCGGTAACGGCAACGGCCCGCCGAACGCCAGCGAACGCGGCGGCCCGGCTGACGACGACGCCCCAGAAACGGACGAGGAAGACGATGAGACGGACGCTGAGGAAGAATCTGCGGACGATGCGGACGACGAAGCAGAGGACGAGGAAGCCGACAGCGACGACGATGACAGTCGATCCGGCGGCTCCAGCGGATCGCCCGGTAACTCCGGGAACGCCCCGGGACAGAACTAGCTAACACGCACTTCGACCGACGTTTTCTCTTATTCCGATTCCCCGTGGCCCCGGTTTGACGAGTCCGAGCGTGAACGACGGTCCCCTGCGACAGTGAAGCGACCACCGAGTCGATATCGGGGGAGTCCGGCGCGGGCCGCGACCGTTTCAGGGTCCGTCTCGAATCGTCGGAGCGCGAGTCTCGCGCCGGTCGCGACGAGGTCCGACTCCGGGTCGTCACCTGGAAGCCACGCAGTGGCGTCGATGCCGTCATCGCGGGTGGCTTCGAGCGCGCGGACGGCGACCGTGCTCACGAGTGCCGCTCCGACGCGATTGAGGGAGGGCGCCGACTGCTCATCGGATCGCCCGGGGCGGTTCGCAGCCGGTCCGCACGAACCATCAGGCCGACCGCGAGCGGTGGCCTCGTCGACTTCGGTCGCGGTCCCTGCATCTGTGCGGGCCCGTTCGAGTGCCCCGGCGAGCGCGAAGTAGCGACGGGCGTCCGTCCCGTCGACGAGCGCACGTTCCAGTGCCGTGTCGACGACGGCGTCGAGTGCGTCGGTCACGATTCGACGGCGACGTCGCGAAACGCCGCCTCAGTGACTGTCCCGTCAGGACGGAGCGAGACGCGGCCGAGCGTGACGGTGTCGCCCGTCTCTGACGTCCGGGCGACGGCCCGGAGCGTGGCCTCCTGGTCGAGTCGCTCCCAGACGGTCCGTTCGAGCAGTTGCTGGAACGCCTCCGGGTCGGTCCAGCCGGCATCGACGTCCGACGGAACGTGCACGACGAACTGGAACTCCGTCTCGGTGACGTGGATCCCCACGCCGAACGTGTCGCCAGCGGCGTCAGCCGATCCGGCCCGGTCCGACTGGTCTGCGGACTCGTCGCCGGCGTCGTCGTGATCGGCGTCCGTCTCGGTCATATCTTCGAGTGAGGCCCGAGGGGGCAAATACTCCGCGATGCGGCCCGTCGTGCCCCGTGGAACCACCTCACAGAGCGGCGGCGGATGGGATCGTTTTTGAGCGGCGAACCGCTGAGAGACGGCAATGAGTTACAAAATCGGACTCGTCGGCAAGCCCTCTGTCGGCAAGTCCTCGTTTTTCAACGCTGCGACGATGAACGACGTGCCGGAGGGTGCGTACCCGTTCACGACGATCGATCCCGCGGTCGGAGAGGCGTACGTCCGCGTCGAGTGTGCGGCTCCGGAATTCGACGAGACCTGCACGCCCTCAGTGGGTTTCTGCGACGACGGCACACGTTTCGTCCCGGTCAAACTCGTCGACGTCGCGGGGCTGATCCCGGGCGCACACGAGGGGAACGGACTGGGGAATCAGTTCTTGACGGACCTCAACGAGGCCGACGTCCTCGTCCACGTCGTCGACTTCTCCGGGAAGACGGATCTGGAGGGCGAACCGACGACTGGCCACGACCCGCGGGACGACATCGACTTCCTCGAGGAGGAACTCGATATGTGGTATCTCGACATCTTAGAGAAGGGTCTCGAGCGCTACCGATCGGGGTACAACGGCGAGGAGAACCACATCGAAGTGGACCTCGCAGAGCAGATGTCGGCGTTCAAGACGAACAAAGACGAGATCAAGCAGGTCCTGTTGGCCACGGACGCCGGTCTCGACCCCGACGAGTGGGACGAGGAGACGAAAGCCCGCGTCGCCCGCGAGATCAGAAAGCGAACCAAGCCGATCCTGATCGCGGCGAACAAGATGGACACGCCAGCGGCCCAGGAGAACTACGCGGAGATCACGGCCGACCCGGACCACGATCATCTCACATTCGTCCCCACGAGCGCACACGCGGAGAAAGCGCTGAAGAAGGCCGACGAGGCGGACGTCGTCGACTATCGCCCCGGCGCGTCCTCGTTCGAGATCGTCGGCGATCCCTCCGAGGAACAGGCCGCAGGCCTCGAGCAGATCCGCGAGTACGTCGAGTCCTTCGAGGGAACGGGCGTCCAGGCGGTCCTCGAATCGGCGCTCTTCGACGTGATGGGCGCGATCGCGGTGTTCCCCGGGAGCGCCAACGGCCGATCCGACACGCAGGGCGTCTTTCGGGACTGTTTCATCCTCCCCGACGGGTCGACGACGGAGGACTTCGCGTATCACCTCCACTCTGACATCGGCGACGGCCTGCTGCACGGAATCGACTGCCGGTCGAACCGCCAGGTCGGTTCGACGCACGAGCTCGGCCACCGCGACGTCGTCGAGATCGTGACGACGAACTGACTCCCGCTCGGGCGACGGTCTGTCCGCCCAACATTCAATTCGCCGCTCCACGAAACACCGGTCGATGCCGCCGACTGAGACACCGCTGCGAGAGTTGACGGCGGGAATCGCCTCCGAGCAGGTTGCTCCGGCGGGGATCACGGCCGTGGCCGCGGCCGCCGCGATGGGGACCGCCCTGTGTGAGATGTGTTGCATTCACACGATCGAAGCCCAGCGCGCGACCCGGACCCTCGAAGACCTGGGAGAACCGGTCGATCAGAGCGATTGCGACCCCACACACGCGAGCGATCACTCGCTCGAAGCGGTCCGGTCGAGGCTCGAGACGCAGCGGGAGACGCTGCTCACGCTCGCGGACCGCGACGCTGCCCTCGTTTCGGAGTTGTTTGCGGGCGAAGCCGCCCCGTCGGCCGAGACCCGACGGCAGGCGGCGAGGATCCCACTGGCCGTGATCGAAGCGGCCGTCGAGGTGTTAGCGGATGCCCCACTCGCGATCGAACGGGGTCGCCCCGGCGTCGCGGCAGACGCACGAACGGGGGCGCTCCTCGTCGAGGCGGGGTTGCGAGCATCGGCGGCGACAGTCCGATCGAATCTCGAAGGCGACGACACCGACGCGGCGACCGAGCTGCTAGACCGACTCGCGGCGGCTGAGCGGCGCGCGGCCGCGGTGGACCTGGACGGAATCGGTTAGTTATATTATCCTGACACGAATAACCACTAAGAGGATGCCGATATTTGGGGACTGTATGGGTTCCCAGATCCGGGTTCTGCACGTCGACGACGATCCCCAGTCTACGGATCTGGTCCGAGGGCTCTCGCGCCACAGCGATCGACTGGACGTCGACGCCGTCTCGACGGCCGCGGCGGCGCGTCAGGAGTTGCAGCGCGGCGGTATCGACTGCGTCGTCTCCGAATACGACCTGCGGGAGGAGACCGGAATCGATTTTCTCCGCGCGGTCCGCCCGGAGTACCCCGACCTCCCGTTTCTCCTCTTCACCAGCACGGGATCCGAAGAGATCGCGAGCCGAGCCATCTCCGCGGGCGTGACTGACTACCTCCGGAAGCGACCTGAGACCGGCCAGCTCGCCCTGCTGGCCAATCGGATCGAAAACGCGGTCGACCGCGTTCGCTCGGACCACGTCGCGGAGCGACGGACCCGCCGGCTCGAGACGCTCGTCAGTAACCTTCCGGGGATGGTCTATCGCTGCCGAAACGAGGGCGGATGGCCGATGGAGTACGTGGTCGGAGAGGTCGAGCGGCTCGTGGGATACGAACCGGAGGCACTGGAGTCGGGGGCGGTCAACTGGGGCGAGGAGGTTCTCCATCCCGACGATCGCGATCGCGCGTGGGAGGCCGTCCAGTCATCAATCGACGGCGACGAACCGTTCGAGGTGACGTATCGGGTACGGACTGCCGACGGCGACGTCAAGTGGCTGTGGGAACGGGGACGCGTCGTCGAGGCGCCGTTCGGCGACGACGACTCCGCGATCCTGTGGGGCGACGGCTCGGCGATACCGAGGGACGGCGACGGTGCCGACACGGAGATGATCGAGGGGTTCATCACCGACATCACCGAACGAAAGAAACGCGAATCGGAACTCCGCCGGAGCGAGCGCCGGTTTCAGGCCATTTTCGACGATCCGAACCTCCTCGTCGGACTCACGGCTCCGGACGGCACGGTCGAGGAAGTCAACACGACGGCCCTCCGGTACGTCGACGCGGATCGAGCGGACATCGTCGGAATGCCGCTTCCAGAGACACCGTGGTGGGATGGTGAATCGAACGTCGACGCGTGGGAGGCGATCGAGCAGGCGGCGAACGGCGAGTACGTCGAATTCGAGGCCGAATACGCGGCGGAGGGCGAACGGCCGCTCTTCGTCGAAGGGTCGTTCCGCCCGGTGACCGACGAGAATGATGAGGTGACAGCACTCGTCGTGTCTGCGCGAGACGTCTCCACGCGACGGCGGCGGGAGGCGGCACTCCAGCGGCAGCACGACCGGCTCAACGAGTACGCGAGCTTTGTCTCTCACGACTTTCAGAGTCCGATCTCGACGATCCGCGGACGGTTAGAACTGGCGCTGGAGACCGACGACCTGACGCACGTCGAGCGCGCGATCGACGCGGTCGAACGTGTCGACGAACTCCGGACCGGCCTCGTGGAAACACTCCGCAGCGGGGACATCGTCCGCGAGACCGAGCTGGTCCGACTCACCGACGTGTTCGAGGACGTGTGGGCGACGACCGATCCCGGCGGCCACGCGTCCTACGAGGTCGTCGACGAACGCAGGATCGAAGCCGATCCCGAGGCGATCCGACGAGTGTTCGAAAACCTCGTCAGCAACTCGATCGAACACGGCGACGGCGACGTCACGGTGCGGGTGGGAGCGACTGCTGAGGGACTGTTCTACGAAGACGACGGGCCGGGTATCGCCCCCGGAATCAGAGACGAGGTGTTCTCGCCCGGATTCTCGACGAAGGCGGGCAGCGAGGGCATCGGTATGGGGATGGCGAGTGTCCGGCAGATCGTCGCCGCCCACGGCTGGACGATCGGCGTTGGGGCTGCCGAAACGCTCGGTGGTGCGCGCTTCGAGATCGTGACCGAGTGAGCAGCCGCCGTCCCGTCGGCGAGTGGTCACTCGTCCGCCGAGGACCGCGTGACGAAACTGAGTCGGTAGTCGTAGTACCCGCCGTCGTATCGGAGCATCGTCCGGCCGCCGTCCTCGACACCAGCGTCTTTCGCGACGTTGCCGTCGAGGTACGCGCGTTCGTGTATCGCCCGCAGTACTGCCCGGTAGGCCTCCGAGTACGGGTGTGCTTCCGTGTACTCCGACGCGGCGGCCTGTTCGACGACGTCCACGGCGGCCGAGGAGCGGTCCTCGCGGTCGAATCGGGCGTCGACGAACTTCGCCCGAAGGACGGCTTCCATCTCCTCGGGGGCCGTCGCAACCGCCTCAGCGGTCGCTCGATACACCGGTTCGTAGAACGTCTCTCGCGTGATCTCGACTGCGTAGCGACGGTCGCGGTAGTCGACGAACGCCGCCGCGTCGTCGGACAGGAGGTCGCTCCGTTCGACCGCCTCGTCCGTTCGATAGACGTAGCCGCCGCGCTGGACGAGTCCCCACGGAACGCCTCCGCTGGTCCCGCGAGCGCGCGTCGCCATCTGTGCCACCCGCACGGCTACCGCGTCCACCTCCGGGAGTTGCTCGGCTGAAACTGCTTCGGGGGCGTCTCCGCCGTCCGTTTCGTCGATCGCTGCCGCCTCGGTGAGTCGCAACACCGGATGCGTGGTTTCGACTTCGTCGACGACGATTGCGCCGAGTCGGTAGTACGTGCCGTTGTGGCGCGTGTAGACCGGATCCTCGGGAGCGGAGCCGAAGGGAGTGCGGTACTGCGTGGTGTATTCGGTCCCGTTCAGGCTCGCCTCGAAGGCCGCTTCGTCCAACTCGGAGCGCGTCTGTGAGAGGTCCGTGACGTAGGTTTCGCGGAGCGGGCCATCGGTGTGAGAGAGTGTCAACTGGAGAACGCGTTGCTCGTCGGGTGACTGAACGACGTCGCTGACGGCACCGAGACACCCAGCAGAACTGAGCAAGGCACCTGCACCGAGTGCACCGAGGAACTGGCGTCTCACGGGCTGATTGTCTGTCATTGGAGGGCAGCGTTGGGTTCGGCGCAACGGGGTAAAAAAGGTCCGCGTTCGGTCACTCGTGATCTGGTTGCGACCGATCCTGGTCCCTCATCGGCCGATTACGACCGCTCTCGATTACTCGTCGCCCGAATGCGACCGGTTCTGGTCGCCTGTCGGCCGATCGCGACCGCTCTCGATCACTCGACCGGCGTCTTGATCACTGTCACGGGCATCTCCGCGAGACGGAGGACGCGGTCCGTGACGCTGCCCAGGAGGCTCCGGTACTCGTCGGGTCGCCGGCGGGTGCCCATCACCACGAGGTCGGCGCCGACCGCTCGCGCCACGTCGACGATGGTTTCGGGAGGCCGGCCGTGCCGAATGGTCGGTTCGACGTCGACCCCGGCCTCACGCGCCCGTTCCGCTACCGTCTCGACAGCCTCCTCGCCGACTTCCTCCAGCCCGTGTTCGGGGCCCTCGCGTTCGTCGACGTACTCGTCGCCGCTGTACGCGTCGTACACGTCGCTGTCGACGACGAAGAGGACGTGCAGCGTCGCGTCGTGGTGCGCGGCGAGCTCGATCGCGTGGTCCGTCGCACGGTCCGATGCGGCTTCGCCACCCGTCGCGAGCAGGATGTCACTGTACATACGGGGAGGTAGCACAGGAGACGACAAAAAGCACGATGGTCAGACAGCTGACCGGAACACGGCCGCGACCGTAGCGTTTCACCGAACGCGCTCGGCTGATCTCCTACGCCGGCAAAATAAACTTTTTTGTTGTTTCTTATTACAGACCCACAAGGAAATACGTACTGCGGCCGTATGAAACGTATTTATCGTTAGTTATTAAAATCGTATGTTAGTTTCTTTTCCGCATTGCAACAGCCCCCGAGACAGCAGCGATCGGGTCCCGATCGGCACAGCATGCGGTGGAAGGAAGGTTTTTGTATAATGGTGACCGTATCGACATCGTGTTACGTGGTAGCAATAGCGGTCTCGGCCGCTTGCACGCGTCATCCGGGCGGATCTCGGACAGCACCCTGGTGGTGTGGTGGCGGTGACGTCCTCGCTTTGGGACCGCCGGTACGAAGGCTCAGGCAACACAGTGCGGCTCACACGGGAATTCATATGATCACGAACGACAGCGACGACGAACACGCGGCGACGAACCACTACGCTCGACGGACACGAACAGGGGTGCAGTGGTGATGGACGGACGAGTCAGCATCTCCGAACTGGAGAAAGTGTACGGCGAGGGCGCAGAGCGGACGAAAGCGATCGAAGACCTCACGTTCGAGGTCGATGGCGGCGAGTTCGCCAGCGTCGTTGGACCCAGCGGCTGCGGCAAGAGTACGCTCCTGTATCTCATCGCTGGCTTCCTCGACGTGACGAGTGGGACCATCTCGGTCGACGGGAACCCGATTCAGGGGCCGGGCACCGATCGGGGCGTGGTCTTTCAGAACTACGCGCTGTTCCCGTGGCGGACCGTCTTCGAGAACGTGACCTACGGCCTCGAAGAAGACGGGGTGCCCAAAGAGGAGCGGCAGAGCATCGCCCAGCAGTACATCGATATGGTCGATCTCAGCGGCTTCGAGGACAAGTACCCCAAGGAACTGTCCGGTGGGATGAAACAGCGCGTAGCGCTCGCACGGACGCTCGCGTACGAACCGAAGATCCTCCTGATGGACGAGCCGTTCGGCGCGCTCGATCAACCGCTTCGGGAGTCGCTCCAGGACCAACTGCTCGACATCTGGGGCGACTTGGAAAAGACGGTGGTGTTCATCACCCACGACGTCGAGGAGGCGGTCTATCTCTCCGAGCGCGTGATGATTATGACCCGCCACCCCGGGACGAAAAAGACCGTCTCGGAGATCAATCTGGACCGCTCGGGGTCGCGCGAGGAGATCGTCACCTCTGACGCGTTCGCCGACTACAAGAACACCGTCTGGAAATCCCTCCACGAAGAGACACAAACCGAGGTGACACTGTAGCCGTGGGATACGCGACTTCACGACACATCGAGGGGCTCCCCGCCCCGCTGCAACGGGTCGCCGGGGCGCTCGTCGATTGGATTCCGCTCGCGATCGTCGTCGTCCTGTGGGACCTGATCAGTGGGGCGGTCGTCGCGACCGCGATCCTACCCGCTCCGGGGACGGTGGCTGGGAAGATCGTCGAACTCTTCGTCACCGGCCAGGTGTTTTCACACCTCTACATCTCGCTGTTCCGCGTCGTGGTCGGGCTGGGCCTGAGCATTATCGCCGGCATTCTTCTGGGCATCGGGATGGCCCGTTCAGACCCCGTCGAGAACTTCTTCGACGTGTTCCTGGCGATGACGTACCCGATCCCGAAGACTGCGCTGGTTCCCCTGGCGATCCTGTGGCTCGGCGTCGGCACGAGTACGGCGATCCTCATCGTCTTTCTCGCGTGTCTCCTGCCGATCGTTCTCAATTCGTACAACGCCGCGGGCAACGTGGACCAGAACCTCATCTGGTCGGCGGAGATGATGGGAACCGAGGGTCGGGACGTCTTGCTGAAGGTGATCTTCCCGGCGACGATCCCCGAGATCCTGACCGGGATCCGCCAGGCCGTCCCGATCGCGTTCGTCGCGCTGGTGAGCGCAGAACTCATCGCGTCGAATCAGGGAATGGGGTACCTCATCCTCACCTCCGGTCAGATCGGTAACTACCCGAGGATGTTCGCCAACATCGTCGTCATCTCGGCTGTCGCCTTCGTGGCAGTCCGCCTGTTCGAGGAGGTCAGAGAGAGGTGGTTGGTATGGACGTGACAGCGGACGCCAACCCCCGGTTCGACCTTTCGAGCGCCCTCAGCCTCGTGAAGTCGATCTATTCGCTCGTGATCGTGTTGGTCCTCTGGGAAGCCGTGGCCCAACTCGGCCTGATCCACTACTACTTCCTCCCGCCGCTGTCTGACATCATTATGCGGTTCGTCGAGTTGACGCTCAACGGCCAGATGCTGTACAACGCGTACCTCACGCTGATGCGGGCGATGGTCGGCCTCGCCATCGCCTCGGTGTTCGGCGTCCTCGTCGGCGTGCTCTCGGCGCAGAACGACCTCGTCGATTGGTTCTTCGATCCGATCATCAAGATCGGCTATCCAGTGCCGATCATCTCGCTGATTCCCGTGTTTATGCTCTGGTTCGGAATCGGCGACATCTCGAAGATCATCATGGTCGCTGTCGGGACGTTCTGGCCGGTCGCAATCAACGCCCGCGACAGCACCCGGCAGGTCGAGACGAAACTCCTCTGGTCGGCGAAGATGATGGGAACGAGCGACCGCAGGCTGCTGTGGCGCGTCGTGATGCCCGCCGCGATGCCGGGCATCCTGACCGGCTTTCAGATCGCGATGCCGCTGTCGCTCATCATCACGTTCGTCTTCGAGATGGTCGCCGGTGGCGGCGGTCTCGGTGCCCTCGAGATCGCGGGCGTCCGGTCGTTCGAGTCGACGCAGGTCTACGCCGCGATCATCGCCATCATGTTGATCGGTATCGCGCTCGATCGCCTCCTTCGTATGGCTCGCGGCCGTCTCCTGCACTGGACCTGAGCAGCCGACGGTCACCGCACTCACACTTCGTCCGCGGGGCTCCATCCGCTGTCAGTCTGGATGGGAGCACAAAAACCTAAATGGAAGTATATCAAAGACTTCTCTGTATGCCAACCATACACAGCCACGGACAGGTGAGGCAGCAGGTCCCCCAAGCGGTAGCGAACGCGACGGTTGGTGAGCGGGAGGGCGGCCGATGATCGACGCCGCGGAGGAGACGGTCATCGACTGCGACTGGCACTACCAGGACTCGTTCAAAGAGGTCGCCGAGTATATGCCAGAGCCCTGGTACACCAAGTACAAGCGTAGCAACTGGGACGACGCCGGGGTGAAGCAGAATCTCAGTTCGTTCTTCCCGACGTCGACGGGTGACAGACAGAATTACGGGAAGGTCCTCCGAGAACACTCGAATTACCCCGACGCGCCCGAGGAACCCGAACGCGTCACCGAGGGGATGGACTTCCTGGATATCGACATTTCCCTGCAGATCTCGCATCTGATCCTCGCGATGGGCGGGGTAACCGCCGACGACGAGCGCGTCCAGGCCTTCACGAGAGGATATATCGAGTATATGCTCGAAGAGGTCCTCGATCCCGACGAAGGCGTCTACGGCCTCGCGCCGATGCCCTACGGCGACGTCGAGGCTTCCCTCGACATCTTAGAGCGGGTCGAAGACGAGGAGGCCTACGTCGGGGCGTGTTTCGTCACTGCGGGTGCGAGCCCACCGCTCGGCAACCGCAAGTACGACCCGATCTACGAGCGCTGCGAGCAACTCGATATGCCCGTCGTCTACCACACGGGCGGATCGGGGCTCGACGAGTACGTTCGTGCCGGCTACCAGGAGATGATCGAGACGCACACGCTCGGGTTCCTGGAGTCGAATATGTCCCAGATCGTCAGCGTCGCCTGCCAGGGCGTCCCCGAGAAGTACCCCGACCTCGACATCGTCTTTATGGAATCCGGCGTCACCTACATCCCCGGATTGGTGAGTCGGCTCGACGAGGAGTACCTCAAGCGCCCCGAGGAAGCACCGTTGCTCGATACCCGCCCCAGCGAGTACATCACTGACTTCTACTTCGGCACCCAACCGCTGGAGGTATCGGCCCGCAACGACCTCTTGGACCTGTGCTTCGATATGATCGGCACGGACCGTCTCCTGTACGCCTCCGATTATCCCCACTGGGACTTCGATAGCCCCTCGATAATCAACGAGTTGCCGATGCTCGACGACGACGATCGCCGGGCGATTCTCGGCGGCAACGCAATCGAGGTGTTCGGCGTATGAGTGTCGACGCAGACGACCTGGTCAAGGTGGGCCCAGCGTCCGAATTCGACGACGGCGATGCCGAGATCATCGAGGTCGGCCGCGCCGAAGTCGGAGTCGTTCGCGCCGACGGGGAGTTCTACGCCATCCGCAATCAGTGCCCCCACGACGGCGGCCCCGTCTGTAAGGGCAACGTCCAAAAGGAATTGGTCGGCGAATTCACGGGCACGGGCCAGCGCGTCGAACAGCAGTACAGCGACACCGACATCATCTCGTGTCCCTGGCACGGCTGGTCGTTCGAACTCGAGACCGGGATCCACATCGGCGACGACCGTATCCAGGTCCCGACGTACGAGGTAGTTGTCGAGGACGAAATCGTCTACGTGCATACCGGCGACTGAGTCGGAGTCGTCCCGACATTCGCCACTCGTGGGAGTAGCGAGATCCTTCGGGGGTGCCGGGGGAATTTACTTGTGGTTGAGTGGTGAGGTCGGACTATGCACGTTGCAATCATCGGCGGGGCGAGTACCATCGGGACGACCGTCGCGTACACGCTGTCGGGGCTGGCCCCACGGCTCGACGTCTCGCTCGTCGACATCAACGACGGTGCCGCGTGGGCTCACGGGACGGACATCGAGCACGCGAGCTACCACTTCGCGCACGCTCCGGGCGCGGACGAAGGCCACGACTCCGAGACGGCCGGCAGCGTCCGGTCGGCAACGCCGGAGGAGATTGCAGAACTGGATCCGGATCTGCTCATCTTCAACGCCGCGGCCCCGCAACCTGACGACGCGACCGATCCGAGCGCCCGGGAGGCCGAACTCGAACGGAACCGATCGATCGTCGAAGACGTCGCAGAGAGTCTCCGCCCGCTGGACCCGACACCCCTCCTCGTCGTGACGAACCCGATCGATCGGCTCGTCTACGACTTTTACTCGCTTCTCGGGTGGCCGCGGCGCTACTTCCTGGGGTACTCGCTCTCGGAGACGGCCCGCATCGCCGACGGGATTGCCGACCTCGTCGACGCGCACCGAACCGACGTCTACTGCCCGACGATGGGCGAACACGGCGAGCATATGATTCCCGTCTTCAGTCGCGCACGCGTCGACGGCGAACCGATCGACGTCACCGACGCAGAGCGCGCCGAACTGATGGCGTACGTCCGTGACATCCCCTTCGAGATCGCCGAGGAGCGCGGCGTGGACGAGACCTCGCGATGGGTGACGAGCGCGGGCGTCTCACGAGTCGTCCGGACGATGGCTGCGGCGGCCGACGACAGTTCGGTCGACGGGACAGGAGTGGAGGCCGACGGCGGCGACTGGACGTTCTGTCTGTCGACGCCACTCGACGGCGAGTACGGACTCGAAGACGTGGCCCTCGGCGTGCCGGTCGATCTCGACGCAGACGGCGTCGCAGCGATCCACGAGTGGGACCTCGATGACGCCGAAGCGGCGGAACTCGAGCGGGCCGCCGAATCCGTACAAGCGGACCTCTGAGACCACACCGACGAGGTGTCGAGGGCGCGGACACGACTCTCAGTCTGCACTGACGACGACTGTATCGGCACCTCGCGGTCGAATGGCCGCGATTGTCTCTCCGAGGTCGTCCCTAGTTCGAGGGGACGAACTCGTTCGTCGCGTACTCCTGGACGTCGAAGCTCTCCTGCAGGAAGTCGAGTTCGACGAGTTCGTCCATCGCGAACTGAAGCCGATCGAAGTCGATGGTGATGTCCTGTCTGAAGTAGTCGTTCTGATTGAGGAAGAAGCCGTCGACGACCGGTTCCGGGAGTTCGAAGTACTCGGCCGCGAGAGAGACGACCTGCGAGCGGTTGTCGTAGGAGTACTCCACGAGTTCGGCGAGGTCTTCACCCCACGCGGCGATGGCGTCGGACTTCTCGTCGATCGAATCGTTCGAGCCGACCGTGAAGGCGAACGGGTAGGCCTCGTCCCAGAGATCCTGGCTCGAATACACCTCGTTGAAGCCCTCAGACCGGGCTGCGACGGCGAAGAGCGCGGGGAAAATCCCGGCGTCGATCCGCCCGTCGTTGAGTGCGGAGACGAACGTCGGGAACGGCAGTTCGACGATCTGGGCGTCGCTCCCGTACTCGAAGCCCTCCTGTCTCGCAGCCTTCCGGAGGACGGCGTGGGTCCCGGTCCCCTGCGCGTTGACGCCGACGTTCTGTCCCTCCAGATCGGAGATTTCGGTGATGTCCGAGTCGCTGCGGGAGAAGATGGTGAAGCCGTACCATTCGGGGTGGGCGTCCCAGAAGTCGGTGGCGACCATCGAGATGTTCCCCGGCACCGCCTCCTGTGTGACCGCCGAAGCGTAACTCACCGTCGATAGCAACGCCAGATCGACCTCTCCGGCAGCCATCGCGTTGAGCGAATCCGGCGTACTCTCATTGCGTGTCACGCTGAGTTCGTACTCGGAACCGACGTTCGTGAGTTCGTTTCTGATCTCTTCGATCGCGAACAACGAGCCGAAGTTCTCGACAGGAACAGTGAACGCGAGCCCGAGTTCCGGTGTCCCACCACCCGTGATGCTCGAACACCCTGCGAGTCCTGTCAGTCCGACGGTACCGGTCGCTGCGCCGGCCTTCAGAAAGGACCGACGGCGTATGCTATCGAATGGCATCATTAAATGTGGATGATTCGATAGTACATAAAACCACGTGCCGACGATACCAGGAGCATTCCCCTGGAGAAACGCCGCGGTCGTCCGGTCAGTTCTCGGACATCACGGCGACCACGGGACGGTTCGCAGAGAGCAGGATCGACTGCGTCTTGCTCCCGAAGAGCGCTTTGCCGGTGGGCGACCGCTTCCGCCCGCCGATGACCAGATAGTCGGCCTCGCGGCGGTCCGCCTCTGCGAGTAACTCTTCGACCGGTTCGCCGACGCGACCCATCAGGACCGTCTCGTCGGGATTATCGAGGGTATCGCGAACCACCTCTCGGGCGACGCCCGTCGCGTGGCGTTCGCCGTCTTCGATGGTGTAACTGTCCCCTTCTCCAGTGGGTCTGCTATCGTGGCCGCCGTAGGAGGCGGGTGAGGTGACAGCCCCGCTCGACCCGCTGCCGGCGGCCGATCGGAACTCCTCGAAGGTGTCCTGCGGCATCACGTGGAGAACGATGTGTTCGACCTCTAGTGCCGACGCCAACTCTGCGCCTCGTTCGACGGCCTCGCTGGGTGTCGTCTCGCCGTCGACTGCTGTTAGCACCGTCATATGTGGAGACTCCCGGCGGGTGTACATAAATCGTGGTGCCGATTCCTCACGCTCGATACCGCACCCGAGACCGATCGCCCCACCCGCGATTTTATTACCGGGCCCCGAAAATGTACCCGTCGTAGAATGAGCGATAGAGAGTCAGACAGGCGAGTACCGTCGGCTGTCGGCGACGGTGGTGTGGGACTCCTCACCCAGGCGGATCTCTCGGTGCCGACCCACCAGATCGTCGACCCGGACGGTTCGTACGATCCCGAAGCCGTCCCAGATCTCTCCGCGGAGGAACTGTGCGACCTCTACCGGTGGATGGTGACCGACAGGGTGTTCTCCCGGCGGATGGTGAATATCCAGCGCCGCGGCGAGTTGGGGACGTTTGGCTCGACGCGGGGCCAGGAGGCGAGTATCATCGGGAGTGCGTTTACGCTCGAACCCCAGGATTGGTTGTACGTCGGTCGCGCCTGGACACCGATGTTTATGCGGGGGGCGTCGATGACGGATATGATCCACTTCTGGCGCGGCATCGAAACGGCCCAGCAGTCGTTCGCGAAGCAGAACTCCCAGATCGCGATCTCGATCGGCTCACACATCCCGCTCGTCGCCGGACTCGCGTGGGGGATGCAACTCGACGACGCAGACGCCGTGGCGACCGCTTACATCGGCGACGGCGCGACGAGCACCGGCGCGGCCCACGAGGGGATCAACCTCGCAGGCGCGCTGTCGTTGCCGGCGCTGTTCTTCTGTCAGAACAACCAGTACGCGATTTCGCTGAACGTCGAGGAGCAGACCGGCGCGAAGACGCTGGCCCAGAAGGCGCTGGCGTACGGCATCGATGCGATCCGCGTCGACGGCCAGGACGTCCTCGCGGTCTACGACGCCGTGCAGACGGCCAGAGAACGCGTGAAGGACGGGAATCCAGTCTTCGTCGAATCGGTCACGTACCGGCTGGACGCCCACACCACGAGTGACGACCCGACTCGGTATCGTGACGAGGAGGAAGTCCAGGAGTGGGAGGCGAAAGACCCCATCGAACGGTACCGCTCGTTCCTGCAGTCCGAGGGCCTGTGGTCGCGGATTGACCACGATTCGATCGTCGACGACATCGAAACCGAGTTCGACGAGGCACTCGCGACTGCCGACGAACTGGAGGAGCGACGGGTCAGGGAGCTGTTCGCACACGTCTACGACGAACTCCCGTCGGAACTCTCCCGGCAGCTGGAGGCGTTCGAGGCACTGCTCGAAGAGCGACCGGAGATGGACGACTACATCGAACAGCGGCCCAAGGGGTGACTATGCAGGCAACAATCGTTCAGGCGGTCAACGAGGCGCTGCACGGAGCGATGGAACGCGACGATCGGGTCGTCGTCTTCGGCGAGGACGTCGCCGAGAGCGGTGGGGTGTTCCGCGCGACCGACGAACTGCTGGAGGAGTTCGGGAGCGACCGCGTCGTCGACACGCCGCTCTCGGAGATCGCGATCGTCGGGGGCGCGACCGGGATGGCGATGTACGGCTACCGCCCCGTCGTCGAAATCCAGTTCTCGGGGTTTCTCCCCCCGGCGTTCGACCAACTGGTCACGAACACCAGCCGGATCCGCTGGCGAACGCGCGGTGAACTCACGGCGCCGATGGTGGTCCGGATGCCCTACGGGGCGGGCGTCCGCGCTCTCGAGCACCATTCCGAGAGCCTCGAAGGTGCCTACGCGCACATCCCCGGTCTCAAAGTCGCCGTCCCCAGTACGCCCGCAGACACGAAGGGGCTGCTCACGGCGGCGATCCGCGACCCCGATCCGGTCCTGTTTATGGAACCGAAGCGGATCTACCGCTCGATCCGCGAGGAGCTCCCGGAGGGCGACCACGAGGTCCCGCTGGGTGAGGCCGCGGTCCGCCGGGAGGGTGACGCCGTCACCGTCGTCGCCTGGGGGGCGATGATGCCGCCGACGCTCGAAGCGGTCGACGACAGCGGAATCGACGCCGAAGTGATCGATCTCCGGACGATCTCGCCGATGGACACAGAAACCGTCGTCGAGTCGGTCAAAAAGACCGGCCGCTGTGTCGTCGTCCACGAGGGGCCGCGGACGCTCGGCGTGGGGAGCGAACTGATCGCCCGAATCAACGACGAGGCGCTGATGTACCTCGAGGCACCGATCGAGCGGGTGACTGGCTTCGACACGCAGGTCCCGCTGCTCTCGATGGAGGACTTCTACCTCCCGCATCCGCCGCGAATCCTCGACGGAATCGAGCGCGCGCTGACGGCCTAACTCACCGGTTCGTCTCGGTTCGCTCGGCCTTTCCAGGGAAATACTGAAAGGGTTGTGCGTCGACCGGCCGGTATGGTCGCACGAACCTTCGAGTTGCCGGACCTCGGTGAGGGAATCGCCGAGGGCGAACTCGTCTCCTGGCTCGTCAACGAGGGAGACACTGTCGAGGAAGACCAGGTCATCGCCGAAGTCGAGACCGACAAGGCGCTCGTCGAAATTCCCAGCCGGTACGACGGGACCGTCGAGGAACTCCACTACGACGAGGGCGACACCGTTCCCGTGGACGCGACGTTCGTGACCTTCGAGGTCGACGACGAAGACAGCGGGGCGGCCGCTGGTTCGGGTGCCGCGAGCGACACCGACGATGCCGAGGGTGTCGGTGCAGGTGCCGAGAGTGCCGCCGGCGACGACGCAGGAGCGAACACCGGGACGGCAGCGGCCGAAGCCACCGCAGGGACCACAGACGCGACCGGCGCGCAGGACCCCTCTGTTACCAACGGGACAGAGCCGACGGTGAGCGAGCCGCCAGTCCCGGACGAACGGGTGTTCGCGTCGCCGAGCAAGCGCTCGCTCGCCCGGGAACTCGGTATCGACATCGGGCAGGTCCAGGGGTCGGGGCCGGGCGGTCGCGTGATGGCCGCCGACCTGCGGGCGTACGCCGAATCGGCCGGCGACCCGACCGTGACCCAGGCGAGTGATGGTGTCGCCGAGCAGACGACTGCCGAGCGGGAGGAACCAGTCGTCGTCGACGAGGGCGGCGGCCGTGAGCGGACGCTCGCGATGCCAGCGACGCGGAAGTTGGCCGGCGAACTCGGCGTGAACCTCGACGCGGTCCCCGCCAGCGAGGAGCGTGACGGTGAACCGTTCGTGACGCCCGATGACGTCCAGCGGTACGCGGAGCGGGGCGGCAAACCCGAGACCGCCGACAGTGCGGCGGCGACGACCGCGCCCGAACCGACGACCGACGCGGACGCCGCACCCGCGACGAACGGGTCGGTAGAGGGCGCCTCTGGAGCCGCGAGCGCCGGCGGGAACGGCGAGACAGCCCAATCGGACCGCCCGGGCGAGCGTGTCCCCTACCGCGGGGTCCGACGGACGATCGGGGAGCAGATGGCGCAGTCCAAGTTCACGGCGCCGCACGTCTCCCACCACGACGAGTTCGACGCGACCGAACTCGTCGAGTTGCGCGAGGAACTCGATGCGGCCGCCGGCGAGGACGTGAAACTGACGTACCTCCCGTTCGTCGTGAAGGCGATCACCAGCGCGCTGAAAGAGCACCCGTACCTCAACGCCAGCCTCGACGAGGACGCCGAGGAGATCATCCTCCACGACGAGTACAACATCGGCATCGCCGTCGCGACCGACGCCGGCCTGATGGTTCCCGTCGTCGACGACGCCGATACGAAGAGTCTCAAACAACTGGCCACCGAAATCGCGGATCTCGCGACGCGGGCGCGGAACCGAGAGATCCAGCCGGCGGAGATGCAGGGCGGAACGTTCACCATCACGAACGTCGGGGTCATCGGCGGCGAGTTCTCCTCACCCATCATCAATCACCCCGAAGCCGCCATCTTCGCGATGGGGCCGATACAGAAGCGTCCGTGGGTCGTCGACGACGAGGTGGTCGCTCGGACCACGATGCGCTTCTCGATGTCGGTCGATCACCGGCTCGTCGACGGCGCTGACGCCGCGGAGTTCTCGAATCACGTGAAGGAACTGCTGGCGGATCCGCTCCCGCTCCTGCTGGAGTAGCGGGCGGTTCCACCCCGAAACGGAGTGCAGGCGGAGACGGATGATTTTTTGAGGGCTCGAACGAGAGCATCAGCGTATGGTAATGGGCGATATCGCGACGGCGACGGACCTCCTCGTCATCGGTGCGGGACCCGGCGGCTACGTCGCCGCGATCCGCGGCGCACAGCTCGGACTGGACACCACGCTGGTGGAAAAGGACGCCTACGGCGGTGCCTGTCTCAACCGCGGCTGCATCCCGTCGAAGGCGTTCATCCACGGCGCGGACGTCGCCCACGAGGCAGCGAACGCGGAGGATCTGGGTATCCACGCCGACCCGGCGATCGATATGCGGCAGATGCAGCAGTGGAAAGCAGGCGTCGTCGATCAGCTCACCTCCGGCGTCGAGAAGCTCTGCAAGGCCAACGGTGTCTCCCTCCTCGAAGGGACGGCCGCCTTCGAGGACGAACACACCGCACGCATCGCTCACGGTGGCGAGGGACAGGGAATGGAGACCGTCGAATTCGATCAGGCTATCATCGCGACGGGGTCGCGACCGCTCGCAATCCCCGGCTTCGACTTCGCTGACGACCCGGTGCTCTCCTCGGCCGAACTCCTCCAGATGGAGTCGACACCGGACAGCCTCGTCGTCGTCGGTGCGGGCTACATCGGTATGGAACTGTCGACGATGCTGGCAAAACTCGGCACGGACGTGACCGTTGTCGAGATGCTCGACGACGTCTTGCCCGCATACGAAGACGACATTGCCCGGACCGTTCGGTCACGGGCAGAAGACCTCGGAGTCGACTTCCACTTCGGTGAGGGTGCGACAGGCTGGGAGCACGGGGGCGACGGCGTCGTCGTGACGACCGAGACCGACGACGGTGAGACCGCAGAGTACCACGGCGATGCCGTCCTCGTCGCCGTCGGACGGCAGCCGGTGACTGACACGCTGGAACTCGAATCGATCGGCCTCGAACCGACCGAGAACGGTTTCATCGAGACTGACGACCGGGCCCGGACCGCGGTCGAGAACGTGTTCGCGGTCGGTGACGTCGCCGGTGAGCCGATGCTGGCACACAAAGCCAGCGCCGAAGGAATCGTCGCCGCCGAAGTCGCCGCGGACGAACCAGCCGCGCTCGACCAGCAGGTGATCCCCGCGGCGGTGTTCACTGATCCCGAGATCGCGACGGTCGGGATGACAAGCCAGAAGGCCGAGGCCGAGGGCTTTGACCCCGTGGTCGGTGAGATGCCGCTCCGAGCCAGCGGTCGGGCGCTCTCGATGGGCGAGTCGGAGGGCTTCGTCAGAATCGTCGCCGACGAATCGAGCGGGATGATCCTCGGTGGCCAACTCGTCGGTCCGAACGCCGCAGAACTCGTTGCCGAGGTCGCCCTCGCCATCGAGATGAGTGCCACACTCGAAGATGTCGCTGGCACGGTTCACACGCATCCGACGCTCGCTGAGGCTGTGATGGAGGCGGCGGAGAACGCCCAGGGACAGGCGATTCACACCCTCAACCGCTAATTCAGATCAGATAACCTCGGAGTTTTCTCGATCCCAGGAACTATTTTCCGGCGTGCAGAGCCTCCGGTATGCCGAAAGATGGATCGATCGAACGCGTCGGAATCTCCGAGTGGGGGACCCATCCGTGTCCGCCAGAGTACCTGTGTGATCTGCTCTCGGAGACAGTTTCCGACTGCGAGTTCACGCTGTTGGAAGGCGACGACGTGGTCGACGTCGAAGCGGTTGTCACACTGTATCATCACGATGCATACCTCGATGGGGATCTCCGATGGGTCCACGACATCCGATCCGGATACGAGGACTTCCCCGTCAGTGCCTACGAAGACGAAGAGATCATCCTGACTAACAGCACCGGGGTCGCGGGTGATCTCGTCGGCGAGAGCGTCGTCGGATTGGTCCTGTCGCTGGCGAAGGGATTCCACCGGTATCGCGACAAGCAGGCGGCACGCGAGTGGGAACGGATTCCGTGGCGGCGCCCATTCGAGGTGAGCGGGTCGAGCGCGTGCGTCGTCGGCGTCGGCGAACTCGGCGGGAGCGTCGCGACCCGGCTGGGCGTCCTCGGGATGGATGTGGTGGGCGTCGACATCCGGCCAGTGTCGGGACTCGGTCTCGACCGCGTGTACGACGCCGCACGGATCCAGCAGGCAGTCGAGGATGCACGCTTCGTCGTGCTCACGACACCGCTGACGGAGGCCACGCGGGGACTCGTCGACCGCGACGTCTTCGATGCAATGCGTGACGACGCGTACCTGATAAACGTCAGTCGGGGGGCAATCGTCGATCAGGACGCCCTCGTCGAGGCGCTGGAGAACGACGACATCGCCGGCGCGGCCCTCGACGTGTTCTACGACGAACCGCTGCCGGCTGACGCGCCGTTCTGGGAGATGGAGGAGGTCATCGTCACTCCCCACGCGGCCGCGCAGGCAGCGACGTACGGCGACCGTATCGCCGACCTCCTCGAGACGAACCTCAGCCGACTCGGCGACGGCGGAACGCTGTGGAACCGAATCGTCTGAGTTGCGACGACCGCTGATCGTTCGCTGGCGGGCGACGCCCGTTCCGGTGTGTTGTTCGGATTCGGGGACTGATTGCTTCTCGTCTGGTTTAGGCAGTTGCCATTTAGTTATACTGAATATCAACTTGAAAAGGACGAAACACTGTCCGTCTATTCTGGATATACTGGAGTAAAAGCAGGCTCTCCTGTTCAGCGTGACCGTTTCTATGACGAAGAATCATTTTGATTTGGTCATACTGAACAGATGTTCGTAGTATGAGGACTCCTGGCCCTCACAGCCGGAGACGAACGTGGGCAGAGACGATTACGAGTGTGTCTGATTGAGTTCGATAATATTGGCTGCTCTCCGGAGTTCGGGGAGAATTTCGGACTCGATACGGTCTTCGTCCATCCGACTAACCGGACCGGAGACGCTCAGGGATCCCGCGATGTCGTCGTCGGAGAGAATCGGGACTGCGACGCAGTTCAGGCCCTTGATCCGCTCTTCACGGTCGTATGCGTGCTCCCGTTCTCGGATCGCAGTGAGTGTCTCGAACAGGTCCGAACGGTCGGTGATCGTGTGCTCCGTTTTCCGAGGGAGTCCGTGACGCTCGATGATCTCTTCGACGCGTTCGTCTGGGAGGTACGCGAGAATGGTCTTGCCGAGCGCTGTCGTGTGAAGCTTGACCGACTGTCCCGCGTACGAATCCAGACTGACGGCGTTCTCGCCGCGCTCGCGCGCGAGAAACACCCCGAGCCCCTGCTCTTCGACCAGCAGGTTGGCGTACTCGCCAGTTGTCTCCGCGAGCCGTTCCATCTCCGGGAGCGCGATGGAGTACAGCCGCTCGCGGGATCGAGCGTAGCCGCCGAGGTCGAGGAACCGAAGCGAGACCTCGTACACCTGGTCTCGCTCCACGACGTACCCCAGGTGTTCGAGCGTCCGAAGGTAATTGTGGGCGCTGCTTTTCGGGATATCGAGGTGGTCCGACAGTTCGGTCAGTGTCGCGCCGTCGAGCGATTTGAGCGCCTCGACGATCTGGAACGTGGTCTGGGCCGTTTTCACCGGGGCGTTCGGTTCCGAAGCGGACGAATCCATACGGTACGAACAATCGTTCACGATATTATAACTATCGTTCAGAACAGACAGGCTTGGATTCTCGCATCCGGTGCTCGCTCACGGGATTCCGAGAGCGCTCGATCGAGTTCGGGTGACGGGACGCTACCCGACCTGATAGACCGCCAGCTTCACGCCCTTCGGTTGACGCGTTCCAGTCGCGACGAAGATTCGGTTTTCGAGCCATTCGAGTTCGGGAGTCGCCACCTCGAACTCGGGGACCGAGCAGAAGTACACGTCTTCGGGGTCGACCGGCTTGCCCTCGCGAATCCGTTCGCTCACCGCCGGATCGGCGAATCGCATCCCTCGGTTCTGCACGTAGATCCGGTCGCCGTCGGCGGTCTCGATGGCGTACTTCGCGACGAGTTCGCTGGGCCGCCGGTCCCGGTAGAGCTGGTAGTCAGCCCCTGTCGAGAGGACTTCGCCCTCGATTTTCCCCGTCACCGTACCCCCGAGTATCGGGATGATCCGACGCTGGCCGTCGCCCGTGTCGCCGATCTCGATCGGTGATTCGACCTCGACATCCAACTCCATCACTCGCTCGAGGCCCAGTTCGAGGTTCGGATCGTCGCTCTGCCAGTCGTGTGCCATACTTCTCACAGCCGTCCGGATCTACATAATCGTTGTGTGTAAATCTCACCGCAGTCCCGCGGTTTTTCTGCCACGTGATAACAAATGTACTATTGTTATTGAGGCTGTACAGAACGTATCGATATTGTGAATGGAGTGACCACTACTGTACGGTTTCGCAGTGTATTACCCGTAAACAATACTATTCATATAGAATATCTATTATTCACTACTATAAATAGAGCAGTTTTGATACCAATTCAACACGCTAAGAGATATTTGACTCAAATAGCGAGATTATACTTCCGCGAAATTATAAGGAAGACAGAAATTAGGCTCGGAGTTCGGCCTCGGCCAGTTCGGCCGCGTTTCTGATCGCACCGACTGAACTCAGGTGGCCCGCCCCGACGGCCGTTTTCATCGCTTTCGCCGCGGCACCCGTGACGACTTCCGGCCCGAGTTGCGCGACTGTCTGATCGCCCACGGAGACGATCCACCCAGGGACCTCGAAGCGGTACGGGTCCAGCCGTGGGGTGAACCCGTCCGAGTTCGATCGCTCGTGATCCACGAGGCGAGCGATGTTGTCCGCCACGGTTCGTGCCTCTCGGAGCGCTGCGGATGCCGACGCGGGGATGGGTTCACCGTCGGCGTCGACGCCACGGCCCGCGTCGCCGACAGCGAAGGTCCGCTCGTCGATTCGGAGGTCGCTCTGTACGATCGGTCGGTCGCCGCCCATCGCGTCGGTCCCCGCGATACCGCCGGCCCAGACGAACACGTCGGCTGGGAACGTTCCGCGGTCGGTCTCCACGGCGCTTTCGGTGGCTCGCTCGACCGTGGTCCCAGTTTCGATGGACACCCCCGCAGACTCCAGCGCCGAGCGGACAGCCGTCTGGAAGTTCGCCGGGAAGTTCGGGGCCACGCGGCGTTCCTGCTCGATGAGCATCACGTCTGCATCGACAGCCTCCTCGCGGGCGAACGCTGCCAGTTCACCCGCCGTCTGGATCCCTGAGAGCCCTGCGCCGCCGACGACGACGTCGACGCCGCCCGAGTCCGTGTCTGATTCGGCCACATCCGACTCACCGGCCCTCGCTGCGGCCTCGCGGAACGCCTCGTTGATCTCCAGCGCGTCGTCGACCGAGGTGAGCGGGAGTCCGTGTTCTGCGACGCCTGGGATCCCATAATCGGCGGTTTCGGAGCCGAGACAGACCGCTGCGTAGTCGTACGAGAGAGTCTCGCCGTTTTCGAGGTGGACGGCGCGGGCCTCCCTGTCGACCGCGGCCACTCGCGCGGTCCGGATCGACGCTCGGTCGAAGAGGTCCGAGAGCGGCACGCGGATCGCCTCGCTCACGCTCGGGCGTCTGATAACGCGGTGAACTTCGTGCTTGACCAGGTGAGACTCGGACTCGTCGACGACGACCAGTTCGACCTCCGGCGGGAGCATCGATTCGAGTCGTCGAGCCACCGTCACGCCGGCATATCCGGCTCCGAGAATAAGGACTCGCATACTTGTCGAAGGGGACGCACGGCCAAAGGTCGAACGGCCGAGGGGGGCCCGGTCACAACGTGAGTTCCTGTGTGGCACGGGCAGCGATCGAACCGGTGGACGAGACGGACCGCGCCCACGACAAACGATTTATCGGAGATTACCGTACGACGAACCGATGGGAGAGAAAGACAGCGAGGACAGCTCGGAGCGTCTGGATCCGGATGTCACCGCCGCAATCGAGCGTGTCAGTACGACGTATGCCGCTGCCGAGGAGTCTTTCGAGGAGATGGCCGAACAGACAGGTCTGGAGTCGTATCTCAGCAGAGACGTTCAGACCATCACAAACCAGCTCATACGGGCACGAGAGTGGGAACACAAACTCGAGGCCGCGCGGTCTGGACTGCTCTCGCCGATGCAGGTCACAGAACAGATCGAGGACGGTCCGTTCGAGATTGAAGCCGAGGTGAATCGAGCAATCCGGTACGTCGACGGACTCGTCGATGACCTCCAGACCGTGAACGAACAGTTCGGCGACGACGCCGAGTTGGAATCGGCCCTCTCGGACCTCCTCGACGAGCTGCACACACAGCGGCAGGCGCTGACGGCGCTGAAGGAAATGGTAGACGACGTCCACAATTCCATCAAGGATAGCGGAATCCGGTGGTAACGCCCACCGGTGAGTCCGGTGGTAAGACCCATCGGTGAATCCGCTGGCGACGCTCACCGTTGAGTCCGCTGACAACGCCCTGCCGCGTCTCTTCAGTGGCGTCGCATCGAACCTGAGGACAGCAGGCAGCAGGCGGTGCACACAGGATGCCGGTCGGAGGAACGGCAGCCGACACACCGTGCGGACCGACGACACCGGCTGCGAACAGCTTATCACTCACAATCGGGAAACTGTCACAGTAATGGACGATCGCGCCGATCCGTACGACCTACACCGGTTCGTCGAAGCGCAGGACCCCGTGATAGACCAGGTGAAGAAGGAGCTTCGATCGGGGCGCAAGCGCTCACACTGGATGTGGTTCGTGTTCCCGCAAGTGGCCGGGCTGGGGTCGAGCCAGCTGGCACAGCGCTACGCGATTTCGTCGAGAGACGAGGCCGAAGCGTACCTCGCGCATCCGGTGCTGGGCCCCCGCCTGCGCGAGTGTACTGAACTCGTCCTCGACATCGACGGTCGCTCCGCGAACGACATCTTCGGCTCACCGGACGATATGAAGTTTCGCTCGTCGATGACGCTCTTCGATGCCGTGACTGACGGGCCGACGCCGTTCACCGCGGCATTGTCACAGTACTACGACGGCGAGCCCGACGAAAACACGCTGCAGTTTCTCGCAGACGCGTAGTTCACCCCGTCGATTTCGAGCCCGCTCACTCAGAGACGGAGTGTTCGCGATCAGCGGAACGAGCGAGCGTCCGTCTCAGAACAGTGCCGCTGTGGATGAGAGGATCTGCGCGGGGCCGCCGACCTCCCAGACGTCGGTGTCGACGCCGACATCGGCCACCGCCGATTCGACCCGGTCGACGTGCGCGTCGGTCGTGTTCACGTACACGCTCGCGCCGGTGTCGGTCGAGAAGTACACCGGGATGTCGGCCTCCTCACGGAGTTCGCGGACGGCGTTGAACACGGCAATGGTGTCCGGCTGCCAGTAAACCCACCCGGCCGGCCCTGTCATCGTCGTCGCCGTGAGCGACAGCGAATCGTGCTCGGCCAGTTCGAAGGCACGCTCGAAGTCGGCGTCGTACAGCGCGTCGCGCATCGCGTCGATCTGATGGTGGACGTGCGCCATCCGCGCCTGGAACATATGGCTCTGGGCGGCCTCGCGGTGTGCCTCTTCGGTTTCTTTGTACGCCGGCACGTGTGCGGCGACGGTTCGCAGTTCGTCTTCGAGGTCGGTCTCGATCCGTTCTGCTCGGCAATCCTCGTCGTTCATCCCCGAATACAGGTGCGAGAACGCACCAGTCACGGCGCGCGCGGCCGACGAGGAGCCGCGACGGGCGATCGTCGATACCGCCGGCCGAGTCAGATCGAGACCGGCAGCGTCCGCGAGCGCCATCGCCGCGGCGGCGAATCCCGACGACGAGGACCCGAAGCCGATGTTCGAGGGGAAGGAGTTCTCCGATTCGAGCCGTACTGGGTGGTCGATGTCGGCCAGTTCGCGGACGTGGTCGACGACGGCGTCGATGCGTTCGGCGCCGCGGCCCTCGACGCGTTCCCCGCCGATGCGGTAGACGTCCTCGGTGGCGTCCGGCCGGAACTCGACCGTCGTCGTCGTTGCGCTCGGGGCAGTACAGACGCTGATGCTGTCGTGATACGGGAGGCGGAGTTCCTCGTCGCGCATCCCGTGGTACTTGATCAGACCCTGGATCGGGTGCGCTCTCGCAGTCGCCTTCATACACTCACGCGTGAGCGACGCGAGGTTAAACGTCCCGATGGCGACGCCGGTCCCATTGGCGACGTCCAGTGGGACGAGCAGTGAGACGACCGAGACACTCCGAGGTACCGATGCCAATACAGCGTCGACACTTCCGCAATACAAAAATGCGTCTGGTGAGGCCTGTCTCTCACGTCGGACTGCTGTTCGGGGGGGCGTCGACGGACGCCTCGATGTGACGGCCGGCGTTAGAGGCCCACGTTGAGCGCGTACGGCCACGCACTCCCCGAAAGCGCGAGGAAGGCCAGCGCGCCGCCAAGCAGCGCGACGTTCTTCAGGAAGTTCGTCATCTCACTCTGCTGTTGATCCGGCGGGGCCGCCCAGAAGTCGTGGATCGTCGGCGTCGCGACGAGCAGGAACAGCGCGATTGCGCCCGCTGAGAGGGCCGGATACGCACCGATCGCGATCCCGAGACCTCCGGCCATCAACATCCCGCCGCTGAAGAGTACCGCGGCCCGTCCCGCGGGCAGGCCCTTCGCTTCGGCATATCCTGCCAACTGATCGACGCTCTGGAAGTGATTCAGTCCCATAAATGCCAGCACGACGCCGAACAGCACGCGCCCCAGAAGGAACGCGACGCCGTTCGCACTGGTGTCCAGCTGCAGTACCATCGCCGAGATATCTGGTATCATTGCGTTATGTGGTAATGAGACGAACTAATATATCAGTTTCCGGACGTGAGTGATACCGGGTTACGAGCGTGTTACTTCGGTCCGGCCACCGGACTTTTGTCAAAGAGAGATAATTATAGAGGGACGCAAGCGCAATTGTTCTTGATCATCGCGGACGACGCGAGAACGAAATCGCTGTTTGTAGAAATTTACAATAGCTTTTATACCTGGGATCCGTCTTCTCGATACGACCTGACGTACGCTGACGTTCGTGGTTCCCAGCGTCGGCGCAAGATGGTCACGAACCTATGAAACGAAAGCTGTTTGCCGTCCTGATCGTCGCATCGCTTCTCCTGAGCGCGGTCCCTGCGGTGGCGCTGACGTCGAATCCCGAAATTCAAACCGTTATACAAGATCCCACGCTCCAGCCCGGCGGGGTCAACGAGGTCTCGTTTCAGCTCCTGAACGACGGAACTGGCGCTGAAGACGAGACGAGAGATGCATACAACGTCCATATTCGGCCGGCGAACAGCGTCGGCCCCATCGACGTCGAGACGAACGAGCTGTACGTCGAATCCCTCCCCGACGGCACACCGGCTGATCTCTCACTGTCACTCGATGTTCCTGCGAACATCGACAGCGGGACGTACCGGATCCCGCTCCGGCTCACGTACGAGTACGACAACGGCGCTGGCAACGATGTCGAGCGGAAGAAGACGATCTACCTCTCGGTCCGCGTCAAATCCGGCCCACAGTTCGATGTCGTCGACACCTCCTCGACGGCGACTGTCGGCGGGACGGGCACGCTCGAGGTGACGATGCGGAACGTCGGGACCACCGCCGCCTACGATTCGACTGTGTCGCTCTCCTCGTCGGCCCCGGCCATCTCGCTCGGGTCGGGAACGTCCAGCACGAGGTTCGTCGACGCGTGGGAACGCGGTGAGAACCGGACCTTCGAGTTCGAGACGACACTGCAAGACAGTGCCTCCGTCGGCAACTACTCGCTGTCGGCACAGATCGACTTCGAGAAGCCCGGTGGCACGACCGGATCGTCGCCCTCGCTGACGATCCCGCTTCGTGCGCTCCCGGAGATGACGTTCGACGTCTCAGACGTGAGCAGTTCCCTCCGAGTCGGTGAGGAGGGGACGGTCACGGGGACGGTCACGAACACCGGCCCGATGGCCGCCGACAACGCCGTGGTGACGCTCGAGAACCCGGGCCAGACACTGTCGCTGGTCGAGACCTCCGTCGCCGTCGGGTCGCTCGAACCCGGCGAGTCCGCCCCGTTCACCTTCGATGTCGAAGTGACGAGCAGCGCGTCGGCCGGGGCACGGCAGCTCGACTTCGGTGTGACCTACCGCGATATGGCCGATCGCTCCCGTGAGTCCGATACGATCCCGACTCGCGTCGACGTCCAACAGGAATCGCCCGAGTTCGATGTCGAGCCGATCAACGCGACGTACACTGCGGGCTCCGGCGGGACGTTCGAGGTGACCGTGACGAACAACCGCGACCACGCGCTCACGGACATCTCAGCGAAGATCTATATGGATTCACCGTTGTCCACGTCCGACGACGAAGCGTTCGTCGAGCGGCTCGAACCCGGCGAATCACAGACGGTTCGCTTCCAGGTCAGTGCGGGCGGGGACGCGACAGCGAAGACCTATCCGGTCAAGATGGACTTCCAGTACGATCAGCCCGACGGGGATACGATCATCTCTGACACGTATCAGGTCCCCGTCGAGGTGACAGCAGACGCCGACGGTGGCGGACTGCCGGTGCTCCCGATTGTCGGTGTCGTCGCCGTGCTGCTCGTCGGTGGCGGCTTCCTCTACTATCGGCGACAGGGCTGACCGATGCGTCTCGATTACCAACGGTTCGTCGACTGGGCGGACGACAACATCGTCAACCGTCCGAAGAAAGTGATGCTGGTGTTCCTGCTGGTCACGCTCGCCTTCGCGGGCGGACTGGGGGGAGTCTCGACCGAGTCCGGGACCCAGCAGTTCGCCGAGGACGTGCCAGCGGCCGACGCGAGCGAACGGATCGAGAACGAGTTCCTCTCCGTCTTCGGGGAGGACCCGGGTAGCACGCAGCTCGTCCAGCGCGAGCAGAACGTGCTCTCGAAGCGGTCGATGCTCTCGATGCTCAGAGCCCAGGAGGCGCTCGAGGATCGGAGCGATATGTACGTCTCCAGTACGTCCTCGGCCGCAGGGACGGTCGCACGAACGATTGATCCCTCGGCGACGACGCTGGAGGAGCAGATCATCGCGCTGGAGGGCGCGACCCAGGGCGAAATCCGCCGAGCCGTACAGGAAAACGCCGACAATCCCGGCTTCACCGGCACGCTGAGTAACGACTTCAACCGCGGGTCGGCGTCGGCATCGGCGACGATCGGGGTCGTTACCCACGACCTCCCGCAGGGGGCTGGCGGTGGCACCGCCGGCCAGTCGGGAGACAGTCCGCTGACGTCTATTCAGAACAATGCGCAGCGAATCATCGACACGGAACTGGATACCGACATCACGGTCTTCGGGAGCGGCATCATCGCCGACGAGTTCGGGACCGTCATCACGGATTCGCTGTTGATAGTTACCCCCGCCGCGGTGATTCTCATCGTGGGCTTTCTGATCGTGGCCTACCGCGACCTCTTAGATCTCATCTTGGGGATCATCTCGCTGCTGATGGCGGTGATCTGGACGTTCGGGTTCCTGGGACTGGCGGGCATCCCGTTCAATCAGATTATGATCTCGGTCCCGCCGCTGTTGCTCGCGGTTGGGATCGACTTCGGCATCCACGCCATCAATCGGTATCGCGAGGATCGCGCGACCGGTCTCGACGTCGATTCGGCGATGACTGTCGCGACCGATCAGTTGCTCGTCGCGTTCTTCATCGTCACGGGGACCACCGTCATCGGGTTCCTCTCGAATCTCACCTCCAGCCTGCCGCCGATCCGCGACTTCGGGATCGTCGCAGGTGTCGGGATTATGTTCACCTTCTTCATCTTCGGAATCTTCCTCCCGGCGGCGAAGGTGTGGCTCGACCGCAACCGCGAGGGGTGGCCGATCCCGACGTTCAGCCAGCAGCCGCTCGGCAAGGAGGGATCAACCCTCGGCGAGGTACTCGCAGTCGGCGTCTTCGCCGCGCGGAAGGTTCCAGTGGTCGTGTTGATTCTCGCCTTGGTGTTCAGCGCGGGGGCCGCCGGGTACGCGACCGGAGTCGACACGTCGTTCTCACAGGAGGACTTCCTCCCACCGGAGGAGGTCTCGCCGTTCCTGAAGTCGCTCCCCGAACCGTTTGCACCCAGTGACTACGGCGTCGTCGGGACGCTGAACTTCCTCGAAGACAAGTTCACCACCTCACAGGGGGGGTCAGTCACCATATACGTTGAGGGGCGGATGGAGAACGATGCCGCCCTCGAGCGAATCTACCGGGCGGGAGAAGATCCACCCGAGGAGTTCGTCGACGCCGGTAATAGACGCGCCGAATCGACGAGTATCGTCACGATCATCCAGGATTACGCCGATAGAGATCCGGAGTTCGCCGCGCTGGTCGAGCGGAACGATCAAAACGACAACGGCGTCCCCGACGACAACCTCCCGACGATCTATCGGGAACTCGAACGATCGCCGGTCGGCGATCGGGCGTCGGAGTACCTCTCCGACGACCATCGGAGCGCCCGGATCGTCTACTCCGTGACCGCCGATGCCTCGGACAAGGAGGCGACAGCGGCGGCTCGGGACGTAGCGGGCGAGTTCCGGTCGGACGCGACGGCCACTGGCAACACCGTCGTCTTCCAACAGGTGTCTGATCTGATCTTCGAGTCGGCGATCACGAGTCTCGCGCTCGCGCTCGGAGCGACGGTGCTGTTCCTCCTGTTCATCTACTGGGTCCTCGAAGGCCTGCCCTCGCTGGGCTTCGCGAACCTCGTGCCGATCGTGGTCGCCGTTTCCGCCGTCGCGGGGACGATGCGAGTCCTCGGCATTTCGTTCAACGCGTTCACGGCGACGATCCTCTCGCTGACGATCGGTCTGGGGATCGACTACTCGGTCCACATCGTCCATCGGTTCATCGACGAGCGGCGCGAGAACCCGCTCTTCGAGGCACTCAAACGAACCGTCATCGGAACGGGCGGGGCGCTGTTGGGAAGTATGGCGACGACCGCGTTCGGGATCGGCGTTCTCGTCTTGGCGGTGCTGTCGGTCCTCGGGCAGTTCGGGCTGCTGACGGCGATCTCGATCATCTACTCGTTCCTCGCCTCACTGCTCGTGCTTCCCTCGACGCTCGTCATCTGGGACTGGTTCGTCAACGACGATCCCGACGTGGCGATGGGACATCCCGGCGAGGAGGGGACGGGAACCGTCGAGTCAGACGACCCACTGGGGCCGAGCCCCGAAACCGACCTTGAGGGAGGGTCGGCGTGAGTCCCGATGCGGGGTCGGGGAGCGAGCGAGACCCCGACACGGAGATCTCAGAGCACGAGACGGTCTCCTCGCTGGAGCATCTCGGTCTGGGGAACTACGCCGCCCGGGTGTTCATCGCACTCCAGCGGCTCGGCGTCGGGACGGCCAAGCAGATCCACGACGAGACTGACGTGCCGCGGTCGCAGGTGTACGGGGCGGCCGACGAACTGGTCGACATCGGACTGGTCGAGCTCCAGCAGTCGACGCCGAAGCGGTACCGACCGGTGAGCCTCGACACCGCGCGGCGACAACTCGCAGAGCGGATGCAACGGGAGGCCGATCGCGCCTTCGCTTTCCTCGAGGCGCAGCGGGAGTCGCGGATCGAGAGCGAAACGCGCGACGACGTCTGGACCATCCACGGACGCGAGCCCGTCCACAACCGCGTCGTCGAACTCGCGAGACAGGCGGTGGACTCCGTCTTCTTCGCGGCCCCGGGACCGGCGTTCGTCCCGTCTGACCTCCCGGAGACGCTCCGATCCCGCGCCGAAGCCGATGTCTCGGTGCGGGTCCTCAGCGAGGCCCCCGACGTCAGAGCCTTGTTTGCAGATATCGACGGCGTCGCGGTCGCGGAGGCGGTCGACCCACCGATGGACCACCCGGGACGGGTGCTCATCGTCGACGACCGCGTCGTGTTGCTCTCGGCGACGCCACCGGGCGACGGCGCAGACGAGACCGCGATCTGGGCCGCCGACACGGCGATGGCAGAGATCCTCGCGCGCGTCATCGAAGACAGTATCGAGACGCTTCTCAACGGATCGTTCGGTGAGGACTGACTCTCGGGCTCTCCTCCGCTACTGGTCCTCGTACCACTTGACGCGGAAGCCGGACTCGCCGTCCGGTTCCTCGTACTCGACGTGTACCTCCTCGACCGATGCCGCGGGGCTCCCCGTGTGGCACCATTCGATCAGTTCCTCCACGGCCGATTCAGGGCCCTCGAAGACGGCTTCGACCCGCTCGTCGTCGAGGTTCCTGACCCAGCCGTCGACGTCGCGATCCCGCGCTGCGTCGCGAGTCGACGCGCGGTAGTAGACTCCCTGGACGGTCCCGCTGACGAACACGTGTGCGCGTACTCGGTCGTCGGTCATCTCGCGTGTTCGTTGGACGGCCCACAGAAAGAGCGTACCGTTCGTCCGACCGGATCGGCGGTGGGCCAACCCTCGCTCGAAGCACTGACGGCGTGGCTGAGCGGGAGCGGATCGAGAGGCGGCGCGCCAAATGACCCACTCTCGCGCCGGAGTCACGAGACGGCGCCTTCCGGAGCGGTCGGTCGGAAAAATCGGAACGACGCCGTGGAGCACCCGACTACCGATCCGTCTCGGTCAGCCGAGCAAGTACTTGAGCCACGGATTACTCTGGACGATCGACGTGTCTTCGAGATACTCGTCGACACCGACGACGCGGCCCGCACCGATCGCACCGAGACCGAACAGCAGTGCCGCGTAGACGATGTGGTCGTCGACGACCCACCCGTGGGCGAGCGGGAGTCCCGCTAGCAGGCCGCCCTGGAGGGCTGCCAGCCAGTAGAACAGCATCATCACCGCGCCCCAGAACGCGTTCCAGCGGACGAGCGCGCCGAGGATGAGCCCGAGCCCGGTCAGCGTCAGCCCCCACATATTGAGGACGTCGATGAGGGGGTTTCCAGCCATCCCGATGAACAGTTCGCGTGCGGGATTCGACTGCGGAATCGCGTTGGCGAGATAGCCCGCGGCCGTCCAGTTGTTCTCCGGGTTCGCGTCGAGGTAGGTGATGAGCTTCGTGACTCCACCTTGGAACAGCGTCCACCCCATCACGACGCGGAGGACGAGGATCGCATAACCGATCCAGTGCTCTGAGTACTCGAAGTTCGTCGTGCGACCCAGGATTTCGGCGTCCAGTTTGCGTGTACTTGATGACATAATGTCTCCCTCTACAGTCTGAGGTATATGACCAGATTGTATATAATTACGGATGGGTCTCAGCGACTAAGAACCGCTACCCGTCTATCCTACGGTGTATAAAGTCTCCCGATTTGCGATCAGTTCTCGTAAATGTAATGTATAGTAACTACAATACTATACAATAGTTTTGCGCAGACCGACGCCCGCACAGAGAGTCGTGTTTAGTTAAGGATGAAGAGTGAGGCGGAGTGATTTCTTGGTGATCTATGCCAGAAATCGCCCGCCTCACCGGATGTACAGACTGGATTGATTTGGATTTTGTGGAGCGTCAGCGGACACCCGAGCGTGCGATGAAGCTCGGTATTCAGTTGCAGTTAGCGGGGCTGTCGCTCCGGAATACCGTCCCGGTTCTCGAAGAGTGGGGTGTCGAGCGCTCGCCGAAAGCGATCCACGATTGGGTGCAGAAAGCCGATCTACAGCCCACAGAGGGTCGAAGCCCGAATCACGTTGCTCTTGACGAGACTGTGATTCGAATCGATGATCAGCAATTCTGGC